>NZ_DASQZG010000017.1:0-122505 GCF_035638815.1 Polaromonas sp.
CGGCTTGCACGTCCAGATAACTCACCTCAAATCCCTGACGCTCCAGCTCACGGCAGGTATCGAGCACAGCCTTGTGCTCGGTCTTGACCGTGATGATGTGTTTGCCCTTGGACTTGTAGAAATTGGCCGCGCCTTTGAGGGCAAGGTTGTTCGACTCGGTGGCGCCGCTGGTCCAGACGATTTCACGCGGGTCAGCGCCAATCAGCGCCGCGATTTGCTCACGCGCCTTCTCGACGGCCGCTTCAGCCTCCCAGCCCCAGGCGTGGCTGCGGGACGCCGGGTTGCCGAAATGCTCACGCAACCATGGAATCATGGCGTCTACCACCCGTGGGTCACACGGGTTCGTGGCGCTGTAGTCCATGTAAATCGGGAAGTGTGGGGTTTCCATGTGGCTAGCTCTTCAAATTCACAGGCTGGCTGGCAGCATTTAAAAAAACACGCTCTCAGGCTTGCGCCTATCAAATCCAATCAGGATTTGGAGAACGCATTGCCCAGTGCAAACACCGAATTAGGCGCATTGACGCGAACGGGCTTGGGGATGGGCGAGGTAAAAATAGCTTTCTTGACCATGGGCGTGTTTTCCACAACGACACCCTTGGCCAACTGGTCATCCACCAGCTTTTGCAGGCTTACGGAATCGAGAAACTCAACCATGCGGCTGTTCAGCGAGGCCCACAGCTCGTGCGTCATGCAACGGCCGGCATCGCCGAGACAGTTTTCCTTGCCACCACACTGGGTGGAATCGATGGGCTCGTCCACCGAAACAATAATGTCGGCAACCGTGATTTCAGAAGCCTTGCGACCCAGGGTGTAACCGCCGCCAGGACCCCGGGTGGACTCCACCAGCTCGTGACGGCGCAATTTGCCGAACAGCTGCTCGAGATAAGACAGGGAAATTTGCTGGCGCTGACTGATCGCAGCCAGGGTAACGGGACCATTGTTCTGGCGCAGGGCCAAGTCAATCATCGCAGTGACCGCAAAGCGGCCTTTGGTCGTGAGGCGCATTTTCAAGCTCCTTAAAAAGTTGGCTTGACTGTCGTTTGGCTCACCCTGAAAAGCTTGTGGCTCACAGGGACTCTTTCTCCACCCGCCCCGGCCGGTCGGCCTTGCTGGTACTCAGTCTTGCTATTTTTTCGCTTGATCTTGACTGTTTTCGTCAAGTATAACTGAAATCCGGTTTTCGGGCGGGCCGGGGGCATGCCGCGAAGCCCCGGAGCGCGACGGCCCGGCGGTCTTCAGCTCTGGGGCGCTGCCTGGATGTTGTCGACCCCTGGCGCACCAAACGCCTGCGCCTTGAGCGCATGCAACTGATCGCGGACCCGGGCCGCTTTTTCAAACTCCAGATTTTTGGCGTGCTCAATCATTTGTTTTTCCAGGCGCTTGATTTCCCGGGCGATGTCTTTCTCGCTCATGTCCTCTACAAGCGCTTTCTGGATCTCCAGTTTTTCCGCTTCCTTGCCCGATTTTTCACTGTAAACGCCGTCAATCAGGTCCTTGATGCGTTTGACGATGCTGCGCGGGGTGATGCCGTGCTCCAGGTTGAAGGCGATCTGCTTGTTGCGGCGGCGCTCGGTTTCGTCCATGGCTTTTTTCATGGAGTCCGTGATCCTGTCGGCATACAAAATCGCGCGTCCATTGAGGTTCCGCGCGGCCCGGCCTATGGTCTGGATCAGGCTGCGCTCGGAGCGCAGAAAGCCCTCCTTGTCGGCGTCAAGAATCGCCACCAGGCTCACCTCGGGGATGTCCAGCCCCTCCCTCAGCAAGTTGATGCCGACCAGCACATCAAAAGTGCCCAGGCGGAGATCGCGCAGGATTTCCACGCGTTCGACGGTGTCCACATCGCTGTGCAGATAACGCACCTTGACACCGTTATCCGTTAAATAGTCGGTCAGCTGCTCGGCCATGCGTTTGGTCAGGGTGGTGATCAGCACACGTTCACTCTTGTCCACGCGGATACGAATTTCCTGCAACACGTCATCAACCTGATGGGTTGCGGGGCGTACCTCCACTTCGGGGTCCACCAGCCCGGTGGGCCGAACCAACTGCTCCACCACCTGACCAGCGTGCTCCTGCTCGTAAGCAGCCGGTGTGGCTGATACAAACACGGCCTGACGCATCTTGGATTCAAACTCTTCAAACTTCAGCGGACGGTTGTCCAGCGCACTCGGCAAACGAAAACCGTATTCCACCAGCGTGGTCTTGCGCGCGCGGTCGCCGTTGTACATGGCGCTCAGTTGGCCAATCATGACGTGGCTCTCATCAAGAAACATCAAGGCGTCCTTGGGCAGGTAGTCGCACAGTGTTGACGGCGGCGAGCCGGGAGGCGCACCACTCAAATGGCGGGTGTAGTTTTCAATGCCCTTGCAATGACCGATTTCGGTCAGCATCTCCAGATCAAACCGGGTGCGTTGTTCAATCCGCTGGGCTTCAACCAGCTTGCCCTCACTCACAAACTGCTTGACGCGCTCCGACAATTCCAGCTTGATGGTTTCCACGGCAGTCATGACCTTGTCGCGCGGCGTCACGTAATGACTCTTGGGGTACACCACAAAACGCGGGACTTTCTGCCGAATGCGTCCGGTCAGTGGGTCAAATAACTGAAGCGACTCGATCTCGTCGTCAAAGAGTTCTATGCGAATCGCCAGCTCAGAATGTTCTGCGGGAAACACATCGATCACTTCGCCACGGACCCTGAAAGTGCCGCGTGCAAAGTCCTGGTCGTTGCGCGCGTACTGCATGCGAATCAGGCGAGAAATCACATCGCGTTGATTCATCTTGTCTCCACTGCGCGCGATAAAACGCATCTGCGTGTAATCTTCCGGCGCGCCAATACCGTAGATCGCGCTAACCGTGCCTACGATGATGGTGTCGCGCCGCTCCAGAACGCTTTTGGTGGCCGAGAGGCGCATCTGCTCGATGTGCTCGTTGATGGCCGAGTCTTTTTCAATGAAAAGGTCGCGCTGGGGAACGTAGGCCTCGGGCTGGTAGTAGTCGTAGTAGCTCACGAAGTATTCCACTGCGTTCTTCGGGAAGAACTCACGGAACTCGCTGTACAACTGCGCGGCAAGCGTCTTGTTGGGCGCAAACACAATGGCCGGCCGGCCCATGCGCGCAATCACGTTGGCCATGGTGTAGGTCTTGCCTGAGCCGGTCACGCCCAGAAGGGTCTGAAAAACTTCGCCATCGTTAAGCCCTTCAACCAGCTGATTGATCGCCACCGGTTGATCGCCAGCCGGTGGGTAAGGCATGAAAAGCTCAAACGGCGAATCAGGGAAACGCACAAACTCCCCTGCGGCAGAGGGGGCAGGGGTGTCGGGCATGACTTCAATCAGTTCTGGCATATAAAACTCAATCCTGGCCCGTTAAAATCGGGGCAACCAAACAGAATACGACATTTGGGCGGCACGCGGCTCCATAGGCGGCGGATCTCCCGAATGTTTGCGTAACACCCGCGTTACACCCGGTCAGCAAGGCCGGAAAAACAATAACCACCCTTCTACTAGAGGATTTACATGTCGCTTTTTACCGCCGTCGAGATGGCTCCCCGTGATCCCATATTGGGTCTGAACGAGCAATTCAACGCCGACACCAACCCGGCCAAGGTCAATCTTGGCGTTGGCGTGTATTACGACGACAAAGGCAAGCTGCCACTGTTGCAGTGCGTGCAGGTCGCGGAGAAGGCCATGATGGAGTCACCCAAACCCCGTGGCTACCTGCCCATGGACGGTGTGGCTGCCTATGACGCAGCCGTCAAGGGCCTGGTGTTTGGCGCCGACAGCGAGCCCGTCAAAAGCGGCCGCGTGGCGACCGCCCAGGGCATTGGCGGAACCGGCGGCCTGAAGATTGGGGCCGACTTCCTGAAAAAGCTGACTCCCAACGCCAAGGTGCTGATCAGCGATCCAAGCTGGGAAAACCACCGCGCGCTTTTCATGCAAGCCGGTTTCCCGGTTGAAAGCTACCCCTACTACGACGCGGCCAAGCGTGGCGTCAATTTCGAAGGCATGCTGGCCGCCCTGAACAGCGCAGCCGAGGGCACCATCGTTGTCCTGCACGCCTGCTGCCACAACCCCACAGGTTATGACATCACTGCGGCGCAGTGGGATCAGGTCGTCGCCGCGGTCAAGGCCCGCAAGTTGACACCCTTTCTGGACATGGCTTACCAGGGCTTCGGCCACGGCATCAAGGAAGACGGAGCCGTCATTGGCAAGTTTGTCGAGGCCGGCTTGTCCTTCTTCGTATCGACCTCTTTCTCCAAAAGCTTCAGCCTGTACGGCGAACGCGTGGGTGCCTTGTCGGTCCTGTGCGAGAGCAAGGAAGAAGCAGACCGCGTGTTGTCGCAAATGAAGGTGGTGATCCGTACCAACTACAGCAACCCGCAAATCCACGGCGCAACGGTCGTTGCCAATGTGCTGAACAACCCAGAGCTGCGTGCCCTGTGGGAAAAAGAACTCGGCGAAATGCGGGTGCGTATCAAGGCCATGCGCCAGAAGCTGGTGGACGGCCTGAAAGAAGCTGGCGTGAAGGAAGACATGAGCTTCATCACCACGCAAATCGGCATGTTCAGCTACTCGGGCCTGTCCAAAGATCAGATGGTGCGCCTGCGCAACGAGTTCGGTGTGTACGGCACCGACACCGGCCGCATGTGCGTGGCTGCGCTCAACAGCCAGAACATTGGCCACGTCTGCGCTTCCATCGCCAAAGTTCTCTAAAAAACGGGCATTTCATCGGCGAGAGTGACGAAATCGGCACTTCGCCCTTGAAGGATGGTCATACTTTGCTATTCTATTTATAGCAAAGAGTCCTCATCCTGGTCTGCCACCGCGGCAACGGGGTCGTAGAAAAAACGCTCCTCCACAATTTTCTCGCCCTGCCAGCGCTGGTGGGACAACTCGTCGATGCGCATGGTTTTGCCTGAAAGGCGGGTGAACTCAAATACCCAGTGGATCACCACAAAGTCGCCGTCGACCAGCCAGGAATCAACAGGCAGGGTTCGCATGGCGCTGCAGGCTGCGATGACGGCGCGTTCATAAGCGAGCAGCACATCCCGGCCGCGGCGCGGCGGCTCGCTGTTTTCCTGCATGGTGGCGTCTGGCGCATAAAACTGTTCAATCGCTTCGACATATTTGCCTTGTTCAACAAGCGCGATGAAGTCCTGAACGGTCTGACGGCTGGGCATGAATACTCCTTCGATTCGGCCCAGCTTAACCCCAAACCACCGAGCGCATGGAGATGGCGCCCATCTGAAAACTCGTGTTGAAAAAGTGCGGCTGCTCGCCCGCCTCCACCGCGCCGGCGGCGTATAGCAATGGCAGGTAATGCTCGTGCGTCGGGTGCGCCATCTTTGCCAACTGGCCCAGCTTCTGGAAGTTCTGCAGCGCATCCAGATTGCCCTGCTGGATGTAGCCGCCTGTGGTCTGGTCAAACTCCAGCGCCCAGTCAAAGGCCTGGTTGCCTGCGGCGCCGCGCTGCATCTCGCGCAGGTTGTGCACGATGTTGCCGCTACCCACGATCAGCACGCCGCGCTCACGCAAGGCTTTGAGCTGCTGGGCCAGCGCGTAGTGGTCGGATGGTGGACGGCTGTAGTCCATGCTCAGCTGGACAACTGGTATGTCGGCCTCGGGAAACATGGGTTTCAGCACTGCCCAACTGCCGTGGTCCAGCCCCCACTCCATATCCAGGCCCAGGGGCGCAGAGGCGCGCTGACGCACCACCTGGCTGATGCCACGTGCGGCGCCAGGCGCGCCAGGCGCCGGGTATTGCTGGTCAAACAGCTCCTGCGGGAAGCCGCCAAAATCGTGGATGGTTTTGGGCATGTCCATGGCCGTCAGCCACCAGCCCTCCGTGAGCCAGTGGGCCGAGATGCACAAGATCAGCTGCGGCGGCGGGTACTTGCCCCCAAATTGCGTGCCCAGCGCCTGCCAGCTGCGCCGGTATTCGTTGTCACCAATCGCGTTCATGGGACTGCCGTGGCCGAGAAACATGACCGGCATGCGGTCAGTTTTCTCCAGCGAGCTCAGAAGGTCTGGTGTAACGGCGCGGCTTGTGTCGATCATGAACTTTCCTCTTACAGGGGTTTGATTAGACAGGAGGAGAAGATTGGCAGCTGTCGACACATTGGGTAAAAGCAAGAGGCCGCCCCGCCCGCAGCAGTCAAGCTTTCACGAAACTTGCAAACCGGGCAAAAAGCGGACGCCTGTATTGGTGTTTGCCCTCCAGAAAATAATATGCACACCTGTTATTATTTGCTGCACTGCAACATATCCGTGTCACAAAAGGTTAAGCCATGCTGTATCAAGTCTATGAAACCCAGCGGTCCCTGATGGAGCCGTTTGTCGATTTTGCCCAGGCAGCCGCCAAGCTTTACAACAACCCTCAGTCCCCTTTCAGTCAAAATCCACTCGCACAGCGCGTTGCAGCGGGCTACAGCCTGATTTACCGTCTCGGCAAGGACTACGAAAAGCCAAATTTCGACATCACCACCGTGGATGTTGACGGAATCAACATCGCCATCCATGAACGCGTGGAGCTGGACAAGCCTTTTTGCGAGCTGCGCCGCTTCAAGCGCTTTACCGATGATCCGGCCACGCTGACCAAGCTCAAGGGCGAACCTGCTGTTCTCATCGTTGCGCCGCTGTCTGGCCACTACGCCACCCTGCTGCGCGACACGGTCAAGACCATGCTCAAGGACCACAAGGTCTACATCACCGACTGGAAAAACGCCCGCCTGGTGCCACTGTCAGACGGCTCGTTCAATCTGGACGACTACGTCAACTACGTGCAGGAGTTCATTCGCCACCTGCAGGGTATCTATGGAAATTGCCATGTCATCAGTGTTTGTCAGCCGACAGTACCAGTGCTGGCAGCCGTGTCGCTGATGGCCAGCCGCAAGGAATTGACGCCCCTGAGCATGACCATGATGGGCGGCCCGATTGATGCACGCAAATCGCCGACGTCCGTCAACAACCTTGCCATGAACAAGAGCTTTGAGTGGTTTGAAAACAATGTGATTTACCGGGTGCCCAGCAACTTCCCGGGTGCTGGCCGCCGGGTGTACCCCGGCTTTTTGCAGCACACCGGTTTTGTGGCCATGAACCCCGACCGCCATGCCAACAGCCACTATGACTTTTTCAAAGACCTGATCAAGGGCGACGACGTTAGCACCGAGGCACACCGCAAGTTTTACGACGAGTACAACGCCGTGCTGGACATGGACGCTGAATACTACCTGGACACCATCAAGACTGTTTTTCAGGAATTCAAGCTGGTCAACGGCACATGGGACGTGCGCTCCACCAGTGGCAAGATGGAACGAGTGCGCCCGGAAGACATCAAGACCACGGCGCATTTCACCATCGAGGGCGAGCTGGACGACATCTCCGGCTCTGGCCAGACCCAGGCCGCGCATGGCCTTTGCTACAACGTGCCCAAGGCTCGTCAGAAGCACCTGGAAGTCAAGGGCGCCGGTCACTACGGCATCTTCAGCGGCCGCCGCTGGCGCGACATCGTGTATCCGCAAGTCAAGGCGTTTATCGCCGCTCACCATCCGGATTCACTACAGGCAGCCGTTGCTGCCAGCAACTCGCGCCTGGCTCCCAAGAAGGCCGTACAGAAGGCTGTAAAGAAGGCCCCAACAAAGGCTGCAAAGCCCAAGTGAACGGGCTGCCCGGCCGCATTCACGCGGCCCTGCCCCAAACCCAGTGCACGCGCTGCGGTTACCCCGATTGCGCGGCCTATGCGCAGGCCATTGCGGGTGGCGACGCGGACATCAACCAGTGCCCGCCTGGCGGCGCTGAAGGCGTCGCACGGCTCGCCAGCGTCACAGGCCTGCCGCCACAGCCTTTGAATCCTGCCAACGGCCTTGAGGGTCCGCGCGCGGTGGCCATCATTGACGAAGCCTGGTGCATTGGTTGCACCCTGTGTCTGGACGCCTGCCCGACCGACGCCATCGTGGGCAGCAACAAGCTCATGCACACGGTGATGGAGCCCCATTGCACCGGTTGCGAACTCTGTATTCCGGTTTGCCCTGTCGACTGCATCAGTCTTGAAAACGTTACCGGCGACCGCACCGGGTGGAGCGCGTGGTCAACGGATCAGGCTGACGAAGCTTTGGCACGCTATGAAATTCATAGCGATAGACGCAGGAACAACCTGGGCAAAGTGCCAAAAACGCTTGAAGAATCGCCGCCAGAGCCAACAACCGATGAAATGCAGGACAAAAAGCGCAGTGTGATCGAGGCCGCCCTCGCCCGCGCGCGCGACAAGCGCAACTGAGGCAAGCGCTAACCCAGCGCGTCGTTCACCGAATCGCGGAATTCGGCCAGACTGAAGGCATTGTCGATTTCGCGCGGCAAGGCGTCGCGCGCAGAAAAAACGCCCAGGATTTTCCCGTCCCCTGCCACCACCGGCAAATGCCGGAAGCCGCGCTCCAGCATGATGACCACCGCGTCTGACACGGTCATCTCCGGCGGTACGCAGCGCGGGTTATGCGTCATCACGTCCGACACAGGCGTTTTTTCGGCGTTCAGCGCTCTGGCCAGAACCCGGGTCATCAGGTCGCGCTCAGTCAGTATGCCCAGCATGGCGCCCCCCGCATCAATGATGAGGACGCTGCCGCAGCCGGCCTTGGTCATGACGCAGGCCGCCTCCCAGACACTGGCCTGCGGCGCCAGGCTGACCAGATGCCGGCGTGGGGTCGATTGAAAGACTGTACGTTCGGCCATGGTCGCCTCCTGTTGTCTCACGAAAAAATTCAGCGCAGGGATGCGTTCAGCTTGTCCAGGGTTTTGGAGCCCGGGCACAGTTGACCGGCACCCATACTGTTCAGTGGCGTCTCGCTGGTGTTCAGCGCCACATGCATGTCGGTAACCAGTGGATCAAGGTAAAGCAAGCCGGTCACCACTTCACCACGCGCCTGATGGGTATTCATGTAATTCAGCGCGGTATACCTGTTGGTAGGGTCGTAGTCGGCGTGCAGCTTGCGCAGGCGCAAACTGACGCCGTCGTGCTGCTGCACTTCAATCACTTCGCCGGGCTCATAGACGGCAGTGATTTCGTCACGCGGACTGATGAAGTCAATGCGGCTGACCGCCTCGTTGTGCTCACGCACGTAGTCATAACTTTTGGTGCTTCCGGCATGGTTGTTAAAAGCCACGCAGGGACTGATAACGTCAACAAACGCCGCACCGCCGTGCCCGATGGCGCCCTTGATCAGCGGCACCAGTTGCGCCTTGTCGCCTGAAAAGCTGCGCGCCACATAGGTTGCGCCCAACTGCAGCGCCATAGCCACCAAGTCGAGCGAGCTGTCACTGTTGACCACGCCCTTCTTGCTTTTGGATCCCTGGTCGGCTGTGGCGGAAAACTGGCCCTTGGTCAGCCCGTACACACCGTTGTTCTCGACGATGTAGACCATGTTGACACCGCGCCGCATCGCATGGGCAAACTGACCCAGACCAATCGATGCCGAGTCGCCGTCGCCCGACACACCCAGGTACAGCAGATCACGGTTGGCGAGGTTGGCACCGGTCAAGACCGAGGGCATGCGGCCATGGACCGTGTTAAAGCCATGCGAGGCACCCAGAAAATAGTCCGGCGTCTTGGAGCTGCAGCCTATGCCCGACAGCTTGGCAACACGGTGCGGCGCGATGTCCAGCTCCCAGCAGGCCTGAATGATGGCGGCGGAGATCGAGTCATGCCCGCAGCCGGCGCACAGGGTCGAAATTTTCCCTTCGTAGTCGCGCCGGGTGTAGCCGACCTTGTTGACGGTCAGCGATGGATGATGAAGCCTGGGTTTGGCGAGATAAGTCATAACGCCTGCTCCTTGACCTTGGCTTGTGGCGCGGCTGCCTGAACCTGCTGCGTGATGGCCCGGGTGATAAACCGGGCCGTGATGGGCGTACCGTCGAAGTGCAAAACCCGAACCAGTTGCGCCGGGTTCACATCCAGCTCGTTGACCAGCAGGTTGTGCATTTGAGCATCGCGGTTTTGCTCGACCACAAACACCTTGTCATGCGCAGCGATGAATTCCTTCACGCTGGCCGGAAACGGAAAGGCCCGCAGACGCATGGCATCCAGATAGATACCCGCCTCGGTCAACACATCAAGCGCCTCGTTCATGGCCGGGCTGGTGGAACCGAAATAAATCACACCCAGCGGCGTCTTTTCCACTGCGGGGCGCAGCACCGGTTGCGGCACCAGCGTGGCCGCCGTTGCAAACTTTTTCAGCAGCCGTTCGACGTTGTAGATGTAGTCCGGCCCGCGCTCCGAATACTGCGCATAGGCATTACGCGTGGTGCCCCGGGTGAAATAGCTGCCCTTGTTCGGATGTGTGCCGGGCAAGGTTCGCCAGGGGATACCGTCACCATCGACATCCTTGTAGCGGCCAAAGTCCTTGCCAGCCTCCAGATCTTCAGCGCTCATGACCTTGCCGCGGTCATAACTGCGGCTGTCATCCCACTGAAACGGTTTGCACAGGCGCTGGTTCATGCCGATGTCCAGGTCGGTCATGACAAATATGGGTGTTTGCAAGCGTTCTGCCAGGTCCAGCGCAGCAGCGCAGTGTTCAAAACACTCATGCGGATCTTCGGGAAACAGCATCACGTGTTTGGTGTCGCCGTGCGACGCGTAGGCGCAGGAGATCAGGTCAGCCTGCTGGGTGCGCGTGGGCATGCCCGTCGATGGCCCGCCGCGTTGCACGTTGATGATGGTGGCCGGGATCTCGGCGAAGTAGGCCAGGCCTATGAACTCGGTCATCAGCGACACGCCGGGACCGGAGGTGGCTGTGAAGGCACGCGCGCCATTCCACCCCGCCCCCACCACCATGCCGATGGAAGCAATTTCGTCTTCTGCCTGAACGATGGCGTAGTTGTGCTTGCCCGTCGTCGGGTCTACCCGAAACTTTGAGCAGTAAGACTGAAAGGCCTCCGCCACCGACGATGAGGGCGTGATCGGGTACCAGGCGGCGACGGTGGCCCCGCCATACACGCAGCCCAGCGCCGCTGCGCTGTTGCCATCCACAAAAATCCTGTCGCCCACCTGGTCGCTGCGCTGGACCCGAATGCCCAGCGGCGCCTGCAAATGTTCTTTTGCAAAATCCCGCCCTAGGTGCAGCGCCTGCACATTGGAAGCCAGCAGCTTTTCCTTGCCTTTGTACTGTTCGCCAAACAGTTTTTCCAGAACCTCGGGCTCTATCTCCAGCAACACCGACAGCGCGCCTACATAAACGATGTTCTTGAACAACTGGCGCTGACGCGGGTCGCTGTACACAGCATTGCAAATCTCGGTCAACGGCATGCCGATGACGTGGATGTCATCCCGAAATTTCGAAGACGGCAAGGGCCGCGTGCTGTCGTAAAAGAGATAACCGCCCGGCTCCAGCTCGGCCAGATCGGCGTCCCAAGTTTGCGGGTTCATCGCCACCATCATGTCGATGCCGCCGCGCCGACCCTGGTAGCCTTTACCACTGACACGGGCCTCATACCAAGTGGGCAGGCCCTGGATGTTGCTGGGGAAGATATTGCGCGGGCTGACCGGCACTCCCATGCGCAATATGGCCTTGGCAAACAGCTCGTTGGCCGAGGCCGAGCCCGAACCATTGACGTTGGCGAACTTGATGACAAAGTCGTTGACCGCTTCGATTCTTGCTTTCATGCAGCCGCCCTCCCGCCCATCCGTTCGGGCTGAGCCTGTCGAAGCCCTTCGACAGGCTCAGGGTGAGCGGGTTTATCGCGGGACCCTGACCCTGCCTGCGTTGTGTTCAGCAAGAATTTCTGCATGTCCCAGGCCCCGGTGGGGCAACGCTCGGCACACAGCCCGCAATGCAGGCAAACATCTTCATCTTTCACCATCACCCTGCCGGTTTTAAGCTTACCCGAAACATAGAGGTCTTGCGCCAGGTTCAGCGCCGGAGCTTTCAAACGCGTGCGCAGCTCGGCCTCATCTCCGTTGGCGGTAAAGGTGATGCAGTCCATGGGACAGATATCCACACAGGCATCACACTCAATACAAGCTGGCTCTGCAAATACCGTCTGCACATCGCAGTTCAGGCACCGGCCCGCTTCCTTGAAGGCTGTGGCGGCATCAAAACCAAGCTCCACCTCGACCCGGATGTTGGCCAGCGCCACCTCAGCCTTGGCCCAGGGAACTTTGAAACGCGGATCGTTGGAGGTGTCGTTGTCGTAACTCCACTCATGAATGCCCATCTTGGTGGACATCAGGTTGGTCATGGGGTCGGGACGCCGGGCGACGTCTTCGCCATTGAGAAAGCGGTCAATCGACACCGCTGCCTCGTGGCCATGCGCCACAGCGGTGATGATGTTCTTCGGTCCAAAAGCCGAGTCGCCACCAAAAAACACGCGGGGCACGGTGGACTGAAAGCTCACCTTGTCCAGCACCGGCAGGCCCCACTCGTCAAACTGGATGCCGCTGTCACGTTCTATCCAGGGGAAGGCGTTTTCCTGGCCCACTGCAATCAGCACCGCATCACATTCGACCAGCACGTTCGGCTGGCCGGTCGGCACCAGCTTGCGCTTGCCTTTCGCGTCATACACCGCTTCAACCACCTCAAACAGCATGCCGGTGAGCTTGCCGTTGGTGTGTTCAAAAGACTTGGGGACATGAAAGTTGATGATGGGAATGCCTTCGTGCTGGGCATCTTCTTTTTCCCAGGGCGACGCTTTCATCTCATCAAAACCGCTGCGCACAATCACCTTCACATCCGTGCCGCCCAGGCGCCGTGCCGAGCGGCAGCAGTCCATCGCGGTGTTGCCGCCACCCAGAACAATGACGCGCTTGCCGATGCTGGTGATGTGACCGAAGGACACCGAGGCCAGCCAGTCGATACCGATATGGATGTTCTCGGTGATCTCCTTGCGGCCCGGCAGTTCAAGATCGCGTCCGCGCGGAGCGCCGCAGCCGACAAAAACCGCGTCATACCCACCGCCGGTTTCGTCGGCAAGCAGACCTTTCATCGACTCGATACGCTGACCACTTTCGAACTGCACGCCCAAGTCCAGGATGTAGCCGGTTTCTTCGTCAATCACAGACTCCGGCAAGCGAAAACGCGGAATCTGGGTGCGGATGAAACCACCGGCCTTGGCCTCGCCGTCAAAAACCGTCACCTCATAGCCCAGCGGCGCCAGGTCGCGCGCCACCGTCAGCGATGCCGGACCGGCACCTATGCAGGCGATGCGCTTTCCGTTTTTGGGCGACAGCTTGGGCATGCGCTGGCTGACGTCAGTTTTCATATCCGCCGCGACCCGCTTGAGGCGGCAAATGGCGACCGGTTCTGGTTGCTCGTTGCCGCCCTCTTCCACCCGCGTGCGCCGGCAAGCCGGTTCGCAGGGCCTGTCGCAGGTGCGGCCCAGAATGCCGGGAAAGACGTTGGACACCCAGTTGACCATGTAGGCATCGCTGTAGCGACCCTGGCCAATCAGGCGTATGTATTCAGGTACGGGAGTGTGGGCCGGGCAAGCCCACTGGCAATCGACGACTTTGTGGAAGCACGACGGCTTGGCTACGTTGGTTGGCTGCAAGTGCGGTCTCCTTGCCCCCTGCTGCACCGCACGGGCGGCCAAGAGGCCCGACCAGTTTACGCCCCGCCCGCCGCCAAGCGCTCTCGGGTGAATCCCTCAGTGTTGCGCCTGCAACCGTGCAAAGGCAGTGATCACCTCGGTCGGTGCCTGCACCAATTCAATCAACACGCCCTCTCCGGCGATCGGGAACTCCTCATTGGCCTTGGGATGCAGAAAGCAGATGTCAAAGCCCGCCGCCCCGCGCCTAACGCCGCCCGGTGCAAAGCGCACGCCCCTGGCACTCAGCCATTCAACGGCCGCCGGCAAGTCGTCAATCCACAGACCCACGTGGTTCAGTGGGGTGGTGTGCACGGCCGGCTTTTTTTCAACATCCAGGGGTTGCATCAAATCGACCTCGACCTTGAACGGGCCGCTACCGATGGCGCAGATATCTTCGTCCACGTTCTCGCGCTCACTGACGAAATTGCCGGTCACTTCCAGGCCCAGCATCTCGACCCAGAGTTTTTGCAGGCGGGTCTTATCGGTACCGCCTATAGCGATTTGCTGGATGCCCAGGACTTTAAAGGGACGCATCATATGATTCCTCACAAACGCACGGGAGTTCTTTTCAAGCCGGGGCCGCGGAACCGGCTTTGCCGGGCCGCAGGCGCAGCGGCCCCCTCGGGGGGCAGGGAGCTACGCGAAGCGAGCGACCGTGGGGGCCACATCAAACAAACTCCACAATCGGCTGGTCCACGGTGAGTGATTCGCCTTTGGCCGCCAGCACCTTGCCAACCACGCCATCTGCTGCTGCAAACAGCACGTTTTCCATCTTCATGGCCTCAATCACCGCAACACGTTCCCCGGCCTGCACTTTCTGGCCCACCTGTACGGCAACGTCTACCAGCAAGCCCGGCATGGGGGACAGGACATAGCGGCTCATGTCCGGGGGTGCCTTGTAAGGCATCAGGGCGTGCAGCTCGGCCGCACGCGGCGTCAACACGAGTGCGTCCAGACGTGTGCCGTTGTGCGCGATACGAATTGCCAGGGGATTCTTGCCCACACCCCGCTCCACCTGGGCCGCAAATGGCTGCCCATTGACCGTTCCCCGTATGCGCGCCCCGCCGAGGTGCCAACTGCTACAAATTTCATAGCTGCTTTCGCCCGTATCTACTCGGCTGGAGCCTGATTGGGCTTGATAGTCCCGAACGGTCACCGGGTGCGCGGTGTTTTTCCCGCCAGCGCCCAGGTTAATGACGGTAAAAGCCTCACCCACCGTCACGCCATGTCCCGGCAACTGGCCGCTGATCCCCGCGGCGCGGCCCAACATGCGGCGGTTGACGTACGCCGCCAGTGCCACCAAAAAGCCCGGGTCGTCATGAGGCACGTCTTCAGCATGAAAGCCCTGGCTGTAGTTCTCCGCAATAAACCCCGTGTTGAAATCCCCGGACACAAACTTGGGGTGCGCAAGCAATGCGGCCTGAAAGGGAATGTTGCTGGAAATACCACGGATCACAAATCCATTGAGCGCCTCGCGCATTTTGGCAATCGCGTCCAGCCGGTCTTTGCCATGCACGATCAGCTTGGCGATCATGGAGTCATAAAACATTGGGATCTCGCCGCCATCCTGCACGCCAGTGTCGACGCGCACGCCCATCGGTTGGGAGGTGTCTGCCGCAAACATGGTCTGCTTGGGTGGCTGAAAGCGCACCAGTCTGCCCGTGCTGGGCAAGAAGCTGCGAAACGGGTCTTCAGCATTGATGCGGCACTCCATCGCCCAGCCATTGCGCTGCACATCCTTTTGCGCAAGAGCCAGCTTTTCACCGGCTGCCACGCGGATCATCAGCTCCACCAGGTCCAGCCCGGTGATGCACTCGGTCACCGGGTGCTCCACCTGCAGACGGGTGTTCATCTCCAGAAAGTAAAAGCTTTGGTCCTTGCCGACCACAAACTCCACCGTGCCGGCGCTCTCGTATTTCACGGCTTTGGCCAGCGCCACGGCCTGCTCGCCCATGGCCTTGCGCGTCGCATCGCTGATGAAGGGTGACGGCGCTTCTTCAATCACTTTCTGATGGCGCCGCTGGATGGAGCATTCGCGCTCATTAAGATAAATCACGTTGCCGTGGCTGTCGCCCATGAGCTGGATTTCGATGTGGCGCGGTTCTTCGACAAACTTTTCAATGAACACGCGGTCATCACCGAAGCTGTTGCGCGCCTCGTTGCGGCAACTGGTGAAACCTTCGAGCGCTTCCTTGTCGTTGAAAGCCACACGCAGGCCCTTGCCGCCGCCGCCAGCCGAAGCCTTGATCATCACCGGGTAACCAATGCCCTTGGCAATCTCGACAGCCTTCTCGGCCGTTTCAATTGCGTCGTTAACGCCCGGAATGCAGTTGACCCCCGCCGCACCGGCCAGCTTTTTCGATTCAATCTTGTCGCCCATGGCGGCAATCGAATAATGCTTGGGGCCGATGAACACAATGCCCTCTTCCTCGACCCGCTTGGCAAAACCGGCGTTCTCGCTGAGGAAGCCATAACCGGGATGCACCGCCTGCGCGCCGGTCTGTTTGCAGGCGGCAATGATTTTGTCGGCCTGCAAATAGCTGTCGCGGCTGGGGGCAGGGCCGATGTTGACGGCTTCGTCCGCCAGCTCAACATGGCGCGCATCCTTGTCGGCGTCGGAGTACACCGCAACAGTTTTGATGCCCATCTTGCGGGCCGTCAGGATGACGCGGCAGGCGATTTCACCCCGATTTGCAATCAGTATCTTTTCAAACATCAGTCTTCTCCATCACAGGGGTTGCGGCTTGCCGCGAAATTCTTTCCAGCAAGATCTCTGCGTAACGCGCCGAGTTCTCCAGATCGGGGAAATGCCCGCATTCGTCGAATGTTATGAGCTCGGCATGCGGAACGATCTCCAGCACGGAGCGGGGGTCGGTCACCCGATGCGACCGGTCCTTACCTCCCCAGATGACCGTACACGGCACCATGACACCGTCGAGCGCAGTGACGGATTCCCTGAGCAGGCCCTGCACCACCCCAGCCAGACTGAAACAGGCGCCGCAGCGCAAAGCGTTCAAACCAAGGTCGTGAAAAATCGATGCGTCAGTACCCCGGGGCAGCGCCACGCGGTACCAGCTGGCGGCTGCACGCGTGCGCAGCAACCAACCCAGCCATTGACCAAGCACAGGAATCTTGAGCGGTGCGGGAACCACGCGCGCTGTCCAGGCATGCATGGCCTGAAGTGACGGAGTTTGCGACAGCACAAGGCCAGAGATTTTGTCGGGCGCCAGCCGCGCCGCGCGCAGAGCATAAAACCCGTTGGCACAACTAAAGGCGAGCGTGGCCCGGGGGATGTTCAGGTGATCAAGCACTTCCAGAACAGCCTGCGCACCTTGGTCCAGCGAATGGGTATAAGACGTAGCTGGAAGTGAAAAGCCAAAACCCGGCATGTCAAAACACACCACCCGACATGACGAAGACAGCCGCCGAATCAAACCGTCGTAATGCTCAACCACATTGGGGCCGTCCGGCACAAACACCACCACCGGCCCGGAGCCAGCGGTATCGGTGACTCGCAACCCGCCCAGCGCAGTGCGGACTTCTTGAAAGGCGGGAGCGACGCTCACTTGCCGGGCACCAGCCAGCGCCCGCGCAGCGAGCCAATGGTCCAGGCGTGCGCTCAGCATTTGGGTAGCCATGTTGGTTTGCTCAACATCTTGTCATGCCGGACTTGATCCGGCATCCAGGCTGTTTGTGTGGTTGGCAATGTGTAGTCATCGGAAGATGGATTGCGGATCGAGTCCGCAATGACAGATCAAAGCGGAATATTTCCGTGCTTGCGCCAAGGGTTTTCAAGCTTTTTATCCTTGAGCATCACCAGCGAGCGGCAAATACGTTTGCGCGTTTCATGTGGCAGGATCACGTCGTCAATAAAGCCACGCGCACCGGCGACAAAAGGATTCGCAAAACGCGCCTTGTACTCCGCCTCTTTCGCGGCGAGCTTGACCGGGTCGCCCTTGTCTTCTCGGAAGATGATCTCGACCGCGCCCTTGGCGCCCATCACGGCGATCTCTGCATTGGGCCAGGCGAAATTGACGTCGCCACGCAGATGCTTGGAAGCCATCACGTCGTAAGCCCCGCCATAAGCTTTGCGCGTGATCACGGTGATTTTTGGCACGGTGCATTCGGCATACGCATACAGCAGCTTGGCACCGTGTTTGATGATGCCGCCGTACTCCTGGCTGGTGCCGGGCATGAAACCGGGCACATCGACAAAGGTGATCACCGGGATATTGAAGGCGTCACAAAAGCGCACAAAACGCGCAGCCTTGATGCTGCTCTTGATGTCCAGGCAACCAGCCAGCACCAGGGGTTGGTTGGCGACGATGCCCACCGTCTGCCCCTCCATCCGGGCAAAACCAATGATGATGTTTTTGGCGTACTCGGGCTGGATCTCGAAAAAGTCGCCATCGTCCACCGTCTTGGCGATCAGCTCCTTCATGTCGTAGGGTTTGTTGGGGTTCTCCGGCACCAGAGTGTCCAGACTCAGGTCCATGCGGCCGGCGGGGTCGGCGCTGGGACGGATGGGCGCTTTCTCGCGGTTGTTCAACGGCAGGTAGTTATAGAGCCGGCGCAGCATCAGCAGGGCCTCCACATCGTTTTCAAAGGCCAGGTCGGCCACGCCGCTGCGCGTCGTGTGGGTAGTAGCGCCGCCAAGCTCTTCTGCCGTCACTTCCTCATGCGTCACTGTCTTCACCACTTCGGGCCCCGTGACAAACATGTACGAACTGTCCTTGACCATGAAGATGAAGTCGGTCATGGCCGGCGAATACACGGCACCGCCGGCGCAGGGGCCCATCACCATGCTGATCTGCGGCACCACGCCCGAGGCCATGACATTGCGCTGGAATACATCGGCATAACCGCCCAGCGAGGCCACACCTTCCTGGATCCGCGCGCCGCCTGAATCATTGAGACCGATGACAGGCGCACCAACCTTCATGGCCTGGTCCATCACCTTGCAGATTTTCTCCGCATGCGCCTCGCTGAGCGCACCGCCGAAGACGGTGAAGTCCTGGCTGAAGACAAACACCAGGCGGCCGTTGATCATGCCGTAGCCGGTGACCACACCATCACCGGGCGGACGGTTGTCCTGCATGCCGAAGTCAGTGCAGCGGTGTTCTACAAACATGTCCCACTCTTCGAACGTGCCTTCGTCGAGAAGCAACTCGAGCCGCTCGCGTGCTGTCAGCTTGCCTTTCGCATGTTGGGCGGCAATGCGCTTTTCACCACCGCCCAGACGGGCCGCTGCGCGCTTTTTTTCCAGTTGTTCAAGAATGTCTTGCATGGTTTGTTTCTCTCTCAATTGCTATTATTTATGTAGCAGCCTTTTCCCGCAGTGATTGGGCAGAAAGCAGATTTCGTGCTGCAACAGACGCTGGCAGCCGGCCGCTGGTCACCTGCGCCATCATGTCCGGCAGCAAAGCGCTGACGCCAGGATCGTGCTTGAAGGCATGCTTTAAACCGGCGTCAATCCGCTCCCACATCCACGCCAGCGACTGCTGCTGACGACGCGCCGCCAGCTTGCCGTTGGCAGTCTGGCTCTTCTGGAACTGTTTCACTGCCGCCCAAAAACTATCCACACCTTTGTTGTGCAGCGCACTCAGCTGGATCACCTGCGGATGCCACTGCTTGTCAAAGTCCGCTGCCTGTGCACTGCCCATGGCGTTGTTGACCAAACCAAACAGGCGCATCGCTGACGAGATTTGAGCCTGTGCCCGCATGGCGGCATCGGCATCAATATCGGCTTTGTTGATGATGACCATATCGGCCAGCTCCATCACGCCCTTTTTGATGGCCTGCAAATCATCACCCGCGTTGGGAAGCTGCATCAGCACAAACATGTCGGTCATGTTGGCCACGGCGGTCTCAGACTGGCCCACGCCCACGGTCTCAACAATCACCACGTCGTAGCCGGCAGCTTCGCAAACCAGCATGGCTTCACGCGTTTTTTCGGCCACACCGCCCAGCGTGCCGCTTGATGGGCTGGGCCGGATGTAGGCCCGCTCGTGAACGGACAGTTGCTCCATGCGTGTCTTGTCTCCCAGGATGGATCCGCCCGAGACGGTGGATGACGGATCTATCGTCAGCACAGCCACGCGGTGGCCTTGCGCAATAAGGTAAAGGCCGAGCACTTCGATGAAGGTGGACTTGCCAACACCGGGCACACCGCTGATGCCCAGGCGAAAGGCTTTGCCAGTGTGGGAGAGCAGAGCGGTCAGCAACTCGTCGGCCTGCGCGTGGTGGTCGGCGCGGGTGGACTCCAGCAGCGTGATGGCTTTGGCGATGGCGCGGCGCTGCACGGTGGCGTCACCGTTAAGAATCCTGTCGATAAGGTTGGCATCAGCAGTCGTCCCCACCCGTTCGGGCTGAGCCTGTCGAAGCCTTTCCTCGCTCTGAGACCCTTCGACAAGCTCAGGGCGAACGGGTTTCACTTTGGATTTGGCGAGTTCCTGGATGCGATTCCAGTCCCCGGCGATCAATGCCTCCTTCTTCGCCCGCGACCAACCCTTGATCTGCTGCTCAAAAGCAATCGCCCCCTCACGAGTTTCAAACTCGCCTTGCCAGACAGGTTCAACAGGCTTACGGGTCGATGTATAGCCGATCTCGCCTGCGTAATGCTGCTGCATGCGGGCGTCGAGGTCGTCCGTCTGGCCGCCATAGTACGAGCCGTCGGCGCAACGCAGTAGATAAACGAAGAAGGGTTTCACGTAATTACGCAGAAAAGGCTTCGACAAAGCTCAGCCCGAACGGGGATGGAGGTCGCCTGAGCCGCTGCCGGCCCCGTTCGCCCTGAGCCTGTCGAAGGGCTTGTCTCACTTACCCGGGGGGCATAGATGCGCGAAAAGGCTTCGACAGGCTCAGCCCGAACGGTAGTTGGGCAGGTGCGGGACAGGCAGTGATTCACTTCAGCGCAGCCCTGATCTGCTCCAGCACATCCTTGGCGGAAGCTGGAATCGGCGTACCGGGCCCGTAAATGCCCTTAACACCCGCCTCGTAAAGCATCTCGTAGTCCTGCCGCGGAATCACCCCGCCGACAAACACAATGATGCCCTCGCCGCCCTGTTTCTTGAGCTCGGCAATGATGGCGGGAACCAGCGTCTTGTGGCCGGCTGCCAGGGTGCTGACGCCCACCGCGTGCACGTCGTTTTCAATCGCCTGACGCGCGCACTCTTCCGGCGTCTGGAACAGCGGGCCCATGTCGACGTCAAAGCCGAGGTCGGCAAAGGCCGTGGCCACCACCTTCGCGCCGCGGTCGTGGCCGTCCTGGCCCAGCTTGGAGATCATCACGCGTGGCCGGCGACCCTGCTCTTCGGCAAACGCGTTGATTTCGGTTTTCAGGTTTTCCCAGCCCTCGGCCGAGTCATAAGCGGCAGCGTACACACCGGTCACCTTTTGTGTATCGGCGCGGTGGCGCCCGTAAACTTTTTCCAGCGCATCGCTCACCTCGCCCACGGTGGCGCGCAGGCGGACAGCCTTGATGCACAGGTCCAGAAGATTGCCATTGTTATTTTCAGCGGCTCCCGTCAACGCGTCCAGCGCTGCCCGAACCGCCGCCCCATCGCGTTTGGCGCGAATGGCTTTCAGGCGGGCGATCTGCCCCTCGCGCACCGCCACGTTGTCGATGTCGCGGGTTTCAATCGCGTCTTCGGTCTTGAGTTTGTACTTGTTGACGCCAACGATGACGTCCTTACCGCTGTCGATGCGGGCCTGCTTTTCTGCAGCGGCCGCTTCGATCTTGAGTTTGGCCCAGCCGCTGTCCACGGCCTTGGTCATGCCGCCCATGGCGTCCACCTCGGCAATGATGGCCCAGGCTGCGTCGGCCATGTCCTGGGTGAGCGTTTCCATCATGTAGCTGCCGGCCCAAGGGTCGATCACATGGGGGATGTGGGTTTCTTCCTGAATGATGAGCTGGGTGTTGCGAGCGATACGCGAGGAGAACTCTGTGGGCAACGCAATCGCTTCGTCAAAGCTGTTGGTGTGCAGGCTCTGCGTGCCGCCGAAGACGGCGGCCATGGCCTCGATGGTGGTGCGCACCACGTTGTTGTACGGGTCCTGCTCGGTCAGGCTCCAGCCGCTGGTCTGGCAATGGGTGCGCAGCATCAGGCTTTTCGGGCTCTTTGCGTTGAACTCTTTCATGATGCGGCACCAGAGCAGGCGCGCGGCCCGCATCTTGGACACCTCGAGGTAGAAGTTCATGCCAATCGCCCAGAAAAAGCTCAGGCGGCCGGCAAAACCGTCGACGTCCAGACCCTTGGCAATGGCGGTTTTCACATACTCTTTTCCGTCGGCCAAGGTAAAGGCCAGCTCCAGCGCCTGATTGGCCCCGGCTTCCTGCATGTGATAACCCGAGATGCTGATCGAGTTGAACTTGGGCATGTGTTTTGCCGTGTATTCAATGATGTCGCCAATGATGCGGATGCTGGGCTCGGGCGGATAGATATAGGTGTTGCGCACCATGAACTCTTTAAGGATGTCGTTCTGGATGGTGCCGCTCAACTGGTCCTGCCCCACACCCTGCTCTTCAGCGGCCACCACGTAACCCGCCAGCACCGGCAGCACCGCACCGTTCATGGTCATGGACACCGACACCTTGTCCAGCGGGATCTGGTCGAACAGGATCTTCATGTCTTCAACGCTGTCAATCGCCACGCCGGCCTTGCCGACATCACCCGTCACGCGGGGATGGTCAGAGTCATAGCCGCGATGGGTGGCCAGGTCAAACGCCACCGACACGCCCTGCCCGCCGGCGGCCAAAGCCTTGCGGTAAAACGCATTCGATTCCTCAGCTGTGGAGAAACCCGCGTATTGGCGTATGGTCCACGGCCGCACCGCATACATGGTGGCCTGCGGGCCGCGAATAAAGGGCTCAAATCCCGGCAAGGTGTTGGTGTGTGGCAGGTCCTTGACGTCTTCTGCGGTGTACAGCGGCTTGACGGTGATGCCGTCCGGCGTCTGCCAGTTCAGGGCGTTGACATCTCCGCCAGGCGCTGATTTGGCAGCGGCTTTGGCCCATGCGTTCAAGCTGGCAGAAGCGAATTCATCGGCAGCGGGTTTGTTGGGGGTGCTCATGCAGGTATATCACTCAGGTTTGCAAACGTCCGGGTCGGGAGAGTTTACATCATTTATAATTATTGATACAAAATTCAGTTTCTGGCAAAATTCGCTCAAAATACTGTCTTTTCTGATTATTGAAAACCCATGGCCGCTGTTTCCCTGACCCCCAGAGCACTCTATGAAGAGGTGGCGGAGCTTTTGCGTCAGCGCATTTTCAACCGCGAGCTGACACCTGGCAGCTGGATTGACGAGCTAAAGCTGGCAGAGGAATACGGCATCAGCCGCACGCCCCTGCGCGAAGCTTTAAAGGTGCTGGCCACCGAAGGCCTGGTCACCATGAAGGTGAGGCGCGGCGCTTATGTCACCGAGGTCTCGGAGCGCGACCTCAGCGATGTGTATCACCTGCTGGCCCTGCTGGAAAGCGATGCGGCAAGCGTGGTGGCTACACAAGCCAGCGATGAACAACTGCGCGAATTGCAGGCCCTCCACGCCCGGCTGGAAGCATCCACGGGCGACCGCGAACAGTTTTTTGCCGTCAACGAGATGTTTCACATGCGCCTGCTGGCCATTGCCAACAACCGCTGGCGCGACCAGATGGTGGCGGACTTGCGCAAAGTGATGAAGCTCAACCGCCACAACTCACTGCTCAAGAGCGGGCGCATCGAAGAGTCGCTGGCCGAGCACGCTGCCGTTATGCAGGCGCTCAGCGCACGCGACGCAGCCGGCGCCGCGCAACGCATGCAGGAGCATTTCAAAAACGGGCTGGAAGCCGCTGTTTGAGCGTTAAATAGCTCACCGCTGCACTATTGATAGCAAACTTGTGCCGTTAATAAAGGGCCGGCCGTTGTTTTGACCTGCAACACTCGCCTACCAAGGCATTTCGGGCCGGGTTACCCCGCTCTTACTCATCAAATTGGCACTTTGCCCAGTAACGGCGGGCGCAGCTTGCTATTTCATTGATAGCAAGCAGTCGCGGGCTAAGTTCTGTCGTTGGTTGGTGCCGCATGGATCCCGGATCTAGTCCGGGATGACGGCAAGCAAGCCCTCCGCCACGCGCCCTAAGCAGCTTCCTGCACCGCCCCATGCGCCAGCGTCATCACGTCGCGCGGGTGCAGGGTCTTGAGCCTGTGGTCGCTCCACACCTGACGCCAGCGGCGCGAACCCGGCAGCCCGTGGCGCAGGCCCAGCATGTGGCGGGCGATGGTGCTCCAGGCGGTGCCGTGTTCAGCCGCTTCCCGCGCCATGTAATCCACCATCTGCTCTTCAACCGATTCACGGGTCAGCCCGCGCGCATCTGCGCCAAAGAAGTCGGCATCCCACGAGGCCAACCACCAGGGGTTGTGATAGGCCTCGCGGCCCACCATCACACCGTCAAGCTCCTGCAGCTCCTGCGCCACCTGGTCGGCAGTGGCAATGCCGCCGTTGATGGCGATGTTGAGCTGCGGAAACTCCTGCTTGAGCCGGTGCACCATCTCGTAACGCAGCGGCGGCACTTCGCGGTTTTCCTTGGGGGACAACCCTTTAAGCCATGCGGCGCGGGCATGGACGATAAAACCATTGCAGCCCGCTTCGCTCACCGTACCCACAAAGTCGCGCACAAACTCATAACTGTCCACTTTGTCGATGCCAATGCGGTGCTTGACGGTGACGGGCACGCTCACCACGTCGACCATGGCCTTCACGCAGTCGGCCACCAATTGCGGCTCAGCCATCAGGCAGGCACCAAACGCGCCACGCTGCACCCGCTCGCTGGGGCAACCGCAGTTGATATTGATTTCGTCGTACCCCCACTGCTCGCCCAACTTCGCGCAATGCGCCAGGTCAGCCGGCTCGCTGCCGCCCAGCTGCAACGCCACGGGGTGCTCTTCGGCGTTAAAGCGCAAGTGCCGGGCCACATCCCCATGCACCAGCGCGCCGGTTGTCACCATCTCGGTGTACAACAAGGCGTGGCGCGAAAGCAGGCGATGGAAGTAGCGGCAATGGCGGTCCGTCCAGTCCATCATTGGGGCAACGCTGACGCGCCCTGCCCTCTGATAACTGGTTTTAGCTGCTAAAAGTACGTCGTTCACTCGCGTCTGATTCCTGCGGATTCCTGCGCTTTTCATGCCATTTTTTAGCGCCGGTGTAACATGCGGTGCAACATCACTTCAATGTTGCACCGGCCATGGGTACTATTCTCGCACGCAAGCGCCTAGACGGCACCATGGGCTATACCGTGTTGATCCGCATTAAGAAGGCTGGCAAGGTCATTCACAGCGAAAGCAAAACCTTTGACCGGGAGGCGGCTGCCAAGGCTTGGGAGAAAAAGCGGGAAACCGAGCTGGCTGAGCCAGGCGCCTTCAACAAGCCGGAAGACCCGACCCTGGCCGAGCTGATTGACAAATACAACCTGGACAAGCTCAAGCAGCACGGCAAGACTAAGACCCAGGTGCTGCGCACGATCGCGCGGTCCAGCTTGGGTGAACTGCGGTGCTCAGAGACGCGAAGCCACCACCTGGTGGACTACCTCAAAAAGCTGGACGCACAACCCCAGACGCGCGGCAACTACCTCTCCCACCTGGCGGCCGTCATCACCGTGGCCAAGCCGGCCTGGGGTTACCCGATCGACAAGTCGGTGGTCGAGGATGCGCGGGTGGTGGCCGACAAGCTGGGCATCATCAGCCGGTCGGCGTCGCGCACCAGGCGCCCGACGATTGACGAGTTGACCATGCTGATGCGCCACTATGAACTGTCAGAGGGAAAGGACCGCGCCAACGGCCTGCTGATGAGCAAACTCATCGTGTTCAGCATTTTTTCGACGCGCCGGCAAGATGAATCCTGCCGGGTGGTCATGGAGGATCTGTACGTGGCCAGGTCCGAGCTGATGGTGCGCGACATGAAAAACCCGGGCGAGAAGATTGGCAACGACGTGGTGACACTGTTGCCGCCGGAGGCCCTGCAGCTGGTGCTGGACCGAGGCATCAAGAGCGGCCGGATCTGGCCGCACAACTCCAGCAGCGTCAGTGCATCGTTCACGCGGGCCTGCGTCATCCTAGGCATTGAGGATTTGCATTTTCACGACCTGCGCCACGAGGGGATCAGCCGACTGTTTGAAATGGGCTGGGCCATTCCGCAGGTCGCCCGAGTGTCAGGCCACCGGTCATGGAAAAGCCTGCAGCGTTACTCGCACGTCAAGCAGCACGGTGACAAGTTCGCCGGCTGGCCGTGGACACCCGTGGTGTCGACGGCGACCACCCACAAATAGTCGCCAGAAACGACAAAACCCCGCCAACCTTGCGGCTGGCGGGGTTCAGTGTCAGCGGGTGCTTAGATCCCGTGTGCGGCGTGCTCTGCCGGCGTCAATGCACCCAGCGCGCCAAGCAGCTCCAGCAGCTTTCTGCCAACGTCCTCCACGTCACCCGCATACCCCCAATTGCGCGGTGCCTGCGCGGCCTTGGCGTTGTGGTCATCCAGCGCAACCTTGACCCTGGCCAGGCGCTGCAGGGCCAGCCCTTGGTGGTAAGCGTAGGCAGTGGCGGCTGTGGGCGTCGTGGTTGATTGCATGGGGTTTCCTCTTTGTTGTTGCTGGACACCAGTACCGCTCTGATCGCAACAAGACGCAAGCACAAACGCAATTACCAGACTGCGCAGGTCTGACATCAAAACAGCCCGGCCGGCTCGGCTGCGGGATCCCAGCTGCTGATCAGCAATTCCATGCGCTCGACGCCCTTACCGCCCCCGACCGTGTAGCTGATCGGCACTTCCTCGACGTGGAAGCCGGCAAAGCATCGGCGAATGTCTTGGTGGTCATTGATGCTGAGCAGCGCCTTGCCTTTCAGGCCGCGCATGATGGCGGCCATGGCTTCGTACTCAGCCCATGCAAACGGCACGCCATAGCCTTCGGTTTGCCAGTACGGTGGATCCAGGTAAAAGAAGCTGTGGGGCCGGTCATAGCGGCTGATGCACTCTTTCCAATCGAGCGACTC
Source organism: Polaromonas sp. (assembly GCF_035638815.1). Classification (GTDB taxonomy): domain Bacteria; phylum Pseudomonadota; class Gammaproteobacteria; order Burkholderiales; family Burkholderiaceae_C; genus Polaromonas. Next base: position 26,591 of record NZ_DASQZG010000017.1, read on the forward strand.
GATGTACGCGGCTGAGAGGCGCAGGTGAGCCGCGCTCAGGCTTTCCTCAATGCGCAAAAGGTTCGGCGCCGGCGCCGTGGTGGCCGTGCCCCAGCTCTGGCCCTGCACGCGTCCACCAAAGGCGTTGTGCTGCAGGCAATAGAAGCGCGCGGCCCGCTGGATGTCGGTGAGGATCTGCGTGGGTGTCTCCTGGTACAGCTTGAACGTGCTGCGGGCGCTCAAGTGCCATTTGAAGGTCTGGATGAATTCCTCCAGGTGGTTCTGCACCACGCGGTAAAGGTTGGTGATGTCTCCATTGACATCATTGATCACCTCGACCTCTGCGGGCTGCCGGAGAAAATACAGGGCAGCGCCGCCGGCAAAAACCTCGACGTAGCAGGAATGCGGTGGAAACCGCGGAATGATGGTGTCGGCCAGGCGGCGCTTGCCGCCCAGCCAAGGGATGATGGGTGAGGCCATTTGTAAGTGAGTCCGGATGTGTTGTTACACTCGGCCTGCCTCCCGGGAGGTGGCAGGGCCTTGGCTGGCTCACAGGCGTGTTCTGTGGTTGGCGGCTGGGTTCGGTGTTTGCGCACCTTGCCCAGTCGCCCTGTCTTTGGGTCGATCTGGTTTCTACCTCCCGTAACGGCGCAGCAAGCCTATTGGCCCGGCGGATGCCGCCGATCCTCGATGTCAAGGATCTGGTTGATCTGACTGCTCACTTCGCCGTACTGGGCTCTGCAGGCGGCAATGAAGGTGCTGACGTCCCTAGCTGTAGCAACGGCTTCGGACGCACCCGCAGGTTCGCTGGTAGCGGCTCCGCCTGGTTGTTCACCAATTGCGTTGAGCACGCCGACAGTGCGAGCACTGAGACAAGGACGATCAGAAAGATTGGCGATGTGCGCACGAGCGTCTCCTAGTTGGGTTGAAAGTTTTGACAAGGCGCCGGCATGTTTGCCGCTGGCCACGTCGCTGAATTTGCGTTGCTGCACCTTGTCGCTGGCAATCAGCCGTTCCGCAGCCAGATCCCGCTTCGCAATCATGCCGGCGTGATACTTCACGCCACCAGCGGCGCCGGCCAGGAAGATCACCATCGCAATGACAATTTGCAGAGGTAGGCTCATACCAACTCCTGTATGCCAAGCTGGGCGCCGGCATCGGTGATGGTGATCACGCGGTTGGACGTCTTGTCCGGGGTGCGGGTGCTGACGTGCACCCACTGCTTGCCTTTGACTCCCTCAAGGATTAGCTGGCCGATACCGAGCGTTGACACAAGCGGCGCCAGCGCCCTTGCCACCTGATAGGCGCTACCGAAGCCTGGCACCACGATGTCGGCCGCGTGCCCCTGGGTGTGGTCCGAGCTGGTGACGCCGCCCACCGCCTTGTTCAGCGCCTGGCCGCGGTAGCCGCTGGTGACCACGACAGGCACACCCAGTGTGGAGCGGATCCGTTCGAGCATCTCAGCGGTGCGCACCAGGCGAGGCACCAACTCCTGTGGCGGAGTATTGTCTATACGCAGCTGCTGGGCCTTGTTGCTGGCCGTGAGTTCGGCCAGGGTGAAGTGTTGCGAGAGATTCATAGTGGATCCTTTGGAGCGGGTTGATCAAGTGGCTGGGCAACAAACTGCGCGCGCCTGGCTGCAAGCCAGTCCCTGCCGGCGTCACGCAGCCAGTAAATGGTGTCCATGCGAAAGATGCCGGCGACCAGCACGGCCGTGAAGCGCACCTCGCTTGACAGCAGCCAGCCCGTGGAGCGAATGGCCTCAAGCACCACAAAGGTCAACAGGCCTGCAGCCAGCGCTTTCAGGGCATCCCAAACCGCCTCTTTGGCAATTTCACGAACGACGCGGACATCCGACTGCAAAGAAAAGATCGTGCGCAATGCGCCGCCAAGCAAGGCGATGGCTGCAGCCCAACGCAAACTCTGCCAGTCATAGCCGCCCATGAATTCGCTCAGCGTGGCGGCCCGTACAACGTGGTGGTAGACCACCAGCCACACGACAAAAAGAACCATGGCAAGACGATCGTGTTTCATTGGGCGCCCTCCAGCGCTCGGCGTTGTTTGTTGTTAAGGTGAAAAGCAAGCAGAGCGCCCACGCAAATGCTCCAAGCGCCGTTGCGGGCGTAAATGCTGGTCAGCGTTTCGTAGTCAAGGTTCCGGGATAAAAACGCCAGGTAGATCCAGAGCACGCCGCCCACACACATACCCAGACAAGCAATCTTGACGATGCCGCGATGGCGCGTTGATTGCGGGCAGACCAGCTGCATCAAGACATACGGCACCACCAGCAAGGCTAAAAACAGAAAGGCGACGGCCAGCACCCGAGGGTTCCCCGTGAGCTTGGCCACCATCGCCACCAGGGCGCGCGGCTCGTTCAACACCAGCAGAGCCGGGTCGATCATGTTGAACATCACTGCCACGGCAAGCAGCGTCGACAACATGCGGCATTCAAACCTGAAGTGAGCAAGCTCAAGACATGGTTGGTCGGGCATTTTTTCTCCATTCACGGCGTGGACAGACATAGGCTCAATCAAGCCAGGTAAGGCGAGGAAAGGTACCTTTGACGTGATAGCCGCGTTGCTCTTTTGAGGCGGTCAAGGCGGCGATAAATGCGGCGATGTTGCGTCGGAATGGGCGCTCTGCGGGGTCAAGGCCGTAAGCGTCCATGCGGCCAGTGACAAGCTGCGGTAGCCACACCGTGCGGCTTTTGAAAACCTTTCGCACGAACAGCGTCTTGGGCCGCAAGTCCAGCGTGATCCACGCATAGAAAGAGTAGTTCATCCATGCGTCCCACAGGATCACAACGAGGGCCAGAAAGCCGTCAAACCAGATGATCTTTCGTTGCGACCTATACGCCACGTCTTTGCGATCTCGCCCAAACTTTGCAGCCATGACAAAACCGTAGCCGATGTAAAGCAGCGCGGTGCCGATGAAGCCGTTCGCCAGCCAGGCCAAGGCGATGTAGAGGTAAATCACGTCTAACCCCTCAGCGGCTTAATGGCGTCTTCGGCCTCCCGCAAGGTTTTGTAGTCCTTGTCATTTGCCATGGCCCACGCGTGCACCTGTACATCGGTCCAGTCATAACCCTTGCTCACGGCCCGCGCTTTGGCGAACGCAAACGCCCTCGTTAGCAGGTCTCTTCGCAATGCCCTAGCCATTGCGTCCTGAACGTTTGGCGCGGCTTCTATGGCGCGAATTTGTTCAATCGCCGATATCTCTGGCGTTGCCGTTGGATCGTGGTCGGTATATACAGCCTGCACCGCCGCAATTTGCCCCGGCGTCATGGCTTCGTCAAACATCAGCTCGCCGTCATGTGTCCAGGAAAATGGCAGGCCGGCAAGACCGGCCTGCTTGAGCTCAAAAGGGAAATTCGTTCCAATAGATTTAGTCATGTCAGCTCCTTAGTTTTGAACTTCAGTTAACACCCAGACGCAGCTGCCGGCCGAGGCTGACGCGCCTGCGTTTCCCGTTTGCCCGCGCAGCGAAAACTGCCGAATTGCCAGAGCTGCGTTGTTGACGGATGTCTTGAGCGTTTGCTGCGTGTGGATGCCCGTGCCGCCTGAGCCATTGGCGGCGCCAATCGTTGCAGTTGCGCCGACCAAAACTGCGTTGGTGTTGTCGTACAGCCCAAATGCCGCGTTGACATTGTTGGCGGCGAGGGGCGCGATTGTGCCAAGGAAGATGCACTCGACTATGATTTTTGAGTTGCTGCTCTTAGGTGTGATCGACTGCGTTGCAATGGAAAGGTTGACAAGGCTTGTCGAAGTGGTTGACGACCCTGCGTCAGTCGTGATGGCCTGCTGCAAAATCCTCCCTGGTAAAAAAGCGCCCGCTGCGATAAGTAGCTGAATTGCAGCCAACTCCTGCACCCAATTGGTTGGGTCGAAGACCAACCCTGCGGTGGAAATCATTGCGCGCCGCCACAGGAGATCGCGGTTGTAAATTTCCGCCATGTTTTTAGTGGCTGACGCCGGCCCCGTTCCGTCGACGGCACCCGTGTGCGCCACGTTGTAGGGCGCGGGCGTTGTCGCGCCTGGGTTAACTGCACCCAGTGGGGCAGCACCGGTGATATGTCCAAGTAGATCCATGGTGTTTCCTTCAATAAAAACTAGATGCAGATGCGCCAGGCGATGTGTGCCGGCAGATGTTTTTGCAGCAGACAAACCAGCAACGGGTACTTCTGCCGGTCGCCCAGCGTCAGGGGTATGCCAACACCGCCGGTCCAGCCGCCCACCGTGCTGTGAAAAACGATGGGACACTGCAGCGGGGCCGCAAAGTCGGGGTCGGCCAGCGTCAAGGGCTGACCCACGCCAGAGCCAAAGCCGTCTGTACCAATCACGCCCCAGCCGCCCACGGTGTTGTGCACGAACCCCTGCACCGGCGCAGGGCCGATACCACTGACGCACACGCCAGTGAGGGTTGCTTGCAAGGTCAAAAACTCGCATGGCAGCGCGCGCCTCAGCAGCGCCTGCAACTGCGGCAGCGTGATAATCGCGCTGGCCTGGCGTGCCGCGCACACTTGGGCCTGCCGCCCTGCCAAATCGGTCGGATAGCTCTCGGGTGCGCAATTACCGGGCAATCCGTACTCCACTTCCCACTCAGACAACAACTCGACAGACTCGCAGGCCAAGGACTCTTTGAACAAGTCACAAAGGCGCTGCTCAAACTCGCTGAGAAGCTTGCCGAATGCGCGGTACAACGCAGCCTTGACGGTCACAAAGGTTTTGCACCACAGCGCGCCGCGCGGCTCAAGGCCCAAGGCGGCTTCGGCAAACTGCTCTGGGCTGTGGCCGCACAACGGCGCATCGGCAGGGTCTGGCCCCAGCTCGCACACCGGCGGCTGCACCACCGTGCATGAAACATCGGCTGCCATGCGTCAGACCCAGGTGATGGCGCCCAGCTGCCCGAGCTGGAAGACCGGATTAACGGCGGTGAAGGTCAACGGCGCGGCGGGCACCGTCAGCACATGGTCGTATTCACCCTCGGCGCTGCTGATGGCCTCGCGGATGCGGCTCAGCGGGATCGTGTTTCCCGGCCCACCCTCGCGGTACAGCAGGTCGGCCAGCTCGGCGCCAATATTCGCCCTGATGGTCGGGTCAGCATTGGGCAGCTCGTGGATGGTGAAGGGAACCGGAACCAAAGTCGGCGCAAACACGGTGAGGATGATGCCGGCAGGCGTGTAGTTGGCGTCCAGATAGGCCTGCATGGCGGCCACGGCAGACGGTGGTGGCACGATGGCCACGTTGTCTTGCGCAAAGACCAAGCCCACGGTGCCATTGCCACTCATGGCCGGGATGACCCACACCCGCGTCACCTCACTGCTGAATGACTTGGCCCAGCTTACCCAGTCGGCCACAGTACCGGGCCCGGGAGGCACGCGCAGGCGGTCCAGATAGCGGATGCGCAGCGCTTCGTCGCCCTCTTCATCCGCGCCGCCGGCAATGGCAGCCGTGCACACGGCTGCACTGGTGAGCCCGGCAACGGTCACCACGGCTGTCAACGCCACCGCTGCATCGGCGTTGCCGATCTCGCCCACAGTCAAGGCAATGGCCTGCACCTCGGCAAAGCCTGCCGCGGGCAAAATCACGCCCGCCGTAGTTTGGTACTGGATGCCGTCACCGCGCTGAAAGATGCTGCCTGCTGGCACGCTGGTACCGGCCGCGCCAGTGAGCAAGATGCAACCCTGCGCCGCCGTGGCGGGCAGGCGGTAGATGCCATAGCTGGCGGCAATCAGGCGCAAATACTCACCGGTGGCCGTCATGCCAAAGATCTGGCGACTCAGGAAGATCAGCGCGCTGTACAACCCATCAACCAGCCCGGCCCACACGCGCGCAAACACGCGCAGCACGCTGAAGCGCAGGCGCGCATCTGCGCCAGGCACCAGGGCGTTGATCTCGGCCTCAGACTGGCTGGTGAGCTGGCCCAGGGTTTTACGAATAAGCGGCATTTTTGGTTTCCGGAAATTTGTTATGCAATTTCGAAGTCTTCACAGGCCTGGACTTGGCGCAGGTCCCAGGCGTAACGGTATTTCCAGGCGAGGCTTTTGCCGTCAGGCTTGGTGATGTCAATTTGCAGGCTCAGCACGTTGATGCAGTCGGTACCGCGCACGCCCTCGGCCGTCACAGCCACCTTGGCTGCCACGCCGTCATCCAGCAGCCACTGCAGGGCTTCCTCTGCGTATTCCTTGGCGCGCGCAAACACTTCAGGCAGGCTGCGCGACCGCTCCAGCAGCCACAGGCGCGAGCCAATGCGCTCGCCGTCCAGGGCGTCAGCCCACCAGCCGCGCGGGTCGGTGCCGTCGGGGATCACGTCGTCTTCGTCAGCGCGGCGGTCGGTGAACAGGCTGATCATGATGGCGGTGCTCAGGTCGTTGCCCATCATCAAGTCGCCGCAGGCCACGCCCACATCGGCGCACACCTCAGCATCACAGCCAAATAGCAGTTTCACGTCCATTAAATCGGCCCTCCAGAATTGCCTGCGCCAGGATCTACGCCGCTATGGCGGTGCGTCACCAGGCTGATTGCCTGCGCAACGACATCAATCAGCGCGCTGATCGTGCCGCCGCTGGAGATGTTGCCGCTGACCTGTAGCGCACCCGTAACCTTCATCACACCACTTGATGGCGTGGAAACGATGTCGCCGTTGGCCAGCATCTGGATCGTGCTGCCCGATCCGCTGGTGATCAGCACCTGGCCCAGCGCGTCAAACTTGATGCGCTGTCCAAAAACGCTGTACTTCACCACCTCGCCCGGCAGCAAGTCCGTGGGGCGGTGCGTCTTGTCAAACCAGCCCAGCACCACGCCGTGGTCGCTTTCGCCTGCCACAAAGGCTGCCAGGCCTTCCTGCACATCATCGGGCGGCACGGCGGTGTCGCCATAGGTTTCCATCACCTCGACGTCGCTGTGCGCTTCTTCAGCCAGGCTTTCAACCTGCACCTGTACGTTGGGCGTGCTGCTGTCCAGGCTGCGCCTGAACACCCGGCGGATCACGCCGGCAATACGGTCGGCGCTCATTAGCGGCCCCCGCGCTGATTGGCTGCACTCAATGCATTGGAACCACCGCCCGCCACGCCACGACCTGACGCGTCTGGCTTCGGTATTTCCTTTAGCACGTCAAAGGCCTGCGGGCTGTAAAGGGTCATAGCGCAGACCGTGCCGCCCTGATCGAGCGTGTAATCGATGTTGCTGATGAGCATGTCTTGGTCTTCCCGCACAAATGGGCACTTCACGCGCACCAGGGTGTTGATCTGCCATAGCGAGCCATCGGTCTGCCGCCAGCCCTGCACCTTCACGCTCAGGCGTTTGCTTTTGGCCTCACGCGTGCCCGCCTCCCACTCAGCGCGGTCGGCGCAGCGCTTGGCGTCTGCCTGGTCTTCAGCAACGATGGTCAGCGGCCTGTGCCGCTGGATGGATGGGCTGCCCGTGGTGGCGCCTGCAGCAGGTGCGGCACGTTTCACGGTGGCAGCAGCTTTGACACGGCTGGCGGCGCTCAGCTCGCCCGATGCCGCTGACGTGGCGCCGTGCGTCTGGCCCTTAACCGTAATCTCGCTGTACAGGTTGGCAAAGCTGCGCTCAAAGTCGATGCTCAGCAAATTGCCGCCAAGCACCAGCACATCAGTACAGCGTCCGCCCAACCCGGCGCGCGTGATCAGCAGGCCGCCAGTGCGGTCGCTGACCTGCAGCACGCCCTGGATCTTGCCCAGCTTTTCAAGCAGGCGGTGAATCGTCTCGCCGCTGTTGCTGGCCTTGCGCGGCAACTTGCCACCGCCTGCACCTGCCTTGGCCACAGCGGCCTTACCCTTGCCCGGTTTTTTTGCCTGGTAGCCGCCGGGGCCAGTCTCAAGCTGGCTAAAAACGCCAATGCCAAAGGGCGCGCACAGGTCGACGGCAATCTGCTCATACGCCAGGCCAACCCATTCACGCGACGGGGCGCTGCAGTCCACCAGGTCGCCGGTCTTGTCGCGTCCTTCAATGCGTATGGTGTGGTCAGTCGGGCTGGCAGATACGCTGGCCACGTCAACATAGCCCGTGATCATCACGTCCTGACCGATCTTGACGGTGCATGCAGCGCCCGGCTCTATGGCCCAGGCCTCGGTCTGGCCGGGCCAGCGTTCAGTCACGTCAAGGCTAAAGGTGCCCGCCAGTTGCTCAATGCTGTGGCTGATCTGGATACCCTTCCAGCCCTCATACCGCACCCCACCCACCTCCAGGCTCACGCGGTTCTGAGGGTCAATGGGGCCGCGCCGATCTTCGCTCACGCTGTCACCTCTGCCAGCAGCTCAACCGCTGCGCCAGGCTGCACAAACAGCGGGTTGGGGATCTGGTTGCGGTCATTTATCACGTCATCATTGAGCACGCCGTAGTGGCGGTAGGCCAGCACCAGCGGCTGCATGAAGCCGCCCCAACTGGTGCCGTCGCAGGCGTTGGTGGTAAAGGTGCGGGCCAGGTGCTCACCCTCTGCCGTCATGTGCAGTACGGTGTCCGTGCGCAGCTGCAGCAGGGCCGCCTGCGTTTGCGGGTACATCTGCAGGCCGCTGAGCACCAGCAGCTCGTCGGTGATGCTGGCCGTGACTTCCTGCCGCGCCGCCACCATCTCTTGCCGGGTAATCAGCGCTGGCGTGTCACGCACAAAGGTGCTGGCTGCGCTGAAGCGGGCGCTGTTGGCACCCAGGTCTGCGGCCAGCTCTGCACTGCGCGCCAGGCTGCTGACCTGCACCAGGTGCACAAAGGCAGCCTGGTTGGCCCGCTGCTGGTTGCGGCCCACGGTGTTGACCGCTGGCACCGGCGGGCGGTTAAAGGCCTGCAGCGCCGACGGCTGGGTCATGCTGCGGATGATGCTGGTGATCTGACGCGCCAGGCTCAGCGGCTCGGCCAAAATGCCGATTGCGCCCAGGTTGCCCTGCGCCACTTGCGCCACAATGCCCTGCACCCGCTGCACGTTAACCAGCACACTTTTGAGCTGCTTGAGCATGCCCACGGCGTCAGTCAGCACAAACTCGCGCACGCCGTCGATGCTGAATGCACCGCCAAATTCCTCTTCAGCCGCTGCATACGTGGCCTCTGCCGACTCACCCACCGCGCCGCGGGTGTCTTCAATGGTGCTGGCTTTGAAGTCTTTCTCGCCTGCCTCTACAAACTCCAGCGTGATGCCAATCATGCCGCCGGATTGCGTGCTGTTTTGGCGCACACCCATGGACACGATGTGTCCGCGCAGGCTGCCATAAAACGGGTGCACCAGCGTGCCAATGCCGCCCTCTTCTACCGCGTCAATCAGCGCGTCGCGCTGCGGCCAGGGGTTAAAGCCGTTTTCAATGCTGGCGCAGATCCACGCGTCAAGGCGCAGCTTGCGGGTCTTGCGGCCAAGGTCCTCAACATACGGCTTGTCGCGCTGGACGAACTCGTGCACGGCGACGTTGCGCCCGAAATCGGACTCATCGCCACCTACTTCGAAAACCACTCCCCGCCACGAGGCGGGGCGCAGATTGTTACGCCAGGAGTTTTTCACCAGCTGCCCGTTTTGTACATTGCGCCCGCGCGGGCGTTGATTTCCATGTTTTTGTTGTTGCTTTCGACGCGCTCCACCTGCGCGCGGCCGTCAGACAGCACGCGCACATCAAGCTTTCCGTCAAACTGGGTGCGGCTGCCTGCCACCTGCGCGGCCGGCAATGCGGCGCCTGCGGGTGACGCGTTAGAGCCTTGGCTAAACAGCTTGGCTGTGCTGCTGGTGAAGTTAAAACCGTTTCCACTGACCATTGAAGCGGTGGCAGCCACCAGCTTCAGCGCGTCAAGCACCACCATGATCGGAGCCAGCAACACCTTGAACACGGTTGCCAAGGCCTGGCCAGCCGTCTTGCCTGCAGCTGCCCATGAGGCAAAGCCGTCCTGGCTTTGCGTAGTAGCGCCAAACAGCGAGCCGACCCAGCCAAGCACCGTCTTGATGGCGTTGAGCACCGGCTCAAACGCTGCAGCCACTGGAGCCATGGCCTCAGTAAAGCCCTGCCACACGCCACCAAAGAAGGCCTTGATGCCGCCCCAGTGGCGATAGACCAGAAAAGCCACACCCGCCAGTACAGCGCCCACCAGCAAGATAGGACCCAGTGCCATCGCCCAGGAAGCCACCGCCGACAGGCCCATGATGCGCATGGCGAGCGCTATGCCCTGAATGCCGCGTATCGCCCCCATGGCCGCACTGCCCGCCATGATGGCTAGTTTGCCGATGACCAGGGCCAACGAGGTGGCAACGCCGCCCAGCGCCCACACCATGCTCACAGTGGCGGCAATGAACGGGCTGGCAATGAACACAAGGCCACCCAGCAGCAGTTTGTCCCAGCCGACCAGGCTGCCAATGCTACGGATGGTTTTGAAAATTTCACCTAGGCCGCTCACCATCGCCGGGATCTGCGCAATGAATTTGGGCGCCTCCTGCGCGATTGTCTGACCGAGAAGTTTGAAGGTTTCGATGAGTTCCGAGCGCGCCTCACCCGTCATGAGCTTGTCGATGCTCTCGGTGATGGCCTCCAGCATGGGGCCCATCGCCAGGCCCACCGTCTTACGCAAGCCGTCAACGCGGCGCAGGGAGGCGGCCCAGGCATCACCTACCCGGTCGGCGCCTGCGCGCTGGTTGGCGTTGAAGAGCCGACCCTCTGCCGTCATCTTCGCCAGCGTCTCGGCATATTTCTGACTGCCGCCATCTTCCAGCATGGGGATGATGCCGATGCCCGCTTTGCCGAACGTCTGTTTTGCGAAGTCCACCTTCTTCGCCTCGTCGCTGGCTTTGTCGCTGGCCTTGTAGACCTCGCTAATACGGTTCAGGATCTCGGTAACGTCTTTGTTCAAGTCGCCTTTGTTGATGCCGACGTTAGCCAGGGCCAGCAAGTCGGTCTTGTCGCCACGTCGCGCGCCGGCGATGCGCTGTTGCAAAAAGCCGATGCTCTTGGCAACGTCATCCAGCGCCACGCCGCTGTCGGCCCCTATCTCGCTGTAAACCTGAAGCGCGTCACCAGACACCTTGTAGGCCTTGCTCAAATCCTCAAGTTTGCCCAGCGCCTCGTGCGCTGCAGCGCTGTTTTGGATCAGCGACTGGGTTGCCATCCACATGCCACCGGCGGCAAACAGCGAGCCAGCAAAAGGCACTCGCTCCATGGCGCCGTGCAGGCGGCCCAGCGAGCCGGTAAGCCGGTTGACGCCGGCCAGTTGCATGGGCTTGGCCATCACGCTTTGCAGGCGCTGTATGGGGCGCGTCATGGCCTGAAAGCGCGCCTCGATCCGGGCAAGCACGGGCGAAAGCGTGTCTCTCCCCGAAACGACGATCTGTGCTTCGGTTTTGCGGGTTGCCATGGTCAGTGTCCTGCGGGTGGGTTTGCTTGTTGCTGGGCTTCTGCGATCACTTCGCAGATCTCCAGCCAGAAGGTGAGCCGGTCAAGGCTCATGTCTTCGATTTCAGAGGGTTGAACGCCGCGCGAAAGCAGCACGGCAGCGGCGTCCTTCAGCTCTTTGGGCCGGGGAACATCTCCAGGACGGTCTCAATGACTGGCGCAAAGTCCCGGTAGTCCATGGCGTCAATCTCAGCCCGGGGCATGCCGCTGTGCTGCAGCACCTGAGCCACAAACTCGGTCGGGCGATTGGGCTCGACAGTGATCTTTTTCAGCAGCGCCTTGAAGACTTTGATCTCGGGCAACTCAAAGCCCGCCTGCTCATTGGGCAGGAGCAGCGCTTCAATGGCCTCGATGTAGCCCACGGCATCTGGCGTCTGCAGCTTGGCGGCCTCAAACGGGCCCAGGCCGGCGCAGGCTTCTGTAAGTTCGTGCGCAAACAGCAACGAGCCAGATGCCTGCACCTTGCGCATCAGGCCGACTGTTACCACCTCTGGCAGCGGCAGCGTGGTGAAGGGCTCATCCTGCCCCTTGATGCGGGCGGTGAAGGGGTGCTTGAGGGTGTAGTGTGTGTCTTGCATGGTTGTCCTGTTGGTCATGCAGTCCGTGGGAAAAAGGTGCCGCGGCAAGCGAGCGGACAAGTCCCGCCTTTCGGGTGCTACCCTAGCCGCGCCCTAAACAGAGCCTGTGAAGCGGTTGGATCAATAGACGACGGCAGCGTCGCCCTTGAACATCAGCTTGACCTTGCCTGAGCCATCTTCGACCTCGATGCTTTCGCCCAGGCGGGCGTTGGTCACCAGGTAGCTGACGCCGGCGCTGGTGAGAAACATCAGGTCGCCGCACTGGCCCCGGTAGTTTTCGGGGTTGAAGTCGGCGGTGTTCGGGATCTCGAACTCAACCTCGGACGGCTCCATGGCGGTGCCGCCAAAGTACTTGCCGGCGTTGTCCATTACGCCGTCTGAGTCGATCTCGCCGCCAAGTTTGATCTTGGCCGTCTTGTTGATGGGCGTGTGGTTGATACCGTTGAAGGTGACGGTGGTGACCCTCATGGTCTGTGTTGGGCATGGCATGGTTTAACTCCTGGTGGTGTGAAGTGGTCGCGTGCTGATTGATCAGCAGACGATGTAAGAGACCTTGCCGGCCTTGACGGTCAGAATGTTCACCAGGTCAGGGAACATCTGGAACTTGATGGTGTTGCAATCTTCAATGCTGCGCTCCACGGTCAGGCTGGCCTTGAACTGTTCAAAGTTCTCGACAATGCCGAGCGGCACCCACACGTTTTTGCACAGGGCCAAAATGCTGCCTGCAATCATCTTGGGTGTGGCGACGTTGTTGGGCAGGCCCGGGTTGCCATCGTTGGCCAGGCGGCTGTAGGGGTAGGTGGCGTCCAGCATGGCGCGCACGCTCCAGCGCAGGTAGCTTTTGGCCAGCTGCGTCTCGACCCGGCGCTCTGCATCGGTCGGAGCGCCGCTGTCTGTGGTGAGGCGCTCGGTGATCGCAGTCTCAAGCACCACCTGGTTGGCGTCGTTGTACTTGTAGGTGGCAGCGCCGTGGTTCAGGATGGCGCGGTTGCGCACGTTCCACGGGAAACGTGTGGCCACGGGCGCGGGCTTGATGGCGCTGAGCACCACGTTCTGGTGCGGGTTGTTGGCAACCACACTGGCCAGCAATGCGCTTTCAGCCGCATAGACCGCAGCGTACTGCCAGGCACTGGACAGCAAGCCCGCGTACAGCACGCCGCCGATGGTCTGGCTGGGCTCGATGTGGGCGACCGAGAAATACTCGCTGTTGCGACCGGCCATAAAGGCGACCAGCTGCGCCTCAGTGCCACGGTAGGCGCAGTACACCACGAAGTCGTCTTGCCCGTTGCCCACGCTGGTGGACGATGGCAGCGGACCCCAGCGGTCTTGCGCCTCGGCCAGCATGAGGGCGTAGTTGGTGGCGTCGTTGTAGGGCAGCACCACGTGCGTCATGTACATGGTGCTGGCGCTGGCCAGGCCGGCGGCGATGCTTGGGTTTTGCGCGCCGGGCACGGTCTGCGCAATGGCCGGGAAGGCGCCCGATGGGCTGACGTCTCCCACGTTGTACTGGGCGACGATCTGCACGTCGTTGGCCAGCTCGCCCTTGTTCTTCGCGGTGAGGGTGATCACGCCCACGCCCGCAACCGCAGTGAACAGTGAGGTGGTGTCGGCATTGATGGCTGCGGCCAGGGCTGCTGCCACGATGGTGCCGGTGTTGCCTACCGCCACCGCGACGGCATAGGACTTGTCGCCGATGTACAGGCGCTCGACACCTGGAACCGCTGCCGGCGCGGCATAGGCTGCGGTGTAGGTGACGGTGACCGCGCGGGCAACGCCTGCGGCGTCGTCAAACTGGGGCACAAACCAGACTTCGTTGATGCTGTTGGTTTTGAACAGGCCCACAGCCATGGCGGCCAAGGGTGATGCGGCGCCAAACAGCACCGAAGCTTCGGCAGCGCTGCCGACCAGCACGGGAATGTTTTCAGCGGCGGTGCTGCCGTAGGGGTTGGGACCGCTCTTGACGGCCGACATTTGGCCGTAGACAAAAATCTTGTAGGGCTTGCCGGCCTGGCCGGTGCGGGCACCGGTGGGGTCAAACTCGACGTAGCTGCCCGGCACGCCTACCGTGCTGGGAATCTGGCGGAATGAAATAGTCATGGCGTGCCTTCTTTCTGGTCAAAAAAAAGCCCACTTGAAAAAGCGGGCTGGATGAAAAAAGCCCGCACGTGGCGGGCTGGATGCGTGGTGAACGGGTAAGCTGGTTAGCGCTTGATGGTGGTTTTTTCTGCGGGTAGCTCTGCAGCGGCGTTGGCCGGGGCGTCAGTAGTGGCCGGTGCAGCGGGCTTGACCTCAGTGATGGTCAGGTCACCGGTACGCTGGGCGTAATGGTCGGGCGGCAGCAGCACCTGGCGGGTAACGCCCTCTTGCGGCATGGGCTGGCCGGTGGTGGCGTCAATGACGTTGGGGCGGGTGGGCGTGAGCTTGTACATGGAGGGCTTTCTTCAAGATGGTGGATGTCAGGCTTCAGGACTTGCGGGAGGGCCAGGCCGGGTTAACCTGCTGGGCCACCGGGCGCGGCTGCTGCTGTGCCTGGGGCACGGGCAAGGTCGGCAGGCCCAGGGGGCGCAGGAAGCCGCTGTTGACGGCGCGGCGGATGGTGGTGCAAGTGGAGCAGGCCATGGTGAGGGTCTTTCAAAAAATCAGCGGTCAGCAGTTGCCCAGCTCAGGCTGCAGGCGGTGCACGGTGGCGGGCACGGGCAAGCGGCCATTGGCAGGGTCTTCTTCATTGCAGGCCAGGTGCTTGATCTGGCCGAAAAAATGCTCCAGCGGGCAGGTCTCTGGCCCGAGCGGTGCAAAGCAGGCTTTGTAGATCACCTTGAATTCGATTTGCGCCAGTACGTGCGGCACCTCACCATCTGCGCTGCGCGTCAGGTCGGTGTTGATCTCGGTGATAGGGTCAAAGTCAAGCTCCATGCCCTCAAGCTCAAGCCGCGTGTTGTTGAAGCGCTCAAACACAATGCGCTCGATGGTCTCGCACGCGTTGTCCAGAGCGCGTGTGGCGCGGCCCGTGTCGGCGGGGTGGTGCGGCATGCCTTCAATGCCCGGCGTCTGATGCAGTGCAGACGGGTCGCGCTTGGCGCGCACCTCTACCAGCACACTCAGCTCTTGCTGGCGCACGTCGTTGGTCAGGATCTCCAGCGTGCGGTCTGAGTTGGTGTAAATGCAGACGTTGGGCCAGGGGCCGTCTTCTTCCAGCGGGGCGGCGCGGTCAACAAACACGGCGCTGGCCCAGGCGCCGCGCTGCACCAGCTGGCGGCCCAGGTCTTCACGTACAAGTGTGCGGGGGTGGGTCATGTCTTGTCCCTGGCGCTGTTGGCGTGCGCGTTGGCCACCACGAAGAGCAGCACGTCCCACGATGCGTCGTTGCGCGGGTTGGCCTGCTTGACTTCATACGTCACGTTGCGGCGGGTAATCATGTCGCCCTGCCTGGGCTTGCGCTGCACATCGCAGCGGCGGATATTGCACATGGGTGCACGGCTTTCCACGCTGGTCTGCCCGCCATTGGCCACTTCCACGTCGGCAATCACGAAGATGGCGCGGGTGGTGGTGGTGTTGCCTTCGGCGTAGTGGTAGCGCACGTCTTCACCCAGCGCGGCCTGCGCGTGGCCGGCGGCTTCGAGCTTCAGGGCCTCAAAGTTCATAGCTGGCTGCTCAGCACGGTGAGCTGGCCACGGGCCAGGGTGATGACGCTGCCAGACCCCATCAATGCGCGGACCTCCAGCATGTAGCGGCGGATACCGGGCGAGAGCTTTAAAGTCTCTACGCGGGGAATGTCGAACTTGGCGTCGGCCGGCGTGCTGGGTGTGGCGGGCACAAAGGTGCCGTCAATGTCGATGATGGCTACGGCCTGCACGGCTGCAAAACCGGCGCATTCGTTTTGCGGCTCGAACACCAGAAACTTGACTGCAGGAATGGCAGCAGGCCAGCACACGGCGCGGCCGTACACGTGCAGGGCGCGGGTGTCCACCTCGAGATAGTCGTCGCCCTGCACCAGCTCAAGCTGCAGGTTTTGCAAATAGGATGTGCTCACGGCGGGCTTTCAAACGGGGTTTGCTTTTGTGAAAAAACGCTGCGGGTTGGCAGCGCTTTTGGGCAAAAGGCCTGGGGTCAGGCTGCTGGATCGGGTTTCTTTTCTTCGTGCTTTTTCTCTTGCTGCACTTCCTCGGCCGGGACCTCGGTGGCGTAGCCGTTGGAGACAAGGCGCTGGCCTTGCGCCTCGTCAATGACCAGCTCGGTGCCGGGGGCCTGGCGTTCCAGCTTTTTGCCGTCAACCACGTCTGCGGCGTGAATCAGTTTGATCTTCATGGTGTGTCCTTAGGGTTGGCTATGCGCCCCGGCGCGGGGCCGGGGCGCTGCCTTGGGTTGATGGGCTGCCCTGGCTTACAGGACGGTGGCGCGGAAGGTGGCGTCGACGTTGCGGGGAACCAGCAAGGGCGCTGATTGCACCATGGTGTAGATCGCGCTCGGGTCGTTTTGCTTCCACATCTTGGGGAAGTACTTGGCAGCCATAAGAGCGTCGTGGTCCATGATGGCGCCAAAAGCCTGTACGCCTCGCATCTCTTGCTTGGCCACCAGCAGCACGTCGTTGGGCGGCACATAAAACTGTGCGTTGCCAGCGTCGTCTGTGTAGGTGGCGTTGTAAGACCACAGGCGGAATTGACCGAACTGACCGTGGAAGATCTTCTGGTCGTTGTCCATCACGGTCGGCAAGATGCCTGGCAGCGCGCCGCCGGGCGTCTGGGTGACTTTGTAGATTTCCTTGAACTCAGTGGTTGTGGACATGGCGGCCCACACGTTGGCGCCCAGGATCACATCAGTCACAGACCCGCCCTGGTTGTTGGCGACCACTGCCGCCCAGGTGGTGAGGTTGGTCACAGGCTTGGCGGTGCCGCTGGCGCTCCAGAGGTTGATGCCTGCCAGGATGACGGCGTTCAGTGCGTTGCGCTGGAAGTCAACACGCACCAGTGGGTAGTCGTCGCCGACCACATCGACATAGCCGAAGGTGATGGCCTGGGCGGCCATCCACTCAAGCCGGTTGTCGATCATGTCGATCATCTCGATCATGTCCATCTCGATCTGCATGTCGCGCCGCTGGGCCAGCGACATGCTGCCGCCAATGCGCTCACCAGGCATGCGCTTGATGGAGTTGCAGGGCGTCAGCGCCATCTTGGGCTTGATGTACGCGGGCGAGAAGCTGTCGGTCTGCCGGCCGTTGCGGCGCACAGGGCGGCCCTCAAGGCATGGACTGACAAACGGCGCCAGGCGGCGAGCGCCCTTGATGCGGTCGAAGGCGATGGCTTCGCTGTCGAATGTCTGGATCTCGGGGAAGAAGACATTGCTGAGGAAGTTGACGGGCTTGTAGGCCGTGTCGATGACGTCCACCAGATCTTCGGTGCTGTAAATATCCATTTTGAATTCCTAAAACAAAAAGCCCGCGCGCGGCGGGCTGGGAGCTGTGGATGAGAGGAAGGCGCGCGTGGGTTACAGAACCTTGCGCAGCTCGATCTTGCGGGGGCCCAGGGCGGCCTTGGCAGCCAGGACTTGCGGAGCCGTGAGGGCCACACCAGACAGGTACACGCGGTCTTGCGCAAACTCGCCCTGGTTGTAGAACTGCAGCTGCCGGCCAGTGGCTGCGTGCGCAGTGGCTTCGCCAGCCGTCAGGTCAAACGGCATGATGTACTGGGCGTTAGCCAGGGTGGCGTCGGCAATGTGGGTGACCACGTTGGTGCCGGCGGTAACGCCCAGCAGATCGCCCCGCTTGTAGGCCACACCGCCAGTCAGCAAGGCCTCGGCGGTTTGGACGTGATCGCCAACGATGAGCTCGTCAACGGCCAGGGTATCGCGGGTAACGCCCGCAGCGGCGCAGCATGTTTGCATGGTGGAAATCCTTCAGGTTGGAGGGTTGTGGACTTGAAACGGTGCTTGCGCCGGTCAGGCGCGGCGGCCCAGAGTGGCCTTGGCCGCCTGGTTGCGCTGGGCCAGCGTGAGTTGCCCGCCGTTGGCTGCGCCGCCTTCTGCGCCGACCACCGTGCCTTCGCCCATCTGGGCCAGGGTGCCGGCCTGGATGCCTGCGCCTTTGGGCACGGACGCGAGCACTTTGATGGCTGACTCAGCCGTCATGTCGGTGCCGAGTGCGAACTCGCGCGCGGTGGCTTCGCGGCCCGCTGCGTTTTCGTGCGTCAGGATGGCGCTAATGCGGGCGCGCTCTGCAGCTGCTCCCTGAGTGACGCCCTCGCTAACGCCTTCGGCATGGCCTTCAGCGTGTGCCGTGGCCAGTGCTGCAGTGTGTGCCTCGGGGGTGATGGTGGAGTTGTTCTCGCCGGCGTTCGGCGAGGCGCTTGTGTTGACCTTTGGAGTCATGGTTTTGCCCTTGGTAAAGTTGCCGGTTTGGCCGACGGTTGCGGAAAAGCTGGCCATGGCGTCGTCAAAGCTCATGACCGAATCGGCCAGGCCCTGATCAACGGCCGCTTGGCCCCGGTACATGCGGGCTTCTGTTGCCAGAACCTGCGATGTTTCTATGCCCCGCCCTGTTGCCACAGCGGTGGCAAACAGAAGGCGCAATTCATCAAGCTCACCCTGAAAGCTGGCCAGCACGTCGGCGGGCAGCGGCTCATAGGGGTTGCCGTCGACCTTGTGCGCGCCTGCGTGGATCAGAGTGACCTTCAGGCCTTCGGCCGCCAGCATCTCGCTGTAATCGCAATGGCCCATGACCACACCGATGCTTCCGATCTCGGCAGTCTCGGCCAGCATGACGCGGTCGCAAGCGCTGATCAGCCAGCAGGCGGCGCTGGCGGCTTGCTCGTTGGCATGGCCCCACACCGGCTTTTGGCACTCGCCAATTACAGTAGCCAGCGCTTGAACGCCAGAGACTTCACCGCCGGGTGAATCGAAGCGCAGCATGATGCCTTTGACTTTGCCGTTGTCCTCAGCGCTTTCTAGCTGGGCCTGAATGCCGTCGTAACCCATACAGCCAGACTTGCTGCCGACATAGCCGCCGTTGTGCACCAGGGAGCCTGACACATCGATCACGGCAATGCCGTTGAGGACCGGGTAACTTTCGTCAGTTTTGTCAGCGCCTGTCCAGGGGTCAATGACGCGGGGCAAGTAGCCCGCTGCCAGCTCCACTTGCGCGGCCTTGTCGAGCTTGTTGCCGTCGACATCATTCAGCTCGGCAATGTTGAAGCGCGGCCCCAGGCCCGAGAAGAACACGCGGGCGTAACCGGGCTCTAGCAGCAACGGGCGGTTGAGCGCCCGCGCCATGATGTGTTGATATTTCATGCGTGGTCCTGGTCAGTCTTGTTGCGCAGCTTCTGCGGTGTCAGCGGCCTGCTGGGTTGGGTCAACCATGCCGCGCGGGGTGCCGCCCAGATATTCGGGCAGGGGCAAGCCGCGCTCTTCAAACATCTGGCGCGTGCGCACGTTGCCATCGAGCAAGTGCTCGATATCGGTACCGCCTTCTGCCAGCACGTCTTGCAGCGTGGCCTGGTGTGTGCCCAACGCGGTTTCGTTGGCCTTGGCCTGCTTGAATTCGTCAATGACAATCTTGCCAGCGCCAACCCAGTTGCAGCTTGTGAGCCAGCTGTACACCTGACCCATGCGGGTGCTGTTGTCTGGCCAGTACTCAACGCCCGGCGGCGGCTTGACGGTGCCGCGCACGATGGCTTCGTCAAACCAGAGCCGGAAGATCTGCGTGGCAGCCTTGTCGGGCGTGCTGGCGCGCTTGGCCAGCACGTACTGCCAGGCCATCTGCATGGCAGCGCGTGCGCTGGCGTAGCTGGTCTTGCTGAAGTCGCCGCTGGCCTCTTCGTAACTCATGCCCCAGCCACGGGCGTTCTGGCGCATCAGGCCTTCCTTGAACTGCTCGTGGTTGGCGGCCTGGTTGTGCGACTCCAGCACGCCGATTTCGTCATCAGGAAAAAGAACGGGCAGCTTGACGCCGTTGATGTTGACGCCCGAGTTGCCGTAAAACGCAGCCTGCGCCTCCATGCACATGCGCATGAAGTCTTGCTGGCCGGCAGTGGCGTCTGCGCCCATGATCTCTTGCGCGCGCTGGCGGCCGAGAGGCGTCTTGATGTACATCGCAAAGGCCGTGGAAAGCTGCGACAGTTGCAGCTCCAGGTCTTCCTGCATGTCCATCATCTTGAGCTTTTGCAGGGTGCTGGCCATCATGCTGAAGCCGCGCGTCTGGTCAGCTTGCTCTTGCTCAAACAGGTGAATCACCTGGCGCCAGCCAAACTCGTTCAACTTTGTCACGCGGGTCCACTCGCCCAACGCGGACTGCAGCACGTTGCCAAAGTCGGCCGGGTGCTTGGTGCGGATGTGGTACGCCACCGGGGCGCCCCAGCGGTCCAGCTCAATGCCGGCGCGCAGGCGGTTACCGTTGGGTAGAACCTGCTCGTCGTTTTGCAGGTAAGTGCTGCTCTGCGGGTTGCTGATGCGCTCAGGCTCCACGGTCAAAAAGCAGGTGGCGTAGCCTGATGCCGAGGGTCGCCACTGGCGCACCAGGCAGCACTCGCCCTGCACAAAGTCTGTACCAACGCACTCGCGCAGCAACTCACTGAAGGTGCGCTTGCGTTGGGCGTCGATCCAGCAGTCTGGGTCATCGGCCCAGGCATGGAAGGCCACCTCAACCTCGCTGGCCCACTTGGCGGCCACGTCGGCGGCAATGCCCAGCAGCTTGTACACCGGCTGCAGCTGCAGCTTGTAGTACGCGCCGATGATGCGGTCTTTTTGATTCTGGCGGGCACCGCGGGCATAGCCGTTGTTGCGCACCATGTCTTGTGCGCGGCCTTCGGCTCTGGCCTTTTCGGGCAGCATGGCGCGGTCGGCGCTGGTGCGTCGCGGTTGCCAGTTGCCCAGCTCGCGGCTAACCGGATCGGCAGCCTTGTAGCTGGCAGCCAAGGGCATGGGCCGGCCGGCGGCGTCAAGAATCCGCAGGTCGGGGACGGTGTTGTTCATGGCTTACCAGCAGCTGCGTGCGCCGAAGGTGGTGCCGATGGGTCCGCCGCCGCCCAGGCCCAGAAGGGCGGCGCTGGATGCGTTGCCGCAGGATTGGTGCAGTCGGGCAATCAAGGCCAGGAGGTTTTTTTGCGAGGCGGAGTTTGACTCGTAGACGACTTTCTGCCCGTCAAACTCAACCGACACCACAGACTTGCCCGACAGCATGCCGCCCAGCACGGCGTTGTAAGCCGTGAGCGCCCTGCACATCATGTCGGCGCAGGTAGGCCCACAGTCAGGCCCAGCGGGAGTGACTGGTGGCGTTGCGCAGGGGTTGCAGATGTCTGTCATGGGTTTGGTCAATTACTCGGTAGAGTTACTCGCTGTTCATTTTTTGGCCTTGCTCTCGCAGCCACTTCAAATACTTGCTATTGCCGTTTTCGTCGGCGGTCTCGCCCTCAGCCTTGCGCTCGCCCAGGGCCTTGCCAGCCCACTCGGGCGGGCGACGCCAGTCAATCTTTTCACCGCCGCACAGGGCGTAGGCAACGCGGTTGTAGCCGCACAGGTCAAACGCCTCGTTGTTGTCACCTTTGCGCTTTTTGATCCAGCCGGTGGCGGTGCGCGTCTCAGCAGTCAGCTCCCTGAAGAACCACTCCCCGATCCAGTCCGGCAGGTGGATGTAGTTCGGGCCGGGCTCCGACCGTGCCAGGTTCGCCGCCACTTCGTCTTTCAGGGTTGTCGTGTTGATGATGTACAGCGGAACCTTGATCCGGTCATCACCAGGCTTGCCCTTCAAGATCCGTTGCGCACTGCGAGACGATGCGCCCTTCAAAAGCGCAAACCGGTCAGCCCTGCTCAGCCGCTTCAACCGCAACGCATAGGCATACGCGTTGTTGGTTGCTTCGCCCTGCCCGCCCGAGTCGCTCACGACCATGCGGCTCTTGACCTTTACGCCTGAATCCGCCACCGGGTATTCGTCATCAAGCAACTTGTCCAGCACATGCCAGTCTTCCGCGTGCGTGAAGGGCGAGACCTTCAGGCGCTCGCCGCCCTCACCAACGCGATCGCTGATCGCCAGGTTGTAGCGTTCGACAATCCAGCTCTGGCCGTCCACTCCCCAGGCAGTGACCTGAACCACGAAGCGATGCTTCTGCACGTCTACCGCCGTGGTGACAAAGCGCGCTTGTGGCGGCACCTGTCGCTGCGGTGCATACGCATCGGCGCGCTGTTTCAGCAGCACGGCATCCAGACCATCACCCTTCGAACTCATCACCGTGTAGGGCCTGCCCTGATCGGTGTTGACGGTGGTCTTCAGTTTCTCCTGGTTGCCGGTCAGTTCAAAGTCACGCAGCGCAGTCAGGTAGTTGTAAACCAGTTGGTGCCAGCTCTGGAATGCCGCTGCAGGACCCTGTAGCCAGTAGCTGGCTGTCTTGCTTTGGTGACTGTCACCGAAGACCTCGCGCTCGCTGCGCCACTTACCCTTGATGCTCAGTTCTGCCTTGTGCTCTGGGCGAATAATCGACCCGCACTCCGGGCACACCATGTGCGCGGTGTGGCTTGCGGTTACCGGGTCATCAATTGTTTTATCCCAGCTGAGGTTGTCCCACTCAGCCCGGAAGTATTCGTTGCAGTCGGGGCACGGCCAGTACCAGCGGTGCCGGTCCCCAAGGTTGTACAGACCGAGAACGCCCAGTGTCGGCGGTGCGCCGTGTCCTCGAGGCTTCCACTCGGGATCCAGTACCTCGTGGCCAGGCGACGACTCGACCAGCGTCTTGCCGCGGCTCATGAAACTCTTGGTCCGGTTGCGCGCCAGGCCGTAGGCATCGCCCTCGCCATCCACGTTCACCGGCATGCGGTCGTAATCGGTCAGCGCCACATGGCGGATCGGCTTGCCGCTTAGCTGACTGATCGTCGGCCAGCCAATGTTCAGGTAGGCGCCATTGCGAAACTGCTTGTCGAACACGTTGTCCATGTGCCCGACGCCGACCAGGTGCCGCAAGTTCGGCGACATCCGGATCGCCCGGTCCACCCGACGCTTGCTAAAGTCGCGTGCCTCGTGCTGGGCCATCTGAACGATCATCATGTCGCACGGATCGCTCACAATGCTGTGCGTCATCCAGCCGGTGATCAGCGCCTCAGTCTTGCCGGACTGGGCAGGGCCGCAAAAAATCACACCCTCAACGCTGCGGTCACTCAGCCGGTCCATCGGCTCCAGCATGTAGGTGGTCATCGAGGCATCCCACGGTCCCTCGTACCCGCCGGCGCCGCCCACCACCAGGTTCTGCGCGGCGCTGTCGCTCACGCGCACCCGCCGTGGCGGTTTCAACAGGGCACACGCCTCGCGCATCGTCTGTTGCGCGTCAGCGTACATCCCAGGTTCCCCTCTTTAAATCAATGGTGGCGTGAAGCTGTCGGGTCTAACCTTCCGCGGTCTGCCGCGCTTCTTTTTAGCCGGCGCGGCGGTTGCTGCCTCTGGTTCCAGCTCGACGCCTGCGGCAACCTGTGGGGTAAACGCCGCAGGAACTTCGCCGCCGAGGATTTCCGTAGCCCGTTCAAACAAGCGCAGTCGCCATTGATCGCAGACCTCGCCCACCGCGTTCAGGACAGCACCAGAAGCGCCCGCCTTTCGCTCCAAAAGATCGGGCAGGCTGTCGGCGCCTTCGGTCAGTATTTTCAGAAGCCGAACTGTGCTGTCGCGCACCTGGTCGATGGGCAGCAGGAAGCCGCGCTTCTTGTCCAGCTCCATCTGCGCGGTGTCGCGCTGGGCCTGCAGCAGTTCAATCTGCACGCCTTGCTTTTTCTTGCCGTCGTCGCTGACCGCCTTGCCTTGCGCTGCCTTCTGCAGGTACGCCAGGTAGCCCTTTGTGCTCTCCAGCAGCCAGTACCTTCCGTCTTCGCCTGGTGGAATTTCGTTGTCCGCGGCCAGCTGCTGGATCCGGCGCTCGGTGATGCCGAGGTACACCGCGAGTTGGGCCACCGGCACTTGCGAGTCGGCCACGCCTGCGAACTCTGCCACTGCCATCCCCGGTTGAGCCAGACCACCGCCGCAAGGGCGTCAGTGCATCCGTGTACACAGGGGCAGACCGAAACGAAACGCTGTTTCTGTCACCCCGATAATTTCTTTTTTCTCGCGAGTCTTTTTAGAGCCCGCACCCGGGATTTCGGGCCCAGGAGTACCTTTTTTATTGATTTATCGGGGCACTACTTGAAGCCGAGGCTCTGCAGCTTGCGCACCATCTCGTGCAGCACCAAGCCCGGCGCAACCTCCAACATCTTCGCAATCACGGCTGGCTTGACGCGTCTGCCCACAAACATCTGAGGCACGTCAAGGCCAGTTACTTCTTTGATCTTCAACCTCTTGGTTCCTGCGTCTTCGCGCTGAAACACACCAACGTATCCGTTTGGCATGGTGGCGATGAAGGCGTGACGAAGTTTGACTTCTTCGCCCTTCCTTCGAATACGCACCTTCACGCCAGTTAGGTACTTGGCTCCGCCCTTCTCTTTGTTCCTCACCTTGAACTTTGTAGCGCCGAACGCCTTCAGTGGTATGCGGTTGCTCTTCGATGAGCGCGCCTTGATGGTCGCTCGCAAGTTCGGCCTGTCTACAGATACCGACATCCGAGCGCCGATGGTGGCCTGCTTGAGGTTGTACTCAGCGGATGATTCTTTCCTCGCAACCGTCGCGCCCCTCTTTGCCACCGTCTTCAGGGCCGTGTTCAGAGCCGCCGCCCTTGCCGATGGACTGAAGCCTCTCAGCTTGTCGCTTGCCGCCCTCAGAGGGCCAATGTCGAAGTTCAACTTGAGCATATGCAGTCCATAAACGACAAAACCCGCCGGGGTGACCGAGCGGGTTTAAGCGGAGTTCTTTTCAGAGTGCCTGAAATCTACCATGAAACGCTAAGGTGTCAAAGTTTTTTCTATCGGCGTGGGTTTTTCGAGCTTTTCACGCAGCCATTGCTCGATGGCCCTGTCCGCCTGTTCAAGGTATAGACGCACCGTGCTTTCGTTCTTGCCCATGGTCAGCGCCACCACCTTGTACTGCATATTCTTGCGGTACACCAGCTCGATGCACTTGAACAGTTCAGGCCGCGCCACCTTCAGCGACTGCACCGCATCATGCGTCTGCCCACACTCCAGGTCCTGCGCCGTCAACGCGCCACAGATCACGCCAATCGGCCCCGGCAGCCGAAGGAAGGACGATTGGCGCGGGTAGCCCGTGCCACCCGCGTCACGCTGGTCAATCCACACGCCCCAGCGCTCCAGCCGGTGTTTGATGTGATCAATTCTGGCCATGGTTGCTCCAGGTAAAGCCGGGCTGCAGTTGCTCGCCAAAAATGCACACGTGTACACGGCCAAATTCGCAGGCGTACATGGCAATGTCCGCCGTGATCGTCGGGCAGTTGAAGGGCGTGCCGACCACGCGCCCACCCTCAAAGGCATAAAAGCAGTTGACCTCGCCAGCGATGCCGCGCCGCACAAGCTGATACGCCTGCCGCCCAATGCTGGCCGCCTTGCGCTGGATGCTTTTGTAAGTCTCAGGCATCTGGGTTTTAATCGCCGCGATCACCAGCTCAACCTTGTCGCCCTCTTCGGTTTTCGGCTTGTCGGTTTTTGAAGTGTCCATACTTTCCAAGACTTTCTATAGAGAGATATCGGGAGACCGTGTTCGTGCGCGCGAGCGGGTGTGCCTGCCCCTGCCTGCATACGCCCGCCACACATTGAGAGCGATCCCGGTTGGCAATGCAGCAGCTTCAACCCTTCTTTCAAAGGGAAAGCTGCAGCCCACGGTCTCCACTGAAACCCATGGCCACCCTGGACACTTGGACACCGCTAGGTCATAGGCCCATGCACTGACTTCCCCGCTACCGCGCCGCAATGGGGGTGCAGCGCACCTCCCAGCCCTTC
Organism: Polaromonas sp.; assembly: GCF_035638815.1. Lineage (GTDB taxonomy): Bacteria > Pseudomonadota > Gammaproteobacteria > Burkholderiales > Burkholderiaceae_C > Polaromonas. The sequence goes on from NZ_DASQZG010000017.1 coordinate 52,364, forward strand.
GGGCGTGCTACTGCCAATCTTGCGTCTGGTAGCACTTGCAGCACGGCGCGTTTTCCGCACCGTGACCAGCAGGTCAAAACGGTTCGTCATCAGCGCCCTCGATAAATGCACCCGCTGCGCTTGTCGCCACAGGTGCTGGATGGGTTGTTGGTTGGGCCGGGCCTGTGCCCGGCAGGTCAGGATCCGCTGGAGGCCAGTTAGGCGGTCGCAGGTAACCCCAGGCCCTGGCACCCTGGATTTGTTTTTTCACGCGCTCCCAGCCCTCATGCTCAAGCCAGGAGCGTATTTGTCCCTCAAGGGCCGGGCTGCTCTTGGCAGCGTCCACGCCCAATGCCAAGGTGAGTTGTGCGATGGTGACGAAGTCCGTCAGCGTGTTGACCACCATCGACATGCCCGACGTGCCCGCATTGCGCGTCAGAACGTTGGTCATCTCGCTCATGACTGCCGTCTCGACCAGACGCATCTCTTGCATCGGCACAAACAAGCGCTTTTCGTCATCGGGTGTTGGTGTGAATTGCGCACCAGCCAGGTAAAGCTCGTAGGCCTCAGCCAGCAACACCTCGCGGTGCTTGACCACCCACTCTATGTTGATGCGGTTGCGAACCGGCACCGGCCAGAAGCGCCTGTTGCCGGTGCGGTCGCGGAGGTAGGTGCGCTCATTCGTCGTGCCCACCAAAATACACTGCCGCGGAAAGGACTCGACCACCCGCCCATAGCTGGGCCGGTACTTGTCCACCTTGCCGCTGATAAACGCCTTGATCAAACCAATCTCGGCCTTACCGAAGTTGGCCAGCTCGGCAATCTCATACATCCACAGGCCCTGCACTTGCTCCTGGCCTTCCTTGCCGCGGCTCACGTCGAAGTGCGTGTCGCTGAAGTACTCAGAGCCGGCCAGCGCCTCCACCAACGTGGACTTGCGATACCCGCCCGGCCCCTCAAGCACCGGGCAGTAGTCAAATTTGATGCCCGGGTGCATCACGCGGTACACCATGCCCAGAAGCCAATATCGGCCCACCAGCTGCAGGTACTCAAACACCGGTTTCTCCAGCGTCTCAGGCGTCTCGCCCAGCGCGTAGATCAACCACTTGTCGATGCGGCTCTTGTCATCGCGCTTGATCGTGCCCAGCCACTCCCTGATCGGGTGGAACGGCGTGCCGTGCGCCACGGTCTCAATGCCCTCCATCAACGCCGCGCGGGAGATGGCTGGCAGCCCGTATTTGCGCGACAGAAAGTCTCCAAGCATCAGGTCAATGGCGCCAGTGATAGGCCCCGCTTTGGCATGCGCCCAAGGCCACGCTACACGCGCGTCAATGTTGTTGCTTAACTGGTTCATGCCCAGCAGGCCCTGCAGCTCCGGGTCGTGCTGCAGGGCCTTGATCACCATCTTGCGCGACGGCAACCAGCGGCCCTTTTCAGAGTCCCAGTACGGCGCCAGCCACCACGGGATCTCTTTGCCATTCAGGACGAAGCCGCCCGATCCTTTGTCGGCATCTCCATCCACGGCGTCAGCGGGGCCATCGCGCGGTGGCGGTTTTCCGCCCTTCCCGCCACCACCCGCTGCGGCAGCATCTTTGACAACTTCTTCCGGCAAAGGCTGCGCGCCACCAAAGAAGGAAAGAATGCGATCAAAGTCCCAACCATCCGAATCAATCGCGTCGGCGCAATCCCAACCGTCCAGCAAGACCCCGGGCTCAGCAATAGGAAGAATCTGAACTGTGCACCGATGATCGGCTTGCAGCAACGCGCCGATGCCGAGCATGGCAGCCATTCCAGGCTGCTTGTAGGCCTTACGGAGAGGCTTGGCTTGCTGAGCCACGGTCCGCGCCAATTTTGCGGCAGCATGCGCCTGCTTGTCGGCGCCTGCCTGCTTCATTGACTCGACGAACTGGGCGTTCTCACCCCGGGTGAGGTCCTCGTGTTTGGAATCGCAGTCCGGCCAAAGCAGCACGCTGCAATCGTCCAGCCAGGACCACATGGCCTTCTTCCAGCCATTGCATCCACCAGGCCAGCTCATCACCGCATAGACGCCAGGCGCGCCCGCCTCCAGCACGGCGTGAAGCTTCTCCGCCTTCTTCTCCCCTTCCACCAGCACCACGGTGCGGCCCTTCGGCATGGCTTGCGATGGAATGTAAAGTGGCCGCGGTTCGTCCCACGTTTTCCAATTCCACTTGCACAGACCGTCTTTCTCGCTGATGCACCAGGTGTAGGGGAGTGTTTCCTTGTCGCCACTGCTATCGATAAACCGGACCACGTAGCCGAGCAGCTGACCATCGACCATGTAGGTCGCGGTGTGGTCAATCGGGTCCTTGTGGGTGTCGTTGTTTCGGTGGTAATGCCAAAAGTTGGCCGGGGGCGCATTTGGCGGTACCGGCATCAGCGTGCGCCACTTCTCAAGCTCACGCACGGGCTTTGGCGGCGCGGGTGGCCTTTCAGGCTTTACGCGAGGTGTTTCATCATCAGGCGCAACCGTTACCCCAGCAACAGATTCCAGCCCTTCTTCCCGCGCTACCTGCACCGCGGCCTTGCCCATCTCTTGTTTGCTGAACCCATGTGTTGCTGCGTACAGACTCACCAGATCAAGGCCGCGATCGTCTGGACCACCGCCAAAGTCGCACCAGCGCCCGGTTGTCAGGTTGACAGCACAACTATCCCCTTCACCACCGTCAAGCGATCCACACACATATTCATGACCGCGCCGGACCCCGCCTGGCATCCATGCCGGCACAAGTGTGTCGGCGCGGGCCAGCAGCGCGTCGGCCAGCGCGGCAAACTTGATGGGCGGCAGTGGCGCGCGTTCAGTCAAGTCAGCGCCATCCAAGAGGCCATGGCCTTGCGCCATGCTTCCATTGACCGCGGCGCATCTCCCTGCGCCACTGCGTACTGCGCCACGGGCTTACAGCAGCCAGCAACACGCACCTTGCGCAAGATGTACAGATTGCCCCGCCGATTAAGGTTTTTCAGGGTGTTGATCAACTCCCGGTCACTCATGCGCGGCAGCTTGCAAGCAATGTCCCGCAGCGTAGGTCCGGCCCGCGTGCCTTCGCCGTCCACCGTCTCCATGGACTCGACCGCGCCCAGCACTGCCAGGTGAAGCTCTTGGGGGTGCATCAGGCGGCCAGCCTCAAGCGCAGGTTGGCGGCCTTCAGGGCCGCATGCTCACGGTCAATGGCAGCAGCGCGCGACACATCAAGGGCCGCAGCCAGCTCCCGCCGCTCTTTGCGGGCGGCCTCTTCAGCGCGCTCAGCCGCAGCGTCATCAATGCGGCGCTGCCAGTCGGCAGCCTTCCAGCAGATGCGCCCGCGCCTGGTGACAAAGGCTACACACAACACCATGCTCGATGCAGGCACCCGGCGCATCAGCTTGACGTTGACCAGGTGTACCTTCACCTCGTGCGGTGCGGGCAGCGCATCAATGCGGGCATAGCGGCCACTGGGCAGCTTGTACACGTCGCCGGGCTTTAGCGCGATGTCCATTACGCGGCCTTACGCTCGATGAACTGTTCCAGGATGGTCAAATTGGCCTGCTTGGCAAGCCACTGGCTGATCGCCCTATTGCCACACGCGACCTCAAAATTAGCGACGTGCTTTGCGGGCAGTTCCCGCTTGCTGCTGTCCTTGTTCAAGTAGTCACTCACGTGCGAGGCGTAGAGGTGCGCCTCTACCGCCAGCTGGCGATGCGTCAGGCTTCTGCGCGTGCGCAGGTCCCAGCACACCAGCACAGCCTCGCGGTAAGTCAGCACCGCCGCCAGCACCTCTTGTGAGATCAGGCGCGGGCCCTCGTAGTACGTCAGCATGGGCAAAGTGAGCTGCATGGGTTTTACCTCTGGCGCGATAGAAAAATATCAACGAAACACCGGTTGAAATACCGGTTGAAGGGAAAGCAAAATTTTTTGCACATGACCAATCAACTTCAAGAAAACCACCACGCCGCCCCGGCCCGCCCAAGCCCTAGCACCTGCCCGCGCCAGAACGATCCACGGAGGTATGGCAATAAGGGCGCGCCAGATGTGATGGCGGCGTGGTGCAAAGGGGTTGGGGGCGGGGTATGGTGAGCAGCCCGCTTTGCTACATTGACGGCTCCTACACCAATCAAATTCACAAAGGGGCCGCTCATGCCAAAAAACACCTTCACCTTCGATCCGAAAACCGGGTCGATGAAGGCGCTGTCAAATTTGCAAATATCCTTCACGCACTTGTGCGAGTGCGGATACAAAATCGCAGGCACGATGGAGTGGCCGGAGGGGCTCATTTCGACCGGCTCGGTTTCGATTTCAGACGTGAAATGCCCTCAATGCGCGCAGCCGGTCTTGCTGCCAAGGGCGGAATACTACGCGGAGGAATTCGAGCTGCGCTATCGTCCGATTCCAGAAGAAAACCCCTGACCGTTAGGCGGTCGGCGGTGACGTGCAGGCCGGCCTCATCGAACTGCAGCTTTCTAAGTCCGTGGATCTTCAGGGAGCCCTTAGCGGGTTTGGGCATAACTGGCTCCTTAGCTGGCTTCAGAACCAACAGCCGCCTGCGCAGGCTCGCTAGCGACGGGCGGCCCGGCCAGCATCGCGGCCAGGGGCGCACGGCGCTCCAGATCGGGGATGACGTAGGGTGCTTGGGGGTTTCTGCGGCGGTCTGGGCCGGCATAAAGCTGGAGCGAGGGGGCGGCTTCCCCGAGTTGCTCCGTGGCCTGACCCGGCGTCGCTACAGAATCCATAGCTATCGGCGCAGGTGCGGCATGGGCCGGGGCCTGATTTGGCTGTATGTTTTGTGCGGCAGAGTCGGCCAGCTCAGGCCAGTACTTCGGCCAGTCATCACGCATCTCTGGAATCGTCACGGCGCCGCTGGTGAACTTAAAAATGGCCTGGCAGTGCTCTGCAGGAATGGCCTTCTCGCCGCTGATCATTTTCGAAACAAACGACGGAGGCACATCAATGGCCCTTGCTAGAGCCATGGCGCGGCCGCGTTCAGATTCTGCCCAGGATTTGAGGTTCATGCACGGCAGTTTATCCTATGGATACAACTTGTCAATAACCTCGGGGCAATATAAAAAGTTAACCAGCGGGTATGTAATTGTTGCAATGCAAACAGTCTTTGAAACACGGCGCGCCCGGCTAGCAATGCTCGTCAAGAAGTTTGACGGCGTGGCGAACGTCAACAAAGAGCTGGGCTGGGAGGTCACCAACGCCCGCCTCTATCAAATTCACAATCGAAGCATTCGCTCTGACAGGGGCACTCCCTTCGAAATGGGTGACGCAACAGCGCGCACAATCGAAGAAAAGCTTTCACTTGACCTGGGCTGGATGGACACCCCACCAACCTATGAAGAGCTACACGCGGAAAACGACCCGCGCGCCAAGGCTATGCTATTGATGGAGGCGTTGCCACCAGACCAGTGGGACACGGCCGTTCGGCTGCTTGATGCGCTTGCTAAACCAGCCAAAAGCAATGGCACTCACGACTAGAACGGCAAGAATCTACAACTTCCCAATCCGGCCCCCACGGGGCCCTTTATAGAGGCGCGACATGGAAATTTTCATCACCCTGGTCACAATGCTGGCGGCCGCCTGGGCCTCGCGCGGCGTGTGGCGATACAGCCGTCGCTATGCCCATGGAAAATTCAATTCAGGAATGAAGGCTGGTGGGACTTTCTTGCTGGTCATTTTTGCCATAGGGTTGATCCAAGCTGTCACCACCACCGCCAAACGGACGCCCGTGAACGCAGCAATGGCAACCTCCGAACCAGCGCCAGTACAGCAATCGGCCACGCCGTCCACACCACCACCGCGCATCTTGATTAACGCCACTGCGTCCGAAATCTCAAAAGCCTACGAAGAAAACACGGTATCTGCCGACATGACCTTCAAGGGCAAAGAACTCAAGATCGTCGGGGTTGTCAGCAACATCAACACCGACTTTATGGGCGACCCCTACCTGACCCTGAAGGGCGGCGTGAATCAATTCATGGAGCCTCATTTTTCATTTTCTAAAGACGCCATGGGTGAGCTTGCACGACTCAAAAAAGGCAGCAAGGTTACCGTGATCTGCACCGGGGCCGGAGACGTCGCCAAGACACCCATGCTGAAGAACTGCAGCCTCGCTTAGGTGTCACATTCACCCATGAAGCCCGCACCACGCGGGCTTTTTTTCGCCCTGGATTAAGCGCAGACACCTCAAAAAATAAATATTTATCCTAGGGATATTGACAAGAGTTATCCACTGGATAAATAATCGGTCCACCTTAACAAGGAGGCCGATTTTGAACACCCACCCCACACCCGCAATCACACCCCCCCTGCCCGGCCACCTCTGGCCCGAGCAGCAAGGCCGCTACGCCGGAATAGTCCGCAGCGATGACGGGCTCAGAGCCTGGCACCTGATCGTGCCGGAGGGCGACGAATACAAGTTTACTGATGTGAAGTGGGGGCCACGCAAAACCATCAAGGGTTGCGACAGCCGCTTTGACGGCCATGCCAACACCATGGCCATGGCAGCAGCTGGCAATGCACTGGCTGAAAAAATCCGTGCCCTGCCCGGCGACTGCTACCTGCCCGCCCGTGGCGAGACAGCGCTGATGTACGCCACCATGCCAGAGCACTGTGATGTAGGTTGGCACTGGACCAGCACGCAGTGCTCGGACAGCAACGCCTGGACTCAGAACTTCTACCTCGGCAGCCAGTACTACGACCTCAAGAGCTACGAGGCCTGCTGCCGAGCCGTCCGCAGATTACCCCTTCAATCCTTAGATCCTTCGGCCGGTGCAGCATGAGCGCCGCCCTGACCCTGGCGCCAATGTCGCCAGCCGTTGCCAAGGTGTGGCACAAGCTGCAGGCCACCATGCTCAAAGAGACCCACGGCGTAGATACGGTTCCCCCCGGCGCCATGGTGTTGCCACCCCTGCCAGAAGACCGCCCGCTGTGCTTTCGTCATGACTCAAGTGGCGACACCGTCGTCCTGTACATGGGCGTCACCGGCCACAACGACGCATTTACCAAATATTGGACGATGCCAGAGGGCTGGGAGGGCTTCTGGAATCAGGCCCGCTGGCGCCTGAACAGGTACCGCCCCGGCCCCGATGGAAACAGCTGGTCAACTGCGGGCGGCGCCTACGTCATGGATGACTTCGGTGACCTGGTGCAGGTGCAGCGATGATGCCAGCCCTCGAACACGCCCGCAACGCCGCCGGTGCACTGGCGTTCGCCGCCATCGTCAGCAGCGCCGACCTGCTGGACCAGTTGACCACCCTCACTGGACTCAGCGCCACCGTGCTGCTTCTCATCACGCTAGCGGCGGTGCTGGCCTTTGTCCTTGGGGTAATTGGCTGGATGTCCCTCCAGGACGTTGACGACACGCTTGACTACCGCACGGCCAACCGCGGCGCGATCGAGCGCGACACAGCCCGTCTGCGCCGTCAGGTGCCGCACGCAACCACCAACCCTCGGCCTGTGAAGTGGGTGGAAGGCAGAGGCTCACCCGATGTCATCGACCCGCAGCAACTGCGGCGCCGCTTCACCGTCGTCAACCGACCCGAATCCAAGACAACGGGCACGCATCCGAATGACGGCATGAGCGGCGCCCCCGCAGTGCACACAGATGCACGCACAGGCAGCTAGCATGCACGCCGCCCACACAGCCATGACACCAGCCGCCCAAGCCTTGAAGACGCTGCAGGCTGATGACTTGTTTGCCGGCGGTGAAGACGTCCAGCAAACCGACATTGCCGTCACTCTTGCTGACGGTGAGTTGTTCGAGTTCACCGGCACCCTCACCGGCCCCGCAGAGTTGCGCAACAAGCCACCGCGTGATGGCCTGCACGTGGTGCCGGTGGTGTGCATGCACCTCAAAAGCACGCAGCCTGGTGGCCCCAGCCACTGCTACGTGGAACGTGCCTTTACTGACGCCACGCGCGGCAAAGCAGAGGCCTTCATCAAAGACCTGAAGCGCGGCACACCCATGACCGTGCGCACGCGCCTGGCCGAGCTGCGCGTGAGCATTACTCACCCCACTTTTATTCAACCCACTGAACCCACCAATGCGCCAGCCGCGCAGAAAGCATGAGCATGTACGGACAAGCCGCCCCTCCCGCAAAAAAACGGTCAACGCACAAGAGCGTCATCATCCATGGGCCGCAAGGCAGCGGCAAGACCCGCCATGCGCAGCAGTTGGCGGATCACTTCGGCCTTGACCGTGTCATCGAGGCCGAGGAAGGTCCCCACCAGTTGAGATCCGCCGCCATCGGCACGGGCGCCTTGATCCTGACCAACGTCACGCCGCACCGCACCTTTCGCCGCCAACTGACCATCGCCCAAGCGCTAAAGCTGCTGCAGGGCAAGCCTGGCTACCCCTTTTAAGCGCACCATGCACAAACCCGACATTATCGGCATCACAGGGCTGGCAGGCGCCGGCAAAGACACTGTGGCCCTTTTGCTCAAAGCCCATCTGCGCTTTGAGCACACGGCCTTTGCCAGCCCGCTGCGCACGGAGATATGCCATGCCTTCAAGGTGCTGCCAACCCTTTTGACCCAGCGCGCCACCAAGGAAGTGCCAACCCCGCTTCTGGCAATCGCCTGCTGCAGCAATGACGAATTCATCGGCGCCATGGTCAAGCATGCCCGCACGTCAGGCATCGATGTCGCTGACTACTTGGACGCGCCCCGCTCACCGCGCGAAATCATGCGCTGGTGGGGCACTGAGTACCGGCGCCACACCACACACACCGACTACTGGACGCGCAACATGGTGCACCGCCTGCACGCCGCGCAAGAGAACCACCAGTGGCGTCATGTCGTCAGTGACGTGCGGTTTGACAACGAGGCCAAGGCCATCCGCAGCATGGGCGGCAAGATCTGGCAGGTGGTGCGGCCCAACCAACAGGCCGACACCAGCCACGTGAGTGAGACCGCGGGCCACGAGTTTGCGCCCGACCTAGTCATTCATAACAACGGCAGCCTGCAACATCTGCAGGCGCTGGTGCTGGGCGCATGGTTCATGCGTGAAGCCGCACTGACGGCCCACGAACTGACCCGCGTGGGCCAAGCCATGATCCCCGCCGCCACGCTGGAGTACGAGCACCACGTGCATCGCGGCGCCGGCAGCCTTATCGCCGAAACACTGATCAACACAACCGGAGTACCCGCATGAGCAAGGCCACCCCAGCAACCACACTGGACGCGCCTGTCGGCGACCAGATCTCCTACGCAGTCAGAGCACTGTTCGTTCCCAGCCTGTCTAACCGCAAGAATTTCAACCAGCTCAAGCTGACCGCGCTGGCCGAAACCATCAAGGCCTTCGGCATTCAGTCCCCGCTGATAGTGCGCAAGCTGCCAGGTGAACGCCTTGCAGACACCCGCCTCAACACGCCCAAAGGTCAGCCGCTGCCCATTTATGAAATTGTGGCGGGTGAGCGGCGGTGGCTCGCTGCCGGTATTGCTGGTCTGGAGAAGGTGCCATTCATTCTGCGCGATCTGACCGACGCAGAAGCCCTTGACATCCAGTTGATTGAGAACCTGGCCCGCGAAGACCTGACGCCGCTGGAAGAAGGGGAAGCCTTTGCGCACCGCATTGAACATGGTGGCCTCACTGCCGAGCAGGTTGGCGCAAAGGTAGGCCGCAGCCGGGAATACGTCTACAGCAAAACGAAACTGCTGGACCTGTGCACAGAGGCCAAAGACGCCCTGCGCGATGACAAGATCGACGCCAGCCACGCCCTGCGCATTGCGCGCATCCCTGACCCCAAGCTGCAGCTCAAAGCGCTGGAGTACGCCACCACGCCCAGGTACGGCACCGACAGCAACGTGCCCAGCGTGACAGAGTTTCAGCGCTGGCTGCGCCAGAACGTCATGCTGATGCTCAACGCGGCATCCTTCAAGATCACGGACGCCAGCCTGGTGAAAGACGCCGGCAGCTGCAAAGACTGCATGAAGCGCACCGGCGCCAACCCGGACATTTTCAGCGACGTGGACGGCGCCGATATCTGCACCGACCCGCCCTGCTTCAACACCAAGACCGATGCGCACCGTGCCAACCTGGTGGCCCGGGCCGAGAAAGAGGGCATGCGCGTCATCGACGGGGCAGAGGCCAAGAAGATCTGCAACATGCACAACAGCACGCTCAGAGGGTACAGCCCAATGAGCCAGCAGCGCCTTGACGCCACCGACAGCGGCGCCCAGCTGGGCAAGCTGCTGGGCAAAGACGCGCCGGCACCGGTGCTGATCGAAAACCCGTACACCAGGGAACTGATCAAGGCCGTGCCCACCGACGAGGCTGAGGCCGTGCTGCTGGCCAAGGGCCTGATCAAGGTCACCAAGGCCGCTGCCAGCAAAAAGGAAGAGCTCGACCACGAGATCGAATACCTCAAGTCCAACTTGAAGCGCAACGCCGAAAAGCAAGCCCGCCAGGACATTTATGCCGCGCTGCTGCAGGCCATCCGCAGCACCCCAGCAGACAAGGCCGCCGCCCTGCTCTCACCGGCCCTGCTGCGCGCCTGGCTGATCGACATGCTGTACGACATAGACCATGACGAGATTGCCGACATTCTGGGCGTCGAGGTCGATTCCGAAAACTACGCCACCACCAGTCAGGAAGCCGCCACCCTGCGCCTGCAGGCCTGCGACGACGGCACCGTCTACCGCGCCGCAGCCACCTACATGCTGCAGCAAGACCGCCACCTGCCGCACGGCAGCGGCCCTCACCCACACCCCATCTTCGATGCCCTGGCCAGCCGCACCCACACCGACCTGCAGCGCCTGCGCAAAGACGCCGAGCAGGCCGTCAAGGACGAGACCGCCGACAAGATCCGCGAGCTGAAGGCCCAGCACAAAGCCGCCCAAAAACCGCCTTCACCCACCGGCCCGCTGGCGCAGCCAACATCTTCGCCGCCCGCTGCCGCTGCGCCTGCCGATGGCGCAAAGCCCAAACTCAAAAAGGGCAAGCTGTCCGGGGAAGAAGCCCAATCAGGCATCGCTGCCGCGATGCAAGACATGGGGAATGGGGCGGACTCAGCCTCCGGCCTCGTTCCGCAGAGTGCGTGGCCCTTTCCTGGAACCTTCGCTCAGGACCGCGACGCCGGCCAGTCGCTTGACACCGCCAATGAACCCACCTTCACGGTCGGGCAAAGGGTAACGGTCACCAGCAACCTCGACGCCCTGCGCGGAATGATGGCGCGTTTTGCCGGCAAGGGCGCGATGGTCACGGAGGTGGACGGCGACGACATCACAGTCAAGATTGACGGCCGCAACGGCGTCAACGCCGGCACGCGCATGTTTGACCGCAGCGAGTTGGTGGCAGCATGAGCGCCGCGCATCCGACTGGCATGCACGAAGTTCAATGGACCGATGGGCTGGGCAACACGCTCGCTCAAGACTTGACATCATTCCCGACCATCGAGGACGTGCCTGTAGGCGCCGTGCGCATGGACGTGGCGCTGCCCATTGCAGGAAGGCAGACGCGATTCCTGCGTCAGGCGGCGGAGCCCGTCGGGAAATACGACGAGGTACTGCGCCCATTTTTTCTCTTGATGGAAAAAGAGCTGCGCGCGAACAGCGGCAAGGGTGACCGCCCCGGCTGGCTGGCGATGGACGCCAACACCGCTTTGCTTGAGGTTTACTGGCATGTGGCAAAGCTGTCGGCAGCCGTCAAAAACAACGACGGTCCAGCGATTCAAGAGCACAGCGCTGACGTTGCCAACATGGCAATGATGGTGCTGGACGTTTGCGGGGGTTTTGCCCTCATGGCTCTGGAGCAAACCGAATGACAGCCCTGGCCGAACGCGGGCTGCGGCCCGTGGCTGAGCTTGCAGCCACACGTCAACACGGCGACCGGTTGCGCTACATGGCCGGGTGCCGGTGTGGCGATTGCCGTGGCGCGAATACGGCTTATGAAAAGCAGCGCGCCCTTGCCCGCAAGGCCGGCGACTGGAACGGCATTGTGCCGGCGGCCCGGGCCCGCGCGCACATGGCCGAGCTGTCTGCCGTTAACGTGGGCCGCCGTACTGTGAGCGATGTCGCGGACGTGTCCGACACCGTGCTGGCCGACATCATTGCCGGACGCAAAACGCGCATCCGTGCGCGCACCGAGCGGGCAATCCTGGCCGTCACGCCAGCCGCCGCTGCAGACCACGCCCTGGTGCCCGCCAAGCCCACCTGGAAGCTCCTGCGCGAGCTGATCAAGGACGGCTGGAGCAAGGCCGAGCTGGCCCGCCAGATGGGCTACACCGTACCCGCCCTGCAGCTGAGCCGCAAGCAGGTGACGGTGCGCAACGCCTACGACGTGCAGCAGCTGCATGCACGGCTTCAAAGCTGCGCCGCCAGCGCTTCGCTCAGTCTGCTGGCCGAGCTGCGTGAAGAAGGTTTCCCCATCAAGGTGATCGAGCAGCGCCTGGCGTTGCTGGCCACCGAGGCAGGTGGCCAGGTTCCTGACTTGACGGTGCGCAACGGGCGCATCAGGGCTGATGCGGCGAAGCTGCTGGCGCGTGTTCACGCACAACTTACGGAGTGATCGAGCATGAACACCACACCTTGGGACGCGCTGCTGCGGCACCAGACGCCTGCGGCACCCTTTATCAGCCGCGGGGAGCCACCGGCGCCCGGCACCAGCAAGACCGAGCAGATTCGGGCGCTGTTGCGCACTGGTCCCAAAACACCAGCCGAGATCTGCATGGACGTGGATCTGCGGTCCAGCGGCCTCGTTTGGGCGCTGCTGAAGCACGACATGGCCATGGGCCGTGTGAGACGCGTCGACGGATGCTTCGAGCTGTGCAGCGAGTTTGAGCAGCAGCTGCAGCAGCGTATCAGGGCCGCCCGGGCGTTGCTTGAATCGAACGGCTATCGGGTGCTCGAGCCCAAAGCCAATAACACGGCCACATGAGGCCGTCACCGTCCCAAAGTTTTCCACCCACCTCAACCACCACCAGGAGATATTCATGAACGCAAAAGCCACTACAGCCGCCATCGCGCCCACCATCGGCACACCCTACGAAGGCGGCTTCTACTCAGGCAAAGTCCGCACCGGCGAAGGCTTGTTCGCCGTAGTCGTCGCACCCAAAGCTCAGGGCGACATTGAGGGCGCATGGCTGGCCACCTACACCAGCGTCCCCGGTGCCTGCAGCTACTTCGACAGCATGGCCAACACCAAAGCCATGGCCGATGCCGGCAGCGAGCTGGCAAAAACGGTGCTGGCGCTTGAAATCAATGGCTTCACCGACTGGTGCATACCAGCCCGCGACGTGCTGGAGCTGGCCTATCGCAACCTCAAGCCGACCACTGAAGAAAACTATGTGTACCGCGCTGGCGACAACCCGAGCAGCGTACCCGCCGGTTACCCGTACACCGAACAATCACCAGCGCAAACGACTGTTGAGGCATTTCAGGACGAGGGCGCCGAGGCCTTTGAAGAGGGCTACTACTGGTCCAGCACGCAGTACTCGGACGACGACGCCTGGGATCAGGACTTCAACGACGGCTACCAGCTCAACGACCTCAAGAGCTACGAGGCCCGCTGCCGAGCCGTCCGCCTGATTCAACTCAGTACTTGAATCCTTCAATCCTTTAACTCCGAAAGCCACGCATGCCCGCCACCATTGAAATTGATCTTGAACTGAGCCAGCGCTCCCGCATCCTGCTCGACTCGCTGAGCAAGCTCCTGCCAGCGCGTCTTGTCGCGCCCGAGCCCGAGTCCGTGCAGACGACTGCACAGGCGCCCTACTCGCCCCTCAAGCTGCAGATCGGCGAGCGCTCTGACGCCGCAGGCGGCATCTACGCCGGCATCAGCCGCGGCGAGGACGGCCAGCCCGACGGGCACCTGTTTTTGCTGGATGACAAGCCCGCCAGCAAGCTCGACTGGGCTGATGCCAAGACATGGGCCGAGAGCCTGGGCAACGGTGCACGCCTGCCGACCCGTTTTGAAAGCGCCCTGCTGTACGCCAACCTGCAGGACCAGCTCGACCAGGACAACTGGCACTGGACCGGCACGCAGTACTCGGACAGCAACGCCTGGAATCAGCGCTTCGGCGACGGCAACCAGCACGACTTCGGCAAGAGCTACGAGGCCCGCTGCCGAGCCGTCCGCAGATTGATTCTTTAATCCTTCATTCCTTTTGAGCCATGAGCCTCCATTACGACCTACCCATCCACAAGACAGGGACCGAGCTGCTCGGCCACGTTGCCAGTATTCACGCACAGCTGCCACGCGGCTACAAAAAAATGATCGGCGACAAGATCGTTGATCACTGCGCTGAGATGCTGGACCTGATGGCGCTGGCCAACGCAACGCGGCACACCCAGCGCGCTGCGCACATCCGGGGCCTGCTGGCACACCAGCGGGCGGCACTGGTGTGGCTGCGGGTAGGTTTTAACCTGCGCAAGATATCGACAGCAGCATGGTCCAAAGCCGTGCAGATGCTCGACAGCGTGGGCAAGCAGGCCAATGGGTGGCTCCACAAAACGCAAGAGAAAGCGCCTGCAGCATGACAGTCAAGGCTCTCATGCCCGTGCGCAAATTGAATCTGGTTGTGCCGCTGGCCCACAAGGCCACCGCCATGCGCACCACGGACACCGCAGCGCCACCGCTGGCCAGGTCCGGCGCAGTTGCCCCGCTGATCGGCCACAAACAAGCTTTGGGCCTTCGGCACGGTGACGTAGATAGCACCACACGACGCAGTACTCGGACAACAACGCCTGGAATCAGAACTTCAACAACGGCAACCAGAACAACAACAACAAGAGCTACGAGGCCCGCTGCCGAGCCGTCCGCAGATTCAAGCCCTTACGCGTTTCAGAGCCTGGCGCAGGCCTGGGACGATTGCCGCCGCCATAAGCGCGGCACCGCCAGTGCGCTGGCGTTTGAAGAGCGGCTGGAGGCGAACCTTTGCGCGCTGCACGAAGAGCTGTGCAGCGGCACCTATCGCCCCGGCCGCTCAATTTGTTTCGTCATCACCCACCCCAAGCCGCGCGAGGTGTGGGCGGCAGAGTTTCGTGACCGCATCGTGCACCACCTGCTGTACAACCATATCAGCCAGCGCTTTCACGCCAGCTTTATCGCCAACAGCTGCGCCTGCATTCCGGGGCGAGGCACACTGTACGCCGCCCAGCGCCTTGAGCACGACGTGCGCGCCGTCTCACATAACTGGAGCCGACCAGCCTGGTACCTAAAGTGCGACTTGGCCAACTTCTTTGTGGCCATCGACAAGAACATCCTGCTTGCCCAGCTGGCCCGCAAGGTCACAGAGGCTTTTTGGCTAAGCCTGGCGCAGAACATTCTTTTCCACGACCCGCGCCAGAATCACGAGCTGCGCGGAAGCGCCGCCCTGCTGGCCCGCGTACCGCCACACAAAAGCCTGTTCAACGCGCCGGCAGACACCGGCCTGCCGATCGGCAACCTGAGCAGCCAGTTCTTTGCCAATGTGCACCTGGATGCACTCGACCAGTTTTGCAAGCACAGGCTGCAGGCAAGGCGCTACGGCCGCTACGTTGACGACTTCTATCTGCTGCACGAGTCACCCCAGTGGCTGCACCAGGCGCTGCAGCAGATCGACGCCTGGCTGCCCGCAACACTGGGCGCCAGACTCAACCCCAGCAAGACCATCCTGCAGCCACTGGAGCGCGGCATTGACTTTGTGGGCCAGGTCATCAAGCCCTGGCGCCGCACTACCCGCAAGCGCACCGTGGCCACCGCCGTGCGCCGCCTGCAGGCGGCGGCGCCCAATGACGTATTCGCCAGCGGCAACAGCTACCTCGGCCTGCTGAGGCAGTCCACCCACAGCCACACCGACCGGGCGCGTCTGGCGAACGTGCTGCGCGGCCGTGGCTTCACCATCAAACGTGATTTGACGAAGATTTACAGGAAGGCAGCATGAAAGAACGACCGATACTTTTCAGCGCCCCGATGGTGCGGGCGCTGCTTGATGGCTGCAAGACGCAGACCCGGCGAGCAATCAAGCTGCCTCACATAAATCCCTTGGGTAAATGGGAAGCTATGCCCTGGGGTGGCCCTGATGGCGGAAAAACCCGCGAAGGCAAGACGGTGCCCGTCACCATGGCTATAGGCCACACCCGGACAGGTGACATCCTGGGATGTCCGCACGGCCAACCCGGGGACAGGCTCTGGGTGCGCGAGACATGGTACTGCGATGACTACCGCGTCCAAAGCGGCCCCTATTTGCTTCCTCCAGATCAAACCGCATCCGCTATGCGCGACAACGGCACGCTCGTCTATCGTGCGGACGATCCCGCGCCTTACGAGCAAGAGCAGCCCGTCTGGCGTCCGAGCATTCATATGCCGCGATGGGCCAGCCGCATGACACTGGAGATAACCGATGTGCGCGTGGAACGCCTGCAGGACATCAGCGAGGTTGATGCGGTGGCGGAAGGCTGCGTGCATTACGAACCAGCGAACCACTTATCACATGGCGGGTGGTCGCACGACAAACGCTATGTGCATAAAACGGCGACGGAGTCGTATGTGACTCTGTGGGAGCAAATAAACGGCCCCGGATCCTGGAATGTCAACCCCTGGGTTTGGGTAATCGAATTCAAGGTGATCACGCCATGAACCTGTGCACAGACCGCCCCGCCACCCACATGACAGACCTACCCTACCTGGTCCGCCGAGTCCTGCGCATCGTTGACCGCCACCAAGTCATCAAGGCGATAGAGCTGGAGCGCGAAGCCGACCTCGACCACGGCATCAGCACCGAGACCAGCCTGCTGATCATGCGCCGCCTGATCGACCGCAACCAGGACGGCACCTATTCCATCACGCCCGCCGGCGCTGAGTGCGTAAGGCAGCACAGCAATAGCCAAAGGAGCACACCACGTGGCTCTGGCGGGTTATATCAAGGATTGGCCGCATGAACACCGCATTCCTCTTAATGGCCCAATACGACGCCCAGGTCGTCATACCAGTGGGCACCATAGTCCGCGACTACTTCCCCCACCTCAGCGTTGACAAGTTCCTGCGGAAGACGGGCAACGGTGAAATCGATCTGCCAGTAACGCGTATCGAGCCCGGCTCACAAAAAGGCGCCAAGGGCGTCCACCTGCATGACCTGGCCAGGTACATTGACAAACGCCGCGAGGCAGCTCAGAAGGAAACCCGGCAACTCACCGGACAGCCGGGGTAACGCCAGTGCAACATGGGCAAACGGGCACGAACCAAAGGCCTTTGATTTTGCTAGGTTTTCTCGACGTTGTCAGTCCCATCCATCATGGGTGCAACGGACACGACTTTTCCTGCGTTTTTTGCGTCTTTGGGGGGGTGGGCGGTGGCGGCACTCATCGGGGTGTAGTTTCGCACAGGGAGGTGTTTTCATGCATCTGGTTACCGCCCCTACGGCAAGTGCTGGGATAAGATGATTCAACCCCCCGAACGTAAAGCAAAAGTGATGCAAATGACCGATCAGACCGCACGGATGCCATTCCCCGCCAAGCCCAAAAAGCAGCTCCTGCATCCGACGCCTGTGAGTCACCCGTCACTCCAGATGCGCGCAGGCGTGGCCAGCGCCCTGCTCTTCACTTTGGCGGCCTGCACATCGGTACCGCTTCCTCCGTGGCCCGGGCCATCGACCCAGCCTGCCGTGGTTGTTACGGCCCCGGCGCCTGCGCCGACTGCACCCCCGAATGGCGCCGTTGTCCAGCCAGTCCCGCCCAGAGCCGCCATCGTTACCCCCTCAACCGTAGCCGCTGCCCCCTACAGTGCCGCCGTTGCAGCCCGCTTTCCGGCACCCTCCGTCGTGTACAACACCCCGGGCCTGCAGGCCTTCCGGGACAGCTTCACATCCAACGCTGAAATCCAGAGCTGGCTTCGGGACATGGCTTCATCCGCCTCACGCACCGGCACTCTGAAAGCCGCTGTACTCCCCATCGGCCAATCCCAACTCGGCAGCCCCATCGAAGCACTGGTGTTGACACGTGCAGCCAGCACGGATGCTGCTGCACTGATCGCCTCCAACCGTCCTACAGTGCTGCTGATAGGCCAGCAGCATGGCGACGAACCTGCTGGCAGCGAAGCGATGCTGGTGCTCGCGCGCGAGCTGACCGAGGGTCTTTTGCAGCCAGTTCTGGAGCGCATCAATGTGATCATCGTTCCGCGCGCCAACCCTGACGGCTCCAGCGGCGCCCAGCGCACCACCACCGGCGGGCTGGACATGAACCGGGACCACTTGCTGCTCAACAGCCCGGAGGCTCGCGCGCTTGCCAGGTTGACGCGCGACTACCACCCCACGGTGGTGGTGGACGTGCATGAATACACCGTCACCGGCCGCTTTGTGCAAAAGTTTGGCGCTATCCAGAAGTACGACGCCCTTCTGCAGTACGCGACCACGGCCAATATCCCCGAGTTTTTAACCAAAGCCTCCGAGGAGTGGTACCGCCGCCCCCTGCAGTCCGCGCTGCAGGTACAAGGGCTGACCACCGAGTGGTACTACACCACGTCGGCAGACTTGAACGACAAACAGATCTCCATGGGCGGCACGCAGCCTGACACGGGTCGCAATGTCTTTGGCCTCAAAAATGCGGTCAGCCTGTTGATCGAGACACGAGGCGTGGGCATAGGCCGGCTGCATATTCAGCGCCGTGTGCACACCCATGTGACCGCGCTGACCAGCGTGCTCGCCAGCACGGCGCAACGCGCTGCAGAACTGGGCCAGTTACAGCCCTACATCGAAAAAGACCTGATCGCCCAGGCCTGCAAAGGCGACGCAGTCATAGAGGCGGGCCCCACGCCTGGCTCTTATGACCTGGTCATGCTGGACCCGGTCACCGGCGCCGACAAGTCCATCAAGGTGGACTGGAATTCCGCGCTCACGCTGCGCAAGACCAAAACCCGTGTGCGGCCCTGCGGCTACTGGTTATCTGCATCGTCCAAAACAGCGGTTGAGCGGCTGCGCCTTCACGGCGTGCAGGTGCTGCGCGTGACCGAGCCGGCCTCCATGCTGGGCGACCTGTACCGCGAAACTGCCCGCGCTTCTGGCAACAGGCAGGACGTGCGCGGCGCGATGCTGGAAGCCGGGCAGATCGTCAAGGTTGATGTTGCCCTTGTGCGGGGCGTGGTGGACGCTCCAGCCGGCAGTTACTACGTGTCCCTGGGTCAGCCATTGGCCAACCTGGTGGTTGCTGCGCTGGAACCCGACACGCAAAGCAGCTTCTTTGCCAACCAGTTGCTGGACAACGTCACCAGCACGGCGCGTGTCATGTCCGAGCCCACACTCAAGACCGAGCCCCTGCCCTGAGTTCGGCTCAAAGCGGCTTGGGAGCTTGTTTGGCCCGTTTGGGCTCACGGGCGACGAAAGCCCCAACAATCCTGAAGTCCTACAACAACGGGCTAAGGTGACTGACAGTCCACGCGTCTGATCAGCAGGGTAATGGGGCCATGAAGACCTTTGAACTTACCCCCAAAATGCTCACCATGGGCGGCGTGTTTTACCCCACCGGTTACGCCGTTCTGCTCTTTCCACAAGCTGATCAAGCTCAGCAGGCCGCAGAGGCGCTGGAAAATACTGGTTTTGCCAGCGACGCAGTCATGCTGCTCCCACCAGAGACCATCTTGCACGAAATTGGCAAGGTCGATGGTGACTCGGATGTCGACCTTCCGTCTGTAGGAACCGAAGGCCACACGGTCAACAAGTACGTCGCCTTCGCGCGGCAGGGTCATCACGGCGTCATGGTTCACGCCCCTTCAGATGACGACACCAAGCGTGTCATGTCATCGGTACAAAACCTGCCGCTGGCATATGGTCAGAAGTACCACATGCTGGCCATGGAAGACCTGGAATAGGTTTGCTTGCTATGAAATAAATAGCTGTCGGCGCAATGAATAAAATGGCTGCCAGCCGATTTCGTTAGATATTCAGCCTCCACGCATTCGTGCGATGTGGGCAGCATGCTTTGCCCTATGCTATGGCGACTTAACTCCATAGAGAAATCAAGTGCCTGCATGTCCACCTGTTTCTACTGATCGCCACACTTCTCGCTTTTTCTCCATCCAAGCCGCGCTCTGGACCGGCCTGGCGCTTGCCCTTGTATCAGCTCCCGCAGCTGCCGCGCCTAGCCTGAGCTGTGAGATTTTTCAAAGTGGCGACACGCTGAATTTGAAGTTTGAACCTGTGTCCGACCCTTATGCGGTTAAAGCAGTCGACGTCAACAAGCGCTTTCGCTTCAAGGCCGTGGTGATTGGCAGCGCAGAAAAAATCGACTACATCAAGCTGTACACCTACTACATGTCGTCCGGGCGGGCTGTCTTGCTGCACTATGGCAAGTACCTCGCCCCCGTCCCGCAAAAAAATGCCGCACCCGACTCATTGACTGGCGTGCACTACCTCTACTCCCCCGTACTGGGGCGAGAGATTCGCTATGGCTGCGCCTTGCTGGAAGGATCCGTATGACCCGCGCTATGTTGCTTTCTCTTGTTTATGCAGCGCTGGCCTGCGCACCCGTCGCAAGCGCAGCGCCTGAAGAGCCAAAAGTCTCCATCGCGTTTGTCGGCGACATCCTGCTTGCCGACACACCGGGCAAAGTGATCAAGCAGGGACGCGACCCGCTGGCGCGCTTTGGCCCGCTGCTCAAAAAGGCAGATATTCGCGTTGGGAATCTCGAGTGTGTGGTGGCGACCAAAGGCAGGGCCGAGCCAGACAAACCGTTCACCTTTCGTGCCCATCCACGCACACTCAAGGTGCTCAAACGCCACTTCGACGTGGTCAGCCTGGCCAACAACCACTCCGGAGATTTCGGACCCATCGCTTTTAGCGAGATGCTTGACCGCCTGGACCGTCAGGGCATCGGCTACTTCGGCGGCGGAAAAAATCTGGCGCATGCCCATACCCCGCTGGTCGTTGAACGCAACGGCCTTCGCGTTGCATTCCTGGGCTACAACGAATTTTTTCCACGGAGCTTTGAAGCCGACCACGACACACCGGGAATCGCCTGGAGCGAAGACGAGCAGGTGCGCCTGGACATCACCCAGGCGAGAAGCCAGCACAAAGCCGATCTGGTGATCCCCGTCATGCATTGGGGCCAGGAACACGAGCCACTTGCCAACTCAAGGCAACGCCACCTTGCACGCCTCATGATCGACGCCGGCGCGGACGCAGTGGTGGGCGGCCATCCGCATGTGACGCAAGACACCGAAACCTATCGCGGCAAACCCATCATCTACAGCCTGGGCAACTTTCTGTTCGACAGCTTCACCGCGGAAGAAAACAACACGGGCTGGCTGCTCCACATGGAATTGACACGCAAAGGCGTGACGTCCTGGCGCACTCATGTGGCGAAAATTGACAAAGAGGGAAGCCCGCGCCCGGCCCCCAAAATCAAGGGGAGTTGTTGGCGGATGGGTGATGAGAAGGCGCGTGTTTGCGAGTGAGCCCGAACCAAAACGGCCAGAGGCTCGCTGCGTGAATACAGAAGCGCTATCAAATCAGTAGCTGCGAGCGCCCGTGGCTATTGGGCGGGACGAGAAACTTACGCATCCGTCCATCTTGTTAGCGCTTAGGCCGCCCTACGCTCTTTCAACTTAGCGAGCACGGCCTCGGCGGCCTCAGCATTTTCAGCAAGCCATGCGACGCCAATGACTGCAAGTGAACCGATGGTCTCAGCGAACGAAAGCACTTCCCGCAGTTCGACATCCTCGTAGTTGGGCTCTATAGCGCCCGGGGTGTTCCAACGCTGGACGTGCAATCCTCCGGTGTGGGTATAGGCGCACATAGCAGCCCATGATTGAGCTTTCATTTGCGATAAAACCTGCTCCTTGAACGCATCCGTCCGCTCAAGTGCCTCAAGCAGAACCCCGAATCTCGGCGGCTCTACACCGTCCAAGAATGCATCGACCTCGAAATCGGCAGCGCACAAGGCAAGCCATTCGCCCCGCACATAGGCCTCAAATGCGACGCGCACCAAGGAGAACGCAGAAGCCAAACGATCGTGGTCGAGAAGGATCACGATCGCATGATGGTGGTCTTGGGCTATTGCGAGACAGCCTGCAGCCGCGCGAACACGACTTGTAGCAGGCAAGTCACACTCGTGAATGGCCGCGCCGATCCAATTTAGATACTCCACAGCAGAGGCATCTATGACTCGGCTCATGAGCTCAAACGCTGCAGGTAACAGTCGCCCGGCTGCGAACAGTCCGGGGCGAACGCCGTAGAGGTCTTTTCAAAGCGGCAGGAAACGTTAGGCAAAGCCGCATATCCACGACTTGTCATTTGTCACCTCAAAAATCCCCACTTCCCCCATGCGCCAAGCTCTCGAACTTGGTGATGCGGTTGATAAAGGCCAATTTCACCGTGCCCGTCGGGCCGTTACGCTGCTTGCTGATGATGACCTCGGCCACACCCGGCTCTTTGCAGGCTTCCTTGGTGTAGTACTCGTCCCTATAGATGAACATGATGATGTCGGCATCCTGTTCAATGGCGCCTGACTCGCGCAGGTCGCTCATCATGGGTCGCTTGTCGGTGCGTGACTCGACGCCGCGGCTTAGCTGTGAGAGTGCAATCACAGGGCACTGCAGCTCTTTGGCCAGCATCTTCAGGCCGCGCGAAATTTCGCCCACCGCGGTGGCGCGGTTTTCTTCGCTCATGCTGGAAGACACGCTCATGAGCTGCAGGTAATCGACCACGATCAAACCCAACTTACCGCACTGGCGGGCCAGGCGTCTGGCGTTGGCGCGCAACTCGCTCACGGTCAGGCCGGGTGTTTCGTCAATGTGCAGCGAGATGTTGCGCAGCTTCTCAATGGCTTCAGTCAGCCGCGGCCATTCTTCGTCGGTGAGCGCGCCGGTGCGCAAATGGGTTTGGTCGATGCGGCCGATGGAGCCGACGATACGCACGGCCAGTTGCGACGCGCCCATCTCCATGGAGAACACCGCCACCGGCAAGCCTTCATTGAGGGCCACGTGCTCGGCGATGTTGATAGCCAGTGCGGTCTTGCCCATGGAGGGTCTCGCGGCAAGAATCACCAGATCCCCAGCCTGAAAGCCCGAGGTCATTTTGTCCAAGTCGTAGAAGCCAGTGGGCACACCGGTGACGTCGTTCGGGTTCTCCGACATCTCGGTGACGCGGTCCAGCAGGCTCACCACCAGGGTGTCCATGCTCTGGAAGCCCTGCTTCATGCGCGAGCCCTGCTCGCCGATGTTGAAAATCTTTTGCTCGGCCTCGTCCAGGATCATGGCCACGGCCTTGCCCTGCGGGTTGAAGGCGTTGGTGGCAATCTCATCACTGGCGGCGACCAGCTTGCGCAGGATGGAGCGCTCGCGAACGATCTCGGCGTAGCGGCGGATGTTGCTGGCGCTGGGCACGTACTGGGCCAGCGAGTTGAGGTAAGCCAAGCCGCCCACGTCGTCGGCCTTGCCCTGGTTCTGCAGGTGCTCGTACACCGTGATCACGTCCGCAGGTTTGGTCGCGTTGATCAGCGCGCCCACAGCGGCGTAAATCAGCTTGTGCTCGTAGCGATAAAAGTCTTCATCCACCAGCAGGTCACCCACCCGGTCCCAGGCGCCGTTGTCCAGCAGCAGGCCGCCCAGAACACTGGATTCGCCCTCGATGGAGTGCGGGGGAACACGCAATTGGGCGATTTGCCGATCGGCGCTGAAGCGGGGGTCTTGGGCTGTGGAAAGTACGGCGGACATGGGTTTCCTGAGAGGTGCTAAATAGTACGCTGCCCCGGTCCAAACCGCTGTGGACAAGCTTGTGAATAAGCGGGGGAAATGCGGTGTAAATGAGGCCTGAAGATGTGCACAGACAATTAAGCGTCCATGAAAAAAGCCGCTCAGCGAGCGGCTTTTTCGGATACAGCGAGAAAGCTTAGGCTGATTCGCCGTAAACCGTCACGGTGATGTCCACAGCCACGTCGGTGTGCAACGCGACGGTCACAGGATGATCGCCAACAGTCTTGAGCGGGCCGTTAGGCATGCGGATCTGCGACTTGACCACAGGGAAGCCCTGCTTGGTCAGTTCGGCAGAAATGTCATGGTTGGTCACCGAGCCGAACAAACGGCCATCAACACCGGCTTTTTGCGTCAGCTTGACGGTGGTACCGCCCAGCTTTTCGCCCTGAGCCTGGGACTCGGCCAATTTGGCAGCGGCGACTTTTTCGAGATCAGCGCGCTTGACTTCAAATTCCTTGATCGCGGCGGCTGTGGCACGACGTGCACGGCCAGACGGGATCAGGAAGTTACGGGCGTAACCGTCTTTGACTTTAACGACTTCACCCAGATTGCCCAGGTTGACGACTTTGTCGAGAAGAATGATTTGCATGGTCGTGTTCCTTACAGGCTACGGTGCTGGTCGCTGTAAGGCAGCATCGCGAGGAAGCGAGCGCGCTTGACGGCGGTGTTGACCTGGCGCTGGAAAATCGCGCGCGTGCCGGTCAGGCGGGCGGGGATGATTTTTCCGTTTTCGGCTACGAAATCGCGCAGGGTGTCGATGTCTTTGTAGTCGATTTCTTCAACGCCAGCGGCTGTGAAGCGGCAAAAACGCTTGCGCTTGAACAGCAGGGATTGTGTGTTGCGCTTGGGGCGCTTGTCTTTATTGAAACGTTTTGGTCCGGGCATGATGGACTCCTTAAATGGGGTTCGTTACTTGTTCAGAAACTGGATTAAAAGTCTGGATGTGAAACACGACACTTTTGCTGCCTCGGGCGTTAACCAGAAAACCGGTGAACCTGAAGGGTTTGCCTAAGGTCAACTGGCCTGTTTGTTCAGCCAGCGCGCCAAAAGCAACCGCCTTGACCGTTAAATTAACTTGCCGTTTGACCCCTGCCTCCAGCATTTCCGACTCATGTACAAGTACAAAGTTGGTAGCGGGGATTCCGGCGGGGGTGTACCGGAGAGGACTTGCCTCGGCGATACAAGCGGTTAACTCAACGCGGTTCACTGTGCAATCTTTAAAAGCGCAGCAGTGAGTCGTGGAGCAACAGCGTAGTGGCTGATTAAGCCGCGTACTCCTGCTGCTG
Organism: Polaromonas sp.; assembly: GCF_035638815.1. Lineage (GTDB taxonomy): Bacteria > Pseudomonadota > Gammaproteobacteria > Burkholderiales > Burkholderiaceae_C > Polaromonas. Next base: position 77,286 of record NZ_DASQZG010000017.1, read on the forward strand.
TGTCTTGCGCGCTTCTTCGCGCTCGACGTTTCTCATCATCAGTGACGGGCCGGTTTCGGCCTTCTTTTTCACCACGGTCAGGTGGCGCAGAACGGCGTCATTGAACTTGAATGCGTGTTCAATTTCTTCCATCACGGCCTGGCTGGCTTCAATATTGATGCACAGGTAGTGGGCTTTGGCGAGTTTCTGGATCAGGTACACCAGCTGGCGGCGGCCCCAATCTTCAACACGATGCACTTTTCCACCGCCGGCGGTAATCATGCCCTTGTAACGTTCCAGCATGGCTGGCACTTGCTCGCTTTGATCCGGGTGGATCAGCAAGACGATCTCATAGTGACGCATAAACTCTCCTTGTGGTTTGATAAAAGCTGCCCCAGCGTCGTTAAGGGTGCAGCAAGGCGAAGCCCATGATTATATACCGCCAGGGATGGAGCCCCACGGTCGCTCGCTTCGCGTAGCTTCCTGCCCCCGAGGGGCCGCTGCGCCAGCGGACCGGCGGAGCAGGATCCGCGGCCCCTGCTTGACCGGAGAGCCTTTGCGGATGCCTCCTATTCTCCCCATCGTCCCGGGCTTATTGACGGCTGGAACCCGAGTAGCGACGTCTAAAAGGGTTTGAGGTCCGGGTAACGGACGTGTTCCACCAGTTCCTGGGATTCCTTGCTGGGGGGTGGGGTTAGCAGGCTCACCACCACAATGACGGCAAAACCTACCGGCACGCCGAAAAGACCGGCGGAAATGGGGTCTATGCCCCACCACAGCTGGATTGGGGAGGTGACACCAAAAATGGCGCGCAACCAGGGCTGGTTGGCAATCATGTAGAAAGTGGTGACCCCCAGGCCGGCCAACATGCCCAGTGCAGCCCCTACGCCGTTGGCGCGTTTCCAGAAAATGCCCAGACTGAGCGCGGGAAAGAACGAGGCCGCCGCGAATGAAAAGGCAGCCGACACCAGAAACAGAATGTCCGCCGGTTTTTGGGCCGCCACATAGGCCGCAAGCAAGGCCACCACCAGCAACAGGATTTTGGAGACCGTCACCCGGCTCACGGTTGAGGCGTTGGGGTCAATCATCTTGTAGTACAGGTCATGCCCCAGCGCGTTGGCAATGGTCAGCAACAGGCCATCGGCGGTGGAAAGCGCCGCCGCCAGCCCACCCGCGGCCACAAGACCCGAAATCACATACGGCAGACCTGCCAGCTCGGGCGTCAGCAGCACAATGATGTCCCCGCCTATGGTCATCTCGTTGAGCTGCAGGATGTTGTCGCGGTTGACATCCACCACCGACAGCAGCGCCCGGTCGACCTTGGTCCAGCTGTTGACCCAGGCGGGCAGCTGGTCAATGGGCGTGCCGACCAGCACCGTGAATATTTCATATTTCACCAGCACGGCCAGCGCCGGAGCTGTGAAATACAGCAAAAGAATGCACAGCAAAGACCAGGTTACCGATTGCCGCGCCTCCCGCACGCTGGGCACGGTGTAGTAACGCATCAGGATATGGGGCAAGGCGGCGGTGCCAACCATCAGGCAAAAAATCAGGGCCAGAAAATTGCGCCGTGAGGTGTCGTAAATTTCTTTTTCTTTGGGCGTGCCGTCCGGGTCGCCGGCAAACTGGGCCGCGTGGGCGGGCATGCCATTGAGTGGTTGGGTTTTAAGGTCCGCTACAGCCTTGGCGGCAGTCCAGGCCCTGATGGCGGCGGCTTCGTCCTTGGGCATGGTGGCCAACGCCCTTGCCGCTGTAGACACCTCCTGAACCGAAGCTTGAGCAGCCTTCAGCTCGTCCATTTTTCTGCTCGCAGCCAGCTTGTCTGCCGCAAACGAAGGTCCCGGATCTTCCAGCTTTTTGGCGAGCACTTCTGAGCGCTGTTTGAATATTTCCCGAACCTGAATTTCTTTGGGGTCGGTGACCAGCTCTTTTTCTTTGGCGGTCACTTTTTCAAGCTGATAGCCGTAGACCACTTGCGGCACGGGCACACCCGTTTGCTTGACGGATAACCACACCACCGGGATCAGATAGGCCACCACCAGAATGATGTATTGCGCCACCTGGGTCCAGGTGACTGCACGCATGCCACCCAAAAACGAGCACACCAGAATACCGCCCAGCCCCAGAAATATGCCAAGCTCGAAAGCAACCCGCGTGAGGTAGGAAGTGATAAGACCCACACCGTAAATCTGCGCTACCAGATAAGTGAATGAACACAAAATTGCGGCGGCAAGACCGATGAGCCGGGGCCAGTTTCCACCGTAGCGCTCGCCCAGAAAATCCGGAATGGTGAACTGGCCAAACTTGCGCAGATAAGGCGCCAGCACCAGTGCCACCAGGCAGTAGCCGCCCGTCCACCCCATGATGAAAGCCAGGCCGCTGTATCCCGTGAGATAAAGCGTCCCTGCCAGACCGATAAATGACGCGGCCGACATCCAGTCGGCGCCAGTGGCCATGCCGTTGTAGATGGCCGGCACCCGCCGACCCGCCACGTAATACTCGGCAGCATCCGTGGTACGGCTCATGACACCGATGCCCGCATACAAGCCGATGGTCGCCAGCAAAAAAATGGAGCCAATCCACAGCCGCGGCAAGCCCATTTTTTCCAGCACCGCCAGCCCTGCCACAAACAGAATCAGGCCCACCGTGTACCAGCGGTACACGCGGTCGAGCTGGGACTTGAACTGCTGTTCGGTCACTACGACGCCATCACGCGATCCGAAAAATCCCGCCACCTCAGTTGTCCTCTTCCGCGACGTCATAAGCAACGTCGAGGCGGTTCATGTACCAGGCGTAGAAACCGATGATGCAACCATACACCAGCAATGAGCCTTGCGCGCCCATCCAGAAGCTGAAGGGCCAGCCAAAAAACCGGAAATTCAGGGCGCGTGCGAAATAGCTCACCCCAAAGGTCACCAGAAACCAGATCAATAAAAGCACAAGGGTCACAACAAGGTTTTTACGCCAGTAGTGGCGGTGTTTATCAGCAAGCTGCATGGCTGACCCCGGTGGTTGGTGCAAGCTGGGATTCACGTTCCAGTTGCGCGGCCACCTTGGGCTCGAACTGGCGCAGATGTGCCACCACTTTTTGCGCCTCGTCCGTTTGTCCCAGTTCCTGATGGACGCGCGCAAGCTGATACCAGCCATAGGGACTCATGGGTTGCAGGCTCGTGTTTTTTTTCAGCGCGTGCAGCGCGTCATGAAACTGGCGCGCGTGCATCAGCGCCAGAGCCAGGCCGTACCAGGCCCTGTCCATGGCCGGCTCAAGCGCCAGGGCCTGGCGGAAGGCTGGCGCGGCTTCAAGCTGCCTCCCCGCTTGTTGCATCACGAAGCCCAGGTTAAACCAGGCTGCAGCATCCTCCGGCTGCGCCGCAGTGAGTTGCTGCAGGGTCACGATGGCGGCGGCAAAATTCTGACCCTGCGCCTGCAGATGCGCCCTGCTGGCGAGCGCATAAGTGTCCATCGGTCGCAACTGCAACATACGCTCGAAGCGGGACAATGCGCCTGCCCTGTCGCCAAACACCAGCAGCAACACCGCCTGCATTTTCAGAAACAGGTAGTTGAGGTTATCCATCATTGGCACATCATTTGCACATCGCCACGCCAAGCTGGACGCAGATGCTGACCTTGGCCAGCGTCGCCCCAGCCCAGACAAACAGCAACAGCAGAAATGCCACCAGAGGCAGATGCCGGTCCAGTACCACGCGCGGTGAAAGAAAGCGGGCAACGCGAACCCATGGCCGGCCCGCCACCTGCAACACGCGGTAAAACGGATTGCGATCGCGGGACGCGCCAGCCAGCAAGCCCAGCAAGCCCTGGCCCGCCAGCACGAGCAACGCTATTTCAGCAAGCAGTTTTACAGTGATGGCCAGGGCAAGCATTGCCCCCGATTGTCTTCAAAGGGCTTGCCCCTTGCTTACCGCAGGCCCACCAGCCACCGGGGGTTTTCCCTCGGTTGCGGGTGGTGCGTGGGAGTTATCTAGCTCGCCAGGCGCTTCCAGGTGTCGATCACGGTATCGGGATTCAGCGAGATGGAGCCGATGCCCTGCTCCTTGAGCCACTGGGCAAAGTCCGGATGGTCGCTGGGCCCCTGGCCGCAGATGCCGACATATTTGCCCTGTCGCTTGCAGGCCGCGATGGCCTGGCTGAGCAGCGCCTTGACGGCTGGGTCACGCTCATCAAAATCCTTGGCCAGAATCTCCAGCCCGGAGTCTCGGTCCAGCCCCAGCGTGAGCTGGGTCAGGTCGTTGGAGCCAATCGAGAAGCCGTCGAAGTATTCGAGAAACTGGTCGGCCAGCACCGCGTTGCTCGGCACCTCGCACATCATGATGATTCTGAGTCCAGCTTCGCCCCGCTTCAGCCCATGTTTGGCCAGCAGCTCAGTCACGGCTTTGGCTTGCCCCAGTGTGCGCACAAACGGAACCATGACCTCCACATTGCTCAGGCCCATGTCGTTGCGCACGCGCTTGAGCGCTTCGCATTCCATGGCAAATGCCTCTGCAAAATCCGGGCTGAGGTAACGCGCTGCACCGCGAAAGCCCAGCATCGGATTTTCTTCATCCGGCTCGTAACGCGAGCCACCGATCAGCTTGCGGTACTCGTTGGATTTGAAGTCCGACAGGCGCACGATGACCGGTTTGGGCCAGAAGGCTGCGGCAATGGTCGCAATACCCTCTGCCACTTTGTCAACGTAAAAGGCGCGTGGTGATGCGTGACCGCGAGCCACACTTTCCACGGCTTTTTTCAGGTCGGCGTCCACGCCGGGGTAGTCCAGAATGGCTTTGGGGTGCACGCCGATGTTGTTGTTGATGATGAACTCCAGCCGCGCCAGGCCCACGCCGTGGTTGGGGAACTGGCAGAAGTCAAAGGCCAGCTGTGGATTGCCCACGTTCATCATGATCTTGATGTCAATCGGCGGCATCGCGCCGCGCTGCACTTCAGTCACTTCAGTTTCCAGCAGACCGTCGTAAATGTTGCCGGTGTCGCCTTCCGCGCAGCTCACGGTCACCAGCATGCCGTCTTGCAGGCGCTCGGTGGCGTCACCGCAGCCCACCACCGCCGGGATGCCCAGTTCGCGCGCAATGATGGCCGCGTGGCAGGTGCGCCCGCCGCGGTTGGTCACGATGGCGCTGGCGCGCTTCATCACCGGCTCCCAGTTGGGGTCGGTCATGTCGGTCACCAGCACGTCGCCGGCCTGGACCTGGTCCATATCCTTGATGTCGCGCACGATGCGCACCGGCCCTGTTCCGATCTTCTGGCCAATCGCGCGGCCCTCGGTCAGCACAGTGCCCACACCTTTGAGTTTGTAACGCTGCTCGGCCTTGCCCTTGGCCTGACTCTTCACAGTTTCGGGACGGGCTTGCAGAATGTAGAGTTGCCCGTCGGTGCCGTCCTTGCCCCACTCAATATCCATGGGGCGGCCGTAGTGGTCTTCAATGATCACGGCATAACGCGCCAGTTGCTCAACGTCGGCATCGGTCAGCGAATAACGGTTGCGAAGTTCGGTCGGCACGTCGGTGGTTTTGACCAGCTTGCCGCCCGCTTTTTTCTCGTCCGCGGTCGTAAATTCCATCTGCAGCAGCTTGCTGCCCAGGTTGCGTCGAATCACGCAGCGATTGCCTGCTTTCAGCATGGGCTTGTGCACATAAAACTCGTCCGGGTTCACGGCGCCCTGCACCACCGTCTCACCCAGGCCGTAGCTGGATGTGATGAAGACCACGTCTTCAAAACCGCTTTCGGTGTCGATGGTGAACATGACGCCAGCCGCACCGATGTCGCTGCGCACCATCCGCTGCACACCGGCTGACAGCGCCACATCGGCATGGGCAAAGCCCTGGTGTACGCGGTAGCTGATGGCGCGGTCGTTGTAGAGCGAGGCAAACACCTCTTTCATCTTGTGCAGCACGTCCTCGATGCCAACGACATTCAAAAAGGTTTCCTGCTGGCCGGCAAAAGAGGCGTCTGGCAAATCTTCAGCCGTGGCCGATGAACGCACGGCAAAGCTGGCCTGCGGGTTGCCGGCGCTCAGCGTGGCAAAACTCTCGCGTACGGCTTTGGAGAATTCTGGTGGGAAAGGCTGGGCTTCTACCAGTGCGCGGATTTTGCTGCCGGTCTCAGCCAGCGCGCGCACGTCGTCGGTGTTGAGCGCATCGAGCAGCGCGTTGATTTTTTTGTCGAGACCATCGTGCGCCAGAAACACGCGGAAAGCGTGCGCCGTGGTTGCAAAGCCGGTGGGCACCTGCACGCCTTGGGGGCCGGTGGGCAGCTGCGAGATCATTTCGCCGAGGCTGGCGTTTTTACCGCCCACTGCCTCGACATCTGTCATTCTCAGGTTTTCAAATGGTACGACCAGTGCGGTCGCCTCAAAAAGGTTGGACATAAAAATACTCCGGGAGGTTTAAAAACCGGGACGGAGCACATGCGCGGCGGGCAACCTTGTTGTTGTTTGAAGGGGTTGGGGCGGGGCATGGCTGGGAATATCGGGATAATTGGCCCATTGTAGGGGGCTCACCCCCAGCTGTGCCCTTCCAGCCTTTCATCACCCTGACCCCACTCTGGCGCCCATCCATGTCCAACCGAACCGTATTTTTCATCTCTGACGGCACCGGCATCACGGCGGAAACGTTTGGTAACGCCATCATGGCGCAGTTTGAGATGAAACCGCGCCATGTCCGCATGCCTTTTATCGACAGCGTGGACAAGGCGCACCAGGTGATTCGGCAGATCAATCACACGGCTCTGCTGGACGGCAACCGGCCGATTGTCTTCACCACCCTGGTCAACATGGAAATACTGCATGTCATCAAAGGCAATTGCCACGGCATGTTGCTCGACATGTTTGGCACTTTTGTCGCACCGCTGGAGACCGAGCTAGGCATCAAGTCCAATCACCGCGTTGGCCGCTTTTCAGATGCCTCCAAAAGCAAGGAATACGACGACCGAATCGAGGCCATCAACTTCTCGCTGGCGCACGACGATGGCCAGAGCAACCGGGACCTGGCCGGCTCGGACGTCATTCTGGTGGGCGTCAGCCGCAGCGGCAAAACCCCAACCTCGCTCTACCTCGCCATGCAATACGGACTGAAGGCGTCCAACTACCCCCTGATCCCGGAAGACTTCGAGCGCCGCCAGTTACCGCCTGCTTTGGTGCCGCACCGGCAAAAAATCTTCGGCCTGACCATTGCTGCCGAGCGCCTGGCCCAGATCCGCAATGAGCGCCGGCCCAACTCAAAGTATGCGAGCCTTGCCAACTGCCGCGATGAAATCCATGAGGCCGAAGCCATGATGCGGCGCGAAGGCATTCGCTGGCTATCCACCACCACCAAGTCAATTGAAGAGATTGCAACCACCATCCTGCAGGAAATCCGGCCCGAGCGGCTTGAATACTGACGCTATGTATTTGATAGCTAACTGCGCCCGTGTTTAAAGGGCAAGTGGCCAATTTGATTCATAAAGCCGCCCCGTTTGCCGCTGAGGGGCCTGTCAGGCCCCTCCCACCCTTAACGCCCGCGCAGTGAAGCCGCAATCGCCGCAAAGGCGCGCCTGTCCAGCGCGTGGGTAAACGCCGTGTTGCCTATCGGGTGCGACGACAGTTTCACAATCACCAACCCTGCCGCCGGATTGATATGGATGTGCTGCCCGTTCAACCCCTTGGCTTCATAACTGCCGTCCGCGTCATGCGGGATCCACCACTGGTTGTGATACGAGTAGCCAGCGCGCATAGGCATGCCGGCGGATTTGAACTTCTCGGGATCCGCGCCCTTGCGGATTTCGGCAATCACGGACGCCGGCACCACCTGCTGGCCATTGAAGCGGCCCCCAAGGCGCATCATTTCTCCAAATCGGGCCAGGTCGCGCAGTGAAGCGTTGAAGCCAATGCTTGTCAGCTGCGTGCCAATCGGGTCTGCCCAGACATACGCATCTTCCTGCGCACCGATGCGTGACCAGATGCGCTCTGACATCAGCGTGGCGTAGCTCTTGCCGGTGACGCGCTGCAGCAGCCAGCCCAAGACCTCGGTATCCACCGTCTTGTACTGAAAGCCGCCGCCGTGCTCGCCCTCCTTCTTCACGGTCTTCAGAAAGTCCGTCACCGTGCGCGCGCCTGCGTAGTTGGCAGGCGCAGGCAGCAGGCCCGCTGCAATCAGGTACTGGAAGATGCCGGAGGAAGGATCAGCAAAGTTTTCGCGATATTGCACACCCGTGGTCATGTCCAGTGCTTGCTGCACGGTGGCATCGGCCCAGGCGCTGTCTTTCAGCTCGGGCAGGTAGCTTGAAATCAGGGCGTTGGCATCGACGGTGCCCTCCTTGATCAGCAGTGTGGCGAGCAAGCCGGTGAAAGACTTGCTCATGGACCACGCCACGTGCGGTTGCAGCGCATTCATGCCGGCAAAGGTTTTTTCGTACACCACCTTCCCTTTATGCATAACCAGCAGACCGTCGGTGTAAGTGCTCCGCTCCCAGTCGGCAATATTCAGGCGGGTGCCTTTGTCATCTTCCAGCCAGACGCCATCCAGCTCCCGCGAGGCCGCAGGCAGGGCCGACGCGGGACGCGCACCGCGCGATATGTTCGCGGTAGGCCCCAGCTCGCGCAGGTGATGAAAAGCCCAGCGCGCGTTGGGGTACTTCAGGATTGTTCCCAGCCGCACAACCTTGTCTGGCGGTGGCGGAAAACCCTTCATCAGTTCAAGCGTGACCGGGTCGGTGGATTCGGGCGCAGGCAGTTGCGGCGCCTGGGCCAGGCCGGCGGAGGCCATACAGAACAGGGCTGCCGCGATGGCAGCCTGCGAAAGTGAACGGGTAAAAACCGACATAAAAACTCCTGTGAAGTGAAAGCGTTGAAGACAGGAGGTATTGCAGCGTGCAGGTTTATCTGCCGTGTGTCGGCGGGCGGCATTTTTGCAAGCGCAGTTGTCAGGGCGCCTGCCAGACACACTGGGATACACGGGCGGCAAGGGCCCGGTTGATCGATGGGCTATAACCACCCCATGGAAGCCGCCGACCACATCCTCATCGTTGACGACGACGCGGCCATTCGCGAGCTGCTCATGCAGTACCTGCAGAAAAACGGCCTGCGCGCCAGCGCCGCCGCCGATGGCCGGCAGATGCATGCGGTGCTTGCCAGCCAGCGCATTGATCTGATCGTGCTGGACCTGATGCTGCCGGGTACCGACGGGCTGGCGCTGTGCCGGGACTTGCGGGCCTCGGCTCAGGCCATACCCATCCTGATGCTGACGGCGCGGGGTGATGAAGCCGACCGCATCCTTGGCCTTGAAATGGGCGCCGACGACTACCTTGCCAAACCGTTTGCCGCGCGTGAGCTGCTGGCACGCATCCGCGCGGTGCTGAGACGCACCCGCATGTTGCCGCCCAATCTGCGCGTGACAGAGCCGGCGCGCGAGCTGTGTTTTGGCGACTGGCGTCTGGACACCACGGCCCGCCACCTCGCCGATGCCAGCGGCACAGTCGTCTCCCTCAGCGGCGCTGAGTACCGCTTGCTGCGCGTTTTTCTGGACCACCCGCAACGCGTACTCAACCGCGACCAGTTGCTGGACCTGACCCAAGGCCGTGCATCCGAGCTGTTTGACCGATCCATCGACCTGCTGGTGAGCCGCTTGCGCCAGCGCCTGGGCGACGGTGTGCGTGAGCCGCGCTACATCAAGACGGTGCGCAACGAAGGTTATGTGTTTTGCGCCGCCATTAACGCCGGTGACGGCCAGTGAGCGCGCGCAAGGGGCTACAGCGCCTGTGGCCAGGCAGCCTGTTTGGCCGACTGGTGCTGATTTTTTTCTGTGGGCTGGCAGCCGCGCACATCCTGTCGTTCTGGCTGGTCTTTGCGGAGCGTGGCATGGCCACGCGCGCGATGATGGCGTCTTACCTCGCGCGGGATGTCGCCAGCTCTGTCGCCATTCTTGAACGCGTGCCGCCCGCCGAACGGGCAGCCTGGCTGCCACGGCTCGATCGCCGCAACTACCGGTTTGAGATCGGAGGTGCAACCGCAGGTACGCCGAGCGCCCTGCCCATGGCGCAGCAGGTCCGCGCCGCCGTATCGGCTGCGCTCAAACGCGAGGTCGCGGTCAGCGAAACGAATGGCAGCTCGCTGCGTCTGCACCTCACGCTGGCTGATGGCACGCCGCTGTCAATTGACATGACCGAGCCGCGCATGGAGGTGTCAGCCTGGGTGCTGGCCGTGCTGGCAGCGCAGCTTGTGTTGCTCGTCCTGTTGACCTGGTTTGCCGTGCGCCTGGCCACGCGGCCACTGGCGCGGCTGGTTGATGCCGCCAATGCGCTGGCGCCCGGACTTGCCACACAGCCCCTGCCCGAGACCGGCTCGCGCGAGGTTGCGCAGGCGGCTGCAGCCTTCAATGCCATGCAGCGCCGTATTGATACGCATCTGGCTGAGCGCATGCGCATTCTGGCCGCGGTGTCGCATGACTTGCAAACACCCATCACCCGCATGCGGCTTCGCGCCGAGCTGCTGGACGACGCCATTTTGCGCGAGAAGCTGCAGAGCGACCTGGCCGCCATGCAGGCGCTGGTGGGTGAAGGCCTGGCCTACGCACGCAGCGCCCACAGCGTGACCGAACCCTTGGCCCGCGTTGACCTGCATGCCTTGCTGGACAGCCTGGCCTGCGACTACGCTGACGCTGGCCAGCGGGTGGGCCTGCAGGGCAGCGCGGGCCAAACACTTCAGACCCGGCCTCAGGCTTTGCGCCGGCTGGTGGCCAATCTGGTGGACAACGCGCTCAAATTTGCTGGCACTGCTGACATTGAGGTGAGCAAGCACGGTGAGGACGGGATCAGCGTGGAAGTACTGGACCGTGGCCCCGGAATTCCGCAAGATCAGTTGCAAGCGGTATCGCAGCCCTTTTACCGCCTTGAAAGTTCACGCAATCGGGACACGGGTGGCACCGGATTGGGTCTGGCCATCGCGCAGCAGTTGGCTCAGGTGCTGGGCGGCGAACTCACGCTCAGCAACCGCAACGGCGGCGGCTTGCGGGCGCGGCTGCTGCTGCCGGGGCGGCCAGGCACGCAGTGATCCTGCCACTGATACGGCGCCTGCAATGCTACGTTTTTCATAGCAATCTTCGACCGTGAATAAAGGGCGTGGGCTCGTTTTTCTTCATGAACAAAGCCAAGCGGGCGATCTTGCGGGCTTAATACCTGTAAAAGCTGCTGCATAGCCGAGCGCGATACATCACATAGACATAAACTATCGATATACATAAATAGCGAGTGATATACTATCAATTCGCTGACCCGTTCAGCATCAACCCCTTATAGGAAGCTATTCAGATGTCCCTGATCAATACCCAAGTCCAGCCTTTCAAAACCCAGGCCTTTCTCAATGGCAAATTCATCGACGTCTCGAACGAATCGATGAAGGGCAAATGGTCGGTCCTGATCTTCATGCCGGCCGCATTCACATTCAACTGCCCCACCGAAGTTGAAGATGCCGCCGAAAACTACGCTGAATTCCAGAAAGCCGGCGCCGAGGTCTACATCGTGACGACCGACACACATTTCTCGCACAAGGTTTGGCACGAAACCTCCCCGGCCGTCGGCAAGGCCAAGTTCCCGCTGGTGGGCGACCCCACCCACGCTTTGACCAAAGCGTTTGACGTGTTTATTCCTGAAGAAGGCCTGGCCCTGCGCGGTACTTTCGTGATCGACCCCGAGGGCATGATCAAGACCGCTGAAGTGCATTCCAACGAAATCGCACGCGACGTCAAGGAAACCCTGCGCAAGCTCAAAGCCGCCCAGTACACCGCAGCCCACCCCGGCCAGGTTTGCCCAGCCAAATGGAACGAAGGCGCCAAGACCATCGCCCCGTCCATCGACCTGGTCGGCAAGATCTAAGAACCGGTCCAACCGCCCCGCTGCCTTGCTGACGAAGGCCCGGGCCCCGGCACATACGTGTGCCGTCCCGGGCTTTTTTGTTCCCATTTGAAATTGAAAGTGAGTCCGCCATGCTTGACGACGCCACCAAAGTCCAACTGAAAAGCTATCTCGAACGCGCCACCACGCCCATTGAAATCGTCGCTTCTCTGGGCGATAGCGAGGCGTCTGGTGAAGTGCTGTCGCTGCTGAAGGACGTCGCAGAGTCGTCGCCGTTGGTCACGCTGACCGAAAGCCGCGACGACCCGCACCGCAAGCCCTCGTTCTCCATCAATCGCCCGGGTGAAAACCACGGCCCGCGTTTTGCCGGTTTGCCCATGGGCCATGAATTCACCTCGCTGATTCTGGCGTTGTTGCAGATCGGCGGTTACCCACCCAAGGTCGAGGAGGAGATCCTCGAGCAAATCCGCGCGCTGGACCGCGACCTTGAGTTCGAGGTTTATGTCTCGCTGACTTGCCACAACTGCCCTGACGTTGTGCAGGCCCTGAACGTCATGGCCGTACAGAACCCGCGCATCAAAACCACCATGATTGAAGGCGGAACCTTCCAGGATGAGGTCAAGGAGCGCGAGATCATGGGCGTGCCCACGGTCTTTCTCAACGGCACCATGTTCGGAAACGGTCGCATGACCCTGGAAGAAATCCTGGCCAAGATCGACACCAGTGGCGTTGAACGCGAAGCCAAAAAGATCAGCGAGAAAGATCCCTTCGACGTGCTGATTGTCGGTGGGGGTCCCGCAGGCGCGGCCGCAGCCGTGTACGCCGCGCGCAAGGGCATACGCACCGGCGTCGCGTCCGAGCGTTTCGGCGGTCAGGTGCTGGACACCCTGGGAATTGAAAACTTCATCTCCATCAAGGAGACCGAAGGCCCGAAATTCGCGCACGCCCTGGAAGAACACGTGCGTAACTACGACGTGGACATCATGAACCTGCAGCGCGCCAAGGCACTGGTGACACAAGCCGGCCCGGGCAAGGACATGATCGAGATCCAGCTTGAAAGCGGCGCCTCGCTCAAGAGCAGATCGGTCATCATTTCGACAGGAGCACGCTGGCGCAACATCAACGTACCCGGCGAACATGAGTTCAAAAACAAGGGCGTGGCCTACTGCCCGCATTGCGACGGCCCGCTGTTCAAGGGCAAGCGCGTCGCTGTCATTGGCGGCGGCAATTCGGGCGTTGAGGCGGCTATTGATCTGGCCGGCATCGTGGGTCATGTGACGCTGATCGAGTTCGACACCGCGCTGCGCGCCGATGCCGTGCTGCAGCGCAAACTCATGAGCCTGAAAAACGTCGATGTGTTCACCAATGCACAGACCACCGAGATCACCGGCGACCAGAAGGTCAACGGTCTGGTCTACAAAGACCGCGCCAGTGGCGAGCTGAAAACCGTGCCGCTTGAGGGTGTGTTCATCCAGATTGGCCTTGTGCCCAATACCGACTGGCTCAAGGGTGTCGTGGCGCTTTCCAAACACGGCGAGATTATTGTGGACGCCAAAGGCCAGACATCGGTGCCTGGCGTGTTTGCGGCGGGGGATGCAACGACCGTGCCCTTCAAGCAGATCATCATTGCGGCCGGTGATGGTGCGAAGGCGGCGCTGGGCGCGTTTGACCACCTGATGCGCACGTCGGCACCCGCAGCCTGACAGCGCGGTAAGCGGCATCCGCCGCTTACCGCTGCAAAGAAGAACGGCTATCACTCCCATTCGCGGTCATACCGCATACAAAGGGTTATGCATTTGTTCTTGCCCAATGCCCGGGACCTGCGGACAATCAGCAAATTCAAAACAAAAAGAGGAATGCCATGAAAGGCGACGCACAAGTCATCACCCACCTGCAGGCCCAGCTCAAAAACGAGCTCACGGCCATCAACCAGTACTTCGTGCACTACCGCATGTACAAACACTGGGGCCTGGACAAGCTGGCCAAGAAGGAATACGAAGAGTCCATCGGCGAGATGAAACACGCCGACAAACTGATGGACCGTATCTTCATGCTCGACGGCCTGCCGAATCTGCAGGACCTCGGCAAGCTGATGATTGGCGAAGACGTGCCGGAAGCCCTGGCCTGCGATCTGAAAGCCGAAACTGGCGCCCAGGCCACCATCAAGGACGGCATTGCCCATTGCGAAAGTGTTCGTGACTATGTTTCGCGCGACCTGCTGCAGGGCATCCTGGACGACACCGAAGAGCACATCGACTTTCTGGAAACGCAAATCGAGCTTGTCGCCAAGGTAGGCATTCAGAACTACCTCCAGAGTCAGATGGGCGAACTCAGCTGAACGACGTTAGCAGCAAATAAACGGGGCCTGCAGGCCCCGTTTTCATTGGTGCAACAGAATTTCAACCTTCTAGCAAATACAATTACGAATCGTTCTCATTTGATATACACTCTGCGACGACCTTTACCAGCCAGCCAATCCTGAGCATCCAAGCTTCGAGGACCGCCAAGCCATTTCTGAAAAACTGCTCAGCCGCCTCATGCGGCCGGGCCATGCTTGGAGGCCATCATGGCAAAAATTTCCACCCGCAACGCACGTCAGGTGCGTCGCCCTCTTCCACGCCCTATCGCGATTACAGTCTCTGTCCCGGCTCCAGTAATGACTCCTGCCAGGGCAGTGCTGCCCCTGGGTGCATTGATGCTGGCAGCCTCCTTTTCCAGTTGGGGGCAAACAACCACCCCTTCCGGCAATGAGGTTCAGACCGAAACAAGGACATTGGCCCCTGTGACGGTCCGGGAGAAGTCAGAGGCGGAGGGAAAGGACGCGTTACGGGTCAACCGCTCCACCATCGGCAAGGGCAACCAGGAACTGCGCGACATACCGCAGTCCGTCACGGTGGTCACTGAAAAACTCATCGACGACCGCAATCTGGACACAGTCAAGGAGGCGCTGAAAAACACCGCGGGCATCAGTTTTCTGGCGGCGGAAGGCGGAGAGGAAGACATTCGCCTGCGCGGTTTTCCGCTGCAAAGCACTGGCGATCTTTTCATCGACGGAATTCGCGACCCCGCCTTCTATGAGCGCGACACCTTCAATCTGGACCGGCTGGAGATCCTTCGCGGCTCAGCGTCCATGCTGTTTGGGCGGGGCTCCACCGGTGGCGCTGTGAATCAAGTCAGCAAGGTACCGCGCCTGATCACTGAGCACGAGGTGTCCACCACATTTGGCAATCACAGCTACAAACGGGTGACGGGCGACTTCAACATCAAGACAGGCGAAAACGCAGCCCTGCGTCTGAACGCCATGTCCACCACTGCCGACAACAACGGCGCGGGCAGCAGCCTGGACAAAAAAGGCCTCGCCGTTGCCTACCGCATGGGCATCGGCACTGCAGACGAATTTCTGGCCAGCCTCTACCACCTGGACAACAACAACGGCATGAATTACGGCATGCCCTGGATCCGGCCCAACGCCAGTTCACCAGCCAGCGCTACCACCATGCTGCCGCTGGACCCCAAGGCCTACTACGGGATGGCCAGCGACTACAACGCTGGTAGCGCCACCATGGCCACCTTTGGTCACATCCACCGCTTCAGCAGCGAAAGCGAACTCAAAACACAGTTGCGTCTTGGCAAATTTGACCGCGACCAGCGCGCCGGCACGGTTCGGATTGCCCCGGCGGCCCAGCAGCGCGGGGGCAGAGCCGTCAACCTGGACAATTTCGGCCCCAACACCGTGCTCACGCGCGGCACGCAGCTCAAAGTGCAGGACATGCAAACCGTGCATCTGCAAAGCGATTTCAGCAACAAGTTTGCGGCGCTTGGGTTCAAGCATGAACTGTTGACCGGCGTTGACTTTGCCAACGAGAAAAAGACTGTCTACGCTGCACGTACTGCCGCCCAGGGCGGCGTGAATCTGACCAAACCCAACACACTGGCGGGCACGCCTGATGACGGCGCTTCGATCGACGAATCCAGGCGTGTGCTGCGTCCGTCCAGCGATTTTGTGTCCAGTGGCGCTGGCGTTTACGCGCAGGATCTGATCCAGGTCGCGCCGCACTGGAAGGTCCTGCTGGGCCTGCGTTATGACCGCATGACAGGTGACTACAACACCTATGCCATTCCCGCCGCGGCGGCAGGCCCGGTGACAACAACCCGCTACAGCCAGAAAATTTCAGCCTGGAGCAAACGCGCGGGACTGCTGTACCAGCCCAACCCCTTGCACTCCTACCACGCCTCCTATGGCACATCGTTCAACACGTCCGGCGACACCTATTCCTACAGCGCCGCCACGGTCGACACCCCGCCAGAGTCGAGCCGCAACATTGAAATCGGTGCCAAGCTTGACACAGCTGACAAGCGTTTCACCACACGTCTGGCGGTATTTCACTCAACGAAAATGCATGAGCGCAACACGGACCCACTGCTCAATATTGCCGTTCTGTCGGGCAAGCGCAATGTAGCTGGTGCGGAGATTGACATCACCGGGCGCCTCACGCCCGCGTGGGAAGTCTACGGCTCGTACATGTGGATGCCGAGCGCCCGCATCGACATCGGCGCTGCCGGTGCCGAGGGCCAGGGCTCACGCCCATCCTTGACCCCGCTGCACAGCGGAACCGTGTGGACCACCTACAAACTCACCTCCAAATTGCGTGTGGGCGGCGGTTTGAACTTTCGCGGCAAACAGACGCCCATCCGCAACCCCGGGTGGATGGTTCCTGGCTACGTGACCGGTGACCTGATGGCCGAATACATCGTTAACGAACTGCTGACGGTAAAGGCCAATCTGACCAACGTGACCAACAAGCTTTATGCAGACTCTCTGTACTCGGGACACTACATCCCGGGCGCAGGCCGCTTGTTCCAGGTTACCGCCAGCGTCAAGTTCTGAACGGGGGAGTCTTCGGGCTCTCCTGCTTGCCACAAGCCACCATGCAACTCACCCTCCCCGACATCCTCCACGCGAGTGACCTGCAAATCGCTCGCGGGCTGTTGGTCGGCGCGCCGTGGGCTGACGGCAAGGGCAGCGCCGGCTCCCAGGCTGCCCAGGTCAAAAACAATAACCAGCTGCCTTATGACTGCGAAGCATCGCAGGCCATCAGCGCCATGGTGTTTCGCGGGCTGGAGAGAAGCGCGCTGTTTCTGACCGCTGCCCTGCCCAGGAAAATTTTTCCACCGCGCATCAATCGTTATGCGGGCGCGGCCAACCACTATGGCAACCATGTTGATAGCGCCATTCGCACCCTGGCCGACGGGCAACGTGTCCGCTCCGACATCTCCTGTACCGTCTTTCTTTCGGAGCCGGGTGAGTACGTCGGCGGGGAGCTCACCATTGGCGAACCCGGTGGAGAAACCGGTGGAGAAAGGCGAGTCAAATTACCCGCCGGCCACGCCGTTCTTTATCCCGGCAACAGCGTGCACCAGGTGCAGCCGGTTACTCGCGGTGAACGCCTCGCCTGTTTTTTCTGGATCGAAAGTCTGGTGCGCAGTGAAGAGCAGCGGCGTTTGTTATTCGACATGGACATGGCCTTGATGCAGCTTCGTCAGGCGTACGGCGAAAGCGCAGCCACCACGGCGCTCACCGGCAGCTATCACAACCTGTTGCGCATGTGGGCCGAGACGTGAAGGCCGCCAGCCCGGCTCCCGTCCCCGCTCTGGAAACGCTTCCCTCTGGCCTTGTGAATCTGGCCGACCACGAAGCTTTGGCGCGCACCCGGCTTGACGACGGGGCCTGGGCTTATTTCAGCGGCGGTGCAGGCGACGAAATCACCATGCGCGCAAACCGCGACGCATGGGACACGTTGCAGCTACTGCCACGCGTCTTGCAACCACTGGCCGGCGGGCACACGCGCATTGAGTTGCTGGGCCGTACCCTTCACCACCCCCTGCTGGTGGCACCGATGGCCCATCAGCGCATGGCCCACCCGGACGGAGAAGTAGCCACCGCACATGCTGCGGCGTCGCAAGGCGCGGGACTGGTGCTCAGCACACAGGCCAGTGTGCCCATTGAAACCGTGGCACAGGCCTTTGGTGCCTACGCCGAACGGGGACCGCTGTGGCTTCAGCTTTACCTGCAGCATGACCGCGGCTTCACGCGCGAGCTAGTGGGCCGAGCAGAACAGGCCGGCTATGAAGCGCTTGTGCTCACTGTCGACGCACCCGTCAATGGCGTACGGGATCGGGAGCGCCGCGCGGGCTTCAAGTTGCCACCCGGCGTATCGGCCGTCAACCTGTCTGGGCTTGCACCACGTGCCACAAGTCCAGACGCGCATTTTTTTGAACGCCTTTCCGCCCACAGCGCAACATGGGATGACGTTCAATGGCTGCAGTCCATCACCCGACTGCCCGTCATTCTCAAGGGCGTGATGCATCCCCAGGACGCCCGGCAAGCCGCTGCGTTGCAACTGGCAGCGTTGATCGTCTCCAACCACGGCGGCCGTACGCTGGACACCACGCCAGCCACTGCCGCGGTATTACCCCGAATGGCGCAGGCCGTCGCGGGAGACCTGCCCCTGCTGGTGGACGGCGGCATCCGCCGCGGTACCGACGTGCTCAAGGCAGTGGCGCTGGGAGCCAGTGCCGTGCTCATCGGGCGGCCTTGTCTTTACGGTCTGGCGAACGCTGGCGCACTCGGTGTTGCGCACGTATTGCGCCTGCTCCGTGACGAGCTTGAAATAGCCATGGCCCTCACCGGGTGCGCCACGCTTGACCAGGCCCGCCCTGACCTGTTGTTCAGCTGAAGTTGTCATCTTTACCGGAAATATCAAATACTTATTGCAAATGCGATCGATTCGCATTTATACTTAAATCCAGCAACATTTCATCAACCAGTAAGCCAATGCCATGATCGTCTGTGTCTGCCGCCGAATTTCTGACCGCGAGATTGCTCGCCACGCCCGGGCCGGGCTGGGTTTCGAAGAAATCCAGTTTGAGCTTGGCGTAGCAAGTCAATGCGGTCAATGCGAGGGGTGCGCGCGCGACGTCGTAGCCCAGTGCAGCGCGAGCAACCCGACGGCCAACATCCAGCGAGCCACCACCACTTTGGAAGGCCGCCCATGGACCCCGTCTCAGCCCTCTTCACAGAACTCCCGCTCGGTCTGATCCTCGTCGTTGCAGGCACATGGTGGGTCCTGCGTCCGTAGGCCTGCCTTACTCTTTCATGCGCCTGGCGCTATGCTTGTCGTCCCCCTTCTGCCATGAACGCCACCACATCCTCACCCACCCAAAGCCGGTCTTTCAGCAATCGGCAACGGCCACCCGTGGCCCCGATGCCCCTGAGCCGAAACGGTGTGATAGCGGCCCTGGTGGTGCTTTTACATGTCGCTTTTATCTGGGCCTTGCAGAGCGGCCTGCTCATGCGCGCCGCGGAAATCGTGGTACCCGCAGAAATACTGACGCGATTTGTTGACGCGCCCGCACCGCAGGCTCAGCCTCAGCCACCCGCTCCCCCCGCACCACCTGCTGCCGTCAAAAAATCCGTGGTCAAGGCCCCGGCACGGCCTTCACCAACACCTCTGGCCATCTCCGACCCTGCGCCCTCACCCACGCCAGTGTCGGGCGCCATGACGGCCCAACCTGTCTCCACCCCCGTGCCGGCGCAGGTCGCCGCAGCACCGGCCTCTCCGCCGGCAGCGGCCACCGTGCAACTGCCCTCCAGCGATGCCGACTATCTGCAAAACCCGAAGCCAGCCTATCCGCCCATGAGCCGGCGGCTTGATGAGCAAGGGAAAACAGTGGTCAGGGTATTCATCGGGGTAGATGGTTTGCCCCAACGTCCCGAGATTTTCAGATCAAGCGGTTACGAGCGGCTGGACCAGGCCGCCTTAACGGGTGTGATGCGCTGGCGGTTTGTTCCCGGCAAACGGGGCGGCGTTCCCGAGGCCATGTGGTTCAACGTCCCCATCAACTGGGTGCTCGACTGAACGCTCCCAAACACTATTAGAAACTCTGGAGTATTGATTCATGAATTCCCAATTCGGCCTTGCCCACGTCTGGAGCCAGGGCGATATCGTCACCAAATCTGTCGCGGTGCTGCTGCTGCTGATGTCGCTGGCTTCCTGGATGGTCATCATCATCAAGACGCTGGACCTCATCAAATACAAAAAAGTAGCGAAAACGTCTGAAGACTTCTGGCACAGCGAAGACTTCGCCGCTGGCCTGACCAAATTGGGGCCGGACGCCACCAACCCTTTCCGGCAGCTGGCTATTGAAGGCCGTGAGGCCACCGCCCACCATCGCAACACCAAGGCGCATTTGCACGATGCGCTGGACGTGAGTGACTGGGTGACCCGCAGCTTGCGCAACACCATGGACGAATTCACAAGCCGCCTGCAGTCTGGCCTGGCGATTCTGGCTTCGGTGGGCTCGACGGCGCCCTTCGTGGGACTGTTCGGCACGGTCTGGGGCATTTACCACGCACTGTTGGCCATAGGCGCTGCGGGTCAGGCCACCATTGACAAGGTGGCTGGCCCCATCGGCGAGGCGCTGATCATGACGGCGCTGGGTCTGGCCGTGGCCATCCCCGCCGTGCTTGGCTACAACGCACTGGTGCGTGGCAACAAGGGCGTGCTGCAAAAGCTCAACAGCTTTGCCCATGATCTGCACGCCTACTTTGTTACCGGCGCGCGCGTCAGCAGCAATGGCCCGGCCAATGTTGTGCCCATGAAAAAATCTTCCTGAAGCGAGAACCACCATGGCATTTGGTACCCAGGACGACACCGATGATGTGATGAACGAGATCAACATGACGCCGCTGGTGGACGTGATGCTGGTGCTTTTGATCATCTTCATCATCACCGTGCCGGTGATGAAACACTCAGTCAACATTGATTTGCCGCGCGCTAGTAACGAGGCGCAAAACATCAAACCCGAAACGATTCGCCTCACGGTGGACGCGCAAGGCGTGTACTACTTCAACGAAACAAAAGTCGAGGATGCTGACCTGCCCTCGCGCCTGCAGGCGGCTGCGGCGCAAACTCCGCAGCCCGAGCTGCACATACGCGGGGACAAAGCCGTGCGCTACGAAAAGGTCGCCCAGGCCATGGCTGCCGCGCAGCAGGCGGGGCTGCGAAAAATCGGGTTTATCACGGAGCCGATCAACTAGACCGGCGAACCCAAACCTGCCCAGCGCCGCCAATATTCCAGCGCCACCCGGTAGGTGTTCATCTGCACCTGGACGGTCTCGTCAATGTCCACGCCATAACCGCCTGCCATCGCAAAGGCCAATGGAACACGGCGCTGCCACGCCCAGTCAAACACCCGCCTGTCCCTGGCTTGCAGCCCATCAAAGCTCAAGCTGAGACGTCCCAGTCTGTCCCCCTCAAACGGGTCAGCACCAGCCAGATAGATGACCAGTCCTGGCTCAAAGCGATCCGCCAACTCCTGCAGCGCATGGTCCAGCGCCTGCAGATACGGCTCGTCGGTGCAGCCGTCTGGCAAGTCAACATCCAGGTCGCTGGCTTCTTTGCGAAACGGGAAGTTTTTTTCCCCGTGTATGGACAAGGTGAACACACTGGGGTCTGCACTGAAGATACTGGCCGTCCCGTTGCCCTGGTGCACATCGAGATCAATGATGGCAACCCTCAGCGGCTGGCGGTGCACGCGCGCCCACTCGGCCTGCATCAAGCGCGCCGCTACGGCTGCATCGTTGAACACACAGAAGCCGCCGCCCTTGTTGCTGGCCGCATGGTGGGTACCGCCCGCCATATTGGCAGCGACGCCTTCTGGTCGCGTCTGGAGGCCCATCGCGACTCGCGCTGCGGCGACCGTGGCGCCAGCAGAGCGACGTGAACGCTCCACCATTTGCTCAGTCCAGGGGAAACCGATCTCACGCATGGCCGCCGCGTCCAGCGTGCCGGTGGCCACATCATGGATGTAAGCCGGCGAGTGGGCCAACGCAAGCTCGCCATCGCTGGCGCCGGGAGCTTCACCCATACGCACCTCTGGCAACTCTGCAGCTACCCGATCGCGGAGGCGCCGGTATTTTTCCATGGGAAAGCGGTGCCCTGCAGGCAGAGGCAGCACAAAGTGGTCAGCGTAAAAAGCTTTCACAGATAACCCGGAATGGGACACCAATTAAAACAACCTGCAGGGGGCACAAGGCGCACTATTGTGTCCGGGATGCGAAAAAAGCCAGGGGTCCAACCCCTTAGAGCCAGGGCTCTAAAATGCTGCGGTGCAACAAAAATCACTTGCAATCGAGCCTCACATCCCTATACTTCAGTTATGTTGCAGTGCAGCAATTGATGGCAAAAGCAAATTGTCCAGCAGCGCAACTAATTGAATTGTTAACCACCTATATGGAGATTTAAATATGTTGACCGCTGAACAAGTTATCGCTTCCCACAAAGCCAACGTCGAAACCCTGTTCGGTCTGACCAGCAAAGCCTTCGAAGGCGTTGAGAAACTGGTTGAACTGAATGTCCAGGCTTCCAAAGCTGCTCTGGCCGAGTCCGCCAACCACACACAATCCCTCCTGGGCGTGAAAGACGCACAAGAGCTGCTGGCTCTGCAAGCCGGTCTGTTCCAGCCCCTGGCTGAGAAAACCGCTGCTTACAGCCGTCACCTGTACGACATCGCCACCGCTACCGGTGCCGAAGTTGGCAAGTCTTTTGAAGGCCAGGCTGCTGAAGCCCAAGCCAAATTCATGAGCCTGGTTGACAACGCCGCCAAAAATGCACCAGCCGGTTCCGAGACTGCTGTTGCCGTGATGAAAAGCGCTGTGGCAACTGCCAACAACGCTTTCGAATCCGTGCAAAAAGCTGTCAAACAAGCCAGCGACATGGCCGAAGCCAACTTCACCGCTGTGACCAACACCGCTGTGAACGCTTCCAAAACAGCTTCCAAAAAGCGTTAATTTGCTACCCTATCCGGAGCTTTCGATCTGATACTTTCCTTCCCTGCGATGCGAAAGTTCCAACCGGTTGTCTCCTCGGGTCTCTTCTGAAAATTCGTTTTCACAGACCCCTTGAAGCCTGATCGCAAGATCGGGCTTTTTTTTGTCCCCCATTTGTTCAGCGAGGCTGGGTACGCAGCACTTCAAGCCGCGCCCTGAGCGCTGGCAATGCCGACAACATGGCGGCACGGCCCGAATCAATGGCACGCTGCCGCGCCGAGAAATCTGCGCTTTTCAGGCCCACCTGCGAAGGCTGCACCACCACATCCGCGTCCTTCAACTCATACTGGTTGATGCTTTTGCCCATGATGGCAAAGGTCTGCAGCAATATCTGCAGCGTGTCCTTGGCAGGGTTGGCTTCTGGCGCACTGGAGATGTCCACAGCTATCACCAGGTCTGCGCCCATTTGCCGGGCAAATCGCACCGGCACGGGCGACACCAGCCCGCCGTCCACATACTCGCGCCCGTTGATCTTCACCGGCACAAATACCGCCGGCACGGCGCTGGACGCGCGCACTGCGGTGCCGGTGTCACCACGCTGAAAAAGCATGGACTGCCCGCTGTTCAGGTCCGTCGCAACGATGCCCAGCGGAATCACCATGTTTTCAATGGAGCGGCCAGCCAGCAACTCATTCACATACCGGCCAAGTGCTTCGCCGCGAAACATGCCGCGGCCAAAAATCGGCAACATCCAGTCGGTAATAGCCACTTCTTCCATGTTCAGGGCGGTCTGCTGGAGCTGCGCACTGGTTTTGCCGCTGGCGTACAAGGCTGCAACCAGGCTGCCTGCCGAAGTGCCCACCAGCACTGACGGCTTGAGGCCGGCTTCTTCCAGCACTGCAATTACACCGACGTGTGCGAAACCGCGCGCCGCTCCGCCACCCAGAGCGAGCCCGATTTTGACGGGGCGATTGGCTGGGGCCTCAACGGAGGGCAACGTTGGCGAGACAGCAGGACCACGTGTTGCGCAGCCTGAGACCAGGGCAGCGGCAAGGGCGAGGAGGATCAGAGGGCGTCCCGGGAGTGCTGCAGGCGAGGCTTTACCGCCGGTTAACTTAAAGCGATTGAGAATAATTCGCGTTTGTATTAAAATCAAAGTTGTCTCAACCTTTTCACGGAATGTCATGCTGAAAAAAACCTCGCTCTGGACTTGTTTAACAGTAGCCGCTGCCATGTTTGGCACCGCACACACCGCCAGCGCGCAGGAGCAGGTGGTCAACCTGTATTCTGCCCGCCACTACCAGACGGACGAAGCGCTTTACAGCAATTTCACCAAAGCCACCGGCATCAAGGTGAACCGTGTAGACGCGGATGACGCAGGCATTCTGGCCCGCCTGAAAGCCGAAGGCGCGGCCTCCCCCGCCGACGTGATTTTGCTGGTAGATGCTGCAAGGCTGTGGAAAGGCGACACCGAAGGCATGTTCTTGCCCATCAAGTCTCCCGCATTGGAAGCCGCCATCCCGGCGCAACTGCGCGCCAAGGCCACCCCCGATGGCACGACCTGGTTTGGTTTTTCCACTCGCGCACGCGTCATCGTCTACGACAAACTCAAGGTTAAAAAAGCCGACGTGGACACCTACGAAGAACTCGCTGATGCCAAGAACAAGGGCTTGCTGTGCACACGCTCGGGCTCGCACCCTTACAACCTCTCACTGTTCGGCTCTGTGACCGAACACATGGGGGAAGCAAAGGCAGAAGAATGGCTCAAAGGCATGGTCGCCAATATGGCCCGTGCTCCCAAGGGTGGCGACACTGACCAGATCAAAGGCGTGGCGAGCGGCGAATGCGGCATTGCCATCACCAACACCTACTACCTCGCCCGCCTGATGCGCTCCAGCACCCCGGAAGACAAAGCCATCATGGAAAAGGTCGGCGTGGTCTTCCCGAACCAGCAGTCCTGGGGCACCCATGTCAACATCGCCGGCGCAGCCGTGGCAAAAAACGCCAAGAACACCGCGAACGCAGTCAAGTTCATGGAGTACCTGGCCAGCGCCGACGCGCAAAACTACTTTGCCAACGGAAACAACGAATGGCCCACCGTTGCAAGCGTGAAAGTCAGCAACCCGGCCCTGCAAGCCATGACGGGCGGCAACTTCAAGTCCGAAACCCTGCCTGTGAGCGCCGTGGGCAGCAACCAGGTCAAAGTCCAGCAAATGCTGGACCGCGTTGGGTATAAATAAAGCCCCCACGTTCGCTCGCTTCGCGTAGCTCTCTGCACCTTGCAGGCCGCCGCTCGCCAGAGGCTTCGCTTCTGGCGCCTGTCCAAAGCTGCTCAAGCAGCTTTGGAGCCGCAGGCTTCAGCCCCGAGGGAGCGTTGCGCGTGCGGGCCGGCAGAGCCGGACCCGCGGCCCCTGCTTGAAAAGAGAGCCGCCCATTCACCAACAAGCCCGCCCCGTGCGGGCTTTTTTATGCCCGATAATCGCTCTTACGTTGACGTAAACGTCAACTCCAAATATTCATCACTTTTTCTCAAGGACAACTCATGGACATCGCAGGCAAAGTATTCATCGTCACCGGCGGCGCATCAGGTCTGGGCGAGGGCACGGCACGCATGCTGGCGGCCAAGGGTGGCAAGGTTGTCATCGCCGATATGCAGGCCGAAAAAGGCGAAGCGATTGCCAAAGAAATCGGCGGCGCTTTTATCAAGTGTGACGTGAGCCAGGAGGCCGATGGTCAGGCCGTGGTCGCCAAAGCCGTCTCCATGGGCAAGCTGATGGGCCTGGTCAACTGCGCCGGTATCGCGCCAGCCGAAAAAACCGTGGGTAAAAATGGCGCACACAACCTTGGCGTTTTCAACAAGACCATCATGGTGAACCTGGTCGGCAGCTTCAACATGATTCGCCTGGCCGCTGATGCCATGTGCAAAAACGAACCTGAGGCCACGGGCGAGCGCGGCGTGATGATCTCGACCGCATCTGTTGCCGCCTATGACGGACAGATCGGCCAGGCGGCATACAGCGCCTCCAAGGGCGGCATTGTGGGCATGACCCTGCCCATCGCCCGCGACCTGGCCCGCAACGGTATCCGCAACATGACCATCGCACCGGGTATCTTTGGCACGCCCATGATGTTTGGCATGCCGCAAGAAGTGCAGGATTCACTGGCTGCATCGGTGCCCTTCCCTAGCCGCCTGGGCACACCGCAGGACTACGCCAAGCTTGCACAGCACATCTTTGAAAACGACATGCTCAATGGCGAAGTGATCCGCCTGGACGGAGCCATTCGTCTGGCGCCCCGCTAAACACCGGCCCAACCTTGGTGGGTGACCGGGAGAATGCTTCCGTGTCACCCCCGGGCATCCCCCTGTCTGGGGGCCCCAGTGTTGGGATTACCATGGCTGTTTCACCCACAGGAGAAGCCATGAAACAAAAAGTCCCCGCCTTCCCGATGCTTGCTGCGGCCCTTGCAGCCACCTTGCTGATGGCCGGCTGCGCCACAGCGCCCCCCTTCGCTTACAGCGTGCCTCAACAGCCTGAAGGCTCTTCGGGCTATACCGAGAAACCGGGCTGGGCAACCTCCAAATTTGCAGTCGCCGCGGCCAACCCGCTGGCCACTGACGCGGGCTACCAGGTGCTCAAAGCAGGCGGCTCCGCAATCGATGCGGCCATTGCCGTGCAAATGGTTCTGACACTGGTTGAGCCTCAGTCAAGCGGTATTGGAGGCGGCGCTTTCATGCTGCATTACGACGGCCGTACGGTGGAGGCATTTGATGGCCGCGAAACCGCCCCGGCTGCCGCAGACGAAAAACTGTTTCTTGGCCCGGACGGCAAGCCCCTGACCTTTATCGATGGTGTCGTCGGCGGCAAGTCTGTCGGTGTTCCCGGCACTGTGCGCATGCTCGAAATGGCACACAAGCAATACGGCCGGCTGCCCTGGGCGCAACTGTTTGCGCCTGCCATCACACTGGCCGAAGGTGGATTCAAAGTCAGCTCGCGTCTGGCCACGCTGCTCAAGGCCGAACCTCACCTGAAGAAGGACCCGGTTGCGGCCGCCTACTTCTATCCTGTCAACGGCGAACCATTGGCCGTGGGCGCCACCCTTCGCAACCAGCCGCTGGCCGATGTGCTGAAGAAAATCGCCGCGGGGGGCTCAAAAGCCCTGCTTGAAGGCGACGTCGCTCAGGCCATTGTCGACAAGGTGCAAAAACACCCGACCAACCCCGGCAAACTCAGCATGGCCGACATGGCCGGCTATCAGGCCAAAAAACGCGACCCGATTTGCCACGACTACCGTGCGCAGAACCGCGACTACCGCATCTGCGGCATGCCACCCCCAAGCTCGGGCGCCATTGCCATCGGCCAGATTCTCGGCATGCTGAACTACACACCCGCTTCCACGCTGGGCCTGGTTACCGGCACCGCGGGCGACGGCGTCACGCCGGCGCCCACACCATCAGCTGACTGGTTGCACCTGTACACCGAAGCCTCACGTCTGGCCTTTGCAGACCGGGCGCAGTACCTGGGCGACCCTGATTTTGTGCAGGCCCCCGGCGGTAACTGGATGAGCCTGCTGGCGCCCTCCTACCTTGCTGACCGCGCCAAACTGATCACGGTGCAGCCCGGTGGGCAAAGCATGAAAGTCGCCAAGCCTGGCACGCCCGGCGGTGTGCGGTCGGCCTACGCACCCATGCCCGACCAGCCCGAATACGGCACCTCTCACATCAGCATTGTTGATGCCTATGGCAACTCGATTGCCATGACCACCACGATTGAAGATGCGTTTGGCTCGCGCCAGATGGTCCGGGGCTTTCTGCTCAACAACGAGCTGACAGATTTCAGCTTTGCGCCGACCGATGCCGAAGGCAAACCCGTGGCCAACCGCGTGCAGCCTGGCAAACGCCCCCGATCGTCGATGGCGCCAACGCTTGTGTTTGACAAAGCCACCGGTCAGCTCGTGATGAGCGGCGGCAGCCCCGGCGGCGCGCTGATCATTCACTACACCGCCAAAACGCTCTACGGCGTTCTGAACTGGGGCCTGATGCCACAGCAGGCCATCAACCTGCCCAACTTCGCCTCACTCAATGGCCCCAGCTTTCTGGAAGAAAAACGGTTTTCGCCAGCAACCATTGAGGCACTCAAAGCCAGGGGCGCCGAAGTTCGCGAAATGGGCATGACCAGCGGCCTGCAGGCCATCTCCCGCGGTCAGGCGCACGGCGTGCCCGTTCTGCTGGGTGGCGCGGATCCGCGACGTGAAGGTGTTGTGATGGGTGACTAAGGTCAAAAATGCCAACGCGCCCTTATTCCACGGGCGCAAGCAGCTATATTTTTAATAGCACATCAAACTGGCCAGCGCCTCGCTGGCCAGTTTTTTTTCGTCTCCTCAAGGTGCACACTGGTTGAAGGGGGCCATTCAAGCTCGCACCTCAGAAGCGAGCCACAGCGCCAAAACAAGCCGCCCTAAGCTAGCCTGTCCGCAGCGGCTCCGGGGGCGCGTCCTGTTTGGCGGTGCCAATCCGCTCGTATTCTGAAATCACCTGAGCGCCCAGCAGCAGCAAGGTGGCGGCGATCTCCAGACTCAGCAACACCACAATGGCCGTCGTGAGCGAGCCATACACCAGCCCCACCTGCGACAGCGTGCCGAAGTACCAGACCAGCAGGTGACGTGTCACCTCCCACAGCAGCGCCGCGGTGACCCCGCCAATCAGTGCGTGGCGCAGGCGCAGCTTGCCGACCGGCATCACCATGTAGACCGAAGTCAGCACAAAAATCTCGCCCGCAAGCCCCAGCAGGTACAGCAACACGCCCGAGAAGCCACTGAGCGACCAGCTGTAGCCCAAAAATTCAATACTCTTGTCACCCAGCGCCTGAAAACTTCCCGACACCAGCGTGACCAGCAACAAGCCAACGCCCAGCGACAGGATGTAGCAATACGGCAGCACTGCCGATACCAGGAAGTGCCGCCTGCGAATGGCGACGCGGTGCAAAAACACCACCGACATCGCGTTCTCAAGCACGGTGAAAGCCAGTGAGCTGAAAAACAGCATGGTCGCCAGCAGTACCCAGCCTATGACCTCGCGATGCGCCAAAAAGTTGGACAGCTCCTTGACGATAAATTCAGACTGCCCGGGCGCCAGCCATCCGATGTAGCGGCCCAGCGCCTCCAGCAGAGCTGACTGCTCGATCACATGCGACAACGCAATCGCCATCAGGATCAGCAAAGGAACAATCGACAGCAGCGCGTAATAGGCCACAGCACCTGCAAGCAGCAGGCCCTGGTTGGCACGAAATCCTTTGATCACCCGCCACGCAAAGGTTGCGGGGTGGCTGATGACGTAGGCGGCCTGCGGCCCGATGTTCAGCGCCATTGCAGCGCCTGGAGGGCGGCCAGGTCCAAGGACAGGCGGTTGTCAAAAGTGCGGGGCATCAATTTCCTCAGGATTTTCGGCGACAGAAACGACCATGGTAGCGGCAGAACGTGGCAGGCCTGACTTGGGGGCGCTGCATTTACCAGCGAGGGCACAATACACCCGTGGCCATTCCCCAATCATTTATTCAGGAGCTTTTGGCGCGCGCCGACGTGGTGGATATCGTCGGGCGCTACGTGCAGCTCAAAAAGGGTGGCGCCAATTTCATGGGGCTGTGCCCCTTCCACGGCGAAAAATCACCCTCCTTCAGCGTCAGCCCGTCCAAACAGTTCTACCACTGCTTCGGCTGCGGCAAAAACGGCAATGCCATCAGCTTCTTGATGGAGCACGGCGGCATGAACTTTGTGGAGGCGGTGAAAGACCTGGCCCAGCAATACGGCTTGCAAGTGCCAGAAGACGACGTATCCCCGCAAGACCGCGCCAAAGCCGCGCAAATGCGTGAGCAGCAGGCCACGCTCACCAGCGTGCTGGAAAAAGCCGCCATTGCCTATATCAAGCACCTGCGCAACTCGCCGCGCGCCATTGACTACTTCAAGGGCCGCGGCCTGTCGGGCGAAATCGCCAAAACCTTTGGCCTGGGTTATGCGCCTGAAGGCTGGCGCGCGCTGGCCAGCGTATTCCCTGATTACAACGACCCGCTGCTGGTTGAAAGCGGTTTGGTCATCACTGGCGAGCCCGGAGAAGAAAACGCCCAGGGCGAGGCCAAACGCTACGACCGCTTCCGCGACCGGGTGATGTTTCCCATCCGCAATGTCAAAGGTGAATGCATAGGTTTTGGCGGGCGCGTGCTGGGCGATGACAAACCCAAATACCTGAACTCTCCGGAAACGCCGGTCTTCAGCAAAGGGCGCGAGCTCTACGGCCTGTTTGAAGCACGGACTGCCCTGCGCGAACACGGCTACGCACTCGTCACTGAGGGCTACATGGACGTGGTGGCTCTGGCGCAGTTGGGCTTTGCCAATGCGGTGGCCACGTTAGGCACGGCCTGCACGGCCGACCACGTACAAAAACTGTTTCGCTTTACCGACTCTGTGGTCTTCAGCTTTGACGGCGACAGCGCCGGCCGCCGCGCCGCACGCAAGGCGCTGGACGCCGCCCTGCCCTTTGCCACCGATGTGCGCACGGTCAAGTTTTTGTTTTTGCCGCAAGAGCACGACCCGGACAGCTTTATCCGCGAACACGGCCAGGAAGGTTTTGCCGCCGCAGTGGCCAAAGCTGTTCCGTTGAGCAAGTTCATGCTTGAAGCCGCTGCCGAAGGCTGCGAGCTGGACACCGCCGAAGGCCGCGCCCACATGGCCAGCAATGCCCGCCCTCTCTGGAGCCTGCTGCCCGACGGCACGCTCAAGCGCCAGTTGCTGGCCGAGATTGCCGACCAGGTGCTGATTGACAGCCGGGAACTGCTGCAGATCTGGCAGCCGGCCGCCTCCCACTATAAAAACAATAGCAGCTCCCGCCCGTCCGGTAAGGGCCAGTGGCAAAAAACATCTGAAGCCCCAACTTCGGCGCCGCATTTTGAAGAGTTTTCCGGCAACTTTGCCGACCTGCATGACGAAGGCGCCTACGCCGCGTCGCTCCCCATGGATCCCGGCCCGTCCGGGCGCAGCTTCGGCGCCAAGGCCGGCGCATCCCGCCCTGTCCGCCGCATCGCAGGCCGCGTGTTGCCCGCCAGCCGCGAGGACCGGGTGCTGCGCCTGATGCTGACGGACCCGCAAAGCTGGGACAAGCTCAGCGGCGAGGAGCATGTGTTGCTGTCAGAGCTGCCGGCGCCCCACGGCCCGCTCTTTGTCTGGCTGGAAAGCCAGTTGCACGAGCACGGCCCCCAGCCCTGGGCGGCCCTGCGAGAGGGTCTTCGCGAGCATCCGCAGGAAAAACACGCTGTCGATCAGATTTCGCAGCTTCTCGATGGGATTGAATGTGACTGGAGCGAGGTGCGCAGCATTCTGGACCAGCTTCTCAAGCTCAAGCGCCAGGAAGAAATGGTTGATTTACTGCCCCGCGTCATGTCCGACCCCGCCGCCCGGCAGCGCTACGAAGAACTTTCAGCCCTTTTAAAAGCAAGCTAAAAAGAGGCCGAAATTACCTTTTTTATTGCCTAAAAAACAGGCATCAGGGTATAATCCGATTTTCCGCTACGGCAAGCGCGACAGCAGCACCTCCGGCACCAGCCCCCCGCACGAACGGGACCTCACAGGTTGAAGGGCAATTTCCCCGCAAGGACTGCACACCAAATGTTCGCCCAAACAACTTGCCGTTAATGCCCAACCATCCGGTCCGGGCATTTTTTGTGCCTGTGGCCTGACCTGCGTCAGCCGCCCGGGAACCCAGTCTGTTGAAGGAAGTTTTTTCATCGGGAGTTCACCATGCCTGCCCAAAAGCCAAGCAAGTCCGCCAAAGTCGTGACAAAGCCAAAAGTCGCAGCCAAACCTGTAGCCCGACCGCCCGTCAAGAAGGCACCCGGCAAGGTTGAAAAACCCGGAAAAACCGCCATATCCAAACCAGTTCCCGCAAAGAAATCCGCAGCACCCAAAGCGTCCGTGAAACCACCTGAAAAGCCAGCCAAGAAAGCCCCCCCCGTGCCGACAAAGTCCAGTCCCGCCCCTGCCGCCAAGACCGCTGCCAAAAAAGAAGCCGAGCTGAAAGTCACCCCGACCACAGCCGGTGCAGAAGTGCCCGCCAAAAAGAAACCCGGCCGCCCACCGAAGAACCCCGGTGCTGTTGCCGAAACCGGCGGCGCCAAGCGCGGCCGCAAGCCCAAAGTCGCCCCGAAGATCGATGGCGAAGAAGACATGTCCGACATTGAAGAAGATCTGGTCGGCGAGCCAGTGGCAGAGACGACCGAAAAGGTCAAACCACTGCGCATGAAAATCAGCAAGGCCAAAGAACGCGCCTTGATGAAAGAGTTTGGACTGGACGAAACCGTTCTGTCCGAAGAAGACATGGCCAAGCGCCGTGCGCGCCTGAAGGCACTGATCAAGCTGGGCAAAACCCGTGGCTACCTGACCCACGGCGAAATTTCCGATCACCTGCCCGACAAGCTGATTGACGCTGAAACGCTTGAGGCCGTCATCGTCACCCTGAACGACCTGGGCGTGGCTGTTTACGAACAGACACCTGACGCAGAGACCCTGCTGATCACCGCCAACGCACCCGCTGGCTCAAGCGAAGAGGAAGCTGAAGAAGCTGCTGAAGCCGCGCTGTCCACCGTCGACAGCGAGTTTGGCCGCACGACCGATCCGGTCCGCATGTACATGCGCGAGATGGGCACTGTTGAGCTGCTGACGCGTGAAGGCGAAATTGAAATCGCCAAGCGCATTGAAGGCGGCCTGATGAAGATGATGGAAGCCATCTCCGAGAGTCCGGCCACCATTGCAGAAATTTTGCGCCTGGGCGAAGACATTCGCGAAGGCAAGGTTGTCATCTCTACCGTGGTTGACGGCTTTTCCAACCCCAACGAAGCCGACGATTACGTGGCCGAGGAAGACTTTGACGAGTTTGACGAAGAAGACGATGACGACGGCAAGGGCGGCTCCAAGGCGCTGACCAAAAAGCTGGAAGAGCTGAAAAAAGAAGCGCTGACCCGCATCGACACCATCGCCTCTTTGTTCGAAAAAGTCCACAAAACTTACGACAAAGAAGGCTACGGCACACCGACGTATGTCAAAGCGCAAAAGGCGCTGAGCGACGAACTGATGACCGTGCGCTTTACCGCCAAGACGATTGAAAAACTGTGCGACTTGCTGCGCGGCCAGGTGCTGGACGTGCGCAAAAAAGAGCGCGAGTTGCGCCGCATCATTGTTGAGAAGTGCGGCATGCCGCAAGAAATCTTTATCAAGGACTTTCCGCCCAACCTGCTGAACCTGAAATGGGTTGAAAAGCAGGTCGCGGCCAACAAGCCCTGGTCCGTGATCATGGCGCGCAACATCCCGCCGATTCAGGAACTGCAAACCAAACTGGGCGAGCTGCAGGCCCGCGTGGTGGTGCCTTTGGGCCAGCTCAAGGACATCAACAAGCGCATGAACGAAGGCGAGACCAACTCGCGCGATGCAAAGAAAGAGATGATCGAGGCCAACTTGCGCCTGGTGATCTCGATCGCCAAGAAGTACACCAACCGCGGCCTGCAGTTCCTTGATCTGATTCAAGAGGGCAACATCGGCCTGATGAAAGCGGTCGACAAGTTTGAATACCGCCGCGGCTACAAATTCTCAACCTACGCCACCTGGTGGATTCGCCAGGCCATCACGCGTTCTATCGCTGACCAGGCCCGAACCATCCGTATCCCGGTGCACATGATCGAGACCATCAACAAGATGAACCGCCTGTCGCGCCAGCATTTGCAGGAGTTTGGCTTTGAGCCGGACGCCAGCATTCTGGCCGCCAAGATGGAAATTCCTGAAGACAAGATCCGCAAAATCATGAAGATCGCCAAAGAGCCGATCTCGATGGAAACGCCGATTGGTGACGATGACGACAGCCACCTCGGCGACTTCATTGAAGACAGCGCCAACACTGCCCCGCTGGAAGCAGCCATGCAGGCCGGCTTGCGCGATGTGGTCAAAGACATCCTTGACAGCCTGACACCACGCGAAGCCAAAGTGCTGCGCATGCGTTTCGGCATCGAGATGTCCACCGACCACACGCTGGAAGAAGTCGGCAAACAGTTTGACGTGACCCGCGAGCGCATCCGCCAGATAGAAGCCAAGGCGCTGCGCAAGCTCAAGCACCCTTCGCGTTCAGACAAGCTGCGCAGCTTTATCGATACGCTGTAAGTGATCCCGGCCGGGTGCCGGGTTTCATTAAAAAGCGCCTCAGGCCCTCACGGGCTGGAGGCGCTATTTTTTTGGTGGCGCCTCAGCCGTGAGCTGTTGCAACCTAGCGCGCGCCAACGGCTCCCTGTCGGGTTGACTGAGCAGACCAGCCAAGGCGTTGTTGAAATCGGGGTTGGCCATCAGTTTGGACAAGCACTCCTTCACATGCAGACGTACATCGGTTGGAGCCGTTGACAACTCTTGCACCAACTCAGCACGCCCTTCAATCACGGTGAGTATGTCTTCAAGGTCGTGGCTGGTGTACACATCATTGCGGCCCCTGTCATTAAACGCCTCGAATTTGGTTGCCAAAAAGTATGGCGCGGACAAATGACGCAGCACCAGCCCCGAAGCCACCTCGGTTTGCACTGCAGCGTCAAACCCGGCGCGGTACCAGCGGTTAGCAAAGCCAAGCACCTTTTCGTCCAAAGGCACCAGGTCCAGCTGCATGCGCTGCCAGAACCAGCGAAATGGCGGCGTGTTGTCTTCCATCGTCTGCTTGAACCCACGCTGCAGAAGTTCGCTAGCCATCGCGTGGTAACCCGCAAGTGTGGCAACCTCCACAATGGCATCGACATCTTCAGTGGGCCGAACGTCCAGCAAATTGGGAGCAGGCAGCAAGAGACCTGTGGCACATCCACCCACAAACACAACACGCTCACGCAGAGGACCCAATGCGTGAGCCATGCCCACCAACAATTCCAGATTGGCATTAGCCACGCGCAGGCCTTTTCAGCGGCTTGGGCGAAGATGGGTCAATCAGGGCCTGAAGCCGATCCACGGCCATGCCCCGTTCACGAGCGCGCCCTACGCGTAGCGCGTCGAACAAGGCCAGCATTTCATACAACCTTGCGTCCCGCATGGCTGCGAAAGGCACGCTGGGGTGCAGGGGCTCTATGCCAATTCCACGCATGGTGCCATTGGGGTGCGGCCATACGTAATCCTCAGACCCTGGCGCAAACACACCTGCAAACGCTGGTGCGCTGTGGCTGGTGGGCACGCCGATGGCAGACGCCGTTTTGTCAGCCGCGAAGGCATACTTAGCGCCGTGCAACGCAAACTCAGCCAGTTGACGCGCGTGCGAGCGCACTGGATTGTCAGCAGGCGCCTCTTCGCTGCTGACCCGCCTGCGCCGTGTCACGCGGTAAATGGCTGTAGGCTCATTGGCCGCCAACGCAGCCACCTCTGGCGCAAGAGCTTCCTGGTTTTGCACCAGCAGCCCCGCCTGCAAGCCGCGCTTGATGCACGCGTGCGCTTCAGACGCGCTCAAACCCAGCTCCTGGGCCAGATGCGCATACGTCCACCGCTGATCGCCCAAGGCCACAAGCTTGAGAGCCACCACAAAGTCTTGAGGCTTTAACTGCATAAATTCTATATTCTTGAATTGCGAATATAGAATATATCGGATTCACCCCTGCTTGGCAACCGGCGGACCGAGCGCATTTTGCGAAAGTCAGCTTCTCCCGCCAGCGGCCCGCACCACCAGCTCGTCATACCCCGTCACCGCATCAGGCTCGCGTGAAAATTCCCACTCTGGCAGCAAGGCCAGCAGAACCTCTGCCGTGGTGCGCACCAGGCACCCTGGCGCCACATGCCCGCCCAGCACCTCACCAGTGGACGTAGACAGCGCCATGTGAAGGTGTGAGCTGCTGTGCACACCATTGAAGGCCACGGTGCCTGACAGGCTGAGAATTTCTGTATCCCCATCAATGCGCGTGGGTTGCTCTGCCCCCGCAAAGCGCAGGCCGGCGGTGGACAAGCTGCCAATGCCTGACAACACAAAGGCCGCGCGGCAGTTCTGGCTGCGCACGGCGGCTTCGATGGCGGCGCGCAAGTCCTGGCCCGGGGTGAGGCGGATGGGGAGTGTTTGCATGGTGGGCAATATTAAGCGGGAGCTGCGATCGACGGATCAGACTCGCCAGGTCGGCCAGCAGTCTTGTCCAAAGCGTTTCTTAAGGAAAAACAGCCTCTTGCCCAATCAACACGGGCGGAAGAAGCTATCATTTTCATAGCAAATCGCACGACTAAGGCGTGCGACCGTGTCCGCAGCTGCAAGCCACCCCAACACCATCGAGGCTTTGCGCGGCAGAGGTTCAGGCGGGTAGCAGCTAGACGATACTCGGGGCCCGCCCTCCCCTTGGCGTCCACTTCGTCTTCTTGCCCTTTCTCTACCCATTTCTCAGCCCGCTTCTACCCATGCTTAAACCCCTGATGACCCGCAGCGCGGCGCACCTGCGCAAAAAGTGGAAAAGCTACCTGGCTCAACTTGCGTTACTGGTGGGTGTTTTACTGGCGGTGCAGGCCTGGCAAACGCGAAACGTGCTGACCGGACCCGTGCCCGATCTGGCCATCAACGTCCTGCAGCCTGACGGCACAACCATCAGCACAACGCTGAATCAGTGGCGGCAGGCCCACCCCGGTCAGGTTGTTGCCCTGCACTTTTGGGCCGAATGGTGCCCTATCTGCCGCGCTGAGGAAGGCAGCGTCACCGCGCTATCGCAAGACTGGCCCGTGCTGACTGTAGCCATGCAGTCCGGCCCCGCGGCAAAGGTCAGGCAGGTGCTGCAGCAGCGGCAGCTGCCCTGGCACACCGCTGTAGACACACAGGGTGAACTGACGCGCGCTTTCGGCTTCAAGTCGGTTCCCGCCTTTGTAGTGCTGGATGAACAAGGCCAGCTGCGCAGCGCGACAGCCGGCTACACCAGTGAGCTGGGTATGCGACTGCGCATGTGGTGGGTCAGGCTTTTCTGAGCCGACCGGCAGTCTTTTTTTGCCCCCCACCCCTGTCCAATACTGGATGTGTGCGAGTAGCTATGAATTCAACTCAGGCAATTGTGCAAGCTCTTGCGCCGTTCAATTTAAATGAACAACCAATTTAATTGAACATGAACTGAACCTCAGGCCGATTCCTCAATATCAGCATCCAGGTCAGCAGCAATCAGTTTGAATTGCTCCAGCGCCGCTTGCAGATCTTCGACTATCTCCTGGGCAATTACTGCTGGAGCCGGAAGGTTGTCGCTATCGGCGAGGGAATCATCCTTCAGCCAGAAGATGTCAAGGCTTGCCTTGTCGCGCGCTATCAGTTCTTCGTAGGGGTACATGCGCCAGCGCCCGTCCGGGTTCTCGGCAGTCCACGTTGGTTTGCGCTTGTTGCGGTTGGCGACGTTGTACAGATCCACAAACTCGTCGAGGTCTTGCCGCCTGAGCGGGCTGGTCTTCAGCGTGAAATGTTTGTTGGTACGCAGGTCATAAATCCAAAGCTTCTTTGTCCACGGTTTTTCGCTGGCGGATTTTTTCTCCAGAAACAGCACATTGGCCTTGACGCCCTGCGCGTAAAACAGGCCGGTCGGCAGGCGCAGCAGTGTGTGCACATCACACTCGTGCAGCAGCTTGCGCCGAATGGTTTCACCCGCGCCACCCTCAAACAACACGTTGTCAGGCAGCACCACTGCGGCGCGGCCATTGGTCTTCAGCAGCGTCTTGATGTGCTGCACAAAGTTGAGCTGCTTGTTGCTGGTGGTGGCCCAGAAGTCGTCACGCTCAATCGTGTCTTTTTCGGTGCTGGTGCGGCCGTCTTCGCCCACGATGACAGTGCTGCTCTTCTTGCCGAAAGGTGGATTGGCTAGCACCACCTCGTAGCGCTCGCCCGGGTCCGAGCCCAGCGCGTCACCAACGATCACGGGCACCGACTTTTCAGACCCGATGCCATGCAGCATCATGTTCATGGCGCAAACCCGCGCGGTGGCTTGTACCAGCTCGTAGCCGGTAAAGGCTTTCTCCTTCAGGTGCTTGAGCTGGTCGCGCGTCAGGTTCTTGTTGTGCTGGGTGATGTAGTTGTGCGCTGTGAACAGAAAGCCACCGGTGCCGCAGGCCGGGTCGCAGATGGATTCACCGGGCTGCGGTGCCATGCAATCCACCATGGCCTGAATCAGCGCACGCGGGGTGAAGTACTGCCCTGCCCCGCTCTTGGTGTCCTGCGCGTTCTTTTCCAGCAGGCCTTCATAGGCGTCGCCTTTCACGTCGGCGCCCAGAATCGTCCATGTCTCTGCGTCGATCAAATCCACAATCACGCGGCGCAGCTTGGCCGGGTCCTGAAACTTGTTTTGGGCCTTGCCAAAGATCAGGCCCAGCGTGCCCTTTTGCTGACCCAGCGCTTCCAGCACGTGACGGTAGTGGTCAAACAGCTCGTCGCCATCTTTGGCCAGCAGCGACGGCCACGAATACGCACCGGGCACGATGCTGGCCTGGTTGTGCGGCGGCTGCGCGCGTTCGTCGGCCATCTTGAGAAACAGCAGGTAGGTGAGCTGCTCGACATAGTCGCCATAACTCATGCCGTCGTCGCGCAGCACATTGCAGTAGTTCCAGAGTTTCTGGACAAGGCCATTGGTGGTGGTGTTCATTCGGTATGGGCTCTCAAAATCAGGTTTTCTGCAATAACTCAGAGCAAAGCGCGTGGATGATTCTGCGTGCGCGCTCCAGCGACATGCCAGACTGCTTAGCCAGCAAGAGCGCACCTTGCTCCTCTGTTTCAGGCTGCAATATCGCGACGATGCGTCGGGTTGCAGGCGCGTCAATCAGCTCAAGCAAGTCACGGCCCAGCAGTCGTGCGCTGATTTCTTCGTGGTCAAAATCAACGGCTTCAAACAAGTCCGCATGCTCGGCGGCCGCGTGGTCATAGTTGTTGCAATCCAGGTAATGCCGCAGGTACAGCATCAGGTCTGGCGCGTCACGCCCGGGGAACTTGAGCCTGCGGTCGTGCCAGGCGGTGATCTTGAGCAATGCCAGTGCGGGGATGCTCGCCACGTTGACCGATACCTCATCAGGCAACAGGACTTGATGGCTGACCTGCATGGCCTCGCGCATGCCAAAGCAGTCAAACACAGTGTGCTCATCAGGCGGCCAGGCCAGGGTGCGGTCGGCCCGCTCTACGCCGCCAAACGGCACGATGTCCAGTGGGTATGCCGATGTTTTATGGCGCAGCTTGTGCGTGGCGTCGTTAGACACGGCCTCAAACTCGCCGCCATCAATCAGGGCCTGGCGCAAAGCCTCAAAAGTGCTCCAGTCTTGCACCATCACACCAAAGTCAATGTCTTCGGTTTTGCGCCTGGTGTCTATGCCGTACACATGCAGCAGCATCACGTCACGCGCGGCGGCCCCCATCAGGAAAAACCCGGTCCCCAACGGCGCTGCCACTACCTGTAGCGGGCGCACCACCTGTGCCAGCGGCAACAGATCAAGCCTGGCGGACAAGTCGTGCAATTTGGTCGTCATATAAGCGTTTTGCTGTTTCGATGCAGCGTGCATCGCCCGTGGCCAGCAGATCGGCATAGACCAGCACCGGGGGTACACAAGGCCCGGCCGCTGCGTCTTCAGGGAAATGCCAAAACCGGTGGCGCACCTCCACCACGGCCTTGTGCCCCACGTCTGCCTCTTTGGCAAAACGGTAGCGTGCGGCCAGTGGGCCTGGCAACTTGTCGGCATACATCGTCAGCTCACCTGGTGTCAGGTAGTTGGTCAGCAGCGCGCCAGCAGGCTCGCCACCCCACTGAGCGCCACTCTTGTCGAGGGGCCACTCCTGCCAGCCTTGCAGTGCGGGCACGTAGTAACGGCCCAGCAGCGTACGTGGCCGCAACTGGCGCGCATAGGCATCAGTCCACAGCGCCAGCAATCGCTCACCGTCAAACAGGCGGCGCGTGCCACGCTTGCCATCGAGGTCTGCCACAAAGCCTTGGCGCTGCAGATCGGGCATGACCCAACCCACCGTGCCATGCGCCACGCCGGCCCGGGCGGCCAGCTCTCGGTAGGGCAAATTGACCCACTCCGGGTGGCACAGCAGCGCAAACAACACCTGCAAACCGGTGGTCTGAAAGGCCCGGCCCACCTGCGGCGCCACGGCCCTCTGCACCGGCTTGCGGCCTGTTGCCCAGACCAGCACATGCGGCTGCTGAATGAAAGCATTGCCCGCGGTGTCCAGAAACTCCCGCCCCTGCTTGCGCAAAGTCTCTGCCATATCCGGATTGATGTAGTCGGCCACCAGCAACCCAGGCAGGGCATGCACCTCCGCTTGCCAGTCCAGTTGATGCAGCGTCGCGCCCAAATTTGCTGGCCGTAGCAGGCGGCGTACCTCAGCCACGTACTTCCGGCCCTTGCCACCGCGGCCAATGCGCACCACGGCATCGGCGTCTGCTGCACCCCGCTTGGGCTTAGCCAGCTCCAGTTGCGCGTCCAGCCCCAAGCCGAGCGCGGCATCTAAGGCGGCGTTCAGCAAATTGGTTTCTGGGTGTGCAGGCAGTTTGTCCATTTTTTCGTATTGTCCACGATAAATGGACATGCATCAATAATGGACAAAGGAAGTGCTACATTTCTGCAACTCGGCCCAAAAACACCCGGTTTTGGTGCCTTGCTTAGGAACAGTTTGCTTGATCGGGCCCAGTAAAGCCCGCTATTAAATTAAGTCCTGCTCACTGGCAGGAACTGCTACGTCTCCCATGACCCGGATGTTGGCTTCAACCACCTTGCCCAGGAGCTGTACTCGCAGTGGCACACGGCGGTTGCTGTAGTGTGCCTCGCGATGGTGATTGGGGCAAAGAGCAATAACGTTGGTAACAAGGTCCATACCCTTTTCAGAAAGCGGTACTACGTGATGTGTCTCTAAAAATATCCGGCCATCATATTTAACAAACCCCGGTACATCACAAAATTCACATTTACCGCTAGCGCGACGCAATACTGCTTTTCGAACTTCCAGGCTACGCACATACACTTTCCCGTTGGCATCTCGTTGCTCGGGAAAGCCCTCATTCGGTTGAACGTCGAACTGATCGGTAAAGCGATCGGGCTCAGCACCCCGCGTCACCACACAATCACCTGTCGATTGGTCATACGAAGTAATAGCCCAAGGCTCCAGATCCAACGCCCTTCGATAGACGTGGGATGGTTCTGAATCTGGGTCCTCCGCACTCCGCATGTCGCCTTGGCAAACAATTACGCGAATCGGGATATTGGTTCGAGCGGCCTGTTGAATACAAAGATCCATACGCGAGGCGCGACGCTCCCAGGTTTTTTTTCCAGCTCTTCCCATAGCCAAGCCAAAACGCCGAGGATTAATCGTCTGAAGCAAGTTACCGTTTTGCTCGGTCATCGCATCAAACCAAAGATTCAGCACGACGACCTTTCCGGGTTCGACAAAGGCCCATTCATAACAATACTTGGGATTACTGGCAGCGCGTTCAGGCTTCGGGCCACTCCGAAAATTTGTCCAGTCTGAAACGGTCACGCCCGCCTCTCGTACGAGGTCCATAACTCTCCGATGAACTTTAGGATCGACTTCGCTTAGCAAAGGTGACATTTTTCTCCGCCTCTCCGTACTAGTTAGACCAACCGAGCTCCCTCAGCACCAACCCTACCGCAGCAATTGAATATTCGGCATCATCCTCGGTAACCGGACGGGTGCTTTTTTCTTCTTGAACATTCGGCTTATTTCGTGCGTGCAACCGGGCCAAAGAACGGCCTGTATTGCGGATTACAGCGAAATCTTTCTCGGAAATCTTTCCAGATAGTTCCCAAAGATCTATCAACCGCAAGCTTGGGTCTCCCTCCTTGGTGGACAGCCAAGCCCCAATACACCACTGTGCAACATCTCGCGCACGATCAACGACTGACTCCGGGCCAGCGCGATAAGCAGCCTCAATCAACTTCCCCACAGTCTCATTTACTTTGTGACGCGCATGGTCTGGAATTGCAGATTGGTCCAATTCCGGCAAAACGCCGAGAGTCGATCTGGCGCGAAGCGTAAACAAATCCTCTCCCGTAACAATCCGTTCAACACCTATCACACGCCAAAGTGTGAACGCCTGCCTACTGCCAAGCGCGATCAACGCCTTCTCAAATCCCTCGCCGAACATGTTTAAGGCTGACCGCCCATCAAAACCATGCAGACTCATTGGCGTGAGAGCTTGCGAAGGGAGGAAAGAGTGAGGTGTAACTTTCCACGGCTGAGGTTGCGTGCCAGGATTGACGTAGAAACGACCTCGTCTAACCCGTGTTACCGGATCAAATGAATCCTCGCGGAATAGCAATTTCGCTGAATAGAGGTCTGCGTCGGGGGGTAGTTTTTGGAAATCAGTTTCTTCCAAAATCGGTGTCGCCAGGGAAAGTACAGGGGAAGGCCATAAGCCATATCCGTAGTGCCCTTGACCCTCATAGACGAGTTTGGAGCTCTCATCTATGGCAATCATCATGATGAAAAAGCCTGTGAAAGAGTAGCCTGTCGTAGCGCCTGCGCACGCTTGAGGTTGGTATCGACCTCGGCCTCGACTTCTCGGACGATGGACAGGTGGCGGTCGACTTCGGCGACGATGCGGATTTGCTCGGCTATTGGTGGCACGGGGATTGGCATTGGACGTATATCGCCAATATTGACGCCTTTGACCGCAACACCCCGGGCGACCTTTTTGAAATAGCGTTGGGCGTCTTCCGATCTCAAATACAACGCGACGAATGCGGCGTCAAATTCAGGGCTAACGGCAACCCGGGCTGTATCTTGAGTAATGTTGCCGCCGTCTAACAACGGCGGCACTGTCGCGACGCGACCGAAAGTACCGCGGATCGACAAAAGCACATCCCCAGTCTTCAGTGAGGCTCGCGCATATTTGGCGGCAATCTCATTTGACGTTCTATGCAGTGCGTCCAAGTCAATTGTGTCGCCACGCATGTCGCGGACTTTGACGAAAAGCACCCCCACATCCAAGTTCTCTTTCGGCATAAGGATGCCGTAGCAAATGACACGGTTTGCTTCAGTCACGGCTTCCAAGGTGCTGCTAGACCATCCTACCGGTGCCGGCCAATCCAATAATGCAGCCGCATTTTCCGGCTCGACGTACTTACCACGCCCCTTCCACGTTACGCGTCGCACGTCCAGGATTCGCTGCAAGAGCTTCTCGCCTGTCTCGTAGCTGCGGCCTTCACGGCGGGCGATGCTGGCTTCGGTTTCTACGAGGCGGCCTTCGACGGCGGCTTTGAGGACGGAGGCTTTGTAGACAAAATGGCTTTGTAGCCAAGGGCGGCCCGACGCCTGCGAAGCCGTAGGTTGCGGA
Organism: Polaromonas sp.; assembly: GCF_035638815.1. Taxonomy (GTDB): domain Bacteria; phylum Pseudomonadota; class Gammaproteobacteria; order Burkholderiales; family Burkholderiaceae_C; genus Polaromonas. The sequence continues at coordinate 120,255 of NZ_DASQZG010000017.1, forward strand.
CACGGGGTCTGCCGAGCTACACCAGTGCACCCGACAGGTGGTCTGTCGGGGCGTTGCCATGTTGCAAGGAGTCGGGCCATGGGTAAATCTAGCACGTTGTTCGTGGGACTGGATGTTCACAAGGACAGTATTGATATCGCTGTGGCGGATGCGCCGCGAGGCGGCGAGGTTCGCCATGTCGCCAGCATTAGGGGAGACCTCGCCTCGCTAGACAAGGCGCTGCGCCGCCTGATCAGTCAGGGGCGAACGCTGCACATCGTCTACGAAGCCGGTCCGTGCGGTTTCGTCATCTGGCGTCACCTCACCGCCCAGGGCCTGCACTGCCAAGTCATCGCCCCATCGTCCATTGCGCGACCGCCGGGCGAACGTGTCAAGACCGACCGGCGCGATGCCATGCTGTTGGCGCGCCTGGCCCGCTCGGGAGATCTGGCCGTGGTGCGTGTGCCCGATGGGGCTGACGAGGCTGTGCGCGACCTCGTGCGGGCCCGGGAAGACGCGGTGCGCGAGCAGCGCAACGGGCGCCACCGCCTCAAGGCCATGCTGCTGCGCAATGGCGTGCCCTATGCGGGCAAGAGTTCCTGGACACCAGCCCACCTGCGCTGGCTGGCCACGGTGAAGCTGGCGCATGCCAACCAGCAGATCGCTTTCCAGGAATACCTGCATGCCATCACCGATGCCAGTGCACGTATCGCCCGGCTGGAGCGGGCCTTGCGCGATGCCCTGCCGCTGTGGGGGTTGGCCCCGGTGGTGCAGGCCCTGCAGGCGATGCGCGGGGTGCAACTGATCGCAGCGATGACACTGGTGGCCGAGCTGCAGGACTTCCTGCGCTTTGAGTCGCCGCGCCAGTTGATGGCCTATGTGGGCCTGGTGCCGGGGGAGCACAGCTCGGGCCCCAAGCGGCGACAGGGCTCGATCACCAAGGCGGGCAACTCGGCCGCGCGGCGCATGTTGGTGGAGGTGGCCTGGCATTACCGCTACGAGCCGCGAGTCAGCCCCATCATCGCCACGCGCCAGGACGGGTTGCCCAAGGCGGTGACCGACATTGCCTGGAAAGCGCAGTTGCGCCTGAGTGGCAAATTCAAGCGGCTGTGTGCGCGCCGCATGGTCAAGAACAAGGCGGTGGTGGCGGTGGCGCGTGAACTGGCAGGCTTCGTATGGGCGATCGGGCGCGAGGTGCAGCTGTCGGGCTGGGACGGGGTCCAAGCACAGCCGCTGACTGGCCAGGAGGTGATGCACTGAAACTCTGATCACAGGCCGGATCGGGAACGCGGTGCAGCCGCGGCCATCAAGGGAATCCTCGGCAACGTTAATGGTGAACGCCACTTGCGGCAACGTGGGTGGCGCTATCTCAGGCTCTAGACCGAAGGCAGCCCTGCGACGCAAAATTGTCTTGAGGTAACCAACCCTCGCATATCAGCATGAGCAACCGTCGCGCATCCACATCGGGTGGCAGCTAAAGGGCTCCGCCGCGTTCCTCATCCGGCCAAAGAGGAAGAATCTACTATCTGTAAAGGTGCAGAGAAATCGCTGTGGCCTGTTGACAGAGAGAAGCCATATCAACGTCGGAAATGAGCGGCCGCCGAAGTCGATCCGCTTTCGATTGACCCGTCAGGGTGGCTTTCGGTGCACACTTACAGTTTTACTTTCATGACCTAACTCGATTCTGTCGGCTGGCAAGCCAGACTCCAAGAAGAGCGAACGCAAAGTAGGTCGTGAACGCCAGGGCCGTTGCCCCCAAACCTGTGAGGCCGTTTTTCGCAGCTACTACAAGTGGCATGAGGATCAGGGTGCCCACAAATATAAGCTTGCCGCCGACTGGGTCGAACTGCCCCGAGGTCAGCCATGAGGCAAGCAAAGTCATGACTGCAGCAATCGCGACGGCAATGATCAACTTGTGCCGAAGCAGCATTTCGCGCCGTAACGACGGAGTCGAGCGACCGACCACGACCGCCGTGCCCCGACCAGACGCGGCTCCCAAGGCCCAACGGTCCTATTCAACGCCTTGTTAGACCTCATTCTTCGGTTTAGGCTACGCGCCACTCTTTAATGGGTTCCGCTTTTCGTACCATTGCGTTACGCCTTGCGATTTCGCGGCCCCAGGAGAAACCACAGGATCAAGCCCAGCAATGGCAGTAGCACCACCGCGAGTATCCAAATAAGTTTCTTCTCGTTCGAAGCGGAGCTTTGGAAGATATTAATAATCGCCCAAATATCTCCAGCGAGTATGAGGAGACCAACGATGCCGCCGTAT
>NZ_DASQZG010000018.1:0-54737 GCF_035638815.1 Polaromonas sp.
AAGAAGGCGAAACGGTTGAGACGGCCCTCGTACGCTTCCGCACGGTGGGCGACATGACCTGCACCTGCCCGGTCGAGAGCCCCGCCGCGAATGCGAGCGAAGTCGTGGCCGAGACGCTGACCGTGACGGTGAGCGAGCGCGGCGCCACACGCATGGACGACCGCACCAGTGAAGCTTCCATGGAAAAGCGCAAGAAGGAAGGGTATTTCTGATGAAGGCGCTCCGATTCCTAACGGCCGGTTCCGTTGACGATGGCAAGAGCACGCTGATCGGCCGCCTGCTGTTCGATGGCCAGGCCATCCTGGCCGACCAGCTCGACACCCTGGAGCGCCGTGCCGCCGGCCGGCCCATTGATCTGAGCCTTCTGACCGACGGCCTGGAGGCCGAGCGCGAGCAAGGCATCACCATCGACGTGGCCTACCGCTACTTCGCCACCGAAAACCGCAAATTCATCATCGGCGATGCGCCTGGCCATGAGCAGTACACACGTAACATGGTGACCGCAGCGTCCAGCGCTGACGCCGCCGTGGTGCTGGTCGATGCCACCAAGCTGGACTGGAAAAACCCTTCGATGGAGCTGTTGCAGCAAACCCGCCGCCACTCGCTGCTGGTCAATCTGCTGCGCGTGCCATCCATCGTGTTCGCGGTCAACAAGCTTGACGCCGTGGATGACTCCACGCTGGCTTTTAAAAACATTGGTGCAGCGCTCACCGCCTTCGCCAAGGCCGCGAAAATCCCGGTCAAGGCCATCGTGCCCATCTCCGCGCTGATCGGCCACAACGTGGTGGATGCCAAGCCAGGCTGGTGTGGCTACGAAGGCGCGTCTCTGCTGCAATTGCTGGAGCACCTGCCTGCCACCCCCGCTGAACGCACCGAGGCTTTCGCCTTTCCCGTGCAGTGGGTGGAGAAGTTCTCCTCCTCGTCGGACACATCCCAGGGCCGCCGTGTCTTTTGGGGCCGTGTTGCCACAGGGGGCGTACAGCCCGGCCAAACCATCACGGTACTGCCCAGCGGTCAAAGCGCCGTGGTGGCGCAGATGCTGGACCACACGCGCGAGCCGCGCTCCATTCTGGCCGGCCACAGCGCCGGCATTGTGCTGGACCGCGAAGTGGATGTTTCACGCGGGGACTGGCTGCTGGCGACTGACACTTTTGAGCCGACACGTGAACTGTCTGTGACCATCGCCTGGATGGACGACGAGCCGCTGGTCGCTGGCCGCGTTTACTGGGCCCTGCATGGCCATCGCTGGGTCAAGGCCAAGGTCAAACGCATCGTCCACAAGCTTGATGTCAACACGCTGGCAGAAGAAGACGCCAGCGAACTGCCGCCCAATGCGATTGGGCACATTGAATTGAGCCTGCAGGCACCGCTGGCCACCCTGCCTTACAAGCGCTCACGCGTGTTGGGCTCGCTGGTGCTGGTGGACACGGCATCGAACAAAACATCCGGCGCCGCGCTGATTCTTTGATCCTGATCAGCCCACCTCTCATACTCACTTAACCCTCCTGACGGAATCCTCTTAAAATCGAGGGTTTCCACCGATCCCCGCTAGACCAACATGACTCACATCGTTTCCGAATCCTGCATCCGTTGCAAATACACCGACTGCGTTGATGTGTGTCCCGTAGACTGCTTCCGCGAGGGTCCCAACATGCTGGTGATCGACCCGGACGAATGTATTGACTGCGCTGTGTGCATTCCGGAGTGCCCGGTCAACGCCATCTTTGCCGAAGAAGATGTGCCAGCCGACCAGCTCGCTTTCATCAAGCTCAATGTTGAGTTGAGCCGCGCAGAAGGCTGGAAAAGCATCACCAAGCGCAAGGAAGCCTTGCCCGATGCCGAAGAGTGGAAAGACAAGACCGGCAAATTGTCCGAGCTGATCCGCTAATCATGTATTCAGCAAGCGGACGCCGCGGAACTGGCTTTGCCGGGCCGCAGGCGTCGTCCCCTGCAAGGGGAGGTGGTGCGACACGAAGTGAGCATCCGGCAGGGGTGTTCCAATGATTCCGACAGACGCCGTCATCATCGGCGCCGGGCCTGTCGGGCTGTTTCAAGTATTCGAGCTAGGCCTGCTTGAAATCAATGCGCATGTGATTGACTCACTCGCCTATCCCGGTGGCCAGTGTATTGAGCTGTACCCCGATAAGCCGATTTACGACATCCCCGCTGTGCCGGTGTGCACAGGAAAAGAACTCACGGACTCCCTGCTCAAACAAATCGAGCCCTTTAACGCCACGTTTCATTTCGGTCAGGAAGTCAGCGTGGTTGAAAAGCAGGACGACGGCCGCTTTTATGTCGAGACCTCCAAAGGCACGAAATTTCTGTCCAAAACCATATTTATCGCCGCTGGCGTGGGGGCATTTCAGCCGCGCTTGCTACGCGTTGATGGTCTGGAGAAATTTCACGACACGCAACTCTTTTACCGCGTCAAATCGCCCAGCCAGTTTGCGGGCAAAAACCTGGTGATTGTGGGCGGCGGCGACTCTGCGCTTGATTGGGCTTTGGAGTTTGCCAAGGAAGGGCCCAACAAAGCCGAAAGCGTCATCCTGATTCACCGCCGCGACGGGTTCGCTGCCGCGCCAGCCAGCGTGGCCAAAATGCATGAGCTCTGCGCCGAGCATGAAATGCAATTCATCGTTGGGCAAGTCACAGGATTTGCGGAGAAGGACGACAAACTAACTGGCGTGAAGGTTACCGGCGCTGATGCCGTGACACGCGTGGTGCCGCTGGATGCGCTGCTGGTTTTCTTCGGCCTGTCACCCAAGCTTGGACCCATTGCGAACTGGGGACTGGACATTGAGCGCAAGCAAGTCAACGTGGACACCGAAAAGTTCTCGACCAACATTCCCGGCATATTTGCTGTGGGCGACATCAACACCTATCCGGGCAAGAAAAAGCTGATCCTCAGCGGTTTTCACGAATGTGCGCTGGCCGCGTTTGGAGCGGCGCCTCTCATCTTCCCGGATAAACAAATTAACCTGCAGTACACAACGACCAGTTCGAAACTACACAAGGTTCTGGGTGTTGAGTCACCGGTTTTCGATTAACCTGCTGCGCTCCAACAGATAACAAGGCCCGTTCACCGGGCCTTTTTCCTTTGTGCGCGGCTGGCTACAATTCCGGGGCGGTCTGACAAGACCGTATTCGCTGGGGGTGTTGCCATGAAGATGGCGGCTGAGAAAGTCCCTTTGAACCTGATTGAGGTAATCCTCGCGCAGGGAAGCATGTTTCAGGGTTCGGGCAGCTTGAGCTGTACGTGCCCCGCAAGCCGACCTGCCATTGACACAAGGAAAAGTTAATGGCTCTCCAACTCAATACCGCACTCACGCCGCTCCCGCAGACCGACCGCTTGTTCGGCTGGCGCGACCACGCCGCGCTTTGGCTTAGCCTGGGCGTGGGTTTGCTGGTCATGCAGATCGGCGCCTATCTCGTACCCGCCCTGGGCACCCAAGCCGCCTTCACAGTGATCGTGGTTGGCTCGGTGTTGGGTGCCGGCCTGCTGGCCTGGACTGCCAAAATCGGCTGCGACAGTGGTCTGTCCAGCGCAGGCCTGATGCACGCGACCTACGGCAGCCATTTCGCACGCTTGCCTGTGGTCCTCAACATCGTGCAACTGATCGGTTGGACAACTTTTGAACTTGTTGTGATGCGTGACGGCACCGTGGCTATTGCCAGGCAATCCGGCTCGTTCATCGACGCCTACTGGCCAGTGCTGGCCACCCTCCTCTGGGGCGGCGTCCTGATAGCGCTTTTGTCGGGCTCCATGGTCAAGCTGGTCCGAAAGTTCATCGGGCGGTTTGGATTGCCCCTGGTCATCGCCTCGTTGGTCTGGCTGACCTGGCAGTTTGTGGGTCGGGCGCATGCACAAGGCTGGGACGCTTTCTGGGACCGTCCGGGCAACGGCGGCATGAGCACGCTTTCAGCGCTGGACCTGGTCATCGCCATGCCGGTGTCCTGGCTGCCGCTGGTGGCGGACTTTGCGCGGCATGGGCGCGATGGAAAAAGCGCTTTGCGCGGCACCTGGCTGGGCTATGCCATCGCCAACACCTGGTGTTACAGCCTGGGCGTACTGATCGCCCTTACAACACCCAGCACCGACCTGGTATCCGCGCTGCTGCTCGCACAGGGCGGACTGATCGCTTTGGGCCTGATTCTCATCGATGAAGTCGACAACGCCTATGGAGACTTGTACTCCGGCTCTGTGGCTGGCCACAGCCTGCGGCCCGCATGGAGTCTGCGCCGCTGGGGCATAGTTTTGGCAGTTCTTTGCACGGCGCTGGCCCTGGTTCTGCCCATGCACAGCCTTGAGCCGTTTTTACTGATGCTCAGCTCGGTTTTCGTGCCCCTGTACGGAGTGATTCTGGCCAGACTGAGCGGGACCGAAAACATCGCAACGATGGTTGATGCCAAAAAGGTCCGCCTGAGCGCGGTTGTGATCTGGCTTCTGGGTATCGTCACCTACCACCTGTGCGCCAAGCTTGCGCCCGAATGGGGTGCAGCACTGCCGACGCTGGCATTGACTTTTCTGCTGGCCCGACTGACACGACCCAGAACTGGTCTTCAAACCGGCTGACCGCGCCCCGAAAGTGCATTGAGACGCATGGGCTGTGGGGCATGACTGTGATTCAGCGGGCCGCTGCCGGCGCCGGTTTTCACGCTTGCGCCTGCTTGCAGGGCTCCGCGCACATAGGATCGGGCGCTTTCAACGGCCTCGACAAGCGATTGGTTCAATGCCAGGCCAGCTGCGATAGCCGATGAAAGCGTGCAACCCGTGCCATGTGTATTGGCGCTATGAATGCGAGGCGCCTCCATCCAGTGGGTCAAGCCTTCTGCCTTGAGCAGCAGGTCAATGACCGTCTCACCGGGCAAATGCCCGCCCTTGATCAGCACGGCACGTGCCCCTTTGGCCAGCAACTCGCGCGCCGCCCGCTCCATATCGTCCGGATTCTGAATCGCGCGGCCTACCAGCAGCGCCGTCTCGTCCAGATTGGGGGTAACCAGGGCGGAACGCGAAAACAGTTCACGCACAAGGACATCGACCGCAGGGCTGTCAATCAACACCGCACCGCTGGTCGCCACCATGACCGGATCCAGTACAACATTGCTGAAACCGTGGCGATCAATGGCTGCGGCAACCGTCCGCACGATCTCGGGCGCATGCAACATGCCTATCTTGACGGCGTGCACGCCGATGTCCTCCACCACAGCATCAATCTGATCGCGCAGCATGTCGGCCGGAACCCCATGAATGGAGCGAACGCCTTGCGTGTTCTGCGCCGTTAGCGCCGTGATGGCGGTCATGCCATAACAGCCCAGAGCAGCAATCGTCTTCAGGTCAGCCTGGATGCCCGCGCCACCACCGCTGTCCGAGCCGGCGATCGACAAAACACGGGGATACTCAAAATCAAAAACGGCGTTGTTCATGCCTTTATTCTCACGTGTTGCCAGTTGCTCTTCAAGCAACTGGCCAAAGAAAAAGGGCCCGCAATTACTTGCAGGCCCTTGAAAATGTTGGCTCCTCAACCTGGGCTCGAACCAGGGACCTACGGATTAACAGTCCGGCGCTCTACCAACTGAGCTATTGAGGAATACAGCCTATGATTATAGCCTTGTTTTTTTCGCGTCTTTGAAGGGTTTAGCCACTGCTCCCGCTTGATGAAGCGAAATTGCCGGGAAGACCCGCTTGCGTGAATCGCTTGCCGTGGTGCGACCAGTGTTTGGGCAGGTGGGCCGGTCTGGCGGGTCCATACCTGTCAAACTCCTCCCATGCGGACGCTCTCCCATCCCCTGCCCTGGCTTGCCGCTGACGAAGCGTTTCCCCCGGTTGCATCTGCGTGGACCAACACCGACCCTGCGCCGGGCTTGCTAGCAGCGGGCGGTGCTCTGGATGTGCATGCACTTCTGCAGGCCTATGCGCGCGGCATTTTCCCGTGGTTTGGCGTGGAGCAGCCCATTCTGTGGTGGAGCCCTGATCCCCGCATGGTGCTTCGCACGGAAGACTTCAGACTCCACCGGAGTTTGCGCAAAGCCCTGAAGCGAGCCATCAGCATGGCAACGCATGAAATTCGGTTTGACACAGCATTTGCAGAAGTCATTCATGCCTGTGCCACCACGCCTCGAGAGGGTCAACCCGGAACCTGGATAGTCCCTGAAATGGTGACCGCCTACACAGCGCTGCACAAAGCTGGCCACGCCCATAGCATTGAAACCTGGGTCAACAGCGAGCTTGTCGGCGGCCTGTATTGCGTCAACCTGGGCAGTATGGTGTTTGGAGAGTCCATGTTTGCCCATCGCACCGACGCATCCAAAATGGCACTGGCAGCACTTGTGGCGTTCTGCCGCGCCCACAATATCTCCATAATTGATTGCCAGCAAAACACCCCGCATCTGGCGTCTCTTGGCGCGGCGGAAATGCCGCGCGCAGATTTCGTTGTGCATGTAGCCAACAGCGCGCTCGAAACAGCTCCTCAATGGAAGTTTGACGCCCTATACTGGAATCAGATTTTTTGACGGCCCGAGCGAACAACAGCGTGACGCACCTCAAAGACCTGCCGCTACAAACCTTGCAGTTTTATGCGACTGCACCGTACCCCTGCAGCTATCTGCCCGAGAGGCAGGCGCGCTCGCAAGTCGCCACACCCAGCCACCTCATCCATAACGCCGCGTATTCGGAGCTGGTGACCAACGGGTTTCGTCGCAGTGGGATGTTTACCTACCGCCCGTACTGCGACGGCTGCCAGGCCTGTGTGCCCTTACGGGTGCCGGTCAATAGCTTTCAGCCAGACCGCAGCCAGCGCCGAGCCTGGAGTCGCCACGCGGGGTTGCAGGCACGTGTCCTCAAGCTTTGCTACATGCCCGAGCACTACCAACTCTACTTGCGTTATCAAAACGGACGGCATGCAGGCGGTGGGATGGATCACGACAGCATTGATCAATACACGCAGTTCCTGCTGCAAAGCCGCGTCAATTCCCGGCTGGTAGAGTTTCGCGAGACCTTGCCCAATGGGGAGGCGGGCGCGCTGAAGATGGTGTCCATTCTGGATGTGCTGGAAGACGGCGTATCTGCCGTCTACACGTTTTACGAACCCGACCGGCAGGCCAGCTACGGCAACTACAGCGTGTTGTGGCAGATTGAGCAAGCCAAACAACTCGGTTTGCCCTATGTCTACCTGGGCTACTGGATTTCGCAGAGTCCAAAAATGAATTACAAGGCCAGGTTCCTCCCCAATCAAATTCTGGTTGACGGGCAATGGGTGTGCGGGTCAGCACCTCCAGCAGCAAGCTGACAGCTCAAGGCTCGCCGACAAGGCGAACATCCCTGAGGAACAATTTCACAAGGTAAAATTTGCATCATCTACCCGCGATGCAAATGGCCGACAACATCACCAATCCAACCAAGCCGACCGTTCAGGTCATAGAGCGCATGTTTACCCTGCTGGAAATTCTGTCCGGCCGTGAGGAGGCGGTCTCGCTCAAGGAAATCAGCGAAAAATCCGGCCTGCACCCTTCCACGGCGCATCGCATTTTGAATGACCTGGCAACCGGACGTTTTGTCGACCGGCCAGTCGCTGGCAGTTACCGCCTGGGCATGCGCTTGCTGGAGCTTGGCAATCTCGTCAAGGCACGCCTGAGCGTGCGCGATGCCGCTTTGACACCCATGCGCGAGCTGCACAAGTTGACGCAGCAGCCGGTCAACCTGAGCATGCGTCAGGGAGACGAAATTATTTACGTTGAGCGGGCCTACAGCGAGCGCTCAGGCATGCAGGTCGTGCGTGCCATCGGGGGCCGTGCGCCCTTGCACCTCACGTCGGTAGGCAAACTGTTTTTGGCTTTTGATGATCCGCAGCGCTTGCGCACCTACGCAACCCGCACAGGCTTACCCGGTCAAACCCGCAACAGCATTACCCAGCTGGCCACGCTGGAACGTGAACTCTCCAAGGCGCGCCAATACGGTATTGCGCGCGACAACGAAGAGCTTGAATTGGGTGTTCGCTGCATGGCCGCCGGAATTTATGACGATCAAAGCAAACTGGTAGCGGGTTTGTCGATTTCGGCCCCAGCTGACCGGCTGGACGAAAGTTGGCTGCCGAAGCTGGAGGCCACCGCACATGAGATTTCGGCTGCTTTGGGCTACAAGGCGGGAAACTTCAAGTAAAAAATGGGGTAGGCCCTTTGGCGACGGGGCCAGTTTGCTATTATTAGGATAGCATTCTGCCGTTCAGGCCTGGCCTAAAAACTATTTGGAATCGGCAGTCAGTGTCAGCCGTTGACGGGCTTGGCGGCCGCGCTGATTTTGGGTGCGCCAACGGGCTGGGATTCCACCCAGCGACGCACCCGCTCGGCGTCACCCAAACGGCTTAGCTTGCCAGCAGAATCCAGAAACACCATGATGAGTTTGCGCCCAGCAATCTTGGTCTGCATGACCAGGCACTGTCCGGCTTCAGAGATGTAGCCGGTTTTCTGCAGGCCAATCTCCCACTCGGGATTTTTCACCAGTCGATTCGTGTTGTTGTATTGCAGGGTCCGGTCGCCAACGGCAACCTGATATCCCGTTGATGTTGACAACTCGCGAATCATCGGGTCAGCATGCGCAGCATTGACCAAGGTCGCAAGATCCTGGGCATTGGATTGGTTCCGGCTGGACAAACCTGTAGGTTCGACATAGCGCGTGCCCTTCATGCCCAGCGCCCTGGCCTTGGCATTCATCAGGTTCACGAACGCAGTCATGCCCCCGGGGTATGTGCGTCCCAATGCATGAGCCGCACGGTTTTCACTTGACATCAATGCAAGGTGCAGCAATTCGCCACGCGTCAGACTCGAGCCGACTCGCAAGCGTGAGCTGCTACCTTTTTCTGTGTCCACATCATCCTGAGTAATCGTGATGACTTCATCCATGGGCAAACGGGCATTGCTCACGATGACGCCAGTCATCAACTTGGTCAATGAGGCAATCGGCAACACCGCCTGATCGTTTTTGCTGAACAACACTTCTTGCGTTTCCTGGTCAATCACCAACGCCACACTGGACTTCAGATCGAGCGAGTCCTGAGAACCGTGCAGGCCTGCAATTTTTCCGAATGAAGGTCGCGCTGGGGCCGCTGCAAACACCACCGCGCGGCGCTTGGACTTGAGGTTAAAAGTAGCTGTTTTCCGGACAGGAACAGCCACTCTTTTTGCTACAACTTTAACGGCATGTGATTTTTTAACCACCTGACGCTTTGAGGTGGCAGCTTGAGCAGCTGGAAGAATAAGCGCGCTAGAAACGGAAAGAAGTCCAACGATTTGTAAGGATCGTTTGAATATCAAATTCAGCGTGATGGACATTGATTCGACTCCAGTGCATTTAAATCGCGATGGTGGAGTGTATACAAATAGAAAAAGTCACGCAATATCAATCGTTTGCGTGACTTTCCTAATAGCCCTGCTGAAGTTGTAAGTTTACCGGAGTTTTACATGCCCTTTAAGGCCATAATTTCGATAAGTTATTGAATTTAAACAGATAAATTTGCTATTTGCCACTCAGCCCTGAGCAGCGACCCGGTCAGATTTACTTTGTAACTTGCTCAGGGCGCTCAAATAGGCTTTGGCGGATGCAACCACGATGTCGGGATCCGCCCCCATCCCGTTGACAACGCGGCCGCTGTTTTGCAGACGTACCGTGACCTCCCCCTGGCTTTCGGTGGACCCGCTGATCGCATTGACGGAGTAAAGCACCATCTCGGCGCCACTCTGGACATGTTTTTCGATGGCTTTGAGAGAGGCATCAACCGGTCCATTGCCATCAGACTCGCCTTTGAACTCCTTCCCATCGACAGTGAAGACAATCGTCGCCTGCGGCCTTTCGCCAGTTTCGCTGTGCTGGGACAAAGACACGAAGCCGTATTGCTCTTTCTCGTGCGTCACGCTTTCATCGCTAACCAGCGCCAGGATGTCCTCGTCAAAAATTTCGCTCTTGCCGTCTGCCAGCTCCTTGAATCGCGCAAACGCAGCATTGGTGTCGGCCTCGCTTTCCATCTGCACACCCAAGTCCTGCAGGCGCTGTTTGAACGCATTGCGTCCGCTGAGCTTGCCCAGCACCATCTTGCTGGCGCTCCAGCCCACGTCTTCGGCACGCATGATTTCGTAGGTTTCGCGGGCCTTTAACATGCCGTCCTGATGAATGCCAGATGCATGGGCAAACGCATTCGCACCAACCACGGCCTTGTTCGGCTGCACCACAAAGCCCGTGGTTTGACTCACCATCCGGCTGGCAGCCACGATGTGCAGTGGATCGATATTCATATCCAGGTTGAAATAATCACGACGCGTTTTCACCGCCATGACAATCTCTTCCAGCGAGCAGTTGCCGGCGCGCTCGCCCAAGCCATTGATGGTGCACTCGACCTGACGGGCGCCGCCGATCATGACGCCAGCCAGCGAGTTGGCCACAGCCATGCCCAGGTCGTTGTGGCAATGCACCGACCAAATAGCCTTGTCGCTGTTGGGCACACGCTCGCGCAGTGTCTTGATGAAATTGCCATAAAGCTCGGGTACGGCATAACCGACGGTGTCGGGCACATTGATGGTGGTCGCTCCTTCGTTGATGACGGCTTCGAGCACCCGACAAAGGAAATCAACGTCACTCCGATACCCATCTTCGGGACTGAATTCGACATCAGCCACCAGGTTGCGCGCAAAACGAACCGACAGTTTGGCCTGCTCCAGCACCTGCTCGGGAGTCATGCGCAGCTTCTTTTCCATGTGCAGCGCGCTCGTCGCGATAAAAGTATGAATGCGCGCGGACTTCGCGTCTTTCAGGGCTTCGGCGGCCTTGGAAATGTCCCTGTCGTTCGCCCGCGAAAGCGAGCAGACGGTCGAGTCCTTGACGGCTCTGGCAATAGCCTGGACCGCCTCGAAGTCGCCGTTGGAGCTGGCCGCAAAACCGGCCTCAATCACATCAACTTTCAGGCGCTCCAGCTGGCGTGCAATACGCAGCTTCTCGTCACGTGTCATCGAAGCACCCGGAGACTGCTCGCCGTCGCGCAAGGTGGTGTCAAAAATAATCAGTTTGTCGGTCATGGAAGGCTCCTGGTGATCTGGTCGTAATGGGTAGAGATGAAATTTTGTTCAGTGCGCAATGGTAGCGGTCGCAAATGTGGCCAACGCCAGTCAGCAAGGCAAATGGGGGCATACGATTTGGATCTGCCTGACGGTGTTTTCAACATGTGCTTCTCGTCCAATGTGGAGTTTCGAAAAACCAGCAACCCAATGAAAAACGGCCCGTTGCTGGTGCAAACGGGCCGTGGAATGGGGTGTACGCGTGTGCGCTACCGTCTCCGCCCGTTGGCAGATAGCAGTAGTGCTAGCGAAATTTGCTTCATGGGTGGCAATGTATCACAGAATTTTCCGCTCCGTGGTCCCGACGATCTCAGCCAAAGTTCAAGAGAGGCTGCCGTGTTCACTTGTGCAAACCGCGCTCGTCCGGCTCGTCGGTCGACGTCGAAATCACGCTCGTTTGCAGGCCTTTGGCCTTACGCCACACATACAGCACGTACCCCGACAAACCATAGCCAACAAAGAGCGCGAACATGACCGTCGGAGGGTCAATGTTGATGACTGCAATGCCCAGAGCAATCAACACAATGGCGGCGAAAGGGACGCTGCGCTTGATGCTGAGGTCCTTGAAACTGTAGAAAGGCACATTGGTGACCATGGTCAAACCCGCATACAGCGTCAGGGCAAACATGTACCAGCGCACTTCTTCACCCTGGAAGCCCGCTTCATCCATCAGCCAGATGAACCCGGCCACCAGCGCCGCTGCAGCGGGCGATGGCAAGCCTTGAAAGAACCGCTTGTCGACCACCGCAGTATTGACGTTGAAGCGGGCGAGCCTTAGCGCGGCGCAGGCGCAGTACACGAAGGCAGCAATCCAGCCCCAGCGGCCCAAACCAGTCAAAGCCCACACATACGCGATCAATGCCGGCGCCGCGCCAAATGAGACCATGTCGGCCAAAGAGTCCATCTGCTCACCAAAGGCGCTCTGGGTGTTGGTCATGCGTGCAATGCGCCCATCCAGGCTGTCCAGCACCATTGCCGAAAACACACCAATTGCAGCCTGGTCAAACCGGCCATTCATGGCCATCACGATGGCATAAAAACCACCGAACAAACCCGCGAGCGTAAACAGGTTGGGCAAGATGTAGATGCCCTTGCGCCGCTTGCGCGGTGGCGGCTCATCTAGCTCAAGATCAGAGTCGCCAGCGTCATTCATAAAACTGACTCCCCGTCGCGAGATTGTTGGCGCAATTGACGTTGCTCATGGAAGCAGATTGATTCATGACAGGAGGATACCAAACGTAAGCCATCAAAACGAAAAAGCCGCGCAAGTGTTTTGCGCGGCTTGAAAGTTGAACCAGCGGGGCCCTGTAAAGCCCCGCCAATTCATCAGTTGCGGGTCTGATCAACCAGCTTGTTTTTTGCAATCCAGGGCATCATGGCGCGGAGTTTCTCACCCACCACTTCGATCTGGTGCTCTGCATTCAATCGGCGGCGGCTCAACAGGGTTGGCGCACCAGCACGGTTTTCCAGCAGGAAGCTCTTCGCGTATTCGCCAGTCTGAATGTCTTTCAGGCACTTGCGCATGGCTTCCTTTGTGGCCGAGGTCACGATGTTCGGGCCCGTGACGTATTCGCCGTATTCTGCGTTGTTGGAGATCGAGTAATTCATGTTGGCGATACCGCCTTCATAAATCAGGTCAACAATCAGTTTGAGTTCGTGCAGGCATTCGAAATAGGCCATCTCGGGTGCGTAACCGGCTTCCACCAGCGTCTCAAAGCCTGCCTTGATCAGTTCAACCGTGCCGCCGCACAAAACGGCTTGCTCGCCGAACAGATCGGTCTCGGTTTCTTCGCGGAAGTTGGTTTCAATGATGCCGGCCTTGCCACCACCGTTGGCCATGGCATAGCTCAGGGCCAGATCGCGGGCTTTCCCGCTTTTGTCCTGATGCACGGCCACCAGGTGGGGCACGCCGCCGCCCTGGGTGTAGGTGTTGCGTACGGTATGGCCAGGAGCCTTTGGCGCGACCATCCAGACGTCCAGGTCAGCGCGCGGGATCACCGCACCGTAGTGCACGTTGAAACCATGGGCAAACACCAGGGATGCGCCCTGCTTGATATTTGGCGCTACATCGGCCGCGTAGACGGGACCGATCTGCTCGTCGGGCAACAGAATCATCACGACGTCAGCCGCTTTGACCGCATCTGCAACTTCAGCAACTTTGAGGCCAGCCTTTTCGACCTTGGACCAGGAGGCGCCGCCTTTGCGCAGGCCAACAACAACTTTGACGCCGCTGTCGTTCAGATTTTGTGCGTGGGCATGGCCCTGGCTCCCGTAACCGATGATGGCCACAGTCTTGCCCTTAATCAAACTCAGGTCGCAGTCTTTGTCGTAATAAACTTTCATTTCTCTCTCCGTAAAAAATCGTTGCGGTACTGGCGAAAATGCCCTTCGACAGGCTCAGGGCGAACGGTTAAACGCTAGTCGCCACTCCAAATCCGTTCGCGCCCCGCCTGTCGAAAACGCGCGCACGGATTGTTAAAAATCAGACTCTGAGAATCCTCTCGCCTCGGCCTATGCCGCTGGAGCCGGTTCGTACTGTTTCCAGAATTGCCGTGCGATCAATAGCTTCCAGAAACGCGTCGTTTTTGGACTGGTCACCGGTCAGTTCGATGGTGTAGCTTTTCTCGGTCACGTCAATGATCCGACCGCGGAATATATCAGCCATGCGCTTCATCTCTTCGCGCTCTTTGCCGACGGCACGGACTTTGACCATCATCAACTCGCGCTCGGTGTACGCCCCTTCGGTCAGGTCCACGACCTTGACGACTTCAATGAGCCGGTTCAGATGTTTGGTAATTTGCTCAATGACGTCGTCCGAACCGGTGGTCTGGATCGTCATGCGCGACAGGCTCGGGTCTTCGGTCGGCGCAACAGTCAGGCTCTCGATGTTGTAACCGCGTGCCGAGAACAGGCCAACGACGCGGGAAAGAGCGCCCGGCTCGTTTTCCAGCAAAACTGCAATGATGTGTTTCATAAGAAGATTCCTCTTTTCGCTGCCCTCCCCTGCACACGGTAATGCGCAGGCTTGGCAAACAATAGATTCGTCAGAAGACGGGGATGAATGAATTCGTGGCTTAAAGGTCCTCGGACCCGAGCAACATTTCCGTGATGCCCTTGCCGGCCTTGACCATCGGGAACACGTTTTCGGTCGGGTCGGTACGGAAATCCATGAAGACGGTGCGGTCCTTGAGCTTGCGCGCTTCGCGCAACGCGGGTTCAACATCCTGCGGTTTTTCAATCAGTATGCCGACGTGTCCATAAGCCTCGGCCAACTTCACAAAATTGGGCAATGCGTCCATGTAGCTGCTGCTATAGCGGCCTTCGTAATCAATCTCCTGCCACTGCCGCACCATGCCAAGGTAGCGGTTGTTCAGCGAAACAATCTTGATCGGGGTGTTGTACTGCAGGCAGGTGGACAATTCCTGAATACACATCTGGACGGAGCCTTCCCCGGTGATGCAAAAGACCTCGCTATCCGGCTTGGCAAGTTTGATACCCATGGCGTAGGGGATGCCCACGCCCATGGTGCCCAGACCGCCGGAGTTGATCCAGCGGCGCGGCTCTTCAAACCGGTAATACTGCGCGGCCCACATCTGGTGCTGACCGACATCGGAGGTGATGTAGGTATCAGCATCCTTGGTCATGTTCCACAGCGTTTCGACCACGTACTGGGGCTTGATTACATCGCTGGCGCCCATGCTGTACTTGAGGCAATCGCGCTTGCGCCAGCCTTCGATGGTTTCCCACCAGCCGCCCAAGGCACCAGCATCGGGCTTCAAACCGGACTCCTTGATCATGGCAATCAGTTCGGTCAGCACATCCTTGACATCACCAACGATCGGAATGTCGACCCGCACACGTTTCGAGATGCTCGACGGGTCGATATCAATGTGGATGATCTTGCGTTCATTTTGCGCAAAGTGCTTCGGGTTGCCAATCACGCGGTCATCAAAGCGCGCGCCGACGGCCAGCAAAACGTCGCAGTTCTGCATGGCGTTATTGGCTTCAATCGTGCCGTGCATGCCCAGCATGCCGAGGAATTTTTTGTCGCTTGCCGGGTAGGCGCCCAAGCCCATCAGGGTGTTGGTGCAGGGGTAGCCCAGCATGTCCACCAGCGTGCGCAGCTCTTGCGAGGCATTGCTCAACAGGACGCCGCCACCGGTGTAGATGTAAGGTCGTTTAGCCGCCAACAGCAGTTGCAGAGCCTTGCGGATCTGCCCGCCGTGTCCCTTGCGCACCGGGTTGTAAGAACGCATTTCAACGCTCTGCGGGTAGCCCGTATAAAGCGTCTTGTTGAACGACACGTCCTTGGGGATGTCCACCACAACGGGGCCGGGACGGCCACTGCGGGCAATGTGAAAGGCTTTCTTCAGGACATCGGCCATCTGCCGGACATCCTTCACCAGGAAGTTGTGCTTGACGATGGGACGGGTAATGCCGACGGTGTCGCATTCCTGAAACGCGTCAAGTCCAATGGCATGGGTCGGGACCTGCCCGGTGATGATCACCATCGGGATGCTGTCCATATAAGCCGTGGCAATGCCGGTAATAGCGTTTGTGACGCCCGGACCTGAGGTCACCAGCGCAACACCAACTTCACCAGTAGCACGGGCATAGCCGTCAGCGGCGTGGACGGCTGCCTGCTCGTGGCGTACCAAAACGTGCTGAATCGTTTCCTGCTTGTAGAAAGCGTCGTAAATGTGCAGAACCGCACCGCCCGGATAACCCCAGACGTGTTTGACGTTCTCGGCCTGCAGTGCCTTGATCAGGATTTCTGCGCCGCGAAGCTCTTTAGGATTTGAATTGGCAGACGCTGCTGCCGCTGCCGAAGCGATTTCGGCTTTTGTGATTTCCATGATGAACCTTTGTGAATTTCTCTAACGAAATACCTTGGGTGCCTCTTCACCCACTCTTGTGGAGCGGCGTCGAGACTTGAGGCCAGAACCATAAGCGGAAACATATCCCGCCGAGCGATGACCCGTTTGCTGTTTGAATTGCAACTCGCATTATGACATTAGCGACCACACAAGCAGCCTGCACTGCAAAAAAGTCCGGGTTGAGTGGCCTTGATGCGATAATTTTGTAGCTCGGACCCACCAGGGGACCAGCAGGAATCAAAACAATGACAGCGCCGGGACAATCCGGGACCCCTACCGTTGGCAACTGAACAAGAACTTTCCGACTTCCTGAAAAACGTTGAAAAGCGCGCGTTCAAGCGCAGCGTTTATCACGTTCGGGACGATGAGGCGGCACTCGACATCGTGCAAGACAGCATGATGAAGCTGGCCCAGCACTACGGCGACAAGCCGGCGGCCGAATTGCCCATGCTGTTTCAGCGCATTTTGTCCAACACCACGCTGGACTGGTTTCGCCGCCGCAAGACCCGCAACGCCCTGTTTTCCAACATGAGCGACTTCGAATCCGCGGGAGATGACGGAGATTTCGATTTACTTGAAACTTTAGAGAGCTCAACCAACTCAGAAGGTACGGAGAGCGCTCAGGATGCGACTGATAGGGCGCAAATCTTGCACGAGATAGAGCTGGAGATTCAGGAGCTTCCCGGGCGTCAACGGGAAGCCTTTCTGATGCGTTACTGGGAGGAGATGGATGTGGCTGAAACAGCTGCTGCCATGGGTTGCTCTGAAGGTAGCGTGAAAACGCATTGTTCAAGAGCTGTCCATGCTCTCAGTAAAGCGTTGGCCGCCAAGGGATTAAAACTATGAGTCACTCACCGCAAAAACACGCCGAAATCCTGCAAGATCGTTACGGCTTCAAAACAGCTTCTTACCTCTCTACCGGTACCGCAGCGCTTCCTTACGACATTTCTGAACGTCTGCGCGCGGCGCGCGCTCAAGCGGTTGCCATGCGCAAGATTCCCAAAACCCAGGTATCTGCGGCTTCCGCCCCGTCGAGCTTTGGCTCTTCATTGGCCTGGGGTTCGGATGACGGTTTTGGACTTTGGGGCCGCATTGGCTCGGTCCTTCCGCTTATTGCACTGGTTGTCGGACTCCTGACCATCAATTCCTTCCAGTCTGACAACTTCGCCCTTGAACTGGCCGAAGTGGACTCTGCATTGCTGACTGACGAGTTGCCTCCTGACGCCTATTCCGATCCCGGGTTTGTGCAGTTTCTCAAAGCCACGCCCTAAACCGGGCTCGCCCGCTACCGAAAATTCAGGCGATGACCGTCACCACCCCTGCCATCCCGCGTTCGACAAGCTTCTGGAAGCCCTCACGGGGCGCGTCATTGTTCAGTTGCCCTGCGGTAATCTCTCTGGCTTTACTCCTTGGGCCAGCCAAGTCTGCCCAAGCCCAGATCCCTGCCCCAGCAGGCGTGGCGTCAGCGCCGTCCAAAACCATCGTTGCGCAGTTGACAGCAAGCCTCGATTGGGCAGAGTTGACCCCTGCCCAACGGGACATCCTGCAACCTTTGGCGCCAACATGGCCTTCCTTGAGCCAGGGACACAGGCGCAAATGGGTCCAGGTCGCTAAAAGCTACCCCACCCTCGCAGCAGAAGAGCAAGCCAAAATGCAGGGGCGCATGAAGGAGTGGGTCGCACTCAGCCCACAGCAGCGCGCTCAGGCACGGCTGAATTTTGCGACAACCAAAGAGCTTTCCAAAGAACTCAGCGCCGAAGAAAAGCAGGCCAAGTGGCAGGCCTATCAATCGCTGAGTGAAGAAGAAAAGAAAAAACTTGCAGCCAAGGCGCCACCCAAGCCTGTGGGCGCTGCCCTTGTACCCAAACCGGTAGCGCCTCAAAAGCTGGCGACCGTGCCCTCCAACCCGGACAAACAAAAGCCAAAGCCAGCGCCTAAAATTGCGGTTTCGCAGCCCGGCGCTGCTCAGCAGGCTCCGCAGTCGGCTGCGCCAGCTGTAGCTCCCGCAGCCGCGCCGATCCGGGCCCAATAAAAGGCTGGGGAGCCGGCCTCTCTGACTGCGCTTCCTTAGCAACTTTCGCTTCTGCCCTTACGCGACCTAAACCGACAGCAATAAACTTGATAGCAAATCCTGCGTTGACCGCGCCTGTTCCCTCTTTACGTAGACGTATGGCCTGCTGGATGTACGAAGGCCTGCTGATGTTTGGCGTGGTTTTTCTCGCAGGCTATCTGTTCAGTTCGTTGAGCCAAACCCGGCACGCGCTGGACAACCGCAATGCCTTGCAGGCCTTCCTTTTCGTCATTTTTGGGATCTATTTCGTCTGGTTTTGGGCCAGGGGCCAGACCCTGGCCATGAAAACGTGGAAGATCCGCGTGGTGAACACGCAAGGGGCGCCCATCACACAAAGGCGCGCATTGCTGCGTTATGTCTTGAGCTGGTTGTGGTTTCTGCCGCCGCTGGCCATCAGTTGGCTGTTCGGATTGCCCGGCCGGGAGGCCGCTGTACTGGTTATTGGTTGGGTAGCAATTTGGGCAATTTTGGCGCGTTTTCACCCTCAGCGGCAGTTCTGGCACGACGCGCTGGCGGGTACCCGCCTGGTCACCAGCCCACCAATGGGTCGGGGCAAAACGCCTCCCGTCTGAAGCCCCTGGTTGTCGCCGAATGGTCACATCAAACTGAAACAGTGCTGCGCCACAATCAGCTCATGTCTGAACAAGCCACTTCCCCGCCGATGACCGGCTACAAACTTCCCACCGGCCCCGACGCGCCAGCCGACCCGGTGAATCCCCAGAAAGACCGTAAAGGCCTGAACCGCGTCTGGCACGCGCTGGGCTACTCGGTCGCGGGTTTGCGTGCAGGCTGGCACGAGACGGCTTTCCGGCAGGAGGCGATTGCCTCCATCGTGCTGCTGCCCGCTTCGGTATGGTTGGGCCGTAGCTGGGTGGAAACAGCATTGCTGGCCGGCACTGTGATCCTGATCCTCATTGTTGAGCTGCTCAACACGGGTATCGAAACGGCTATCGATCGCATAGGCCCCGAGTGGCACGACTTGTCCAAACGCGCCAAAGACATGGGCAGCGCCGCCGTATTGCTCAGCCTCTTTTTATGCGCCGCCACCTGGGCCATGGCTATCTATCAAAGGTTTATCGCGTGACGCCTGCTTTTTCCCTGTGTGTTTATTGTGGCTCGCGCACTGGCGAGAGCCCCGAATTTGCGGAGGTGGCGCGCCAGGTGGGCGACTGGATTGGCAAACATGGCGGCCGGCTCGTTTATGGGGGTGGCCGCAACGGGCTTATGGGCATCGTAGCTGACGCTACGCTGGCAGCCGGGGGCCGGGTTGTGGGCGTGATACCGAAGGCCCTGGTTGAAAAGGAATGGGCCCACACCGGCTGCACGGAGCTGCATATTGTGGACACCATGCATGAGCGCAAACGCATCATGGCGGAGCATGCCGATGCCTTTTTGTCCCTGCCGGGCGGCATTGGCACCCTGGAAGAATTTTTTGAGGTCTGGACCTGGCGTCAGCTGGGCTACCACGCCAAGCCGGTGGGGCTGCTGAATCTCAACGGGTATTACAACGAGCTATTGGCTTTTCTGAACACCTCAGTCAAAAGCGGCTTTATGAGTGACTGGCAGATGGAGCTGATCCATGTGGGCACCGAACCGCAGGCTTTGCTGGAACAGCTGGTTCAGGTCGCGGGCCTGGCGCCCGAAAGCTCAAGGCTGGACCAGATTTAGCGTAATCGTTTCAGACGCCCTGGGAGTTAGGTCTTTACCAGCCGGGGCCGCGGAACTGGCTTTGCCGGACCGCAGGCGCAGCGGCCCCCTCGGGGGCATCCTTCGACAGGCTCAGGACGAACGGAAATCAGACAGCGACCGAGGAGGCCATGTTTTTAGACTGCCGCTTCGTCCTCTTCCCCGGTACGAATACGCACCACCCGCTCCACACTGGTGATGAAAATCTTGCCGTCGCCAATTTTGCCGGTACGTGCGGCACGAACAATGGCTTCAACGCAGCGATCGACGTCCTCGGTCTTTACAACCACTTCTACTTTGACTTTGGGCAGAAAGTCCACGACGTACTCAGCGCCGCGGTATAGCTCGGTGTGGCCCTTTTGGCGGCCAAAACCCTTGACCTCGGTCACGGTCAAACCGGTGACGCCGCATTCCGCCAGGGCTTCGCGGACTTCCTCGAGTTTGAAAGGTTTAAGGACGGCGGTAATTTGTTTCACTGATGGCTCCGTTGGTTTTTCAAATATTGTCAGGCATAAGCGGCGAAAACAGGGACCACGCAATTTTTCGCCGGGCCGCCCCAAGAAAAATTAGCCCCCTCGGGGGGCAGCGCATTACACGAAGTGAAAAGCGTGGGGGCGACATTCCTAGGCGCGGAATTTATTGGTGACAGGATAGCGCCAATCCTTGCCAAAACTTCTGTGGCTAACCCGAATTCCGATGGGCGCCTGGCGGCGCTTGTACTCGTTGATCTGGATCAGGCGGGTCACGCGTTCAACCACTGCGCGCTCAAAACCGGCCGCAATGATGCTTTCAATGCTTTCGTCGTTTTCCATGTAACGCTGAAGAATGGCGTCCAGCACCTCGTAAGGCGGCAGGCTGTCCTGGTCGGTCTGGTCGGCGCGCAACTCGGCACTTGGCGGCCGCGTGATGATGCGCTCTGGAATCGGTGCTGAGCCAGTTCCGTAGGGGTCGTTCTCATTGCGCCAGCGCGCCAGCTTGAAAACGGTGGTTTTCAGCAAGTCCTTGATGACCGCAAAACCACCGGCCATGTCGCCGTACAGCGTGCAGTAACCCGTGGCCATTTCACTCTTGTTGCCAGTGGTCAAGACAATCGCGCCAAACTTGTTGGACAGTGCCATCAGAAACACCCCGCGAATCCGCGCCTGGATGTTTTCTTCGGTGGTGTCCTCTTTCAGACCTTTGAACTCCCCACTCAGGGACGCTTTGAAGGCTTCAAACTCGGGCACGATGGAAATCTCGTCATAGCGCACTTTCATGCGCGCCGCCATGTCACGAGCATCTATCCAGGAAATGTCAGCGGTGTAGGGCGAAGGCATCATCACCGTGCGCACCTTGTCAGCGCCCAGTGCATCAACGGCAATGGCCAGTACCAGGGCAGAGTCAATACCGCCAGACAAACCCAGAATCGCTCCCGGGAAGCCGTTTTTACCGAGATAGTCGCGCACGCCCAGCACCAGCGCATCCCACAAATCCGCCTCGGCGCTGCGCGTTGGCACGGCGTCTGCTACCAATTTGATAGCTGGCTCCGCCCGTACCGTCTGGACTACGAACAGATTTTCCTTAAAACTCTCAGCCCGTCCCGCCAGCGCGCCGCTGGCTTGCAGGGCGAACGAGTGCCCTTCAAAAACAATCTCGTCCTGCCCACCCACCAAATGGGCGTAAACCATGGGCAAACCGGTGGCCAGCACCCGCTCGCGCATCATCAGCTCGCGTTCGCCACCCTTGCCGACGTGGAACGGGGACGCGTTGATCACGGCCAGCAGCTCGGCACCCATCGCCTTGGCCAGGCGCGCAGGCTCGTCAAACCAGGCGTCCTCGCAGATCAGCAGGCCCACGTTGACCTCGTCATCGCCCTCACCCACCGGAAACACACAGACTCCGCGGCCCGGCGTGAAATAGCGGCGCTCGTCAAAAACCTGGTAGTTAGGCAGCTCACGTTTGGCGTAGGTCTCGGTGATGCGGCCCTCGCGCAAAACTTTTGCGGCGTTGTGCAACTGCTGCACTGCAATGCTTTTGGTACGCACACCCGTTGCGCCCAAGCCAGAGCTGGCAATGGATGGCGTGCCCACCACAACTGTCATTCCCTTTAACCCGGCCAGCTCGCGGGCCACCCGATTCACGGCATCATCACAGGCTTGAACAAAGGCCGGGCGTAAAAACAGGTCTTCGGCCGCATAGCCGCAAATCGCCAGTTCCGGCGTCAGCAGCAAGCGCACCCCATCGGCATAGGCCGTGTGGGCAGCGTCAATGATTTTTTGCGCGTTGCCCGGCATGTCGCCAACGCAGTAGTTCAATTGGGCAACGCAGATTTTGAGAGTCATGGAAAAGAAAATACCGTGAGTGCTGTGGCTGAAAACGATTATGTCATCCGCGTGCTGGACTCGCCCCACGAGGTGAGCGCCACAAAGTGGAACGCATTGCTCGCCGCGCAGGATCCCGCCAATGGGCCGAATCCCTTCATGCGCCACGAGTACCTGACCGGCATGCTGGACAGTGGCAGCGCGACCCCGGAGACCGGCTGGACCGCGCGGTTTATCACCCTTGCCCATGGCGACGAGTTGATAGGCGCGTGCGCGCTGTATCTCAAGGAGCATTCTTACGGTGAGTACGTTTTTGACCATGCGTGGGCCAATGCCTACCACCAGCATGGGCTGGCTTATTACCCCAAGGCCCTGATTGCGCCGCCATTTACGCCCGTGCCTGGGCCGCGGCTTTTGGCGCGGGACGCAGCTGCGCGTACCTTGCTGGTCAAGGCGTTGGTGGCCTGGTGTGCAGAAGAAAACTTGTCATCGCTGCATTTGCTGTTTGCGACCGATGAAGATGTTGCGGCCTGCGAGGAAGCAGGATTGATGCTGCGCCATAACGTGCAGTTCCATTGGACCAATCGAAGCTGCCTGGCGCCCGGGCTGGATTCCGTTCCCTCTGAGCCTGTCGAAGGGTGCTTGGGGGCTTCGACAGGCTCAGCCCGAACGGAGGTGTCACCCGGCTACCGCGACTTCGACGATTTCCTGATGTCCTTGAGCCAGGACAAGCGCAAAAAAATCCGCCAGGAGCGGCGCAAGGTCAAAGACGCCGGCGTCAGTTTCCGCTGGTCGCTGGGTCAGGACATCAGCGATGCGGACTGGGACTTCTTTTACAGCTGCTACGAGCGAACCTATTACGAACACGGCAACGCCCCCTACCTGAGCCGCGACTTTTTCCAGCATATGCGGAACACCATGCCGGAGAACTGGCTGCTGTTTGTGGGAGAACGATCAGGAATCCCGCTTGCTACCAGTTTGATAGCTGTCAGCGCAGGAAGGACAAGGGGCAAAGGCCAATTTGATGCACAACCCAAGGCGAAAGTCGCCTATGGCCGCTACTGGGGCGCCGCGGAGCGGGTTGATTGCCTGCACTTTGAGGCCTGCTATTACCAGCCTTTGCACTGGTGCATAGAGCACGGCTACCAGCGCTTTGAAGGCGGGGCGCAGGGCGAGCACAAGATGGCACGCGCCCTGCTTCCGATTAAAACCACCAGCGCCCACTGGCTTGCACACCCGGCTTTTGCAGACGCGGTTGAGCGCTTTTTGGCCCGGGAAGGCGAAGGCATTGAAAACTACATGGACGATCTGGAAAGACGCAACCCGTTCAGACAGGCCAACCCGGGCACCTCCCCAGCTTGAGAACCGGGGCTAGTTCAGCGGTGCGATGTTGGTCCGCAACGGCGACAGGAATGAGTCCTCCCACGAGAGCTTCGACTTGAAACCGGCCTTGGGGCCGTCTTCCACAATGCCCGTCTGGGTGATGAGCGGATTGAAACCCGAGACACGTACTTTTCTGGCAAATTCAAGTTTCGAATGAAATGATGTACGTGCATCATCAAGCGGCGCAGGCCTGCTGTTTGCGCGCGAAAAAGTCACAAGCTCCTGAGTGAATTCATCATGGGCGACCACCTCTTTTTCCGGCTCCATGAATTCAAGATTGATTTCGCCGAGGAAGGCGGCGCGCATGGTCTCCAGTCCCGGCAGGTTGTTGGCCCGCACAACCGAGTAGGCAATGCCGCAGTCCGTCAGAATGCTTTCTTTCATGTCGCGGTGGCTGCGCAGCAAGCCCGCCTGGCCTGGAACATCCACACAACCAATCACTGTCCCGTCAGACGTACACACGGTAAAGGAGCAATACACGCCAGCGAGAAGCTCGGCGCAGCTTTTGCCCTGCTCCTTGTTGCGCGGCCGGGTAAAGCGTGCAACGGGTGTCTTGATAATGACGTGGTGATCGTAAAAGGCGCCAATCAACCAGCGCCAGACTTCCCGCTCATCGGGCGTCAGCAACGCGCGGGAGCCCAGTGGCCAGCGGTTAGGCAGGCGGCGCCGCTCGCGCTCTTTCCACTTCAGCCAGGTGTCGTAAATCAGCAGGCCAGCGATAAAACCTGCTACGACGAAAATGACGGCCATCAACCACGAAAAGCTAGACATACTGTTTACCGGCAAGTGGATAAGAGCACCCAGTATCTTTATGGCTAACTCATGGTTTGTAGGACCGCGCCGACTAAGGGCGACAGAAAGATACACATGTGACCTAGAGTTATGTGTAGTAACGGCCGGGACAAAGTCGTCACATGGAGGACAACCTCCGTCCGCGACCAAACTGGCGATCCGGTCGCTATATTTTCGATAGCAACTTGGTGTCTTTTTACCTGGGCCAAATCAAATCTTGGATGTGTTTTGAAAATGCCTGACACTGCTGTACAACCGTCGCCCGAAAAACTGCAGGCGCCTCTCGCGCAGTTGGCGCGCCCGCACGCGCGGCGCTTGCGCGAGATCTACCGTTCAGCAGGATGGCCCTGCCAGGACTTGCTTGAAATTGAACTCCTGGCCTGGGGCATGGTGCAGCGCGTAGCCGGTCCCATGGGCCACGAAACCCTGCGCGTAACGGATGCAGGTGTGAGCTACCTCGCTGCCACCCTGGTGCGCAACCGCTCAGCGCTGTCAGACCACGAGGCCCTGGTCGAACGGGTAGCGTGCGAGATGGTGCGAGCAGGCCGGATCACCTGGCGCGGCCTGGGTCTGCGGGCCCAGTTGCCGCCGCTGGAAGAAGGTGGAAAGGTGCGGTGGTGCATTGCCCGACCCGATGTTTTTTCCATCCGCAACACTTCCGTCGCCGAATACGTCGACCCCGTCGTCCACGAGATCAAAGTGCGCCGCTCCGACCTGCTGGGCGATTTGCGCCGCCCCGACAAACGCGCGGCCTACCTTGACCTGGGTGGCGAGTGCTGGTATTTACTGGGCAACGATGCGCGTGGCCGGTGCATCGCCGACCCCAGCGAGGTGCCGGTCGAATGTGGCGTGATGGTGATTGAGAACGGCCGACTTGTCGTTGCCAGGGCGGCGCCGCGGCGTGCGCGGCAGTCCTTGCCTCTGGGCGTGTGGATGGCGCTTGCCAAAGCAACGCCGGTGGCCGGCCTGAACGACGATGCGCAGGCCATGCTCGGTGAGGATCACACCACAGTAAGACCTTCTGAGTAGCGCCCGCCAAAAAGGGAAACCGGTGCCTTGCACATGTAGTCTTCCATCGTTGGACGGAAGAATGTTTCATTAGCGGATTCCCACAGGTTATGTATGTAACGTCTGTTAAATAGCGTCAAAAAGTGCGCAATATGCTAGACTGGAAGTGCTGTAAATTCATCCAGGAGATGGACATGTTTAAGACTGTGCGGGATCCCATATCTGAGCGGCGTTTCTTACTCCAAAACCCTTATGCACACATTGAGGATTTGGAGGCGCGTCAGATTGACCTGGATGATCACAAGCAATCCCATTCGTTAGCAACTGCAATTAGCTCCAGCCGCGAATTGCTTCAGAACCCTTATGCCTACCTAGACGGTGCTGGCAACTTCAGTGCTCAAGCCAAGCCCAATAGCAACAAGCTAGTTGAAGGTAATGCGCGAAAAGCGTTCGCCAATCGAAACTCTTCTGGCAGCGTCACGAGGTCGTATTCCGAAATTGAAGCGAAGGTCAAAGACATCCACGAGCTGATCTGGAGAACTAAGGATTCGATCTGGATTGGTGCCGTGCCAGTAGATCCGATAGATATGCTCGACCCAGCCGTCGCACTTAAACTGATCGGTTATGAGTATCAGCTCGCTGACGGCTTGGGCCAGTACCAAAGCGCCGCTGGTCTGCTTGAAGTCGCAGGTTTGATCGATCATTCATCGAAAACCGTCCAGATATCGGGACAATTTCCAAGTAATGTTTGTGCTTTCACCGCGGCCCATGAGCTTGGCCATGCCATTTTGCATCCGAGTGTTACGGGTGTTCACCGTGACAGACCATTGAATGGAGCTACTCTGTCGCGGGAGCGCTCGGAGATCGAAGCCGATAAGTTCGCGACCTTTTTTCTCATGCCGGCCAGGCTAGTCCGGTCACGCTTTGCAGGAATCTTTGGATCAGAGATATTTTTTCTAGATGAAGATACCTCTTTTGCGCTCGCAGGGGTCTCGCATTCAGAGTTGAAGAAGAAGTGCAAAACAATTCGCGATCTTTCGAGGTTACTTGCTAGTACCGGACGTTACGACGGAATGCAGTTCCCTTCATTGGCAGATCAATTCCGTGTGTCCATAGAAACCATGGCTATTCGCATTGAGGAATTGGCGCTGCTCTCACTAGACAAGCAGTCTGGTGTTTGAGTCGAGCACCAATGTCCTTCGACACTCATGAAGATTTCAGTGATGATTCGCTACTTGCCGTCTGTATACCTCTGGCTAGTGATGTCCGAGGTCAAAAATATTCTCCCCGGCAAACCCTAGTGCTAGAGGTCTCCAGCGTCGGTTAATGTCTCGCCAAGGAGACATAACCACCGATGAAATCCTCACCGGCCTGAATGCCACCTTTCTCGATCTCGAAACGCCCGAGAAGCCCGTGAGGGTCGGCTCGCTCAAACTATCCGAGCTCCGGCCAGCTTCAAAGGCAGCTTCCACGCGCCGGTAACAGACCACATCGGTCAATGCAGGTCCTGGCGGTGTTTTGATTTGTCGTCCGGCAGCGAAGTAGCCACAGTCTGCCAACTGTGGATCGGGCAGCATCATCGGCTGGCGCTGGTCGCGCGCCATCACGCGGGCTGGCAGGGGAAAACCCGCTGCACCACTTGTCCTCGCAATGACATCTGTCGCAGCGCCGGATGACTATAGTGAAAACACGCCCAATCACCCCAAGGAGACCCCATGCCTGCTTTTGACAGTGTGACGATCTACAAGGACGAGAAAGAACCCCGGATTGCCCGCCTGCGGCTGAACCGCCCCGACAAACTCAACGCCATCAGCAGCACCATGC
Source organism: Polaromonas sp. (assembly GCF_035638815.1). Taxonomy (GTDB): domain Bacteria; phylum Pseudomonadota; class Gammaproteobacteria; order Burkholderiales; family Burkholderiaceae_C; genus Polaromonas. Next base: position 27,039 of record NZ_DASQZG010000018.1, read on the forward strand.
CGTCTGATATTCAACAGGCCGTGCGGTGGGCTGAGGCCGAAGACGAGGTACACGTCATCATCGTCGAAGGTGAAGGCCGCGCCTTCTGCGCCGGCTATGACCTGAATGAATACGCTGAAGGGCTGGACCCGACCAACATTTCCGGCGACCATCCGTGCCGCCAGGAAAAAACACCCTGGGACCCGATGGTGGATTACGCGCTGATGAAGCGCAACACCGAGGAGTTCATGTCTCTGTGGCGCTGCTCCAAACCAACGATTGCCAAAGTCCACGGTTATGCGGTAGCTGGCGGCAGCGACATTGCGCTGTGCTGCGACCTGCTGGTGATGGCGGACGACGCGCGCATCGGCTACATGCCCACCCGCGTCTGGGGTTGCCCCACCACCGCCATGTGGACCTACCGCATAGGCGCAATCCGCGCAAAGCAGCTTATGTTCACTGGCGACACCATCGATGGCACCAAGGCCGCGGAATGGGGCCTGGCCAACCTGGCAGTTCCAGCGGCCGAGCTGGACGACGCCACCCAGGCATTGGCGCGCCGAATCGCCGGCGTGCCCAAATCGCACCTGGCCATGCACAAGCTGGTGGTCAATCAGGTGTGGATGTCGATGGGCCTGGAGCAAACCCAGATGTTTGCCACCGTGTTTGACGGCATCACGCGGCACAACCCCGAAGGCATGTGGTTTCGCCGTCAGGCCCAGGTAGAGGGCTTCAAAAACGCTGTGGAGTGGCGCGACAGCGGCAGGCCGATCCCTGAGGGTGACGAAGCCCGCGCGCTGGTGCGCGAGCTTGAAGCCAAACTGGCGCAGGCGCGGGCGAAGCTCTAGGCCCGACCACGCTGTCGCCACGCTCCCTGTCTGGTGCCAAGCCACATGAACGATGAACTGCCTTTGGGTCAGGTTCTGGAGCAGACGCCCTGGTACACGGCGCTGGACGACGATGAGCAACAGCTCGTGCAACGCACGTCATCCGAGAAGCTAGTTTCTGCCGGCGGTTTCATTGTGCGGGCCGGGGATCCTTCCATTCACTGGATGGGCGTGATCAAGGGCTTGGTCCAAATGTCAGTGTCGGGAAGCGACGGGCGCGAGACCACCCTGGGCTGCGTTGAAGAAACGCAGTGGTGCGGAGAAGGCTCGCTGCTCAAGCGGGAGCCTCGCCGCTACGATGCCATCGCCTTGCGCCACTCCCGTATTGCCCTGGTGCCAATTGACACCTTTTTGCATTTACGCAAGGTCAGCCTGCCGTTCAACCACTACCTGCAGGATCTCATGAACGCGAGAATGAGTTCCTTCATCGCCACCCTCGAGGCGGATCGCCTGCTCGGGCCAGAGCAAAGGGTCGCAACCTGTGTGGCAACGCTGTGCCGTCACATGCAGGGCGATACAGACATTGCGCTGGACATCACCCAGCATGACCTGGCAATGATCTGTGGCTTGTCCAGACAACGAACCAATGCCTGTCTTCAGGTATTGGTGCAACTCGGTCATATTCGGGTGGAATTCAAGAGCATCCAGATCGTCAATCTGGCGGCTCTCACGGCCTATGGCAACGCCATTGACTGAAAGGAGACCATAGTCCTCACGCTGTCACCACCGGGTCACCTGTGCACCGAAGCTACGGCAAACCCCCAATGCCACCGGTACTGCGGCTCGGTTAAGGTCTGCCTTCAGGAGACATACACAACAATGAAATCGCTTACCGGCCTTGACGCCACCTTTCTCTACCTCGAAACCCCGGAAATGCCCATGCACGTGGGCTCCCTCAATCTGTGTGAGTTACCCGCGGGATTCAAGGGGAGTTTTCACAAAGCCGTCCAGCACCATATTGCAAGCCGCATGCATCTGGCGCCCGTGTTCAGCCGCAAGCTGGTTTTTATGCCCTTTGATCTGGGACACCCGCTCTGGGTGGAGGCTGAATCGGTTGACATTGAATTCCACATCCGGCGCGTGCCCTGCTCTGCAAAAAAGCCCATGACCCTGGCGCAGGCGCACACCACGGTGGCGCAACTGCACAGTGAGTTGATTGACCGTGCCCACCCCCTGTGGGAGTTTTATGTGTTTGATGCAATCAAGCTGCCGTCGGGTCAAGTAGTCGGCGGCTTCTTTTCCAAGATTCACCACGCCGCGCTGGACGGCAAAGGCGGCGTGATGCTGGCCAATGCGATGCTTGATGTTGGCCCGGTACCGCGTGAAGTACCGCCGCCTGATCCTGCGCGTCGCGGCAAAACAGCGGCGGACCTGAAGGTCGGAAAAATGATTGGATCGGTGTTTTCCAACTCAATGGCGCAGGTGGCCAAGCTGGCCAAGTCGCTGCCTGCAGCAGCTGGCACTTTGGGCAGCACGCTGGCCAAACAGTCGTTGCAGGGCGCTGGCGGACGGCCCAAAATGCCGATGAAGCTGGCGCCAAAAACCCCGTTCAACACGTCCATAGCGCAAAGCCGGGTTTTCGTTGCGGCGACTATTCCGCTGGCTGAATGCAAAGCCATGGGCAAGGCTGTGGGAGGCAGCTTCAACGATGTGGCGCTCTGGATCTGCTCCACCGCACTGCGCAGCTATCTTGCCAACCACGGCGGCGTGCCGACCAAATCGATGGTGGCGGCGATGCCGGTTTCGCTGCGCGAGGCAGGCGCCAGTGACGCGGCCAACCTGGGCAACCAGGTCAGCATGACGCTGGTAGAGCTGGGCACCCATCTGGCCCACCCCCTCAAGCGCATGAACGCCATCATGGCTTCAACTGCCAAGGTCAAGACATCGATGCAGAGCCTGAAGGGCCTGCTGCCCACGGATTACCCTTCCCTGCTGGCACCGTGGCTGGTGGGTGGTGCTGCCAAGGCTGCCCTTAACGCGTATGGCAAGACGGGCCTGGCCAGCCGCCTGCCCATGGTCGCCAACCTGGCTATTTCCAACGTACCGGGACCGCCCGTGGCCTTGTATCTGGCGGGCGCGAAGATCGTCAGCTTTCACCCGCTGTCCATCGTGCTGCACGGCCTGGCACTCAACATCACGATCCAGACCTATGCAGGTCATGTCGACTTTGGCATTGTTGCCGGCAAGAAAGCACTGCCCCACGCGCAGGACCTTGCGCGCGCGATTGAAGCAGCGTTTAAAGAAGCGCAAGCACTGCTAGGCGACTCAACCGTTGACGCCGCGTCGCTTCGCAAACCCACAGCGTCGGTAAAAACCCGCAAGGCTGCTGTCGCTAAAGAGACGCCTCTAGAGAAGTCCCTCTCTAAAAAGAAGGTCACGCGCCCCAATACTGGTGCTGTCGCAAACAACACCAAAAAGAGCAATGTTTCCAACCATGGCACAACCCGCGCAAAAGCAGTCAAAAACGAAACAGCCAAAAAACCAAGCGCAAGACAGGCACGACGGCCCGCCGCCCAGCGCGTGGCTGCTGGCGCTTGAGTTTCGCGCCTTCTGGGAGTTTGGCGCCCTGCTCCCGGCCTGGCCGGTATTGGCCCGGGCATCCAAAGGGGACGGGCACAGCGTGGTCGTGTTTCCCGGCCTGTCAGCCAGCGACGGCTCTACCATCCCGCTGCGCCGCTACCTTGACTCGCTGGGTTACCAGACCTCCGGCTGGGAACAGGGTTTTAACTTTGGGCCGCGCGTCGGCGTTCTGAACGAAGCACGCGCGCAGGTAACGCGCGCTTTTGAAACAAGCGGACGAAAAGTCACATTGATTGGCTGGAGCCTGGGCGGCGTGTACGCCCGCGAGTTGGCCAAGGAGATGCCCCATATGGTGCGTGGCGTCATCACGCTGGGCACACCCTTTGCCGGGTCGCACCGTTCTACCAATGCCTGGCGCATTTACGAACTGACCAGCGGTCGCAAGGTCGAGCGTGAAACTGAAAATTACGACCTGCCAGCCGCACCGCCCGTGCCCACCACCAGCATCTTTTCCCGCAGCGACGGTATCGTGGCGTGGCAAGGCAGCATCCAGAAATCTGCCCCGCATAACCGCAACACGGAAAATATCGAGGTGGTCGCCAGCCATATCGGCCTGGGCTTGAACCCAAGCGCCTGGTGGGCTGTTGCTGACCGATTGGCTCAAGCGGAAGGTCAGTGGCAACCCTTCCAGCGCAAGGGCACGTTTTTGCACGGGCTGATTTTTCCCGACCCCGTCCGGCCCGCCTGACATCAACGGTGCCAATCAAAAAGAGCGCCTGCGGCTTGTGCCGCAGGCGCTCTTTTTTTTATAGCAGCTCGCGCCCGTCAGATATGGGCTGGAGGGCTAAAACACCTCAAACTCACGCCGCTTCCGGGTGCTCTTTTTTGTAGTTGGCAATACCGTCCGTGATTTCCTTACGCGCCGCATCGGGGCCTTCCCAACCCTCAATCTTTACCCACTTACCCTCTTCCAGGTCTTTGTAGTGCTCAAAGAAATGAGCGATGGTTTTCAGGCGCAGCGGGTTCATGTCTTCCGGCTTTTGCCAGTGTGTGTAGAGCGAACATTTTTTGTCGACCGGCACCGCCAGAACTTTGCCGTCTTCGCCGGCTTCGTCGGTCATCTTCAGGATGCCGATGACGCGGCAGGTGACCACAACACCGGGAATCAAGGGCACCGGCGTGATCACCAGCACGTCCACCGGGTCGCCGTCGCCGCTCAGCGTCTTCGGAACATATCCGTAATTGGTCGGATAGTGCATGGAGGTGCTCATGAAGCGATCCACAAAAATCGCGCCGGACTCTTTGTCCACCTCATATTTCACAGGGTCTGCGTTCATCGGGATTTCGATGATCACGTTGAATGCGTGCGGAGCGTCTTTGCCGGGGGTAACGTTATCGAGGGACATGGTCGCTTATGGTTGAAGTTATGAAAATGAAATGAGATGAAACAGCAGTCGGTATTTACCCTCATTTTAGGGGTTCGGGCCTGACGCTTCGCGAACTTGTCACGTTTTGGCGTTAAATTTCAAAGGTTGGCCAATCGTCTCCACGCATGTTGAGAGCAACGAGGAAGCAACGCAGCGGGGGCTCCGCTAGCGTGGCGCCCCCTCCAAGCGAAAAACAACGTAGGAGATTTCTCTATGACAGGCAACTCAGCGCTTATTCTTGCGCTCGTCTGCGGGTTTATTGCCGTAGGTTACGGCTTCTGGGCACGCAGCTGGATTCTTTCCCAGGACGCCGGCAATGCGCGCATGCAGGAAATTGCAGCCGCCATTCAAACCGGGGCCGCCGCTTACCTGGCCCGCCAATACAAAACCATCGCCATCGTGGGCGTGGTTCTGGCCATTCTGATCGCCGTCTTCCTGGACGTCCCCAGCGCCATCGGCTTTGTTGTCGGTGCAGTGCTGTCAGGCGCCTGCGGATTTATCGGCATGAATGTCTCGGTGCGCGCCAACGTGCGCACGGCGCAGGCTGCCACCAAAGGCATCGGCCCCGCACTGGACGTTGCCTTCCGCGGCGGCGCCATCACTGGCATGCTGGTGGTGGGCCTGGGCCTGCTGGGCGTCACGGCCTTCTACTGGTTTCTGGTCGGCAACGGCAACTACAAGCCCGACAGCAATCTGGCAGCGCTGCTAAACCCGCTGATTGGCTTTGCTTTTGGCTCCTCGCTGATCTCCATCTTCGCCCGCCTGGGCGGCGGCATTTTTACCAAGGGCGCAGACGTCGGCGCTGATCTGGTGGGCAAGGTTGAGGCCGGCATTCCGGAAGATGACCCGCGCAACCCGGCCGTGATTGCGGACAACGTGGGTGACAACGTGGGCGACTGCGCCGGTATGGCCGCCGACCTGTTTGAAACCTACGCCGTGACGCTGATTGCCACCATGGTGCTGGGCGCCCTGCTTGTGACCAACGCTGGCACCAGCGCCGTGGTGTACCCGCTGGCACTGGGCGCGGTGTCCATCATCGCCTCCATCATTGGCTGCTTCTTTGTGAAGGCCTCACCGGGCATGACCAATGTGATGCCAGCCCTGTACAAAGGCCTGGCCGTCGCCGGCGTCCTGTCACTCATCGCCTTTTACTTTGTGACCGCATGGCTGATGCCTGACAACTCCATCAAGGCCGCCGGCAGCCAGATGGCTTTGTTTGGTGCCTGTGCTGTGGGCCTGGTGTTAACCGGCGCATTGGTCTGGGTGACCGAGTACTACACCGGCACGCAATACAAGCCTGTGCAGCACATTGCGCAAGCTTCTACCACCGGCCACGGTACCAACATCATTGCCGGTTTGGGCGTGTCCATGCGCTCTACCGCCTGGCCCGTGATTTTTGTCTGTATCGCGATCTGGGTGTCGTTCCAGCTCGCTGGCTTGTATGGCATTGCGATTGCCGCAACTTCCATGCTGAGCATGGCCGGTATCGTGGTCGCATTGGACGCCTACGGCCCCATCACCGACAACGCCGGCGGCATTGCGGAAATGGCCGACATGCCCGAGAGCGTGCGCGCCATCACCGACCCCCTGGACGCAGTGGGCAATACCACCAAGGCAGTGACCAAGGGTTATGCCATCGGTTCTGCCGGTCTGGCTGCGCTGGTTCTGTTTGCCGATTACACACACAAACTTGAAGCCAATGGCAAGGCGATCAGCTTTGATTTGAGCGACCCGATGGTCATCATTGGTCTCTTCATCGGAGGCCTGATTCCCTACCTGTTTGGTGCCATGGCCATGGAAGCTGTGGGCCGCGCTGCAGGCGCCGTGGTGGTTGAAGTGCGCCGCCAGTTCCGCGACATTCCGGGCATCATGGACGGCACCGGTAAACCCGAGTACGACACTGCTGTTGACATGCTGACCACCGCCGCGATCAAGGAAATGATGATTCCGTCGCTGCTGCCGGTAGTCGTGCCGATTCTGGTGGGCTTGCTGCTTGGCCCTGCTGCCCTGGGTGGCCTGTTGATGGGCACCATCGTGACCGGCCTGTTTGTGGCTATCTCCATGTGCACTGGCGGCGGCGCGTGGGACAACGCCAAGAAATACATCGAAGACGGCCACCACGGCGGCAAGGGCTCCGAGACACACAAGGCAGCTGTCACAGGAGACACCGTTGGTGACCCTTATAAGGACACAGCCGGCCCCGCCATCAACCCGCTGATCAAGATCATCAACATCGTCGCGCTGCTGATCGTTCCTTTGATGATGAAATTTCACGGTGGCACAGCCAACGCCGCGCCAGCCACGCCCATGGCAGCACCTGCAGCCATGAGTGCGCCTGCAGCAACGGTGGCCACACCTGTTGCCCCAGCCATGCCAGCTCCGGCACCGACTCAGGCACCGGGCGCAGCGGCGACGCCAACGCCGGTCGCGGGGGCATCTGCGGCCAAATAAGGCTTGACGCTCCAAGCAAAAAGCCCGGTTCACCGGGCTTTTTTTTGGCTGCTACCGGGGCGGGCCCTACTGCGGCTTGATACCTGCGGTCTTGATAACCCGGGTCCAGGTATCCAGCTCTGACTTCACAAAGGCCGTGTAGGGCTTGACGCCCTGCTGCGGAATCACGAAACCAGTCGATCCCATGCGCTGCTTGATCGCGTCGGACTGCATCGCTTGTGAGATGGCCGCTTCGAGTTTGTCCACAATTGGCTGTGGCGTGCCCTTGGCGACGGACATGCCGGACCAGGACAGCGCCTCGAAGCCCTTGTAGCCAGACTCGGCGATGGTTGGTACATCGGGATACAGCGGGTTGCGCTGCGTGCTGGTGACGGCAAGCGCGCGCAACTTGCCTGCTTTCACGTGGGGCAAAGCCACGTCCTGATTGATGAACATCATGGGGATGGTTCCGCCCAGGACGTCGGTCATCATCGGGCCGCCTCCGCGGTAGGGAATGCCAGTCATGAAAATGCCGGTGGTCTGTTTGAACAGCTCCATCGCCATATGCCCGGAGGCCGCATGGGTATAGCCATAGTCCAGCTTGCCGGGGTTGGCTTTGGCATATGCCACCACGTCCTTGACGCTCTTGTAAGGTGTTGACGGATGCACCACCAGCACATTGGGTCCGGAGTGAACCTGCGAGATATGCACAAAGTCAGTCAGCGAGTTGTACTTGATGCCGGGTTCCAGACCATGGGCCACCGCATTTTGGCCAACACCGGTCTGGATCAAGGTGTAGCCGTCGGCAGGCAGCTTGACTGCGCGATCGGTGCCGATGACGCCACCTGCGCCGCCTATGTTCTCGACGACGAAAGGCTGCTTGAGAATTTTGGTCAGCTCATCAGCCAGCATGCGGCCCATCACATCGCTGGTACCGCCAGGGGGAAACGGCACGATGATCTTGACCGGCTTGTTGGGATAGTCAGACTGGGCCTGCGCCAGCATGGGAAGCGCCGCCGCCAGTGCGGTCATGGTTGCCAGTGCCGATAGGCCTATCAGTTTGCGTCTAATCACGTGCTGTCTCCGGTCTGTAGATGGGAGGGGTAGATATCCTGACGGACATTAGCCCGGAATTCCGCCAGCCCGTCAATCCTGTTTTACGCGCTGGCCGAAGGTGGCGCGACCCCGGCAAGGGTCACCGCCCGCACCAGTCGGGCGGCGGGCTCTACCAGCTCACCAAGCGCGGTAACGCGCTCTTGCTCGATGTACTCCAGGATCAACTCATTGATCCCGCCCACAATCGCCATGGCCATCTCTGCAGGCAGGGGCTGGTCCCGCTGGCAGCCGTCTCGCCCCGCGTTGATAACGGTCAGCATAAAACCTGCAATTTCCTGATTGACGCGGCGGCGCGCGGCCAGGCCTTCCGCCCCCAAACCGAGAATTTCAATGAACAGGGTTCGCATCAACACCGGGTTGTCGGCCATGCAGGCAAGGTAGGCGCTCAGGGCCCGCTCGACCTGTGTTTGCCACTTGTGCGCGGGGTCGATGGCCTGCCCGAGCATCTTTAGCGCGTTGTGGCTGGCCGCTTCGTACAGGGCAATCAGACACTCGGCCTTGGTCGCAAAACATTCGTAAAACGTGCGTTTGGAGACGCCGGCTTCCCGGACGATGTCGGCCACCGTGGTGTCGGCATATCCCCTTGACGCTGCACAAAGCGCCATGCCTTCAAGCAGGCGGGAGCGATTGGCATTAGCCGGCGCTTCGACGGCGGGCGGTACCGCTTCTGGGGTCATCTTGTAGTTCTGCTTTTGAGGCTTGGTACTTGACAGTACCACAAGCCGAACCTATAGTCACCCGAACTGGTACCACTGGGTACCAGCCCTTCCTGGAGATCTCATGACTACGCTCGTTGTACGCCGCCTGCTGATTGACCTGCAGCCACCTTTACCGCGCCACTGGTGCGGGGGCGATGCGTTTCAAACCGCTTTTTTCAACGCGCTTTCCATGAGTTTTCCCATCGGGGAACAGTTTTTTATTGACGCGGTACGCAACGGGTTTAAAGCGCTGCCCCCCGCACAACAGGAAACCTACAAGCAAGAGGTACAGGGTTTTGTAGGCCAGGAAGCGACCCACCGCCGTATCCACAGTCTCTTTAACGGGCATCTGGAAAAGCAAGGTCTTGTCAACGACTGGGGGCCGCGCGCAGAGATCAACATGAAGATGCTGGCGGGCACCAACCCGCTTCACGCCCTTGCCATCACCGCCGCCAACGAACACTTCACCGCGATTTTTGCCGAGTGGATGCTGCGCAATCACGATATCTTGGACCCCTGCCAACCCCGCCTGAAAACCATGTGGTTGTGGCACAGCGCCGAAGAATCAGAGCACAAAAACACCGCGTTTGATGTCTACACCGCCCTGGGCGGCAACCATGAATGGCGCATCAAATGGTTCCGGCGCATCACGGTCGTTTTCCTGACTGACACCTTGCGTCAGACGGTGAACAACCTCAGGCGGGACGGAACTTTATGGAAATGGAGCACCTGGAAAGGTGCCTCGGAGTTTTTGTTCGGCAAACGCGGCCTGGTGCGCCAGACCTTTGGCGCCTGGCGCGAATACTTCCGCAAGGACTTTCACCCGAACCAGCAGGCCACCGACTTGTCAGAGCGCTGGCTGGCGGACAACCGCGACCAGTTTTCACTCGCAGGTAGCTGACTGCCGCCTAAGTACCAGCATCCCAAACAGCGTTGCAGTGATGTACATGCTGACTGAATAAATCGCAGCAGGCAGCGCCAACTGGAAATTGTTGAGCACCGACAAGGCAACAAAGATGGCCAGTGTCGAGTTGTGGATGCCGATCTCGAAACTGATCGCGGTAGCCAGCGATTTTTCGAGCCCTGCCCACAGCGACAGGTAATAGCCGGCGAGCAGGCTCACAACGTTGAAGGCAACGACGGCGGGTCCGATGCTCGCAAACGAGGTGACCAGTGCACTCCACTCCTTGGCGATGGCGATCAGCGCGAAGCTTGCCAGCACAAGCGCGCTGAAGATCTTCATTGGGCGCTCCATGCGCTGGCTAAAGCCCGGCGAGCGGCTGTTAACCACCATGCCAATCACCACCGGAATCAGCACCACGGCGATCACCTCCATAACCTTGCCAAACTGCAAAGGCACCACCTGGCCGGTATTGGCAAAGGTGTTGATGGCCCAGTTGGCAATCAGTGGCAGGCTGATGATGGACAACAAGGTGTTGATCGCCGTCAGAGAGATGTTCATCGCGACATTGCCGCCAAACAGATGGCTGAACAGATTGGCCGAGACACCGCCCGGAGACGCGGCCAGCAGCATCAAACCGACGGCAAACACCGGCGGCACCTTCAACAGCACAATCAGTCCGTAACACACCGCAGGCAATACCAGCACCTGCAGGACCAGCGCCAGTAACACTGCACGGGGATGGTTGAGGAGCCGCCGGAAGTCTGCGAGCGACAGCGACAAGCCAAGACCAAACATGACAAGGGCAAGCGCCACCAGCAGCAGCGTGGGCAAAATCGCAATAAAACTCATGGTGTCTCCACGCGGAATTTTTCCGCTTTGTTGTTATTGGGCGCCGGTGATTCAGGTGGCCAGCGTCCCGCGCAGCCGCACGGGCCCTACCCGGGCCTCAATCGCTGCCTGCACGTCCTGACGCATCCTGAAAGCAAAGGCTGCCTCGGCCACCAGAAACAGCGGACCGATCAACAGGCCGACCAGATCATCCACAAAGGCGGGTTTTTTGCCCTCATAGTAATGACCCAGGAACTGGATTGCCCAGCCGACGATAAACAAACCAAACCCGCTGCCCAGCCAGACGTCCAGACTCTGCGTGGCAATCCATTGCCCCACTGCAAGACTGGCTCCAAGGATGATGGACATCACCAGGCCAAAGCGCATATCGAGCTTGAAATAGAAAATGCTGCTCGCAAGTGCAACCAGCAAGGCCAGCGTCACCGGCATGGGGCCAACCTGAAGACTGGGCAACGAGAGCAAGGTCGTCACGCCCAGAACAATCATGGGCACGCCAAAAAAATGCGTGGCAATGTTGCGGGGATCGCGATGGTAAGCGCCGTATTGCGCCAGATGGTCGATCAGGGTTTTCATGCGGCTTTCCTTCAAAACGGGTGGCAATAATGATGACAGCGTACCCTGCGCATCGTCTGTCGGCAAGCCGACATAACCAGCACTTTCCCCATGCCTGACCTCTCCTCCTGGCTGCCCGTCCTGCACACTGGCCGGTGGTTTTCGCAGCTGCCGCTGGCGCTTTCAGACGGCTTGCTCGCCATGGCTACCGTGCGGCATCTGGCAACCGGCGAGGCGCTCTTTCTCCGCGGTAATCCACCTTGCGGCCTGTATGCACTGGTCAAGGGATCCGTTCGGATTTCGGGGCTGGGCGGCAGACAGGGCGAGGCACGCGAGGCCGTCTTGACTCTGCTGGAGCCGCCCAACTGGTTTGGAGAAATCTCGGTTTTTGACGGTTCGCCGCGTACCCACGACGCGCACGCCGCCGAGCCCAGCACGCTGCTGCAATTGCCTCAGCCCAGCCTGACCGCCTGGCTTGCGCAACACCCGGAGCATTGGCGTGAGTTGGGCCTGCTCATGAGCGACAAATTACGCATCGCCTTCGTCGCGATGGAAGAACTGGCCCTGCTGCCGGCGCCACAGCGGCTGGCGCGCCGCCTGGTGAAGATGGCCGAGGGTTACGGCCAGTGGCGCGAAAGCCAACAATCGCGCCGCGTGATTGACGTGTCGCAAGAGCAGTTGTCCATGATGCTGGGCATCTCCCGCCAGACCACCAATCAAATCCTCAAGGACCTGCAGGAACGGCAGATGCTCAGGGTGCACAGGGGTGAAGTGGAAATTGTTGATCTGCACGCGCTGCGCACAGCATGTCAATAGACACGGGGAGCCGCTATATGGCGCGCGGAAGCTCCGACACTGACATATTCAAGCAAAAACCGGCTCCAGCCCTTTGAACACGGGCGACAATTGCTACTGTTTTTATAGCGTTTAGAAAGAACCGACAAATGCGACTCAAAGACAAATCCATCATCGTCACCGGCTCGGGCGGCGGCATCGGTGAAGGCATTGCCAAACGCCTGGCTGCTGAGGGTGCCCGGGTAATCGTGAATGACATCAACGCCGCGCTTGGCGAAAAGGTTGCGGCGGATATTGTTCAGGCCGGTGGCACCGCTTCATTCTTCGCAGCGGACGTGACCAAAACCGCCGAAGTCAAAGCGCTGGTCGCCGCTGCGGTGCAGCGCCATGGCAGGCTTGACGTGATGGTTAACAACGCCGGATGGACACACCTGAACCAGCCCGCTCTTGAAACCAGCGAGGAAGCCTTCGACCGCTGCTACGCCGTCAACGTCAAAAGCATTTACCTGTCCACCATCCACGCCACGCCGGTTTTCCGCGCCCAGGGGGGCGGCAGCTTCATCAACATCGCATCCACCGCCGGGGTGCGGCCACGGCCGGGCCTGTCCTGGTACAACGGATCCAAGGGCGCAGTTATCACCACCTCCAGGTCCCTGGCAGCTGAACTGGGGCCGGACAATATCCGGGTGAACTGCATCAACCCTGTCTTCAACCCCGACACGGCCTTGTCGGCCCAGTTTGCGGGAGGCAGTGTTACCGGCCCCGAAGGAGAAATCCGCCGCGCCAAATTCCTCGCCAGTATTCCACTGGGCCGTTTTTCAACAGCACTGGATGTGGCCAACGCCGCGCTATATCTGGCCAGCGACGAGGCGGCCTTCATCAGCGGTGTCTGTATCGAGGTGGACGGAGCCCGCTGCGTTTAAGTCCTCGCGGGCATATACCCGCGGCGCCGTGTGGGGGATCGAGTTGTGACAAACTGTATCGATTTGGAGAACCCGATGCTCGTGCAACTCACCTATGCCAGCCGAACAGCAGGCATTCTTGGCGCAAATGATGTGAAAGACATTCTTGCCGCGTCCAAGCGAAACAATGTGCTGAATGGGGTGACCGGGGCGCTGTGCCTGAACAACGGCATTTTTCTTCAACAGCTGGAAGGCGACAAAACCGAAGTCAACGCGCTGTATCACCGCATCCTGCGGGACGAACGGCACCGCGATCCAGCCATTCTTGATTTCTCCGAGATCACCCAGCGCCGCTTTGGCAGCTGGTCCATGGGTCTGCTGTCGTCTCTGGAGGAAAACCGCCAAGTGTTCCAGAAGTATTCAGGCTCGCGTGATTTTGATCCCTACGGCATGAGCATTGCATCGCTGCGCGGCTTTTTCGGCGAGATTGTGGACAACGTACGCTGGCTGGGCTGAGTTGCCAAACCCGGTCCGCAGCGGGCTTGCCGCTATCAGGCTGAAGGAATAACCGGCAGGCACCACCAATGGCGTAAAGTCTCCCCTTGAGCCTTTGGACATGACTGAAAAAATAATCCCCATTGCAGACATCCGCTATGCAGCGCGCGTGCCGCATATTCCTGCTCAGCTGCAAGAGCCGACCGGCCTGCTGGCCGACACCCTCGCCCGGCCCCTGCACGACCTGCGGATCAGCGTGACGGACCGCTGCAATTTTCGCTGCAGCTACTGCATGCCCAGCGAAGTGTTCAACAAGGACTATGCGTTTCTGCCTCAGACCTCGCTCTTGAGTTTTGAAGAGATTACGCGGCTGACAAAAATTTTTGTTGCGCACGGCGTGGAGAAAATCCGCCTCACCGGGGGCGAACCCTTGTTGCGTAAACACCTGGAAGTGCTGATCGGAATGCTGGCCAAGCTCCAGACGCCGCACGGCAAGCCGCTGGACATCACGCTGACGACCAATGCCTCGCTACTTGCAAAAAAGGCCCAGGCATTGAAGGATGCCGGGCTGCAACGCGTTACCGTCAGCCTGGATGGACTCGATGACGCCGTCTTCCGGCGCATGAACGACGTCGATTTTCCGGTTGCCGAAGTACTCAAGGGCATTGAGGTGGCGCACAAGGTGGGACTGGCACCCATCAAGGTCAACATGGTGGTCAAGCGCGGCACCAACGACGCGGAAATTCTGCCGATGGCACGGCACTTTCGCAACTCGGGTGTGGTGCTGCGGTTTATCGAATACATGGACGTGGGCGCCACCAACGGCTGGCGCATGGATGAAGTGCTGCCGTCTGCGCAAGTGATTGACCGCCTGCAGTCCGAATTTCCAATGCAGGCTATTGATCCCAACTACCTTGGCGAAACCGCGGAGCGCTGGCGCTATACCGATGGTGCGGGCGAGATCGGCGTGATCAGCAGCGTCACCAACGCCTTTTGTGGCGACTGCAACCGGGCACGCCTGTCCACAGAGGGCAAACTTTTTCTTTGCCTGTTCGCTAATCAGGGGCATGACCTGCGCGCACTGCTGCGCGACGCCACCTGTTCGGATGAACAAATTTCAGGCGCAGTGGCCCACATCTGGCAGGGCCGCAGCGACCGTTATTCAGAACTGCGCGCGGCCTTGCCACCAGACGCCTCGGTTCCCGGCAGCGATGGCGCGCGGCGCGTCGAGATGAGCTACATCGGTGGCTAGGCCCGCATGATTGACACCATAGACGGCGCCGAAATCACAGGCGTTATCCTCGCCGGCGGACGCGGTTCGCGAATGGGCGGCGTCGACAAAGGCCTGCAAAACTTCAACGGCGTCCCGCTGGCTCTGCACACCCTTCTGCGCCTGCAACCTCAGGTGGGCGACGTCATGATCAACGCCAACCGCAACCTGGCGGCCTATGAAGCCTTTGGTGTACCGGTGTGGCCCGATGCCGCCGGACTGGGCGAATATTCCGGCCCGCTCGCCGGCTTTCTGACCGGACTTGAGCGTTGCGAAACACCCTACCTCCTCAGCGTGCCCTGCGACACGCCTCTTTTCAGCGAAGACATGGTTTCCCGCCTGGCCGAAGCGCTGGTGCGCGAGAAAGCAGACATTGCCGTGGTGGCCGCGCCTGAGGAAGACGGCCAGTTGCGCGCGCAGCCGGTGTTTTGCCTGATCAACACCCGCCTGCTGGAAAGCCTGATGCTGTTCACCGCAAGTGGCGGCCGCAAGATTGACGCATGGACCGCGCAGCACAAGACAGTAGCGGTGCCCTTCAACCGGCCAGACGACGACCCGCGCGCGTTTTTCAATGCCAACACATTGGCTGAACTCCACCGGCTGGAAGCCCTGCGCCCATGAAAACCATTGCGCAAATTGCGGCCGAGCTGCAAGGCTACGACCCGCAGGCGCTACCGGCCGCCGACGTGGGACGTTTTCTCTCTCTGCTGGTCACGCCCGTCACCGACCGGCTGGAACTCCCGCTATTCGATGCGCTGGGACGCGTGTTGGCGGACGATGTGGTCTCACCTTTCGATGTGCCGCCGCACGATAACTCGGCCATGGACGGTTATGCCTTTGATGGCGGTCAGCTTGCAGCAGGAACGGGTTTGACTCTGAAAGTGATAGGCACAGCACTGGCCGGCAAAGCCTGGCAGGGCACCGTCCAACCGGGAGAGTGCGTGAAGATCATGACCGGCGCCATCATGCCGGCCGGACTGAACACCGTGGTGCCGCAGGAGTTTGTATCGGTCCAGGGCGACAGCATCACGCTGCCGCCCAAACGACTCAAGCCCGGCGACAACCGGCGGCTGCGCGGCGAAGACCTCATGCAGGGCCGTGCTGCGCTATCAAAAGGGGATCTGCTGACGCCCGCCCGTCTTGGGCTGGCGGCCTCTTTGGGCATGAAAACCGTAAGCACACTGCGACCGCTGCGCGTGGCCTACTTTTCCACCGGCGATGAAATCCTGTCGCTGGGCGAGGCGCCGCGCGAAGGCGCGGTCTACGACAGCAACCGCTACACCGTCTTTGGCATGCTCAGGCGGATCGGCTGCGAGGTCATTGACATGGGCGTCGTACGCGATGAGCCGGCGCTGCTGGAAGCCGCTTTTACCAGCGCCGCCGCTCAGGCCGACGCCATCATCACTTCGGGCGGCGTCAGTGTCGGCGAAGCTGACTACACCAAGGCCATGATGAAAAAGCTCGGCGACGTGGCCTTCTGGCGCGTCGCCATGCGGCCCGGTCGCCCGATGGCCGTTGGGCGAATCTCGCAGACGAAAACAGTCAGTTCCCCAGTATCTGCGGGCGATGACAGCTATGCTAAAGATAGCAAACCAGCGAGCGCCATCCTGTTCGGATTGCCCGGGAATCCGGTCGCCGTAATGGTTACCTTTCTGGCTTTTGTGCGCCCGGCGCTGCTTCAGATGATGGGCTGCACCGCGCCAGCCCCGCCGCTGCTCAAAGCCAGCAGCATGGAGACGATTCGCAAGAAACCGGGCCGCACCGAATACCAGCGGGGCTGGGTGTCAACGTCTGCCGAGGGCTCGCTCCAGGTCAAAACCACGGGGAACCAGGGTTCCGGCGTTCTCAGTTCCATGGCGCAGGCCAACGGCCTGATCATCCTGCACCACGGCCAAGGCAACGTTGCCGTGGGCGAGCAGGTCGACGTGATGATGTTTGACGGTGTGATCTAGCCGGCATTGCCACCCCAGGCGGCTACCGCAGTCCGTGGCCCTGCGGCCGCCCCTATTTGTTGGCGACCAACTCACCGTCGTGCGGCGCGAGTGGTTCCTCAATAGCTTCAGCCGTGTTGGCCCCGGGCACCTTTTTGCGCGCAAACAATGAGTACATCGTCGGCACGACAAAGATCGTCAACAGGGTTCCCAGCGACATGCCGCCCACAATGACCCAGCCGATCTGCGTCCGGCTTTCCGCACCCGCACCACTGGCAAGGGCCAGCGGCAAGGCGCCCAGCACCATGGCGCCGGTAGTCATCAAAATAGGCCGCAAACGCTGCGACGAAGCCTTGATCAGTGCGTCAACCATCTCCATACCCTGCCCGCGCAGCTGGTTGGTGAACTCCACAATCAAAATACCGTGCTTGGTGATCAGGCCAACCAGCGTGATCAGACCGATCTGTGAATACACATTGAGAGAGCCGCCCGACCACTTGAGGGCCAGCAAGGCACCAATCATGGACATGGGCACCGACAGCATGATCACCAGCGGATCAATAAAACTTTCAAACTGGGCCGCCAACACCAGAAAAATGAACACCAGCGCCAGAACGAACACAACACCCAGCGCTCCCTGGGAGTTTCTGAACTCACGCGAGGTGCCGTTCAAGTCCGTGGTGTAGCCAGGTTTGAGGACCTTGGCGGCAGTCTGGTCCATGAACTTGAGAGCCTCACCGAGTGAATAATCGGGCGACAGATTCGCCCTGATGGTGGCAGAGCGCCTCTGCCCAAAATGGTTGAGTTCACGCGGTGACACACTTTCACTAACCTTGACGAGCGCAGACAACGGAATCATGGTGTCATTGCGGCCCCGCACATAAATGCCGTCAATGTCTTCAGGCGTGGATCGGTCGCTGGCCCGGGTCTGCACAATCACGTCGTACTGCTCGGCGTCACGCTTGTAGCGCGTGACATTGCGCCCGCCCAGCATGGTCTCCAGCGCCTTGGCCACCACATCAACGCCTACGCCCAGATCAGCCGCTTTTTCGCGGTTGACTTCAATCCGCAGTTCGGGTTTGTTGAGCCTCAAATCCACGTCGGGAGACTGAATGCCAGGGTTCTTGGCGATCTCGTCCAGCATCTGGCGCGCGACCAGACTCAGGTTTTGATAGCTGTCTGAAGTCTGGATCACAAAGTTGAGCGACTGCTCGCGAAAGCCTTGCCCGAGTGACGGCGGCGTGATCATGAACGCAGTGACCCCTGGCAGCCCCGCAAGCTTGGGCTGCATTTCACGCGCCAGCTCCAGAGTGCTTTTCTTGCGCTCGTCCCAATCAACGGTGCGATAAACAACGGTACCCTGCGATACCGTCGGGTTGCCCACGTTGGCAAAGACGCGGTCGAACTCCTTGTACGGCTGACCCATTTTCTCCAGCGCCAGGGCATAACGGTTGGTGTACTCCAGGGTCGCGCCGTCTGGCGCAGTGATGTTGGCCAAGATGGTTCCGCGGTCTTCCAGCGGAGACAACTCCTGCTTCATGCTCGGAAAAACCAGCGCAATGGCCGCAGCGCAGATGAGCATCACGCCCACCACAATCCAGCGCGCCTGGAGCAAAGCGCTCTTGACCCTGCCACCCATTCCGCGCTTTTGGTCAGGTGCCCGGTAGCGGCTGGTCACCACCCAGCGAATGGCTCGCGCGTAGCGATCAGACAGGGCTGTGAGCCAGCGCTCCATGGAGCTGTCAAACCAGTTGGGCTTCGGATTGTGCTTGAGCAAAATTGAACACATCATGGGCGTCAGGGTCAGCGCAACCAGACCCGATACCACCACGGCGCCCGCCAAGGCCAGCGCAAATTCAACAAACAGGCGCCCGGTGCGTCCCGGTGTAAAGGCGAGCGGTGCGTACACCGCCACCAGGGTCGCTGTCATGGTGACAATGGCAAACCCGATTTCGCGAGCGCCCTTGATCGCCGCCGAAAAAGGATCCAGACCTTCTTCGATGTGCCGGTAAATGTTCTCCAGCATCACGATGGCGTCATCGACCACAAGCCCGATGGCGAGCACCAGTGCCAGCAAGGTCAGCGTATTGATCGTGAACCCGGCAAGCGCCATGAGCGCAAACGTGCCCACCAGACTGACCGGAATCGTCACGATCGGGATGATTGAGGCCCGCAGGGTTCGCAGAAACACAAAAATCACCAGTGCCACCAACGCCACGGCTTCGGCAATCGTTACGTAGACGTTGCGGACCGATCGATCGATGAAGACGGAGTTGTCATTGGCGATGTCAACGGTCATGCCGGGAGGAAGGTCAGCCTGCAAGCGCGGAACCATTTCGCGCACACCCTTGGAAAGGACCAGCGGGTTGGCCGTCGCCTGGCGAATCACACCCACAGCGACAGCCTCACGGCCATTGAGGCGGACCGCACTGCGCTCATCCGCCGCGCCCTCCTCTACTCGTGCAACATCGCGCAGCTTGATCGGAGAGCCGCCGACATTCCTGATCACAATCTCGGCAAACTGCCCGGGGCGGATCAGGTCGGTTTGCGACGTGACACTGAACTCGCGCTGCTGCGACTCAATGCGGCCAGCCGGCAACTCAAGGTTGCTGCGCCGAATCGCGTCTTCCACATCCTGCGTGGTCAACTTGTAGCCTGCGAGTTTGTCCGGATCCAGCCAGACGCGCATGGCGTATTTGCGCTCGCCAAAAATCCGCACGTCAGCCACGCCGGTCACTGTCTGAAGGCGGGACTTAACCACTCGGTTGATCAGGTCGTTGATCTGCAACCGGGACATGGTGTCGCTGCTGAAGGCCATAAAGATCACCGGGAAAGCATCTGCTTCCACCTTCGCGATGACCGGTTCATCAATGGCCTGCGGTAGCCGATTGCGCACGCGGGAAGTTCTATCCCGAACTTCTGCGGCGGCGGCATCGGCGTCTTTTTCAAGCCGGAAACGAACCGAAATCTGTGCCTGCTCGGCGCGGCTGATCGAGGTGATGACGTCTACCGCATCGATGCCCGCGATCGAGTCCTCCAGCGGCTTGGTCACTTGTGACTCAATCACTTCCGCAGACGCGCCGGGGTAGCGGACGCTGACGGTCACCACAGGCTCATCGATTTTGGGGTATTCCCGAACGGCCAGACGGTTAAAGCTGACGGCCCCGATGAGCACAATCAGCAGCGAAAGCACAGTGGCAAAAACCGGGCGGCGGACGGAGACTTCAGCGAGTTGCATAAGGATCAGTCACGTGTTGTGAAAACTCAGGCGGGTGTACGGGCCGCCGGCGCAGCCGGGCTGCGTGTTGGCTGGGCGGAAGGTGTTGCCTGCGCAACAGAGGGGCCGCATGGGTTGGGACCCGTTAGAACAGGCGATACCGAAGCCGCGACGGGGGCACCGATGGCCGGCGAGGCCGCTCCGGAAGCAACGGACACCGGTGGCGCAACAGGAGCGGGTGACGAGGCTGCTGCCGATGAAGCGGCAGCACTTGCAGCACCGGCCGGACGTGCGGGCGCATTATTTGCGGCGACCTCCACCACTTTCACAATGGTTCCATCACGCTGCACACGTTGCTGCCCTGTTGTGACCACCCTGTCACCGGGCGACAAACCCTCCAGAATTTCCACCTTGCCCGGGCTGCGCAGACCTACCTTCACTTCCACTCGCTGTGTTGTGGGGCCGAGGTCATTGGTACCCTCCACCAGCTTGATCACGAACTGCCGGGAACCCTGCGGAACGATTGCCTCTTCCGGGATCACGCGCGCATTCTCACGCACGCTGAACACGGTATTGACCCGGGCAAACATGCCGGGACGAAGCTGCAGTTGCCGGTTGTCCACGCAGGCGCGGACGCCAACCGAGCGGCCGTTGGCGTCGATCAACGGATCGATAGCCTGGATAACGGCCGTGTATTTTCTTCCCGGCAGGGCATCAATATCGAGCAGTGCCTGCTGTCCCCGTTTGACCTTGCCCTGAAGGCGTTCCGGAAGCCGGAAATCAACAAAGATGGCTTCAATGTCTTCCACATTGACGATATCAGCGCCGTCCTTGAGATAGTCCCCCACGTTGACCAGCCGGATGCCAGCTATGCCATCAAAGGGCGCAACAATTTTCAGCCGACTCGCAGTGGCGCGGGCCAGGGCCAGCTTTGCCTGGGCGACCTGAAGGTTGGCCGAGCTTTCATCAAGGGAACGCTGGCTGACAAAATTTTGAGCCACCAGTTCCTGATTGCGTTTCTGGTTGGCCTGGGCAATGGAAAGCTCGGCCATGCTTTGCTGCACCTGTGCACGTGGCAGCTGGTCGTCAAACTGCACCAGGACCTGCCCTTTACGGACACGCTGTCCGTCGGTGAAGTTGAGCTGGGTGATGCGGCCGCTGACCTCAGGGCGCAGAACAACACCCCGCCGGGACCGCAAGCTGCCCACAGCCTGTGAGTCATCCGTGAGGCGTGCCACCTCCACCCTGGCAGCTTCAACCGTGGGAGGTCTACCCCCGGCGGGGCCACTGCCACCCACTGCAGGTGCTGGCGCCGCCGCACTTGCCGGCCCGGTCGCGGCATCCGCAGCTTTGGGTTTCTGATACCACCAGGCAGCTCCGGACGCGGCAGCAATACCGGCCAGGGCAACCACTACATAAACCGCTTTTTTTGCCATGGAGAAGAAACTTGTTATAAAAAGTCACAAACTTCCAATGTAGCAGGACGGCACGACTCAGCGTGTTCTCGGGCTATTAACCAACCGCGCCCGACGCAGCTTTACACGCTGCACAACACTTCTCCATTCGCCGCCCGGCCAGGATAGCTTCACAGACGCCCGAGCGCGCGCTCCACTCCCTTGTTCGCCAGCACGTCTGCCCGCTCATTGCCCGGGTCGCCGTCATGTCCCCTGACCCAACGCCAATCAATCTTGTGGCCGCTGCCGCTCACCAATGCATCCAGTTTTTGCCATAGATCCACGTTTTTTACGGGCTGCTTGGCGGCCGTACGCCAGCCTTTGGCTTTCCACCCGGCAATCCACTCAGTCATACCCTTGAGCACGTACTGGCTGTCTACATAAAGCGTCACGCGGCAGGGTCGCTTCAGAGCCGCCAGCGCCTCTATGACCGCGGTCATCTCCATGCGGTTGTTGGTTGTATTGAGTTCACCACCAAACAGCTCTTTGACAGTTCCGCCGGAGGTAAGCATGGCACCCCATCCGCCAGGGCCAGGGTTTCCTTTGCAGGCACCGTCGGTGTAGATCACGACAGCTTCCGGGGTTTGAGAAATTTCAGTCATCGATCAGGAGAATCCTTGCTTGCGTTTGTTGCTAAAGAAGTAAATGAGCCGGGACCGCGCACCTGATTGGCAAGTGCTGCGGGCGCCGTGGCCGGGGAGCTTTGCGTTTTCCAGTTGGCCTCCAGCAAGCGCATGCCGCGCACCCGCTTGACCGCGACCAGAAAATACGTGGCGCCCAATATGGGCCACCAACGCTCGCCCATCCTGTCCATCCAGGCAAAACGCTCCAGCGTCGTTTGCCTGCTGACTGCAGGGCGGTAACACCCAAATTGCCCTGACTCCACTTCAAAGTTGAGGAGTCGAAGCCAGTCGCGCAGCCGCCAGTAGCCAATAAATTCGCCCGCTTCCGGCAAAAACAGTTCGCCGTAGCCCATGCGCCGGTAAAAGTGGGCGCGACGCTGACGCAGGCCCCAAAGACTTGCCGGGTTCAGGCAACTGATGACAACCTTGCCCTCAGGCACGAGAACCCGCTCAACCTCCCGCAGGGTTGCATGCGGGTCACTGCTCAGCTCCAGCGTATGCGGCAACAAAACCAGGTCCAGGCTACTTTCGGGAAAAGGCAAGGCTGCCGAATCGGTCACCAGGGCTATGCGGGTCGTCGAAACATGGGGAGCTTTCCCCAACCCTTCGTCCTCCGCAGGACCGGGCTCGGGATCCTGCGAGGCCACCCATTTGTGCGGCATCCGGTTGCAACGCAACGCGTCCAGTTCAGGCAGGCCGAGCTGGAGGGCATGAAAGCCAAAAACATCGGCAACAGCCTGATCAAAACGCTCACGCTCCCACGCCAGCAAATACTCGCCCGGCGGGGTTTTGAACCAGTCAGTGAAACCTATAATTTGTGAGCCCATCAAGACCGCCGCATGTACCTCAACCCGATTCCCGCTTTCAGCGACAACTACCTCTGGCTGCTGCACGATGGCAAGCGCGCTGTGGTGGTCGACCCTGGGGATGCAGAGCCCGTCATGCGCGCCCTGCAGGAATACGAACTTCAATTGGAGTCAATTCTAGTCACGCACCACCATCCGGACCATACAGGCGGCGTTGACACACTGCGCAATGCGACCGGCGCCCAGGTCTTTGGTCCCGCCCGTGAGCGGATCCCGGAGCCCCTGATCCGGCTGGCAGAAGGAGACACAGTGCAGGCCCTGGGTCTGGAATTTCGGGTTATCGACGTACCGGGACACACCGCAGGTCACATTGCCTTCTACACGCCGGACATGGATGGCCGCCCCCTGCTGTTCTGCGGCGATACCCTGTTTTCTGGCGGATGCGGCCGGCTCTTCGAGGGCACACCCGCGCAAATGCTGGCTTCGCTGGACAAACTGGCCGCCTTGCCGGGCAACACGCGGGTCTGCTGTACCCATGAATACACCATGAGCAACCTGCGTTTTGCACTGGCCGTAGAACCTGACAACCTGGAGCTGATTGGGTACCATGCACAGTGCGCCAGTTTGAGAAACGACGGCCGGCCGACTCTGCCCACTTCGATTGCCCAGGAGTTGCTGATCAACCCTTTTCTGCGCACCCGCCAGGCCACCGTCAAAGCTGCCGCTCAGGCATTTGACCCGGCGGCCCATGACGACAACACCCTATTTGCCGCAATCCGGCAGTGGAAGAACGAATTCAAATGATTGCCCAGCATCCGTCTAACCTCATCAGCCGCCTGGCACCTTCTGTCAAAACCTCCTTCCTTCTTTTTGCTGCGGCCGTACTGGTGGGCTGCGCCGCAACCAAGCCATCAACCGCGCCCGGTATGCCTGGCGACCCGGTCCTGAGCAGCTCAACGGGCACCGTTCCCGCTGTCACGCCGGTGTACCCGCGCGGCGCCCTGAGCCCCATCGACCGTGGCCAGGCGGCTTCCGGTGCAGTTGCCTCGCTGCAACCTCCCACAGATTTGTGGGACCGCATACGCCGCGGTTTTGCCATGCCCAATCTCGAAAGCGAGCTGGTGACCGACCGCGAGCAGTGGTACAGCACCCGGCCTGACTACATCCAGCGCATGACCGAGCGCTCCAGCAAATACCTGTTCCACGTTGTTGAAGAGCTTGAGCGCCGGAACATGCCAACCGAGCTGGCCCTCCTGCCGTACATCGAGAGCGCGTTTAATCCGCAAGCCGTGTCCAGCGCCAAGGCTGCGGGCATGTGGCAGTTCATGCCGGCAACGGGCAAGTATTTTGATTTGAAGCAAAACGCTTTCCGCGACGACCGCCGCGATGTGCTGGCCTCCACCCGTGCTGCGCTGGACTACCTGCAAAAGCTGCACGGCATGTTTGGTGACTGGCATCTGGCGCTGGCAGCCTACAACTGGGGCGAAGGCAGCGTTGGCCGTGCGATTGCCCGTAATCAAAAAGCCGGCCTGGGGACGGGCTACCTGGACCTGCGCATGCCCGATGAGACCCGGCTCTATGTGCCCAAGCTTCAGGCCGTGAAAAACATCGTGGCCAATCCGCAAGCCTTCCGCACCGAACTGCCGCTGATTGAAAACCACCCTTATTTTCAGCAGGTGCTGATTACCCGTGACATTGACGTGGCGCTGGCCGCCCGACTTGCCGACGTCAGCATCGACAATTTCAAGGCTCTGAATCCTTCGGCTCACCGGCCGGTCATTCTGGCAGCCGGCACGCCGCACATCCTGCTGCCCTGGAACAATGCCACGGTGTTCCAGCGCAACTTTGAGGCCCATACCAAGGGTCAATACGCCAGCTGGACCGCGTGGACGGCGCCCGCCACCCTGAGTGTGAGCGACGCCGCCAGACGTGTGGGCATGAGCGAAGCGGACCTTCGCGGGGTCAACAACATTCCACCACGGATGCTGATCAAGGCAGGTTCAACGTTGCTGGTGCCCCGTACCGCTACATCGGGCGCAGATGTCACGAGCCAGGTGGCAGACAACGCGCAGATGACGTTCTCCCCGGAAATCATTACCCGCCGCAGTACCGTCAAAGCCCGCAAAGGCGAGACTGTGGCGAGTGTTGCCAAGCGGTATAACCTGAGCGCTAACAGCGTTGCTGAATGGAACGAGGTGGGCGCATCGGCGGCTTTCAAGGCGGGTCAGGCGGTGGTCGTTTTCCTTCCCGTGAAAATGGGCAATGCAGTCAAAGCCACGCCGCGAAACGGGACCACGAGAATTCAGGCGGTTTCCAGACCAGGGCCCAAGACAAGCAGGGCGTCGCCTGGCCGCAGCACCGTGAAGGCAATCCAGCGTGCCCCAGCAAGGAAGACGGCTCCCGTGAGCAAGAAGCGCTAGCGCCAGCATGACGGTCGATTCGTGCTTTTGCCCCCCAGGATCAAGCGCAGTTAGCTATTAAAAAGATAGCAAACAACACCATCCCGCATGGCCACCCGCGCTCCCAGTACCCACGCCAAGAGGGGCCCAAGCCTTCTCTATGTACTGGGTCTGGTGGTGATCGCAGCCGGAGTTGTCCTTCTGTTGCTGTCCTTTGACAATCGGTCCCTGCGGCCCGCCGGCGGCGTGCTGCTGTTAATCGGTGTGGTGCTCACGGGCATCTGTCTGACCAGTCAGATCAGTTCCGGAATTTACGAGGACCCCCTGGCTTATGAACCGCCTTGGACCAAGCTGGGAAAAGGCCACGGCCCTCCCCGTCTGCCGCCTCCTGGCAAGCCGGCAGCCCCTGAGAGCACATTTGCGATAGACAAACTGGTTGACTTTGCCGCGCCCGATGCCGTTCGTCCCCGCGCTCCGGTCAAAAAAAGCGTTGCAAGCCCCAAGGCGCAGCCAGGCTGGAAGCCCGAAATATTTGACTATGTGACGCCACTACAGTTCGACGCTATTTGCGAAATGCTGTTTTCACAAAGTGGTCTTGAAACTCGCGTCCAGTCGCATGGCCTGCCCGGCGGCGTAATCCTCTGGCTCCACTCCCGCAACGCACAGCAGGGCAAGGACAACCCGGTATCAGTGGCATTTTGCAAGTTATGGCCGGGACAGCCGCTCCTGGTTCGCGATCTCCGCCCACTGCTGGATGGGATGTCTGAACGGGGGATCAAGCGTGCCACCTATGCCACCGGGTCGAGCTTCACAGAAAACGCCAGTGAATTTGCAAAGAGCAACGGGATCAATGCGCTTGACCGCTTCGGCTTGCTCAAGCTGATTGCCACGCGCACCCCGGAGCAGCAGCAGGCGCTGCTGGCCGTTGCACTGGCCAGGCGCTGAAACCTGCAGGGGCCGGTGCTTTCGCACATGACTCGCAGCGCGAAGGCGAGGAGGCGGTAGTACCAAATGCGTCAGGCGCAGGCGGTAATGTCCGCCCTTAAATGACGTAGAAGCGGCGTTACAAGCGCAGCGAACCGCCACCAAAGAGGCCAAGCAATCCAATAATGATGAGGTAAATGGCCACGATGTAATTGAGCAGGCGGGGCATGATCAGGATCAGGATGCCGGCGAGAAGGGCCATGATGGGGCCAATGCTGACGTTCAGATTCATGGGGATTCCTCTAGGTGATGATTAAACGGGTCGACGGCGCTCAGATTGCCGGGGGCAACAAGCCGCACTCAATTTACCGTTGAGCTGGGGTGGCGTCTGTAGGACGGGGCGATGAGATAAGGCGCACCCATCAAAGCTTCTCTGCTTCTCCCATGCGCGGCTGCCATTTCATGAGGCGGCGCTCGACGCGGCCAACAATGCCATCAAGTACCAGTGCAAATGCCGTCAGCACCACGATGCCTGCAAATACAGTGTTGACATCAAATGTACCTTCGGCTTGCAGAATCAGGTAACCCACGCCACGCGCGGATCCCAGGTACTCACCAACCACTGCCCCGACAAAAGCAAGCCCGACCGAGGTATGCAGGCTTGAAAACACCCAACTCGTTGCGCTGGGAAGATAAACAGTGCGCAGCAACTGGCGCTGGTTGGCGCCCAGCATACGAGCGTTGGCCAGCACCACCGGGCTGACCTCTTTGACGCCCTGATAGACGTTAAAAAAGACGATGAAAAATACCAGCGTCACGGCCAGCGCAACCTTGCTCCAGATGCCCAGCCCGAACCACATGGCAAAAATGGGCGCCAGAATCACACGCGGCATGGAATTAGCCGCCTTGATGTAGGGGTCCATGATCGCGCTTGCCATGGGCGCTAGCGCCAGCCACAGGCCACAACCCAAACCCAGCGCCGTGCCAATGCCGAAAGCCAGCACCGTCTCGAGCAAGGTGGTGCCCAGGTGAATATAAATATCCGCGTTGCCGGGCAGTCCATCCGGAAAAGCGAAGCTGGGGCCAAAGCCAAAAGGCATAAACCAGGACCATACGCGTCCCGCGACCTTGACCGGCTCGCCCAGAAAAAACGCCAGTTGCTGATCGCGCGAGGCAATTTGCCACAGACCGACGAAAGCCACCAGCATGCCGATTTGCCAGGCACGCAGGTTTCTCTGAGAGGGTTTGATCGACGTCCACATGTTATTTCTCATGCGGCTTGCTTCAATTGCTGTGCGTAACCTTTCAGCACCTCGTCGCGCAACACATTCCAGATCTGGGTGTGCAGTTCGATGAACCGAGGCTGGGTACGCACCTCGGCCACGTTGCGGGGACGCGGCAAGTCGATCTCGAACTCACCCATCGGATGCGTCGCCGGGCCGGCAGACAGGACCACCACGCGGTCGCTCATGGCAATGGCTTCATCCAGGTCATGGGTGATGAAAATCACGGCCTTCTTCT
>NZ_DASQZG010000019.1:0-293393 GCF_035638815.1 Polaromonas sp.
CAACGGGTATCTGCACTCTGTCCCGACACCCCGGCTTCCAGATCACCGATTTCGCGGGCGACAGCGTGCAGCAAAAGCAACTCGCGATAGGCCTCCAGGTGCAGCACTTCCGCGGGGTTACCCGGCTCACGAAACAGCGCATCTTCAATCACGTCAAGAACCCGGCGAGTACCCCAGGCACCCTGTATCCGCTCAAGCACTGCCCCATTAGCGCTCGTAGCCGGTACAGCGGCCGAACTGTAGCGGTGGAACGAGGCAACCTGCGTATTAAATACCCGGTTGAAGTCAGCCCTGAGGACTTCATAGTCTTCTTCGTTGCCGGTCTGGTGGTACAGGTCGAGCAGGTCGAGATAAACCAGCGCACTGGTTTTGACGTTGTCGACCAGATGCTCCCTGAGCAGCGCAATGGCCTTGTCTTGCTGGCCAAGCGAGCTAAAAAATTCGACCTGCTGTTGCAGATCAAACAGCTCTGGAACCTTCACCGTTCGCTGAACAAAAGGCACGCTCACTGAAAATTTGGCCCGGTCACGTGGGGGCAACGGCGGAATGGACTCCGGCCCAGCCCGACGGGTCGGTCGCTTTAGCTCGTCAAAAAGCGACTCGTTCAGATCAAGCTCTGCTCCCCCGCCAGAGCCGGAAGCGGACATGGTCGTAGACGATCTGGCTTCCATCGCACCCTCGGGGGGACCGCCGTCATCGGGCGAACGTTGGCGCGACAGGAATATCAGTCCGCCAACAGTCAAAAGGCCCAGCAAACCAAACAGGACCACCCTGACAAAGCGACTGGTCTCGGCTTTCTCAAGTTGCACCTTGCTCTCCGCAATGGCAGCCTGATTTTTTTGCAGCTCTTCGCGCATCTGGCGCAATTCGCTCTCCATGGCCTGCACTTTGTCTGCGGTTGGCCCAGCCTCTGTACCACCCGCCATGGCGGCCGCGCCGGCGGCGGGAGCCTGCACACCGGCCTGCAAGCGAGCGGATCCCGCAGCGCGGGTCTTGGTGGCAGCAAGCACCACATATCGACGCGAAGTCTTCTGAACACAACCAGCGCGCAGGTGCACGGTCACCACCGGACCTTCAACAGGGGCCGCCGCGCGAATGCGGATCACCGACTCCTGGGTGTTTGCAAGTTTTTCGGCAACGATGTCGACGCTGGATCTGTCCAGCTGCTTGTCGACGTAGAACACGTCCGCTTCGAGGCACAAAGCCTTGGGATCGTCAGAGGAATCCAGCATCATCTGGATGGAAATATCCAGCGGTTGCCCGAGTACCGCCGATCGTGTGTTCGGACCCAGCGTCAATGCCAGAGAGGCTGTTGCGCACAGGAAAAGGCCACCCGCAAGAAGGTGGCGCCCCCGCTTTCCGATTTTCCGTAGAAGAATGATCACGTAATTGATTTTGGCATAGACAGACAAGCTTGAACGTACCAGCCATGTCCGGCTGGCAAGCGGGGCACCGCTCACAATGACACTTCCAACCACTGCCCGACCCGGGGTGGCCCCTTGTGGGAGACGGCCCTTCCAAATCAGTTTACATCCCCCGCACGGGGCCGGCAAACGCCCGAGGTCGCTGCGTGATAATACTTTTCCATGAGACCACCCTTTAAAACTGTTGGAATCGTTGGAACGGGTGCCATGGGCAGAGGCATTGCCCAGATTGCGGCACAGGCGGGCAGTCAGGTCCGGTTATTCGATGCCAACGCGGTCGCCGCGGAAAAGGCGCTCGAATCGATCTGCGCGCAATGGGACAAGCTGGTGGAAAAGGGACGGATGGACACGGTCCTGGCTACCGAGTCCAAATCCCGCCTGTTACTCGCGCCCGCCATGGAGGACCTTGCCGATTGCGACTTGGTGATTGAAGCCATTGTTGAACTTTTGGCTGTCAAGAAGTCACTGTTTTCTTCTCTCGAAACCGTTGTTTCGTCGCAAACAGTGTTGGCCAGCAATACCTCTTCGCTGTCGATCACTGCGATTGCTGCGGGATTAAAACACCCGGAGCGTTTTGCAGGCTTTCACTTCTTTAACCCCGTGCCCCTTATGAAGGTGGTCGAAGTTATTGCAGGCCTGAGGACCGATGCCGGCACTTGTCACGCCCTGACCGAGTACGCGAGACGCATGGGGCACACGCCCGTGCTGGCTCAGGACACCCCCGGTTTTATCGTCAATCATGCAGGCCGGGCTTATGGCACCGAGGCCTTGCGCATCGTCAGCGAGGGCATCGCCGATTTCGCAACCATTGACCGCATCCTGAAAGACCAGGTCGGCTTCAAGCTTGGCCCTTTCGAACTGATGGACCTGACCGCCCTGGATGTGTCACATCCGGTGATGGAATCCGTTTACCGGCAGTACTACGAAGAGCCGCGTTACCGCCCCAGTGTGATCACTGCCCAGCGTCTGGCTGGCGGCTTGCTGGGCCGAAAGACCGGCGAGGGCTTTTACCGCTATGTCGACGGGGCCGCCCAGGTCGCAGAAGAAGTAGCTGCACCCGCTGTCGCTGAAATGCCGCCTGTCTGGGTTTCTCCCCGTTCAGCCCGTCGTTCCGAGCTGCTGCAGCTTCTGAAAAATCTCGGTGCCCACATCGAAACAGGGGCATCACCGTCGATGACCGCGTTGACGCTGGTTGCCCCGCTGGGATTTGATATCACGACCGTTGCCGTTGTTGAGCGCCTTGACCCCGCCCGCACCGTGGGCATCGACATGCTCATCGATGACGAATCGACGAAGCGCCGCGTGCTGGCAACCAATCCTGCAACCCGCGTCGACATGCGTGACGCTGCGCACGCCCTGTTTGCGCGTGATGGCAAGGCTGTCAGCGTCATTCGCGACAGCGGGGGTTTTGTCACCCAGCGCGTGGTTGCCGCCATCGTCAACATCGCGAGCGACATTTGCCAGCAAGGCATCTGCAGCCCCAAGGACCTGGAGATTGCCGTGAACCTCGGACTCGGTTACCCGCTGGGGCCGCTGGCCATGGGTAATCTATACGGTCCCACCAACATTCTGGAAGTGCTGTTCAACATGCAAACTGTTTATGGTGACCCGCGTTACCGCCCGTCCCCGTGGCTGCGGCGCCGGGGAGCTATTGGGCTGAGCCTGCTACACCAGGAAGAATGAACACCCCCGTCGGATATGAAACACCCCCGTCGGACGCTCACTTCGTGTAGCGCCTTCCCCCCTCAAGGGGGCAGCGCCTGCGGCCTGGCGGAGCCAGATCCGCGGCGCCCACTTGTAGGGGATCTATTTCCTGCTTCTTCCTCATTTCGCTGATTGGAAAACCACATGGCAGGCGCACTTAAAAGCACCAGTGACGGCAGCACCCTGGTACTCACGCTGAGCAACCCGGAGTTTAAAAACGCTCTCGGACCGGAGATCTATGCAGCTGGCGTGGAAGCGCTCAACGCTGCAGAAAACAATCCCGAGATTCGCAGCGTCGTCATCACTGGCGAGGGGGTCAACTTCAGCGCGGGCGGCAACCTGCATCGTCTTCAGACCAACCGTGAGCTTGCGCCTGAAGTCCAAACCCAGAGCATTGACGGCCTTCATAGCTGGATCGATTCGATTCGCACGTTTCCCAAACCGGTGATTGCCGCCGTAGAAGGTGCCGCCGCTGGCGCCGGTTTTTCCCTGGCGCTGGCTTGCGATTTTGTGGTCGCGGCGGAGAATGCGGTTTTTGTAATGGCTTACAGCAACGTTGCCCTGTCGCCTGATGGGGGTGGAAGCTGGTCCCTGAGCCGCGCCCTGCCCCGCGCGCTGGTCACGGAGCTGCTGATGTGTGGCGACCGCATCGGCACCGCCCGGCTACACGCGATGGGCCTGGTTAACCGGCAGGTGACCCCGGGCGACGCACTCAATGAGGCACTCAAGCTGGCAGATACGCTCAATGCACGCGCACCCAATGTGCTGGCCAGCATCAAGGAACTGGTCAACGATGCAGCTTCAAACACCCTGAGCGAACACCTGGA
Organism: Polaromonas sp.; assembly: GCF_035638815.1. GTDB lineage: Bacteria > Pseudomonadota > Gammaproteobacteria > Burkholderiales > Burkholderiaceae_C > Polaromonas. The sequence continues at coordinate 3,956 of NZ_DASQZG010000019.1, forward strand.
CGCCGAGCGCGCACATTTTGTTCGAAACCTCCAGCACCCAAACGGCGGGGAAGGCATTTCCGCGTTCCTGGAAAAAAGAACGCCCCGGTACAGCTGAGGCAGATTCCTCCGGCGCCTGGGGCAACGGCCGTCATGCGACACCGAGGCGACAGATGGATGATCGCAACGCCGTCTCTGGCGTGACAATAGAAGTCTTCTGAGTCACACAAAAGACAGACTATGGACGATCCGATTCTTACGATAGACGAAAGAGAGGCCATCAACAATGGCCGCTGGTTTTCATCCCTGTCACCCTCGCTCCGTCACGACATACTTCGATGCGCCTTCGTTCAACGTTTCAAAGACGGCCAGCTGATCTGCGCGCGGGGAGACCCGCCGGAGCAGTGGATTGCGTGTGCCAAGGGAGCGGTGCGCGTGAGTTCAACTTCCATTTCGGGCAAACAGATCACGCTGACCTATGTCGAGCCGGGAATCTGGTTCGGAGACGTGGCGATATTCGACGGCGATCGCCGCACGCACGATGGCTATGCGCATGGCGAGACCACCATCCTTTGCGTGGCCAAGGCAGATTTCAAAAAAATCCTGTCCATGCATGTGGAACTGTACGAAGCCATGTTGCGCTTGCATGCGCGCCGCATTCGCCAGCTCTACGGTTTGGTGGAAGACCTCAACACCCTGCCCTTGCGGGCCCGCCTGGCCAAGCAGCTACTTCACCTGGTGCGCAGTTATGGCGTCAGCAGTCTCAGCGACGGGCGCGAGGTACGCATCGGATTGCAACTCGCGCAGGAAGAATTGGCGCAACTGCTGGGAGCTTCTCGCCAGCGTGTGAACCAGGAGCTCAAAGCCATGGAGCGCGAAGATGCCATCCGCATAGAACCGGGCGGTCTGGTCGTGCGCAATCGCGAAGCGCTGATGCGCATATCTGAAGCCGACCTTGAAAAATAATTGATGAGCAACTTTGACCATTTCCTGGGCACCCGTGAGGTGTCAGCCCAGCACGCTTTTGATACCGCAGCTCTCAGCGCCTACCTTGAAGGCAAGTTGCAAGGTTTTCAGGGGCCGCTAACGGTGGAAATGTTCAAGGGAGGCCAATCCAACCCTACCTACAAGCTGATCACGCCGGGCAAGTCGTATGTGATGCGCGCCAAGCCCGGTCCTGTGGCCAAGCTGCTGCCGTCTGCCCACGCCGTGGAGCGTGAGTTCAAGGTCATGAGCGGCTTGCAGGGCACCGACGTGCCGGTTGCCAAAATGTATTGCCTGTGCGAAGACGAAGCGGTGATCGGTCGCGCCTTCTACATCATGGAATTTGTCGAAGGCCGCGTCCTCTGGGACCAGGCCTTGCCAGGCATGACCACAACCCAGCGTGGAGAAATCTACGCCGAGATGAACCGCGTGATCGCTGCTCTGCACAAGGTCAGGTTTGCCGAGCGCGGCCTGGCCGACTACGGCAAACCCGGTAATTATTTTGAGCGGCAAATCGGCCGCTGGACCAAGCAGTACATCGCCTCCATCACCGAGCCCATTCCCGAGATGGACGCGCTGATGACATGGTTGCCGGCCAACATCCCGGCCAGCGCGCGTGACGAAGCCATGACATCCATCGTGCATGGCGATTTCCGGCTCGATAACCTGATGTTTCACCCGACCGAGCCGCGGGTGCTGGCCGTCCTGGACTGGGAACTGTCGACGCTGGGCCACCCGCTGGCTGACTTCAGCTACCACTGCATGGCCTGGCACATTCCGCCGGGAGCCTTTCGCGGCATTGGCGGCCTGGATGTGGCCAGCCTGGGCATTCCAGCCGAGGCGGAGTACATCCGGCTTTATTGCGAACGCACTGGCTTTGCCAGCCCCGAACTGATCAAGGCAGACTGGAACTTTTACCTCGCCTACAACCTCTTCCGCCTCGCCGCCATTTTGCAAGGCATTGCCAAACGGGTTGAAGCCGGCACCGCTGCCAGCGCGCAGGCCGTGGCATCTGCCAAGGGCGCACCCGCCCTGGCGCGCATGGCCTGGGACTTTGCCCAGAAAGCCCAGGCCGGCGCCGCGGCTAACCAGAAATAAAACGCATTCCTCAGGAGCTTTTCATGGATTTCAACTTCACCCCCAAGGTTCAGGAACTGCAGGCACGCCTGCTCAAGTTTATGGACCAGCATGTTTACCCGAACGAGGCGCGGTTTTTTCGGGAGATTGCTGAAAACCGGGCCAAAGGTAACCCGTGGATTCCGACCACCATCATTGAAGAGCTCAAACCCAAAGCCCGCGCCGCTGGCCTGTGGAACCTGTTCCTGCCGCACTCGCCCCGCGCGCCCGAAGGCCTGTCCAACCTTGAATACGCCCCCCTGTGCGAAATCATGGGCCGGGTCACGTTTGCGCCCGAGATCTTCAATTGCTCTGCACCCGACACCGGCAACATGGAAACCATTGCCCGCTACGGCTCCGAAGAAAACAAGGACCGCTGGCTGGAGCCGCTGCTCAAGGGCGAAATCCGTTCCGCCTTTCTGATGACCGAGCCTGAAGTCGCTTCGTCTGATGCCACCAATATCCAGTGCCGCATTGAACGCGACGGTGACGACTATGTTCTCAACGGCCTCAAATGGTGGTCATCTGGTGCAGGCGACCCGCGCTGTGCAATCTACATCGTCATGGGCAAAACCAACCCCGACGCAGGCCGTCATGAGCAGCAGTCCATGATCCTGGTTCCTGCCAATTCGCCGGGCATCGAGGTCATCCGTCCCTTGAACGTCTTTGGCTACGACGACGCACCGCATGGCCACATGGAAGTGCGCCTGACAAACGTTCGTGTGCCGGTCACCAACCTGCTGCTCGGCGAAGGCCGCGGCTTTGAAATTGCCCAAGGCCGCCTCGGCCCCGGACGTATCCACCACTGCATGCGCAGCATCGGCATCGCTGAGCGCGCGCTGGAGCTGATGTGCAAGCGCCTGAACACCCGCGTGGCGTTCGGTAAACCCATCGCGAGCCAGTCGGTCTGGCACGAACGGATTGCCGAAGCGCGCTGCATGATTGATCAGGCACGCCTGCTCACGCTCAAAGCCGCCTACATGATGGACACCGTTGGCAACAAGGTCGCCAAAGCCGAAATTGCCATGATCAAGGTGGTGGCGCCCAACATGGCCTGCCAGATCATCGATTGGGCCATCCAGGCGCATGGCGGCGGCGGTGTGTCAGATGATTTCCCGCTGGCTTACGCTTATGCTCATCAGCGCACATTGCGGCTGGCTGATGGCCCGGATGAGGTTCACCGCGCCTCGCTTGCCAAGCTGGAGCTGGCCAAGCATCTGGCCATGCCGGGTGAAGTGGAAATGCCCATCACTCGCGGCAGTTAAGCAGATCAGAAATGCGTCCGACGCAGCTTGCTATTAAATAAATAGCAAACTACGCTCGTAGCACTTGGGTAAATCCAGTTTCTTCTTAAATTAGAGGACGATGTCGGTCCCGAGACCTGCAAGTGCGGCGGCGCAGGCACTGGTGTAGGTTACGGCAGCATGTTGCAGTACTGCGATATCTGGAGGCGAATACTGCATGCGAAGGTAGGCTTTACCGCGCAACAGCATCAGGATAAATGGCGTCTCGGCATCCGGGCCAGGTGTCGGCCAGGACAACAGCTGCTCTGCCAGATTGTTGTCAATCCAGGCCAGCGCGTTGTCGCGCTGATCTGCCAGCACCGAATAACGCTCCCAAAACTCTGGTTGCAGGCTGTTCCAGCCCACTTCTTCGTACATGGCGAGCCAGCGCATTTCTTCGGGCAGGCTTGGGTCAGCGGTAGTCTGCAGGGTGTCTGTATAAATCGCATAGGCCCTTTTTTCGAGCGCCTCTTTCAGCGGGCGATTCATGATGAGGACCGCGGCATCTTCATTGATACCGAGATCGGCACGCGCCCTGAGCTCCTCGCCTCGAATGTAATCACGCGACGCCAGTCCGCGTTCAAGCTTCCAGGTTTTTCCGCCTACTTTCCCCGTCAGCAGAAAACCATTGCCCATGCCTTCGTTGGCGTAGTTAAAACCCTGGGTTCCCGCCCACTCGGACACCGGGTCGGAGGCCCCCGTTCGATCCGGGGTTGCAGCCCCGGCGGCGAAGACTTTTTTCAGGCGATCAAACATGGTGACAGGGTTTGGTTGGAACAGTTACAAACAATCATAATTGCAAAGATCGTCTTCATGCTTATCGTTGAGCGAAGTCGTTACCCGCGGTCGAAGTACCGACATACGCCTACACATAAACGCGAAGAAAACTGAAGAGGCAAGAGTGGTTTGCTTCTTACAGGACACTTGACCAGCAAGTTCATTAACCACAAAATAGCCAGCTACTCTCTTCGTCGAGGAAGGGCATGACCAGGGAGAGCGAAAAATACGCTGGCGCATGCTTTGACAACCGTCTTCAGCACCAACCCATCATTAGGGGATATATGCCAATTGCACGTCCTGCGGCGCTCGTTGCCGCGATCATTGTTTTGGCTTCTGTTGCCGAGACCGCTGTTGCGCAGGCGACGTTCGAAAGAATAAAGTCTCGTGGTCAGATAAATATTGGATACCGGCCCTTAGCCCAGCCATTTGCCATGGATGACGCTACGGGAAAGCCCGCAGGGTATGCAGTAGAGTTTTGCAACGCCATTGCGGATCGGCTTGCTGCGCAGACCGGCGTGACAAACTCCGTCAGATACATACCTGTTGATGTGGACAGACGTCTCCTGCTTTTACGCGAAGGTCACATTGACATGCTGTGCGACAGCCTTTCTGCCAACGAAGAGCGAGGTTCGGTTGTTGGTTTTTCGGCACCAATCTTTTACGACAACGTTCAGGTCATGGTGCGCAGCAAGGACAAGATCACAACCCTTGACCAACTGAAGAACCAGACGGTAGTTGTCATCAACACGACCACCGCCAACAAGGCAGTTGCAAGTTATTCCACTGCAACGGGAGCTGGGATCAAGGTTAGTCGGGCTGTGGGAGCGGACGCGGCATTTGCGCAGCTTCAACTGGGATGGGCCAAAGGCTACGCGCGTGACGGTGTTCTTCTTGCCAGCCAGAAAAGCTCTTTGCCAAACTCTGCGGATTTCGACATTCTGCCCACCCCGCTCTCGCTGGAGCCTCTTGCAATCGGCATTAGCCGCGCAGATCCTGCGATGAAAGCATTGGCGGATTCCGTCATTGCGGATGCGATGAAGGCGGGGACCATGCAAACATGGTATTCAAAATACTTTTTGTCGCCGACACCCTTTGGCAAAGCTCTGAATATTCCGATGTCCGACCGTTTGAAAGAGCAGGTTGAGGCCGTTAAATAGCCCCGGTCGTACACGACCTTTGGGACACTCGTCACTTACAACTTCACCTAGACCGCCGCCCCGCTTGCTGGATGCGTCGCCGCGATCTGCGGAAGCGAAAAGCTAAAGCGCGCGCCGCCAGCAGGAAGAGCCTCGGCCCAAATACGACCCCGTTGCCGGATCAATGCCTGCTCAGCGATGAACAAGCCGAGCCCTGGGCCACTGCGCTTCTCCTTGTCAAGGGGACTGTCGAAAGGAGCAAAAAGCCTATCGTGCTCTTCCTGGACAAACCCCGAACCGTTGTCCTCTACAGAATAAACAACCTCCCCTTCTCCAACGGTGGCGCTGATTCGTAATACAGGCGCCGCCGTTCCAGCCATGGCGCTGAGCGCATTGGTCACAAGCTGCTGCCAGACTTGTCGTAGCGCAGACTCGTCTGCTGTGCTGGGCGGCAAGTCCTCCATGAGAATTTCGGGTTTGTCGGCGTCAGGTAATTTGGCCAGCGCCTCCTCGACGGCGGTCCCCGCCAGTGCGCGCATGTCCAGCGGCACGGGCCGCATCGGTTGACGCACAAGCGCCGGAACCGTGCGCCAACTGTCGATCAACTCACCCAGTTGCTTGGCCCCGGACACAATCAACGTGAGCGATTTCAGGTTCTGCTCGTTACCTTCGCCGGCGAGCTTTTTCTTCAGCACATTTGCAAAGCCATTCACCAGATTCAGCGACGATCGCATGTCATGCGTGACGATATTCTCAAATTTGTGCAATGCCTTGCCGCATTCGGTCAAATCCAACGCTTGAGCTTCTGCTTGTTCTTGCAACAATGCGAGTTTTTTACGGGCGCCGCGCAACTCGACGTGGGCAGCAACCCGCGCCAACAGAATGGCCGGGCTGAGCGGCTTGGCGATATAGTCCACAGCGCCCGCCTCGAGCCCCTCTTCCTCGTCGCCGCTTCCCACCATTCCACTGAGGAAGATCACCGGTATATCGCGTGTCACGTCGCTTTGCTTCAGGCGCCGACAGACCTCCATGCCATCCATGCCGGGCATCATCATGTCCAGCAGGATCAGGTCGGGCACCGGATCGGATTGTGCGATCGCCAGACCCCGTGGGCCCGAGTTCGCCACCTTGAGCTCGTAGGTGTCGCCAAGAATCGCGTTCGCCAGCGAAATGTTGCTGGGCGTGTCGTCGATCACCAGAACGGTAGGCCGCGAAGTGGGTTGCTCAATGCTCATATGCTGTTTTCTCCAAAGCTGTAATCGGGCCGGCGCCAGCCACGCGTATTTCGATCAACGCATCCACGCGAATGATCGCGTCCCCGGAGTCTACGCGTTCGCCTCCCCCTCCGCCGACGCCCGGCCGGGCTTGATTGCTCCCGGACGGAGCAGGCCGCAAGGTCATGTTGTAGACGCCTGCCTCAAAAGTTCCAGCGCATCATCAAATTCATAGTTGTTGACGGCTGTCTCGAAGCGGGCGTAGCCGCGCCCCGCGAACAGCGGCCGTATATGCTCGCCGTTGTCGCGAAGGTAGTCCACGGCCGTGGCTTTTCCGCTTGCCAGCAGCGCGTCGATATGAGCGATGTGCGGGGCAGACGCCACGGCAGTGGACCCCTGCCCGGCCGGCTCTTCCTCGCCACCGTCCTCTGGAATCTGGCCGCCATCCGGGTCCGAACCATTCTCTCCAAGCGCGGCTTTCGGGAGCCACCGCAGAAGAGTTGCAAAGAGCGCCTCCGGGTCGACCGGCTTGGCGATGTGGTCCACCATACCGGCATCCGCGCATCGCTTGCGCTCTACCGGCATCGAGTGCGCGGTCAGAGCCAGAACGGGAATACCGGCCAGCTGCGGCTCGGCGCGAATGAGTCGCGTGGTCTCCACACCGTCCATACCCGGTATTTCCAGATCCATCAGCACCAGGTCGTAGGCATCAGCCTCTGCAAGAAGCATTTTTAGTGCCTCGGGGCCATTATTGGTGGAACTCACCGAGGCGCCTGCGCCGCTCAACAGTTCCGCCGCGATATGACGGTCAGTCTCGTTGTCGTCTACCAGCAGCAGGCGGACGCCGCGAAGATCAGGCGTTTGGCCGTCAGATCCAGGGCCGCGCCTGCCCTCGTCCGCTGCGTCACTTTGCGCGTCCAGGCCAAACCATGCCGGAAACCAGAAGGTGCTTCCCACGCCTGGAGAAGATTCAACTTTGATGTCGCCTCCCATGAGTTCTGCCAGGCGCTTGGCAATGGTCAGTCCAAGCCCCGTGCCACCGTATTTGCGCGCGGTGGAACCTTCCGCCTGGGTGAATGCCTGGAACAGCTTGCCCGCTTGTTCCGGCGTCATGCCAATGCCGGTGTCTTTGACTTCCACGCGCAGTTGCACCTTTTCGGCCGTGCGCTCCATGCAACTCACAGAAATGGCAACCCGGCCCTCTTCGGTGAACTTGACTGCATTGCCCAGAAGATTAATCAGAATCTGCCCCAGGCGCAAAGGATCGCCGACTAGGGCCTGTGGGACGTCGTCTGCGACTTCGATTCGCATATCAAGACCTTTTTCCTCAGCTTTGTGCGCCACCATCGTCACTGCGTTGTCAAGCACGTCCTCAAGCCTGAAATTCACCTGTTCGATCTCAATCTTGCCGGCCTCCACCTTGGAAACATCCAGGATGTCATTGATGATGCCGAGCAGCAGGTTGCCCGCCCTGTTGATCTTGAAAACATAGTCGCGCTGTTTTGGCTGCAAATCGGACTTCAGCGCGATGCTGGACAGACCGATGATGGCGCTCATCGGTGTGCGGATTTCGTGGCTCATGTTGGCCAGGAAGATCGACTTTGCACGGGTGGCTTCTTCGGCCTGGGCCCGCGCCTCGACCAGTGCGGTGATATCGACGTTGACACCGGTGGCACGCAATGCCGTGCCGTCCGGCGCGCGCACGAACCGGCTCAGCGACTTGAAAGTGCGCACCGCCCCATCGGTACGAATGATGCGGAAATCAATCTCAAACCGATCCGCGTCGCTGGCCACAGCCTTCTGGTAGTCCAGGCTGGCCTGCTCGGCGTCATCTGGATGAAGCAGCGCTTTCCAGGCTTCCATTGTTCCGCCAAAGTCTCCTACCTCCAGACCGAACAAGGCCTCCAGTTGTGGCGTCCAATAGTCGCGCCCAGTCACGAAATCGACATCGAACAGCCCGATGTTGCCGGCCTCCTGCGCCAGGTTCAGGCGCTCGGCTGCCATGCGCAACTCTTCCTGCGCCAGCTTGGCTTCGGTAATGTCCTCTGCCAGCCACACCTTACCTTCGACTGCCTTGTCCGGCCCCTCAATGGCACGGCCCATCAGATGGCACCAGAATGTGCTTCCATCCTTGCGAGTCATCAGCTTCTCGACGTTGTGCGTTTCCCCACGCGCCAGGCGCTCGCGGATGCGTGGCAGCTCAGCGGCTCGCTCCTCTTCGGAGTTCCAGAAGGGACGGTATTGGGGAGCAGTCTTGAATTCCCCTTCGTCATACCCGAACATGGTTTCCATCGCCCGATTCCAGTGCTCCAGCTTGCCGTCGCGCATCATGCCGATGCCAAGGCTGGCAGAGTCGAAAACCGCAGCGATCTCCGCATGAGCCTGGCGCATCGACAGCTCTGCAGCCTTGCGGTTAACCACTTCCTTTTGGAGACGCCGGTTCCAGATCACAAAGAAAGCGAAAAATCCCAGAACGACTGCAAGCAAGGGCAGCAGCCATCGCAGAGCCTCTTGCCAATCGAATCCTTCGTCTCGAAAGCTGGCCTCGAAAAGATGGTATTCCACCAGGGAAATGAGCCTGCGGGTACGCCAGTTTTTGTCGAGCAACGAATCGATCTGCATGCTGTCGTTGAAGAAGCGTTGCAGCGACTGCGCAAGGTCTGTGGCCGACGCGTTGACGCCCCAGCCAACCTGAACCGACGAACTGACAGGGAACAATATGGTCATGTTCGCCATTTCCGTTCGCGTCCAGCGAAAAGCGCTTTCAGTGCCGATGATGGTGAAATCCGCTTGCCGTTCTGCCACCATGCGCACGCTGTCACTGGTGGGTGCATTCCTGATGACCACCGGGTTGGATGCGAGCTCATCCTTATTGGCGGCTAGCAACCAGTCTTCATAGGCCGTGCCTTTTTGCACCGCAGCGACGCGACCCGCCAGCGAGTTGATATCCGTCAGCACGCCCCGCATGGTCGGATGAGCCAATACAACGTTGCGCGCGATGTAGTACGGCACCATGCGCATCTTTGATTCGCGCCAGTCGACGATGTGAAGGTCGTTGGGGAAAATGTCGCAGCTGCCATCTGCCAACAACTTGGGAGTGTAGGTTTGCGCCCTTTCGGTCACGCCAGACGCGTTGTGGAACTGTTCGTCAAAGGTCCCCAGGCGCCGTACTTCCGGACGCACCCCAAGATAATAGGCAAACGCTTCACCGTTGGCTTGATAGAAATCTGCAGCAGAGCCAGCAACGCAGATGCGAAGGGTCTTCGTGGCGACGATTTCGGCCAAGCTGCGGGCCTGGCCCAGCGCCGGAATACACGCTAGCCCGGCGATTGCGACTGCCGGGACAAATCTTCGCAGTTTCATCACATGCGCTTCTATGCAAGCCCGCGCTTTGGCAAGATCTGATCTTTGCATCTGTTCCTTGAATAAAGGAGGCCCGTTCTTACCCGCCAGGACAAGCTGGACTTTTTGCCGGACCGCAGCGGAGATAGTAATGCTGGAATGTGCCAGATTTGTGGCCTGGATCGGCACGTCTTGCTGTAATTAGGGATGTCGGACATGCGAGCTAGACACCAGGTGGGCAAATACGTGCCTCAAATAATTTGGGAACCCACCGGATTTACGACTCTTCGAGCTATAATATTTGACTTGTCGGAGTGTGGCGCAGTCTGGTAGCGCACCTGGTTTGGGACCAGGGGGTCCAAGGTTCGAATCCTTGTACTCCGACCATTAAATCCTCCAAAAAAGCTCACTTGTGTGGGCTTTTTTCGCATCTGTGATTACATTCGCCAGTAGCCGTTTTTTCTGCCCGTAGCTCAGTTGGATAGAGCATCAGCCTTCTAAGCTGAGGGTCGGGGGTTCGATCCCCTCCGGGCAGGCCATTTCAAAGACGTACCGCGGCAACAAGTCGCGCAAGATGCGCGCTTACAACCCAGACTAATCCAGCCAGGCACCAGGAAGGGTAACCACAAAGGTCGCACCGCGATCTGGTTCACCTGAGCCCGTTATCCGACCGTCGTTCCGGTCGATGATTCTTTGCACGCTTGCGAGACCTATGCCCGTACCTTCGAACTCTGTGGCCGTGTGCAAGCGTTTGAAAGGGGCAAACAAATCATCGGCGTGCTTCATGTCGAAGCCCGCACCGTTGTCCCGGATGAAGAAAGTCACCTCGCGATGAGCAGAGGCTTCAGGCGTTGCGCCTGAGCTGTCGACCGTACCCACTTCAATGATGGCTGGATCGCGGTCACGCGAGTACTTGAGCGCGTTGCCCAAGATATTCGTCAACGCAACGCGCAGCATCCCCGCATCCGCGCGCACGTTCGGTAAAACGCCAATGCGCCACTCAACCCTTCTGCCGCTTGCCTGAGCCATCAGATCATCGCGAATGGCGATCACCAAAGCGTATAAATCAACAGAAACTCTATTCAGTTTCGCATTGCCCAGTTGGGACAAGGTCAGCAGACTTCCCACGGTAGACGCCATCTGCCTGGCTTGCCGACTTATCACGCTAAGGTAAAGCGCGACTTTCTCCGGAGGGTCGGCAAGGTCTCGCGTGAGAAGGTCAGCATATCCCGCCACTACCGCGAGTGGGCTGCGAAGGTCATGTGCTGCAGAATAGGAAAACGCCTCCAGATCCTTGTTTGCCCGCGAAAGCTCTACCGTTCGCTCTTCAACTCGCCGCTCAAGACTTTTGTTCAATTCGTGAATTTCCTCCTCCGCGCGCTTGCGAGCAGTAATGTCCTGGCTGTAAACCAGAAGTTCAGTGGGCTTGCCTGAGGCATCCTGCATCACAGTGAAATGAGCAGCTGTCCACAGTGGCGTTCCGGCTTTGGTCACACCGCAGAGTTCCGTATCAAGCGAGTGAGTTTTGCCGCTCCGCAGGTCGTCCAGAGCCAACGCGAGCCTTCGGGCAGACTCGGGAACCAGTGTGGACCCAAATGGAAGCAACATGAACTCTTCCTTGCTATAACCCAACATAGCGCAAATAGCGGAATTTGCGTGTAGTTTCTGGCCTTCCAGTGACGATATGACGATGCCGATGGACGAGTTTTCTGTGGCGGCCCAATACTTCATCAGGATGTCAGAGTGCCTGCGGGTCAGCTGGCGGAGATAAGCCATCAGGAGACATGCAAACAGGGCCAAGGTCGCCGCCGCGGAACCAACCATGATGGCAAGATTTCCGGACCGGCGTCTCCACGGCTCCAGAACACCGTCTTTTTCCAGCCCCACAGCCAGTATGAATGGGTAGTCCTTCATCTTCCGCCACGAGTAGTAGCGCCGGATCCCGTCGCGCTCAGGTGTGTATTCGAGATTCCCAAACTGACCCGTTGCCTGGTCGAGAAATGACTGCACATCTGCAGGGCGCTCGCCCAACGGCCACCCTGCGAGCGGCGCACGCAGCATGGTGTAGCCATCAACCGTCATCAAGACAATAGCGCCCTGACTGAGGGCAGCGATGCTGCCATAACGTTTCAGGAACTCATCAACCCTCAATTCCGCCCGGATCGTGCCAATAATTGTGCCCTTGGAGTCGTAGACATCACTGGAATAGGGGATGACAAGCTGGCCATCCATCACGCTTTGCTGTGGCAGCTCCAATCGAAAGTTACGCCCACCAGGTTGGGCCGAAGCTACCACCCGTCCAAGCTCGCGGACCACACTCTTGGGAGGCAGGGGATATTCGGCAGACGAGGCAACCACCCGCCCCCCAAGATCGAGAGCCATCAGGCGCCGGGTAGACGATTCGTTCCACAGCTCGCGCTTGAGTTCGTCGTGCAAATGCTTTTCGGAACGAAATCCCTGAAGGCCCCCTGAATTTTCGATCAGGATGATCGCCGAAGTAGCGGCGTTTTCAGCATCCCTGAGGGTGGAGTTGATCTGCCCTTCCAGGCTTTGTGCCAGCGATTCCGTCAGGCGAACGCTCGTGGAGATTGTTACCTGCTTGTCGCGGGCAATTTCGTAGTAACAAATCGCCGCAGCAAGCAGGACGCCCAGAATGATGCCAGCAACCAGGCCAAATTCGTAATGACGCTGGTATTTTGCTTGCGCTTCAGCTTGGGCACGTAGTTTATGCATGCTGCAAATAGTAAGGAGGAACGATGCCCCGTCCTTCCGTGCCGCTCAGGCCTCAAAGGGTGTAACAAACCGGGGTTGTGGTCCTCTTGCACAAGTGTTGCCGCATTCTGCCAAGTTGTCTAGCGGGATATGTTTCAGGGATCTGGCAAAGGGGGCCCACGCTAGGCCTGGTTTACCCAGAACGCCTACAGCTTGACGTACTCATAACCCACCGGGTTGGCGTTGATGCCGCGATTCGGTGGTGCGATCCAGCCCGCCATCTTGCCGGGTTCAATCACACGCTGCATCAGGCTGTGGATGAAGGTTTTGTCTGCATCGTTTGGCAGCCAGCCATCTTTCCGGGCTTCAAACTCTGCTTCGCTGACGGGGTTGCCTTGGGGGTCGGTGTGTGCACCGGCCCAAGCGCCGACACTGCGGCGAAAACGCGTGTGGGGCAGGCTCAACTCAAAGTCCACACCAGCGCGTTTGATAGCCATGTTCCAGCGCGTGACCCCGACATTGCAGTCTTTGACGTACTCCAGGCGGGTGATCTCGTTCATGCCGTTTCGGGTCGAGATGGTTTCGTTCTTCAAGCCGCCCTTGCCATCCGGCACCTGGATGGTCATTTCGGTTTCGAGTTCAACGTGGTCTGCAAACTTGGCTTCGTCGGGCCGGCCCTTGATGCCGTTGCTGAAGTAGTTGGCGGCGTTGGACGAAGCCTCTGAACCAAACAAGTCCAGCGAAGAGGTGAACCAGAAGTTCATGAATTTTTGCACCGTCGGCAAATCGATCACGCCTGCTTTGCGCAAGGTGTCGACGTTGTCTGTGTCCAGCTCTTTCATCACTTCCAGCGTGCGCTTGATGACGCGGCCGATGCCGGTTTCGCCGACGAACATGTGATGGGCTTCCTCAGTCAGCATGAAACGTGTGGTGCGGGCCAGCGGATCAAACGCGCTTTCGGCAAAACTCTTGAGCTGAAACTTGCCGTCGCGGTCGGTGAAATAGGTGAACATGAAAAAGCTGAGCCAGTTGTCCATGGGCTCGTTGAAGGTGCCCAGGATGCGCGGCTTGTCGGCGTCGCCGCTATGGCGGGTCAGCAGCTCTTCGGCTTCCTCGCGGCCATCACGGCCAAAGTGGGCGTGCAGCAGGTAGACCATGGCCCAGAGGTGGCGCCCTTCTTCCACGTTGACCTGAAACAGATTGCGCAGGTCGTAGAGCGAAGGCGCGGTGTGGCCCAGTAGGCGTTGCTGCTCGACGGAGGCTGGCTCGGTGTCGCCCTGGGTGACGATCAGGCGTCGGAAGGCGCTGCGGTATTCGCCCGGCACTTCCTGCCAGACATCCTGACCCATGTGGTCGCCAAAACCGATCTTGCGGTTTTCTTCCTTGTCAGCCAGAAAAATCCCCCAGCGATAGTCGGGCATGGGGGTGTAGCCGTAACTGGCCCAGCCCGACGCGTCCACGCCGACGGCGGTGCGCAGATAGACCTCTTTGGCCTTGAAGTCACTCGGGCCCATTTCGTCCCACCAGTTCATGAACGCCGGTTGCCAGTGCTCCAGCGCGCGCTGCAGCTGGCGGTTTTCGCCGAGGTTGACGTTGTTGGGGATGAGGGCTTGCAGGTCAATGGTGGACATGATGAGTTCCTTGGGAATATCCGTTCGGGCTGAGCTTGTCGAAGCCCTCCTGTGTTCGCACCAGCACTTCGACAGGCTCAGTGCGAACGGTCAAAACATTTAGATTCTTTTCCAGTCGAACTTGGCTTTTTTGCCGGTGCCGAAAAGTTTCAGCGCGCCGTCTTCACCCACCGCATTCGGGCGAATGAAAATCCAGTTCTGCCAGGCGCTCAGGCGCCCAAAAACACGCGTCTCCATCGTCTCCCTGCCCGGGAAACGCAGCGAGGCTTCCATGCCAGTCATGGCGTCTGGCGACATGGATGCACGCTCTTCCAGCGTGATCCGGATCTCGTCGTCCCAGTCGATGTCGTCAGGGGTCAAGGTGACCAGACCCAGCTCCAGCGCCTGATCCGCGCGCAGTTTGCTGTCGCCGAGTTTTTCCAACTGCGCGATGGTGACTGCATCTTCGTAAAAGCGGGTTTGCAGGCGCGTGAGTCCGTTGACCGCTGGAAACCAGCCGAAGTTGGCCGGACTCAGTTGCAAGGCAGGGGCTGCATCGGGCGAATCCGGCAAGTCCAGCATGTAGATGCGGTCGCAGGCCAGGGCCAGCTCATAAAACGTACCGGCAAAGCAGGAGCCAGCATCAACCAGCGCAATCAGCGATCGGCTTGTGACGTCGATACGCGCCAGGGTGCGGCGCAGCGCTCCTGTGGTCTCTTTCACCAGCCAGTGATCATTGAGTTTGGCCAGCACGTCGTCCATGCGGATCACCTCGCCTGCATCACCCACGGTTTTGATCACCCATGTACCGACTTCAAGTTCGTTGGTACGCAGATTCAGGATTGCGTCGTCCAGTTCGCGCTGAAGTTTGAGCGGATACCAGTTGACGCCCGCCGCTTCAATCGATTCCGGCGTGGACTCAATAGCCGACGCCGGCGCCTTCACCGTGATGGTGGCAATGCGGGTGCTGCGATCCACAAGGGCATCCACCACACTGTAGTGGTAGCCGCTATCGTCAATCTGTGCCTTCAAGGGCGCCAGTTCTATGCCTTTTAGGCCGCCCGCCCTCGTAGAACGGGCGCGGAGTGCTTCTATTTCTGTAGCAACCAAAGCGCTGAACTGCTGTGGTTTGGCGTGCGCGTCAATCAGCTTCCAGTCCTTAGCCCGGTCGGCGCGCACGCCTTCGCTGGTGGTGCAGAAGATATCGGCCAGGTCCCGGCGGACCTTGCGCTTGTCGGTTATGCGGGTAAGTCCGCCGGTTCCAGGCAACACGCCCAGCAACGGCACTTCGGGCAGGCTCACGGTCGAGCTGCGGTCGTCCACCATGACGATGCGGTCACAGGCCAAGGCGAGTTCGTAGCCGCCTCCGGCGCACGCTCCGGTAACCGAAGCGATGAACTTCAGGCCATCATGACGTGAAGAATCTTCCAGTCCGTTGCGGGTTTCGTTGGTGAACTTGCAGAAGTTGACTTTCCAGCCGTGGGTGGACAAACCCAGCATGTAGATGTTGGCACCCGAGCACCATATTTTTTCCTTTGCGCTTTCAAACACCACTACCTTGACAGACGGATGTTCAAAACGAATGCGGTTGATGGCATCGTGCAGCTCGATGTCCACACCCAGGTCGTAGCTGTTGAGCTTGAGCTTGTAGCCCGGCTTGATGCCGCCGTCTTCATTGATGTCCAGCTTCAGGCGTGCAACATCACCCTCTATGGTCAAGGTCCAGTGCTGGTACTTGCTGGGGTGGGTGGCAAAACTCACCAGCTCGCGTTCCCCGCCGGCTATCACCTGTTTGAACAACAGCGGTTCAGTCATGGCATTCATTTAATGTCCTTTGGTTGTGCGAGCGCAGGAACGGCCCGCTCCATGTCTTTCAGGCTTTGCTTCAGCGTGCGGGCGGATGTATCGACCACCGCATCAGCGCGCGCGTACAACGCTTCACGGCTGGCCAGAATGCGGCGTATGTCTTCCATCGCCTCGTTGGTGGCCCCGCGCGTCGTATCAAAAGGTCGCATGTCCCCTTGCGCAACCACGCGGGCCATGTGTTCTTCGGGACTGGCCTTGAGCCACACACAGTAAAAACGGCTTTGCAGCAGGTCAAAGGTTTCGCGCTCGCTGACAATGCTGCCGCCTGTGGTCATGACGACACCATCGGCATGGTCCTCGGCAATGCGAAACAGCGCGCGCCGTTCGTAGCGGCGATAACCGGCCTGACCGTGCAGCAACAAAATCTCGTTCATGCTGGTGCCGGCTTCGCGCTCGATCTCCCGGTCCAGTTCGATGAAGGCAACACCGCGATCAGCTGCCAGTTTCATGCCCAGGGTCGACTTGCCCGCTCCGCGCAAACCAATCAGCGCAATACGCTGCTCGCGGCCCAGCGTATCCCCAAGCCCAAAGGTATTGCCCAGCAGCGCGTAGGCCTGATCGAGCTGGCTATCGTCCAGCCGCCCGAGCATGCCGTGCACCCGCGCCAACGCCGGGCGCGGTGCATCCTGCAGCAATTCGATCATCGAGATATTCAGGGCCCGCGCTGCGGCTTCGAGGGAGTTGATGGACACATTGCCCTTGCCCGTTTCGACATCCGCCAGAAAACGCTCGCTGAGACCTGAATCGGTGGCGAGTTGCTTGCGGGTCATGCCGCGACGGGCACGCCAGGCCCTTACCCGGGAACCCAGTTCCGCCAGCGTTGCTTTGGCATCAATTTCAGACATGACTTGCATGAACCACCATTTTTATGAAAAGTCTTTGCGCTAGATCAATATTGCAATATACTTCACATTAAATTTATGTCAAGCAGTTTACTGCATGTATTGCTCTGGACAGGGCTCAGGATGATTGGAACAACATGAAACTCAAAATCCTGGTTGGAACCATGACGAGCACTGCCGATTACGTCGCACAGGCCATTCAGATGGATTGCGCCGATCTGGTGAGTGACATTGAGATCAAGCTGATGGATGGCCTGGAAATCGACGTTTTTGGCCAGCCGCCCGCAGAAGATGCGTTATATCTCATCTGCTCATCCACTTACGGGCAAGGCGATGTGCCCGACAACGCGCGCATGCTCTACGACTCGCTGGACACTCAGCCTCAATTTCTGGGTCATGTGCGCTACGGGGTGATTGCCTTGGGCGATCGCACTTACCTGCAGACTTTCTGTTTTGGGGGCAAAAAATTTGACGAGCGGCTGCAGGGCCTGGGCGCGCAGCGTGTTGGTGAAGTCTGGTGTCACGACGCCAGCGCCGGCACCCTGCCCGAAACTGAAGGCACGGCCTGGTGCCGGGAATGGTTGGCGCTGGCCTTGGCACAGACGTCCCCCACTGAAACCACGGCGTGAGGCTCATTACTGCTCAAATGTGCTCAACGCCCAATCACCGCGCGCGCAAGCAGCTATAAAAACAGTAGCAAAGTGGAGAAGTCATGAAGCTCAGCCGCGCCGACCACTCCGTCAGCCCTCCCCGCATAGACATCCCGCGCGACTACAACGCCGCGCATGACCTTCTGGCCCGCAATGCAGGACGCGGCAGCAAGGTGGCATTTATTGATGCGGTCAGCGGCGCCGAGCTAACTTATGGCGAATTGACAGAGCAGTCCCACCGCTTTGCCAATGCCCTGCGTGCGCAAGGTTTTGTCCCCGAGAGCCGTATTCTTTTAGCCATGCTGGACACGCTGGAATGGCCAGTGGCATTTTTGGGTTGCATCCTGGCCGGGGTGGTGCCGGTGGCTGCCAACACCCTGCTGACCACGCAGGACTTTGACTTCATGCTGCGCGACTCCCGCGCCCAGGGCTTGGTGGTGTCCGCGCCCCTGCTGCCCGCTTTTGAACCCTTGATTGGCACGGTTGCGACCCTGCGAACCGTGATCCTCGCGGGCGTTGAGGATTCACGCTCTTACACGACCCTTGCCCATATGGTACGGGGGCATGATGCTACACAAACCATAGCAACTACCTGCGCAGACGACGCGTGCTTCTGGCTGTATTCCAGCGGATCGACAGGCACACCCAAAGGCACCGTGCACCTGCACAGCCATCTGATTCAAACGGCGGAGTTATACGGCCGCGGCGTGCTTGGCATTAAAGAGTCCGACCTTGTGTACTCTGCCGCCAAGCTGTTTTTCGCCTATGGCTTGGGCAATGCGCTGACCTTTCCGATGAGCGTGGGGGCCACTACCATCCTGTTGCCCCTGCGCCCGACGCCCGCCGAGGTGTTTGGGATTTTGAAGAAATACCAGGCCACTATTTTTTACGGCGTACCCACGCTTTACGCGGCGCTGCTGGCAGACCTCGCCCCGCCGAGCCGGTCTGAATTGAAGCTGCGTATCTGCGCCAGTGCAGGCGAAGCGCTGCCGGCTGAAATCGGCAAAAAATGGACGGCGCACTATGGCTGTGAAATTCTGGACGGCATAGGCTCCACCGAAATGCTGCATATCTTTCTGAGCAATCGGCCCGGCGAGGTGCGTTACGGAAGCACTGGCAAGGCAGTCCCGGGTTACGCATTGCGCATCGTCGGGGACGACGGGCGCGACAGCGGCGTCGGCGAAATTGGCGAGTTGCAGATCAGTGGCCCCAGCGCGGCGCTGATGTACTGGAACAACCGCGCCAAAACCAAGGCTACCTTCGCAGGCGACTGGACCCGCAGCGGCGACAAATACACGGTTGATGCCGACGGCTACTACACCTACTGCGGCCGCACGGATGACATGCTCAAGGTCGGCGGTATTTATGTCTCACCGTTTGAGGTAGAGGCCAGCCTGGCCAGCCATCCGGCAGTGCTGGAGGCCGCCGTGATTGGCATGCTTGATGCAGACGAACTGGTCAAGCCCAAGGCCTGCGTGGTGCTTAAAGCGGGATGCACGGTCACGGCTGACGAGCTGAAGGCGCATGTCAAACAGCAGCTGGCCCCCTATAAGTATCCGCGGTGGATTGAGTTTGTGACCGAGTTGCCCAAAACCGCCACAGGCAAGATTCAGCGCTTTAAATTGCGACAGAAAACGTCGGCCTGAGAGGCACCAGGCCCTATCAGGCCTGGTCTTTGCTTTAGATTTAAACAATTCAATCTTCAATCTCGGGTTTTTCACTAGGGAGTTTTAATCAGGCACAGCTACCATTTCCCTGTTCTACCGCCTCCATACCGTCAACCAGGAGTTTTCATGACCACACGTTCCCCATCACGCCGCCTGATCCTCAGCCAGAGTGCTGCAGTTATTGGCGCAGCATCCACCGGCCTGCTGCTCCCGCAAATAGTGCGGGCCCAGTCCAACAAGGTGCGTGTCGGCTTCATGCTGCCCTATACCGGCACCTTTGCGCAGCTGGGCGTGGCTATTGAAAACGGCTTCCGCATGGCGCTTGACCAGCAAGGCGGCAAGCTGGGTGGCCGTGAGGTTGAATTTTTCAAGGTCGATGATGAGTCGGATCCTTCAAAAGGCATTGAAAACGCCAGCAAGCTGGTGCAGCGTGACAAGGTCGACGTGCTGGTTGGAACCGTGCACTCTGGCGTGCAGATGGGTATCCAGAAAGTCGCGCGCGACTCCGGCGTGCTCAGCCTCATTCCAAACGCTGGTGTGCACGCTGCCACGCGCAGCCTGTGCGCGCCCAATGTGTTTCGCACTTCCTTCAGCAACTCGCAGCCTACCCGCGCACTTGGGCAGGCCATGGTGGCCAAAGGGCACAAAAAAGCCGTGTGGATCACCTGGAAGTACGCCGCTGGCGACGAAGCCTTTGAAGGCTTCAAGGAGAGCTACACCGCAGCTGGCGGCACCATCGTCAAAGAGCTGGGCCTGCCATTTCCACAGGTGGAGTTTCAGGCGCTGCTGACCGAAATCGCCGCGCTCAAGCCCGACGCTGTCGCCTGCTTCTTTGCTGGTGGCGGCGCCGCCAAGTTCATCCGCGACTACGCTGCAGCCGGCCTGAAGGGCAAGATTCCGCTGTACGGCTCCGGCTTTCTCACCGAAGGCGTATTGGACGCAGCGGGCCCGGCCGCTGACGGCATCATCACGACCATGCACTACAGCGACTCGCTGGACACGCCACGCAACAAGGCCTTCCGCACCGCGTATGCCAGCCGCTTCAAAATGCAGCCCGACGTGTATGCCGTGCAGGGCTACGACACCGGCCTTCTGCTTGTGCAGGGTGCCAACGCTGTCAAGGGCGACCTCAACAGCAAACCGGCACTCTACAAAGCCATGGAAGGCGCGGTCATTGACAGCCCACGCGGCAAGTGGACCATGAGCAAGTCGCACAACCCGGTTCAGGACATCTACCTGCGCGTGGTTGAAAACAAAGAGAACAAGGTGCTGGGTGTTGCTGCCAAAGCTTTGGCAGACTCGGGCGCCGGCTGCAAATTGAGTTAAGCCCCCACGATTGCTCACTGCGTGTAGCGCCCTGCCCACCCAAGGGGGGCCGCTGCGCCTGCGGACTGGCGGAGCCAGATCCGCGGCCCCTGCTTGAATTAAGAGATACACGGGAGCGCGCCGCGCGTGGCTCCCGACCCTTCACAGGGATGCTATCTTTACCACCATGACTCTCACCACCTACCTCCTTTACCTGGCAGCCGTCGCGCTGCTGATCTTCACGCCGGGGCCGACCATGCTGATGTGCATGACGACGTCCCTGAACCATGGCCCGCGCAAGGCGCTGAGCTCTGCGTTCGGAAGCATCAGTGCAGTGCTGTGCGTGATGCTGCTGTCGGCGCTGGGGCTTGGTGCGCTGCTGGCGGCTTCGGAAGCCGCCTTCACAGTCGCCAAGGTGCTGGGTGCGGCCTATTTGATTTATGTGGGTGTGAAAACTTTTCGCAGTGATGGGGCCCTGCTCCACGGTGACAAAGGTTTGTCCGACACGCCGCGCAGCTCATTCTTTCTGCGCGGCTTTCTGGTAGGCGCAAGCAATCCCAAGGCGATTCTTTTCTTTGCCGCGTTTTTTCCGCAGTTTCTTGATCCCGCCGCCCCTTTTGCGCCGCAGTTCGCCATCCTCGCGCTGACGTTTATTGCCTTTGAATTTTCCGTGCTGAGTGCCTGCGCGCTGGGTGTCTCGCGTCTTGCCCCGCTGCTGCGCTCCAGCCACGCGGTTCGCCGGTTCAATCAGGTTTCCGGAGGACTTTTTACGCTCATGGGCGGCCTGCTGCTATTCACGCGCCGGCAAACATGAGCCCCCACGGTCGCTCACTGCGTGTAGCTCTCTGCCCCCCGAGGGGGCCGCTTCGCCTGCGGCCCGGCAGAGCCGGTTCCGCGGCCCCTGCTGACAGATACCGCCCTCAGCC
This sequence comes from Polaromonas sp., assembly GCF_035638815.1. Lineage (GTDB taxonomy): Bacteria > Pseudomonadota > Gammaproteobacteria > Burkholderiales > Burkholderiaceae_C > Polaromonas. The sequence continues at coordinate 25,368 of NZ_DASQZG010000019.1, forward strand.
CTCCCCCTTTCTGGCTTGAAACACGATGGATCTCGCCAACTTTCTCATTCAGCTGCTCAACAGCGTCCAGTATGGGCTGCTGCTGTTCATGCTGGCCGCCGGCCTGACCCTGATTTTCGGCATCATGGGTGTGGTTAACCTTGCCCACGGCAGCTTTTACATGCTGGGCGCCTATCTGGCCTGGTCACTCAGCGCGTACTTCGGCAGTCTGACGATGGCCATTCTTGCTGGCGCGGTGTTGTCGGCGATTTTCGGGTTGATGCTGGAGTGGTTGCTCTTTCGCCACTTCTATCACCGTGATCACCTGGACCAGGTGCTGCTGACCTTTGGCCTGATTTACATTTTTGAAGAGTTGCGTTCCATCATCTGGGGCGACGATGTCCATGGCGTTCCGATTCCGGAGTTGCTGGGTGCATCGGTCGTCCTCACAGACAACCTTTCTTACCCCGTGTACCGGCTCTTCATGTCTGGCGTGTGTCTGGCGCTCGCGCTGGCCCTGTATTTGCTGATTTCGAAAACCCGGCTGGGCATGAAGATTCGCGCGGGCGCATTCAACCGCGAAATGGCCGAGTCGCTGGGCATCAACATCAAGCTGATTCACGCCACGGTGTTTGCATTGGGTGTGACGCTTGCCGCAGTGGCGGGGATGATTGCCGCGCCCATTGCCAGCGTGTACCCCAACATGGGATCGCAAGTGCTCATCATGTGTTTTGTTGTGGTGGTGATCGGCGGTATTGGCTCGGTCCGAGGCGCCATGATCGCAGCCTTGCTTGTCGGCCTTGTCGACACCTTCGGCAAGGTGCTGTTGCCGCAGGTGGCGGGCATGCTGGTTTATATGTTGATGGCGGCGGTTCTTTTGTGGAAGCCTGAAGGGTTATTTAAACAATGAGCGCGGCAAAGGCCAATCTCGAAATCCTGCCGCGTGGCGTACAGGTGGCGCTGGCACTGGGCCTGATCGCCCTCCTCGCCTTTCCCTTTGTCGGTACCGATTTTTATGCCCAGATGGTCACGCGCATGATGATCATGGCCATCTTCGCGATGAGCCTGGATTTGCTACAGGGCGTGACCGGACTCGTATCGCTGGGCCACGCGGCCTACTTTGGTCTTGCAGGCTACGCGCTGGCTTTCCTCACGCCGCAAGGTGAGGCGGTCAGCCTGTGGTGGACGTTGCCACTGGCTGTGCTGGGCTCCGGCTTGGCAGCCCTGGTCATCGGATTTTTTGTGGTTCGCACCCACGGCATTTACTTCATCATGGTCACCATGGCCTTTGCGCAGATGGTGTTCTACCTCTTTTTCGACAACAAGCTGCTAGGTGGCTCGGACGGCTTGTATGTGAATTTCAAACCGGAGATTGCGCTGTTTGGCTGGACGCCTTTTTCGTGGTGGACGCTGGACAACAAACTCACGCTGTACTACGTGACGCTGCTTGCGCTGATCGGCGTGTATGCCTTTCTCCGCCGTTTGCTCTGGAGTCCGTTCGGGCGTGCGCTGGCTGGCATTCGGGTCAATGAGCACCGCATGCGCGCCATGGGTTTTTCCACCTTTGGCTACAAGTTGTCCGCCTTCACGCTGGCTGGGGCGCTCGCAGGTCTGGCGGGTTACCTGTGGGGCGTCCAGACAGGCTACGTCAACCCGGAGCTGATGGGTTTTCACATGAGTGCTCACGTCATCATGATGGTGATTTTGGGCGGCATGGGCAACTTCGCCGGTGCCATCGTTGGGGCCTTCGGGTTTGAATACCTGCTGCATGTCTTCAAGGACTTGCCGCAAGTTGGCAGCGTTAATTTGGGTAAACACTGGCAGCTGTGGATGGGCTTGTTCATCGTGCTTCTGGTCACCTTTGCGCCGCGCGGCATCCTGAGCCTTGCGGAGCGACTGGGTAAACGCAGGGAGTCGGGCGATGCCTGAAGTCCTGCTCAGCGCCCGCGGCCTGACCAAGCGCTTCGGCGGGCTCGCTGCCGTCAACGACGTATCGGTCGACCTATGGCGCAACCACATCCATGCGGTCATTGGTCCCAACGGCGCCGGTAAATCAACATTGACCAATCTTCTGTCTGGCGACCTGCCGCCCACCTCCGGCACGATTCAGCTCGGCACGCAGGACGTCACAGGATGGACGCCCGAAAAAATTTCCCGCCAGGGTTTGGGCCGCAGTTACCAGAAGACTAATATCTTTTTGCCCTTCACCGTTTGGGACAACGTGCGCCTGGCGGCGCAATCGCGCACCCCGCATCCGTTGCGCTGGCTCAGCAATGCTACTGATTTTATAGCTATCAACGCCCGTACGGAAAGGGCAATCGAACTATCTGGCCTTAAAGATCGCGTCAAGAGCATCGCCGGCAACACCAGCCACGGCGAACAGCGTCAACTGGAAATCGCCATGACCCTGGCAACCGAGCCGCAGGTGCTGCTGCTTGACGAGCCACTGGCCGGCATGGGCATGGCGGAGGCCGAGCGCATGGTGGCGCTGCTGCAAAGACTCAAGGCGGACCATGGCATCTTGCTGGTTGAGCACGATATGGATGCCGTGTTCACGCTGGCCGATCAGCTGACCGTGATGGTGGATGGTCGGGTGATTGCCAGCGGCGCGCCAGCAGATGTTCGCGCCGACGCGAACGTGCAGGCCGCTTACCTTGGGGAGCACTGATGCCCCCACGCTTTTCACTTCGTGTAATGCGCTGCCCCCCAAGGGGGCGCTGCGCCTGCGGCCTGGCAAAGCCAGTTCCGCGGCCCCTGCTGGTAAAGACGCGGGGTCAGTCTCCTCCCGTTCGTCCTGAGCCTGTCGAAGGATGCCCTACTGCGGATATCTCATGAGCGACTTGTTGATCGATGCCAAAGGCATCCAAACCTATTACGGCGCCAGTCACATCCTGCGGGGTATTGATTTTTCAGTGGCCCGCGGCGAAACCATGGGCCTGATGGGGCGCAACGGCATGGGCAAAAGTACCCTGCTCAAAAGCCTCATGGGGCTGGTCAAGCCGCGCTCGGGCAGCATCGACATCATGGGCAAACCCATGCTGGGCCGAGCGCCCTATGAAATTTCTCAACTGGGCATTGCCTATGTGCCCGAAGGGCGCGGCATCTTCGGCAATCTCAGTGTGGTGGAAAACCTCAAGATGGCCGCCCGCGCAGGCACCCGGGGGCAGCGCGACTGGACCTACGAACGCGTGCTGGAAACTTTTCCGCGCCTGAAGGAACGGCTGGGCCATGGCGGCCAGCAGCTCAGCGGCGGTGAACAGCAAATGCTGACGATTGGCCGCGCACTCATGACCAATCCCGATGTGCTGATTCTGGATGAGGCCACGGAAGGCCTGGCGCCATTGATTGCGCGAGACATCTGGCGCATCTGCAAGCTGGTGCGCGAAACCGGCATCAGCAGCGTCATTGTCGACAAAAACTGGAAGCATGTGACGCAGATCACAGACAGAAACGTCATTCTGGTCAAAGGCGAAGTGGTGTTTCAAGGCAGTTCCGCCGATCTGCACGCGCGGCCCGAGTTGCTGACCCAATACCTCGGGGTCTGATTCGCCAGTTAGTGGTCGACAAGGCCCGTCCTGCATGGCATCATCTTTCTCAGTTGATTAACATCGGCCCGCCGCCCAAGCGGGCCAATTGAAAGGTCGGATTCATGCGGTGGCCTTGGCAGACAGACACACCGTCCCGACCCTCACCCGCTCTGACAGAATCCGGCGCCCAGCCCTTCGGCCGAAGGGTCTTCCCGATGGCCGCGACGCTGATCCTCCTCTCAGGCTGCGGCGTGGCTGCGGCTCTCTGGTACCTCCGGGCTGAGGCCATCGAGTCCGGCGAGACCCTCAACGAAGCGCTGGCTCATGTCATCGAAGAGCAAACCAGCCGGTCCCTTCAGGCCGCAGACCAGCGGCTTCAGCTTGCTTCTCGCGGCCTTAAAACCCTTGAAGCTGAGCAGCGTCTGTCTGAGGACTCGGTTCGCAGCATGTTGCGTGAGCAACTCAAAGACCTCGCTTTTGTGCGGGCCATGTGGGTTGTCGGTCCGGATGGACGCATTTTGTTCGACTCCGACGTTGGCAATATTGGCATTTCCCTTGCAGACAGGGAGTATTTCAGCATCTATCGGGAAAAACCAAATACGGAGTTTTACATCAGCGCTCCCATCCTTAGCCGGTCCAAGGGTACCTGGCTGATCAGCGCCTCCCGGCCCTTGCGATCAGCCTCGGGCAAGGTGGTCGGCGTCATGGTCGCCGCTATTGAGCCCCCCTATTTCGACCAGTTGTGGCGCAAACTGGATATTGGCGCCAACGGCGCGGTCGCGCTGTTTCGTCGGGATGGCGTGCTCATGATGCGCAGCCCGACTGACGAAAAATCCATCGGCAAAACGTTTCTCGATCTGCCCGTCTTTGCAAGCGGCCTCCCTAAAAGTCCGCAGGGAAGCTACCGGACCATCAGTGCTTTTGACGGCCAGGAACGCCTCGTTTCCTACCGCACCCTTTCAACCTACCCCGACCTGATCGTGAACGTGGGGCGTTCGCACCAGGCAGTGATTGCGTCCTGGACCCGGTTTGCAACCCTTGCTTTTTCAATCTGGCTGGGCGCCTCTGTTCTGTTGGGCCTGCTTCTTACCGTGCTGCGGCGCCAGTCGCGCCAGCACGAGCAGAATGAGCTGCGCTTTCACCGCCTGGCGCAGGCCATGCCGCAGATTGTTTTCATGACCGATGCCAATGGAATATTGACTTATGTGAACAACCAGTGGACTACGGTGACGGGCCAACCGCCCGCGGCCGCTTTGGCAGGTGGCTGGATGCAACGCGTTCACCCCGACGATGTTGAGGAGGCTCTGCAAGCGGGCCGCTTGTCAATGGACACCGGAACCACGGTTCCCAACGAGCACAGGCTGATGTATGCGGACGGCAGCTACCGCTGGCAGCTAGCCAGGGCGACACCCAATTTCGACAGCGCGGGGCGGATCGTGTCCTGGTACGGCACCTCCACCGACATTGACGATCTCAAGCAAGCTGATGCCGCCCTGAAGGCGCAAGCCGGACTCATGAAGGTAGCCGGAAAGATCTCGCGACTGGGCGGGTGGGCGATGGATGTGGACTCGGGGCGTTTTGTCTGGTCGGACGAAGCCCGCCTCCTTCTGGGGCTCAATGACGATGGCTCCACGCATCTGGAGTCGGCGATCGAGGTCTGCGCACCCGAGTGGCGCGAGGTGGCAACCCGTGTTGCGCAGGACTGCGTGAGCTACGGCACGCCGTTTGATCTGGAACTGGAGATGATCACACCGGGCGGGCGCAAGGTCTGGGTGCGCTCCATGGGCCAGGCAACGCGCGACAGCAATGGCAACATCACCGGCATGCAGGGTGCGCTTCAGGACATCACCGAGCGCAAACTGGCAGCGCAGGCATTGGTCGAAAGCGAGCAGCGCCATGCCGCCCTATTTGACGCCGCGCCTGTCCCCATGTGGGTGATGGATAAATCAACGCTCAACCACATCGCAGTCAACGAGGCAGCTGTGCGCAACTACGGCTACTCGCTCGATGAGCTCAAGACCATGACGCCGTCTGACTTGCGCCCCCCCACTGAGCAGGCCCGTATCCACCAACTCATGGCCGAAGGGCTGCCCTACAACACGCCCGAACTGTGGCTCCACCGACGCAAGGATGGAACCGAGTTTCCCGTCGAACTGATTCGACAGGAGATCCGGTACGCCGGTCGGGACGCGATCTTTGCTGTGGCATTTGATGTCTCCGAGCGCGTGAAGGCCGAGCAAGACGTTCAGGCTTACCTCAAGACCCTGCAGCGCGCAGCGGATGCAGCCCAGCTCATCACCCAGCAGCGAAGCGTTGAGACAGTGACGCAGGTTGTGGCGGACGAGGTGCGCAACATCATCGGTGCCCATCAGGCCATCGTCAGTCTGAGCCTCAACGCTGACTGGGCTCAGGCCATTAACGGTATTTCCTTGTCTGAAAAATATGCAGCCTACCGGGAATGGATGGAAAAAACTGACGGCAGCGGCATCTATTCCATCGTGTGTGAAAGCAACCAACCCATCCGCCTGACGCAGGCTGAGCGGGAAGCCCATCCGCGCTGGCGTGGCTTTGGAAAGTACGCCGACAAGCACCCTGCGATGCGCGGCTGGCTGGCTGTGCCATTGATAGGACGCGACGGCGCAAACATGGGTTTGCTGCAACTGTCAGACAAGGAAGAAGGCGACTTCAGTAAGCAGGATGAATATGTGGCGGCAGAGCTGGCTCAACTTGCGTCCATTGCCATTGACAACGTCAAACTGCTTGAGCAGATCAAGGACCTCAACAGCGGCCTCGAAGAAAAAATTGCGACTCGCACGAGCGAACTTTCGCGCCAGGAGGCCCTGCTGCGGACCCTGGCCGAGCAAGCGCCGGAACCCATCTGGACCATCAACCCCAAAGGCTCGGTCACCTTTATCAGCAAAGCCTGGTACGACCTGGCCGGAGGCTCACCGCCCGACTGGTATGGCTTTAAGTGGATAAAACTCGTCCACCCCGATGACATGGAATCCGTCACCCAGACCTGGATGGAAGCAGAGAAAACCGGCAAACCGTACAGCGGGCTGCGGCGCCTCAAAGCCATCGATGGCAGTTATCACACCATGTCCTATCGCGCGTCACCGGTGTTTGATGAGGAAGGCAAGATCATTTTCTGGGTGGGTATCGACGTCGACATCACCGAGATCAAGGCCATCGAAACTGCGCTGCGCCTGTCCAATGCCGAGCTCGAGGCATTTTCCTATTCGGTCTCCCACGATCTGCGCTCGCCCCTCAACACCGTCGACGGTTTCAGCCGCCTGCTGGCCAAAGAGCTTGGCAGCACTGAGCGCGGCAAGGTGCAGCACTACCTGACGCGCATCCAGAATGGCGTCAGCCAGATGGGCAATCTCATTGAAGGCTTGCTGACGCTGGCGCATGTTGCGCGCCAGGAACTCCGCCATGAGGTGGTAGACCTCAGCGCCATAGCCAACGAGATCATGGAGCGCCTTCAGGCCAGCGACCGCAACCGCCAGGCAATGATCAACATAGAGGCCAACCTCGTGGTGCACGGCGATAGCCGGCTCATCAGGTCAGTGCTGGAAAACCTGCTGGGTAACGCCTGGAAATTCAGCGCGCGCAAGACAAATGCCGAAATATCTTTTGGCCGCTCAGCGCAAGCCGGTGCCTTCTTTGTGCGCGACAACGGCGCCGGTTTCGACATGGCCTATGCAGACAAGTTGTTCGGCACTTTTCAGCGCCTGCACGGGGTGACTGAATACGCCGGAACAGGCATCGGCCTGGCCACGGCGGCGCGGGTGATTCAGCGGCACGGCGGTCGTATCTGGGCTGACGCTGCACCCGACAAGGGCGCCACCTTTTTCTTTACCCTGCCCGGATCGGCCAACCAGGTCTAACTCACAGCAAGGGCCGCAGCTCCCGTGCTGCGTCAAGCAGCAAAGGAAGAATGTCCCTCTGCATGGTCTGCACCGGCAGACGCTGCGGTGAGGCCACGATGTTGAGCGCCGCGACGGTTTTGCCCTGCATGTTGCGCAAGGGCACGGCCATCGCATGAACGCCCAGCTCATGCTCTTCACTGGCAACGCAGCAGTCATCTGCGCGGGCCTGATCGACCATCGCCCGGAATTGTTTGAGGTCAGTCGTGGTCCGCGTTGTCAGGCGCGCCAGCGCCCTGCCCCTGAGCCACTGAGTCAACTCGGTTTTTGTTTTCCCCGCCAGCAAAATGCGGCCAGTGGACGTGGCGTGGGCGGGCAACCGTGCACCCAGGTGCAAACCATAAGCCAACACGCGGCCTGCGCTGTCTGCCCCGCTTTTCCACTCGTAGCCGCTGCGCCCCACAATCACCACCTCGTCACCGTCCAGTACCGCTGCGGAATAGGACTCCTGCGTCTGTGCTGCAAGGCGGTTCAAGGTCGGTTGGATCGCACGCGGCAGGCGGGCTGAAGCCAGGTAGCTCCCCGAAAACCGCAACACCTTTGCAGCGAGCCAGAAGTAACCTCCATCGGTCTCCAGATAACCAAGGTGTGCCAGGGTCAGCAAGTGGCGCCGGGCAGCCGCCCGGGTGATACCTGCCCGCTCAGCCGCGAGCGTGGCATTGAGTCGCTGGCGCTGAAAATCAAAACTTTCCAGCACCGCCATGCCCTTGGCCATGCCTTCAATCAGGTCGGCCTTGGCGATGGGAAAGGCGCCGGCCACAGGCGGCTTTTTTGGGGCGATCATTGCGCGATCATCGCACAATCGCCCCACACATCGTGCAAGGCCGGATCAACGCGACGTTCAGGGCACAACGGGCGCCCTACGCTTGGAGGATGCACTTCAATCAACCCTTCAAAAGTCCATCATGCGCGTACAGGTAGCCATTGTGGGCGGTGGGCCGGCCGGCCACTTGCTGGGGCAGCAGCTCTACAAAGCAGGTATTGACGCGGTGGTTCTCGAGCAGCGTAGCCAGGCATATGTCCTAGGCCGTATTCGCGCGGGTGTGCTGGAGCAAGGCACGATTGAGCTGTTGAACCAGGTGGGCGCCGGTGCGCGCATGCACCGCGAAGGTTTGGTGCATGGCGGCATTGAGCTTGGGTTTAACGGCAGACATCACCGGATCGACCTGCACAAGCTCACCGGTGGCAAGCGGGTGATGATTTATGGCCAGACAGAGCTCACCAAAGACCTGATGGACGCGCGTGCTGGAGCCGGGCTCACCACGGTGTACGAGGCGCAGGACGTGACTCTGCATGACTTTGATTCAGATCAACCTTCCGTGCGCTACACCAAAGACGGTATTACCCATGAAGTCGCTTGTGATTTCATCGCCGGCTGCGACGGCTATCACGGTGTCAGCCGCGCGAGTGTTCCCGCGGACTCCCTGCAGACCTTTGAGCGCATTTACCCTTTCGGATGGCTGGGCGTGCTGTCAGAAACGCCGCCTGTGTCCGATGAGCTTATTTATGCGAATCATGAGCGGGGTTTTGCCCTCTGCAGCATGCGCAGCCACACGCGTAGCCGCTACTACATTCAGTGCGCACTGGAAGACAAGGCGGACCAGTGGAGCGACGACGCATTTTGGGACGAGCTGCGAAGGCGCCTCGCCCCTGAAGTTGCTGAGGCGATGGTGACCGGCCCGTCCATTGAAAAAAGCATTGCCCCCCTGCGCAGTTTTGTAGCCGAACCGATGCGCTTTGGCCGCCTCTTTCTGGCCGGGGATGCAGCCCACATCGTGCCACCCACAGGCGCCAAAGGCTTGAACCTTGCGGCCAGCGACGTACGCTACCTCGCGCAGGCTTTCGCGGAGTTTTACGCCGGCAGTGAAGCCGGTATCAACAACTATTCAGACACCTGCCTGCGGCGTGTCTGGAAAGCAGTGCGCTTCTCCTGGTGGTTCACCTCGCTGATGCACAAGTTTCCGGATGACACGGGCTTTGGGCCGAGAGTGCAAGCGGCCGAGCTGGACTATTTAATCCGCTCTGAGGCAGCGGCAACGTCGCTGGCTGAAAACTACGTGGGCCTGCCTTTTGAATAACCGCTCTTGTGATTGCGGGTTGCTGACACCTACGTCTCTCGCGCCCGACAGTAGTTCATGTGGCATGGATCCCGGATCAAGTCCGGGATGACGCTGTTTTTTTGCTCGCGTCATCAAGCTCGCACACAAGCAGGTCACCCGGCTGACAGTCAAGGAATGTGCAAATCCTGAGCAAGGTATCAAAGCGCACGCCCTTGACCTTGCCCTGCTTGAGCAATGACAAATTGGCTTCCGTGATGCCGACATACGCGGCAAGGTCTTTGGACTTTGCCTTGCGATGTGCCAGCATCACATCGAGTTTGACAACGATGGACACGGGACTTAGGGCCTGTTCGCACTATTTATGCAAGTGCGAATGTGGTTAAAACAGCGCCAATCTAGGCGCGCGACGACGCTCAGCCTGGTGGGCTGAGCTAGGAGTGCAACAACGAGTGGCGTTGTTTTCACCACATTCCCTCCGGGTTGCGGCCAAAAAGGCCATGCGCAGCGTTGCAAAGCCTTGCCGGGCTCCAGCCCGGCTGCATTTTGCGCCTCACGCATGACCTTTTTGACTCGCAACGCATCTTGCATAAATAGTGAGAACAGGCCCTGGTCAGACAAACTGCGCGTTCTCTTCGGCCAGTGCCACGGCTTTGGCCATGACTGCTGCAATCTGCCACACCATGCCCGCAAACAGCAAGGTCAGCAGCTCGTTGCTGCCAAGGCCAAACGCCAGCGCTTTCTGGCCAGCAGGCGCACCAGCCGTGAGCACCACGCTGATCAACATCGAGGCGAAAAAACCGGCCACTACAGACGCAAAAATGCCGGCTGCAAAGCCGCGCAGATAACGCACGGTGCGCAGGCTGAAATACTCACCCTGTGAGAAGCCCGAAAAGCAGCGCATGGCACACACCAGTCCATAAGAGGCGCACAGCACAGGGGTCATGCCAAGCGCAACCGCCAGGCTGCGCTGCAAAAAGCTCACGTCGAGTGCTTGCGCCTGCACCGCAGACAGATTGACACCGGCACGCAGCAACAGGCCCACGGTGGGCGTGGTCATCAGGTGGTAGCAAACGGCCACAGGCAGGGCCACCGCCAGCAACGCGCAGGCCCAGGCAAAGGCGCTGTTGAGCCGCTGAACCTCAGGGGTAGAGAGGGTCGCGGAGGAGAGCGTGTTTTTCATGAAGATCCCTTCCAAAACCCGAGTATCGCGCAATACTTTCTATAAAACAATAATTAATTTCTATAAAACATTGATTTTTAGCCTCACCTCTGAATAGACTCCTGCAGTTCTTCCCAGCCTTTTGAGGTTAAATTGCTTGCAGTTACCCGCTCGCCACCAGCCGCACAACCACTTCATCCTCATGCCCGCAACTTCACCTGCCAAACGCGCCACGCCCCCGCAAGCCCTCAAGGGGGTACGGATTCTCAGTTTGGCGCTCAACCTGCCAGGCCCCGCCGCCCTGATGCGTTGCCGGGCCATGGGGGCACGATGCACCAAGCTTGAACCTCCTGCACCCGCCAACGCTCCTCAAGGCGCCTCTGGCGATCCCATGGGCACTTACAACCCCTCGGCCTATGCGGCGCTTCACGCAGGAGTCAAGGTCGGCGTGGCAGATCTGAAAACCGCCAAAGGCCAGCAGACCTTGCATCGCGCGCTGGCCAAAACCGATGTGTTGCTCACTTCTTTTCGCCCCTCTGCTCTCGTCAAGCTCGGGCTGAGCTGGAAAGCGCTGCACACGCGCTACCCGGCGCTGTGCCACGTCGCCATCGTCGGCGCGCCTGGAAGCCGGGCAGAGGAGCCCGGCCATGACCTGACCTATCTTGCTGAAAACGATCTTGTGACCGGCCTGGAATTGCCGCCCACACTTTATGCGGACATGGGCGGTTCGTTGATGGCGGTAGAAGCCATCCTGCAGGCCGTGATGCTGCAGCGCGAGCGTTATGCAGGTACGGGCGAGCCACATCCCGCGGGGGTGTTTCTTGAAGTGGCTTTGTCCGAGTCAGCGAATTACCTCGGTCTGCCGCGCGCCTGGGGCCTGACCACACCGGGTGCAGCCGTCGGCGGCGGTCATGCCGGTTACCGCGTTTATCCCTGCAAGGATGGCCGAGTGGCGGTCGCCGCGCTCGAGCCGCACTTTGCGGCCAGCCTGTGTGGTGCAGCGGGTGTTGAAGTCACCAGCATAAAGGCCATGTTTGCACCGGCAACCCATCAGGCCATTGCTGCTTTCCTGAAGACACAAAGCCATGAGCAGCTTGACAAACTGGCGGCAGAAAAAGACATTCCGCTGCACACGCTATCACATTGATAGCTATGTATCAGCGTCAATAAAGGGCAAACGGCCGTTTTCGCTTACAAAACAAGCTCCATGCCGCCATGGGCACCACGCTTGCCCCACGTTCATCTAACCCGGCGGGCTGTCTGTTTGTGGCTTTAGCACCGCCTCGATCGCCCTGGCCAGGTCGTCTGGATCAACGGGTTTGACCAGGTGCGTATTAAAACCGGCGAGCGATGCGATTTCCTTGTCCCGAACCTGCCCATAACCGGTCAAAGCGATCAAGGGGATCTGCCGGCTTTCAGGGTTGTCGCGCAGGCGCCTGGCTACCTCGTAGCCGTCCATGTCAGGCAGGCCGATATCAAGGATCACGGCGTCTGGTTTGACGGCAAGCACCATGCTCAATGCGCCAGCTCCGTCTTGGGCTGAAAACACCTCGTAGCCGAACATTTCCAGCAACTGACCCATCGTGGTCCTTGCGTCCGGGTTGTCTTCCACATAGACCAGCTTGCGGCGCTGTGGCGCGGCGATGTTCGCTGCGGTCTCCGTGACACCTGGCGCCGAAATGGACGGCACCCAAAAGGAGAACAGGCTTCCGCGGTCAGCGCCCGCGCTGGACGCCTCCACCTCTCCTCCATGGAGTTCAACCAGCTGCCGGACCAAAGCCAATCCAATGCCGAGCCCGCTTTGCGCCCGATTGACTGGAGGCGGACCTTGTACGAAGGGCTCAAAGACGCGTGAAAGCAGTTCTGGTGTCATGCCTGCGCCCCGGTCCCTGACGGTAACGACGGCGCGCCCTGCTTCCTCGCAAACAGTCACTTCAATCTCGCCGCCAAAGGGCGAAAACTTGAGCGCGTTGGTCATCAGGTTGTTCAGAATCTGCTCCATCCTCGACACATCACCATCAACCCAGACGGGACTGGCATGCACAAGGATGACATATCCCTCAGCGCGTTCTGTGGTGCGTAATGCGTCAACGCAGTCATTCAGACAGTCCGCCAGGTTGAACGGTTGACGGTCCAGCTCGATCTTGCCCGCCATCAGGCGGCTCACATCCAGCAGGTCGTTGACGATGCGGCCGAGGTGGCGGTTTTGCCGGGTGATGATTTCCAGATAACGCTCGGCACCGTCCTTGCCCAATCCTCCCCGCTCCAGCAATGCCGAGGCGCCGGAGATAGCTGCCAGGGGATTGCGCAACTCATGGCCGAGCATGGCCAGAAACTGGTCTTTGGCCATGTTTTGCGCTTGCGCCGCTTCCCGGGCCAGGGTTTCGTTCTCCAGCAGGCGTTGTCGCTCAGCCTCCGCTGCCTGCCGGGATTGCCTTTCAACATCGAGCAGCGCGCCGGTGTTCACCAGCGCGCGGTTGAGGTCGTTCACCTCCGCAATGCCCGTCTGCACGGCCAGGGGACGCTCGCCCCGACCCAACGCCCCTGCCGCGCTGCCCGCGCCTTCTATGGCCTTTATCAAGTGGCGACCAAAAGCAGCGGCGATGATCAGTGCCACGCCCACCGCCAACAAAATTCCGGTTACAGCCACCTGGACCGCACGCTGCGCCGCCAACTCAATGGATTTGACGGGTGCAGCCACGGCAATGGTCCACCCGGTCAGCGAGGAATGTGCAAAGGCGTCGTAAGAATCCACGCCTTCGACAGTGAAGTGCCTGATCAAACCCTGATCAGCCGCCGCAGCTGCGGCCACCAATTCTGGCTTGGCAGACCTCCCCAAAAATTCGTCGCTCCCGTGGCTTCGCGAAATAAATTTACCGTTGCGGTCGATCACGGCAACGATCCAGTCCGAGGGCATGGACGCTTGGAGGGCCGTTTTTTTCCAGTGCTCAACCGAGAATGCCTGGGCCACCACATAGCTCTTGCCGCCCGCAGCAGCCGCCGGGACATAAACGCTGGTGACGAGTTTTCCCGTTGCCGGACCGACAACCAGATCGGTCACCACCGGTTTTTGGGTAGCGACCACCTGCGCGACTTTGCCACCCGAGAGAGGCGCTGGCGGCGGCGTACCGAGCGGCCTGACCGTGTTCAGAATCTGCGTGCCTGTTTCGTCCAGCAGCAGTGTCCAGACGTCGGGCATCTGGTTGAGCGCTGCAGCCTGGTTATAAAAGGCCTTGAAGTCGCGATTTTCGAGACTGGGGGAATTGCCCAGGGCCTTCAAGGCCCACATGGAACCCTGAACCTCACGGTCAACGATCAACGCCGTGGCACGAACGGTTTCTTTGAGGCCACGCAAGGCGGCCTGCTTTTCCCCTTCCATGATTTTGTCCAGCGCGATACCAGCGGCCAGAATGACCGGCACCATCACAGCCGTCGCCATCAGAAGAATTTGAGTCCGTATGCGCATACAAAGATTCTCACACGGAACTTTGGCAGCCACCCTCCGGATGGCACCCTGCGTGCGCCCGCCGCTGCAAAGAAATGGCACGTCCAGTTGTGAACCACTATCGCTATGTTATTGATAGCAATCTGCGCCCGTGTTATTTGGGCCAACTGCCGATTTGATGTGAACAAATGCGCACAACGGGCCGGTGCCGCTATCCCAGCGTTTTTTTGAGCAACCACAGCAAGGTCGCGCGGATTTCGTCGGCGTCGCCGCCCGCATCCATCTCCAGCGCCGCCCTGTCAAAAGCCGCTGAGAGCAGGTTTGACAAAGCGTTGATGAACCCATCTTCCGCTCCGGGCATGGCAGCGCGCAGCCCTTGCCTGAGGGTCTTAGCCGCGTTCTCTTCGTCTATGGCCATGATCTCCGCTGTGCCCAGCACAGCAGGCCCATCGATCAATAACAAGCGCGTGCGTCCTGGAACGCTCATGGCCTTGAGGTAGGCATCGCTTCCGGCGATCAGGGCTTCACGCGGCTTGAGCCGCGCAGGCGTCGCCGCCACGATGTCCGCCGTGATGGCGTGGACTTCCCGCACCACCACTTGGCGGAACAGATCACGCTTGTCTGTGAAGTGGTGGTACAGCGCGCCGCGCGTGGTTGCGGTGGACGCGCAGATGTCCGGCGTGGAGGTGTCCGCGTAACCCTTGCTGATGAACAGCGCACGCGCCGCGTCCATCAATGCCTGGCGGGTGGTCTCCGTACGTTCGCGGTTGGATCGACGTGTTGTTTCTTCTTGCATACATACAGACTGTAGGTTAATATTTCATTTACATGCAATGTGTATGTTAATTGAAAGGAATGAAATCATGAAAATCTCCAGCTACTACCCCGTCTTGATGGCTCGCGATGTTGCCGCAACGGCAGCTTTCTACCAGGATCACTTTGGCTTTGCACCGCTGTTCACGAGTGACTGGTATGTGCACCTGCAGTCCACCACCCATCGCTGGGTCAACCTGGCCATTGTGGAAGGCCAGCACCCGACGATCCCCGAGGCGGGCCGCGGTTACGCCAACGGACTGGTGCTTAATTTCGAAGTGGAGGATCCGGACGCCGAGTACGCTCGTCTGCAGGCTGCAGGGCTTCCGATGATGTTATCCCTGCGGGACGAGGCTTTCGGCCAGCGCCACTTCATCGTCGCCGACCCGAACGGGGTGCTGATCGACGTCATCAAGCCGATCCCGCCGACCGGTGAGTATGTTGCCCAGTACGCGGCCAACGGGCTGCCTACATCCTGAGTCCGCCGGAGTGAAAGCGCTGCCGCTATTGATTTAGTAGCTGTCAGCGCCCGTGTAGCCTGGGCCAGAGGGTTATTTCTTGCTCAAAACAAGAGCCCAACCCTCCCCTGCGGTCATCCCGGACTCGATCCGGGATCCATGCCGCACAACCCATTGACGCGACCCGTTCAGCGCGCCTTGCGGCCAAATGGTTTGCCACCGGGCTTGCCGGACCCGTTGTCACGCGGCGGCAGTCCGGTGTGTTGCGTGAGGATGCGGCCCTTGACGGGGGCTGCCGGCTTTAACGCGACCGAGGTCGAATTTTTCTTGCGCGCGCTGACGTAGCCACCGTCGGTGAGTGGCTGGAAGGTCGGGATCAGATGGCGTTTGCCATTGCCGATCAGATCGGCGCGGCCCATGGCTTTGAGTGCTTCGCGCAGAAGTGGCCAATTGTTGGCGTCGTGGTAGCGCAGAAAGGCCTTGTGCAAGCGGCGGCGTTTGTCGCCCCGCACGATGTCCACCGTCTCGCTGTCGCGCGTGATTTTGCGCAGCGGGTTCTTGTTGGTGTGGTACATCGTGGTGGCCGTGGCCATGGGCGATGGGTAAAAAGTCTGCACCTGGTCAGCGCGAAAACCGTTTTTCTTCAGCCAGATCGCCAGGTTCATCATGTCTTCGTCGCTGGTACCGGGATGTGCCGCAATGAAGTACGGAATCAAAAACTGCTTCTTGCCAGCCTCCAGGCTGTACTTCTCAAACATCTGCTTGAACTTGTCGTAGCTTCCGATGCCGGGTTTCATCATCTTGGTCAGCGGCCCCTGCTCGGTGTGCTCGGGCGCGATCTTCAGGTAACCACCAACGTGGTGCGTGACCAGCTCTTTCACGTACTCAGGGCTTTGCACGGCCAGGTCGTAACGCAGGCCGGAGCTGATCAAAATTTTCTTTACGCCCTTCAGCGCTCGCGCACGCCGGTACATCTTGATCAGCGGGTTGTGATCGGTGTTGAGGTTCTGGCAGATGCCCGGGTACACACAGCTTGGCTTGCGGCAGGCTGATTCAATTTCCAGCGACTTGCAACCGATGCGGTACATATTGGCCGTTGGGCCGCCGAGGTCGGAGATCGCGCCTGTGAATCCCTTGACGGTGTCGCGAATGGCTTCGATCTCGCGGATCACGGAGTCTTCGGAGCGACTCTGGATGATGCGACCTTCGTGCTCGGTGATGGAGCAAAAGGTGCAGCCACCGAAGCAGCCGCGCATGATGTTGACGCTGAAGCGGATCATCTCCCAGGCGGGGATTTTGGTTGCGCCGTCGTGGCTACCGTGCTCGTCCTGATAGGCCGGATGCGGAGAGCGTGCGTACGGCAAATCAAACACGTAATCCATCTCGGCCGTGGTCAGCGGGATGGGTGGTGGTGTGATCCAGACGTCGCGTGCGGTAGTGCCCTCCCCGTGCGCCTGCACCAAAGCCCTGGCATTGCCGGGGTTGGTTTCCAGGTGCAGCACGCGGTTGGCGTGGGCGTACAGCACGGCGTCGCTTTTAACTTTCTCGTACGAAGGCAGACGGATCACCGAGCGGTCACGCAGCGGCACTTTGATGCGGCCTTGCATGTGAGGCAAAGTGGGATTGGGGACAAAGATCAGTGGCTTGATGGCCGGGTTGGCCTGAGGCATCGCGGTGAGGATAGGCGAACCGGCTGATTCAGCTTTCACCGCAACCTCCGCCGCCTCATCTTCACGCGCGCAACTTGCGCCCTGCTCTTTGGCCTGCTCCGAAATCATCAGATACGGATTGACATGCGCCTCAACCCGACCGGGCGCATCCACACTGGTGGAATCAATTTCGAACCATCCTTGCGCCGTCTCGTCACCGCTGCGGCGAATAAAAGCCGTGCCGCGGATATCGGTCATGCTGGCCACCGGTTCTTTGGCGGCCAGACGGTGCGCGATTTCAACAATGGCACGCTCGGCGTTGCCGTACAGGAGCAGGTCGCACTTGGTGTCGATCACGACGGACCGGCGTACCTTGTCAGACCAGTAGTCGTAGTGGGCAATGCGGCGCAGTGAGCCTTCGATGCCACCGAGAACAATGGGCACATCTTTATAGGCCTCGCGGCAGCGCTGCGAATACACCAGCGCGGCGCGGTCCGGACGTTTGCCGCCAATGTCGCCGGGGGTGTACGCGTCGTCACTGCGGATCTTGCGGTCCGCCGTATAGCGGTTGATCATTGAATCCATGTTGCCGGCGGTCACGCCGAAGAACAGGTTCGGTTTGCCTAGCACCTTGAACGGGTCGGCGCTCTGCCAGTCAGGCTGAGCAATGATGCCGACGCGAAAGCCCTGCGCCTCCAGCATGCGGCCGATCACCGCCATGCCGAAGCTGGGATGGTCCACGTATGCGTCACCGGTCACGATGATGATGTCGCAACTGTCCCAGCCCAGAACATCCATCTCTGCCCGGCTCATGGGCAGAAATTTCGACGTGCCGAAGCGGCTGGCCCAGTACTTTCGGTAGCTGGTCAGCGGTTTTGCGGCGCGCGCGAAAAAGGAGACGTCGATAGGAGCGTTCATGCAGGATCGGGGGTAACCCTGCATTTTAAGGTTTTAAGCCACCCCGTAGAACTTAAATGGGTACCCAAGGCCGAGATCGGGCCACATCCGGGCTTGCCGGGTCAATCCCGCTGCCCGAAGGAACGCACGAAGGTCTCTGCTATTTCCGCAGAATCGCGCGTGCGGCGGCCATTTCGCGGTTGTACACAGCGCGGGCCTCGTTCCGGCAGGATGCACGTTCAGCAGCGGCCATGGTGGCGCATTCAGCCAGGTAAAGTTTGTAGCCGCCATTTGCCTCTTTAATGGCCGTCGTATACAGCTGACGGGGTGTGACATCCGCCACCGCACCGCGAGCCAGGAGGCGCTCCTCCATCGCGACGGGCTGCGCCAGGGCTGCAGACGCCGCAACGGTGAGGAGGGATGAAACCAGTACATGGGTCAGTTTGATTGACATCAGGAATTCCTTGGGTTGCTGAAAAAGTTCTGGACAGCGCGCGAAACAACGCGGATTTACTTGCGGCCCGAGCTATTGGGCATGTGTTGCTGGTGTAGCGCTGGCTTGTCTGGCATGTTTTTCGAATCGATACGCGCCTTGACGCTGGCCGAGCTGTTGGACGCCTTTTCTGCGAGTGCCTGGTGCTCGCCACCCAAAGGCTGCGGATGTTTGGAGGTAGTCTGCTTGTCGGAACTTGCTTTCTCTGGTTTCATGGCTTGTTTCCTTCAGGTTGGGCTGCGGGGCAGCGTGTGGATATCAGCCCTGACCCTAGTCCGGCGCCGGTCCGCCCATCGTCAGTAGCCAGGCCCGCTTTCTGTAGGACACGTGACGGGCATAAAAAAAGCCAGGCGGCTAGCCTGGCTTTTTGTTGAGAAGTTAACGTACCGATTAAGGACGCACAGTCATCTGGCCACGAATTTCCCCAGCGGGGAATTTGGCAGTGTGGATGTTGGCGTACCACTTGCCTGCCAGCAGATCTGCGGCCTGCGCTGGCGTCAGCGTGGCTTGTCCGATCATGGGGCTGCTCATCGGGCTGGCCCAGCCCAAAGCAACACCAGCGTTGGTGCCCACTGCAGCCGGACCGTGAAAGTGGCCTGCGGTCGCCGGGCCACTCAGGTTGTCATATTTCAGCTCCCAACGCAGAACGTTGGTGTCCTTGTTGAATACGGCATCCACCTGGCCCGTAGCAGCACTGGCAACAGGCGGAACTTCATTGGCGGCGCGCAGCTGGGTCGTCAAAGCCACCGGGGGGGATGCTTTTTTCATCATGCCGCAACCCGCGACGACCAAAACCACTGCCGAAGCTGCCAATGCAGCACAAACGATGCGAGGAAAATTTGCCATTTTTCAGTCTCCGGAAAATTAATGAATTTGCATCATAGGACCGAAAACGTCACAGCCAACTAGGCGTTTTCCCAGTCCCCGCCACGCTGCGTATTTGAGCCCAACCCGGTCTTTACCCTGAAACGACAAGGGCTTCTCGCTATCACTTCCGTAGCACTGCCGCACACACTTGGTGCGGGGCCTAAACGTGCCCTACGTTCGTCCTACGCCTTCGTTCGGCCCCTACCCACAGTTCGCGGGTGCCGCAATTCTTAAAGTAATGACCAATCTGGCGCATCGCCCGAACTCCAAAATAGACGACAGGAGCAGGTCATGGCATCACGCACTAAACGGAAAGGACCGCGATGGGCGCGAACGACCTTCTGAAAAGTTATCGGGCCAAACGCGATTTCAGCCAAACGACTGAACCCGCTGAAGGCGGCAAACGCTCGGACAAGGCCTTGAGCTTTGTGATCCAGAAACACGCTGCCCGCAACCTTCACTATGACTTTCGGCTGGAGCTTGAAGGAACGCTTAAAAGCTGGGCGGTGCCCAAAGGCCCCAGTCTGGATCCGCAGATCAAACGCATGGGCGTCCACGTTGAAGATCACCCAATTTCCTACGCGGCGTTTGAGGGAAACATCCCGGCAAAGCAATACGGTGCCGGTGATGTCATTGTGTGGGATCGGGGCCTGTGGACACCGCTGGGTGACCCCATCAAGGGACTGAAAAGCGGCAAGCTCAAATTCGAACTGCAGGGCGAAAAACTCAAAGGTGGCTGGACGCTGGTTCGCATGCACGGCAAGGGCAGCGAAAGCCACGAGCCCTGGCTACTCATCAAGGAAAAAGACGAATACGCGCGCGCTGAAGACGAATTTAATGTTTTGACAGAGCTGCCCAACAGCGTGATTACTGGCAAGGCCTTGCCAGGTGGGGCCGCAACCCCTGTCCCAGTGACCCCCTCCCGTCCCACAGCCAAAACCATCGCGAAGCTACCCGCCAAAAAATCGCGCAGCGCGCCGCGGAAACAGGAAATCGTTGAAGGTGCCATCAAAGCCGAGATGCCTGAAAGCCTTGCGCCTCAACTGGCTACCCTGGTGAACGAGGTTCCCCAAGATCCACAAGGCTGGGTGTATGAAATCAAGTTCGATGGCTACCGGCTGCTCACCCGTATCGACGGGAAATCGGTACGCTGCTACACGCGCAACGGCAATGACTGGACCGCCAAACTGCCACGGCTGGAGCAAGCGCTTGCGGGGCTTGGCCTTTCATCAGGCTGGCTTGACGGAGAGATTGTGGTGATGAACGCACAGGGCCTGCCCAACTTCGGCGCTTTGCAAAACGCCTTTGACAGCGCCAGCACGGCAGAGATCATTTATTACGTGTTCGATCTGCCTTACTACGACGACTTTGATTTGCGCGAACTGCCCCTCATCCGGCGCAGGGAAATCCTGCGCACCGCCCTATCAAGCAACCCGCACCCCAACATCCGGTTCAGCGAGTCTTTTGAACAGACGCCGCAGGACATGCTGGACTCGGCGCAGCGTCTGGGCCTTGAAGGCGTGATTGGCAAGCGCGCTGATTCCACCTACACCTCGCGGCGCTCGGCCGGCTGGATCAAGCTCAAAACCCAGCAGCGCCAGGAGTTTGTCATTGGCGGCTACACCGCCCCTAAAGGTTCACGTACAGGCTTGGGCGCGTTGATGCTGGGTGTGCATGACGCCAAAGGCCAGCTTCAATATGCGGGAAACGTTGGGACGGGCTTCAATGAAAAAACCTTGCGGGACCTTCACAAGCGCCTGTCTACGTTGCACACCACGGCGTCCCCGTTCGCGAGTGTGCCGGCCGGCACCAAAGGCCAGTGGGTCAAGCCGCAGCTTTTAGCCGAGGTTGCATTCGGCGAATGGACGCACAGCGGGCACATCCGCCATTCGGTATTTCAGGGGCTTCGGACCGACAAACCTGCCACCAACATCCCCCGCGAAAAAACCGCCGCGGTGAAAAGCGCAAGTACGAAGGCCGGCACACAGCCCGGCGCAAGCATCCCACCCCAAGCTGCCATGAAATCACTTCGCATCACCAATCCTGACCGTGTCATTGATGAGACCACGGGTTTTACCAAGCAAAACCTCGTTGAGTTTTACGCTGCCGTCTCGCCGCTCATCCTGCCGCATCTGAAAGCACGGCCCACCTCACTGGTCCGCGCCCCCTCCGGTATCGCGGGCGAGCTGTTTTTTCAGAAACACGCTGAGGCCACGTCCATCCCCGGCATCAAGTTGCTGGACCCCGCCCTTGATCCCGGGCACGGCCCGCTGCTTGAGATCCCTTCCGCAGCAGTGTTGCTGGCGGCCAATCAGGTGAATGTGGTTGAGTTTCACACCTGGAACGCCACCACCCGCTCGATCAACAAACCCGATCGCATGACTTTTGACCTTGACCCCGGTGAAGGTGCAGGCTGGGCAGAAGTGCAAGAAGGCGCGCAACTCGTCCAGAATTTTCTGGAGCAGCTGGGCCTGACGAGTTTTTTAAAAACCAGCGGTGGCAAAGGCCTGCATCTTGTTGTCCCGCTCAAACGGTCTTATGACTTTGACACGGTGAAAGATTTTTCACACGCCATCGTTAGCCACTTGGCCAGTGTTGTACCCCAGCGCTTCGTTGCCAAAAGCGGGCCCAAAAATCGGGTGGGCAAAATTTTTGTCGACTACCTGCGTAATGGTTTTGGCGCCACCACTGTTTCCGCATGGTCTGTGCGTGCCCGGCCAGGGCTGGGCGTGTCCGTCCCGGTGGCATGGACCGAACTGTCGACGTTGACAAGTGGCGCCCACTGGACAGCCCTGAACGTTGCCGAACGTCTGGCAACTGGCAATCATCCCTGGGAAGGCTACGAGGCAGCCCGCTGCGCATTGTCCGCAGCCATGAAGACGCTGGGGTTCAAACCGCAGAAGGCGAAAAAAGCTTGAGGACATTGAGTCCCCAGGGGTTGAACCCGTAGGACCAACCATCACAGGGGCACGGCATCAGGACTGACACACGTGCGGCTTGCGTGCCGCTGGGAGAGGGTGCGGGGTCAACGTATCTTCATCACATCATCGAACGGAAGCCCGACATGAAGCAACATATATCCTCCCTGGCCATGGTTTTTGCAACGGCCCTGCTGGCCGGGTGTCCGCAATCCAAGGTCCCCGACCCTCCGCCCCTGGTGCCACAGCCCAAGGCTGGCCTGCATGCGCCCGGTAAAGCGGTTTCGGCTCATAGAAGCGCAAATGAAACATTAGCCGGCGGTTCGTGGCAGCTTTCTCGCATTGCGGCGCCATGAAGTACGTCGCAGGCCTCGCCGCAGCGGGCTTGTCCCTTCTGCTTGGCGCGTGCACCTCGTCCCCTATGGCTGTCCAGTCGCCTCCGCAAACAGTGGTCTCGGACGGCATCACCTACAAGGTAGAACAGGTAACGGCCAGCACCTGGTCTGTTGCGCTCCCCAGCGGCCTGGGCGACGCGCCCAACAAAACGCCCAGCCTGGTCAAGGCGGTTGAAAAAGCTTCCGGCTGCAAAGTGACAGACAGCACCTATGGCCGACAGGGCACTGTCCTGAATGCGCAAGTCGATTGCGGAGCAAAGCCAAAAAATTAGCGCCCTAAACGTCCGCCACTTAAGACTACAGACGATCACGCCGCGATGAATCTTGCACGGCAGGGGCCAAAGGGAGAGATTCCCGGCAAGCGAAAAAAAAGCTGGCATAGCCAGCTTTTTTTATACCAGTTGAATTCGGCTTACGAGGTCGACTTCAGTGCATCGCGCATGGCCTTGACCTGGTCATGGTTGCGCTGGGTGCCCTGGGCCTGACGCTCGACAATTGCGCGAATGTTCGCTGGCAGGTTCTCTTTCAAGGCCTTGCGATAGCGTGCCAGGGCAGCATCTTCACCGCGCTCGCATTCATTGAGCATGGCGAGATCGGTGTAACCGCTGAGCGTCCCGCGAACGGAAACCCAGCCACGGTGAAGAGCGCCCGCTGTGGTGCCACCTTCGTCGATGTCACCGCCCAGTTGCCGGACCTGCGTGGCAAGCTCGGCTGCAGCGGTGCGGCACTCTTCTGCATGACGGAGCAACAGGGTTTTAATGTCCTGGGCCTTGATGTGTTCAGCACACTCCCTGAAACCGTACTCACCGTCGCGGCATGACTCCACCAAATCGTTCAGGGTGTCGATAACATCAACATTGTCAATGTCACCGCCAGACACGCGGCCTGAGCCAAACTGGTCGTCAATGCGATTCCACGCTGCCCGGCTGGCGACCTGGGCCTGTGGCCAGCTCAACGTTGAACGGTCCTTGTTGCTGTTCCACTGGGTTTCCAGATGAGGTTGGGCATCGTCAAAGCTGCCGTCATAGCTGGTGCGGCCTTGCACACCCAAGCGATAAGCTGGCCCGTAGTCGTCATAGGTACGGCCTTGCTCGTAATAAGACTCCTTGTTGTAGCTCTCGCGCCAGTAAGCCTCTTCAGCCGTGGGGTTGACGGATTCAGCGATCGCTTTGCCGCCAAGGCCGCCAGCAACCGCACCAACAATGGCGCCAGCTACAGCACCGACGGGGCCAGCGATAACACCTGCCGCAGCGCCTGCGGCCGCGCCGCCGGCAACAGCGCCCAAACCGGTACCAACAGGATGTGCACCTGGTTCATCAGTGATCGGATCGAGGTTGAGGTCTTTGTCTTTTCGGTCGAGTGACATATGAATCTCCTTCAGTAATGTGGATGGACTACTTGGGACTGAATCGCCGCCCGGATGGTCCGGACGACTCGCTGCCAGATAAAAAAACAGGCAACTCTCTCAGTTCGGAGTCCATCGTTGCGCGTGAGAATATGCGCTGCGGTCAGGCGAGGACAAACGCCCCTGTAGGAGAACACGCCGTGCCGGATATCGACTGGTCAGGCGGAATAGATGCGATGCTGGCTGCTCATGCAAATGCGTTGCCTGGGCTTTGTCCAGCGCCGGGCCACTGCGCGTCGCCGGCAATCGACGACGTGCCAGGGGTTAGACGATTTTGGCCATTTTCCCACGAGGGACGGGCGTTTTACGCTATGCTATTTATAGCGCTTCCGATGCAGCCTTTGCGGCAAGGCGCCACAGTGAAGTGATTTCAGCGGCGCGCGCGCTGTGCAGCGTATCTTGCGCATCAAACACCTTGGCATGTTGCGGCCTGGTGTCCATCCGCCCTACGACCCGCAAGCCCGCTTCGTTTATCCAGGTCAACAACTGATCCCTGGAGCGAAGGCCCAAATGCTCCGCCAGATCGGACAATACAAGCCAGCCCTCGCCCCCCGGAAGCAGATGCGCTGCGAGCCCCGATAAAAAGCCGCGCAACATGCGACTCTCCGGATCGTAAACAGCATGCTCAAGCGGCGAACTGGGTCGGGCCGGGAGCCATGGCGGATTACAGACAACCAGAGGAGCGCGCTCCGGTGGAAACAGGTCAAGCTGCTGCAGCGTGACCTGGGTTGTCAGGCCAAGACGCTCAAGATTGTCGCGGGCGCAAGCCAGTGCCCGCGGTTCCTGGTCTGTGGCAACCACACGTGCCACACCCCGCCGCGCCAGCACCGCTGCCAACACCCCGGTACCGGTGCCAATGTCAAAGGCAAGGCTATTGCCTGCCAGCGCTTTCGGCAAGGGCGCATCACGCACCAGCTGGACATATTCGCCGCGAACAGGGGCAAAGACGCCGTAATGCGGATGGATGCGCTGGCCGTCAAGCGCAGCGACTTCCACCCCTTTTTTACGCCATTCATGGGCGCTGATCAGTCCCAGCAACTCACGCAGGGACGCCACATACGTTTCCTGCGTGGCGTTGCCAGGCCCATACGCTTCCGTGCAAGCCTGCGTGACATTTGGTGCGCGCCTCAGTGAAATTTGGTGTTGGCCATCAAACTCAATGACCAGCATCGCCAGCGTGCGAGCCCGCTGGGACTGGGCCTGGCGGTGCAGGTTGAAACGGTCAATGGGCGCCGCAACGGCAGCCGCTGATTTAGGCTTGCTGGCTTTTTTAGGTTTGTCTGTCCGGCGCGCCAGAGCCTGAAGCAATTGCCGCGCGTTCTGGAAATCACAACGCCACAACATGGCCGTGCCTTCGCTGGCGAGCCGAAATGCCGCGTCAGCCGTGAGGGTGTCATCGGCAATCATGACTCGCTTTGGCGCAGGTGCGCCGGATTCAGAGCGCCATCGCGCACGCCTGGGTTGGCCTTCTTCGGTCCAGCTGATATGGGTCGAATCACTCATGCGAACGCAGGCATGACCATGCAGGACAAAGACAAGGTCAAGCCCTCACCGGAAAACAAAAGGAAAAAGGACATAGCGACAAGCAACCAGGCGGGCAGTTAACAGACCGTCATTATCGGCAGGTGCCAAGGCAGCACTGAATCCGCCCTCAGTTGCTGTCTTTGCTGTCGTCACCCAACGGTGCGAGGTCCGAAGAATAGGTACGGTCCCCGATCTGAAATTCGCTGCCTTTTTTCCAGGCGGCCTCAAACGCGGCGAGCTCCTGCTCGGTGGCGCGTTCGTACTTTCGGACATTGGAGAGACGCGCCGAATCAGCCGCGCCCTCGGGCGTTGTCAACGAGGCCGCAGCATGAAGGTTGTCAACCATCTTGAGCTCCTCATTGACGCGCCAGTACACGGCCGCCACCCCCAACCCGTATCGCCCCAGCGCATCTTTGACAATCCTTGACCACGGCCATCAAGGCCCGCTGGCTGCCGTGCTCGCTGTCCATCAATTCAAGAGGCAGATCCACCATCACCAGGAAACTGTGGCCTCGCTTGTCGGCCTTGACAACCTTCAGCCGATAACTGACGGTCGAAATACCGTGATTGCCTAGCGTGGTTTTGAGCGAGTCAAAAAGCATCTCGCGGCGAAACGCCATGCGCTCGTCGAGGTCCATCTTGACAGGGCCGGTCTCTGGCCCCAAACGGCTTCTGGTACCTTGTGAACTGGAAAAGAGATTTTGAAATAGGGACATGGACAGCAGGTAAACGTGACCGGTGTTGTCGAATCGACTTCCGGCCTCCCGTCCGAGTGGTTAGCACGGCAGGGAAACATCCTATGCTTTTCGTAACCATCTGTCACCGGGTTATTCGCTTGAAAGCGCCAAGTCCAGAAACCTGTTTCTCCGCTGTCCCTCGTATACCGAATCAAAGGAAGTAATGCGAAGAGCGAGACTAGAACTTTCCACCACACCTGGCGAGCGCACGGTAGTAGTCTTTCTCCCACAGTTGCCACCGCTGCCCGCCGATAGTCAAAATTAGTCTGCCCATTCACACTGACGCCACAACTTCAGGAGAAAAATATGTCATTTGCACTTTATATGATTGGTTTCGTCATCTTTCTGGGTGGACTGATCTGGGGCGCCGTGGTCGCCGGCGTTCCCACCCTGTACATCGGGATCGGAGCGCTGATCATTTTGGGTGTGGGCATCTTCAGCGCCGTGGGCCGCACCCGCAGCAAAGACCCTTCCTGACGTACTCACCATCCGACGGCTTCGCGCCGACGCTACCTGAGCCCTGCTTTTAGCGGGGCTTTTTTGTTTCTGTCCGCGCAGAGACGGCGTGTCCCTCGCCCCGGCCGCTTCGCTCGCGTCACCCTGCCCAACGCCCTCAATTTAGAGAGCCTCGAAACGGGCTATTTGCCCGCCAGGCCCATGGCGCGGGAAATCACCTCTTTCATGATCTCGTTGGTACCGCCATAGATCCGCTGCACACGCGCGTCCGCGTAGGCCCGGGTGATCGGGTACTCCCACATGTAGCCATAGCCGCCAAAGAGCTGCACACATTCGTCCATGACCTTGCATTGCAGGTCCGTGGTCCAGTACTTGGCCATGCTGGCGGTCGCGGTGTCCAGCTTGTCCTGAGCCACGAGCTCCGCACACTTGTCGATAAACACCCGCGCCACCTGCACCTCGGTCTGCAACTCCGCCAGCTTGTAGCGCGTGTTCTGAAAGTTCGCTACGGCCTGGCCGAACACCTTGCGCTCCTTCACATAGGCGAGTGTCCAGTCAATGGCGGCCTGGGCGGACGCCACGGCCGTGATGGCGATCTGCAGACGCTCCCAGGGCAGTTGCTCCATCAGGCAAATAAAGCCGCGGTTTTCATGCGCTGGCCCGCCCAGCAAATTGTCGGCAGGTACCTTCACGTCCGTGAAAAAGAGCTCGGAGGTGTCCTGCGCCTTCAAGCCCAGCTTTTTCAGGCGCTTGCCGGTTTCAAAGCCGGTCATGCCGCGCTCGACCAACAACAGACTGGTGCCCTTGGCGCCGGCTGCGGGGTTGGTCTTGGCAACGACGATCACAAGATCGGCGTGCCAGCCGTTGGTGATGAAAGTCTTGCTGCCATTGAGCAAATAGCTGCCGTCTGCCTGCCTGATGGCAGTGGTCTTGACACCCTGCAAATCAGACCCTGCCGCAGGCTCACTCATGGCAATGGCGCCTACCATGACCCCACTGGCGAGCTGAGGGAGGTACTTTTGTTTTTGCGCCTCGGTGCCGTAATGCAGGATGTAGGGCGCCACAATTTCGCTGTGCAAGCTATAGCCGATGCCGGAGTAGCCGCCGCGCGCCAGTTCTTCCATTTGCACGACGGAATAGAGCTTGTCAGCCCCTGAGCCTCCATAAGCCTCGGGCATGGTCATGCATAAAAACCCGTTATCCCCGGCCTTGTTCCACACAGCGCGGTCCACATAACCCTGCTCTTCCCACTGAGCGTGAAAAGGGGCAATTTCCTTGTCGCAAAATTTGCGGAAAGCATCGCGGAAGGCCTCGTGGTCGCTGTTGAAAAGGGTGCGGTCGATCATGAAGTGTTGGATCCTTACGCGGAAAGTGGCCTATTTATAGAAAGCAATTGCTTTGTGAAATGAATATACTCTACCGGACCGCTTTTCCCAAGTCCGGAGCACACCATGACAGAAGCATTCATTTATGACGCCATTCGTACGCCGCGCGGCAAAGGAAAAAAGGACGGCAGCCTTTACGAGGTCAAACCCGTCAACCTGCTGGCGGGGGTGCTGACCGAGCTTCAGCGTCGCAATGACTTTGATACCGCCCAGGTTGACGACGTGGTCATGGGCGTTGTTTCCCCCATTGGAGAACAGGGCTCGGTGATTGCCAAGGTGGCCGCCCTGAAGGCCGGCTGGGATTTCCGCGCCTCGGGTGTGCAGATCAACCGCTTTTGCGCCTCGGGGCTTGAAGCGGTCAACATGGCTGCACAGAAAGTACGTTCGGGTTGGGAGGAACTGGTGGTGGCCGGCGGCGTGGAGAGCATGAGCCGCGTACCTATCGGCTCAGATGGCGGCGCCTGGGCGCAGGACCCGGAGACCAACAGTGCAACCGCTTTTGTGCCGCAAGGTATAGGAGCCGATTTGATTGCCACGCTGGAAGGTTTCACGCGAGCCGACGTGGACGCGTTTGCGCTGGAGAGTCAAAAACGCGCAGCACGTGCACGGGACGCTGGGTACTTTGACCGCTCGGTCGTGCCGGTAAAGGATTTTCTGAACCAAACCATCCTGGGGCAGGACGAGTTCATCAAACCGCACACCACGATGGAGGGCCTGGCCTCACTCAAACCCGCTTTCGAGCAAATGGGTGCCATGGGTTTTGACCAGGTGGCACTCACGCGTTATCCGCAGGTTGAACGCATTGCCCATGTGCATCATGCAGGCAACTCGTCGGGCATTGTGGATGGCGCAGCGGCGATGCTGGTCGGAACCGAAGCCGCCGGAAAAGCGCATGGCTTCACCCCGCGAGCGCGCATCGTGTCTGCCGCACTCAGTGGGGACGATCCCACCATCATGCTGACGGGCCCCATGCCTGCGGCGCGCAAAGCGCTGGCCAAAGCCGGGTTGACGATCGATCAGATCGACCTGTTTGAAGTCAACGAAGCCTTTGCCGCCGTGGTGATGCGTTTCATGAAAGAGATGAAAGTGCCGCATGAGAAGGTCAACGTCAATGGCGGTGCCATTGCCATGGGCCACCCGCTGGGAGCCACCGGCGCCATGATCCTGAACACGCTGGTAGACGAGTTGCACAGGCGCAAGCTGCGCTACGGCCTGGCCACCTTGTGCGTGGGCGGCGGCATGGGCATTGCCACCATTGTTGAAAGAATTTAATTCTTGTCATGCCGGGCTTGACCCGGCATCCACCCCTACCGGACCATCACTTTTATCCAACATGGATTGCGGGTCAAGCCCGCAATGACAAAAGCATGAAAACAATCAAGTACCAACTGGCTAACGGCATTGCCACCCTCACCTTTGACGAGCCCGACTCGCCGGTCAACACCATGTGTGCGCAATGGCAGCAGGACATGACGGCCGTGACTGCGCAAGTGCTGAAAGACAAGGCCGGGATCAAAGGCATCATCCTGGCCTCGGCCAAGTCCACATTTTTTGCCGGCGCCGATCTTAAGGCGGTCATGCGTCTCACCCCCGCAGATGCGCAAACCGCCTATGCGGAAATCGAATTGCTGAAGAAAAACTTTCGCACGCTGGAAACGCTGGGCGTACCCGTGGTGAGCTGCCTTAATGGCGCCGCGCTGGGCGGCGGCTGGGAAGTTGCCTTGGTCGGTCACCACCGGATTGCGGTAGACGACAAGAAAATCCAGTTTGGCTTGCCGGAAGTTACGCTGGGGCTGCTGCCCGGTGCCTCGGGCGTGACCAAGATGACGCGCCATCTGGGCCTGCTGGCCGCCCAGCCTTATCTGCTGGAGGGCAAGCTGTTTGGTCCGCGCGAAGCACTTGAAATTGGCCTGGTCCATGCGCTGGTAGACACCCCGGACAAGCTCCAAGAAGAAGCGCTGGCCTGGATCACGTCCAGTCAGGGCGATCCTTTGAATGCCCAGCATCCCTGGGAAGCCAAGGACTACAAGATCCCCGGCGGCACACCGGCCAACCCCAAAATTGCGATGGCTTTATCGGTCGCGCCAGCTATGCTGAAAAAACAGACTCGCGGCCTTTATCCGGCGCCCGAGGCGATTTTGGCCTGCATGGTTGAAGGCGCGCAGGTTGATATGGAAACGGCCCTGCGTATCGAGAGCCGTTATCTGGCCCGATTGATGACCGGCGCCAATGCCAAGGCCATGATCAACACCTTCTTCTTCAACATGAATGCGATCAAAAGCGGGCAGTCGCGGCCTGGAGGCGTGCCACGCTACAAGCCGGCCAGGGTGGGCCTGCTGGGCGCCGGCATGATGGGGGCGGGCATTGCCTATGTGCAGGCTGGCAAAGGCATCAGTACTGTGCTGCGGGACGTGAGCCAGGACAAAGCCGACGCAGGCAAAGCCCATAGCGCCAAACTCACACAGGCGCGCGTGGACAAGGGGCGTATGAGCGCGCCTGACCAGACCGCCCTGCTCTCGCGCATCCAGGCCACCGACAAGGTCACCGACCTGGCCGGGTGCGACTTGATCATTGAAGCAGTTTTTGAAAGGCGCGACCTGAAAGCCAAGGTCACGCAGGAAGCCGAGCCACTGCTGGCAGACGGTGGATTTTTTGCGTCCAACACTTCCACCCTGCCGATCGGCAGCCTCGCAACTGCAAGCGCCCGGCCTGAAAAATTCATAGGCATCCATTTCTTCAGCCCGGTCGACAAGATGAAACTGGTCGAGATCATCCGCGGCAAGGAAACCGATGACGAAACTGTGGCGCGGGCCTTCGACTACGTCCAGGCCCTCGGCAAGATTCCCATCGTGGTCAATGATTCGCGCGGCTTCTACACCAGCCGCACGTTTGGCACCTTTGTGATGGAGGGCGCAGCCATGTTGAGCGAAGGCATCCCCGCAGCCGCGATTGAGAATGCTGGCATCCAGTGCGGCATGCCGGTGGGCCCACTGGCAGTGCTGGACGAAACCGCCTTGTCGCTCAGCGTGCATGTGCTGGACCAGACGCGCGCCGACTTCGTTGCAGAGGGCATGGTTTATCAGGCAACACCCGGGGAACTGCTGGTCGAGCGCATGGTCAAGGAGCTTGACCGCAAGGGCCGCGCTACCGGTGGCGGGTTCTACGACTACCCCCCAGAGAAAGGCGCGAAGAAAAGTCTGTGGCCAGAACTTAAATCCCTCTTTGAAAAGCCCGACACCGTTTGGAGCATCATTGACCTCAAAGACCGGTTGCTCTACCGTCAGGCGGTAGAAACCGCGCGATGCCTGCACGAGAACGTGCTGACCAGCGTGCACGATGCCAACATCGGCTCCATCTTCGGCATCGGTTTCCCCGCCTGGACGGGCGGCGCCATGCAATTCATCTACGGCATGGGAACAGAGACTTTTTTCCGCCGCGCAGATGAGCTTGCGCGGCAGTACGGAGCGGGGTTTGACCTCAGCCCTGGAGTCAAGGCCACCATAAAAAACCACCAGCCGGCCTACTGACCACGTTAAATGGCGCTTCAAAATGGCCAACAGCGAGCCCTACACCGGCTTCGGCAAAGGCTGATTGGCAGGACTTGGGAGTTCAAGCCGTAATCTACTTGGGGCACCAGCCAAAATCAATGCGGCCCTGCTGCGCCACGCTTTTGATTTTGCCTCTTTCGTCATTTTGGGTCTCAAGGATTTTCAGCACCCGGCCCTGAAAGGACGGGCGTCTATGGCTATCAAAACCGTAGCGATCCGCAACTGACTGGGGATGCACGATCGAGCAGCAACGGGGCGATAATTGCTTCATGATTTCTCCGTCAGCAGACGCCGATCACGCGCGTCCCCAGCCCCAATCCCTCACCGACCTTTTTATATCTTTCACCCTCCTGGCGCTGCAGGGGTTTGGCGGTGTTTTGGCGGTAGTGCAGCGTGAGCTGGTCGAGAAAAAACGCTGGCTCACACGTGAAGAGTTTGTCGAAGAGTGGGCGGTCGCGCAAATCATGCCGGGACCCAACGTGGTCAATCTCTCGCTCATGATTGGGCACCGGTATTTCGGTTTCCGCGGCGCCATGGCGGCCCTGGCGGGCATGCTGGCTGTGCCACTGGTCGTCGTCTTGCTCCTCGCACTTGTGTATGCGCAGTTTGCCCACTACCCACAGGTTGCCGGCGCCCTGCGCGGCATGGGGGCCGTGGCCGCCGGCTTGATTGCTGCAACTGGCTTGAAATTGATGGGTGCTCTTAAAACTCATCCCCTCGGGACTCCCATTTGCACTGCCCTGGCGGCGCTGTGTTTTGCGGGCATCGCCCTGCTGCGCCTGCCTCTCGTCTATGTGTTGCTCGGTCTGGGCGTGGTGGCGTGCACCTTGACTTATCGCAGGCTTGCCCCATGAGCGTTACCTTGCAAGCCAGCGACTGGCTGGCCATGTTCGGACACTTTTTGGTGCTGTCCTTGCTGTCAGTTGGTGGAGCCATCACAACCGCTCCGGACATGCACCGTTATCTGGTGGACCAGCAGCACTGGATGACGGATCCGCAGTTCAATGCCTCGGTGGCGCTGGCTCAGGCGGCGCCCGGTCCCAATGTGCTGTTTGTAGCGTTGATGGGCTGGCACGTGGGCCTTAATGCAGGCGGCGAGTTGATGGGCCTGTTTGGCGTGCTTGTGACCATGCTGGGCATCATGCTTCCCAGCACCACCCTCACCTACCTGGCGGCAAGCTGGGGCCATCGCAACCGTCAGTTACGCGGCGTCCGGGCCTTCAAACAGGGCATGGCGCCCATCGTGATTGCCCTGCTCATTGCAACCGGCTGGATTCTGGCCAGCGCCAACGCCAGCAGCCTCAAGGACTGGCCTGTGGTGTTGCTGACCGTGGTCACCGCAATCGTCGTCTGGCGCACCAAAGTACACCTGCTCTGGCTGCTGGGCGCGGGCGCAGCGCTGGGCGCTGCCGGCTTGATCTGAACGGACGCTGCTACAGAATGCGCTGGCGCATGGCCTCGTAAAGGCAAACGCCGCTGGCCACCGACACGTTCAAGCTCTCGACCGCGCCCCGCATGGGAATGCTCACCAGTTCATCACATGTTTTGCGGGTCAGCTGCCGCATGCCTTCACCTTCGGCGCCCAGCACCAGCGCCACCGGCCCGGTCAGCTTGACGTCGTAGATGGTCTTGGGCGCGTCGTCACTGGTGCCTATACACCAGATGTTGCGCTCTTTAAGCTCGCCCAGCGTCCGGGCCAGGTTGGTCACCATGAAATAAGGCACGGTTTCGGCCGCACCGCTGGCCACTTTGGCCACGGTGGCGTTGATGCCGGCCGCGTGATCTTTCGGCGCAATCACAGCATGTGCGCCGGCCCCATCGGCAACCCGCAGGCAGGCGCCCAGGTTGTGCGGGTCGGTTACGCCGTCCAGCACCAGTAGCAATGGGGGTTCTCCACCCCCCGCTTCCAGTTGCTCCAGCAATTCATCCAGCGACTTGACCTGCGCCAAGGGGTCTACCCGTGCCACCACGCCCTGGTGCCCGTGGCTGCCACACATCTTGGCCAGTCGCAGGCCGTCAGACTCAATAAGCCGTATGCCGGCCTCCCTCGTGCGGTCCACAAATTGGCGCATGCGGGCATCACGGCGCGAAACATCAAAAAAAACTTCAAAAACGGACTGGGGAGCGGTTTTAATACGCACTCCCACGGCGTGGAAGCCAAACAGGACTTTGGGGGTGGAAGACATCCCCGGATTATCACTTGCCACTGGAGCAACCGATAACAGGCGCCGCATGCCGGACCGGCGGTGGAGGCAAATCCGCCAAAAAGTAACAAAATGTTGGACAAAACAGGGATAACAGGGATGTCATGGGGCTGAGACTTAAATTCAATCTGGTGCTGGTCATCGTTTTCGTCGCCGGCCTCTCCGCCGTCGGGCTGATCTCGCGTGAGCTGCTGCAGGCCAATGCCCGGGAAGAAGTGCTCCGCAATGCCCGCCTGATGATGGACACCGCCCTCTCAGTGCGCGCCTACACGGTTGAACAGGTCAAACCGCACCTGGACAAGCAGTTACAGGAAGTCTTTTTGCCGCAAACCGTACCGGCTTATGCTGCGACAGAGACCCTGCACCACATTCAAAAGAAATACCGCGACTATGGCTACAAGGAAGCAACGCTGAACCCCACCAATCCACGCGACCGCGCCACCGACTGGGAAGCGGACATCGTTCAGCAGTTTCGCCTGAACACGGATTCGCAAGAGCTTGTATCCGAGAGAAGCGGCGCAACGGGGCGCATCCTGTACATCGCCAAACCGATTCAAATCACCAATGCCGCTTGCCTTCAGTGCCACAGCGTGCCCGCAGCGGCGCCAGCCAGCATGATCAAAATTTACGGCGAGGCCAATGGTTTTGGCTGGAAGCACAACGAGATCATTGGGGCCCAAGTGGTGACCGTGCCCATGGAAATCCCCATCCAGAATGCCGATCGCGCGCTCAAAACCTTCATGATTTCCGTGGCGGGCGTGTTTTTAATCGCGTTTATTGCGCTGAACCTGATGCTGAACTGGCTCATCGTGCATCCCATCCGCAGCATGTCGCTGGCTGCCGACAAAGTGAGCACCGGGGATTTTGACGTCCCTGAATTTTCGGATGCAGGAAAAGACGAAGTCGCGGTGCTGGGCAGCTCGTTTAACCGGATGCGCCGCAGCCTCGAAAAAGCCATGCAGATGATTGAGCGCGACGGAGCCTGACCATGCCGCGGGCCATTTTGACAATCAGCCCAAAAGACCCCGGGCATTGGGTGGGTGTTGATACGCCATGGCGCTTGCCTGGAGCAGGCGGTACATGAACACCATTCCGGTCATGGACACCGAGCGCAAAGCCGCCAGCATTGATCCGGCCGCCCTGCCGCCCGGTCACAAGATTTTTGAATATCGCATCGACAAAACCCTGGGCGGCGGCGGGTTTGGCATCACCTACCTGGCGCAGGACATCAATCTCGAGCTGCCTGTCGCCATCAAGGAATATTTCCCGGGTGATGTCGCGCTTCGCGCCGCCGACCTGTCGGTCAACGTCAGAACAGCCGACGGCGAAAAGCAATTTCACTGGGGGCTGGAACGCTTTCTGGACGAAGCCCGCGCGCTGGCCGCATTCCGGCACCCCAACATCATTCGCGTGCTGCGTTACTTCAAGGTAAACGGTACCGCCTACATCGTCATGGAGTACGAATCGGGCGACCCCCTCAAGCGCTGGCTGGCCAGGCTGGCCGAGCTGAACCAGAAGACGCTGCTCAAGGTTGTGTATCCCTTGCTGGATGGTCTGGAGTCGGTGCACAAACTGGACTTTTTGCACCGCGACATCAAACCGGACAACATCTACATTCGGGCTGACGGCACCCCGGTTTTGCTGGATTTTGGAGCGGCGCGCCGCCTGGTCCACGAACGCGACATGACCAACATTGTCAGCCCCGGTTTTGCGCCTTTTGAGCAATACCACAGCCAGGGCAACCAGGGACCGTGGACCGACCTGTACTCACTGGGTGCGGTGATGTACTGGATGGCAACGGGCGAAAAACCTGTCGAGGCGGCGGCCCGTGTGCAAATTGACACCATGCCCAAGGCTGCGGCCATCGGCGACGCCTGTGTCTTTGGCGACGAGCTTTTGCGCGCCATTGACTGGGCGCTTACCCCGGATGAAAAAAGCCGGCCCCAGCGCGTGTCCGACCTTCGGGAAGCCCTGGTAGCAGCCGAACACGCCCGGGATGACTCGCTCACGCTGAAAAACCGCCCGATGACGGATTCCCAGACAGGACCCAGCAGCGATGTGCTCGCCTTCGTCGCCAAGTCTCAGTCGGTCTCGGGCGGCAGCGCCGACAAGATCCGCAGAAACGTGTTGGGCACGGTGATGGTGCTGACGCTGGTGGGCTACACCCGACAGTCGGTTGATGACCAGGTGGTGATCAAGGCCAGGTTCAACGAACTGATGGACAAGTCACTCAGGGGCGTGCCGGAAGACTCGCGCGTAGTGATTGACGCGGGTGACGGCGCCGCCACGTGTTTTCTGGGTGATCCGGAGGAAGCCCTGCAATCGGCCATGTTGCTGCGCAGTCTGCTGTTGCAAAAATATGGGCAAATGCTGTCGATGCGCATAGGCATGCATTTGGGCCCGATACGCATCCTGACCGATGTCAACCAACAAGTCACCGTGGTGGGCGATGGCATCAATGTTGCCCAGCGCATTGCCGCTTTTGCGCATCCAAACCAGATTGTGGTGTCGCGCGCCTATTACGACATCATCTCGCGGATCACGGACCACGCAATCGGCATGTTCAACGCCCTCGGGCCACATCTGGATCAGCACCTGCGCTCGCATGAAATCTATGCTGTCCTGGACCTCCAATCCCGACCACAACATCCGCCGGTGCAGCGCCACAGTGAGTTTGAAAACACGGCTTCGTTTGCGGCACTCGCTTCATTGACGCCGGAAATGGTGGCCGAAATTGAGGTTGAGCTAGCCAAAAGCATAGGGCCCCTTGCCAAGGTGCTGGTCAAAAAAGCCGTGCCGCGTTCCATCAGCGCCCAGGGATTGCGCGATCTGCTTGCCGTGTCCATTCCGGACCCGACTGCGCGCGACCTTTTCATCAGACCCAAGAGCCACAAGACCCTGCCCCCAACTCACTCGGGGAGCCGTTCCGACGCAAGCATTGCTTTCAGCCGGACTATGGCAGACGTGAGTCAGCCCATCAGCGGGCGATCGGGGCCGGTTTCATCGCCCAACTTCTCTGACTCCCAGTTAGCGTTGCTGGAGCGGGCCCTGAGCCAGTTTATTGGGCCACTGGCAAAAATGATCCTGAGGAAAGAAGTGGCGAGACACACCTCGCTTCAGGCCTTGCGCCAGGCATTGGCCGCCCAGATTGACAAGCCGGGGGACCGGGAGAAGTTTTTGTCGTCTACCCACACCCCACACTGACTTGCATCAAAATGCTATGCTTTTCATAGCATTCTTCGCCCGTGTTTAAAGGGCCAGTGGTCGATTTGATTGATGTTTACACCAACTGACCGGCTTCAATGGTGATGCGACGCTCACAGCGTTTCGCAATGCCTTGATCATGCGTAACCAGTACCAGCGTGGTGCCCAGCTCTTGATTCAGCTCAAACATCAGCGCCATGACTTTCTCGCCGGTCGCAAAGTCCAGGCTACCAGTGGGCTCGTCGGCCAGCAGCACCGCCGGGTGCACCACAAAGGCCCGGGCCAGCGCCACGCGTTGCTGCTCCCCGCCCGACAGCACTTTGGGGTAATGCCCCAGCCGCTCGCCCAGTCCCACGCGTTTGAGCATTTCTGTGGCCTGACTGCGGGCATTTTTCACGCCCGCCAGCTCCAGCGGCAGCATCACGTTTTCCAGCGCGTTGAGGTTACCCATCAGCTGAAAACTCTGAAACACAAAACCAACCTTCTGGGCACGCAAGGCGG
Source organism: Polaromonas sp. (assembly GCF_035638815.1). Classification (GTDB taxonomy): domain Bacteria; phylum Pseudomonadota; class Gammaproteobacteria; order Burkholderiales; family Burkholderiaceae_C; genus Polaromonas. Next base: position 62,921 of record NZ_DASQZG010000019.1, read on the forward strand.
CGCGATCGTCTTCGCTGATGGCAAACAGGTCCTGACCGGCCAGCCGCACGGTCCCCTGCGTGGGCGTGTCCAGCCCGGCAATGATGGACAGCAAGGTGCTTTTCCCGGAGCCAGAGGCCCCCACAATGGCCGCAGTCTCCCTGGGGGCCAATGCAAAATGAATATCGCGCAAAATGGTCAATGTGCCGGTTGAATCACTCACGCTCTTGAAAACGTGCTCAACAGAAACAATTGAAGAAGTACTGGACGCAGATGAGACGTCGTTCAGCACATTAACCGCAGGTTCAAACATGGCAGCCTTGTCAAAAAACTTGAAATCCGACTTTACCAAGCTTGTCCACGGTGTGGCACACAGCCTTGCAAGACCCCTGGGCGCGCTAATGGTCAGCGCCTTGGCGGCAGGACCTACCTTGGCTCTGACAACTGCCGAGCCTGCCAAAACCGGTAAAGGCGCGGAGGTCATCCTGATCGTTGGCGACTCGCTGAGCGCGGAGTACGGCCTCAAGCGCGGCACGGGCTGGGTCACGTTGCTGGAGAAACAGCTCGCCAGCGAAAAAAAGGTGGCGAAGGTCATCAACGCCAGCATCAGCGGCGACACCACCTCGGGCGGCCGCTCCCGCCTGCCCGCCCTGCTGGCGCAGCACAAGCCGACCACCGTGGTGCTGGAGCTGGGCGGCAACGATGCGCTGCGCGGCTTGCCGCTGGACATGACCGAAAAGAACCTCACCGCCATGACACAGGCAGCCCGTAAGACCGGCGCCAAAGTCCTGCTGCTGGGCATGCAGGTGCCGCCCAACTACGGCGGCGCCTACGGTGCAACTTTTTCAGGCCTCTTTACCAAGGTGGCAAAAGCAGAAAAAGTCGCGCTGGTGCCCTTTTTCCTCAAAGGCGTGGCCGACGTAGAAGACCCGGTCGTCAATTTTCAGGCGGACCGCATTCACCCGAACGAGGCATCTCAGGCAAAAATGCTGGCCAACGTGTGGCCCGAGCTGAAAAAGCTCATCAAGTAACAATACCGCATGAGTCTTGAACGAATTTCCGCCAGCGATGCGCTTGGCACGCTGCAAACTTACTCCGTCGTGATTGACGCTCGCAGCGAAGGGGAATTCGCCGAAGACCGCCTCCCCGGTGCCGTTAACTGGCCCAGTTTGCATGACGATGAGCGAAAAATCGTCGGCACGCAATACAAGCAGATCAACGCCTTTGAAGCCAAAAAGCTGGGTGCAGCGCTGGTTGCCAAAAACATCGCCGAGCACATCCACCGCGAAGTGTTGGACAAGCCCAAAGACTGGCAGCCGCTGGTGTACTGCTGGCGCGGCGGTAAACGCAGTGGGTCGCTGGCCTTGATCCTGGATCAAATCGGATTTCGGGTCACGCTGGTTGATGGCGGGTACAAAGCTTTTCGGGCAGCGTTGGTCGCTGATTTGACGGAGCTGGCTTCCCGCTTTCAATACCAGGTGGTATGCGGCACAACCGGTTCAGGCAAAACCCGCCTGCTGCAGGCCTTGCAGGCCCAGGGTGCACAGGTGCTGGACCTGGAAGCGCTGGCCAACCACCGCAGCTCAGTGTTGGGGCTCATTCCCGGTGTCCCCCAGCCGAGTCAAAAGGCTTTTGATACCAGCATCTGGGAAAGCTTGCGCAGCTTTGACCCCGCGCGTCCGGTCTATATCGAAAGCGAAAGCAAAAAAGTTGGCAACGTCGCCCTGCCGGAAGGCTTGGTGACAGCCATGCGCTCAAGCCCATGTTTGCAGCTGGATCTGTCAGAGTCCGAACGGGTGGCGCTGCTGCTTGAGGACTATGATTTTTTCGTCACGGACATCGAGTTTTTCTGCGAGCGCCTGGGCGCGCTCACGGAAGCGCGTGGCAAGGAAACCGTGCGCGACTGGCAGGCCCGTGCCCGCAGCGGCGATGTGGCGTTTGTGGTGCAGGAGTTGCTGGTTCGTCACTACGACCCGGCTTACCTGCAGTCGATACGCAGAAATTTCACCCAGTACGGCACAGCAAAGGTGCTTACACCGCGCGATCACAGCGAAGCCGCCATGCGCGAGGTGGCCCAGGCCCTGCTAACGGACTGAGGGTCGCCCAAAAACAAGGCCCCGGGGACAGCGTACTGTCCGGCGGAGCCTGTGGGGAATAGTTTGCTACCTATTCAATAGCAAACTATTCCCGTCGTTATTGGGCAGAAGTTCAATTTTCTTGAGACTCTTCGCTGAAACTCAGGCGGAGGGGTCTGCTGGTGCATGAGCGTCACCCGCTTCACCATCGGCCGCATCGTCATCAGGCAGGTCCGGTTTGCCTTCGGCTTTGCGTTTGAGTTTTTCCTCTTTCTTCTTCTTTTTGGCCAGCTCTTTCTGGCGCTTTTCGTAGGAGTAATTGGGAGTTGCCACGGTGTGCTTTCTTCAGGGGAGATGTGTCAACTGTACTGCATCAGTGCCAGCGCTTGGGCCAGGTCAGCCTGCAGGTCAGCCACAGCCTCCAGCCCGATCGAAAACCGCACCAGACCACCTTTATAAGGCCATGGCGTGGTGCGGATAGACGGCACGTCGTAAGGCGCGCACAGGCTCATGGGCCCTGCCCAGCTGTAACCGAGTTTGAACAGGCGCAGGCTGTCACAAAAGCGGTCTATCTCAAGCTGGGAATATGCGGGCTTGAAAACAACGCTGAGCAAACATGCGGCTGCCGAGCAATCGCGTTCCCAGATATCGTGGCCCGGAGAGCCAGGCAATGCCGGATGAAGCACCGCTTCGATCTGGGGCTGCTGCTGCAACCACGTCGCCACCGTGCGTGTGGCCGTGTCCTGCGCGGCATAACGCAGCGCTATGCTGCCCAAACCGCGCAGCACCAGCTCTGCATCGTTGCCACTCACGCCGTAACCCACACGCATATGGCAAAAATGCACGAGGTGGTGAAGTGCTTCATTACGCGTGACCACAGAGCCCATCAGCACATCGGCGCCGCCGCTGGGGTATTTGGTCAGGGCTTGCACACAAATGTCAGCGCCAAGCTCAAAGCCGTTGAAAGCGATGCCGGCACCCCAGGTGTTGTCCAGCGCAGTCACGATGCCCTGAGCGTGTTTGTGAGGATGCGCCTTCACCGCGGCCACCAGCGCCGGCAGATCCACAAACTCCAGCGTGATCGAGCCCGGCGCTTCCAGCCAGACCAGACGGGTTTTGGCGCTGAGTTTGGCCGCCAGATCACCCGGAGACATCGGGTCGTAATTGCGATACGTGACACCCCAGCCAGCAAGTTCGTGCTCGGCGAAATTCTTGTTCGGACCATAGGCGTTGTCGGGAATCAACACCTCGTCACCAGCCTCGAGCAGCGCCATATCCACCAGAGCCACAGCAGCCAGACCGCTGGGAACCAAGGTACAAAATTTGCCGCCTTCCAGCGTGGCGATGCGCTCTTCTAGCGTAAACGTGGTGGGCGTGCCGTGCAGGCCGTAGGTGTAGCCGGTCTTGTGTTTCCAGTCGCGGTTGCGCAGTGCGGCAACGTTTGGAAAGATGACGGTCGAGGCCTTGTGAATGCCGGGCTGGACGGCAGCAAAACCGGCTGGCGGCTTGTAGGGGTGGTGGATTAGATCTGTAGACTTTTCGCTCATGCGCTCATGTTAACGGCAGAGGCAGTCTGCATTTGCCCACGTTTGTCATCCGGACTTGATCCGGGATCCAGGCGACATTTCAGCGTGCGAGCATGGATTGCGGATCAAGTCCGCAATGACGACACCGATGGCTATCTTATTCAAGCGGGAGCAGCGGAACCGGCTCCACCGGGCCGCAGGCGCAACGGCCCCCTCGGGAGGCAGGAAGCTACGCGAAGCGAGCAACCGTGGGGGCTATATCTTCCACTTCTCCATCAACTGCGCTGGCTTCAAGGCGTCATACCCTTCAAACGGCTGATGAATCCACGGATTGGTGGGCAGAAATTCGACTGAGTAGTCGGGCGAGAAGGTCGAGACGCCCTTGGTCCAGATCACCGCGCTGCGCAATTCGGTGATCGGCTTGTAGTTGTTGCGCAGCTGATGGATAACGGCGTTGAGCGTGTGGCCGGTGTCTGCCAGATCATCGACCAGCAAGACCTTGCCGGCAATCTCGCCTTTGGGCGTGGTGATGAAACGTGCAATGTCCAGATTGCCCTGGGTCATGCCCGCATCGGCCCGGTAGGAGCTGGTCGACATGATGGCGAGCGGCTTGTCAAAAATACGCGAGAGGATGTCGCCGGGGCGCATGCCGCCGCGGGCCAGACACAAGATGGTGTCGAACTCCCAGCCCGACTGGTGCACCTTGATGGCGAGTTTTTCAATCAGGTTATGGTATTCGTCATAACTCACGTAGAGGTGCTTGCCGTCTTCTGTCAACATACATTTGCTCCTGATTTAATAGCGTCTTCCGCCCGTACTATATGGGCAAACAGGCGATTTGACTATGAATGTCGGGTTGAATGGCTTCAGGCTGTGAACGGGTGGCGCAGCAAGATGGTGTGGTCTCGGTCGGGGCTGGTGGAAATCATGTGAATCGGCACGCCGGTCACTTCCTCAATGCGCTTGAGGTAGCGTTGCGCTGCGTCCGGCAGCTTGTCATAGTCGGTCACACCAACCGTGCTTTGTGTCCAGCCTGGCAGGGTTTCGTAAATGGGTTTGCAGCGCGCAATGTCTTCAGCGCCCATGGGCAGGATGTCTATGATCTGGCCGTCCAGCTCGTAGCCCGTGCAGAGTTCAAGCTTTTCAATGCCGTCCAGCACGTCAAGCTTGGTGATACACAGACCCGACAAGCCATTGACCTGGGCTGAACGTTTGAGCAGCGCCGCATCGAACCAGCCGCAGCGGCGGCTTCGGCCAGTGGTCACGCCTTTTTCAGCGCCCACGGTACTCATGTGATAACCCGGCGTACCCGGTGCTTCCCAGTCCAGCTCTGTCGGGAAAGGGCCGCCCCCGACGCGGGTGCAGTACGCCTTGGTAATGCCCAGGATGTAATGCAGCATGCCGGGGCCGACGCCCGCGCCTGCGGCCGCGTTACCAGCCACGCAGTTGCTGGAGGTGACAAAGGGATAGGTGCCGTGGTCGACATCTAGCAGCGTGCCCTGTGCGCCCTCGAATAGAAGATTCGCGCCTTCGGCGTTGGCGTCATTGAGTTCGCGCGAAACGTCGGCCATCATGGGCTTGAGCAGTTCGGCGTGGCGCATGGCCTCGTCATACACCGGCTGAAATTCCACTGCCGGTGCATTCAGGTAACCGGTCAGCACAAAGTTGTGCAGGTCCAGCAGCTCGCGCAGCTTGGCTGCAAAACGCTCGGGGTATTTGAGGTCCTGCACGCGCAGGGCGCGGCGTGCAATCTTGTCTTCGTAGGCGGGCCCAATGCCCCGGCCGGTCGTGCCAATCTTCACAATGCCACCGGTTTCACGGCGGGTCTCACGCGCAACATCAAGCGCCACATGAAAAGGCAGAATCAACGGGCAGGCTTCGCTGATGCGCAGGCGCGAGCGCACCTCAACACCGGCTTTCTCAAGCCCTTCAATTTCTTCAAACAGCTTGGCGGCAGACAGCACGACGCCGTTGCCGATGTAACACTTGACGCCCGGGCGCATGATGCCGCTGGGGATCAGGTGCAAAGCCGTTTTGACACCATTGATGACCAGGGTGTGGCCGGCGTTGTGGCCGCCCTGAAAACGAACCACGCCCTGCGAGCTTTCAGTCAGCCAGTCAACCAGCTTGCCCTTGCCTTCGTCGCCCCACTGGGTACCCACGACCACCACGTTACGGCCGGCAGTTGCGGCTATTGTTTTTGTCATCTGTTTGCTCTCTAAAGATTCGTTGGGGATGCGGTGTGTTAGGACGGCAATCAAGCCTGCAGGGGCCGGACCTGCCACTGCCCGGATACGTTAGCCAGTTCACGGTCGCAGGCAAATTCGTCGACTTCATGTTCGTGACCGGGCAACACGCAGGCTACGGTTTCGCCGCTGGCGCGGAGACCTGCAATGGCAGCACGCAGATCGGGCTCTTCCCCCCACGGCGCGCGGATAGCGGCTCTTGGTGGCTTCGGAAGCAGCACGCTGACAAGTTCTTTGAGGTCGAGGCTGAAGCCTGCCGCGGGGCGATTGCGTCCAAATACCGCGCCGACCTCGTCGTAACGACCGCCGCGAACCAGCTCAGCGCCATGCGCGCCCTCGCGCGGACCGTGCCCGTAAATGGCAAAACGCGTGCCGCTGTAATAGGCGTAGCCCCGCAGGTCAGCAAGATCAAAGCCGATTTTGACGCCCGGCGCCAAACCGGTCACATGGGTTGCCAGCCAGTTCAGATTTTTCAGGGCCAGCAAAGCTTCGGGAAAGGCCTTGAAGGCCTTCTCTGCTTCAGCCAGAACCTTGTCATCACCGTACAACTGCAGCAAGGTCGACAGGCCCTGCTGCGCGGCGGCAGGCAACTCGTTGCCAAGACTGGAGGTCAGGCTGGAAAGCTCACTGGCATCCTTGGCTGCAAGCGCCGCGTGAATTCGGGCGAGCATTGAGGTGCTGACCTTCGCGCCGGCCACCAGGCTGCTGACAATACGAACATCGGCCATGTCTACCGAGAGTTGCGTCACGCCCGATGCGCTCAGCCCCTCAAGAGCCAATAGCTGGGCTTCCAGGTCCGCCTCAAGTCCGGCGTGACCATAAATTTCAGCCCCGAATTGCAAAGGCTCGCGCGTGGCGTGCGGCCTGTCAGCCCGGGTGTGCAGCACGGGGCCGCAGTAACAAAGCCGCGCAACGCCCCGGCGGTTCAGCAAATGGGCGTCGATGCGGGCAACTTGCGGCGTGGTGTCAGCGCGCAGACCCAGGGTGCGGCCAGAGAGTTGATCTACCAGTTTAAAAGTCTGCAGGTCTAGCGCCTCACCGGTGCCGGTGAGCAGGGACTCCAGGTGCTCCAGCAGGGGCGGCATGACCAGCTCATAGCCATAGCTGCGGGCCGTGTCCAGAAACAAGCGGCGTAGCTCTTCGATGTGGCGCGCCTCGGAGGGCAGGACATCGGCAATTTGATCCGGCAATTGCCATGATGACGACCAGGCGGGCATGTATTTATCGGAGGCTGTTAAAAACAGGATTTTACCGGGCTTGGGCGCTGTTTTCGGCCACTACAGAACCGGATGCGACATTGCGCCGCAAAATCCGGGATCAGACAGGCGGGAGCTGGCCCGCCGGTCAGAGCAGGATGGCCAGCAGAACCAGGCCGACAGCCACACTGCAGAGACCGAAAAAACGGATCTGCCCGTTGCTCATCTTGAGGATTTGCTCGAACATGCCCCGCCAGCCAGCGGGCGAAATAAATGGCAGCAAGCCTTCAAAGACCAGCATGCACGCGAGTGCGAGCCAAAGCGTGCTGCTGTCCAACGGAAAATTTATTTTTTGGCTGGCGCAGCGCCCGCGCCTGAACCGCGCATGGTCTTGAAAAACTCCGAGGAGGGATCAATCACCATCACATCGCTCTTCTTGCTGAAGCTCGCCTTGTAGGCGTCCAGGTTGCGGTAGAACTGGGCGAACTGCGGGTCTCGGCCAAATGCATCGTTGTAGATGCCCGCCGCCTGGGCATCGCCCTCACCCTTGATTTTCTGTGCATCACGATAGGCGTTGGCCACGGTCACTTCGCGCTGGCGGTCTGCATCGGCCCGGATCTTTTCGCCCTCGGCAGCACCCGTAGAGCGCAACTCATTGGCCACACGCTTACGTTCAGCTTCCATCCGGCGGTACACCGACTCGGTAATGGCTTCTACATAGTCTGCGCGGGTCAAACGCACATCGACAATCTCCATACCCCAATTTTTGCTGCGAACCTTTTCCTGCACCTCGCGCTGCACTTCGGTCATCAGTGCGTCGCGTTTGGTAGAAATCAGTTCGCGCACCGTGCGTTTGCTGATCTCTTCCTGAAAAGCGTTGCGAACTTCGCGGCTCAGCTGGTTGGCGCCGGCTTTTTCGTCAACACCAATGGCACGGATGTATTCGGACGGGTTGGTGATGCGCCAGCGCAAATACCAGTCGATCACCAGACGCTGCTTTTCTGCCGTGAGCACGGGCTCGGTGTCAGTACTGTCCAGCGTGAGCAAACGCTTGTCCAGGTACTTCACATCCTGAAACGGTGGTGGCAATTTGAAGTTGAGCCCTGGCTCGGTGATGACTTCCTTGATCTGGCCCAGGGCGTACACCACGCCAAACTGGCGCTGGTCGACAACAAACAACATGGAACTGGCCAGCGCAAGCACGACCAGCAGGGAAGAAGCAATTAATCCAACTCTGTTCACTTTGTTCTTCCTTAGCGGGTGTCGCGGTCACGTGTGCGCGATGCATCACGGGCACGGGTGTCGGTCGTACTCGTGGCTGGCACGGCTGGAATCGCCGGAGCTACAGGGGCAGCACCATTGGCAGGCTCGGCGGCCGCAGCACCTGCCGTCTGCTGCATGATTTTGTCGAGCGGCAAATAAAGCAGGTTAGAGCCCTGCCGCGACTCGACCATGACCTTGGTCACACTGCTGTAGACCTGCTGCATGGCATCGGTATACATGCGGTCGCGGGTCACCTGCGGCGCCTTCTGGTACTCAGTCAGCACCGATTTGAAGCGCTGCGCGTCACCCTGGGACTGAGCAACGATACGGGCTTTGTAGGCTTCGGACTCTTCCTTCAGGCGTGAGGCAGAACCAACTGCCCGGGGAATCACGTCATTGGCATAGGCCTGAGCTTCGTTTTTGGCGCGCTCCCGCTCCTGGCCGGCTTTGAGAACATCGTCAAAGGCTGTTTGTACCTGCTCAGGGGGACGCACACCGCCCTGCTGCATGTTGATGCCTACGACTTCTACCCCCACCTTGTAGCGATCCAGAATGGTCTGCATCAGCTTGCGGACGCGTGGGCCGATTTGCTCACGCTCCTCGCCCAGAGCTGCATCCATGCGCATTTTTCCAACCACCTCACGTACCGCCGTTTCCGCGGCTTGCACCACAGCATCGGCCGGGTTTTTGCTCTCAAACAGATAGGCGCGCGCGTCGTTCAGACGGTACTGCACGGCAAACTTGATTTCGACAATATTTTCGTCTTCGGTCAGCATGGCCGACTCACGCAGGCCGGTTGACTTGACGATGCTGTCACGGCCGACGTCAACCGAACGGATCTGGGTTACGAAGAGCACCTCGTGACGCTGCACGGGATAAGGCAGACGCCAGTTAAAACCCGCCCCGACCGTCGACTTGTATTTGCCGAACTGGGTAATGACCGCCTGCTGGCCCTCTTGCACGATAAAGAAACCGGTGCCCAGCCAGATCAGCACCGCCACACCTGCAATCAGTCCGATGCCGATGCCGGCGTTTTTCATATCAGGCTGAAAACCACCCGGGCCGCCGGGGCCACCACCGCCGGTTCCGCCGCCGCGCACCCGCTGGCCGGCATTTTTGGCTCCGCCAAACAGCCCGCCCAGCTTCCGATTGAAGTCGCGCCACAGTTCGTCCAGGTCAGGCGGACCTTGATTGGGGCCTTTTCCCTGGCCTTGCGGACGCTGGGGAGCCGGTGGCCTCACAGGAGGTGGTTCTTCGCGGCCTCCTTCGGGTTTCGGCTCGTCGGTAGAGGTCTTGTCGTCGTCGCGGCCCCACCGGGGATCGTTCAAATTAAACATTCCCCGCGCGCCTCGCTTCAAACGCTCCGCCAGAGTCAATTGCTCCGATGCTTCGCGCTGCCCGGCAGGGTCGGTTGCTCGATCGGGACGGCCCGCCGTAGCGCGTGTCAGCGTCTGTAGCACTGTGTTCAGGTTCATGGGATCAGGCTCACTTTATTTTCAATACTCCGACATTGTGCCCAATCAGGCGACCGCTTCACCAAATGGAGGGGTATCCGCAAGGGGTAATAGGGACGCCTGCCGGGCCAGCAACTGGCGCAACAAGGGCAAACCCTCCCCGGTTTGCGCACTCACAAATACCCGGTCGACGCGGGCACCGGTGTCCGAAAAGGCGTCCTTGATCTCGAAACTGTCACTCAATTGAAGCGGCCGGTGTGCTTTTTCAAGGGCGTCGAGCTTGTTGAACACCAAAATTTGCGGCACTGTTGCGGCGCCGATTTCTGCGAGCACACGCTGAACTTGCTCGATTTGCTCCAGATGGTCTGGATTTGCAGCATCGACCACGTGAAGCAGCAAATCAGCATCTGCCGCCTCCTGCAAGGTGGCTGCAAAGGCGTCAATCAGCCCATGCGGCAAGTCGCGAATAAAGCCGACCGTATCCGAAAGCGACACCGAACGGGCTGCGTCCCCCAAATACATCTGGCGGGTGGTGGTGTCCAGGGTGGCAAACAACTGGTCTGCGGCATAGGCGCGCGCCTTGACCAGCGCATTGAAGATGGTTGATTTGCCGGCGTTGGTGTATCCCACCAGAGAGACGGTGAAGGCGTTGCGACGCTCGCGCTGACGGCGCTGGGTTTGTCGCTGCTTCTTGACCTTGCTCAAGCGTTCTTTGGTGCGTTTGATCGATTCGCTGATCATGCGTTTGTCCAGCTCGATCTGCTTTTCACCGGGTCCGCCGCGCACACCCGCACCGCCCGTCTGGCGCTCAAGGTGCGACCAGCGGCGAACCAGTCGCGTCGACAAGTATTGCAGACGCGCAAGCTCCACCTGCAGCTTGCCCTCATGACTGCGGGCGCGCTGCGCGAAAATTTCGAGGATCAGCATGGTCCGGTCATTGACCGGCATTTCCAGCAGGCGCTCAAGATTGCGCTGCTGTGCGGGACTCAGTGACTGGTCAAACAGGATTTCAGTGGCACCGGTTTCGACTGCCAGCATCTTGATCTCATCGGCCTTGCCACTGCCTATGAACAAAGCCGCATCTGGCGCCTTGCGTTTGCAAACCACACGCGCAACCGGCTGCATGCCGGCCGTTTGAGCAAGCAATCCCAGCTCTTCAAGGCCGGCATCGAAGTTGGGGAGACCCAGGTCGACCCCCACCAGAATGGCCGATGGAGGCTTTGGCTGGCGTAAGTCCGGAGAACTCAGCTGGCAGGGCTTTCTTGGGTTTCAGCAGCCGCAAAGTTTACGGCGCGGCCAGGAACAATGGTCGAAATGGCGTGTTTGTAAACCATTTGCGTCACGGTGTTGCGCAACAACACGACGTATTGATCGAAAGATTCGATCTGACCTTGAAGCTTGATGCCGTTCACGAGGTAAATCGAAACCGGCACATGCTCACGGCGCAAAGTGTTGAGGAAGGGGTCCTGCAACAGCTGACCTTTGTTATTGCTCACGATATTTTCCGTGTTCAAGAGTTAATGGAAGTTCACCTTACCACAGGGTTTCCGCCGCCAACGTAGTCCTAAGCTGATTCTTTGTCCGCAAAAGGGTTGCTCGAAGATTTCATCTGGATGCGCAGCGGCGTGCCGACGAGATCGAACTCCTTGCGAAAGCGCCCTTCCAGAAAACGCTTGTAGGCGTCAGTCACATGCTCCAGCGAATTGCCGTGAACAATGATGATGGGCGGGTTCATCCCACCCTGATGGGCGTAACGCAGCTTGGGACGGAACATGCCGGCGCGCTGCGGGCTCTGAAATTGCACGGCTTCCATCAGCAGGCGGGTCAGCACCGGGGTGGACATCTTGCGATTGGCCGAGGCATGGGCCTGGATGATGGACTTCCACACCGGGGCAAGGCCCTGCCGTTTGATGGCTGAAATGTTGTGGATGGTCGCAAATTTCAGGAAGGCCAGACGTGTCTCTATGGACCGCTCAAGAATTTCCCGCTGGTAGCTATCCACCGCATCCCACTTGTTGACGGCCAGCACAACAGCGCGGCCACTTTCCAATATGTAGCCGGCAATGTGCGCTTCCTGGTCGGTCACGCCCTGGGTCGCATCCAGCAGCAGCAATACGACGTTGGCGCTTTCGATGGCCTGCAGGGTCTTGACCACCGAGAACTTTTCAATGGCTTCAAAAACCTTGCCCTTGCGGCGCAGCCCAGCGGTGTCGATCAACTCAAACTTTTGCCCCGCGCGCTCAAAAGGCACGGAGATGGCATCCCGCGTGGTGCCGGGCTGGTCAAAAGCCACAAGCCGTTCCTCGCCAAGCCAGGCGTTGATCAGGGTGGACTTGCCCACATTGGGACGCCCGGCCACTGCCAGCTTGATCGCAGAGGGATCAGCGAGCAGATCCTCGTCCGCCGGATCTGGAAGGTTCAGTGGCTGCAGCGCCATTTCCACCAGCGAACGCATGCCTTGACCGTGAGAAGCTGACACGGCCAGCACTTCACCAAGTCCGAGCTCGAAAAATTCTGAAAGCTGTACGCCTTCGGTCATGCCCTCGGCTTTGTTGGCCGTCAACACCGTCGGTTTGCCGAGTTTGCGCAAATAGCGGGCGATTTCGTGATCCTGCGCGTTGACCCCTGCCCGCGCATCCACGACAAAAACCACGACATCCGCTTCAGCAACCGCCTGGCGGGTCTGCTTGGCCATTTCTTTGTAGATGCCATCAACCGCGTCTGGTTCGAAGCCGCCCGTATCAATGACGATGAACTCCTGCGGCCCCAGCCGGCCGTTACCGTAATGGCGATCTCGCGTCAGACCGGCGTAGTCGGCCACAATCGCATCGCGCGTTTTGGTCAGACGGTTGAATATGGTCGATTTGCCTACGTTGGGGCGACCGACCAGAGCGAGAACAGGTTTCAAGAAATATCCAGCGGAGGTGGCAGCGAACTACGCGAAGCAAGGAGCGTGGTGGACACGCATTTATTCGGGGGCAAAACCATAAACACCGCCGGCACGTGTGACCGCGATCAATGTGCTGCCAGCCAGTAAAGGCGAAGCTGCAATGGACGTGCCGTCCGTCGTGAGCCGATTCAAAGGCGATCCATCTTCCCGCGAAAGCAGGTGAATCAGACCAGCCGAGTCGCCTATGGCGATAGACCGACCCACCACCAGCGGGGAAGTCAAGCTGCGGTACCGCAGAAGATCGGTGGACCACACAGGCTCGCCATCAGCCCGGCGTAATGCCAGCACCCTGCCGTCAGCCTCAGCACCAAACACATAGCGCTCGTCGCTGTCTACGCCTTGGGCCGCATTGGCGGGTTTGGTCCAGAGCAAGGCGCCGCGCTGGGCATCCACACAACCGATATTGGCCTGGAAAGCGCGAGCGCAGACGGTGTTGCCATTACGGCCAACGTGCCCAACCAGGTCTACCAGCCGCTCGACGTCATTCACGCCGCGGGGTGAAGCGATCGGGGCCTCCCAACGGATGCTTCCGTTCAGCGGGTTCAGCCCGGTCAGGCGTCCTGCCAGACCGACAACCAGCGTATCACCCACGGCCAGCATGACGCCCCCCTGGCGCAGAACCAGGGGTTCGCTGGGTCGTTGCTGGGCCCAGAGTTTTTTCCCTGTCTGTCCATCGAATGCATTGACCGACCGGTCCGCCGCGAGAACAAACACGCGGCCGCCTGCAACAAACGGGGAGGTGAAGGCCTGAGCCGCCAGCTTTTGACGCCAGATCTCACGCCCGTTGTCCAGAGCCACGACCTCGTTAGCGCGGGTGACCACGGCAGCTACTTTTCCATCACTGCCCACCCCCGCTGCAATAGGCGCGCCAATACTGGTGCGCCACCGGTCACGTCCGGTGCGCGTGTCCAGCGCTGCAACCGTGCCATCGTTGCTTGCCACTACCAGGGTTTCACCGCTGATATTGCCCTGAAGCGGAAACGTCACCTCGCCAATACGTGCACTCCAGACCTGCCGTGCAGGTACAAGCGCGACAACGGGCTGCAGCTCAGCGGGTTGGGGCTTTTTCGCGGAGCCTCCGAAGAAGCCGCTGAATGTGGAGCACCCGGCAAGAGTTGCTACCAAAATAATAGCTGCCGGCGCCCGTAGTGATTGGGCAAAGGGCCTAAAAGACTTGATAAACATCACTGTTTGACCTCCGTGGCGGACGCGGGACTGGCTGCGGCAGCGACCGCAGGGGTAGACGCAGGGGGTGCAGGATTGGCACCGAGCGCATTGAGTTTGACCTCGACCAGACGCCGGTATTCGCTGCGGGAATCCATATCTTTGTAGGCTTTTTCGTATTCGGCCCGGGCTTCACTCTTCTTGCCCTTCGCCATCAAAACGTCGCCACGGCGGTCAGCTGCTAAAGCCGCGAAGTCTTTGGGAAAAGCCGGAGTCAGCACTTTTAATGCCTCGTCATAAGCCTTGGCTTCCATCAGCAGGCCGGCCAGACGGAGGCTGGCGATGGCTTGATAACCTTCGTCGGCATTTTTCCCTGCCACCCAGGCGAGCGATGACTTGGCGCCTTCGATATTGCCCTTGTCGTGATAGGTTTTGGCGGCAAGCAACCCGGCTTGCTGCGCAAACGCGGTGCCACCAAAACGCTCCTTCATGTCGGCCAATGCACGGTCCAGCTTGGGGATTTCTCCAGACTGAACGGCGCGCTCCACCTCGTCATACATCATGGCCGCCTGGGCGGACTGGTTGCGCTGCCAATAGTTATAGCCGTTCCAGGCGGCGAACGCGCCCAGAATGATCACCAGCGCCCAGGTGATGCGATCGCCGTATTGCTTCCAGAAGTGCTTCAGCTCGTCGAGCTGTTCCTGTTCTTCCAAATCGAGATGTTTTGCCATAAAGCTCTGTCTGTTCTACCCAATGAATGGTGGTGATTGTAGGGCGCTGGCGTCAGCCAACCGTGCGCAGGGTGTGCGCCCAGCTGGCGACGCTGCCCAATGGCTGCAAGGGTTGCGCCTCAGCTGCGTTGGTTTTTTCGCCGCGCAAAGGCTTGACAGCCACACAGCCCTGCGCGAGTTCGGCCTCGCCAAAGATCAGCGCAAACCGGGCCCCGCTGCCGTCTGCTTTTTTGAACTGTGATTTCATGCTGCCCATGCCATCGCTGGTCGCTGAGCCGTGCATTTGTACGCTCACGCCCAGCTCACGCAAGGCCTGCAGCGTGCGCAGCACCACTGGCAGTGCCGATGATTCGGGCACGATGGCGTAAGCATCGGGCTGCGGGAGAGGGATTGCGGCGCCCTGCTCCTTGATCAAATCCAGCACCCGCTCAACCCCCAGGGCCCAGCCCACGGCTGGAGCGGCTTTGCCACCCATTTGCCCGATCAGGTAGTCATAACGCCCACCCGCGCAAATCGTGCCCTGCGCACCCAGTCGGTCCGTCACAAACTCGAACACGGTGAGGTTGTAGTAATCCAGGCCACGCACCAGGCGGGGGTTTAGGGTCCAGGCCACGTCGTTGGCGTCCAGGATGGCCTTGAGGCCGTCAAAATGCGCCAGTGATTGCGGCCCCAAAAAATCAATGAGCCGGGGCGCACTTTCAACAACTGCCTTCATGGCCGGGTTTTTGGTGTCCAGAATCCGCAGCGGGTTGCTGTGCAAACGCCGACGCGCTTCTTCGTCCAGCTGATCAGCGTGCTTTTCAAGGTGGGCTATCAATTGCGCGCGGTGCTGGGCGCGCTCCTCAGGCTGACCCAGGCTGTTGATTTCCAGACGCCAATCGCTCAGGCCCAACTCTTTCCACAAGACTGCGGCCAGCAAAATCAACTCTGCATCAACTTCCGGCCCGGCAAAGCCCAAGGCTTCAGCACCGATCTGGTGGAACTGCCTGTAGCGACCACGCTGCGGCCGCTCACGGCGAAACATGGGCCCCATGTAATAAAGGCGCTTGCCGCCCTCGTACAACATGTTGTGTTCGGTCACCGCGCGCACCACACTGGCGGTGTTTTCCGGCCGCATGGTCAGGTGATCGTGATCACCGTACTTGTCCGAGCGGTCTTCAAACGAATACATCTCCTTTTCAACGATGTCGGTGACCTCACCAATACCCCGGATGAACAGCTGTGTGTGTTCCAGAATGGGCGTGCGGATATTGCGGTAGGCATACCGTGACATCAGCGAACGCACTTTGTCTTCAAGCCACTCCCAACGCGCAGAGTCGGGCGGCAATATGTCGTTCATGCCTTTGACGGCAGTTAATTTGTCCATGAAAGGGAAGGTGTTAAGCGGTTTCAGCGACGGCTTGTGTGCCAAAACGCTTTTCAATGTAGTTTTCGACAATGACGCGAAATTCCTGCGCGATGTTTTCGCCGCGCAGGGTGACGCTTTTCTCGCCGTCAATGTAGACAGGGGCGGCCGGCGCCTCGCCAGATCCCGGCAGGCTGATTCCGATGTCGGCGTGTTTGCTCTCGCCCGGGCCATTGACAATGCAACCCATCACCGCGACCTTGAGTTTTTCGACACCCGGGTATTGCGCCCGCCAGACCGGCATTTGGGCACGCAGGAAATCGTCAATCTCTTTGGTCAACTCCTGAAAAGTAGTGCTGGTGGTGCGGCCACAACCAGGGCAAGCGGTCACGCTGGGCACAAAACTGCGCAGCCCGAGCGCCTGCAATATTTCCGAAGCAATGAGAACTTCCTGAGTTCGTGCTTCGCCGGGTTGAGGCGTGAGCGACACCCGAATCGTGTCGCCAATGCCTTCCTGCAGCAACACAGCCAGGGCAGCGCTGGAGGCCACAGTGCCTTTCGTGCCCATACCGGCTTCGGTCAGACCGAGGTGGAGCGCGTAGCGAGAGCGTTTGGAGAGTTCGCGATAAACCGAGATCAAATCCTGAACGCCGCTGACCTTGCAGGACAAAATGATCTGATTTTTATTCATGCCCATTTTTTCTGCCAGCACGGCAGAGTCAATGGCTGAGGTGATGAGCGCCTCGTACATCACTTGCTTGGCATCCCAGGGCTGGGACCTGCGGCTGTTTTCGTCCATCAGGTTTGCCAGCAGCTCCTGGTCAAGGCTGCCCCAATTGACGCCAATCCGCACGGGTTTGTCCCAGCGAATCGCTGCTTCGATCATCTGACCAAACTGTCTGTCGTGTTTGTCGCCTTTGCCGACATTGCCAGGATTGATGCGGTATTTGGACAGTGCCTCTGCGCAAGCGGGATAGTCGGTCAGCAGACGATGGCCGTTGTAATGAAAGTCACCAATCAGCGGGACATCAACGCCCATGCGGTCTAACTGCTCGCGCACATAGGGCACCGCCTGCGCCGCCTCGGGCGTGTTGACGGTGATCCGCACCATTTCCGAGCCGGCAAGAGCGAGTTCCTTGACCTGGATCGCGGTTCCGATTGCGTCCACCGTATCCGTATTGGTCATAGACTGCACGCGCACCGGGGCATCGCCACCCACCGTGACGACCCGCTGCCCCCAAACCACGCGCGCCTGTTCAGACACACGCGCCTTGGGCGCCGCCGATTCGACTGGCAAACAGGGGCTCACTATTTCACCTCGAAACGTGCAACGTTGTCTTTGCTGACCGCGCTCAAGTCAAAAGCCTTGCCGCGAACCTGAACCTGTGTTGCGTCAGCACGGCCGACCACTGCCGCCAGCGGAAGGGAGCCCGAAGCACTTGCAGTTTCGCCAGACGTCAGGGTGCGGCGAAGAACCACGACGCCCTTGGCGTCTGTCACTTCAACCCAGGATTCGCCTTTAGCTTGAAAAACAATGATTCCATTCGCTTGCGCGGTTGCCGCTACCGGCGCCGAGGCTGGCGCAGCGGATTGTTGAGCTTGCGCGGGCCCCGTTACCGGCGGCAAATTCGGGGAAGCAGTCGGCACAGGGGCCGGGGCAACTGCAAGCGGCACAGAAGAAACCGAATTCGTCACATCAGCAGGGATGGACGGGACGATCTTCGCGCTCTCGACCAGCTCAACACTTGCCATGGAAACACCCGACTGGCTTGTTGAAGCCTGGCTACCCAAGGTAGAGGCGCCGCCAAGAGGCTCGGAAATCGGCTGCGCCGCCTTGTACTGCTGCTGAACAAAGGGCAGAAAGATTAAAACAAGAGTCCCCAACACAAGAAGGAGACCCGCGAGCACCGCAGGCTTTGACACTTGTGCCCACACTGACGGGCCGGGTCCGTCGCTGGGTGAGCGAAACGGCGTATTGATGCTGGTACGCTGATGGTCCAGACGCGGCTTGCCGGTTTGGGGCAACAACGCCAGCACCTCGGTCGCATCAAGTTTGAGGGTGCGGCAAACGCTCGCAGCCAGTGCCCGCACAAAGACAGCATCAGGCAACAGGTCGAACCGATCGGACTCCAACGCCTCCAGTTTTTTAACCGGAACCTTCAGCGACACCGCCAAAGCTGCGATATGCAGTCCGGCCGCCTCGCGCGCACATTTGAGCAAGGCGCCCGCAGTGATGCCAGGTTCGGCCACGACGGGTACACCCGCATCGTTTTCCGGGACGGCCTCGTCCCGGGCCTGGCCGTCCCACTCACTCATTGAAAGCACCTCTGTCATAGGCGGCCGCCTCACGCGATTGTCCAAAGCGCTTCTTCAACTGCCCCACCAGTTGCATCATGGCTTCCCGATTGCCCAGGCTACGCTCAACCTTGATGCCCAGCCACAGGGTCTCGGCATTGGCCAGGTCACTGTTGTTTAAACGCCTGATATAAAACTGCGCACGCGGCAGGTCGCCGCGCTGAAACAAGGCGTTGGCCAGGTGGTAACTGGTCACCGGATTGCCCGCGTCAAGTTCAAAGGCCTGAAGCAGGCTGCGTTCGCCTTCAGCATTGCGGCCAGCCCGAACCTGACAAATGCCATGCATCGTCATCGACTTGGCCTGCCCGGTGTAGGTGGGACTTGTAATGGCCCGCTCAAACAATGCTGATGACTCCGGGTACCGCGCCTGCAGACACAGGAGCCATCCATAGTTGTGCAACACGTCGCCGTCGCGCGGGCTGATTCCCATCCCACGCCGAAAACTGTCTTCTGCCAGCGCGTTGTCGTTCAGCCGCATATAAACGAGCCCGCGCAGGTTATAGGCATCAACAAACGTCGGATCTGCCGTCAGCGCCTGCTTGATCTCATCAAGCGCTACATTGGTCTGACCCTGCTGGAAATAATTGCTGGCCAATTCCAGGCGGATACGTGCACGCTTGCGTGTGTCCGGCTCATCGGACTCAGTCATGACTTCGCCGCGCCCGCCACTTGAGGCCGGCGCGCCGGCGTTGCCCGCACAACCGGCGAGCAGTACCAGCATCCAGCACGCCGACAGCCCCATGATTTTGCGAACGAGCTTCATACACCTACCTCTTTGGAGACGATCTTGATACCCTTGAGCATACCCTGCCGCTGCGTCGCCATACGCTCCTGAACCCCCGTTCGATCCTGTACATCTCCGGCCAGTTGCCCGCAGGCAGCATCAATATCATCGCCGCGGGTTTTACGGACTGTCGTGACAATGCCTGCGTCCATCAGGACTTTGGCAAATGCCATCACCTCCGGCATCGCTGAGCGTTTCAGGCCAGAGGCGGGAAACGGGTTGAACGGGATGAGGTTGAACTTGCAGGAAAGACCCTGCTGAGCATGTTTGCGCATCAACGCCACCAGCATGCGGGCATGCTCGGACTGATCGTTTACGCCATCAAGCATGCAGTATTCAAAGGTGATGAAATCGCGGGGCGCTGCGGTCTGGTACCTTGCACAGGCCTCCAGCAATTCAGCGATAGGGTACTTCTTGTTCAGAGGTACAAGGTTGCTGCGCAACTCGTCTTCTGGGGCGTGCAAGGACACGGCCAAGGCGACAGGACAATCCTTCGCCAAGCGGTCCATCATGGGAACAACACCGGATGTGGAAACCGTCAAGCGTCGGCGTGACAGGCCGTAAGCATGGTCGTCCAGCATCACCCGGAGTGCAGGAAGTAACTGGGAATAATTTTGCAGCGGCTCGCCCATTCCCATCATCACGACGTTGGACACCACACGCTCGGTTTTGCCAAGGTGCTGACGCAGAAAGTGCTCTGCAAACCAGAGCTGTCCGACAATCTCGGCGGTCGTCAGGTTTCTGCTGAAACCCTGGTGGCCCGTTGAGCAAAACCGGCAACCGACGGCGCAACCCGCCTGCGATGAAATACACAGGGTTCCACGGTCGGATTCCGGGATGAAGACGGTCTCGATAACATCACCGGCGCCTACGTCGAACAGCCACTTGATCGTGCCGTCCGCCGAGTCATGCCGGGAAACAACCTTGAGGCCTTGAATGTGAGCAGAGGCGGGAAGCTTCTCGCGAAGGGACTTCGCCAGATCGGTCATCTGGTCAAAACCGGTCGCGCCTCTCTGGTGTATCCAGCGAAAAAGCTGGGTGGCCCGAAAGCGTTTTTCGCCGAGCCCCTCGCAAAAAACAGCCAGCCCTTCCAGATCAAAATCAAGCAGGTTGACTGTCATTGCATTGGAAATTCGCACCGGCGCAGTGCCGGGTCGCCCCACGCGCGCCGAAGCCTGGTGGGGCAGCGGAACGCAGTGACGCGTGGGAGCGACATTTCAGCGCGAGTAAATGTTCATGCCGGGGAAGAAAAAGCTGATCTCCACCTGGGCGGTTTCCGGTGCATCTGAACCGTGAACAGCGTTGGCGTCGATGCTCTCAGCGAAATCGGCGCGAATGGTACCGGCAGCCGCTTTCTTCGGGTCAGTGGCGCCCATGAGGTCGCGGTGCTTCAGAATTGCGTTTTCACCTTCCAATGCGGAAATCATCACGGGGCCGGAGATCATGAAACCCACGAGGTCTTTGAAAAACGGGCGCTCTTTGTGAACGGCATAAAACGCTTCGGCTTCGCCGCGTGAGAGGTGGGCCAACTTGGCGGCCACGACTTTGAGGCCGGCAGCCTCGAAGCGGGCATAAATTTGACCAATGACATTTTTAGCCACTGCATCGGGCTTGATGATTGAGAGGGTGCGTTCGATCGCCATGAGATTTCCTTAACCTTGATTTTCGTGCTTTATTCAAATCGAATAAAGCCTCTGATTTTAACCCGCGCCCGAGTGAGTTATCACCTGAACACCCGTCGGGCAAAGGGATTAACGGTTTCCACCCCGGTTGCCACCGCCGTTCCCGCGATTGCCGCCACCACGGTTTCCCCCACCGCCGCCGCCACCTCGGCGCGGGCCACCCGCCCCGCCCCCGTTGCCCGTGCCACCACCCCGCCGTTGGCCTTGACCCGGCCCCTGGCCCAAGCGTTGCCGGGTGAAAGTTTCCGCGCCGATGTAACCGAAGGAGGTTTTCATCGGGTCGGGCTGGGCTCCGCCCGGGAGCTTGTCGCCGCGATCACCGCGGTCATCCCGCCGGTTCTGCGCTGGCGGGCCGGAGTTTCCCCGGAAATTCCCGGCTCCGTTACCCCCACCTGGAGCGCGACCCTTGCCCCCGCGACGGCGATTGCCCTCGCGCTGCGCCTCAGTGCGATTCAAGGAGGGCTGCAAGTCATTTGGTTCATGATCAAAGTCGCCTGCTGGCCCCGGCGAGGCTTGCTGTGGGCCAGTTGCAGGGAAACTTCCCGTTTCCGGGCGCCCACGTCCACCGCGTGGTCTGTCATTTCGTCGCGGGCCCCTGCCCTGACGACCTTCACCGCCAGCGCCGTCCGCTGGATTTCCCGCTTTCCTGGGGCCTCGTGGATCTGCCCGCGATTCCGAGCGACTGACAGCGCCAGTCAAATCCTGGATGTCGCGCTCGTCCAATTCCACAAAAGCGCCGCGCTTGAGACCACGGGGAAGCACTACGGCGCCATAGCGGATGCGGATTAGGCGACTCACCGCATGGCCAACGGCTTCAAACATGCGACGCACCTCGCGGTTGCGACCTTCTGAAATCGTGACCCGATACCAGCAATTGGCGCCTTCGCCTCCGCCAGCCTCGAGTGAGCTGAACTGGGCCAGGCCGTCGTCCAGATTCACGCCGTCGAGCAGGCGTTTTTTCTCCTCGTTGCTCAATGCGCCCAATACCCGCACAGCGTACTCACGCTCCAAACCAAATCGCGGGTGCATCAGCCGGTTGGCCAACTCGCCGGAACTGGTCAACAACAGCAGGCCTTCAGTATTCAGGTCAAGGCGGCCGACTGACTGCCACTTGCCCTGAAACAACTTGGGAAGCCGGCGAAATACCGTGGGGCGATTTTGCGGGTCGTCATGGGTCACGACTTCACCAGCAGGCTTGTGATACGCAATCACCCGAGCCGGCGGTGGATCAATACGCACGCGGATAGGCTTGCCGTTAACCTTGACGGTGTCGCCAAACTGGATGCGCTGACCGATGTGCGCTGGTTCGGCGTTAACCGAAATCCGTCCTTCCAGAATCAGTTGCTCCATCTCCAGCCTTGACCCCAACCCGGCCTGGGCAAGCACCTTGTGCAATTTGGGACTCTCGGGCTGAGCGGATAACACCCGCTTGGGCAACTCCAGGGCAACGTCTTCTTCATCGGCGTCAAATTTGCCGGTCACCACATCTTCAAATCGGTGGGCGGGCTTAAGCGCAGCCGGTGCGCGGGTGTGCGTTAAGGTGCCCGCATCCATCAGGGGGCCCCCCTGATCCGCTATCAAATCAGTAGCTAGAACGTCCGGAGGATACTGGGCCAAAGCCGGTTTTGATGCTACAGCCTCGGGCTCAGGCATCAGGGGGGAGTCAGCCGGATGATCTGGATGATTCATATATTCGTTCAGACGTTGGTGTCCGTAGATTGCTGGCTGGTGCCCGGGCCTTCAAGAGGAGCCGGGTAATCGGTCGATTCGAGAACTGATGCTTCGCCATCCTGCGCATCCCCAGCCTGAGCCTCCGCAGCGTCGACTTCATCAGGTGAACCCGTCGCAGTCAGGCCAAATTCGATCTGCTCAAGCAAGGCTTCCTCGGCTGCCGGGTGATCCGTAGCCGGCAACTGATTCAAAGACTCCAGCCCCAGATCGTCCAGAAATTGCCTGGTGGTGGCATACAGGCCGGGGCGGCCGACAGTCTCCCTGTGGCCAATGACTTCAATCCAGCCCCGGTCTTCCAGTTGTTTGAGCAGCAGGCTGTTGATCGTGACGCCACGGATATCCTCCATATCGCCTCGTGTTACCGGTTGACGGTAGGCGATGATGGCCAGGGTCTCCAGCGTCGCCCGGGTATACCGCGGCGGTTTTTCCGGGTGCAGGCGGTCCAGATACTCGCGCATTTGCGGGCGGCTTTGAAAACGCCAGCCAGTAGCCACGTGAACGAGCTCCACACCGCGTCCAGACCAGTCGTTCTGCAGGTCTTCGAGCAACAATTTAAGCGTGTCGGCCGTCAGCGCCCCGTTGAACAAAACACCCATGTCGCGCAATGGCAGCGGCTGCTGCGCGCAAATAAGTGCCGTTTCGAGGACGCGCTTGGCATCCGTCGTCATCATGATCTTGGTTCCGAAATAATTCGAGCTAAAGCGCCTGAGAGCGCATTTCACCTTCGTGCGCAACCACTTTAAGAGCAGGCGCTATGGTGAGGGTAGAAGAAAACTACAGCCTCAATTGTATCTTAGCCCCAACTGCAGAAGCGCTTCAGACAGATCGGGAGGAAGCGCCGACCTGAACGTCAAAGTCTCGCCCGTCACCGGATGATCGAAAGACAACTGACAGGCATGCAACGCCTGCCTTCTGAGGCCAGCCGCCGGCTTTCCGCCATACACCTCGTCTGACACCAGGGGATGGCCGATTGAAGCCATGTGAACCCGAATCTGGTGGGTCCGACCCGTCTGTAATTTACAGCGCACCAGGCAATAGGCCCCTTCGCTCTGAATCAGGGCAATTCCGGTCGACGCCGTCTTGCCCGAATGCCTGTCCAGATCGACGACCGCCATGCGCAGGCGGTTTCGAGGGTCGCGACCAACAGCTGCGTTGACCTGAATCGATGAAGCCCCCTGCCAGGCGCCGTTCCCAATGGCGATGTATTCCCGCCCCACGGTTCTCGCTGCGATCATCGCCACCAGTTGATCCATGACCTGACGCCGGCGCGCCACCACCATCAGTCCGCTGGTGTCTTTATCGAGCCGATGCACAATGCCAGCGCGGGGCAATTGCGTAGCCTGCGGGTCGCGTGCCAGCAAACCGTTGAGGAGCGTGCCACTCCAATTGCCCGGGGCCGGGTGCACGACCAGCCCCGCAGGCTTGTTGATGACGAGCAGATGATCATCTTCGAAAACAACATCCAGCTCCATCGCCTCGGGTTGAAAAGCCTGACTCTGCGGCGTGGGCTTGAGCTCTATCCGCAGATCGTCCCCAGCCTTCACCTTTGCGGACACCTTGGTCACCGTCGCGCCGTTGATCTGGACGGCCGCCGCCTCGATCAACTGCTGAAGATAACTGCGCGAGAACTCGGGCACAATCCCAGCGAGCGTGCGGTCCAGACGGGCGCCGTGGCTGGCGGCGGGCACCATCACCTGCCGCAATTCAAAATCTGCGCCCGCCTCGGCATCGTCCAGGGTCTCTTCGGCCTGACCGACTGACGCCATAGCGCTCGATATAATCAATTTGCTTTGTTCAGAATCAGTCATCAAGAGGATCAATTGCGATGTTTTCCACCAAATTATCGGTTGTTCCAGTGACATCCCCTTCCACCGCCGCCCTTGTGGCCTGCGCACTGCTTCTCACAGCGTGCTCCACCCCAGTCAAGGACCCTACCGCCGCTTGGAGCCCCAACAAGATTTATTCCGAAGCGCGGGACGAAGCCAACTCCGGCGCTTATGACAAAGCCATCCCGCTGTTTGAAAAGCTCGAAGGTCGCGCGGCTGGCACGCCACTCGCTCAACAAGCCCAGCTGGAAAAGGCATACGCCCAATACAAGGGCGGGGAGCAGGCACAAGCTCTGGCCACCCTGGACCGCTTCATCAAATCGCATCCGTCCAGCCCTGCGGTGGACTATGCCCTTTACCTCAAGGGCCTGGTCAACTTCAACGAAAACTTGGGCCTCTTCAGTTTCATTTACAGGCAGGATCTGTCCGAACGCGATCAAAAGGCCGCCAAGGAGTCCTTTGAATCCTTCAAGGAACTTGTCAACCGCTTCCCTGATTCCAAGTATTCAGTGGACGGGCGAGCGCGCATGGTCTATATCGTGAATCTGCTGGCCCAGTACGAAGTGCATGTGGCTCGGTATTACTACAACCGCGGCGCTTATGTCTCGGCCCTCAATCGCGCGCAACTAGCCATTACCGACTATCAGGACGTGCCCATCCTGGAAGAAGCGGTTTTCCTTTTGTACAAATCCTATGACGCGTTAGGCATGACCCAACTCCGGGACGATGCCAAGCGAGTGCTGGAGACCACTTATCCCCAGAGCGAATATCTGACTAAGGGTTTCAAGTCGGTGAATGCGCCTTGGTACAGGTTCTGGTAAGCAGATCCAGCCTTGCCTCAAGCTCTTGCTCTGAAGCCAGCCGCTGCATCGCGGGCAAGGCGCGCAGCAGGCGCTTGCCGTAGCCCATCACTGCCAGCCGGCTGTCGCATACGACCAGGACGCCCTGGTCGGTTTCGCGCCGTATCAGCCGGCCCGCCCCCTGCTTCAGGGCGACTGCGGCTTCCGGCAAAAAGTAGTCGTTAAAGGCGCTTTTCCCTACTGACTCCAGCAAACGCGACTTGGCCTCAACCATGGGATCATTCGGCGGTGGGAAAGGAAGTTTGTCGATGATGACCAGCTGCAGGGCGTCACCCGGTACATCAATACCTTCCCAGAACGACGCCGACGCGACCAGAACGCAACCCCGCCCACCATGGCTGTCGCCCTCGCGAAAACGCTCGATCAGCATCCTCTTTGGCATGGCGCCCTGTACCAGGACTTCTAGTTCGGTGGAATTTTCAAATGCAGTCTGCAGGGACTCCCCGATACTGCGCAAGGCCCGCAAGGTTGTGGTGAGAACCATGGTCCGTCCGCCGAGGCGACGGCTCCAGGCAGTCGCAACTGCAGCAACGGCAGCGGTATGCGCAGGGTCGGCTGGCTTGGGAAAGTTTTGGGGTATGTAGAAAGCAGCCTGGCGGGCATAGTCAAAGGGACTGCCCACACGAAGCACTTGCGCACCTGTCAAGCCGCAGGGCTGCGTAAACCAGCTTAATGCTTCATCGTCCCCCAATGTTGCCGACGTAAAAACCCAGGTCTTGGCAGATTCGCCCTCTCCAAAAACCTTGGCCTTCACTGTTTTTGAAATATCCAGCGGGGACTCCACCAGTCGCAACTGGGTGCCAACATCCAGCCAGCGTACGCCCCCGGGCTCTGGGAACCCGGCGAAAGCCTGGGCGCGGGCAGCCAATTCTGTCGCACGCTCATGTAGCCGAACAAAATCGGGCGCGATCTCGCTCACTGTGTCGAGCGCGTCACGGGCAGGCAGCAACGCCGCCCCCAGGGCGTGCAACGCAGAGCTCCACTCCGAGGCGTCCAGCCCTTCAGGTGTGACATCAGTCCAGCGCAGCTTCGTACCGGGGTACGCCTTTCCCACAGACAGGCGCAGATCTCGCGCCGCATGTTCCACAGCCCCTGCCAACTGGCTCCAGTCGAGCAGACCCCGCGCGAGCTGGAGCCCTGCACCCAACATATCGCGCGAAAAATCAAGCAGTTGCCCGGTCGACAGGTTTTTGCCCAGGAATTGCACACCGGTTTCATTGAGCTGGTGAGCCTCGTCAAAAATGGCGATTCGCACGCTGGGCAGCAGCTCGGCTACGCCGGACTCGCGCACAGCCATGTCGGCAAAGAAGAGGTGGTGATTGATCACCACAACGTCCGCAGCCAGGGCCTCCCGGCGTGCATGATTCACGTGACAGGCACGAAACCGGGGGCACGGCGCGCCCAGGCAGTTTTCGCGCGTTGAAGTCACCCACGGGATAACCGCAGACCGTTCGTCCAGACCTGGCAGTTCGGCAAGGTCACCGGTTCGGGTGACGGGGGCCCAGGCTTCCACCTTGGCCAGTGCACGCAGCGCAGTGCGCTCAGGAAAGTTCGCATCATGGCGCGCCATTTCCATGCGGTGCAGGCAAAGATAGCTGCCACGCCCCTTCAACAGCGCGGTACTCACCGGGACTCCAAGGGCCTTGACCAGTGCGGGCAGGTCACGTCCAAACAACTGATCCTGTAGCGCCTTGGTAGCCGTCGACAGCAAGACGCGCTCGCCACTGAGCAGTGCGGGAACGAGGTAAGAAAATGTTTTTCCGACGCCGGTGCTTGCCTCCACCACCAGGGGGTAAGCGCCTTCTATCGCGCGGGCAACTGCCAGCGCCATCTCGGTCTGGCCTTCGCGTGGAAGAAATTGATCAGTGGCACGTGCCAGCACGCCGTCAGACGCAAAAACCGCCTGGACTTGGGACTCAAGCTTCATCAGGCGGGTTCAGGCGGGTCGAGCGACAGTTCGAGCTGGTGAATCTGATCACGCAGGGACAAGCGGCGTTTTTTGAGGCGCCTGAGCAGCAACTCATCGATGGGGATGGCGTGGCAGGAGATGTCTACCAAGGCATCCAGGTCTGCGTGTTCAATCTGGAGTTCAATCAGGCGACGCGCCGGGGAGTGTAAATTCAGGTCCACGATTATTTTGTCCGGGGCGGTATGCTTCGTCTGATAATACGTCGATTACGGAGATAAATCGAGTCAAAGGCTCGCGCATACAAGATGTCCAAAGGTTATCGAATCACAGCGTCCACCGGAATCCACAAGGGAGACCGCGACTATCAGCAAGACCAGGTGGCATTGATTACCCACTCCCGCATCCCCGGTTGCATGCTGGGCATCGTGGCCGATGGCATGGGGGGCCGCAGTGGCGGGCGCAAGGCTTCCGACCAGGTCATGATGACTGCGAAGCAACTCTTCGAACGTTATTCACCCATAACCGACGACCCCGTGGCGATGCTCAAACAGCTGGTTGAGGAAGCACACACGGTGATCAAGCTAACCGCCATCTCGGCGGAGCAGGAGCCCCACAGCACGCTGGCTGCGTTTTTAATCAACCCTGCAGGCGACTGCCACTGGGTGCATGCAGGCGACTCCCGGGTCTATTACTTTCACGGCAGCAAGATGGTCAAACGGACCATCGATCACTCCTATGTTCAGACCCTGGTCGACAAGGGCGAGATCACGGATGAAGAGGCCAACGTCCATCCCCAGTCCAATATTTTGATGGGATGCCTGGGCACGGAGGAAGGGCCGCCTGTCAGTCAACACTTCATCCCGCAGCTGATGCCAGGCGACACTTTGCTGGCTTGCAGTGACGGGGTCTGGCATTACTTCAGCCCCAACGAAATGGGCTCTGCCTTGTCCATGCTGTCGCCCCGCGAGGCATCGGAATTTTTAATTCAGAAAGCCAGATCGCGGGCCAATGGTGGTGGAGACAATTTGTCTCTGGTCATCGTCAAGCTTGAGGCACTCGCCTGAGCCATAGTTAGCTGGCAGGGGTTGGCAGAGGCTTGGCGGCAGGCTTCGTTTGCTCGCGCAACTCTTTCTCCCGACTTGCCTTTCTTTCCCGGATTTCGCGCTGCTTGTCGTTGTACTTTTTGACCTCCTCCGCAGAGGCGGCCTGCTTTTCTCCGCGAGCCTGCGCTCTTTCCTCAGACCCCTTTATCTTGTTCGCAGCCTCAGCTGCATTTGTTGGCTCCTGTTGTTTGAGATCGCCCCGCTCCTGCGCCTTCAAGCGCGTCCGCTCTACACGGGAACGCTCATCTTCGAGAGCTTTGGCACGGCGCTCCGCAGCTTGCTGCTGCACTTCCAGAGAATTCTTTTCTGCCGTTTTGGCGATTTGCTCCTCCGCCTTGCGTTTGCGCGTCTCGTCATTCAGCACGACTTCCTGACGCTTCAACTCAGCCATCGCGTCCCGGCGCCTTTCCTTGACTTCGTTCAAACACATATTCACAAAGAATTTTTTGTAACAGGCAGCGTCCTCCGCATCGAAACCGGCTTCCAATGCAAGACGCTGCGCATTGATCCGGCTTTGCTCCTGAGCGGAGGCCGCCTCAGCCAGGTCAAAGGCCGTTTGCGCGCCGGCGGCAAAACTTGTTGCCAGAGCCATCCATGCTAAAAACCGCTTGTTCATGTGAGTGTGGTGTCCACGTTTCTGCGCTCCAGCGCCAAAAATTCTGCTGACTGCATCTCGCCAAGACGTGAGACCGTCCGGGGAAACTCATGAGCCAAAGGGCCCTCGGTGTACAACGCCTCCGGCGCCACTTCTGCCGACATGATGAGTTTGACACGGCGATCGTAAAGAACATCTACCAGCCAAGTAAAGCGTCGCGCCTCCGATGCCATTCGCACCGGCATGTGGGGTACATCGCTGAGCAGAACCGTATGGAACTGACTGGCAATCTCCAGGTAGTCGTTCTGCGAGCGCGGTCCACCACACAACGCCTTGAAATCGAACCAGACAACGCCGCCCGCTTTGCGTCTGGCCTGAATTTTCCGGGATTCAATATGCAGGATCGGCGTTTCGTCGTGGGACTCGGCCAGGCGCTTGAAGGTTTCCTCCATCTCCAGATCGGCCTGCGGCCCCAGAGGCGTGTGGTACAGCTTCACCTGCTCCATCGTGCGACGGCGATAGTCGGTACCGTTGTCAACACTCAGCACCTCCAGCTTTTCCTTAAGGAGATCGATCGCAGGAATAATCCGGTCGCGATGCAGGCCGTTCGGGTACAGATCATCGGGATGAAAGTTCGACGTGGTCACAAACCCAACGCCATTTTCAAAAAGAGCCGCCAGCAGCCTGTGAAGGATCATCGCATCGGTGATGTCGGCCACGTGAAATTCGTCAAAGCAGATCAGGCGATATCGTTTGGCGATTCGCTTTCCGAGCTCGTCAAGGGGGTTCACTACGCCCTGCAAATCACGCAGCTCCCGGTGAACCTCGCGCATGAACTCGTGAAAATGCAAACGCGTCTTGCGCTTGAGTGGCACCACGCTGTAAAAGCAATCCATCAGAAAGCTTTTGCCGCGCCCCACCCCGCCATGCATATAGACGCCGCGCGGAACGTCGGGTCGGTTAATAAGCTTCTTTAACGGGTTGGAGCGCTGCTCCCTGAACTCAGCCCATTCGCGCGCGCACCGATCCAGTTCCTCGACGGCACGAAGCTGCGCGGGGTCCCCTTGATAGCCGCGAGCAGCCAGTTCGCTCTGATACTGCTCAAGGACGGATGTCATAAGCCGACGCCGGGCGGCCCCGAGGCGGCTACGCCCCACACGACCTGGGAGAACGTGGGGGCCGCCATGCCTCAGAAGTTCAGTGTCCGCTTGTCCACCGCCAAAGCCGCTTCTTTCGTCGCCTCGCTGAGCGACGGGTGGGCATGGCAGATTCTGGCGATGTCTTCCGCGCTGGCCCTGAACTCCATGGCCACGACACATTCGGCAATCAATTCGCTGGCCATTGGGCCCACGATGTGCACACCCAGAATTTCGTCGGTCGCTGCATCAGCCAGCATTTTCACCATGCCGGTTGTGTCACCCAGCGCCCGCGCACGACCGTTAGCCATGAACGGGAAAGTACCCGCCTTATAGGCGCGGCCCGCAGCCTTGAGCTGCTCTTCGGTCTGACCCACCCACGCAATCTCGGGGTTGGTGTAAATGACCCAGGGAATGGTGTTGAAGTTGACATGACCGTGCTGGCCAGCAATGCGCTCGGCCACCGCAACGCCCTCTTCTTCTGCCTTATGCGCCAGCATGGGGCCGCGCACCACGTCACCGACCGCCCAGACATTGGGCAGGTTGGTTTTGCAATCGCCGTCAACCACAATGGCACCGCGCTCGTCGAGCTTCAGGCCCACGGCTTCAGGCGCCAGACCAATGGTGTTAGCCACCCGGCCGATGGACACAATCAACCTGTCGACCTCCAGCGTCTGGGCTTCGCCCTTGGCATTGGTCCAGGCGACAGACACGCCCTTCTTGCCGGATTTGATTTCCCCAACCTTCGCACCAAGTTCGATCTTCAGACCCTGCTTGACGAAAGCCTTATGGGCTTCCTTGGCAATCTGCTGGTCGACTGCGCCCAGGAACGTGGGCAGGCCTTCCAGCACCGTCACTTCGGCGCCCAGGCGACGCCAGACAGACCCCATCTCCAGACCAATCACGCCAGAGCCAATCAGGCCCAGCTTTTTCGGCACAGCGCCGATGCGCAGGGCACCGTCGTTGGACAGGATGTTTTCCTCATCGAACGGCGCACCCGGCAAGGCACGCGCGTTGGAGCCCGTAGCCACGATGATGTGTTTGCCGGAAATCATTTCTTCAACCGCTCCAGCGACCTTGATGTCATACAAGCCGTCTTTTGCAGCGACAAAAGAACCACGACCGTGGAAAAACGTGACCTTGTTTTTCTTGAACAAGTAAACAATGCCATCATTGTTCTGCTTGACCACGGTGTCCTTCCGGCTCACCATCCTTGCCACATCCAGAGTCAAGCCCTTGACATCGATGCCGTGTTCGGCAAAGTGGTGGCTGGCATGGTCATAGTGCTCGGACGACTGCAACAAAGCCTTGGAAGGAATGCAGCCCACGTTGGTGCAGGTACCGCCAAGCGCAGGCCCACCCTTGGCGTTTTTCCACTCGTCGATACAGGCCACGTTAAACCCCAGCTGGGCTGCGCGAATGGCGGCAATATAGCCACCGGGACCGCCGCCGATGACGATCACGTCAAATTGTTTGGACATGTCTTGCTCCTTAGATGTCAAACAACAAACGTGCCGGATCTTCCAGCGCTTCTTTCATGGCCACCAGTCCGAGAACGGCTTCGCGGCCGTCGACGATGCGGTGGTCATAACTCATGGCGAGGTAGTTGATGGGACGTACAACAACCTGGCCGTTTTCCACTACTGCACGGTCTTTGGTGGCGTGCACACCCAAAATTGCGGACTGGGGTGGGTTGATGATCGGCGTAGACAGCATGGAGCCGAACACGCCGCCATTGGAGATGGAGAAAGTTCCGCCTGACATTTCTTCAATACCCAGCTTGCCGTCGCGTGCCTTGGCACCGTACTCGGCGATTTTCTTTTCGATGTCAGCAAAGCTCATCTGGTCTGCATTGCGCAAGATGGGCACCACCAGGCCACGCGGCGAACCGACCGCGATGCCGATGTCAAAGAAGCCGTGGTAAACAATGTCGTTGCCGTCCACAGAGGAGTTGAGCACAGGGTATTTCTTCAGTGCATGCACAGCAGCTTTGACGAAAAAGCTCATGAAGCCGATCTTCACGCCATGCTCTTTTTCAAACTTTTCCTGGAAGCGTTTGCGCATCTCAATCACCGGTGCCATGTTCACTTCGTTGAACGTGGTCAGGATGGCGTTGGTGGACTGCGACTGCAGCAGACGCTCGGCAATACGGGCGCGCAGGCGGCTCATGGGAACGCGCTGCTCCGGACGCTCGCCCAGGCTGTCTTTTTTGGCGGGGGCTGCGACTTGAGGCAAAGAAGTGGTCGGCGCCCCAGTAGGTATGGCGCTGGCAGCTACTGATTTAGGAGCAGAACCGGCGGCGACTGCACCCAGTACATCGCCCTTGGTGACGCGCCCGTCTTTGCCGGTGCCTGGCACAGAGCCTGATGCCAGCTGGTTATCCGCCATCAGCTTGGCGGCGGATGGCATGGCCACACCGGCCATGCTGCCACCGGCAGCAGCTGGAGCCGCAGCAGGTGCTGCCGGCGCAGCGGCGGTGGCAGCAGCAGGCGCTGCCGCGGCGGGAGCTGCAGCGGAGGCTTTGCCCTCGGTGTCGATTTTGGCAATCAGCTGCTCAGCGGCGACGGTGCCACCATCAGCAATGAGGATTTCGGACAAAACGCCGGCCGACGGTGCGGGCACTTCAAGCACAACCTTGTCGGTTTCGATTTCGATGAGGATTTCGTCGATGGCGATGCTGTCGCCCACCTTTTTCTTCCACTGCAGCATGGTGGCTTCAGCGACGGACTCGGACAACTGGGGGACTTTGACTTCTACGATAGCCATTTGGATTCTTTCGGGTGTGTGGGGTTGGGAGCAGGCACGCCAAGGGGCGCGCCTGTTTCGCTTATTTGGTCAGGACGAAGCCTTTGAGCTTGGCAAACGCTGCATCTACCAGTGCTTTTTGCTGCTCCTGGTGCAGATGTGAGTAGCCGACTGCAGGCGAGGCAGACGCTGTCCGACCGGCGTAACCGAGCTTCTGTCCCTCTGCCATGTTCTCGTGGATGTAGTGCTGCACAAAAAACCACGCGCCCTGGTTTTGCGGCTCGTCCTGGCACCAGACAATCTCCGAAAGATTGGAATACTTTTTCAGCTCGGCCGCAAAGGCCTTGTGCGGGAATGGATACAACTGCTCGACGCGCACGATGGCGACGTCGTCAATTTCTTTTTCTTCCCGCTTTTTGGCCAGGTCGTAGTAGACCTTGCCCGAACAGGCAATCACGCGCTTGACCTTGTCTGCCTTCAGCGTGCCGCTATCAGGAATCACGGTCTGGAAACTGCCCTTGGTGAACTCGCTGAGCGGGGACGTAGCGTCCTTGTTCCGCAGCAGCGACTTGGGCGTCATGATGATCAGCGGCTTGCGCAGGTTGCGCACCATCTGGCGGCGCAGGACGTGGAATATCTGGCTGGCGGTTGTAGGCTGAACCACCTGCATGTTGGTGTCGGCAGACAACTGCATAAAGCGCTCCAGGCGCGCTGAGCTGTGCTCGGGACCCTGGCCTTCGTAGCCGTGCGGCAGCATCAAGGTGATGCCGTTGACGCGGCCCCACTTCACCTCACCCGAGGCGATGAACTGGTCGATCACAACCTGCGCGCCGTTGACGAAGTCGCCGAACTGGGCTTCCCAGATCACCAGGGTGTTGGGGTCGTTGGACGCATAGCCGTATTCGAAAGCCAGCACGGCTTCCTCGGACAGGATGGAGTCAATCACCACAAACGGCGCCTGATTTTCAGCGACGTTTTGCAGCGGCACATAGGTGCCGGTGTCCCACTTCTCGCGGCTCTGGTCGTGAATGACCGCATGACGGTGGGTAAAGGTACCGCGTCCGCAGTCTTCGCCCGACAAACGCACGGGGTAACCACTGGCCACCAGCGATGCAAAGGCCATATGTTCGCCCATACCCCAATCCACAGGGATGTCGCCGCGGCCCATGGCAGCGCGGTCGTCATAGACTTTTTTGACCAACTGGTGTGCTGTCACAGTTGCAGGGATGGTGCTGACCTTGTCGGCAAGGCGTTTCCACTCGGCCATGGGGATGGCGGTATCACCCGCATCCGTCCACTTTTTGCCAAGGTAAGGACTCCAGTCAACGGCGTAGTTGCTCTTGAAGTTGGTGACCACCGGGTCAAAGGTGCTTTTGCCAGCATCCAGTGCAGCACGCACGGCCTTGACCATGTCGTCGCCCAGCGTCTCCCCCATGCCCTGGGCCGACAGCCTGTCGGCGTACAACTTGCGGGTGCCGGGGTGTTGCGCAATTTTTTTGTACATCAGCGGCTGAGTCAGGGCCGGTGTGTCCTGCTCGTTGTGGCCCAGCTTCCTGAAACAGATGATGTCGACCACCACATCTTTCTGGAAGGCCATGCGGAACTCAAGCGCCAGCTGGGTTGCCAGCACCACGGCCTCTGGATCATCGCCGTTGACGTGCAGCACCGGCGCTTCAATCATCTTGACGACGTCTGTGCAATACAGGGTCGAGCGGCTGTCGCGTGGATCGCTGGTCGTGAAACCGATCTGGTTGTTGATCACCAGGTGCACCGTGCCGCCGGTGGAGTAACCACGGGTCTCGGCCAGCGCCAGCGTTTCCATCACAACGCCCTGCCCTGCAAAGGCCGCGTCACCGTGCACCAGCACAGGCAGAACTTGCAGACCCTTGGGGTCGGCGCGGCGGTCCATGCGGGCACGTACCGAGCCTTCAACCACGGGGTTGACGATCTCAAGATGTGAGGGGTTGAAAGCCAGGCTCAAATGCACCGGGCCGCCCGGGGTGGTCACATCAGAGCTAAAACCCTGGTGGTATTTAACGTCACCGCTGGGCAAATCTTCGGGAGCGGTGTGGTCAAACTCGGCAAACAGATTGGCGGGCACTTTGCCCAGCGAATTGACCAGAACATTCAGGCGACCGCGATGCGCCATGCCAATCACAATTTCCTTGACGCCTATGCTGCCGCCGCGCTGGATCAGCTCGTCCATGCTTGCAATAAAACTTTCGCCGCCTTCGAGCGAGAAGCGTTTTTGGCCGACGTATTTGGTGTGCAGGAAGCGCTCCAGTCCTTCCGCCGCTGACAGACGATCCAGAATGTGAAGCTTTTTCTCAGGCGTGAAATTGGGCTTGCTGCGGATGCTTTCCAGTTTCTGCTGCCACCAGCGCTTCTGGTTCTGGTCCGTCATGTACATGTACTCGGCACCAATGGTGCCGCAATAGGTCTCACGCAGTGCGTTCATGAGCTCGCGCAGGCTCATGGTTTCTTTGCCGAAGAAGGTGTTGCTGGTGTTGAACACCGTTTCCTGATCAGCATCGGTGAACCCGTAAAACGCCGGATCCAGCTCGGGAATGTTGTCGCGCTCGGTGCGCTTGAGGGGATCCAGGTCGGCCCAACGCGCGCCGACATTACGGTAGGCGGCGATCAGCTGCTGCACAGCGGTGCGTTTGCGGCCCAACTCGGCATCCTGGCTGGCTACAACAACCCGCGTGCCCCCCAGTTTGGCGCGCTCGGCAAAAGCGTTAACCACAGGCAGGTGCGGAACGTCTTTGGCGTTGCTGCCGTCGACGGCGGGGACATGCTGGAGTGCGTCGAAATACTCGCGCCAGTTGTCGGGCACGCTGCCGGGGTTGGCGAGATAGTTTTCGTACATCTCTTCGACGTAAGGCGCATTGCCCCCGAAGAGATAGGTGTTGCCTTGATAGGCTGAATAGACGGACGAAGACGCCGACTGCGAGTTAGAACTCATTACGCTGACCTCCGTTTCCCTTTGGGAAACATTAGCTGGCCATAACTGGGTATGGCTGGTTGATTAACCTTCCGCAACACGGCTGGACCGATTAGCGGATGCGACTGTGGCAAGGAAGGGCCTTCAGAAACAGAGTCGATTGTGCCACTGAATGGAAAATACACCAAAGGCTTGTAGCACTTCAGTCGTACGAATTGATATTTACGTTTGTCATGCCAGCGTCAAAATAGCGCTGATGTGCCGGCTCAGGCGAGGCCGGGATTTCCGGCCATACCCACGAGAGTCGGCAAATTCAGTTTGGGTGGTTTGACCACTTTTTCGGCTTTGAGATAAGTCTCGACGACTTCCCACGCGGGTGGTCCGGCGTTTTTGCTGGCTTCCTGCACGGGCGCCCACCCGGCCACCTTGTAGCTTTTGTCCGCCTCAATGAGAACACCTTTCAGGCGCATGTCCTGGATGCGCGCTCCCATTTTGGCGCCGGGTTCGCAGCGGTAACTTAAACCGCCCACACGCACCATGTCGCCGCCCTGCTGGTAATACGGATCGGGGTTGAACAGATTGTCGGCAACGTCTTCAAGCACCGTTTTGATCATGTCGCCGCGCATGTCGGTCAGCGTGGTCCAGGGATAGGTAATGGCGGTCTGATCCATCACATGCTCACGAGTGATGGCCTGGCCCGGCAAGAGCGAGGTACCCCATCGGAATCCGGGCGAAAAAGCGATGTCGGCGCCGCGCACGGCCATCAATGCGTCAAGGATCAACTGGTCAAAGGTGCCGTTGAAGTTGCCACGGCGGTACAGCGTGCCCTCCGTCATGGCCAGTTTTTCTGACAATTTGGACTCGTAAGGACCGCGGACTTTTGCGATCAGCGCATTCATGGCCGGATCTGCGGGCAGCAAACGCGAGAAGACGGGCAGCAGGCGGTATTTGAACCCGGCAACTTTTTTGTCCCTGACGTCGAGATCGAGCACTCCGAGGAACTTGCCGTTGCTGCCCGCGTTGGTTACAACGGTCTGACCGCCAGCATTTTTGACGATGACCGGCACCGGCACGCCGTCATGGGTGTGCCCACCCAGAATGGCGTCGATGCCCGTGACGCGAGATGCCATTTTGAGGTCTACATCCATGCCGTTGTGGCTCAGCAGCACCACCGCGTGTGCGCCTTTGGCTCGCACCTCGTTGACGGTTTCCTGCATCTCGCTTTCGCGGATACCAAACGTCCAGCTTGGCGTCAGCCAGGCGGGATTGGCGATTGGCGTATAGGGAAAGGCCTGGCCGATGATGGCAACCGGCACCCCGTTCATTTCCCTGATGACATACGGTTTGAAAACCGCATCGCCAAAGTCAGCGGTCTTGACGTTCTGGGCAACAAAGTCGATCTTCCCGGCAAAGTCCTTCTCAACGATAGTCTTGATACGCTCCTCGCCGTAGGTGAAGTCCCAGTGGCCGGTCATCACATCAACGCCCAGCAATTTGGCGGCGTCCACCATGTCTTGCCCCTGAGTCCAGAGAGCCGTTGCGCTGCCCTGCCAGGTGTCACCGCCGTCCAGCAGCAAGGCGCCCGGCCGGTCGGCGCGCAGTTGCTTGACCAGCGTGGCGAGGTGCGCAAAACCGCCAACCTTCCCGTACTGGCGCGCGGCGCGCTCAAAGTTCAGATAGGTGAAAGCGTGGGCCTCTGGCGTGCCCGCCTTCAGGTGCGCCGCCTTGAGCAGATGCTCGCCCACCAAATGCGGCAGTTGCCCCCGCATGGCACCCACGCCCAGATTGACCGACGGTTCGCGGAAGTAGCTGGGAACAAGTTGCGCGTGGCAGTCGGTCATGTGCAGCAAATGCACATTGCCGGAGCGCGGCACGTCGTACAGGCTGGCAGATTGCGCTGCACTGGCCTCGCGCTGAAGCGGGAAACCAGCGGCCAGTGCCGCCGCCATGACGCTGGAGAATTCGCGGCGGGAAAGATTCATGCGACTTTACTATCAAATCAATAGCAAACTATGCCCGCAGTTAAAGGGCAAAGTGCCAAAACAGTCAATAACTACTTGTTGACAGGCGATTGTGGGTCAAGCAGTAGCGCCATCACGTGTCGCAACTGCGTTTCATTCAGGATGCCCGCATGGCCAAACCGCGGCATGCCCGAGCATGCGTTGTAGGCCTTGGCATTCCAGAGCTTGCCCCAGGTGTAGTCAACAATGGGCTTGCTGTCCGCAGCAGCAGGATTTGCCACGCCGCGCAGTTTGCCGTA
Source organism: Polaromonas sp. (assembly GCF_035638815.1). Taxonomy (GTDB): domain Bacteria; phylum Pseudomonadota; class Gammaproteobacteria; order Burkholderiales; family Burkholderiaceae_C; genus Polaromonas. The sequence goes on from NZ_DASQZG010000019.1 coordinate 100,780, forward strand.
GTTGTAAAGGCTGGGACCGATGGAGCCGAATGAAAGCTCTTCCTTGCTGATCTGATGGCAGTTGTAGCAGCTGCCGCCGTTGGCAGAGCCGGCCGGGTCTGTCCAGGTCATGCCACGGCCGTTTTGGGCGATTTTTTCGCCCTCGCGCCAGTCGCCAATAAATTTGCCGTCGGTGGGCATCTTCACAGTTTCGAGATTGGCGGTTTCAATGGCCTTGGCCAATTTGTCGTCCAGAGCGGCGCCTTGGGCTTCTGAGCAGTTTTTGTTCGATGCGTCCTGAACCAGCCAGGCGGTCTTGGCAATGCCCTGGTCACGAAACGATGACTGCAAGACTTTTTGTGTGGCCGCCGCAACATCCTGCGGTGAAGGGCCCGCAGCGCAACCGGCGAGGAAAACGCCCAACACCAGCCAGGCAGCACGTTTGTAAGTGTTTTTCATCTTGAAGTTCTCCTTCAACGCTTGAGGGCTGGTGCAGTGGAAACGCCGCCCTTGCCGTTGACGCCCATGTAGACACCCAGGGCAATGGTGACGTCAGATGCGTAACCCGGGAACGGAAAGCGCTGCTGGCGGTAGCAGTCATTCAGGCGCCTCTGCATGCTCCACAAGTCGCCACTGGAAACGCGGTAGGCCGGCCAGGCGCCAAATCCATCTCCGGCACCCGGATTTTTGGTCAGGTTGGGCAGGTCTTGCAGGCGCACACGCTTGTTGTCTTCTCCATGGCAGGAGGCGCATGAAAAATCGTAAGGGCCGGCACGCTGGTAGAAGACCTGCTTGCCAACCGCGTACATCAGCTTTTCCTGGGTATGGGCCTGCGGCAGATTGAACTTCATGCCGCGCGATTCGCCGGAGATAAAGGCCACCAGCGATTCCATGGTCTTTTGCTCGTCGCGGCCAAAAGGAGTTTTGGCAATGGCGTCCGCACTGAAACCCTGAAGGCTTTCCATGCAGGTCAGCAAGCGCGACTCCAGGTCTTGCACCCGCTGCGTGTCTGGGAAATAGCGCGGGAGTTCAACAAACGCGCCTTTTGTGATGCCCGGGCCCTTGCCCAGGTCGCACTTTTGAAGGCTTGCGTTTTTAGGGCCTCGGGCCTGCTTCCACAAGGCCTCTCCTCTGGCTTCAAACAGTTCGGCAGGGTTGCCATCGGCCAGCATGGCGCGGTACTCGGCAATGCCCTCCGCTGTGCTTTTCTGCGCAGCTGCGGTCATGGGCAGCAGGCCAGCCGCGACCAATCCCAATAGTTTCCAATTCATCGCTCGCTCCTCGTTTTTGTTTGGGGGGCTTTTGTCAGGTGATGACTGCTTCGTCGCTCCGTTTGTCGCCCTTGTTATCGGTCCAGCTTACGATGAGTTTCTCGCCCGCCTTTCCACCTTTAAAGCTGAACTGAAGATAGGGGTTTTTGGAGACGGCGGGACCCCACTGCGCGCTCATGACGGTTTTGCCGTTGTGCACGGCGCTGATGTTCTGGATAAACCAGGCTGGCACGGTGTTGCCTGCAGCGTCTTTGCGCTGGCCGCTTTCCATCTCGTGGCTGACCAGCACACGCACCGTCGTTTTGTCGCCTTGGGCCTGGGCCCGGATTCGCATTGGTTCTGACATTTTTTTCTTCCTTCAAATTGTTGATAACAACCATCGGCGTAGCGAGCGACTGTCAGCCTAGGCGCGGGTGGCTGGAAACCGGAACGTACTTCAGGTACGTGAGGATTGCCAGACGGGGCCCGCAACGACGGATCACAGCCGCGAAGTAGCCGATCAGCCGCCGCAGCCGCCCAAAGTGACCTTAACTTCCTTCACGGCATAAAAAAGCTTGTCGCCTACCTTGGCCAAGGCGTACACATTGGAAGACTGGCCCATCTTGAGATTGGTAGACACGATGGCGTCAGTGCCGGCAGGAATGTCAAACAGCGCGGCCAGCGCGTTGGGGTTTTTCTCGACTACCAGCGCCACTTGCGTGGTGCCTGGAATATTGCTCTGCGCGCCCACCCTGACCACACTGCCGTTTTCGGCAATTTCCGGGGCTTGCAGAATCAGGTCCTTGCTTTCGGCAGGGGCACCACTGCCGCCCAGAGCGCGAGCCGCTTCTGCAAGGGTTTTGCTCTCAAATGCGGTTTTGTTCCAGGCTGCGCTGGTCTGGGCCTGCGCGGGCGACAGCCCTGCGGAAGCTGCCAGCGCCAAGGCTGTGGCGCCAGAACTGCTGGCTAAAAAATGACGACGTTCCATGGTTTGAACTCCTTTACCTGTCTATAACTCAGTTTGAAATACTTGCGAATACTTGCGAATACTTGGGATCGATTGAACACAGAATTTGCGGTTTGCGTGAGGGTATTCACCCCAGCACCGCCCGTTCATTACAAACCATCACCGGTCGGGAAAGTCCTTTACCAGCCACTGGGCCAGCAGGCCCGCTTCGGCTTCACTAAGCGCCTGCGCTGGCATCGGCATGTTGCCCCAGACGCCCTGCCCGCCATCCTTGATTTTGCCCGACAGGTAATTCACCGCGTCAGCACGGTCTTTGTATTTGCCGGCTATTTCCCTGAAGGATGGCCCCAGTACTTTGTTGTCCATGCCGTGGCAGGCCATGCATGCATTTTTTTGCAGCATGGCTGTCGTGTTTTGGGACGCTATCCTTTCGGGAGCAGGCTTCGCCCGTGCTGCAAGGGCAGAAGGCCTGTTTGACTCAGAAAAATCTGCGGAAGGCCGGGAGGTATCTGCGCCGCGGCTGGGGCCCAGCGGTCTGGACTGCTCGGCCAGCTGCCCATGGGCATTGCGCGCGTAATCCGGCAAAAAGCTTTTGACCACCACTTCTTTTTTGCAGTCCCGCACGCAGGCCGAGCCTTGGACGTCAACCCTGGTTTTGCCGCCCAGTTCGCGGCCGGGCCACATCGCGTGACTGGTTGTCATCCCCCCGCGGTTGGGCAGGCGCTCCTGCACCTCGCGGACATTGCCATCGGACAGCGTGAAGTCTGCAGGCAGCACATCGCCCAGATGCAGCATGTAAGCCGTGAGGGCGTACACCTCGTCCGCGCTCAGCGATTTGGGTGCATTCCACGGCATCGCGCGGTTGATGTAATCCCACAGCGTGGACAGCGTTGACAGCTTCATCAGGCTGGTGCGCTGCGGCTGATTGGCGCCAGGCTGCAGGCTGTCAACGCGCCCGGTTTTTATGTCCTGCGCAGACGTACCGCCCACCAACGGTGTGAAGATGTCGGCCGATTCGCCAAAGCTGCCATGACAGGAAACACATTGCGCTTCCCATAGAACCTCCCCCTGCCGTACCGTGCCACGGCCTTTTGGCAAACCCTTGAAGTCGGGCCGGACATCGATGTCCCAGGCTTTCACTTCAGCAGGCGTCGCCGTACGACCAACGCCCGGGAATTTTTCAGCCGTCGCTTGCGCTGCAGCGCCGAACGCAGCGCACGTTGCCAGGACTACGGCGGCCAGCCTAAAAAGCCTAAGACAGCTGGACATTCTTGACCTCGCCGTTTTCTTCCAGCGCCCAGGATTGAATGGCGTTGTTGTGATAAATGCTGCGTGAGGCCCTCACCTTACGGAGTTCGCCATAGGTCGGCTGAATCTGGCCGGTTTCATCCACCGCCCGGCTTTGAAAAAACGCGGGCTTGCCGTCCCAGACAAAATCACTGTTGAAACGCGTCAGGCATTTCGAGAGGATCGGGCCTTCAAGCCGCGCCGGCTTCCAGTTTTTGCCGCCATCGATCGACACATCCACCCGTTTAATCTTGCCGCGACCACTCCAGGCCAGCCCGGTGAGGTTGTGAAAGCCTTTCTCAAGAAGCACCTGCCCACCGCTGGGTGATGTGATGACGCTTTTGACTTCCTGGATGCTGGTGTATTGCCGGTGCAGCCCGTCGGGCATCAAGTCCACGTAGTGAAGGGTCTCGTCCTTGCTGCCATACGGCATGTCGCCCAGCTCGATGCGGCGCAGGTACTTGACCCAGCTGACGCCCTGCGCACCCGGCACGATAAGGCGAAGCGGGTAGCCGTTTTCGGGGCGCAGCATTTCCCCGTTTTGACCGTAAGCCAGCAGCACCTGGCCATCCATCACCATGCTCATCGGAATGGTGCGGGTCATGCCGGAACCGTCTGCGCCCTCCGCCAACACAAATTTGCCACGCTTGAAATCAGCGCCGCACAACTCGAGCACCGTGCGCAGCGGCACGCCGGTGAACTCGCTGCAGCTGATCATGCCGTGCGTGTACTGCACCGTGGGCACAGCCACATTGCCCCATTCCATGCCGGTGTTGGCGCCGCACTCAATAAAATGCATGCGGCTGACGCTCGGCAGGCGCATCAGCTCATCCATGTTGAAAACCATGGGGCGCTTGAGCATGGCGTCGTCCGAACCGTTGACCATCAGCCGGTGTTTGGACGGGTCTACATCCCACCAGCCCTGATGGTGCCGTTCAAAATGCAGGCCGCTTGGTGTGATGATCCCAAAAAGGCCCTGCAGAGGCGAAAAACTCACGCTGGACTGCGGCACGCGCGTCAGGCCCGGGCTTTCGCGCCGCTGCAGGTTTTTTTCCCACTTGCTCGGCACGCCGTAACCGCGCGCGGCCACGGGTTGACCCAAGGCCTTGCTGTGTGGTGGCAGGTTCAGGATATGAGGGTCGCCCTGCGCGTGGGACTGGCCGGAGACCATGGCTCCACCCGCTGCGGCCATCGCACTCGCCAGAAATCCACGGCGACCTGCTCGTACCTCCTGGATCTGCTGCCGGCTCAGAAAGCTCTCTGGCGCGCGGCGGATAAACCTGCTCATCATGTCGAGCCTTCGTGCAAACGCGGCGTCAGACTCTGGCCCTCGGCCATCGTCCCGGGCTCGTCCAGCTCAATGGCGATCTGGGTGCAGACGCTTCGGCATAAAGCCACAGCTTTTTCACTTTGGACACGGTAGATCACCTGCGTACCTTCTTTCCGCTTGGCCAACACCCCGGTCCGAAACAACACAGCCAGGTGCTGGGAGAGATTGGGCTGGGTAGTGTCGATCTCGGCTAGCAACTCATTGACCGATTTCTCCCGCTCGCAGAGAGAGCTGAGCACCCTCAGGCGCATGGGCGTCGCCAAGACTGCAAACAGCTCAGCCGCAAGCTCAAACACCCGTCCTTGGTCTGAATGCCCCGCGGTCTGAATCATGTCGTTCATTGAATAGCTTGCCTGCACCATATATAAGCAATGACTAATATTAAACTTTACGGGATCCAACAGTGCTTCGGGCTTACCCTCGGTCACACTCGCGCAGCTGCAAGCAAGCGTACATCCGCCGCAAGCAGCTGTTGCCATCATGCAGACTTCACAGCCAAAGTGGCCATAAAATCACGATCCTGTCTACATCGCGTGCTATAAAACCCGCAGTGTCCCAAGGTTGTTGCTTATGCTCACATATATGTTTTCCAAACCCTCCGTTTTTTCATCAGGCATCTGCCTGGCTGCGTGTTTACTCGGGAGCGGGGTACGGGCGGAGGTCGATGCGCTCGTCAGAGAGTCCGTGGTACTGATCAACGAAGGCAAGGCCCAGCAAGCGTTTGACAAACTTGCCGCCGTCGAGACCACGCGCGCGGGTGACCCTGACTTTGACACGGCGCTCGGCATTGCCGCCAACGACACGGGCCAGTTCACCCGCGCTGTTTTCGCACTGGAACGTGTTCTGTCGGTCCAACCCGGCAACTCCCGCGCCCGCGCAGAGCTGGGCCGGGCCCTGTTCTCCTTGGGCGACAACCCCTCGGCCCGCCAGGTGCTGCAAGAGGCCAAACGGGACAACATTCCGCTGGAAGTCAGCAAGAAAATTGACGACTTCCTGCAAGCCATTGACCGAAACGAAGAGGCCGCGCGCTCGTCCGTGAAGGCCTATGTCGAATCCAGCTACGGCATAGACAGCAACATCAACAGTGGCCCAGCCAATGCCAACGTCGCTGTTCCCTTGTTTGGCGGTCTCGTCTTCACGCTGGCCCCCTCCAGCGTCAAACTGAAGGATGACTTTTACACGGTGGGCGCAGGCGTCTCCGCCCGCTATGTCATCGACCCTCGCCTGTCGCTGATTGGAAGCGCCAGCGGAAGCTTCCGTTTTTACAACGACTTCAATGACTTTGACACCCGTCAGACCGACCTCACCGCCGGTGCGACCTACCGACTGGAAAAAAACGAGTTCACAGCCGTCGCCCAGGTCGGGACTTTTTATGCCGACAACCGCCGGGCGCGTGATCAACGGGGGGTCCAGGCAGAGTGGACTCACCGCGTGGATGCTGCCAGACAATGGAGCACTTATCTGCAATTGTCCACCTTGCGCTACCCTGACCAGCACGTCCGCGACGCCGATCGCTACGTGCTGGGCACCTCGTATGCCACCGCCTTTAGCAGCGGCTTGCTGCTTTCCGGCGGTGTTTATGCAGGTACCGAGAGGGAACGCGCCAACGCCGTCCCCCACCTCGGACATCGCCTGGCGGGCGTGCGGGCGGGTATGCAGCAAGCTGTCAATGCTGACCTGGACCTGTTTGCCAGCCTGGGCTACGAATCCCGGCGTTATGGCGGGCAAGACCCGCTGTTTTTGGTCACCCGCCGAGACCGCCAAAGCAGCATGAGCCTGGGCCTGAATTGGGTGCCTGCCTTCAGCTGGCGAGTGACGCCCCAGTTGACCATGCTGAGAGTCCGCTCCAACATCGCCATTTCTGATTTTTCCAAGCAGGTTCTGTCAGTTACCGTGCGCAAAGATTTTTGAAGTTCCCACCGAGGCATCTCCATGAAACACAACTTTCAACTCAAGAACGCCGCCCTCCTGATGGCGCTGGCTGCCGCTTATCCGCTGCAGGCGTACGCACTGGCGGGGGTTGCCCAGTTCACCGCAGGCGAAGTGAACATCCGCCAGACCGATGGAAGGGTCACCGCGCTGGCCAAAGGTGGGGATATTGACAGCGGGCAGGCCATCGTGACGGGAACCAATGGCCGGGCTCAGGTCAAGTTCACAGATGGCGGGATGATTTCCCTGCAACCCAACACCGAATTCAAGATCGCCAACTACGTCGATCAAAACGACCCCAAGCAGGATCGCTTTCTGGTGGACCTGCTGCGCGGCAGCATGCGCGCCATCACCGGCCTGATCGGCAAGCGCAACCGGGACAACTACAAACTCACCACCACCACGGCCACAATCGGCATCCGGGGTTCGGGTTTTAAAGTGGGCTACAACGCAGACGGGTCGCTTGGCATCACGAGTGAACTCGACAAAATTGAGGTTTGCAATCAGAGCGGCTGCATGGGTTTAGTCGCTGGCGAATCTGTCAAGGTGCTTGACAACGTGACGCCACCCGTCAGGACCAGCGAACAACCAAAAGTGGATACTCCGCCTGCGAAGAAGGAGACCAACGTGGCGGCCGAAAAGGTGACAAGTGCGGGTAAGGCCGTGATAGTGGAGGACGTTAAGCCAGCTCCGGCTCCGGCTCCGGCTCCGGCTCCGGCTCCAGCTCCGGCTCCGGCTCCAGCTCCAGCTCCAGCTCCAGCTCCAGCTCCAGCTCCAATTCCAGCTCCGGCTCCTGCTCCAGCTCCAGCTCCCAACACAGGGACTTTCTCCGATATGCGCGGGGTTATCCATTACCACACGGTGCTGAGTTCTGCCGACCAAGTCGGCACCTTCGCCTCGTCATCAAGCAACGGTTCGGCCACGCTGTCGGCGGGCAAACTCACCGAAATAAACATCAACGGATCGACCTTCAAAGTCGGCACCGCGACCCACGGGGATTCATTGGGAACCATTGCCAATGGCGACTTCATTGGCTGGGGTAATTGGGCCAGTGGTACCAAGGAAGTCACCGGTTCCACCAACATTTTCCAGGGACACTATGTCGTCGGTAAGCCCACCGCCGTTCTGCCCACCACAAGCGGCACCACTTTTGCGACCTACAGCCGTGTCGGACATACAGAACCCACCAACTACCTGGGTACCAGCGGCACGCTGACCAGCGCCACCCTCCAGGTCAACTTTGACCCGACGCAGATAGGGGGGCGAATGCTCAGATTTAGCGCTAGCACCTCGTTCGGCGATGTGACCGAAAATTTTGTTTATTTCTCAAGCTCCAGTTTCGCCAGCGGCAGTGGCAAAGTGGTCGGCATATTCACAGGCGCCAATGCGGAGCGGGCCGGCGTCGTCTATAACGGCACCGTTACCACGGGCACCGTTGGTGGGTCGTTTACAGGCACTGCCGTTTTCCTGAAACCCTGAATCGGCCTCATTGCAGATAAAAATCGAGGTCGCTTTCGGCTGCATCCTGGCCATGCAGTTCCAGCGCTTTTTGGCTGGCCGCCAGGCCTGTTGTCCGCCTCAACCCAGTCGAGCTACGTAAAAGCATCAACGAATCCCAAGCCTGCTCCTGGGTATTGATCAAAAAGCCGGAATTTCCTTCTTCGATAACCTCGGCATAACCGCCGCGCGCATGGGCGACCACCGGTAGCCCGCTCGCCATGGCTTCCAGCACCACCCGCCCGTAAGCCTCCGTGGAAGCACCTGTGCGATAGAGAAAAACATCCAGTCCGCCGTAAAAATCCGCCGCCGGGATAGCCCCGGCCGGCAGCAGCTCTATGCCCTCTACACCGGCTAGCGCGGGCATCAGGCAAGTGCCGCCCATAATTCGAACGCGAATACCACGGCTGGCAAGCATCCGGTAAAGCGCCGGGTCATCGGGGTGGTGTTTGTCCAGCGCGTCACGGCTGACCCGTCCAACGGTAAAAGGCCTCGGCCCGGGTCCGGTGGGCGCATGCGATGGCAAAGCAGCCAGGCGATTTTCTGCAACGAGTAAAAACGGCCTCAGGTCGATCAGGCTGCGAATCACCCGGCCCGACAGACCGACACTCCGCTGCAACATGCGAGAGACAAATACCAGTTCGGGATCAATGCCAGTGCCATTACGCACGGCCTCGATCGCTTCAAACAACTGACCGTGGTTAGCCAGGTTGTAGAACAGGATGATTCGATCAAACTTGGTGTATTTCAGCCACAGCCCCGGGCGCATGTGGACGCCAGCAATGAGCAAAACGCCGTTTTTAGGAAACTGGTGCGCAAAGGGCTGGACTGTGACGAGGTTTTCGCCCGCATAGGCCCGGTGCGGCGCTACGTCTGACCAGATTCTCACCGGCCGTCGGCCTGCGACAAGGCGCCGAATATCCAGCAGTTCCCGCTCGGCACCGGTGAAAAGGTCGGTGAAGTGCCCCAGCAGGTGAAGGGTTGAAGTGGGGCGATCCGGCACAGCAGAATACATGCATGGATCATAGTCACCAAGCCAGCGCCGCAGCAAAACACTGCAACATAATCGGTGGATATGGAGAACTGCCCGCACAACAGACTACCCCAAGACACTCAGGTGCAACCGGACCACGCAAGCTGGATGCAAACCGGCAGTCGGCTGCATGCCGGCGGGCAAGCGGAGGAAGCCCTGCTTGCTTTCGAAAATGCGCTGGCACTCCAGCCCCAAGACCTGAATACCGCGTCGGCCTGTGCCGCCCTGCTGTCGTCTCTGGGAAGACCTCTGGCTGCATACAACACCCTGCTGTCTGTGCAAGACGGCTTGCTGGCTACCGCCGATGGTACGGCCAACCTGGCCATTGCCGCAGAGGTCTGTGGCGACATAGAAAAGGCTCAACATGCCTACCAGCGCGCACTGGCGGTTGATCCTGACCATCTGCGCAGCCTGAACAACGTCGGCCTACTGGCAGCCAGAAATTCCCAATGGGGTCTGGCCGTATCGTGTGCACGCCGCTGTGTGACATTAGATCCGGCCCAAGCCGCTTACCACGCTCATCTGTCGGATGCGCTTTGCGGTGCGCGTGATTACGCATCAGCTCTGGAGGTGCTTTCTGCGGCGCTGGGACGCTTTCCGCAAGCCCCTGCCCTGCTCTGCCGGCGCATTGTTGTCCTCGCTTTCCAGGGTGAACTGGCCGAAGCCGATGCCGCGCGGGCAGAGCTGGACACCTCGGGTCAACACCACTTCGAAGGCTTTCTGGCAAACTGGCGAGATGCTTTGGCGGACTCAGGTCCATCGTCGGGGAAGCTGCCAGATAATGCCCGCCTTTTCTTGGAGCAGGCTTTTGAAGCCCTGGACATTTGTGACTGGCGGGGACTCGATCAGTTAACCGCTACGCTGCGGCAACTGCTGGATGCTGATCTCCGCCAGGGACGGCATCGCGAGTGGCACAGCGCCGGCTTCCATGCCCAGGCACTGGCGCTGACAGAAGATGAATTAGTGCCTCTCAGCAGCCCGGCTGAGGTAGCTCCCGGCGCGCTGGTACGCGGCCGGCTCTCGGCTTTTGTCCATCGAAAAAATTCTTCTTTGCATAAAGATGGACGGATTCATGTGGGTCTGGCTGTCCCCGATTTGCATGACTGCCGCCAGCTGGAAGCCCTGAAGCAACATGTCGCCCTGCATGATGCTTTACGTTTCGCCTTCCATACCTATTCTTTCGCCTCTCCACTCCTATCGCAGCTCGGCGATCTGCTCTTGCCGCATGCCGGCACGGTGGTGGAGCTTGGCCACATGACGGACGCTGAAGCCGCAGGCCGTATTCGACTAGACCAGCTGGATGTTTTTGTGGACATGACCGCGGACGCCAAGCACTTCCGCCCCGCCATTGCTGCCCTGCGTGTGGCACCCGTGCAACTGCGTCAATCGGCATGGAACAGGCGCCACATGCCGGGCTGCTGGGACTACATTGTTTCTGATCACTGGATACACCCGGATGGCCCGGAACGTCCCGAATGTGGCGCCGTTGCGCGGCTGCCGCTCACCTGTTGGCTTGCAACCAACCACGAAAAGCCCGAACCCGGCGAGAACAGCCGCCAGGCCTGCGGGATACCTGAGGACAGACTGGTGCTTTCTTCGATGTTGACCCCGGTCAATATCGACCCCGAGAGCTTTGCGATCTGGATGAAAGTCCTGCGCGAACTCCCAGACGCGGTGTTGTGGCTGGCGTCCTGTAACTTGGCGACGGCGACCAACCTGGCTCGCGAGGCCGAGGCAGCAGGCGTAAACGCCAGCCGACTGCTATTTGCAGCGCCCATGAGCCGTACCCATAGGCTGGCGGCTTTGGGTCAAAGTGACCTGTTTCTGGACCCACTTCGCTTTAACGCCGGCCAGGGCCTCGCCGACGCCGTACGCCTCGGTGTCGCGGCTATTACTTGCTCGGGCCAGAGCATGGCTTCGCGAATTGGCGGCAGCATTTTGCGCGCTGCAGAAATTCCGCAATGTGTTTTTGACAGCCCGCGCGCCTACGCGGCGGAAGCGGTGCGCATGGGGCGCAACGTACAGGTGTTGCAAAGTGCGCGCCGTGAGCTTCAGATGAGCGTGCCCAGCGCTCCGCTTTTTGACGTCGCTGCAAGGGTAAGGGAATGGGAGACCGCTTGGACGGTCATGGTGGAGCGCACACGCGCTGGTCTACCCGCCGCTGCCTTCGATGTGGAAGCGAGCGCGTGAACCGCAGTTACAGACACGATTCTTGATTCATGAAAGTTCACATCTACACGGATATCGCCAGCCTGTTTGGCCAGGCATGCCGGATCTGGATGACAGTGCTGGTGGAAGCCGGCCATGAAGTCGAACTGGTTGATATGGGCATGACCACCGACAAGCCCTTGCCCGCGGTCGGGACTGCCGACCTCAATCTCCTTGTCACCGGTATTTTCGCCTTTGAGCGCTTCAAGGCGTGGGGACTGCCAGCCCGGGGCAAAAACGTATTGTGGATGTTTGACCCCCTGACGCAACAGCGTGAAGCCACCATGCACAGCCATAAGTGGTTGGCCTTTGATGCGATAGCCGCGCAGTTGGACGCGGTCATCGCGATGGATGCATCCATCGCCAGCTACGTCCGTACCTGGCACCCAACGCTACCGACACTGCAAATTCCCTATCTGGTAGCGGAACAGGCCATCACCAAGCCGCTTGCAGAGTCAGAGAGAAACGGCCAAGTCCTTCTTATGGGTGGCCATACGCCGCGCAGGGCAGCTGTCGAGGAGGCCCTCCAGGGCGTGGGCGTGGCGACTGAATTCTTGTGGGCCGGTGTATGGGGCGCGGAGCGCCATCAAAAACGACAACGCAGTCGCATCAGCCTGAACATCCATGCGGACCCGGTGCACACCTACTTCGACCAATTCCGCACCCTGGAAGCCTGGGCAGCGGGAACCGTGGTTGTCACCGAAAGCACGGACGGGCTGCAGCCCTGGGGAGTGGTGCCTGGTGTTCATCTCGCGATGGCTGACCTGAATGCCCTGCCGCCGATGTGCGTGGAGCTTCTTGCCGATGCACCACGCCGCGCGCAAATGACCCGCGAAGCACGAGACCTGCTGCGCGCTCAGTTTTCTCCAAAGCGCTGGCGACAGGACATGCTGTCCATTCTTTAGCGAGCGCGGCAGTCACCGCTCCTCAAGGAACGGCCAGCCGGGCATCGACTTCAACCGACAGACATCAAGTCCCGTATCTGCTGCAACGCAGCCGGGTCGTCCATGGTCGTCAGATCACCAGCATCGCGGCCTTCGCACACCGCCTGAATCGCGCGTCGCAGCATTTTTCCGCTGCGGGTTTTTGGCAACACCGAGACAAAACGCACACGTGAGGGCCGGGCCAAAGCACCCAGATCCTGGTCCACGCACTTCATGATCTCGCCTTCCAGCTTCAGAGCGCTGGCGCTCTCCTGCAACACGCTGCTGTCCTTGGGCACGACAAAAGCCATTGCCACTTGACCCTTGAGGTTGTCGGCCACGCCCACCACGGCCACCTCGGCCACGCCCGTGTGGCCTGAGATACTTTCTTCGATCTCGCGCGTGCCCAGCCGATGCCCGGCCACGTTAATCACGTCATCTGTGCGGCCGAGGATGAAGTAATAGCCGTCCTCGTCGCGTATACCCCAGTCAAAGGTGCTGTAGACCATCTTGCCCGGCACACTTTTCCAGTAGGTGTTGACAAAACGCTCGTCGTCTTTCCAGACGGTCTGCATAAAGCCGGGCGGTGTCGGGCCTTCCAGCACGACGACGCCTTTTTCGTTCGGTCTGGTCAGCTCCTCGCCGGTCGATTCATGCAGCAGCTTGATCTTGTAACCGTACATCGGAATGCCCGGGCTGCCAAATTTGCTGGATTTTTTCTCCACACCATTGGCAATGGTCAGAATCGGCCAGCCGCTTTCGGTCTGCCAGTAGTTGTCAATGATGGGCACCTTCAGGCCGTCACTGATCCAGCGCGCGGTGGGCTCGTCCAGGGGCTCGCCAGCCAGGTACAAGGCACGCAGGCTGGACAAGTCGTATTTGGTGAGCAGGGCCGGATCCTGCTTTTTCAGCACACGCACCGCCGTGGGTGCGCTGAACATGGCCGTGACCTTGTACTTCTCGACCAGCTGCCACCAGATGCCGCCATCAGGCTGCTGGTCCAGCCCGCGGGTTGGGAGTCCTTCGTACATTAACGTGGCCATGCCGGCAATCAGCGGGCCGTAGATGATGTAGCTGTGGCCAACAACCCAGCCAATGTCGCTGGTGGAAAAGTAAGTCTCGCCGGCCTTGGAATCAAAAATATGCTTCATGCTGGCCGCCAGCGCCACCGCATAACCGCCGGTGTCGCGCTGCACGCCTTTGGGTTTGCCGGTAGTGCCGCTTGTATAGATGGTGTAGCTGATGGCGGTCGAGTCCAGCCATTCGCAGGGGACAGTTGCCACCATGTGTTTGCTGCGCAACTCGCTCCACAAGTGGTCGCGCCCCGGCACCAGATCCATGGCCGCAAGCTGGCGGTCTGTCAGCAGTACAGCAGCGGGTTTGTGGCTCGCCAGACGAATCGCCTCATCAAGCAACGGCTTGTACGGCACCACCTTGCCGCCGCGCGAGCCAGCATCGGCACTCACGATCACCTTGGGCGTCGCATCGTCAATACGCGACGCGAGTGAGCCGCTGGCAAAGCCACCAAACACCACGCAGTGGATGGCGCCAATGCGCGCACACGCCAGCATTGCAAACGCTGCCTCGGCCACCATGGGCATATAAATCAGCACCCTGTCTCCTTTTTGCACGCCCAGGGCGAGCAGGGTGGCGGCCATGCGCTGCACTTCGGCATGCAGCTCGGAGAAGCTGTAGGTTTTTTCAAGCCCGGTTTCGGTCGACACGCAGATCAGAGCAGGCTGATCGGCGCGGTCCTTCAGGTGCCGGTCGACCGCGTTGTGGCACAGATTGGTTTGTCCACCCTCAAACCAGTGAACAAAAGGCGGCTTGTCGTGGTTGCAAACGCGGGTAAAGGGCTTGTGCCAGTCAATTAACCGCGCCTGCTCGGTCCAGAAGGCATCGGGCTCATCAATGGAGCGGCGGTAGAAATCGGCGTAACTTGTCATGGGTCGGTCTCCGTGAATGTTTTGGCGCAGCCCTCAGATTTTCACCACGGTACGGCCACGCACCTTGCCCGGCATCAACTCCGCGGCTTTCGGTGACAGCCGCTGAAAGCCGGCCCTGCCTTTCCTTCGGCTGATGCCAAAACTGAATTTATAATTATTGATAATGTTCTTGCACGGGGCTGACAGCTCTTGGTGTCGCTAGCGCGCTCGGCTGGAAGGCTTGGGCAGCGTGAAAACATCAGCCCACATGGCGCTTTGCCCGGGTTGCCGCGACGTCGACGCTGCGTCGTACACCACCACCAGCCCATTAGCGCCACCGCCCGGCGGCGACAGCAGGCTCATGCCCTCCGGATGGTCCACCCCCTGCCCGTAAGGCAGGTCAAGGATTTTTGGGAGTTCCTCGGCGCCAAGCAGCTGCTCGCCTTTGGCAGAGCCCGCGTCCGGCCAGCGAAACACGCTCACGGGACCATCCAGCACCATCGTTGGTCCGGCCAGAATCAGCATGTCCTTGCCCTGCATGCACAGGTCCCGGATGCCGAGGCCGCCCAGTTGCAAAAAATGTTTGCGGTAGAGGCGTTTTTTGCGCCCAATGGGTTTGAGCTGCAGTTCGGCCGTCGAACCAGAACGGAGCTCGGGCTCGATTTCCACAATCACCGCCCAGCCATTGAGCACCGGGCCGCGCAGGCCGAGAAACAGGCGCTTGCCCACCACCGCCAGCCCTTCAATGTCAAAACCGTTGTCTTTGCCCGGAACCGCAAGAAAAGCGCCCAGGTGTTTGTCCCGCTTCAGGGCCTGGGTCAGCGCATTGCCTTTGGCATTCCCCTTCAACTGCGCGGCAGTACGCTGCCTGCCGCGCTGCGTGGTCTTTTTGCGGAGGGTCCATGAGCCCTCTTCCTCCACCAGCGGAATACGTGCCAGCAGGTACCGATTGCCGTCCACGCTGATCTCGGCCAGTAACTTGTGACCCGAGCCAGCAGCCTCGTCCTGCGCCGGCTTTTTGCGCTTCAGGCTGTGCGAACCGACCAGCCACATGTAGCCCTGGGCATGCGCCAGGCCCTCAATGTCCACTTCACCAACGTCGGCTCCCTTGCCGGGCTCCGGCAAACGCAGATAGTCGGCCAGCGCAAACTGCCGGTGCTGCCCGGCTTCACGCCACTTGCCCGAGGTCCGGCCCTCTCCCAGCACCAGCCGCTCCAGGCTGGTGGATTCGTCGTTGGCCACCCACAAGGTGTTGCCCACCTGCAGGGCAACCGACAGTCCGTCACGCAGTTCCTTGCCGCCGCCCATCTCGTCATGACGGGGAAGAAAGGACAGCTTGATCGTGTGCAATGGTTTCATGGCCATTCCTCAACTCAAGTCGCTGCGCTATTTGACCAGCCCAAGTACATCCCTGAACGCCGGATGGTCCGCCGTACGCAGCCACTCAAAGGCCACCATCTCGGTCGTCACCAGTTCTGCACCAGCTCCAGCCAGTCGGTCGAAGGCGGCGTCGCGGTTGCGCTCGGTGCGGGAGCTGCAGGCGTCGGTCACTACCCAGACCTCAAACTCTTCGTCCAGCAAGCCGAGTGCAGTTTGCATCAGGCAAACATGTGCTTCGCAACCGGCGATCACAATCACGCCCCTGCCCTCTTCCTCTTCTTCGGCAGGTTTTTGCATGTGTTTGGGCAGGCTGCGCGCATTGCCGCGAGGTGGGCCGGGCGGTGCCTTGCGTGCTGGCGGGCGCAGCCAGTCTGAGAGTCCGTCGTCGACGGCGTTGAAATGCATCTTGGAGAGCGTCTTGCCCCCGGCCGCGTGGATGGCCGCATCCAGTTGCTGGTCGGTGGGGCCGAGCTTTTCCGGGTTTTGAACCGTCGCCCATAAAGGCACCTGCATCAAGGTCGCAAGACGGGCCAGGCGGAGGGCATTGGCCAGCACCAGCTCATGCTCAAAAATGGCCGGCATCAACCGACCCTGATAGTCAATCAGCACAAGCTGGGATTCATCGGCGTCAAGCAGCATAAAAAGTTTCCTGAAATGTAAGCAGTGCCCGATTATGGAATCATCCACTGGCCGATCATCATGTTTTAGCTGGAGACGTGTTTCGTCTGACACGTTTCACAAAAAAAACTGCGCCTGTTGGTTTTGCCCAGATAGGCCTTGGTCAAAGCCCCCTCGCAATTGGGGCACTTTCTTTTGGTGTGGACCAGCCAGTGCTTTTTGAGTTCAAACGCTTTCTTCCACGCCAGAAAATCAAAGCTGTATTCACGCGCCTGCGCCACCAGGTCGCGCAATCGCGCCACCGGCAGGGCGCCCACGGTAGACAACGGGTGCACACGGATGCGGAACAAGACCTCGTTTTTGATGATGTTGCCCACGCCGGCAAAAACATCCTGGTCCAGCAGGACGTCGCATACCAGCGTGCCGGGCATGGCGCGCAGTTTGCGCCTGGCTTTGGCCGCGTCCCAGCTATCAGCCATCACGTCGCCCGCCCAGTCATACGTATCATCCAGCGCGCCCTCCACATAACGAACGGAGCAGGTATAAAAGTTGAGCTCCTGCCCGCGCGCGAAGCCCAGGCCCAGACGGCTGGGGCCTTCCTTGCGTTCGTTGATTCGGTAGGTACCAAACATCAGGAAATGGATGCGCAGGGAAAAGCCCTTGAACTCCAGCAACAAGTGTTTCCCCCAGCTACGCACTGCGATCAGGCGCTGCTGAAGAAGCCTGTCCTTGTCGATGGTGGTGTTGCCCTCGACGCGGAGTACTTTTTTTCCGGCAAAGCCTGCAGCAAGCTCTCTTGCAATCACCAGTGATGGGCCTTCAGGCATACAAATCCTTCGTGTGAAACAGCCAGAGACAGAGTTTGCGCAAGAGTCGGGTTGCTCACACGCATCCTTTGGCGCGCCGATGTGCAGGCTCACGCCCCGCACCGGCGCCTGCTTTCCTACGTCACTGTCGTCACTGTCCGACAAGCCTCAGGGCGCCCTTACAGCAAACTGGAAAGTGTCCGGTCAATGCCAAACAATGCCAGCCAAGGAAATCGAATGCTTTCAAATCGAGAAGGGCAACGCGTCCCTGAAGTCACTTTCAAAACGCGGCGCGACGGGCAATGGGCCAACGTTTCAAGCGCAGACCTCTTCAGCGGCAAGACGGTCGTGCTCTTTGCTCTCCCGGGCGCCTACACACCGACCTGTTCATCGACCCATCTGCCGGGTTTCAACGCACTTGCGCCCGTGCTTAAGAAGCACGGTGTTGACGATGTGATCTGCCTTTCTGTCAACGATGCGTTTGTCATGAACGAATGGGCAGCCTCCCAGGAGGCACAAAACCTCACCCTGATCCCTGACGGCAACGGCCTTTTCTCTGAAGGAATGGGCATGCTGGTCGACAAAAGCGATCTGGGCTTTGGCAAGCGCTCGTGGCGTTATGCCATGCTGGTCAAGGATGGTGTGATCGAAAAAATGTTTATCGAACCCGAAAAAGAGGGGGACCCGTTTGAGGTATCTGATGCCGACACCATGCTGAAGTACGTCGCTCCGTCTGCCCGTGCCCCGGAGTCCATGACCATGTTCACCAAGCCGGGTTGCTCTTACTGCACCCAGGCCAAGGATCTCCTGCAGCAGTCCGGCATTGAATATGAAGAAATTTCGCTTGGAAAAGGCATCAGCACGCGTTCGCTTCAGGCAGTAGCCGGTGCCCGAACCACCCCCCAAATATTCAGCGGCGGTAAACGGGTCGGCGGCCTGGACGAGTTGCAAACATGGCTGAAAGAAAACCGCGCATGACACGTGCCCTGGAGAGCCCTGTCAGTGATAGCATCTTTTGTCGGATGGCAACTTGCTCCGACATTAGCTGGCAGGCGTGGTTGTCCACCTGCAACATTGAGGATTGAGGATTTATGACTTCGCAAATCGCCATCAGCCCGCAAATGGCCGGCAACACCAAAAGCACCATGCGGGAAGAGTCAGCCCGTTATGCGCTGATGCGCCGCATCGCGCCGGCCCTGCGCCACCACATGGCAGGCACCTTGCAGCCCATTGGCATGATCTCCGCCATTCTTGACAGGCGCCTGCAGGCGGCGGAGCCCGATCTGAATGTCCTGCGTGAGAACAGCAAGTCGATTAGCACGCTTTCCCGGTCCGCAGCCAGTGCCTGCATGAACCTCATCACCTGGGTCGCACCCAAGGAAAATGGGGTCATTCCTCTGCACGCGGGGGTGGAGGAATGTGTAGGCATGCTGGCGACAGACCTTGCTTTTCGTGGTTTTTCGGTGACCAACTCCATCTCCACGGCGGACATTTCCATGCCGCTCACCACGCTCAGAACGGTTTTTACCGCTGCGCTGATTGCTTTGACCGATACAAGTAGGGCACCAGCTACTGTGCTGCTGGCCTGTGAGCCGGCCGGTGACCAAACTCGCATACGTATCACGGTGACCCCTGAACCCAACGCCGCACTGCCAGAAGAAGCGCGCCAATACCGCGCGCTGGGCTTGGACGACGTCCAGGCACTGGCTGATGCGGAAAACATCGCCTTGCGCTACAAGGAAACATGGGTGGAGATGCTGTTCACTTCCGTTCAGAAGGACGAGCTCATCGCCTGACGCGCCACTGAGGCGCTATTGAGACGCCCTTGAGACGCTATCCTATTCATAGCTAATACGGGCCACCGTACAAGGGCGAACACCACATTTCTCTTGCGAGTTCGCAACACCGGGCAAAATCCAGGTTGCGAATGAATAAAAGTGGCATCCATCTTCACATAACCGGGCTTTGGCTGCTGTCGGTACTGGACGCATCGGGCAAATGGCTGGTCATGGCCGGGGTGTCGGTGCTGATGGTGGCGTGGGTTCGGTACGCAGTGCACACCGCGCTCATGACCGTCATCGTATTGCCGTCGCGCGGCACGGCCATCTTCAAGACAAAGTCGCTACCGCGCCAACTGCTCCGCGGACTGCTGATGATCGCCACGACGGTGCTGTTTTTTTCTGTGCTCGGACGCTTGCCGCTGGCTGAAGGCACCGCCATGAACTTCATGGCGCCGCTTTTTTTGATGATGCTGGCTCCCTGGTTGCTGCACGAGCCGCACCGCCTGCATCGGTGGCTTGGCGTGATGGCAGGTTTTGCCGGCATGTTGCTCGTGGTAAGACCAGGCACAACGCTGGACCCCGTTGGCGTTGCGCTCGGTCTGCTCACCGCGCTGGTTTTTTCGTTTTTCCAGATCGCCACCCGACGCGTGGCCAACGACGACCCGCTCACCACCAATTATTACGGCGGCCTGTTCGGCACTATCGCCCTCACCCTCGCCCTGCCCTGGTTCTGGAAAACGCCCGAGCTTTCGCCCTGGCAGTGGCTGCTGCTGGTGTCTACCGGGGTCAGCGGTTTTCTGGGCCACTGGCTGCAAATTGCTGCCTTCAGCAAAAGCCCCGCCACGCTGCTGGCCCCCTTCAGCTATTTGCAGATACTTGCCGCCACCACCCTGGGCTGGCTGGTTTTTGGCCAATTGCCAGACCGCATCACCGCCCTTGGCATCGCGCTGATCTGTCTGGCTGGCGTTGGTGTGGCCGTCACTGAAGCCCGTATGGCGTTTGTGAGGTCGCGAGTGCGGGCCATCAATCCTGAAAAAGCGGCAGATCCGCCTTCTTGAGCGTGCGCAGCACAAAGCTGGACTTGCTGTGCCTGATGCCCTTGATCTTGTAGAGCCGCTCGCGCAGCAGCCGTTCATAGTCCGCGGTGCCGCTCACGGCGATTCGCAGCAGATAGTCGTAGTCACCTGAAACAAGGTAGGCCTCAATCACCTCCGGGATCTTCGCCAGGGTTTCTCCAAACTTTTCCAGTGTGTTGTCGGAATGGCTGTCCAGCGTGACCTGCACTAGAACCGTGTCACTCAGGTCCAGCGCCGCGGCATTGATGCGCACGGTGTAGCCCTCAATCACACCGGACTCCTCCATCTTTTTGATGCGGCTCCAGCACGGTGTTTGGCTCAGACCAACGGCCTGGCCAATTTCCTGCAGGCTGGCGCGGGCGTTTCCTTGTAAGACCTGCAGTATTTTTCTGTCAATTTTGTCCATAAAGTAATATTTCCTTTATTTTTGGTTAACAAAGGAATTATTACCTTATTGGAGCGGGTATCAAGGAAATACAGAAGCACTTTCCAGTACCGAAGACTCATACTTCTTTCTGGCAAGCGCATTTACCGATGCGTGTTGCAAGGCAAACGTCCAGGGGGTTACCGCCCGCTGGACGTTTGGGCATGTCTCCCGCGCGACGGCGCGCCGCGTAAACCTTGATGACACAGCAGGTGCGCGGCGATAGGCTGCTGAATCCCTTCAGCCTTCCTTTTCCCGGAGACACCATGACCCAGCGCCGCGCCTTTCTGTCTGCCACCACAGCCCTTGCCACCAGCCTCGCGCTGCCTTCGCTGGTACGCGCGCAAGCGTGGCCGGCCCGCCCCATCAAATTCATCTGTCCCTGGGCCGCCGGTGGATCTACCGACGCGGTGATACGCGCCCTGGCAGAAAGCGCAGGCAAGTCGCTTGGCCAAACCATCGTTGTTGAAAACAAAGGCGGCGCAGGCGGCATGCTCGGCGCCATTGAAATGCTGAGCGCCAAGCCCGACGGCTACACGCTCACGCAAATTCCCCACGGTGTGTTTCGTATCCCGCACATGCAAAAAGTGGCTTATGACCCGCTCAAAGATTTCACATGGATCGCCTGCCTGACTGGCTACACCTTCGGGCTGGTGGTGCCCGCAGACTCGCCCATCAAGAGCATCAAGGACCTGGTGGCCTACGCCAAGGCCAACCCCGAAAAATTTACCTACGGCTCCACCGGGACGGGAACCAGTCCACACCTCGCGGTTGAAGAGTTTGCCCAGCGCGCCGGCATTAAGCTCACCCACGTCCCGTTCAAGGGCAACGCCGACAACATGCAGGCCATTCTCGGGGGCCACGTCATGGGCGCCAGCGACGCCACCGGCTGGGGCCCTCATGTTGAATCGGGCAAGCTCCGGCTGCTGGCCACCTACGGCAGCAACCGTACCAAACGCTGGCCCACCGTACCGACGCTCAACGAACTGGGTTACAAGACCGTCTCAGACTCACCTTTCGGCGTCTGCGGACCCAAAGGCATGGACCCGGCCATTGTTGCCACCTTGCACGAGGCTTTCAGGCGCACCCTCAACGATCCTGCGGTACTGGCCGTCTTTGACAAGTACGACCAGTCGGTGATGTACATGAACACCTCGCAGTACACCCGCTTTGCCCGAGACACCTTCGCCGCCGAGAAGGAAACGATTGAGCGGCTGGGCCTGACCAACAAGGGCTGATAGCCTGGCATACCGCGGCGTACACTTTGCTGCGTTATGCTGTCCGCTTTCCCATCTTGCACGCTGTCATGACCTTCAAACCTCACGCCGTTTTTCCTGCTTTGCTCATTGCAGCAAGCCTGTTTGTCTCTGGCTGCAAGGACGCCAAAGAAGCTGCGGCGCCCGCTGGCGCTGCGACAACACCGGTTTCCAGGGCGGTCATTGCGGCCGAGGCGAAAGGTTTCACGGTCGGCTCCGCCATGAGCACCCGCACCGTCTACGTGTTTTTTGATCCGCAGTGCCCGCACTGCAACGCGCTGTGGGAAGCCGCCAGACCGCTCAAATCCCAAGCCAAATTTGTCTGGATTCCCGTCGGGCTGCTGAACGCAACAAGTACCGCGCAAGGCGCCACCCTGCTGGGGGCCAAAGACCCCGTGGCCGCAATGGATGAACACGAGGCTTCGATGCGGGCGCAGCGCGGCGGCATTGGAGCCGGCGGCGATATTGACGCGCAAAAAGGCAATGTCACCAGCAACACCGCGCTGCTGACCCGACTTGGGTTTTCGTCGATACCGACCATCATTGGCACGCATGCACAAAGCGGCGCGCTGGTCACGAAAGAAGGATCGCTGTCCACCCCTGCTCTGGCTGCATTCCTGGGATTGCAAATGCCAACGGCGCCATCAACGCCAGCGCAATAACTTTGGTCTTGATCCGGGCCTGAAGCCCGTGGTGGTTACGCGCGTTCGCCTTTCCTTCCGGCTACGTCTCAGTCGACGGGTGCAGGCGCTTCCCGCGCGCCGCGGCTGGTGAACTGTGCCAATGCAACACCCGCCAAAGTGAGCCCGGCACCGGCCAGTTTGATGCCGGTGTATTGTTCACCCGCAAACAGCCATGCAACCAGGCCCGCCACAGGCGGCATCAGGTACATCAGGGGCGCTGTACGCGCGACGCCGCGCACACTGTTGACCCAACCCCACACCAGCCAGCCCAGAAATGCCGACACCGTCACGGACCAGATGAGGCTGGCCCACACGGCCAGAGACACACTGCCCCACGGCGCGGACAAACCGGCGGACAGCGTGAAAAGAACCACGGGCACACTGCCAAACAGCGTCGCATAACTCATGGTGACCACCCCGCCATGGCGCTCGATCAACGGCTTGGCAGCAACGGTGTAATAAGAGAACAGGCTTGCGGCCACCAGCAAAAACAAGTCACCCCCGGTTGCGCGCCAGTTGCCTCCCACCAGTTTGTCAGACAGAAAAATCAGCACGCCCACAAAGGCAACAGCGACTCCGGCGATCTGGGCCTTGTGCAGCCGCTCAAGGCCCATGATGCGCAGGATCAACAACGTAAAAATGGGTCCGCAAGCCAGAATAAGCGAGCTTGAAAAAGCAGTAGACCAGTGAATGCCGTAGGTCACCATCCCCACGTGCAGAAAATGCCCGACAACACCCAACTGCGCAAGCTGCCAAAACTCGCGCCTGGTTATCCTCGGGAAATGCCGGCCGAAGCGCCATGCCAGCAACAGGACCGCGCATAGAGGCATGATGAGGTAACGCGCAAACAAAAAGCCACCGGGGCCGACGACGTTGAACACAAACTTCTGCAGCGAAAAGTTGATGCCCCAGATGACGATGAGGACGAGGGCTGCGACCAGTGCGAGGGAAGCTTGTCGGCCAGACGAGTGGTTCGATCGCGGGAGAGCCATCAGGCTTGTTTTGCCGGGTGTGACGTCATATGTGAATGAAAATAGCCCCGTGCCCAGCAAGGACGGGAACAGTTAGCTATCATTTTTGAAGCATACCATCTTGAGCCGGGCGCTGCAGCGGACCGCCCTGCTGTCCCCACGTCCTGTTCAGGTATGGCTCGCCGTCAGTTCCTCAAGCTGGTCCAGGTCGACCGGCTTGGTCAGATGATGGTCAAAGCCCGCCTCACGCGTCTTGCGTTTATCGTCGGCCTGGCCCCACCCTGTCAGCGCGACGATGGTGGTCTTGCTCAAGGTCTCCATCTTGCGAATTTTGCGACAGGCTTCGTATCCGTCCATGCGCGGCATACCGATGTCCAGAAAGATCATGTCGGGCCTGAATTCCGCAGCCGCTTCTATCGCCTCGACGCCATCGTTGGCTATGCGCAGCTCGTGACCCATCATGGACAGCAGCTGGGCCAGCGTTGCAGCAGCGTCCACGTTGTCATCCACCACCAGTATCCGGCGCACGCTCTGTACGCCGACTGCCCCCGGCGCTTCTTGCCCCGGAGCCACCGCAACCTCAGGCAATGCCTCGCTAACCGGTAGCCACACCACAAATTTGCAACCGTCGCCTTTGCTGCAATTTTCTGCACGCACATATCCGCCGTGCATTTCGACAATCTTGCGGACCAGGGTAAGACCGATGCCCAAACCCCCTTGCGTCTTGGACGTGGATGAGCCCGGTTCGGCCTGAACAAACATGTCAAAAACGCGTGCGTGCAAATGCGCAGGAATGCCGATGCCGTTGTCCTCGACCGTTACCCGGACACCACCCTCGGCAAGCTCGGCACGCAACTCCACCACGCCGCTCTCCGGTGTGTACCTGGCCGCGTTGTTGAGCAGGTTGGTGAATGCCTGCGACAGCCGGACCAAATCAGCGGTGACGGTGACTGACTCATCCGGCAAGGTGACCCGGAAATCATGCTGCCGCTGCGTCATCGCGGGGCGGCTTGTTTCGACGGCGCTGCGCAGGGCGTCGGCCAGGGTCACCTGATCCAGGCGCAGCTCCAGCTTGCCGCGGCTGATGCGGCTGACATCAAGCAAGTCGTCCACCAGCCGCGTCATGTGTGCAATCTGCCGGTCCATGACCGCGCGTGTCTGCTCCAGCTCGGCAGGGTTAGTGGCCACGCGCCGCAGAATTTCCACGCTGTTACGCAAAGGGGCAAGCGGGTTGCGCAACTCGTGCGCCAGCATTGCCAGAAACTCGTCCTTCATTCGACTCATCTGCTCGGCATCGGCGCGCGCGGCGCGCTCGGCTTCCAGAAGTTTTTCACGCTCTTGTGCAGCTTCCTTGGCTACCTCGTACAGCCGCGCGTTGTCGATGGCCACACCGGCCTGCGCCGCAATGCCCACCACCAGCCGCTCGGCACGCTCGTTAAAAATCGCGACTTTCGGGTGGCCAAAGAACAGCGCACCGATGACATCGCCCGAGCCGGACGCAACCGGCACCGCCAGAAAACTGCGAACCTTCGGGTGGCCTGCCGGCATGCCCAAATGGGGAAGCATGTGTCCGTAGCGGGTGTCTTGGGTTACGTCGTCAATGCGTACGGGCGGCGCGCCGCTGAAGGTGGGACCGAACAGCGCCGTGGCACGTGGATGGCCAAATTTTTCGAAAGCGTCGCGCGGCGCACCCGAAAGCGTGTAGAGAAAGAGCTGGCTGCCATCGGATCCGCCAACTTTGTAGAAAAAAGCGCCAAATCGCGCGCCACT
This sequence comes from Polaromonas sp., assembly GCF_035638815.1. GTDB lineage: Bacteria > Pseudomonadota > Gammaproteobacteria > Burkholderiales > Burkholderiaceae_C > Polaromonas. Next base: position 125,873 of record NZ_DASQZG010000019.1, read on the forward strand.
GATCTCCGTCGCGGCATCAGTAACAGCCTGAACCAGTTCGCGCACTTCCAGCTTGGCGGTGAGCGAAGTACCGGTCTTGTTGATCAGCTCCAGCATGCGGGTTTCGTCCTGCAAAGCCTCCTCAGCGCGGCGCTGCTCGGTGATGTCCCGAAAAACCCAGACCCGCCCCACGTTGCGTCCTTCAACAAACTGGATCTTGGACGCGCGCTCAAAGATGCGCCCGTCGCGCAAGTTCAGCAGATCAAAACTTTCAGGCGGCGAGATTCGGTAAATCTCGGCGATGCGTTCAACAAAGGCCTTGGGATTTTCAAAGTTGACGCTGTTGACGGACACCAGGCGTTCGTGGTCACCGGTCTGCAATACGTCGGCAGACAGCCGCCACATCTGGGCGTATTGCTGATTCACTGCAGTGACCAGCCCTTTGTCGTCCGTCACCAAAATGCCATCACGGCTGGCTTCCAGCGTCGCCCGCATCATTGCGACCGAGACGGCCAACTCTTCCGTTTTCCTCTCAAGACCCTGTTTGGCCGCGAGCAAGGCCGCTTCGGCGCGCTGCCGAGCCAGCAGAATGCTCTGGGCGTTTTGCAGCGCCACGGAGCGCAGAAGGCCCTCTTCCGTGTGGCGATCCGGCATCACTCGGCTCCGAGTCGGCTGGCCGCCAGCGCGGTCCCCTGTACACGCGCCCGGATTTTGGCGAATGCTGTTTCACGACTCGTCGAGATGTCATCGCAGAAAGGAGAAAAACCGCAGTCATCGGTCGTGCCGAGCTGCGACACAGGAATGTATTTGGCGGCCCGCAAGACACGCTCGCAGACGAGCTCCGGCGTCTCGATCTCGGATTGAATTGGCGCTACCACGCCTACAAATACCCGCTGGTCGGGCTTGATGTACTGACTGATGATCTTCAGAACGCGCTCGGGATCCTTCTCACACGCCAGCGCGATATAAAAATTCCCGGCCCGCAGCTCAAACAGGCTGGGCAAAAGTTCTGCATAGTCAACGTCGGCGCTATGCGTGGAGTCCCTGTCACCGCCCGGGCAGGTATGAACGCCGATGCGCTGCCTGTCCTCGGCGGAAAACCGGTTCAGCGCCAGGTTGTTCAAATCGATAAAGCTGCTGAGCAGCTCGCCCGAAGGGTCGATTTTCATGGCCAGGCGCCCTTCAGTGAAATCAATCTGCACCTTGTGCGCACCCTTGTCCAGACAGCGCCGGATCTCGGTCTCGTGTTCGCCCAGCAAATCGTCAAGAAACTGCTCGCGTGTGTAACCTTCAATGCCTTCGGCCGGGTACATAAGACTAAGCGCGGAAGGCGAAATTACCGCCTGCTTGAGTGCGACATTGGTGTGGCGCATCGCCACATCCAGATAGCTGTCTGCATAACGCATGTAGCGGAAAGGTCCTCCAGTCAGGCGGGGCATACGGCGAACATGCCCAGCCGCAAAAGGAATCTTGAATCCGTCGGGACTGGTGTTGGGCAAGCCATGGACACAGTAGGTCCAGAAGTTGTGATACTTGCGCTGCTCCCCATCGGTGATGACGGGGGATCCCGTCTCTTCAAACCGCGCCAGCGTATCGCGAATCGCCTCGTTATACATGGCATCAAGCGCCGCCGAATCTTCGCCGCCCCGATGCACGGCCTCAATGAGTTCCAGCGGGCGCGGGATGCTGCCAATCGGTTCAGTTGGAATATGCATGGGCGCCACTATAAGTAATAATTCCTCAGCTAGATGTAGGCGAAAATCCATAGAAAATTCGTCCATTTGCGCCTCTCAAGCACATCCGAGGTGGAAAAACCAACCACCCCCGGCAACCCTCCATAAGGACCTTCCCCTTGAAATTCAAAATGGCTGAAAAGTCACTGTTCGCCGTGCTGCTGCGCTCGCCGTGGTGGATTAGCATCGCCCTTGCCATGGGCTTTGCCCTGGCCGCCAAAGCCCTCTTGCCAGAGAAGTACTTCGTGTTCGGGGCGATCGGGGGGTTCCCTTTTGTGGTGGTGGGCGGCATTGCACTGTGGCGCCAGTTGCGCGCACCCAGCACCGCGCATGTTCCAGACACGCTGGCGCTCATCACGGCCATGTCCTGGCGCGACTTTTCTGCGCTGGTCGAGAAAGCGTTTATTGCTGATGGTTTTGAGGTCACCCGAGTGAATGGCGACGCGGCCGACTTCAAACTCACCAAGGGCAGCCACGCCACGCTGCTCAGTTGCAAACGCTGGAAGGCAGCCCGGCTGGGGGTCGAGCCTTTTCAAGGCCTGGAGGCAGCCCTGTACACCCATGACGCCAGCGCCGGCCTGTGCATCACCACAGGCGCGGTTACTGACAATGCGCGGCAGTTTGCAAGGTCGCACCACATTACCGTGATGGAAAGCACCGAGCTGGCGCAGCTGCTCAAACCGGTGCTGGTCAGCCGCATGTGAGCAAATCGGGCTCTTGCCCTTTACTGACGGACGGAGTTAGCTATTCTTTTTATAGCTACCGGGCCGATGGGCCTTTGACCGGATAGGCGCTCACCATCCACAGGTACAGCGCGGTGCCAGCCAGCAAGGTTGCTGCGGCAATTTCCAGCGACAAGGTAAATCCGCTCCCCAGCGTCGGGCTTGTGCGCAGGATGACTGCAACCAGTGGCGGACCAGCGATCTGCCCGATACCGTACATGGCGGTGAGCAGACCCATGTAACTGGCAGCGGCATTGGGGCGCAGTCGCCGAACCTCCTGCATCGCAAAAAAGGTAATGGCCGTAAACGGTATGCCCAGCAGAAGGCTGCCGATGGCAAAACCGGCGAGGTTGGGGCTGACCACACTGGCTGCGATGCCCAGCGCCTGCACCGCGTAACAACCGGCCAGCAGATAACGAAAGTCTCCCGTCGTGGGGATACGGGTGGCCAGCAAGGCACCGGTAATCACACCAAGGCCAAAGATGGGCCAGAAAAAGTCGATCCAGACAGAGCCTGGCATCGCTTCGCGTGCGATCACCGGCAAAAATGTGGCGGTGATGATGTATCCAAAGCCAGCGAGTCCATAAGCCAGCGAGAGCAGCAACATCTGCTTGCGGCCCGCCGGTGCCGCCCCATGGCCAGTGGATGCTGTTTGAGCGACGCCCACAAGCTGCAAAGCACCGTCACCAAACGTGCGCCACACACATGCGGTCAACGCGGCAGCCAGCACTCCAAAAAGGAGCCAGCCGGCAGCAGCCGTCCAGTGCAGCGCCACCATGCCGCTGGCAAACAGGCCGCTCAGGGCAATGCCGATTCCGGGCCCGGTGTAGATGACGCCGCCCAGATGCGGCGCATGAAGCCTGGCCAGTTGGGCAAGGCACCAGCCTGAGGTGTAAACAAACACCAGCGCGCTGGCTACGCCTGCGGCAAAACGCAGCACCGGCCAGGCCCAGGGGAGGTGGATGGCCATGCTGAGTGTGAGTACTGTTGTTGCCACCAGTCCGACACGAACCCACGTGGAACCGGCCACCTGAGGCAAAAAAGAAAACCGCTTCCAGATCCAGGGCTGAAAGGTGCAGAGCAAGGCCCCCACGAGATAGCCAAGGTAATTAGCGCTCGCCAGCCAGCTGGCCGAGGGCAGATCGATCACGCCGTCGCTGAGCATCATGGGCAAAAGCGGCGTGAAGGCGAATCGGCCAATACCCATGGCCGTCGCCAGTGCCAACATGCCCGCAACAGCCACCGCACCGCGGCTGGCTACCAAACCGCCAGCCGTCAAGGTTTAGGGCCGGCGGTGCCGGGTGCACCGGAAACACCTGGCGAAGGATTTTCGGTGAGTGCAATGCGTCTACGCAGTCGAGCAGCTTCAGAAGCGTCACCGGCCTTGTCGGCAAGTTGCGCCTGTACGCCCAGCCAAGCCAGCAAAGGTCGCCGCCACCCTTGACTTGACGCCGTGTCTACGGCCTGTTGAACAACTGCCGGGCTGGCGCGCCCCGTTTGAAACAGCACGCCAGCAGCCACCAGCTGCGACAAAGGGTCCGCGATGCCTTTCAAAGACGCGACGTCGCCCGTGGCGGAAGCGCGTTGCGCGGCGGGCAGCAAGGCTGCGTCCTGCGGCTGCAGCTTGCCGGCCAGGTAATCCGCGTAGGCTCGTTCTGCTGCAGGCGCATCCTGGCGCAGGCGCTCAAATCCGGCGCAGGGCTCCAAGACCAGACTGGCCACCCTGCTGGCACAACGCAGGAGTTCTGCGCGGGCCATCAGGTCCGCGCGACCGGTGCTGGACACCTCACTGCGCGCGCGGCCAAACTCCATCGCCTCGACCCGGGAGTTTCCTTCCATATAGGCATTCACGGAACGCTCCATCGCGCTTTTGGCTTCCATCTGCCAGTCGGGCGCCTTGGGGCCGCTGCTGCAGGCCACCAGCGCCGCGCATGATGCCGTCAATAAAAATTTGAAATGGGCGTTCATGGCAATCTGATCTCCGTGTCGCGGGCAAACGGCCATTTCCGGTTGATCTCATTGATCAGGCCATCCACTTTGCGCAGACTGGACTCGACCTCCGCGCGCAGCGCACCCAGATCATCCGTGGCGGCACGGACATTGCCTCCCACCGCCTGGGCTTCAACCAGCACGGCGTCCACCTTCTTCAAGCTGCCTCGGGCCTCGGCCAGCAGGGTGTTGAGCCTTTCGACGGTCACGCGGGTGGCGGGCAGCACACCCTTGTCGCCAAATACCTGCGTGTCTGTTTTGGCCGCCAGGCCGTCCAGTTTCGTGAGCAAGGCATTGGTCCGGTCCAGTGTGGCGATCAGCTTCTTGGCCTCGGCATCACTTCCCAGCAAGACCGTCAACGCACCGCCGGGGCCGTTCAATCGGCTTGTGAGTTTTTCCAGATTGCCCAGGCTGGCACCGAGTGCGCCCTCGTTGCTGGTCAGGCTGTTCAGGTTTTCGACCAGCTCTTTGGCGGCGGCGATCAGCTTGGGGACCTCGGCCCCGGTATCGCCACGCAGCACCTCGCGCATGGCTCCGTCTGGCAGCGGTGGGTCGGCGAGAATGCCGCTGTAGGCCCGGATGTTGGTGCTGCCCACCAGCCCGCGCACCAGGGTGAAGACACTGGAGGTACGCAACCAGTGCGCGTCTTTGGTCGGTACATCAATGATGATGCGGGCTTTGCCGTCATCCGCCAGCTCGATGCGGCGCACGCGCCCAATCGGAAAACCGGAGAACGTCAGGTCCATACCAACCACGACGCCTTCTGAATCATCGGACTGCAGAATCAGCGTCTGCGTGCTTTCAAAGGCGCCGCGTGCATACAGAACATAAACCGCTGAGCCGACGACCAGCAGGGCCATGAAGATCAGTAGCAAAACAGCCTTGAACTCCAGATTTGCTACCTGAGGCATTCCTGCCGGGCCGTCAGGAGGTGGGAGGGATTCTTTGGGTTCGCTCATGAGGACTTAATAATAATTGCCCATCAGGGACACCACTTCAATCACCAGAATAACCGCAAACATGCGCACCAGCACACGCAACTCGGCACTGGCACGAAAGCGCAAGTCGGCTTCGTCATACATGGCAGATGCCATGGGGATCAAGGACACCGCAAGGCTGAAAAACAGCGTCTTCATCAGAAAAATCACTGTGACGGCCGGATTGAAAACCTGGCCGAACAAACGCGTGTAACCCACCACGCCCGACAGGGTAAAGCCATACACCGCAAGGTAAGCCATCACCAGCGCGACCACACAACTCAGGGCGGCAAGTGTGATGGTTGAAAAAATTCCAGCCACCACGCGGGGCAGCACTTCAATCCGGACAGGGTCCAGCCCGCGTTGCCGCAAAGCGTCCAGCTGCCCCAGTCGGCGCATCTGTGCAAGCTCGACCCCGCTGGCAATGGCACAGCGCAGCGCCACAAACAATGCTGCCGTCAGGGGAATCAGCTCCAGCACCAGCACGCGAATCACAACCTGCAAGGCGTACTGCGTGAGCCCATAACTCAGCGCGGTGACAATCACAATGCGTGTGATGACCACGGTAATAACCGCGCACATCAGGGTGAAGCCCAACAGAATGGGCGCTGTATTGTGATAAATGTGCCGCGCCAGCAGAACTCGGTTCTGGCGCGAGTAGCTCGATGGCGACATCGTCAGCACCAGAATCATCGCGCCCAGATATATCAGTCGCCACCAACCGTTTAGCCAGTCGCGCGCCTTGCGATTGAGGCCAGTAAGCGTTGTCAGCCTGAGTGCCGGGAGAGTCATGCGCTCATGATACCGACGCCGCGGCGCGCTCAAGAAATCAGAGCATTTTTGGGCGCCGCCAAATCCCGGCAATAGTCGAGAAAACTGTCCATTTGTGTGGATTTGTCGAACACCGCGTCAGACCCGAGTGCCAGGCACTGGGCGCGTACGTCAGCCGTAAGTTCACCACTGAGCACCACGACACGCTGGTCGGGTCTGCGGGTGGTGCACCAACTCAACGCGCCAACGCCACTGCCCTGCTTCAAATGCAAATCCACAACGGCCAGGTCCCAGGCACCATCGTGCGAAGACAGCCAGTTGGTGGCAGAGACTTCATTGTCAGCAAAAAAAACGACGTCGACATGGGGTATCTCGCCAAGCGCTTCGACCATGAGCTGACGCAAGGTGACATTGTCTTCAATGACAAACACATTCAACGCGCGCTTTTTCGCGCTGTTTGCTCCGGTTATTTGGGCTTGGCTCATCGGTGTACGTAATCGGGATAAACCAGTTTAGGGTCGCGGCGCGCCACCAGTCGTTCAAAAAACGACCAGACGGTTGTAGGACAGCTCCGCCGGGAACCCGCCCTTAACCCGCTGGTTTGACTTTAGACCTTGCGGGGGCTTGCCTGACTGATGAGGCCCAGCAGGAGATCGATGTCTGCGGGCTTGACCACGTGATGATCAAACCCCGACTTGCTGGAGCGCAAGCGGCTTTCCGCCTCGCCGTAACCTGTGAGGGCTATCAGCAATGCGTCCCGCGTTTCCTCACGCTGCCTCATCTGCTGCGCCACTTCAAACCCGCTCATTCCGGGAAGCCCGATGTCAAGAATGACAACGGACGGAGAAAACTCCTTGGCCGCGGCCAGCGCAGATGGGCCGTCGCCTGCTATCTGCACCACATACCCTTCAGACTCCAGCAGCACTTTCATGGTCTCCGCCGAGGCCAACAGGTCATCCACCACCAGCACCCGTGTGGCCCCAGCCACCCGAACCGGCGCCGAAGGTGGTCGCACCACTGGCGCCATACCCTCAGCGTCCGTCACACGAGCGGGCAAACGAAGGGTGACTTCAGCGCCAAGCCCCAAACCTTCGCTAAACACGCGGACGTCACCGCCATGCAGCTCGACAAGATGTTTGACGAGCGTGAGCCCAATACCCAGCCCGCCCTGAGCGCGATCCAGCGCCTGATCTCCCTGCGCAAACAGATCGAACATATAGGGCAAAAAGGCGGGGTCTATGCCCTGACCGTTGTCCTTGACGCAGATCTCCACGTCAGGCCCGTTCATCTCCGCAGAGAGCTCGATCACACCATCAGGCGGAGTGAATTTGGAGGCATTGTTAAGAAGGTTTGACAAGACCTGACACAGACGCACGGTGTCGCCTTCGATGAGGACATGATCTTGTGGCAGTGCAAGGGTCAGCCGCTGTTGTCGCGAATTGATCAGGGGCGCGCTGGCTTCCACGGCGCGCTCACACAACATTGCCAGGGACAAAATTTCCGTCTGCACCGTCACCTTGCCACGGGCAATACGCGAGACATCCAGCAAGTCGTCCACCATGCGTGACATGTGGTCCACCTGACGCCCGATGACGTCCCGCGCCCAGATCATTTTTGAGTCTGCCAGGGCCGCGCCCTGCATGATGCGTACGGCGTTGCGTATGGGGGCTAGAGGATTGCGCAACTCGTGGGCGAGCATTGCCAGAAACTCGTTCTTCCGCCGGTCTGCCTCCTGCACCAGGCTGTACAGTCGCGCGTTTTCCATTGCAATGCTGGCGCGGCTGACCACTTCTTTGATCAGGGAGATCCGGGTTCCGGTAAAGTGATCCGGACGCCCAAACAGCAACAAGGCTCCCAGTGGTCGTTCGCCTGCAAAGAGCGGGCACAAAGCCACCTTCTCCACGGCGGCAGGCAGGGCAAGAACGCCCTCGCCGCTCTCGTCCGCGCGCCGCTCTGTCCAGAGACCAACAGGCGCGACAAATTCAATTTCCCGTGACAGCATGGCCGAGCGCATGGCCTGCGTCATCTCGGGATTAAGCTTGCGCGAGCCAGCAACCGGCAATGACAACGCGGGGCTGGGTGAGTCCACGATGTCGGTACAAATCAGTTCGCCGTGGCTGTCGAGCAAGGCCACGGCCGCCATGTCGGCCAATGCGGGCAGTGCTATCTGCACCAGCGCCTGCACAGTCGCATCAACATCAAGCGAACGCGACAAGGTCTGGCTGGCCTCGGACAGATAGTGAGCCCGCTGGATGGACTCCTCGGCCGCCACGCGTGCTGCCTCCGACCGTGCCAGCGCCTCCCTCTCCGCGGCCTGCGCCTGCAGCTGGCGATTCATGCGGTGCAGGTCAACAAAAACCTTGACCTTGGAGCGCAAAATCTCCGGAACCACAGGCGAGGCGATGTAGTCCACAGCGCCCAGGGCATATCCCTGGATAGCCTGCGTCTCATCCACGTAGGCCGTGATGAAAAGGATGGGGGTCTTAGCCGTCCTCTTGTATTGCCGGATGAGCTTGCCGGTTTCCAGACCGTCGATATCTGGCATGTTGACGTCCAGCAGAATGACCGCGAAATCCATGTTCAGGATCAGCCGCAGTGCCTCCTTGCCAGACCGTGCATGAAAAACGTTCTGTTCCAGCTCCTCCAGAATCGTGCCAAATACAACGTGTTTTTCTGGCAGGTCATCAACCACCAGAATGTTGGACTTGAAATCGTCACTCACCGGTGGTCGCGACGAAGCAGTGGCGAGAACAGCACTCATTGGGGAAGCCAGGCTCGTAGAACCGTCAGCAGGTCTGTGGTGTTGACCGGTTTGGAAAGGTAGTCCCATGCACCTGCTTCAATGCATTTTTCCCGGTCGCCTTTCATGGCTTTGGCAGTCACAGCAATCATCGGCAAATTTTTTCCATTGGGCAGTTTACGGATTTCCTGCATGGTCACCATGCCGTCCATCTCGGGCATCATGATATCCATCAGGACGATTTGAATGCTTGGGTCCGCCGCAACCTTGGCGATGGCGTCTTTTCCGTTGTCCGCCCAGATCACGTCCATGACTTCGTCTTCAAGGACAGTGGCCAGGGCAAAAATATTGCGCATGTCGTCATCCACGATCAGCACGCGTTTCCCCGCCAGCGTCTTGTTGGCCTCATGAAATTTTTTCAACTCAGCATGGCGGGCATCCGACAGCCGGGCTGGACTGATGTGGAGTGCATGCAGGGCCAGGTCGAAAAGCTTGGGCAGTGAGCGGGCCTCGCGCATGGTTATTTCCTCGCCGGACTGCCATGCCTCAGCTTCGCCCGGACTGATCAGCTCATCACGGTAGACGATCACCGACATGGGACCCAGCAACTCCTGCGACGCAAGCGCCTCGCGCCACTGGCCAAGCTCCGAGGCAACGCTGCTTTCGTCCACGACCAGGCAATCCCAATGTTCAGACTTCAGGCGTGCCACGATGTCCTGGGGCGAGGCAACCGAGATTGTCGTGACACCCTCAGCCTGCAAATACTCGCTGATCTGGTTGCGGCCATCGAAATCGCCGACATGCAAAAGCACCTTGCGGTTGTCGCTGGCGACGTAGTTGTAGAGCTGGTCCAGCATCTGGTCCAGCACCTCCTGATTCGGAATGGGCTTTTCAACAAAGGCGATGGCGCCTGAACGGAAAGCGCGCTCTTTGGAGTCGTCGGTAGAAATAACACACACGGGAATGTGCCGCACGGTCATGTCCTGCTTGAGGCGGTCCAGCACCCGCCAACCCTCCATGTCGGGCAAGTACATGTCCAGCGTAATGGCGGAAGGTGCGAACTGGTTCGCAAGCGTCAGCGCGCCCGCGCCGCGCGAGGTCACCAGACCCTTGAAGCCTTTGGCACGCGCCGCGTCCAGCAGGAAGCTGGCAAATGCGAGATCGTTCTCCACAATCAGCAATACACGGTCGCCCGGCTGGATGATCTGGCGGTCGTCGGAAGCTTCATCCAATGGGGTGGAAGAATCAGAACCCAACTCTGCGTAACCCGAGTCCGCGTCCGGAGGCATAGGCCTGAACTGGCTCGGGGCGATCTGCGGAACCGCTTCGGCTCGGGACTCCATGGCAGACCTGCGCAAGGCGCGAGTCGTCGCGAAGTTGATGGGCAGGTAAAGCACAAACGCACTTCCCTCACCCGGTGCGCTGGACAGCCGAATCTCACCGCCCAGCAGCCGTGACAGCTCGCGGCTGATGGCCAGACCCAGGCCAGTACCGCCGTACTTGCGGCTGGTACTGCCGTCGGCCTGCTGGAAAGCTTCAAAAATAATTTGCTGTTTGTCTGGCGAGATACCGATACCGGTGTCGGTGACCGTGAAGGCAATCACCTGCTGCGCGCGGTTCAGCTCCTCATGGTCCGGGCTCCAGCCGGTGAAGACCTCCTCAATTGACAAGGCCACATGCCCGTTGTGCGTGAACTTGAACGCGTTGGACAAAAGGTTTTTCAGGATCTGCTGCAGACGCTTCAGGTCGGTCACCATGGATACGGGCAACTGCAGACCGGTGGTCAGCAGAAACTCAACGTTTTTCGCTTCAGCAACGTGGCGGAAAGACCGCTCCACATACAGCTGCAGGTCCGACAGGCGAATTTCGCTGACATCCACCACCACGGTGCCGGACTCGATCTTGGACAGGTCAAGAATGTCGTTGATCAGCATCAAGAGGTCATTGCCCGACGAGTGAATCGTCTTGGCAAATTCAACCTGTTTGGGCACCAGATTGCCCTCAGGATTTTTGCAAAGCTGGTCAGACAGAATCAACAGACTGTTCAACGGCGTGCGCAGCTCGTGCGACATGTTGGCCAAAAATTCAGACTTGTATTTGGAGGTCAGCGAGAGCTGTTTGGCTTTTTCCTCCAGCGCCTGGCGGGCCTGCTCCACCTCCTGGTTTTTGCGCTCCACCTCATGGTTCTGGTGCACCAGAAGGCGCGCTTTTTCCTGCAGCTCTTCGTTGGTCTGCTGCAGCTCTTGCTGCCGGCTCTGAAGCTCTTGCGCCAGCGACTGGGACTGCGTCAGCAAGTCCTCTGTCCGCATATTCGCCTCGATCGTGTTGATCACGATACCGATACTTTCTGTCAGTTGGTCCAGGAACGCCTGATGCGCGGGGTTGAAGCGCTCAACCGAAGCCAGCTCCATCACGCCCCTGACCTGTCCTTCAAAAATAATTGGCAAGACCAGCACATTCAACGGCGCAACCTCGGTCATGCCGGAAGAAATACGCAAGCTCTCCGGGATGGACGAGGTCAGCAGAATCTTCTCTTTGTCATACGCGCACTGCCCAACAAGGCCCTGCCCGAGCGCCACTTCTTTGCCGTAGGAACCGTGGCCGTCCGAGGCATAACTTGCCATGAGGCGCAGCATGGGCTGCTCCTGGTTGTAGCGCAGCACGTAAAACTCGGCTTGCTGCGCACCCACCACAGGCGCCAGTTCGGAAAGGATAAGGTGACCCACCGCCACCATGTCTTTTTGGCCCTGCAACATGCGGGAGAACTTTGCAAGATTGGTCTTGAGCCAATCCTGCTCGGTATTCACCTGCGTGGTGTCCTTCAGGTTGCGGATCATCTCGTTGATGGTGTCCTTCAGCGCGGCCACCTCGCCCAGCGCTTCCACCGTGATGGAGCGGGTCAAGTCACCCTGCGTCACGGCAGTCGCCACCTCGGCAATGGCTCGCACCTGTGTGGTCAAGTTGGCGGCCAGCTGGTTCACGTTTTCGGTCAGACCTTTCCAGGTACCGGAGGCACCCGGCACCTTGGCCTGACCACCCAACTTGCCTTCCACACCCACCTCACGCGCCACGCTGGTCACCTGGTCAGCAAACGTGGCCAATGTGTCCGTCATGCCGTTAATGGTGTCGGCCAGCGCGGCAATTTCGCCCTTGGCCTCCACGGTCAGTTTGCGTTCAAGGTCGCCGTTAGCCACCGCGGTCACCACGCGGGCAATACCGCGCACCTGAGAGGTCAGGTTACCGGCCATGAAGTTCACGTTGTCGGTCAAATCCTTCCAGGTACCGGCCACGCCCTGCACGTCCGCCTGACCACCCAGCTTGCCTTCGGTACCCACCTCGCGGGCCACCCGGGTTACTTCAGAAGCGAAGGAGCGAAGCTGGTCCACCATGGTGTTGATGGTTGCCTTCAGCTCCAGAATTTCGCCCTTCACGTCCACCGTGATCTTTTTGGACAAGTCGCCTGCCGCCACGGCTTTTGTCACGTCTGCAATGTTTCGCACCTGAGACGTCAAGTTACCGGCCATGAAGTTCACGTTGTCGGTCAAATCCTTCCAGGTACCCGCCACACCCTGCACATCGGCCTGACCGCCCAGCTTTCCCTCGGTACCCACTTCTCGCGCAACCCGCGTCACCTCGGAGGCAAAAGACCGGAGCTGGTCCACCATGGTGTTGATGGTGTTCTTGAGTTCAAGAATCTCGCCCTTCACGTCCACCGTGATCTTTTTGGACAAGTCACCCGCCGCCACAGCGGTTGTCACTTCGGCAATGTTTCGCACCTGCGCTGTCAGGTTGGAGCCCATGGAGTTAACCGAATCAGTCAAGTCTTTCCAGGTACCGGCCACACCCTGCACATCGGCCTGGCCACCCAACTTGCCCTCAGTACCCACTTCTCGCGCAACGCGAGTCACCTCGGAGGCGAATGACGACAACTGGTCAACCATCGTATTAATGGTGTTCTTGAGTTCGAGAATCTCACCCTTCACGTCCACCGTAATCTTCTTGGAAAGGTCGCCAGCGGCCACGGCTTTCGTCACCTCGGCAATGTTTCGCACCTGGCCCGTCAAGTTGGAGCCCATGGAGTTGACCGAGTCGGTCAAGTCTTTCCAAGTACCTGCCACACCCTGCACATCGGCCTGGCCGCCCAGCTTGCCCTCTGTACCGACTTCTCGCGCCACCCGCGTTACTTCAGACGCAAAGGATCGCAACTGGTCCACCATGGTGTTGATGGTGTTTTTCAGTTCAAGAATCTCGCCCTTCACGTCCACCGTGATCTTTTTGGACAAGTCACCGGCCGCCACAGCAGTTGTCACCTCGGCAATGTTTCGCACCTGGCCGGTCAAGTTACCGGCCATGAAGTTCACGTTGTCTGTCAAATCTTTCCAGGTACCTGCCACGCCCTGCACATCGGCCTGACCGCCCAGCTTTCCTTCGGTACCCACCTCCCGGGCCACCCGGGTCACCTCAGAAGCAAACGATGACAGCTGATCCACCATGGTGTTGATGGTGTTTTTGAGTTCAAGAATCTCGCCCTTCACGTCCACCGTGATCTTCTTGGACAAGTCGCCAGCGGCAACGGCTTTCGTCACCTCGGCAATGTTTCGCACCTGACCTGTCAGGTTGGAGCCCATGGAGTTGACCGAATCGGTCAAGTCTTTCCAAGTACCTGCCACACCCTGCACATCGGCCTGGCCGCCCAGCTTGCCCTCAGTACCCACCTCTCGCGCAACCCGCGTCACTTCGGAAGCGAAAGAGCGGAGCTGGTCCACCATGGTGTTGATGGTGTTCTTGAGTTCGAGAATTTCGCCCTTCACGTCCACCGTGATTTTTTTGGACAAGTCACCCGCCGCCACAGCTGTTGTCACCTCGGCAATGTTTCGCACCTGACCCGTCAGGTTGGAGCCCATGGAGTTGACCGAATCTGTCAAGTCTTTCCAGGTACCCGCCACACCCTGCACGTCGGCCTGGCCGCCCAGTTTTCCTTCGGTACCCACCTCCCGGGCCACCCGCGTCACTTCGGACGCAAACGATGACAACTGATCCACCATGGTATTGATGGTGTTCTTCAGTTCCAGAATCTCTCCCTTCACATCCACCGTGATCTTTTTGGAGAGGTCGCCCGCCGCCACCGCGGTTGTCACATCCGCGATGTTTCGCACCTGAGAGGTCAGATTACCGGCCATGAAGTTGACAGAGTCGGTCAAGTCTTTCCACGTACCCGCCACACCTTGCACATCGGCCTGACCGCCCAGCTTTCCTTCGGTACCCACTTCTCGCGCCACCCGCGTCACTTCAGACGCAAAGGATCGCAACTGGTCCACCATGGTGTTGATGGTATTTTTCAGTTCAAGAATCTCGCCCTTCACGTCCACCGTGATCTTTTTGGACAAGTCGCCGGCCGCCACAGCGGTTGTCACCTCAGCAATGTTTCGCACCTGCGCCGTCAGGTTCGAACCCATGGAGTTGACCGAATCAGTCAAGTCTTTCCAGGTACCGGCCACCCCCTGCACATCGGCCTGTCCACCGAGTTTTCCTTCGGTACCCACCTCGCGCGCAACCCGCGTCACCTCTGCAGAAAACGTACCCAGCTGCTCCACCATCTTGTTGATGATCATCGCGGTGCGTAAAAACTCGCCTTCCAGCGCCCGGCCTTCGGCCTCAAGCGCCATGGACTTGGACAGGTCACCCTGCGCCACCGCACCAATCACACGCGCCACCTCGCTGGTGGGGTGCACCAGATCGGCGATCAGGGAGTTGATCGATTCGGCCGAATCGCGCCAGAAACCGCTGGCATTGGGGACGCGGGCACGCTCCTTGAGCTTTCCCTCCTTGCCGACCACGCGACTCAGGCGAGCCAGTTCTTCGGACATCCGCACGTTCTCGGACACAACGTCGTTAAAGACATCAGCAAGACGGCCCGGCAATCCGGTCCAGTCCAGCGGGAGGGCGGCCGCGCTGTCGCCTTTTTTCAGCGCAACCAGCGCTGTCAGAAAAGTCTTTTGTTGCTCGGCGCTTGTCTCGGCCTCCTGAACAAAGGTATCCACGGCGGCGAGGCTGTCAGACCAGAACCCCGTAACGCGCGATTGAGCCGATTTTGCGGGCGCCTTGTTGCCTGCAGGTTTGCGCGCTTTCAGGGCCTTGACCTTGTCGGCAGTGTTGACGCTGACTGCCGCCAACTGGTTGAACTCCGTCGCCAGCTTGCCGAAAATGCCATCCCACTCAGTGGGCAATGCAACATTGGGGTCTCCCCGGCGCAAC
This sequence comes from Polaromonas sp., assembly GCF_035638815.1. Classification (GTDB taxonomy): domain Bacteria; phylum Pseudomonadota; class Gammaproteobacteria; order Burkholderiales; family Burkholderiaceae_C; genus Polaromonas. The sequence continues at coordinate 141,039 of NZ_DASQZG010000019.1, forward strand.
GCTTCCATGGCTTTGAGCAAGGTTTCAAGCTCGATTTCTTTATCGCGCGCAACTACAGGCAATCGTGCTATAGCCTCCATGGGGAGTCCTCTAAAAAGTAATAAAAATGGTCAAACGTGGGGATGGTCCCACCCGCCTGCGAGGTTACCTTCTGTCACGTACGCAGACAACGATGCGCAGTGCTTTTTCGACAAAATTTCAGCAAGTTTTTGCAGGGACCAAACACTTTACAAACTATGGAAGTTGGCCTACAAAAAAATCTTGAAACCAAAATTACAGTGAGGGATTTTTCACCTCAAATGCGCGCCAACAATGCGCGTCAGGCCTTGACCGCCACCAGTCCAACGGCGGCAATCCGGTCGGCCCCCTCATAGGCTGGACGCTCCAGCTCTTCACCAAAAACGTCCGGGTCAATTTCGCAGTACGTGTACGTACAGGCTGCCTCACCTAAAAACGGCTCCATGTCCTTGATGAAGTGATCTACTCCCTCGACGATGGCGACCCCCGTATACAAGATCAGACGCCCGCCGGGCGATAGTCGTTGTAGGGCCTGCGCACCGATGCGGACACTCAAAGCCCTCCCAAGGTCTTCCCCGCCGTGCCGATAGGCGCGCGCGGCATCATCTACAAGGTAGGGTGGATTGGATAACACCACGTCGAAATTGCTCGACAAGGCAGCCACAGAGTCGCCCTGCGCAAGCTCAACATGAAGACCAGCAGACTCGGCATTGATGCGGGCAAAACGAAGGGCGTGTGGGTTGATATCGTTTAAAACGACGGCCGCACCCACCCTCAGGCGGGCCGCCATGATGCCGCCCGCGCCACTGCCGCAACCTATGTCCGCAATGCGCAATGGGGCTTCAGGCCTGGCCGCCGGAAGGTGATCGCGAATCAGGCTGAAAAAACGTGAAGTGTCCGGCCCAAAAAATACTGCGTCGTGCTCAACAGTTGGAAAGGCGGAATGCAAAAACAGATCTGTGTCCAGAGTGCTGACGCGTACCCGACTGCGGTACAAACCGCCCTCTTCCCGATTCAGAACATCGGCCCGAAGCAAGGTATCCATCAGCGAAGGGCGCAGTGCGTGAATGCCAAACGGCATGGACCAGCCAAAAATATCCTGCAGTGATTTGCCCAAGGCACCGCGCCGGTTGCGAAGCACCCTCGCCTGGGTTAATGGCGTGACGGTGGTGAATTCATAGGCTGCGTCGCGGAGCTGATCCAGAAGCGCCTTCAGTGCACGGTCCTGAGCATCCAGTGCGCCGGAACCGTTCGAATAAACATGAGCCAAGTAACCCCCAGCGCAAACAATTTGCGTGGGAAGAAGATAAGTTCTCAGGCTCGTGTGGTCTGTAGGAAAGGGATGAAGAAGGGGTAGTCGCCTTCACTGACGCCAGCAAGTTGCTTATGGGCAAAAACCCGTCTTCGCCCAATAAACACGTGGATAGTTCGCTACAAATAATATAGCAAAGCGACCTGATTACTGGTCCTGCAGGTTTGCCATCATCTCGCCCAGGCGGACCGCGCTGCCGGGCTCCCATGCGGGATTGAAACGGCATGGCCCCTTCGGGAAAAGCATGACGACGGTGGAGCCCAGCAAAAAGCGGCCCATCTCATCGCCCTGACGCAAGTGGACGGCCGGACTGTCGTATGTCCACTCACGCACTTCACGCGTGCGGGGCGGGTTGACGACGCCATGCCAAACCGTGGCCATGCTGCCCACGATGGTGGCACCCACCAGAACGAGAACAAACGGGCCGCGTGCAGATTCGAAAACGCACACCACCCGCTCGTTGCGGGCAAAGAGGCCTGGCACCCCGCGGGCGGTCGCGGGGTTGACCGAAAACAGCTCTCCGGGCACGTAAATCATGCGCTGCAAACGCCCTTCAGCCGGCATGTGAATCCGGTGATAGTCCTTGGGGCTGAGGTAAATGGTGGCAAAACTGCCGCCGTCAAAACGCGCCGCCAGTGCGCGATCGCCGCCCACCAGGGCCGTCGTGGAATAGTTGTGGCCTTTTGCCTGAAAGATCTGGTCGCCATCAATGGGGCCGAACTGGCTGATCGCACCGTCGACCGGACAGATCAGATCCGCCGCTGCCAGCGGCCGTGCGCCCGGCATGAGAGCGCGCGTAAAAAAGTCATTGAAGCTGGCGTAACTGGTGATGTCGGGATTGGCAGCCTCAGTCATGTTCACGCCGTACTTGCCAATAAACCAGCGAATGATGGACGTGGTGACCGCCCCGCCGCGCATGGAGGCAATGTGGTGGCCAAATTCGGTCATGGCCCGCTTGGGCATCACATACTGCAAAAGGACTTCAAATCGTTCGGACACGCGTACTCACTCTCAGTCGGGAAGGGCTGTCCATTCTATATAGGGTGTCTAGCCGGGCTGCAGACGCAGGAGGCGTCCCCTCGGGCTGTCAGTCAACACATATAACAAGCCGTCGGGGCCCTGCCGCACATCACGGATACGCTCACCACCCTCCAGCAGTTTGTGCTCCCGCACCACCCTGCCCTTGAAAGGTTCGCTCAGTTCGATCCGGTTCAGATAACCAAACTTCAGGGAGCCCACGAAAAGATTGCCCTGCCAGGACTTTCCGTATTTGTCGCTCGTCAAAAAGGCCATCCCCGAGGGCGCAATGGAGGGCTCCCAGTAGTGCAGTGGGGGCTCCATACCCGCTTTGACGGTAAGCCCCTCTCCCACTTTCCCACCGCCATAGTTTTCGCCAAAGGTCACCACGGGCCAGCCGTAGTTGCGGCCCGGCTGGGGGAGGTTGATCTCGTCGCCGCCCTGCGGGCCGTGCTCATGTGTCCAGTAGGTGCCGTCCGGCGCGACTGCCGCGCCCTGCATGTTGCGGTGGCCATAGCTCCAGATTTCTGGCAGCGCACCGGCCCTGCCCACGAAGGGATTGTCTTTGGGAACCGTGCCGTCCTTGCCCACCCTGATGACCTTGCCATGGTGGTTGTCCAGTTTTTGCGCGTCCTGCATCCGTGAGTAGCGGTCACCCAGCGTCAGGAGCAAGGTCCCGTCGGGCTTGCCTTCCTTGCGGGCTTCCACGATGCGGCAGCCAAAGTGGGCACTGCTGGAAAATTTCGGCTTCTGGCTGAAGATGACCCTGACGTCGTCCAGCCGGGTGTTGTCAGCCGAGAGTGTGGCGCGCGCCATGGCCGTGCTGTTGCCACCCCCTGAGGTGGCCGGCTCGGCGAAGCAGAAGTAAAAACGGCGGTTGACGGCAAAGTCGGTGTCGGTGATCACGTCGTGCAGGCCGCCTTGCCCGCCGGCATCAATGGCGGGCAGGCCGGCAAGCGGAGCCCCAACCTGCCCATTGGCCTCCACCACGCGGAGTCGCCCGGCCCGTTCCGTCACCAGAAATCGGCCGTTGGGCAAAAAGGCCAGCCCCCATGGGTTTTCCAGTCCTGTAGCCACGGCTTCGGGCCTGACGGTCTGGGCGTGGGCCCCAAAGCCGGAGAGTCCGAAAACTATAAAAACAATAGCAAACGGCGCAAGACGGATAAGGGCGGAAGGCATATTTGACCCCTGAAAAGCTGGTAAAAGCGGCAAAAAGCCGCCGAAACCCATAAATATGCCACTCCCGGAGCGCCCAATCAGGTTCCAGGGGTTAGTCAGCAATGGCGCCTCAATGCGATAAATTGTATTAAATCCTTACAAATCAAAGACTTGAATCCGCAATCTAGAAAAAACTTTATCTTGACGTAGGACAGGTCCTTCAAGTAATCTAGCGCCCATGCGTTTGACCCTCATCGCCAGTTGCCTCTTCTTCTCCGCCTTCGCCCACGCCACGCCTGGGCAGTCCGGCGATGAGATGGACAAATTCCTCGCCGACAAAGGCCTTCTCAACAAGATTGAGCAAGTCCGCCAGTCGGTGGGCCACAAGGCATCGGAGCTTGTCGTCAACGCCATGGGATTTTTAGGCGTGCCTTACAAGCGCGGCGGCAATACCGCTGAAACCGGTTTTGATTGCAGCGGTTTTGTCCGCGCCATATACCAGCAGTCCGTAGGCCTGATCCTGCCGCGCCGCGCCGAGCAGCAGGCGGCCGCCACCCAGAACATCGATAAAGCAGAGCTTCAGCCGGGCGATCTGGTATTTTTCAATACCCTGAAACGCACCTTCAGCCATGTGGGCATCTACGTCGGCGACGGCAAGTTCATCCACTCGCCCAAGCCCGGCGCTGAAGTCCGGGTAGAGAGCATGCGCATCGCCTACTGGGCGAGCCGTTTTGACGGTGCGCGCCGTGTGGCGGGAGTCCCTGCCGCAACTGACCGCACGGGCGAATAGTTCAGGCTGCCAGCCCCACGCGTAGGCAGGTCGGCGCCAAGCAGGCTTCAAGCGCACCGTTCTCGCATTGACTATTTAGCCCCTCTGTTAGCCGATCGTCACGCCTTGGCCCACGTGACCAGTATTGCGCGAAGCTGATCAGAGTTCAGGGGCTTGCGCAACACCAAATAACCTTCTTCGCGCGCCTCCTCCAGTTCGGGCGAGTTGATCTCGCCGCTGACCATGGCGCCGCTGGCCGATGGGCATCGTGCCAGAAGCGCCCGCAGGACATCAAACCCACTCTCGCCTGATCGCAGACGTTGATCGCAAAAAATGGCGTCGGGCGTGAAACCATCGTTAAGACAGGCCATTGCCTCGCCTGCGTTCCCGGCGTATCGCCCTTTCACGCCCCAGCCTTCCAATAAGGCCCTCCACGCACCGATCACCTGCGGGTCATCATCGAGCACCAAACACCGGCCACCGATGGGTTTCACAGTGACGTTTTGCATCTCCGCCGCCTCGGGTATCGTCGCCGTCACAGAACGCGAAGACTCATACGCAGGGATCAGCAGCCAGAAGCGCGAGCCCTGCCCCATTCGCGATCGAAATCCGAGGGTAGCCTCCATCAGACGCGCGCACCGCGCCACCACTGCCAGCCCCAGCCCGTGCCCCGCACCGTCGATGCGCCACGCATGTTCATTGCGGAAATACGGCGAGAAAATCTGATCCTTGTCTTGCTCAGCTATGCCGATGCCGGTGTCACACACCTCTAGCTGCCAGCCCCCCGAGCGCCGACGCAGCCCAATCAGAATCCCGCCCCGCTGCGTATAACGCAGTGCGTTGTGCACCAGGTTAACCAGGGCCTGGCGAACCAACGCCGAATCAGCCCAAACGACGGCCTCTTGCCGAGGCACGTGCATACGCAACTGCAGGCCGCGTTGATTGGCCTGCTCGCGAAACAGGGTGACCGTGTCGCGCACCAGCGTGTTCAGCACTACCGGCGCAGACCTTTGCGGCAGCGCACCGGCTTCCAGCCGGGAAAGATCCAGCAGCGCATTGAACATCTGGTTCATCGACGCCATGCAGTGCTTCAGATCCACCAGCAGCGGGGTTACCGGCGCCTGCTTGTTGCGCAGGGAAATTGCCTCTACCAGCAAAGACATGGCATGAATCGGCTGGCGCAGATCATGGCTTGCTGTGGTGAGAAACAGGTTCTTCTCCTGCAATGCCGCCTCTGCCTGCTCCTTCGCCGCCCGAAACTGCCCGGCCAGCAGTTCGCTGTTCTCTTTTAACTTCACCTGCTCAATGGCGTACCGGTGCGATGTCAGCGCGTGCCGGTAGATCACCAGCGTGTAAATCAGACCCAAAGGGATTGCGACGCGCCAAAGGTCAGGGAACAGCCAATACATCAGCAGCACCGGGATGTGCCAGCCAAGCGCGAAAAAGCGAAGAAATACGCCAAAGGTGGGCGTCTGGTGTGTTGTGTTGGTGGCCACAATGTGGGCGATCACCACGTACAGAAGCATGCGGAATTCTGCGGAAGCGCCGGGTACCATTGCCAAGACCGATAAGCCCAGGCCGGCACCATGCACCCAGGCCAGGTTCTGGACCCGTGGAAGCCAGCGTGTCACCAGTGCAGGGTCGGAGAGGCGCCCTTGATCCCCGGCATAACCACGCGCAAGGCGGCGCACTAACCCGGAGAGCAGGAGGTAAGCTGATCCCCACACAAGCACAGGCACGGCATCTTCTTTCCAACCGAAGTATGCAAGCAAGGGCACTGCGATCAGCGGCATCATGTAGACGCTGAATCTCAGGCGCGAAAAACTCATGTCGAGCAACTCGGCCTGACTTTTGGCGCTGAGCAGCGCAATACCGCCAGGACAAAGCACCGCTTTCGCCCTGCCTAACCAATCCGTCGCCCTCATGTGCCTTCCGACGGAACCACCTGACGACCCTGCATCGCCATAATCGCCTCCACCCGCGTGCGCACATTCAATCGCTCCAGAATGGCCGTCACATGCTCCTTGACTGTGCTTTCGGTGATGTCCAGCGTCAGCGCGATACGTTTGTTGGACAAACCTTTGAGAAGCAGGATCAGAATGTCGCCCTGCCTCGAAGTCAGGCCCAATTCGGCAGCAGTTACTTTCCACTCGCGCTTTGCGGAATCCTTGATGCCCATCGCGGGCCCGGCTTCAAACCACTGCCCGCCATCCAGCACCGTAAAGACGGCCTGACCAAAAGTCTCTGGCGTAGCCTGCTTGTGAACAAACCCTTTCGCACCAGCGGCGCGCACACGCTCAACTGTTACGGGATCCTCGTCAGCACTGATGGCCAGCCAGGGTATGTCTGGGTGCGCCGCATGCCACTGCGTCAGCAAAGGAAGGCTGTTGCCTTCGACCAGCCACACATCGGCCACCAGCACGCGGGGGTAGCCGTTTGTATCAACAAGCGCCAGTGTCTCGTCCCAGCTTGTGGCCGTGCAAACGTTCAGCTCCGGTCTTACCGATTGCAAGTATTGAGCCATTCCACGCCCCACCAGCGGGTGGTCGTCCAGAATGATTGCGTAAGGGCTTGAGGTGAGCATGAGCTCCGGAAATCGTAGCATCCATCCCCCTCGCGCGCATCTTTTCGACACCCGACTTGGGTAGGGTTGCCTAAGGTGTACCGAACGTCCACAATCGGCGACCTGTTCCGAACCATCCAATCCACGCCTATTTTCCTCGCCGTGTCCAGGAGCAAGCCTCGTTGGAGCCAGGGACTTCAAAAAATGCGTTGAATCGTCAATGTGACGCCCTTCTTTGGTAGGGTTCACACACGCGATTCGCGTCGGGAGAATCAATTTCTTTTTGATGAAAAAGGAATTGGATGAATCTCACTTCTGCACACGTACTGGCATCACTGGCGGTACTGCTCACCCTGCTTTCACTGAACGTCTCCCGACTTCGCCTCAAGTTCAAAGTCAGCTACGGCGACGACGGACACAGGGATCTCACCGTGGCCATCCGCGCGCACGGAAATGCGCTGGAGCAGTGCCTGCTGTTTGCCGTGTTGGCGCTTGCGCTGGACGCACAATCCAGTGACACGGTGCCACTTGCATGGCTTGGCCCTGTTTTTCTATTCGCGCGCGTACTGCACCCGGTGGCCATGTTTCAGCGTTGGTTGCGCCTGCGGCAACTGGCCCACATCACCAGCCTGCTTGTCCACTTAACGCTGGCCTGGCTGCTGATGCAGCGATGAGCACCGAGCTCACGCCGGGTGTGCAGGAGTGGTTCTCGCACGGGAAACTCGTTGCCTATCGAGGTCACAAGGTGTTTGTGCGGGTTGGCGGGTCAGGCCCTGCGCTTTTGCTGATTCACGGGTACCCCACGGCCTCGTACGACTGGCACCGGATCTGGTCAGCTCTTTCACAACTCCACACCCTGATTGCGGTGGATATGCCCGGAATGGGCTTATCGGAAAAACCTGCTGATCTGGCCTACTCCATCAAGGAACACGCTGACCTGCATGAGTGGCTGATTGCTGCGATGCGCCTCAAACGCTTGAGCCTCATGGCGCACGATTTAGGGGTGAGCGTGGCTCAGGAAATGCTGGCAAGGCGCATGGCGGGCGAGCCTCTGGCAAAAGTCGATGCCGTGGTCATGCTTAATGGCGGGCTCTTCCCGGAGGCATATCAACCACGCCTGATTTTGCGCATGCTTTCCTCACCGCTTGGGGCCTTGATCGGTCCGCGCATGTCGCGGCGTGCGTTCGGGCGCACGATCAAACCCCTGTTCGGACAAAACACACAGCCCGGGGAAGCCTTGCTGGACGATTTTTGGGGCATGGTCACGCACAACCAGGGGCTCCGTGTCACACACAAGGTTGGCCGCTTCTGGCGGGAACGACTCGCTTTGCGCGACAGACTGGTGGAGCCCCTGCTCAAGCGCGCCTTCCCCCTGCTGTTCATCAACGGCACCAGTGATCCAAACTCCGGGCAACACATGGTGGATCGCTACCGCGCCCTTGTGCCTGATGCCAGCGTTGTGTGCCTGGATGGCACTGGGCACTGGCCCCAACTGGAGGAGCCTGAAAAAGTCGCCGCACACGCCAAGAAGTTCCTCGCAGCCGGCGCTGCAAGCGAACACTAGCCACGCTGCCCGCAGGACCGGACAGCGTGGTTGAGGATTACCACTAGGGTCAGCGCACGCCCGTAGCCGCGTAAAGCCTGCGGCTCAAGCGCTGCACTGTCAGCACCTTCCGGCCGCCTTGAGTAAGGGATTGCAGCTGGCCCCGGGTTTGTCGGCGGCAGCGCTAGGACCACCGCGTCCCATTTGCGTGCAGACAGCGTCAGAGTGAGGCGTCTGCCCAAATGACATGGCCTTCTGGAACCCAGTTGCGGAATACATATAGCACTGGTATGCCGCGCCGTCTTTCGTCTTGACTGTGTAGTTGATGCGCCCTCCCGTCTCTTCGCCCGTTTTCGCGATGGTGAAGGTACCCACACTGCGTCCAATAGCGGTAGAAGTGCGTTGCTCGAGTCCATCATCGCGGATGGTTGCCGCGCAACCACTCAAGCCCAGAAGAAGTAGTGCCATGGCGCTCAGACAGGCGCCGGATTTCAGGTTACGGATGTTCATGCGAAAAGCCTCTTGATAGTTGCAACATTCGCAGTATTGGGAATCCGCCGGTGGAAGTGAACCCTCCTCAAGTAGGGTGTCTGTCTCGAAGGGATGGGTTAGAGTTTGGGGACTACAGCCCAAAGGTCTCCGTACCCCCACGGCACTACGACATACAGGACCTCTCGCCACGAAAAGCATCATGCAACCCATATCCGAACTCCGCAAACTGAAGTCCCTGTCAGGCCTCGTGGTCGCACTCTATTTCGGGGCCAGTGGTGCTTTTGTACATGCTCAGTCACACAGTGAGTCCATGAGTGCACTTTCCGCGCAAGCATTCCACAGGGACGTTCAGAGACGTATCAGTGCGTCAACGCACAGCGGCCCCACCTACTACCTGCGAGGTTACGAAGCCGTTACGCCAGAACAGAAACGCGCCCTTGAACAATACAACCGGGAAATTGAACAGTTACGTCAGGACGCTCAAAGACTCCAGCAACTTCGCAAAGACCCTGTCCTCATGCGACACGTCAATGGCTATTGGCAGCACTACAAGGCAAGACAGCCAGCCTCCCCAGGGGAGTTTTGCGCCGCCACTTATACGAATCTTCACGGGTCTATCACCCTGAGCGGAGTCGACAAAAGTTGGGAGGGCGGCCTCCTCACTTTTATCGGTAAAAACATCCCCCAACCAGATCGCTTCAGAGAGATCTCTGCGACCCTAAGCCAGTCAGGTGGGTCTCCTTCAACCGTCAGAATTTTCAATGCCCAGACCACCCCTGCAATGCGTGGTTACGGGACACTCACCTTCGCCGTACCAAGCATGAACGCTGCCCTTGCCGGTATGCCGGACCAGCAGGAATTTGCAGTCAGCATTGAGGGGAAAGAAGTGTTCCGGATGAGCTGGAAGGATGGCTCCGGTGCTCGTGATACCTTGCGCACTTGCATGCGTCGGGGCTAAAAAATTTGTCGAATGACTGGCGTGGAAACCTCATTCGCTTATAAGCGCCAGGGCGCGGAATCCCTCTCGCCTACCCGCGGACTCTATTTAAGGTCGGTTGCGTCCGGCGGGACTCCTTGAACGGTGCGAACAGGGCAATCATTTATGCGATTTTACAAATGGAAAAGCCGCGCGGCCCTTTTGGAACATGCGCGGCTTGCTACTGAATCAGTAGCGTCTCGAAAGGCTACTTCCGCGCCGGTGGCAAATCTGTGCAACTGCCATGTGCCACCTCAGCCGCCATGCCGATGCTTTCGCCGAGCGTCGGATGGGGGTGGATGGTTTTGCCGATGTCAACGGCATCTGCGCCCATTTCGATAGCAAGAGCCACCTCGCCGATCATGTCGCCAGCGTGTGTGCCGACCATGCCGCCGCCAAGAATTTTGCCGTGGCCATGCGCCTCAGGGCTGTCATCAAACAGCAGCTTGGTGACACCTTCGTCGCGGCCATTGGCAATGGCGCGTCCGGAAGCGTTCCATGGGAACAAGCCCTTCTTGACCTTGATGCCTTGCGCCTTGGCCTGGTCTTCTGTCAGGCCAACCCATGCGATTTCGGGGTCGGTGTAGGCCACGCTTGGAATGACCCGGGCATTGAAAGCCGCGCTGGCCAGCTCCTTGTTGCCTTGCAGCTCGCCTGCAATGACCTCTGCGGCCACATGAGCCTCATGCACGGCCTTGTGCGCCAGCATGGGCTGGCCGACGATGTCACCGATGGCAAAAATGTGCGGCACGTTGGTGCGCATCTGGATATCCACCGGGATGAAGCCTCGGTCCGCCACACTAACGCCGGCTTTTTCTGCTGCGATCTTTTTGCCGTTGGGTGTGCGGCCTACCGCCTGGAGCACCAGGTCATAGGTCTGCGGAGCCGGAGCGCCCTCGCCTTCAAACGTCACTTCTATACCTTTCGCTGTTGCTTTGGCGCCCACGGTTTTGGTCTTGAGCATGATGTTGTCAAAACGCGGCGCGTTCATCTTTTGCCAGATCTTGACCAGATCGCGGTCGGCGCCCTGCATCAGGCCGTCCATCATCTCCACCACATCAAGGCAAGCGCCCAGTGTGGAGTAGACCGTGCCCATCTCCAGTCCGATGATGCCGCCGCCCAGGATCAACATGCGCTTGGGGACTTCTTTCAGGTTGAGCGCGCCTGTGGAATCGACCACGCGCGGGTCCTCCGGCATGAAGGGCAAACGCACAGCTTGCGAGCCTGCGGCGATGATGCAGTTCTTGAAAGCAATGGTCTGCTTCTTGCCATTTTTTTCTTGTGCACTGCCGGAGGTTTCTTCCACCTCGACATGGTTGGCGCCGACAAAGCTGCCATACCCGCGCACCACAGTCACCTTGCGCATCTTGGCCATGGCGGCCAAACCACCGGTCAGCTTGCCCACTACTTTTTCCTTGTGGGTGCGCAGCTTGCCGATGTCCAGCTTGGGCTCACCAAAACTCACACCCAGGCTGTCAAAGTGCTTGACCTCGTCCATCACTGCGGCGACGTGCAGCAAGGCCTTGGAGGGGATACAGCCGACATTGAGACACACGCCGCCCAAGGTTGCGTAGCGCTCGACCAGCACTACTTTCAACCCGAGATCTGCTGCGCGAAAAGCGGCTGAATAACCGCCAGGGCCTGCGCCCAGCACCAGCAAGTCGCAATCCACATCCGCATTGCCCGAAAATGCCGCGGGAGCTTGGGGTGCTACTGTTTTAGGAGCAGCTTGCGCCGGTGTTACCTGGGCCGGAGCCGGTTTTGATTCAGAAGTCGACGCTGCGGGCGGTGCCACGGGTACAGTGACTCCATCAGCTTCCAGAACCAGTACAACCGTCCCCTGCTTGACCTTGTCGCCCAGCTTGACCTTGAGTCCCTTGACCACGCCGGCGTGGCTGGCCGGAATTTCCATCGAAGCCTTGTCGCTTTCAACTGTCAGCAAACTTTGATCGACCTTGATCGTGTCGCCTTCCTTGACCAACAGTTCGATCACCGTGACCTCGTCGAAATCACCGATATCGGGAACCTGGATATCTATCAATGCCATGTGTCTTGTCTCCGCTTGATTTTTCTTGAAGCTTGATGAGTTACAGGAGAACCCTGCGGAAGTCACCCAGAATTTGTCCTAGGTAGGCGTTGAACCGCGCTGCTGCTGCGCCGTCGATGACGCGGTGATCCCAGCTCAGGCTGAGTGGCAACATCAGGCGCGGCTGGAAGGCCTTGCCGTCCCACACAGGTTCGGTTGTCGATTTGCAGACTCCCAGAATGGCAACTTCAGGAGCGTTAATGATGGGCGTGAAATACCGCCCACCAATGCCACCCAGACTGGAGATGGTGAAGCACGCACCTGACATTTCAGCCGGGCTCAGCTTTCCATCACGCGCTTTTTTCGCCAGCTCGCCCATCTCCTGCGAGATTTGCATAATCCCTTTTTTGTCCGCGTCCTTGATCACCGGGACCATCAGGCCATTGGGCGTATCCGCCGCAAAGCCAATGTGGAAATACTGCTTGAGGACAATCTGGTCGCCATCAATGCTGGCGTTGAAGTCAGGAAACTTCTTGAGCGCAGAGACACAGGCCTTGATCAGGAAAGCCAGCATGGTGACCTTCACGCCGCTCTTCTCGTTCTCTTTATTGGTAGACACGCGGAAGGCTTCCAGATCGGTGATGTCGCAATCGTCATGGTTGGTGACGTGCGGGATCATGACCCAGTTGCGATGCAGGTTGGCGCCGCTGATCTTCTTGATGCGGGACGTGTCCTTGCGCTCAACCGGGCCAAACTTGGTGAAGTCAACTTTCGGCCATGGAATCAGACCGAGGCCAGCGCCGTCTCCTCCCGTTCCGGCCGCTTTTGCCTGAGCGCCAGCAGCCAGGGTTTTGACCGCGCCGCTCATCACGGATCGGGTAAAGGCCTGAACGTCTGCTTCCGTAATGCGTCCTTTGAGGCCGCTACCCTTGATTTCAGCCAAAGGCACGCCAAGCTCACGCGCAAACTTGCGCACCGATGGTGAGGCATGGGGCAAGTTGCCCTGCGGCGAGACAGTTGGGTCGTGCGCGGGCACAGGAGCGGAAGCAGGCGCGGAGGCCGCAGCAGCGGCTGGCGCAGCCACAGTGGCAGCGGCAGATGTGGCCGGTGCAGCAGCGGGAGCAGCAGGAGTAGCAGGGGCGGCCGCGCGTGCAGGCGCGGCGCTTCCTTGCAACACGGCAATCAAATCGCCAATGTTGACCTTGTCACCGAGCTTGACCTTGAGCTCCGTTACCACGCCGGCTGCGCTGGACGGGATTTCCATTGAGGCCTTGTCCGACTCCACCGTCAAAAGCGATTGCTCCACCTTGACGGTGTCGCCGACTTTGACCAGGACTTCAATCACAGTGACATCCTTGAAGTCACCGATATCGGGGACTGTCACCTGTACCGGGCCTGAAGCTTCCGCAGGGGCTGCAGCAGCAACAGACGCAGCTGCGGCTGCGGCGGGCGCTGCTGCCGCGGCCGGAGCTGCAGCAACGGCAGCCGCCTCAGCCGATTCAAGCGTCACAACCAGAGAGCCCTGCTTGACCTTGTCGCCAAGTTTGACCTTGATCTCCTTGATCACGCCACCCTGGCTTGATGGAATCTCCATCGAAGCTTTGTCAGATTCAACGGTGATCAGGGACTGATCGGCTTTCACCGTATCGCCCGGTTTGACCATCAACTCAATCACGGTGACTTCGTCAAAATCCCCAATGTCGGGGACAAATATTTCTACCACTGCCATGTTCTTGTCTCCGGATGTTTTTATGCGTACAAGGGGTTGATCTTGTCGGCGTTGATGCCGTATTTTTTGATGGCCTCGGCGACCTTGGCCACCGGCACGGTACCTTCTTCGCTCAGCGCCTTCAATGCGGCAACCACGATGTAGTGGCGGTTGATCTCAAAGTGCTCGCGCAGCTTGTAGCGGAAGTCGCTGCGACCAAAGCCGTCGGTACCCAAGACCTTGTAGGTCCGGCCTTTTGGAATAAAGGGGCGGATCTGCTCGGCATAGGCCTTCATGTAATCGGTAGAAGCCACGACCGGTCCGGCGTGTTTTTCAAGCTGTTGACTGACAAAGGACACGCGAGGCGCCTTGTCAGCCGGATGCAGCAGGTTGTAGCGCTCGCAATCCTGGCCTTCACGCGTGAGCTCGTTAAAGCTCGGGCAGCTCCAGACGTCGGCGGAGACGCCCCAGTCTTTTTCCAGCAGCTCCTGCGCGGCAATCGATTCGCGCAGGATGGTGCCGGAACCCAGCAACTGCACACGGGTCGTCTGCTTGCCGCCCTCTTTGCAGAGATACATGCCCTTGATGATCTGCTCTTCAGTGCCGGGCTTGAGGCCTGGCATCGCATAGTTTTCATTGAGCAGCGTGAGGTAGAAGTAAACGTTGTCCTGCTTTTCCACCATGCGTTTGAGGCCATGGTGCAGGATCACGCCGACTTCATGCGCAAAGGTGGGGTCGTAGCTGATGCAGTTGGGAATGGTGCCAGCCATGATGTGGCTGTGACCGTCTTCGTGCTGCAGGCCTTCGCCGTTGAGCGTGGTGCGGCCGGATGTGCCGCCCAGCAGGAAGCCTCGCGCTTGCATGTCACCCGCCGCCCAGGCCAGGTCGCCCACGCGCTGGAAACCGAACATCGAGTAATACACATAAAACGGCACCATGATGCGGTTGTTGGTGCTGTAGCTGGTGGCCGCTGCAATCCAGCTTGACATGCCGCCAGCCTCGTTGATGCCCTCTTGCAGAATCTGCCCCTGCTTGTCTTCCTTGTAATACATGACCTGGTCTTTATCGACCGGCGTGTACTTCTGGCCTTCAGGGTTGTAAATGCCGATCTGGCGGAACAAACCTTCCATACCAAAGGTGCGAGCTTCATCAACCAGAATCGGCACCACCCGTGGGCCCAAAGCCTGGTCACGCAGCAACGTGGTCAGGAAACGCACGTAGGCTTGCGTGGTGGATATTTCACGGCCCTCAGGCGTAGCCTCCATCACTGATTTGAAGGTGTCCAGCGAAGGCACGGTGAACTGCTCATCGGCCCGGGTGCGGCGATGCGGCAGATAACCACCGAGCGCTTTGCGGCGCTCATGCAGGTACTGCATTTCCGGCGTGTCGTCAGCCGGCTTGTAAAACGGAATGTCAGCAATCTGGCTGTCAGGCACCGGGATGTTGAAACGGTCGCGGAAGATCTTGATGTCTTCGTCGGTGAGCTTTTTGGTCTGGTGCACATTGTTCTTGCCCTCACCACTTTTGCCCATGCCATAACCTTTGACGGTTTTGATCAGCAGCACTGTGGGCTGGCCCTTGTGGTGCACGGCCTGGTGGTAGGCCGCGTAGACTTTTTGCGAGTCATGGCCGCCGCGCTGCAGGCGCCAGATGTCCTCGTCACTCATCTTGGCAACCATCTCCAGCGTGCGGGGGTCCTTGCCAA
The DNA here is from genome assembly GCF_035638815.1 of Polaromonas sp. Lineage (GTDB taxonomy): Bacteria > Pseudomonadota > Gammaproteobacteria > Burkholderiales > Burkholderiaceae_C > Polaromonas. The sequence continues at coordinate 156,326 of NZ_DASQZG010000019.1, forward strand.
AGAAATGCTTGCGCACATAGGCGCCGTCGTTGGCCTTCATGGCCTGGTAGTCGCCGTCCAGCGTGTCCATCATGAGCTTGCGCAAAGCGCCGTCCTTGTCGCGCGCCAGCAGCGGATCCCAGCTGCTGCCCCACAACAATTTGATGACGTTCCAGCCGGCACCGCGGAATTCGCCCTCCAGCTCTTGCACGATCTTTCCGTTGCCGCGGACTGGTCCGTCAAGGCGCTGCAAATTGCAGTTGATGACAAAAATCAGGTTGTCCAGGCCTTCCCGTGCGGCCAGACCAATGGCACCCAGGCTTTCCACCTCATCCATCTCGCCGTCACCGCAAAATACCCAGACCTTGCGGTTCTCGGTGTTGGCGATGCCGCGTGCATGCAGGTACTTGAGAAAACGCGCCTGGTAAATCGCCATCAGCGGGCCCAGACCCATGGAGACGGTGGGGAACTGCCAGAACTCGGGCATCAGCTTGGGGTGCGGGTAGCTTGACAATCCTTTGCCGTCCACTTCCTGGCGGAAGTTGAGCAACTGCTCCTCGGTCAGCCGGCCTTCCAGATAGGCACGTGCATAAACGCCGGGGGAAACGTGGCCCTGAATGTAGAGGCAATCGCCCCCGTGCTCTTTGCCAGGCTCAGCGCTTTCGGCATGCCAGAAGTGGTTGAAGCCAGCGCCAAACAAGCTGGCCAGCGATGCGAATGAGCCGATGTGACCGCCCAGATCACCGCCGTCTTCAGGGTGATGGCGGTTGGCCTTGACCACCATGGCCATTGCGTTCCAGCGCATATAGGCGCGCAGGCGCTCTTCAATTTCGAGGTTGCCAGGGCATCGCTCTTCCTGGTCGGTTTCGATGGTGTTGACATAACCGGTCGTTGCCGAAAACGGCATGTCGATGCTGCTTTGGCGCGCGTGCTCCAGCAATTGCTCCAGCAGAAAATGGGCGCGCTCTGGGCCCTCGCTCTCAATCACGGCGGTCAGGGCATCAAGCCACTCCCGCGTTTCCTGTGAGTCTTTGTCGGGCACCCCATTCGTCGCTTGGGCCAAAGTGTCGACACGTGCCTGTTCCGGATTTGCAGCCATGGTTTTGTCTCCTGCTGGTGCTGTTTGTTAGCTTGTGGGTTGCTAGCCTCTTCATCACGTTGTAACGCAATTTAGATTCAAGTCTCTAGTTTCCCACAAATTTCGCTCAATTTCAAATAGTGCTTGTTGATTTCACATTAAGAAATTTTATGAAAATTGGATTTGATCTGAGGACCGAGCCCAAGCCATCCAAGTGGCTCACTTGCCGCGCAGACATCCAAGTCCTTTAAACTGAACGCCCCCTTATGCAGCCACCCGAGCTACCCCCTCCTCTCCGCACGGCCAGCCCGTCCAATCCAGCCCCCATGGCTCGCTGGCACCGGTGGTGGCGCAAGCAATCCCCAACCCGGCAAGACCGCTTTGTCACGCTAGGGCCGCTGCTTTCGGTCGCCCTGTTCCTGGCCGCGGTTATCGCCGCCTTTGCTTACCTTCGTCTGGAAGAAATTGACCGGGAGCAGCAAGCGGTCAAGCGAGACGTTGAATACGCACAGCAGCGTCTGCGCCTTCGCCTGCTGGAGCGCCAGGAGCAACTGATGCGCCTGGGACGCGACGTGTCCAACAAGGAAGTCGATGCCGATGAATTCATCGCGCAAGCCGAGTCGCTGGTCAACCAATATCCAGAGCTGATGGCAGTGACTTGGGTAGACGGTCGTCGCAAGGTCAGGGCCGCCTATACCTCGCCGAGCGCCAATGCCACCCAAATCCGGGCGACGGGCGATCAGCTCAAACAAGGAGAGACCGAAGGCACCTTTGGACTGGCCCGCGACTTGAGGCAACCCGTTTACTCGCGCCCGCTAACGGTAAAAGACGACGCCAGCTACAACGCGCCCAGCCTCCAGTTGCATGTGCCTCTTGATGACCAGGGCAAATTTGGGGGCGTCATCCTTGGTGACTATTCGTTTGATGGCTTGCTGCGCTTCGGTGTTCCCACGGAAGTCAGCGCCAAATATGCTGTGGCGCTGCTGGACGACCAGAGCAAACTGCTGGCGGGAAGCCTGCCACCGCCGCGCAATACGGCGGCCAAGCTCTTGCCATGGTCCGACGAAGCCCCGGAGTATGAAATTCCGGTGTCGCCTGTGGGCAATGGCCTGCTTCTGAAGGCGCAGGGATACCGCGCGTCGCTGGGCGTCGTCGGCAGCGGCTTCTTCTGGCTGGTCAGCGCGTTGAGTGCCATGACAGTCTGGATGCTGCTGGGTACCTGGCGCCACACACGGCGTCGCATGCAGGCGCAAGAAGCTCTGATTACCGAAACCAATTTCCGCCGCGCAATGGAGAACTCCATGCTCACCGGCATGCGCGCACTGGACCTTCAGGGACGCATCACCTATGTCAACCCGGCGTTTTGCCAGATGACGGGCTGGAGCGAAAGTGAACTGGTGGGTCGCACCGCACCTTTCCCGTATTGGCCCGAGCAGGACAGGGAAGCGCTGGCAGCGCGGCTTGAGGATGAGCTGCATGGGCGCACCACCCCCGGCGGTTTTGAAGTTCGAGTCAAGCGCAAAGGCGGCGCTATTTTTGATGCTCGCATGTATGTCTCGCCCCTGATTGACCCGCGCGGCCAGCAGACCGGCTGGATGACTTCGGTGACGGACATCACCGAACCCAAACGCATTCGTGAAGAACTCTCGGCGTCTTACGAACGCTTCACCACGGTGCTGGAAGGGCTGGACGCCGCAGTATCGGTGGCGCCACTTGGCAGTGAAGAACTTCTTTTCGCCAACAAGCTGTACCGCGCCTGGTTCGGTGCCGAGGTGTCCGGTCACATGAACCTGATTGCGCAAGCGGGGGTCCCGGCCATTCCCCCGACTGACGACGCCACAGACCCGGTGGACGGCCTTGCTGGTTTCCCTACCGATACGCTGACGACCGCACAGACTGAAAACGCCGAAATTTTTGTGCCCGATCTGGGCAAATGGCTGGAAGTCAGGTCACGCTACCTGACTTGGGTGGACGGGCGCCTTGCGCAAATGGTCATTGCTAGCGACATCACCCCGCGGCGCCATGCGGAAGAACAGGCAGCCCAACAGGCCGAGCGGGCCCAGTCGGCCAGCCGCCTGATCACCATGGGTGAAATGGCGTCAAGTGTGGCGCACGAACTGAACCAGCCACTGACCGCCATCAACAACTATTGCAATGGCATGGTCTCGCGCATCAAGGGGCAGCAGATCACCAACGAAGACCTGCTGGTGGCCCTGGAAAAAACCGCCAAGCAGGCTCACCGGGCCGGGCAAATCATCCAGCGCATCCGCTCATTTGTTAAACGCAGCGAGCCCAATCGCAGCTCTGCGGAAGTCACCACCATGGTCAGCAACGCCATGGAACTGGCCGACATCGAACTGCGTCGCCACAACGTTCGCCTCAGCCACTACATTGCGGCCCGGCTGCCCTCAGTCATGGTGGACCCGATTCTGATTGAGCAGGTGCTCATCAACCTGATGAAAAACGGCGCGGAATCCATTGCGCAGGCGCGCCGCCCCGCCGCGCGCCGCAGCGTTGAATTGCGTGTGGTCCCCAAGTTCATTGAAGACCAGAGCGTGGTTGAATTTTCCGTGCTCGATTCCGGCAAGGGACTGTCGCCGGAAGTGATGAGCCGGTTGTATGAAGCCTTCTACTCCACCAAGGCCGAAGGCATGGGCATAGGCCTGAAACTGTGCCGAAGCATTGTGGAGTCCCACCAGGGCCGGATGCAGGCAGAGAACCTCTACAATGGCGATGAAGTTGTGGGGTGCCGGTTCACCTTCTGGATCCCTGTGACACCCCTTGTTTTACCAGTCGCTGCGGCCGCAGAAGCACCCCCCACCCGGGCTGGCATTTAAGTTTCCTGACACCGTCTACGCAAAGGTTTGGCATGAGCTTGATTCCGAAAAAAGGCACCGTTTATGTCGTCGATGACGACGAAGGCGTGCGCGACTCCCTCCAGTGGTTGCTGGAGGGCAAGGACTACCGGGTACGTTGTTATGACTCGGCGGAAACTTTTTTGAGCCGTTACGACCCGCGTGAAGTGGCCTGCCTGATTGTGGATATCCGCATGGGCGGCATGACAGGCCTCGAGCTGCAGGACCGCCTGGTTGAGCGCAAGTCGCCTTTGCCTATTGTGTTTATCACCGGCCACGGCGACGTCCCCATGGCGGTCAACACCATGAAAAAAGGCGCAATGGATTTCATCCAGAAACCTTTTCAGGAAGAAGCACTGGTTAGCCTCGTCGAACGCATGCTGGATCAGGCCAAGGACACCTTCAGCGAACACCAGCAATCCGCCAGCCGCGATGCCCTGCTGGCCAAACTGACCTCCCGCGAGGCTCAGGTGCTGGAACGAATTGTTGCCGGCCGCCTGAACAAGCAAATTGCCGACGACCTTGGCATCAGCATCAAGACGGTGGAGGCGCACCGCGCCAACATCATGGAAAAACTCAACGCCAACACCGTGGCCGACCTGCTGAAAATTGCACTGGGCCAAGCCGCACCCAAAGCCTGATAAGCCACCCTGATGCTATATCTTTGGTAGCATCTACCGCCCACTCCGTAAGGACAGTGGGCGTTTTTCATTTGAAAGCACTACATGACCATCTCCCCTGCCCGCAAAATTGATGGCCTCGCCCTCTCCGCCAAGCTGCGGTCAGACATTGCGGCACGCACGCAGGCTTTGAAGGTCAGGGGAATCACTCCGGGACTGGCTGTCATTCTGGTGGGCGAGGACCCGGCCAGTGCGGTGTACGTCCGCAACAAGGTAAAAGCGTGCGCCGATACGGGCATTCATTCGGTGTTTGAGAAGTACGAGGCATCCCTCAGCGAAGCTGATCTGCTCGCACGTATTGACGCCCTCAATACCGACCCCCGGATTCACGGCATCCTGGTGCAGATGCCCTTGCCCAAACACATCGACCCGCACAAGGTTATTGAGGCCATCTCAACCAGCAAGGACGTGGACGGTTATGCAACGCTGAGTGCGGGAGAGCTGATGACCGGGCAGGCCGGATTCCGGCCCTGCACACCCTACGGCTGTATGAAGCTGATTGAAACGACTGGGATTGACCTGCGTGGCAAGCACGCCGTGGTGATAGGACGGAGCAACACAGTTGGCAAGCCCATGGCGATGTTGTTGCTGCAAGCCAATGCCACCGTCACGGTGTGCCACAGCGGGACTACAGACATGGGTCACCATACCCGGCAAGCAGACGTCATCGTTGCGGCTGTTGGGAAACGCAACATTCTCACCGCTGACATGGTCAAGCCCGGCGCCATCGTCATCGACGTTGGCATGAACCGCGACGACGCTGGCAAGCTTTGCGGCGACGTCGACTACGCCGGCGTCAGCCAGGTGGCAAGCCACATCACGCCAGTGCCGGGCGGCGTCGGGCCCATGACCATCACCATGCTGCTAGTGAACACGCTGGAAGCTGCTGAACGGGAATAACGGCGTAGCAGGCGACAACGTCGCTGCAAATCAACCGCTCTCGCTCATGCCTGATAGTGCATAGCCCTCCACACGATGCTCGATGTTCCCATCGAGACGGTGGCGGGGCAATGACCGGCCACAACAAGAAGCGGATCAAGATTTATTTTGACTCTCTCAGCCCCATCGAATACCGAGAGAGTCTTGGACTTACGGCGTAAACCAGTCCAGGTTTTTGCACACATCCCCCTCGGGTCGGATTTCAGCGGAATTCAACAGTGAAACAAAAAAAACGAGCCTTAGAAGTGATTTCTAGAGGCTCGTTTTGGTTAGGTTTTAGCACCAACCTCTCTCAGGCCAGTCATCCCCATAAATTACTGGATATGCATAGGGACTTGCAATGGGCGCTTCCGAAAATGTTAGCAAGGAACAGACTGCTAAGAACCCCATGATCAAACCTAACTTCAATTTTCTCAGCACTTTTAACTCCTTTTTTGATGCGTTTATTGCGCAGAAATCCTTGGAAAACATATGCTAGCAGGCGCGAACTGCTTCGATGGCTTGGTGATCGAGGGATTGCAATTTTTAACAAAAAGCCGTCCTCCTCGCTCAATTTCACTTGCCTCACTTATTGAGAATGATTATCATTATCGAAATTCATTTTTCAATTATTCCGACATGTCTCAAACCCTCTCCTCCAGAACATTGAGCTTGCCTTCTCATTCCGCGGGCCTTGGCGCCGCGAGTCTTGCGCCTGATGTCAAAGGTCCGTGTGGTGCAGTTGATAGCTCAGAGCTGTTGCGCGGCAACAAGACTGTGGAGATTCAACACAACGGATTGATCTATCGCCTACAGGCGACGCGGCTGGGCAAACTGATCTTGACCAAGTAGGAAGTTTTCATCGTGGGGCGATCGGGGGCCTGAACAGGCCTCACAGATCGTTTTTTCGCCAGCCAGCCATGGGCCTTTTGGGCCGGTGCATTAGCCAGGCTTTTTTCGCCACCCATACAAAAGCCGGCTTGAGCCGGCTTTGTTCTAAGAAAAATCGGGCTGTTGCCCTTATTCCACGGGAAGAGTTTGCTATTACTTCAATAGCACTTGTTTTACAGCCCTATTGCTGCCATGCCGGCGCGCGCAATCTGGGCGTCTTCGGTGGACTTCACGCCGCTCACGCCGACTGCCCCCAGGCATTGGCCGTCTTTCATGATGGGCACGCCGCCCTCCAGCATGCCTTTCACATCCGGCGCGCTCAAAAACGAGAAGCGCCCACCATTGATGATGTCTTCGTAGATTTTTGACTCGCGGCGCCCCAAAGCCGCGGTATTGGCTTTTGCCGGGGCGATGTGAGCGGATAGGGGTGGAGCACCGTCAAGGCGCTGCAGGTGCAGCAGGTGGCCGCCGTCGTCGACAATCGCGATTGTCACCGCCCAGCTGTTTTTGGCAGCTTCTGCGGCAGCGGCAGCCGCAATGGCCTGAACGTCGGAGAACTCCAGCACGGGTTTGGATTTCATGTTTTCTTCTGTATGGTTGAGCAAGGCGCAAGCATACTGAACTTTGCGGAACAACTTCGACCTAATTACGGCGCAATCGGTCGATTCTGCCCTGACAAATTGTGGTTATTGAGGGGGCTGAGACCTTGAAAAGCGCCCCGCCACCCCTAAAATGACGATGCCTGCATTTGCTGGCCAAAACGGAGAAGTTCTCATGAATGACAATGTTCAAACCCTTGACCATGGCTATGTTGCCTCTGCTGAGCAACGCAACCGGGTCTTGCGCAATACCTACTGGCTGCTGGCGCTGAGCCTGTTGCCCACGGTGCTGGGCGCCTGGGTCGGCGTGGCAACTGGCATTACCGCCTCTTTGAGTGGTGGGCTGGGCCTGATTGTTTTCCTTGGCGGGGCCTTCGGTTTCCTCTACGCCATCGAAAAAACCAAAAACTCTGCAGCCGGCGTGCCCGTGTTGCTGGCCTTCACCTTCTTCATGGGTCTGATGCTCTCGCGCATGATTGGCATGATTCTGGGCTTCAGAAACGGCTCTGAGCTGATCATGACGGCCATGGGCGGCACGGCTGGCGTGTTTTTTGTCATGGCCACTTTGGCCAGCGTCATCAAGCGCGACATTTCCGGCATGGGCAAATGGCTGTTTGTTGGCGCCATGGTTGTCATGGTGGGCGGCATTATCAACGTGTTTGTTGGCTCCACAGCCGGCATGATGGCGCTGTCGGTCGCCGTGATCGGTATCTTCAGTGCCTACATGCTGTATGACCTGAAGCAGATCATGGACGGCGGTGAGACCAACTACATCTCTGCCACCGTGGCGCTGTACCTGGATCTGTTCAATGTGTTCCAGGCGCTGTTGGCCCTGTTGGGCATCATGGGCGGTGAAAAAGACTAAGCGCTCTGCGCTGTCAAAAAAGAGGGCCTCACGGCCCTTTTTTTATTTCAGCTCAAACACGGCAATGCTCTCGACATGCGCCGTGTGCGGAAACATGTTGACCACGCCAGCTGCCGTGCAGCGGTACGCACCGCTTTCAACCAGTACGCCTGCGTCACGAGCCAGCGTCGCCGGGTTGCAGCTGACATAAACGATGCGTTTGGGTGGCGTCCAGCCTGCCAGTTGCAGGCTTTGCTGCTGCGCGCCGTCATCACAGGGCACGCCGCTCAGCATTTGCTGGTGCAATGCGGCCAGGGACTTGAACAACTCATAGGCGCCTTCGCGCGGCGGGTCCACCAGCCACTTGTCGGCGCCGCCGTCTTTGACCAGCAGCGCGGGGGTCATTTCAAACAGGTTGCGTGCTACAAATTCAGTAGCTGACAGCGCCCGCCCTCTGTGGGCAGTAGCCTTGTTTGACTCATAATTTTCGCGGGAGCGGGCCACCAGCACCTCACTGCCCTCCACTCCCAGAACCTCGCGTGCGCGGGTGGCGAGCGGAAGTGTGAAATTGCCAAGACCGCAAAACCAGTCGATCACGCGCTCATGCGGCTGCACGTCCAGCATGCGCAGCGCGCGCGAGACCAAAACCTGATTGATGTGCGGATTGACCTGGGTGAAGTCCGTTGGTTTGAAGGGCATGAGCACCTCAAACTCTGGCAGGCTATAACTCAAGGTCTGCACTTCAGCATCGAGTAACTTGACGGTCTCCAGACCGCCGGGCTGAAGCCACCACTGCAAGCCAGGGTGTGCTTTTGCGAAGGCTCTTAACTTGTCCAGGTCACCCGGGCTAAGAGCCTCCATGTGGCGCAGCACCAAAGCCGTTACCTCGTCACCACAAGCCAGCTCGATCTGCGGCACGGTCTCCTTGGCGTCCATACTTGCGATCAGCGCGCGCAGCGGCAGCAGCAAGTCGCTCACGTGTTGGGGCAACACATGGCACTCGCGAATATCAGCAACGTAGCCGCTTTTGCGCTCATGAAAGCCAACCAGCACCTCACCTTTCTTGCGCACAAAACGTACTGACAGGCGGGCGCGGTAGCGGTAGCCCCAGGCCGGGCCCTCAATCGGGCGGAGGATGTTTTCGGCTTTGAGCTTGCCGATGTGACGCAGGTTGTCTTCCAGCACGCGCTGCTTGACCGCCACCTGCGCGCCGACGTGCAGGTGCTGCATCTTGCAGCCGCCACAGGCGCCAGTGTGTAGCCCAAAGTGTGGGCACTGGGGCCGTACTCGTTGCGAAGACTCACGCAGCACAGCCATCAGCGTGGCTTTTTCAAAACTGGGTTTCTTGCGGTACACGCTGGCGCTGACCGTTTCAAAGGGCAATGCTCCGTCAATAAACACCACCTTGCCATCCTCGCGGTGGGCGATGCCCTGGGCTTCGATGTCGAGCGACTCAACTGTCAGCAGATCAAGGGGGTACTCTGTGGGTGCAGGGACTGCTTGCCGGGGGGCTTTGTCATGTTTTCTTCGGGACATGTACCCATTGTCTCAGGCTGCGCTACCATTTTCGGATCAGCGGTCTGCTGCTTCAGGAGCACACGATGGAATTGCGTATTTGTATTGACGTGAACGACATGGAGCGCGCCGTGGCGTTCTATATAGAAGGTCTCGGTCTGCACGTTGGCAGGCGCTTTCAAAGCGGGTTTGTCGAGATCCTGGGAGCGGGCAGCCCCATTGACTTGCTGCTGCAAGCCGAGGGCAGCATGCCCCTGCCCGACCAGACGACCATCACGCGCAGCTTCCAGCGCCACTGGACGCCCGTGCATCTGGATTTTGTGGTGGACGACATCGACAGTGCCCTTGCACGACTTCTACGCCACGGCGCTGTGCTCGAGCAACCGGTTACTGATCGCGTCTGGGGGCGGATTGCTGGCTTGGCCGACCCCTTTGGTCACGGCATCGACCTGCTGGAATTCAAGGGCCGTGGTTATGACGACATACCGCAAGGGCAAGACACGCTACCAACTTGATAGCAAACTATTGCCGCAGTTAAAGGGCAAAGTGCCAAAATTGCTCACAACGCGAGTGCTTAGACCCACGCCTTGAGGTATTCGTCCCAATGCGCCTCGTCGGGCGCCAGATTGCCCAGAGTCTGTTTGACGAGTTCGATCTCCTGATCGTATTCCGCCTCCAGCAAGCCGCTTCGCATCTTCTGAAAACGGCAGTACAGAAGATAGGTGTTCATGACATCGGTCTCGCAATAGCGGCGTATCTCGTCGGTCTTCCCGGCCAGGTAGGCCGGGTACACCGCCGAGCCATCCATGCCCAGCTTGCCGGGAAAGCCGCACAGCTTGGCCATGGCGTCCAACGGCGCATTGTTCTTGGGCTGGTACATCGCCAGCAGGTCCATCAAGTCAAGATGGCGCATGTGATAGCGGCCGATGTAGTTGCTGAACTTCCAGTCGCGGTCGGTCTCGCCTACTTCCCAGTATTGACTGGCCGTCACGCCGTGCTTGAGGCCGCGGTAGTGCAGCACCGGCAAGTCAAAACCCCCACCGTTCCAGCTGACCAACTGGGGCACGTGTTTTTCAATGCTGTTGAAGAACGTCTGGATGACCTTGCCTTCCGAGGCGCCATCCTTGTCCACAAAGGAATGGATGCGCAGCCCCTCGGCATTGCGAAACACGCAGCTGATGACCAGAATGCGCTGCAGATGCAGCGGCATGAAGTCGCTTTGCCCTTTGGCTTGCCGCTCGGCGACATAGCCGGCATAGACCTCGGCATCGCTCTTGTCTGCGCTTTCGCCACGCAGGGCACGTAGCCCGGCCACATCGGGAATGGACTCAATGTCAAATACCAGTACAGGCCAGGCCATGGGTCAAACTTTCTTCAAGAATTGATGGGCATAAAAAAGGGAGCCGTGCATTGCAGGCTCCCTGATTCTTCAATCTGCGCGCGCTTATTTGGCGGGCAGATACCGTGCGGGGTCCACCGGCTTGCCTTGGCGGCGGATTTCAAAGTGCAGCTTCACGCGGTCGGCATCGGTGCTACCCATCTCGGCGATTTTCTGGCCTTTGCGCACCGTCTGGTCTTCCTTGACGAGCAAGGCCTGGTTGTGGGCATAGGCTGTGAGGAAGGTGTTGTTGTGCTTGAGGATGACCAGGTTGCCATAACCCCGCAAGCCGGCACCGGCGTACACCACCCGGCCATCGGCGGAAGCGATCACCGCGTCGCCAGCCTTGCCCGCAATGTCCAGCCCCTTGTTCTTGGCTTCATCAAACCCGGCCAAGACCGTGCCTGCGCCCTGCACCGGCCAGATCCACGCCACGTCATCTTCGCCCGCGGTGGGGGCCGATGAGCTTGCGGTTGCCGCTGGCTTGGGTGCGCTTGCTGCGGCAACCGGGGCGCTGGCCACGGTTGCCGGAGAGGCGGCGGTGGCACCGCTGGATGTCACAGGCCGCACGACAACGCCTGTGGCCTCTACTGGAGGCACCACGCGCAAAACCTGGCCGACCTCGATCAGGTTGAGGTTTTCAAGATTGCTCCAACGGCCGATGTCGCGATAGTTCTGGCCGGTGTCCAGGCCGATGCGGATCAGGGTGTCGCCGGGCTTGACGGTGTAGTAACCGGGCTTGCCAGCATTTTCAGCACCCGGTAGCGGCTTGACAGCGCTGGAGTCCACCACACCCGGCAAAGGCCGGTTCATGCCCGCACCGCGGTCTTCAACAGGGGCACGGTTCAGGCCGCGTGTGCTGCAGGCGGACACCAGGAACACCGCTGCCAGCACGAAACCAGCGGTGGCAAACCTGCGCCTTCTGAGCTGTTCAGAGCTACCTGATCCAGACGCTGCCATGAACGACCCTGCTATTTGATTCATTGCTTGATTTACCTTTGTTGCATTTGCCGCGAATCAGGCTTTGAAGCCCGCCCGCTCAGCTTGTTCCCGATTTTAAAGGTACAAAGTGAACAGCCTCCAAAACCGTCTGTGTAACACCCTGTGGGGTCTTGTCGATCACCACCAGGGCCTGGGCACCGCCAGCAATCTGCATGGGTGCGACCAGCCGCCCCCCAACGGCAAGCTGTTCCACCCAGGCCGACGGAATGGCCTCGCCGCCTGCAGCTGCAATGATGGCCGCATAGGGCGCGCCCTTGGCATAACCCACCATGCCATCGCCAAACAACAAATGAACATTGGCCAGACGAAACGTCCGCAGATTCTCGCGCGCCTTGTCGTGCAGGCCGCGCAGGCGCTCAATGCTGTAGACCTCGCTCGCCAGTTGACCCAGAACTGCTGCCTGATAGCCACAACCCGTTCCTATCTCGAGTACACGACCCAGACGTGTAGGCCGCCCTTGCAGCAGCAACTCCAGCATGCGCGCCACCACGTTGGGTTTTGAGATGGTCTGGCCCAGGCCAATCGGGAGGCTGGTGTCTTCATAAGCCTGGTTGACCAAGGCGGTGTCTACAAAGCGGTGCCGCTCCACGTGGCCCATGGCCGCCAGCACCTGCGCATCGGAGATACCCTGTGCTGCCAGCTTGTGCACCATGCGGGCCCGCACGGCTTTGGAATCAAGTCCCAGGCCGCTGGTCTGTATTGACTTTACCGGCTTCTTTACATCAATCAGACCGGTAGCCCTTTCCGGGTGGGCGCGACCAGCTATCTTTTTGGTAGCAGACGGCGTACCTGCGTCGGGCGCCAGACGCACCGGGAAACCGGGCCGCTTGGGAGGCGTCGTCATGCCAGCGCTTGTGTGAGCTTGGTCGCGGTCTGCGTCCAGTGGGGCAGGCGCTCGTGGTCTGTCAGGTCCACCTGCAGGGGCGTGATGGAGATGAAATGTTGGCGCGTGGCATGAAAATCTGTGCCCTCCCCCTCTTCCTTGGCCGGGCCTGCACCGCCAATCCAGTACATGGTTTCACCACGCGGGCTGGTTTGGGTGATGACTCTTTCGGCTGCGTGACGACGCCCCAGCCGGCACACCTTGAAGCCCTGAAGCTCTGCCTCTGGCAGATTGGGAATATTCACGTTGAGCAACCAGGGCGCCACCGCTGGCTGCGTATCGCCAGCAGCCTTCTCCAGCGAAGGCATTAGTTGCTGCACCAGATCACGCGCGCGCTGGCCAGCCACGTCAATGTGCGCCCAGCCTTTTTCAGTTTGCGAAAACGCGATGGCCGGAATGCCAAAAAGATAGCCCTCCATCGCCGCGCCGACGGTGCCCGAGTAAATGGTGTCGTCGCCCATGTTGGCGCCGTTGTTGATGCCGGAGACCACCAGATCAGGCCGGTAGCCCAACAAACCCGTTAGCGCGATATGCACACAGTCGGCCGGTGTGCCGTTGATGTAGCGAAACCCGTTGGCGGCGGTATGCACATACATGGGCGAGTGAAGAGTCAACGCGTTGGATTTGGCACTGTTGTTTTGCTCGGGTGCTACCACCTCTACGTCAGCGATGTCTTTCAGGGCTTCATACAGGGCAATGATGCCGGAGGCCTGGTAGCCATCGTCGTTGCAGATCAGGATTTTCATGAGTCAATTCTACGGTCTCGGGCGTGACAAGCGGGAGGCCCGCAATAGCCGCGGCAACGCTTCTTCTGCCTATGATGCGATGACCTGAACGACAACGGAGAACCCCATGCATGCCTGGCTTTGTGAAGACCCCACCGGCGTTGACGCGCTATCCTGGAAAGAGTTGCCCACGCCCGAGCCCAAGGCCGGCGAAGTGCTGATTGCAATCAAGGCCGCGAGTCTGAACTTTCCCGATCTGCTGATCGTGCAAAACAAATACCAGATGAAGCCAGCGTTGCCGTTTGTGCCGGGTTCCGAATATGCGGGCGTGGTTGAAGCCGTTGGCGAAGGGGTGAAACACCTCAGGGTTGGCCAAAACGTCGCCTGCCTCTCAGGTACGGGCGGTTTTGGTACGCACACCATTGCACCCGCTGCGCTGTGCATGCCTCTGCCCGACGGGTTTCCGCATGTGGATGCCGCCGCCTTCATCATGATTTACGCCACTTCCCACCACGCTCTGGTGGATCGCGCCCAGCTTAAGGCCGGCGAGACCGTACTGGTGCTGGGGGCCGCTGGCGGCGTCGGTACGTCGGCCATTCAGATTGCGAAAGCCATGGGCGCGAAAGTCATTGCTGCGGCATCGACCGACGAAAAATGTGCGCTTTGCAAGTCCATCGGGGCCGACGCCACCATCAACTACAGCACCGAAAACCTGCGCGAAGCCATCAAGGCCCTGACTGATGGCAAAGGCCCGGATGTGATTTACGACCCGGTGGGAGGCGAGTTTGCAGAGCCGGCATTTCGCTCCATCGCCTGGCGGGGTCGCTACCTGGTGATCGGGTTTGCTTCGGGTCCGATTCCTTCGCTGCCCCTGAACCTCACCCTGCTCAAGGGTGCGTCCATCGTGGGTGTGTTCTGGGGCGGTTTTGCCAAAAACGAACCCAAAGCCAGTGCCGCCGCCATGGCCGAGCTGGCCCAGTGGTACGCACAGGGAAAAATCAAACCTGTCATTGACCGCACCATGCCCATGGCAGACCTCAAGGCAGCCTACGCCCACATGGGCTCGCGCGGCGTGAAGGGCAAGCTGGTGATGGTGAACTGAGAGCGGTCAAAAATCCCGGAAGCCTACACTCCATGCTTAACAAGGAGTGGTGAGGCATGAATGGCATTTCCGCATCAGGGCAGATTCTTTCGCCAAAGCTTGCGACAGGCTTGGGGACGGCGCTCATCGTTGTAGCGTTGGCCCTCCCTTTCCTTGCCAGTTTTGGGGGCTACATCAGCCCGGCCGCAGCCAGCTACGACGCTGCCAAATTCCCTGGCTTGTTTTTGGGTTTGGGCTTGCTGATCTGGTTGGCAACCAGACACCGGGACAAAGCCGTGAAAGCCTATGCCATCGTGCTGACCGGGCTGGGGCTATGCTTGTTTTCAGGATGCCATCCGATTCAGCCCAATGGCGAGACAGACGCAGAGACACGGTTCGTCATTGCTTCGGTTGCTCACCACGCACGCCAAACGGCCGAATTCACTGAACTGGAGGGCAAGTTTGAGAAGGTTGACATGTCTCGCATCCTGACTCCCCACACGCTCAGTACCCGGGAAGGACTCACGGAGGCACAGGCAGGTATTTCAAATTACCGGGCGCTGGTCACGGAACGACGCGTGCTGATGCAGACGCAGCTCACCGAGTCCGACCGCTTTATCAACGAACATCTCTCCGCGGGCGTGGCCCGCGAGATCGGAGCGCTGCGAATGAATGAGGGCAGGACCGCCCTGGTCAAAATGTACTCAGACATGGACCAAGCCGACACACGGCTGCTCGATGCCATGTCGAAGCTGGTGGATTGGGGCGTGGCGCAGGATGGTCGACTGGGCCTGCATCAGGGGAATTTTGTATTTCAGAACAATGCCCAAAAAGTCGAATTGCAGCAACTGGTGGCTGCGGTCCTTCAAGCCGACGCCGCACGCGATGCGATCGTCCGTGCCACCACATTGGGCCAGGCAAAAGCCGAGCAAAGGCAAGACAGAAACGCAGCGGGCGTTGAGAACTTCATGAAAAACGAATCCAGGACTTTAAATCCTGCAAGTTCCCCGCGGTAAGAGCCTTTGGGGCGCGCTCCAGATATAGGAGCGTCCCCACAAAAAACGGGCGTCGGTTGAGCTCGTGATGGAACTGAGCGCAAGCTGAGGACAAGTCAGGGCACGTTGTCCGGCAAAAAGAAGTCCTCCTCCATGCCGGGATGTGCGCGTTGCACCACCCCGTTGCGATCGAGGTAGACCCAGTAAAACATGTTCTGCACGTCAAACCACTTGTAGGTCAGGATATCGCCCTTCCACGAGGCAACGTGATCAACAGAGGACGGAGGGCCAAACTCCCGCAGCACGTCCTGTTTGGTCCACTTCCCCAACTCAATGCGGGCAAAGTCCTGCGAATTGAGCACTTGACGAATGCTGAGCACGCGACCGGACTGATCAAGGTCGACCATATAGGCATAACGACCTGCAGGCTGAAGTGAGTATTGCAGGCGCGTCCCCTTGTTTAACGGCACTACTGCACGCGGCGTACCCATGCGCGCAACGACCTCGTCACGTGAAAGGCCTGGTGTCACACTGTACAGGGGATTAAAAGCGCAACCGCTCAGTACCGCCACGAATGCGGCAACAGCGACACGGCGGCCTGCCCGAAGATTAAAAATCATGGTGTATTCCTTGGCCCGATCCCAAAGCTCAACAAGGCCTGGAGATGCTCTGGCAGCGAATGAATTTATACACCTCGCCGAGCCGCCGCCCGGCGCGCGACATGAACAACCCGTGCACCAAAGTGGCTAAGTCGCAAGAAGGTGGCGGGGGATATGGCCTCAGCCTGGACCCAGCGGGACCGAGCCAAGAAAAAAGCCTGCTACCGTTTTGGTAGCAGGCTTTTTATATCCGATATGGGGTGGCTGATGGGGTGAAGCGACACGGGGCCAGAAAACAACGAACGCCATTGGTGGCGCGGCTTTTGTGGGAAGATCATGCACCCACACTCTGCACCCACACTGCCCCTCTATGGCTACCAAACGCGGCAACCCAGATCAGTATCTTCAAAAGGTAGGCGGCACGTATTACGCCCGCGTCCGTGTCCCTCGCACCCTGGAGAAGTATCTAGGCCAAACCCACATCCGACGCACTTTGAAGACGGGCGAAAAGGCTGAAGCCAACCGCCGTAAGCATGCCGTAGTGGGCCGAATAAAGGGGGAGCTTGCGCGGCTTCGTCTGTCACCCAACAAAGCCGATGAACGCGGCATCTCCTTTGCTGAGGCCAAACAGTGGCGGGAAAGCCTCTTAGCAGCAGAGACCGAGGGCGATGAAAATCTTCACGGAACGATTCAGGACCTTGTGATTGATAAGGCGGAACAACTTGAACGGCTTTACGGCACGGACAAGGCCAAACGCTGGTACAAGGCCGCAACCGCCACCACTGACACGCTCCGCGAACTCATGGAGAAATGGTTGGAGGTGAGCGACTACAAAGCCTCCACAAAATCAGGACATCGAAAAGCCCTTTCTGAGGTTCTGGAATTCATGGGGAACGACCACGCTACGCCCTCCGATGTCACCCGCAAAGTTGCCCTCTCGTACATTGATACGACGCTGACACAGCGAGGGCTGGCGCATACGACACTCAGGGACAAGCTGGTCTCCCTGGGGGGCTTCTGGGCGTGGATGGCTTCGCGTGAGGCCGTGCCCCCCGGTGTCAACCCTTGGACGGGCCACAAGCTCAGCAAACAGCAGAACAAGGGCACACGCCCGCCCAAGCGTTCTTACACAGACGATGAGCTATTAAAACTGCTTGCTGGCAATGACAAGGTTAAGGGCTGGCCTACCTACTCCTACCTACCGGACTTGATGATCCTGGGGCTTTTCACAGGTGCCCGTGAGGAGGAGCTTTGTAGCCTCACAGCACAGGCTGTAGAGGTGACCCGTGGGGTCTGTGTTCTCGACATCACGGACTCAAAGACCAAGGCTGGCATCCGCCCCGTGGGGGTCACACACGCGGCCCCCCGTGCCGTACTCAAGCGGCGTCTAAAGGGTCTTTCGGGTACGGACAGGTTGTTCCCTGAGTTGTCCCCTGGGGGTCTGGATGAAAAGTTCTCCGCCTCCGCAGTGAAAGCCTATGGCCGCTATCGTCGCGCCTGTGGTGTACCAGATGGGACCGACTTTCACTCATACCGCCGCAATGTCATTACAGTTCTTGAAGCGGCGGGGGTGGGTCAGGTGCCGATCCATAGATTCGTAGGGCACAAGGTCGGGACACTTGCGGGGGACACATACTCGCAAGGTGGCAGCAGGGCGAACGCCATTGAAACAGCCAGAAAGGTACGCCATGGCGCAAAGGTGGAAGCTGCGGCCCTACTTCTTGCGAACCGCTGAGTTATGGCCGTGCCTAACCCACCGTTACTGCCTGCTTGCGGGGGAATACTTAGACTCCTCGACCCCCCTTGAATACGCTTCACGCGGATGCTGTAATTCAATTCATCAGAGTCTCAACGGAACAATAGATGAAAAAAGAAGAGTCACATCCCATCCGAAACAGCGTTATTGCTGCCCTAATTGCTGCTGCGGTTCTTGCAGTCTTGACAGAGATAGCGCCCATCATCAAAAACGTCCCGTTGTGGTTCTGGGACAAAACGCTATGGGGCCTGGGCTTCTTCGTTGATGGCTACAAAACGCCCGGGTGGCTGCTATTGATCCTGGGCCTATGCTTCATTGCGGTTTGTGGGAGATTTCTGACCCTTTTTCTGGGTCGGGGGGATTCTTCACAGCCCTACATAACGGACATGGTTAACGGGGCGGTTTGGCGCTGGCACTGGATAGGCGGAGAGATAAGCGGCCTCTGGTGCTACTGCCCCGCGTGTGATGCAGAACTTGTATATGACGATAGTTCGTGCAACTGGACATCCTCCCATTTGGGCGAGACCCGGAAAACTGACTTCGTATGTGAACACTGCCGTAAGTCCGTCATCGCAAGTGTGGAAGGCGGAGACAAGGACTACGCTATCAAGTTCGTAAAAAGGGAACTGAGGCGTCGTATGCGAGTTCAACAAGCCAAAGCGGCTAGCGCCCCACCAGCCGTGCTGTAAATGTCGGAGACCCGCCCAATACAGATGCCCGCAGGGAGGAGACCACAGAGTATTCCCCCTCATTGGTCATCCTCCCCCGTGAACCTTTTCCCACACATCACGGACCTACGGCGGCACCTCCCGGTTAACCGTAGGGTTCATCGTTATGGCTCCCCTTATAGTGGGTTGATAAGGAATCAGTGTGTGAAGTCTTCCGACTCAAGCCCGCCACAGATGTTCGGGTAGTCTGACTCTCCCTCAACCGCCCGATAGGTCACCTCCAGTTCCGCTGCCGGGTCCCCTGAGGGCACATAGCGGCTATTTGGCTGGTACACAAAGACCGTACCACTGTGACCGTGCCCCTGGTACCGGGTCTCCCTGTGGAGCATTCCTGCCGCCTCAAGCTGCGCCTGAAGGGTCCTGAGGGTTTGGCGTGGGCCGAAGGCTCCTTTTCTCTGTGAGATTGTGGCCTCCCGCTGTTCACGTTCTGCCCTTGCCATGCGGCCCATGACCCCGCTTAAGGTGGTCAGGTAGTGGCCGCTCAGGCGTCGTGCCTTCAGAGTGTCGATTGCGTATGCAGTGAGGAGGAGCGCCTTAACGGGGCTGAGTGGGACGGGTGTGCCGGAGCCCCATGGGCGGGGCGACTCAAAAGGATAGAGCGTGTCAAGCCGCGTGAAGAATTCCGCCTCAATCGCGGGCGTCCAGTGCGGGTCTGGTGTCGGTGCGTATTCGTGGGGGGCTGAAGAATGATTAGGTCTGGGTGTCATCCGCCCGCCCGCAACTGGGGGAGGCCGGTCTTAATGAACCACTCGTAAAGAGCAACCGCCTTCTCATCGCTCACGCTGAGCATGTAGCGGAGTCCCGCCTCGTTTGTGGCTTGGATCATGGCCCCGCCACCGCCAGCAGGAGTTGCAGCGTTAGGGACCCATGCGAGAACCGGCAGGATGTCCTGCGGGTCCTGGATACGTCTCCTCAGGAGCCATGTCTTCCGCTTTTCAAGAGCCCGGAAGATGTCCGCAAGGACCACCCACGGGGTGCCGTCAGGAGTGACGTGTGCGCGGATTTCATAACCCTGATAACGCAGGCTGATAGAGGCCTTTGGGCGGGCCGCGTAGCGTTCACGCCATCCCTGCCTTGGCTCAGTCATTGGGGTGCTTGGTGAGCCCTTAGCGAGCTCCGCAGGGGCGCTCGGGGAAGTTACTTTGTCTAGTGTCATTTGGAAAAGAAAAAGGAGGCAGTTAGCCCCCTTCCTTTTGGTTAAGTTGATAAAGAATGAACTGGCAGGGCTGACTACAGCGCCATCAATTAGCCCGATTCAGGGACGATGGGAACGCCCCGGCCTGTGGTGTAGCGGCCTTGGTTTGACGTGTGCTCATCTCCCCCACGAAGGCCTCCTTCTGTGGGTCATGAGGTGCCCCAAGGGTTGCGCCCTGTTGTGCCTTGCGGGAGACCTCCGCCCCCTTCGCGGCCCCTTCGATCAAGTCGATGTGTGCTTGGGTCGAATACCACTGTTGAATCTGGCCCTTGTGCCAAGCCATGATCCCGCCGCCTGCATCGGTGAGAGGAACACCAGCGACAAAGGCCCGGTAAATACGCGACCGTTCGTCATACTCCAGCCGCACGGCCTCCCCGGGGAACTTCAGGTCCTTCGCCCGTGCCTTCGGGACGGCATCTATGAACCGCTCAAGCCATTCGCCCTGTGTCCTGCTGGCATTGGGTGAAGCGGGCAGCTCAGAGCGCAGGTAGAGCGTTCCGTTGACCTGGGTGGAGACCTCCGGCCTGCGGATGTAGTCAACCGCAACCCTGAGGGCCTCCGTGGCGTCCCCCACTTGCCCGCTGTGGGCCAGGAGGGTGGCGTAACGCTTCACCAGCCCATGCACCTGGGAGGTGTTGGGTGTCGTGCCGCGCATTGCCGTGTTGGCCTTGGTGGGTTTGAGCCATGCCGCAGCGTCCTCCATGCCTGGGACCTCACCCAATACGCCGCTTGCGAAGGCGCGGGCATACGTTCTGGGGTTGTTGTTCACCACGAAGTCAGAAACGTGGTCCCGCGTGTTCGCTAGCCAGTCCAGCCAGGGGGTGTCTGTCAGCTTCCCGACCTCCGAGGCCACTTGCTTGGCTATCTTGTCCCCAGAGCCCCCGCTGATAGCCCCTGAGGCCACGTTAGAAGCAATGCTTGCGGCATCCGCAGGAGCCCTGCCCAGGTGCGTCAGGAAAGCAATATCCGAGAACCGCTTGTACGCCGTGTCACCGGCTACCTGCTTGGCATAGTCCGGGTTGGTGCCGTCAAGCTGCTTGAACAGTTCAATGGCTTTCGTTCCGGCCTCATTCAGTTCCCCGGTGGGCTTCCCTTTGGAATCCACGCCGATGCTGCTGAGGTTAAACAGTCCAGCCTTCATCTGGTTCTCCCAATCGGGATTCGCCAGGCCGTTCATGGCCCAGGCGGATACCTGCTGGTCGAAGGGCATCCCCTGGGTACGGCGGGTGAGGGAATCCTCCGCGTACTTCTTGACGTTGAAGTCCTTAGTGTCCCCTGAGGTGGTCAGTACGGTGGGGTTAGCGGTTCCCTGTACGGTCCAGAGGGTGCCGTTGGTCATCGCTGCGTCCACACGCTTCATGGCCTCATGCTCAGACGCCAGCACAGCACCCTGAATCTGCGCCTTCTGGAGTTCCTTGTACTGCTGTGCCTGTGCGGCCATGTTCGCCCGTGTGATGGAGTGAATCATGGAAGCACTGGTGTACTTCTTGTTCGCATCAGACTGAGCCCATGCCATGAACTTGTCCACGTTCAAGGTGCCACTGTCGGACTGCTGCATGAAGGGGAGAACCTCCTCATCAATACGCTGTCGCTGGCCTTGGTCAAACTGAGACCCCGCCTGTGCCGTCAGGGTTGCCGCTTTGGTTTCCCCGAGGAAGCTCCGCACGGTGCCCACAGCGGGTAGTTCGGTGTCCAGAAGGGATGCCAGAAGGCCCGTCTTCCCAGAGGCGGCAGCACGGGTAATGACCTCAGTGAGGGCAGCTTTCCCGCCAGCATCGGGCATGACCTTGGTGCGCCGCAGGACATCGTAGTGGGCTAGGAGGGCACCAGCGGCTTCCTGAGGGGTTCCCTTGAAGTCACCTGAGGTCACCTCAAGGAGCTTGTTGCTGAGGCTGTCCGAGGCCTCGTTGACAGCCCGCTCCACGATGGCCTTGTCATTGACCTTCGCCACGTTGGCCATCAGGTTTGTGCGCAGGTTGGCATAACCCTTGTCGAAGCCCGCACTGGCGTACTGGCTCTGGCCGGACAGGACCGTGTTGCGGTTCTCCGTGAGGTAGTTGTCGATTTCCGTGGGGTCCTTGAACTTCAGTTCGCCCGTGGTCACCTTGGTCATCACGTCCCGCTCGATAGCCGCCTGGGAGTTCTGCCCCCAGATGTGCTGCACGGTGGCAGCGAACACAGGGGACTCCGAGGCCAGCATGTCGCCAGCCTTGATGCGCTTCCCGAGTTCATCCACGGTCATCGAGTTGGCGTACTTGGAGGCACGCTCCTTGTCCTGCGCTTCGTGCATGGCGCGGTTGTTCTCGTTGACCATCTCAGCACCCGCGAAGACATTGGCCAGGCCGCGCCACTTGTCCTCAGCGAGGGGTGGAGGTGCCGCTTGGGTGACCGTGGTGGTGGCGATAGGGCGGGCCTGGGTTTGCAGGCGTTCGTTCCCGAAGTTGTCGCTGATCTGGAGGCGGGTCATTGCGTGGCCCCCTTCCGTGAAGAACGGGCCAGGGTGCGCAGCGTCGGGGAGATGTGACTCAAAAGCCGCCCCTTCAGAGCCTTCGCGCCAGGCTTGCGGCTGGTGATGGTGAGGTCATACACCCCCTGTTCACTTACCGTGATGGTGTGTTTGTGCAGGCCGTAGGGGTTGCCGGTGCCCGTCGATGCTTTGTCGTGATCCTCAAGGCGGGTCAGCGCCTGTTGTGTGCCGCTGATGTCCAGCAATGCAAAGACATCCCGAGCGATGAACCAGAAGGTGCCCGCTTGGTCGCTGTAGCACCGCAGGGGGGCCGTGCCGGTCTCAGTAAAGACACAGCAGACGGTGTTAGATGGCAGCATGGGAGGCCCCTTCAGGAGTCGGCTTGGTCACCACAAGATGGCCCAGGGCCAGTGCGGTGCAGAGTTCGCTGACTTGCATGCCCTGGAACACCGCGACCATGCCGAGGTTGTAGTGGTCCTGAAGGATGCGGGTAAGGGCTTCGCTGTTGGTGACGATGTGGTCACCCCCGGCGAGGTCCGCCTGATGCTGATAAATACGCTGATTGCCCTTGAGATGGTCAAAGGCAATGACGGGGAGTGTGTAGGCCCGAATGACGCGGGCGTTCTTAATTTGACTCATACAGTCTCGATTGGTTAATGGTGGGGTGTTGAGAACTGGCGGCTGAGGTGCTGCCAGAAGGGGCCGATTGATGGCCGTGGGGGGCTGTTTGGTGTGCCCCATTGGGTGCCTGAGGGACAGGCTGGATGTCCTACTAGGGGGCTTCCCTAATGTCGGACTATTATTCGGACGCTCCCCTAGTGAAGGGGGTAATGCCGCAGGACTTCCCTAATGTGGGCCTTATATCCGCTGAAGGTTGCGACCTTCCTAATGTGTGACTTTTACCCCGGCCTTTGGGTGCTTTCCTAGTGTGCAGGTTTAACCCATGCCAGAGGTTGACCTTGGGGGCTTCCTAATGTGGGGGGTATATGGACGACGCCCTCCAGACCATACCGAAACCCCCTCAGAAAAACCGCCTGTTTGCCCCTCTGACAGCATCGTCCAAATCAACTATACGGAAAACAGTTGCTTTCCGTATGGATTACACGCATCATCGGGGCATTCAACAAAGGAAGCCCATGACCAAGCCCGCCCGCCCCCTTCGTGCCGCCCTCTATGCCCGCGTGTCCACCGACAAGCAAAGCACGGAGAACCAATTGCGTGAGCTACGCCAGGCCGCTGAGCGCCTAGGATGGGAAGTGGTCTCTGAGTTTGTGGACAAGGGGATCAGTGGAGCGAAGGGACGCAAGGACCGGCCACAGTTGGATGCGCTGCTAAAGGGCGTGGCCCGCAAGGACTTCGACGTGGTGGCGTCCTGGTCGGTTGACCGCTTGGGACGCTCCTTGATTGACCTGGTGAACATGCTGCAAGAGTTGCACTCCACAGGTGTTGACCTCTACTTGCACCAGCAGGGCATCAACACCACCACGCCAGCGGGTAAGGCCCTGTTCGGGATGATGGGCGTGTTTGCTGAGTTTGAGAGGGGCATGATTCAGGAACGGGTCAAGGCAGGCATGGCACGGGCGAAAGCCCACCCAAAGAAAGGTAAGTTACCCATTGGCCGTCCTAGCGTCGGAGAGGCAGTCGAAGAACGCATTCGGGGGCTACGTGCAGAGGGTCTCGGGATGCTGAAGATTGCCAAGCAGTTGGAGTGCGGCGTATCGACGGTGCAGCGGGTGCTAGCGAGTCCGGTACTATGACCCTACGGCGTCCCGTGGTGGCGCTGAGGGGGTCCCGCTATGCGCATTGAAGGCTTTGACACAGCAGCAGCACTGGAGGCCGCTACGTGCCCCCGCTGTCACGCCGTGGGACTGGTGGAGATTGACTATGACACCTACGCGGCGACTGCCACAGCCGACAAGCATCAAGCGGCCTATCTCATAGACCCGAGCGTCCCCGCTAGGTGCCCCGCTTGCGCTCTCGTAATGGAGTGGCACGGGTGCCTTGACGATTGAAGGCTACTTCTTCGGGGGAAAGCCGAACGACAGAAGAAACCCCCAAGAAGCAACGACACACAAAGGGGCACCAATTCCCAGGTGCTTTTGTTTCAGTAGCACTATGCTGACTGCCAGTAGGACGCCCCAAAGGATGGTCCAGCGGGTCATGGTTGCGCCCTAGCAGTCCGACGCGGTGCCCACAGCCTGAGCCTTAGCGGTGCGAGAAAAAGAGCATCAGGCGCAACACCCGAAAAATCCCTAGGGGGAGAACTGACCCCCGGCATGGGGGAACTTTCACCGCCCGATTGCCTTGAGGGACCTCTCAGATTTTTGCGCCAAAAACCCCGCACCTCACAGCGGGTTAACAACGGCATACAGACCTAAGCCCCAGACCTCCCAAGCGGACCCCTCACGGCGGCTAGAGAGAAACCGCAGGGGCTGGCCTGCCTCACGCTTGATGAAAACCTCACGGCCCCCGATGCGGGCGTAAAGGTGGCTAAGCGATACCTCGAAGGTAGAGCGGGAAAACGTGAGCGTCATGCGTGGTCCTGGAGAGTGTTGCCAACATCGGCAAAACGGATCATGCAACAGGGAGAAAAATAAAAAAACCCCAAACCCTGAGACCTTCTCACAAGTGGAAGCACTCCCTTAGACCGCGATAAGCACCAAAAGGAGCCCCTCAAGGTGTCCCGAAGGGTGACCCCGTTAACGCCAATCCCCAATGAAAAAGGCCCCGAGGATTGCTCCTAGAGACCTTGAATCTTTGCACCCACACCATGCACCCACATACCGCGGGAACCCGCATGGATACTGGGTCTCAAATACTGGGGTGGCTGATGGGGCTCGAACCCACGACAACAGGAATCACAATCCTGGACTCTACCAACTGAGCTACAGCCACCGCAAGCTTGAATTATAACGAAGAACTTCGCGCCTTAGCCGCGGCCAGCGCTTTCCGCGGCTCCTTTAGGCTCGGGCTTGGGCGCCTTGATCTCCACTTTGAACCGCGCTTGCAGGGCTTTGTAGTACGCCAGGCTCTCAGCGGAAGTCCACCACTGGGTGTATTGGTCCAACTCCTGCTTAGCCATTGCTTGAGCCTCGGCGGCAGCAGGCACCTCGCGCGGCAAGACCTTAAGCACTTTGACGATGGCGTATCCCTGCGCACCAAGTTCCACGCCAGCCAAAGCCGGCAATGCACTGCTGTCGGCACTCAGAGCAGCGTTGACCACCGCAGTCGGCAGCTGCTGGGTCTGGTCGCGCGAGATGACCATCGCTGCGGGCAGCGCCGCAGCCGCAGGGTTCGCTTTCCAGGCCGCGAGCTTTTCCGCGCCTTCTTTACGCGCGAGCTCAGCGCCACGCTGCTGCTGCAACTGCGCGCGCACACGGTCCTTCACTTCGGCAAGAGGCAAGGCTCTGGCCGGTGCGTATTGCGTCAGCCGACCGGACACCAGTTGATTGGCGCCGACCTCAATGGCTTCCGTGTTCCGCTTTTTTTCCACCGCGTCAGGCGCAAACAAGGCAGCCAGAAACTTCGGGTTGGCCAGCACACCCGTCGCGCCGGGGGCGGGATTTCGCGTCAACTGTGTGGCAGTTTTCACTTCGAGCTTCAGGCGATCCGCAATGGGGCGCAGGCTGTCGGCTTGCTCGTACACAGCGTTGCTGAAAGCCTCAGCCGTTTCCGCAAACTTCTTTTGTGCAAGCTGTTGCCTCAGCTCGGCCTCCAGTGCAGGTTTCGCCTCCTCGAAGGTTTTCTGTTTCGGAACCTTGATGTCGGTGAGCTTGATGATGTGGTAGCCGAACTCCGTCTCAACGATCTCGCTGGTGTCACCCTTTTTCATTGAAAAAACAGCGTCCGCGAAAGGTTTGACCATGGCGTCGCGTACAAAGAAATCCAGATCGCCACCCGACGCTGCAGACCCCGCGTCCTGCGAGTTTTTACGCGCCACGTCGGCAAAGGAAGCCGGCGTTTTCTTGACAGCCGAAAGGAGCTGCTCTGCCTTCTCCTTGGCCTTCTGGCGGTCTGCGGCGGGGGCTGCAGCCGGCGCATCGATCAGGATGTGGCTTGCGCGGCGCTCTTCGCCAGTAGCGGGTTGCTGAGCATTTTTCTCGAAGTAGGTTTTGAGCTCCTGCTCGTCGACGGTGATGCTTTTCTTGAGGGCATCCAGATCGAGCAGCACGTATTCGATGCTGCCCTGCTCAGGCGCCTGGAACAAGGACTGCTGCTCCTTGTAAAACTGCTCGAGCTCGGCGTCGGTGGGGTTGACCCTGGCCGCATAGTCGGCCGTGCTGAAACGGGCCACCTGCGCCTGCCGTTTCTCAAAAAAAGCATTAAGGGAGATGTCTGCCGTCGATTTGGTTGAGAAGCCACTGCCTGCGACACCCGTCATCACCTGACGGGTTGCGAGCTCAGACTTGAGACCAGCTTCGTAGGCTTCTGGCGTCATGCCGATTCTTGCGACAAAACCTGCGCGATCAAATTTGCCGTCGGGCTGCCTGAATGCCGCAATCGATTTGTCTTCGGCATACAGGCGCTGCAATTTCTGGTCAGGCACCACGAGGCCGCTTTTGACAGCTGCAGCTGCAAGCACCCTGTCACGAACGAGACGCTCCAGCGTTCCGTACTTCGCTTCGGGCGTGTCCAGCAGCTTCGCGTCGAGCGTGGGCATGGAAGCCCTGATACGGTTGACTTCATTTTGATGCGCGAGGTCCCACTCGGATTGCGTGATGTCCTGGCCATCCACACGCGCGACCACGGTACTGTTCTCCTGGTTCCGGCTATAGCCGTCCAGACCAAACAGCACAAACGAGGGAACGATCAGCAAGAACAGCAAGCCCATGGTGACTTTGGTGTGCTTGCGAATGAAGTCAAACATGTCGAATTCCTGTGTGGCCTTTGAAGGCACGTTAAACCTATACGCGTCAATAAAAAAAAGGCGAACCTTCTGTTCGCCTTTTGTTCAGTATCTGGTGGGTGCTGACGGGCTCGAACCGCCGACCTACGCCGTGTAAGGGCGCTGCTCTACCAACTGAGCTAAGCACCCCACCTCAACTCTCAAATCATGTGTGTATCAGTTCAGTGCGTCCTTGAGCGCTTTGCCGGGACGGAACTTTGGCACTTTGGCTGCCTTGATTTTAATCGCATCCCCGGTACGCGGGTTGCGCCCTGTGCGCGCGGCGCGTTTGCCCACTGCAAAAGTACCAAAACCCACCAGAGACACAGAGCCTCCTTTTTTCAGGGTTGTTTTCACAGCACCAATGGTTGACTCCAGCGCACGCGTTGCAGCGGCCTTGGAAATGTCAGCATGTTTGGCAATGTGCTCAATTAGTTCGGTCTTGTTCACAAGGAGCCCCTCGTTGATAAAGTTAATCTGTTGTCTCTTGAATGATCTCCCCGCATATATGTAGAAGAGTACGGCGGGGAGGCGGCATGGTGCAGATCTTCTGCTGATGCCAATTAGAGCCATGGACTCCCATCGTGTCAATACAACATCAGATTTTTACAACGTGCGGTGGCGGATTCTAGTCTTTTTTTTCACGCTTTCCGCCCATATTGCCAAGCACCCCGTCCGTTTGAGGCCTGCACGATAAAACCAGAGCAGGTCAAAGTGATTCCAGAGCATGCGCAATCGCCTTGCCCACATCCTGGCATGTTGCAGTGCCGCCCAGGTCTGGGGTACGTGGCGCACCGCTCTGGGGACTGAGTACCTTTTCAATAGCCGAAAGCACCGCATCGTGCGCTTGCTTGTGCCCCAAAAACTCCAGCATCATCGCGCCGCACCAGATTTGCCCAATGGGGTTGGCAATGTTGCGGCCAGCAATGTCCGGGGCCGATCCGTGTACCGGCTCAAACAGCGACGGGAACTTGCGCTCGGGGTTGAGATTGGCACTCGGCGCAATGCCGATGGTTCCTGTGCAGGCGGGACCCAGGTCGCTCAGAATGTCTCCAAACAAATTGCTGGCGACCACCACATCGAAGAAGTCAGGTCGCTGCACAAAATGCGCCGTCAGAATGTCGATGTGAAACTTGTCGAGCTTGATATCCGGATAGCCCTTGGCCATCTCCACCACCCGCTCGTCCCAATAAGGCATGGAAATCGAAATGCCGTTGGACTTGGTCGCACTGGTCAAGTGCTTTTTGGGGCGTGACTGGGCAAGTTCAAACGCGAACTTGAGCACGCGGTCCACACCGATGCGCGTGAAAACCGATTCCTGCAACACAAACTCCCGATCGGTACCCGGGAACGCCCTGCCCCCTATGGTGGAGTACTCGCCCTCCGTGTTTTCACGCACGATGTAAAAGTCAATCTCTCCTGCCACGCGAGCAGAGCCGTCGCGGCGCACCACGGGGGCAATGATGCCCGGCATCAGACGCGCGGGGCGAAGGTTGATGTATTGATCAAACTCACGCCGGAACATCAAGAGGGATCCCCACAGTGAAACATGATCAGCGATTTTGTCGGGCCAGCCTACCGCACCGAAATAAATGGCGTCGTGTCCGCCGATCTGGTCCTTCCAGTTGTCGGGCAACATCTGGCCGTGCTTGTCAAAATAGTCCCAGCTTGAAAAATCGAAATGGTCAAACTGCAGGTCAATGCCGAATTTGACGGCCGCCGCCTCCATTACCCGAATGCCTTCGGGCATGACTTCCTTGCCGATGCCGTCGCCGGCGATCACAGCGATTCTTTTTTTTCCGGTACTTGCGTTCAAGATGGTTTCCTCGGGTTCAGGTTTTAAAACCGCAGCGCAGTGGGGCCCTTGCATTGGCATGTGGGGTTGATTTTGCTGAAAGCAGTCAGACAACTCAAGCAATAATCAGGCAATTGATTATTTCTTTTGAGGCATCAATGGAACGCAGCGATCTGGAGCTCGTGTTGGCAATACGTGATGCCGGCAGCTTGAATGGTGCCGCACTCAGTCTTGATGTTGCGCCCCCGGTGGTAACCAAGCGGCTGGCCGCACTGGAGGCCCGGCTTGGCCAGCGCCTTTTTCAGCGCACGACGCGGCGGGTCAGCCCCACTGCAGAGGGAGAAACCGTCTGTGAGCGTGCCATGGTCCTGTTGCAGGGCTTTTGCGCGCTGGAGGCCGAACTACAGGAACGCAAGTCAGAACCCACCGGGCTGATCCGGCTGGCAGCAACCTTTGGTTTTGGGCGCCTGTGGCTGGGGCCGGCGCTGGCCGCGTTTCAGGAGCGCTACCCGCGTATCAATGTCCAGGTGCACCTCACGGAGCAGTTGCCTGACCTCGCCGCCGATGGATTTGACGGCGCCATCTGGCTTTGGGCGGCTCAGGGCAAGCAGGCCGCGCAATGGGTGACGCGCCGCCTGGCGCGTAATCAGCGCGTGCTGGTGGCTTCTCCCCGTTACATCGCTCAACACGGCACACCCCTGACTATTGAAGCCTTGCAGGAGCACAGCTGCCTGATCGTGCGGGAAAACGGCAACGCCACCGCTCAGCGTTTTGATGTGTGGCCACTTCAACGCGACCGTGAAAAAACAGCTACCCGCGTCCGCGTCCATGGGCCGTTGTCCAGCAACTCGGGGGAACTGGTGCGTGACTGGTGCGTGGCTGGCCGCGGCATCATGCTGCGCAGCCTGTGGGATATTTCACCGCAGCTGGCTTCCGGTGAGTTGGTGCGCGTCTTGCCGGCTTATGCCATGCCTGACGCGGACATCCACTGGCTTGCGCCGTACCGTGCGGATTCGCCGCGCCGCATCCGCCTGCTGATTGATTTTTTGCTCAACCAGTTTCAGGATGCGCCGTGGAAAGTCAGTGCTGCGGGGGCCTCGCGGGCCGCACCACGAGGCTTACGCCCAACGCGGTAAGCGCGGTACCTGCCACCGTCACAAGCGTGATGGCCTCGCCAAACAACAGCCAGGCCATCAATGCCGTGGTCGGTGGCACCAGATACAACAGGCTGGTAACGGCCGTGGCCGCGCCACGCTGAATCAGCATGTAAAGCAGCGAACTGCCTCCCAGTGTCAATGCCAGTACAGACCAGGCCAGCGCACCCATGAAGCCCGGCGTCCATTGCACGGCTTCGGTTTCCAGCCAGGCCAGAGGGAGGGTCACCAGCAAGGCCGCGCCCAGTTGAATGGCATTGGCGCTGCGCACATCAGCCGGCAGCACAAAGCGTTTTTGGTAAAGCGTGCCAGCTGTGATGCTCAGCAAGGCGAAGACGGCGCAGCCCAAGGTGAAAAAGGTGGCCTCATTACCCGCGCCAAATTTGCGCGAAACCACCAGCAGCAAGCCCGCCAGCCCCAGCACCAAACCCAGCCACTGCCTGGCACTCACGCGGTTTTCGCTGCGGCTGCTGTCACCCATCTGGGTCACCCACACCGCCGTCAATACCGGCTGCAACCCGACAACGAGTGCCGACAGTCCGGAACCCATGCCGCCTTTGATGGCCGACCAGACGCCGCCGAGGTAACCCGCATGGATCAGGATACCGGTCACACCAAGATGCAGCCATTGCGAACGGCTGGCTGGCCAGGCCACACGCGCAAGTGCTATCCAGGCGAAAAAGCAAAGCAGGGAAAGCAGGTACCGGATGGCGAGAAAGCTCATCGGTGGGGCATAAGGCAGCCCGTATTTGGCGACGATGAAGCCGGTGCTCCAGATCAGCACAAACACGGCCGGCATGGCCTTGATCATGGCCGCGTTTGACGCAGGCGAACTCATTTGGCTCGTGCGCGGATTTCCGGAATGGCTTTTTGGAGGTAGTAAATCATGGACCAGACCGTCAGGATGGCAGATAGCCAGATCAGCCAGGTACCCCACAGGTTGGTGTCAATCATGCCAAACAAAACCGAGTCATACAGCAGGAAGGGGATGGCTACCATCTGCACCACCGTTTTGACCTTGCCCAGCATGTGCACCGCGACGCTTTTGGTGGCGCCTATCAATGCCATCCATTCGCGCAGCGCCGAGATGGCAATCTCGCGGCCAATGATGATGAGTGCGACGAACACATCGATGCGGGCCAGATGCACCAGAACGAGCAGCGACGCA
The DNA here is from genome assembly GCF_035638815.1 of Polaromonas sp. Classification (GTDB taxonomy): domain Bacteria; phylum Pseudomonadota; class Gammaproteobacteria; order Burkholderiales; family Burkholderiaceae_C; genus Polaromonas. The sequence continues at coordinate 187,496 of NZ_DASQZG010000019.1, forward strand.
CAAACCAGAAACTTGTCAGCGACGGGGTCGAGGAAGGCCCCAAATGCAGAGGTCTGGTTGAGCTTGCGGGCCAGATAGCCGTCAAGCCAGTCGGTGGCGGCAAAAACCACAAACATCACGGTGGCGATGAGGTTGGCTTTTTCCGGCGCGATATTGATATAAAAAATACCGACGATCAACGGAATCGCAACAATGCGGGTCCAGGTCATCACGGTCGGTATGGTCCAAAACTTCATGACTCATTTTGGCATGGATTTTTTTCCGGATTAATGCAGCGCGCGGTAGATTTCTTCGGCAAGGTCACGGGAAATACCTTCTACCGTGGCAATGTCCTCGGCGCTGGCAGACGCCACGCCGCGAATTCCTCCGAAACGCTGCAGCAAACTGGCGCGACGCTTGGGGCCAATACCGGCGATGTCCTCCAGGCCACTTGCGCCCACGCGCACCTTGGCGCGTTTGGCGCGCATGCCGGTGATGGCAAAGCGGTGGGCCTCGTCCCGAATCTGCGCAATCAGCATCAGTGCGGCCGAGTCCCGGCCCAGATAAACCTTCTCACGGCCGTCGGCAAACACCAGCTCTTCCAGGCCGACCTTGCGTCCTTCACCTTTTTCGACGCCGGCAATCAGGCCAAGGTCAAGTCCCAGTTCTTCAAACACCTCACGCGCCATGCTCACCTGCCCCTTACCACCGTCGATGAGCACCAGATCCGGTAGCCTGGCCGTGTTGTTGCGTGCGGCTTCCGCCAGTTTGCTGTAGCGACGCATCAACACCTGGCGCATGGCAGCGTAGTCATCTCCGGGCGTGATGCCCTCGATGTTGTAGCGGCGGTATTCTGAACTCTGCATCTTGTGCGTGTGAAACACCACACAGGAAGCTTGCGTCGACTCACCTGCGGTGTGAGAGATGTCAAAACATTCAATGCGCAAAGCCTCCAGCTTGTCGAGAGACAGATCCAGCGCCTCTGCCAGCGCGCGGGTACGGGCCTGCTGCGACCCCTGCTCGGCCAGCAAGCGGGCCAGTTGCAAGTCAGCGTTTTTCTGCGCCATCTCCAGCCAGACGCGACGCTGTTCCCGGGGCTGATGAATGGCAGCAATTTTGTTGCCTGTTTGCATGATGAGCGCCCCAATCAGGTCCTTGTCCACCGGCTCGCTGCAAACCAGCACGGGCGGCACCGCCACGCCCGCGTAATGCTGGGCAATAAAGGCCTCCAGCACCAATGCCTCCAGGCTCTTGACCTGACCCTCCTCCACCTGCACGTCGTCATCCAGGCTCGCCATGTCCGCGGCGTTCTCCACGTGCGTCGGAAAATAGGGTCTGTCACCCAGATGCCTGCCGCCCCGCACCATGGCCAGATTGACGCAGGCCTTGCCGCCATGGACCTTGACCGCAAGAATGTCCACATCCTTGTCGCCACCTGTCTCCATCGACTGCTGGTGCAAGACCTTGGACAAGGCCGACATCTGGTTGCGTAACTCGGCAGCTTTCTCAAACTCCAGCCTCTCTGCGTGCGCCTGCATCTGCTGTTCAAGTTCGGTCAATATTTCCTGGGTTTGCCCTTGCAAAAAGCGTTTGGCGTTGTCCACATCCTGGGTGTACTGATCCACCGAAACATGGCCCACACACGGTGCAGAGCAGCGCTTGATCTGGTACAGCAGGCAGGGACGGGTGCGGTTGTTAAAAACCGTGTCTTCGCAGGTTCGCAGCTTGAATACTTTTTGCAGCAGCAAAATGCTTTCCTTGACTGCCCAAGCGCTGGGATAAGGGCCGAAGTAGCTGTGCTTTTTTTCAACGGCGCCCCGGTAATAAGCCACGCGCGGAAACTCGTGCGAGGCCAGCTTGAGGTAGGGGTAACTTTTGTCGTCCCGAAACAGAATGTTGAAGCGCGGATTCAACGTCTTGATCAGGTTGTTCTCCAGCAGCAGGGCCTCCGCCTCTGAGCGCACCACCGTGGTTTCCATGCGCACAATTTTGGTCACCATGTGGCCGATGCGTGTGCCGCCGTGGTTTTTCTGGAAGTAGGTGGAGACCCGCTTTTTCAGATCACGAGCCTTGCCTACATACAGCACTGCGCCTTCCGCGTCGAAATAGCGGTACACGCCGGGCATCGCCGGCAAGGCCGCGACCTCGCTGAGCAGTTGGGGGTCAAATTCGTGAGGGAGGGTCATGATGGTGTTTGGCTACCGTATTGTGGACAATCCCGGAATGGATCGCGCGCTGCAATGGGACATTTTTTGCAAAGTCATCGACAACCATGGTGACCTGGGCGTCTGCTGGCGGCTGTGCGCGGACCTGGCGTCACGCGGGCAGCAGGTGCGCTTGTGGGTAGACGACGCGTCGGCATTGAGCTGGATGGCCCCTGTCGACCGCGAGGGGCTCACGGTTTTGCCGTGGACCGAACCGCTGGGCATCAACCTCTTGCGCCTGGACGCCAGGCCATGCGACGTGCTGATAGAAGCTTTCGGCTGCGACATCGCGCCGGAATTTCTGGCGGAGTGCGTGAGGCAAGAAGATGCGGGGCAGCCCAGACCGGTCTGGATCAACCTCGAATACCTGTCGGCCGAACCCTATGTGGAGCGCTGCCATGGCCTGCCGTCGCGTGTCTACAGTGGGCCCGCGTCTGGCTGGACCAAATGGTTTTTCTATCCTGGCTTCACCCCTTCAACCGGTGGTTTGTTGCGTGAGGAGGGTCTGCTGGAGAAACAGGCGGGCTTTGATCGCAAGTCCTGGCTGGACGCCCAGGGCATTGAATGGTCGGGCGAAAAACTGGTTTCGATGTTTTGCTACGAACCACCTGCGCTGGCTGCGCTGCTCCCTCAACTGGCGCAACATGGATGGTACGGCCAGCCGGTGCGCCTGCTGGTTGCGGCCGGACGGGCTGGAAACGCCGTTAAAGCCGTTGTTAACGATCAAATTGGCCTTTTCTCCAGTCAGGACGGCCATAGTTTGCTATCAATTTCATACTTGCCCTTGATCAGCCAGCTGGAGTTTGATCACCTGCTGTGGACCTGTGACCTTAACTTCGTGCGTGGGGAAGACTCCGTGGTGCGCGCCTTGTGGGCCGGCAAACCATTGGTGTGGCAGATTTACCCTCAGGAGGACAATGCGCACCTGCGCAAACTCCAGGCCTTTCTGGCCATGCTGGAGGCGCCCTCATCGCTGCAGCTATTCCATGCCGCCTGGAACGGCCGGGATGGGGAGATGTCCCCTCTTGACCCCGACGCCTGGGCCGCGTGTGTGGAGTCGGCGAGCATGCGCTTGCAAAAACAGGACGACTTGACAACCCAGCTTCTGCGTTTTGAGTCCCAGGCCCGGGACACGGCTAACCAGCATCAATGAGCGGGCATCGCTCTGGATGGCCAGGCACAGGCGCAGCGTGCTCCCGGGGACATGCCCGGGTTGGTGACCAAAAAACCGCTAAAATCAAAGGCTTTGCAAACCAGCCCGGCTGGCATTTGCACAACCCGCTGCAGAACCGGCATCACCTCAGCCAGATGTTCGGCGGCATATCCATAGAACTTGTTATGAAAATCGCTCAAGAAATACGCGCTGGCAACGTCATCATGCACGGCAAAGACCCGATGGTGGTGCTCAAGACCGAATACAGCCGCGGTGGGCGCAACTCCGCGACCGTGCGCATGAAACTCAAAAGCCTGATCGGCAGCTTCGGCACCGAGCAGGTATTCAAAGCCGACGACAAGGTCGACCAGGTCATTCTGGACAAGAAGGATTGCACCTACTCCTACTTCGCCGACCCGATGTACATCTGCATGGACTCCGAGTACAACCAGTACGAAGTCGAAGCCGAAAACATGGGCGACTCGCTGAACTACCTGCAGGACGGCATGGAGCTTGAGGTTGTGTTTTACGACGGCAAGGCCATCTCGGTCGAATTGCCCACCAGCGTGAACCGCGAAATCACCTGGACCGAGCCAGCCGTCAAGGGCGACACATCAGGCAAGGTTCTCAAGCCCGCCAAACTGGCAACGGGTTTTGAAATCGGAGTGCCCATTTTTGTAGCGCAGGGCGACGTGGTCGAAATCGACACCCGCACCGGCGAATACCGCAAACGCGTTTAATCGGCACGGCGGCGCCAAACTTTCCCGATACAAGGCTCCCCCGTGGAGCCTTTTTTACGTTTCCACCCTTCTTCTTCCTGATCCGGACCCATGGAACTTCTGCAGCGCATTGCCCAGGTCATCATTCCGGTCTTTTTCATTGTTGGAATCGGCTACTTTTACGGCCGCCGCCACGCGCCCGACATGTCGGTGTTCAGCCGGATAGCCCTGGATGTGCTGGCGCCCATGCTGGTTTATTCAGCGCTGGCCTCACGCGACTTTCACCTCATGGACCATTTACCGCTGCTGCTGGGCGGCGCCATCCTGATCGTGGGTGGCGGCCTGATCGCCTGGCCGCTGGCACGCCTCTTCGGCGCCCAGCCGCGCACCCTGGTGCCGGTGGTGATGTTCAACAACTGCGGCAACATGGGCCTACCCCTGGCCCTGCTGGCCTTTGGGCCGGAATACCTGGGAGCCGCCGTCGCACTTTTTTCCATCAGCAATCTGCTGCACTTTTCCGTCGGCGCGCGCATCACCAGCAGCCACGCACAAACGCGCGACCTGCTTCTCAGCCCGTTGATGCTGGCCACAGCACTTGGCTTTGCCAGCGCGCTGACTGAAATTCGCCCTCCCGAGGTATTGCTCTCAGGCATGCGCCTGCTGGGCGATGCCATGCTCCCCCTTATGTTGTTCTCCCTGGGTGTGCGGCTGACCGCGCTGACACGCTCCGGCGTCGCTATCGGCATGCTGGGCGCACTGGCCCGGCCGATTCTGGGCCTGATGATCGGCCTGCCGCTGGCCTGGGCCATGGGTATGGAAGGCGTGGTCAAGGGTCAGGTTCTGCTGTTCGCGGCCCTGCCTCCGGCCGTCATGCAGTACATGCTGGCCGAGCGTTACAACCAGGAGCCCGAAAAGGTGGCCGCCATGATTCTGCTGGGCAATGTGTTGTCCGTCATTTTCGTTCCCCTGGCACTCGTGATGGCCCAGTAGTTCGTTCACAATCAACACATGCAAAGCACCCAAGATATCAGCGTTAATCGCCTGGCCGACGCCTGGGCCGAACTGCAGTCACATGCCAACAATGGCAATCCGCTAGAAGCCAATGCCTACAGGCTTGCGTTTGCCGATCCTGAATTTTTGCTCCGCCGGGAGACGCGAGGCATCCGCTTTCAGCTGGAAATGCTCAAGCCGGATGTTGAGCAGCAAGAACAGGGCATCGAAAACACCATTGTGGTGTTTGGCAGCGCACGTTTCCCGGCGCCTGAACAGGCGCAGGAAGCCCTGAAGCTGGCGCAGGCTTCAGGGGACGCAACGGCGCTGGCACTGGCCGAGCGCCATGTGCGCAATGCGGTCTATTACGAGCACGCCAGACAGTTCGGGCGGATGGTGGCCACCTACAGCAATCCCCGCGAGCCCGCCGAGCAACTGTTCATTTGCACTGGCGGAGGCCCCGGCATCATGGAGGCCGCCAATCGGGGCGCGCAGGAAATGGGCGCCCTCAACGTCGGGCTGAACATCGCGCTGCCGCACGAGCAGTCGTCCAACCCGTATGTATCACCCTCACTAAGTTTCAAATTCCACTACTTTGCCCTGCGCAAGATGCACTTCATGATGCGGGCCAAGGCTCTGGTGGCTTTTCCCGGGGGGTTTGGCACGCTGGATGAATTGTTCGAAGTTATTACGCTGGTGCAAACCCGCAAGGCCAAACCGGTGCCCATCATCCTGTTTGGTTCGGCTTACTGGAAAAAACTGTTCAACTTTGAGGTGTTGCTGGAAGAAGGCGCCATCTCTCCAGAAGACCTGAAGCTGTTTCAGTATGTGGACGATCCCAAAGATGCCTGGGACGCCATCAAGACGTTTTATCAGCTTTAGGCTGTTCCGGCCGTAGCAGCCACGCGGCGCGGCTGCCGGCGCCCACCACAGCGCCCGTAGCCCAAAAGACGCCCGCAATGCCGATCACTGCGCCCAGGGTCCCGAAAACAACCGGCATCACCACGCTGGCAGCACTGATAACCATCATGCGCAGCCCGAGCGCCTCGCCGTGCCGGTGCTCCGGCGTCATCTGGTGCAACATGCTCATCACCATGGGCTGCACGGTCCCCAGTGCAAAGCCGAGCAGAACCGAACACACCCCCATGCCCAAGGCAGTTCCCATCAAGGGATAAATACCGAACAACACGGCAGTCGTCACCATCGCGCAGACGATGACCAGCCATTCCCGCAGATGCGCAGCGAGGGCCGGCATAACCATGCGGATGGCTGCGGCGGCTATGGCGAAGGCGCCGAGGATGGTGCCGATCACCGATGCGCTGATCCCTTTTTCAAATCCCAGCACAGGCACCACAAACGTGTGCACATCCCAGCAGGACGAAAGAAACCAGTTCACCAGCATCAGACGACGAAAACCGGGCTCTCGCAATAAGCCCCATGCACTGGAAGGTACGGCGCCCAGCGTTGCGACGACGGGTGGGAGATCCCGTGTTGGCCGCACCAGAAACCAGCTTGCCAGGGGCAGCACGGCCATCAGGAAGAAAGCCGCGCGATAGCCTTCAGTGCTGTTGGGTGTGGCGCCCACATGGTCAATCAGCAGGCCAGCAGCAAAGGGGCCGATGAAGTTGGACAGCGCCGGGCCGATGGAAAGCCAGCTGAACACCTTGCGCAACTGCAACGCCCCCTCCGCAGCCCGGCCCACATGGCGTTGCAGCGAAATCACAGCCGCACCGGTTGCACCCCCCGTGAGCAATGCCGCCAGGCACAGCACAGGAAACACCGGGAAAGCCACCGCCAGGCCCGCCCCCGCAACCGCCGCGGCCACACTGAGCCCCATCGGACGCTTGAGCCCGTGCCGGTCGGCAAAACGCCCGGCGGGAAGCGACAGAAAAACCTGGGTCAACGCAAACAGTGCAAGCAACACGCCGACCGCAGCCGGGCTGTAGCCTTCGCGCAGCGCCAGGAGCGGCGCCGCCATTCGTGTGCCTGCCATGCAGGCATGCAGACATATCTGCGCAAGAATCAGGCGGGCAAGTTCGGGCGTCAACTATCCTCCGCGTCCCGGGCCGGGTCCATGGGAATCAACTTCGCCGACTCCGCCTCGGGCAAAGCCTCGACATTGCGAAGGGCCTTGCCCATCACGCGGCTACGCTGCTCGGCATTGCTCAGGGTATTGAGCACGGTCTCGGTTTGCGATTTGACCTTGGCGAGCACGTCACCGAACTTGCCAAACTCCGTTTTAACGGCCCCCAGCACCTGCCACACTTCACTTGAGCGTTTTTCCAGCGCAAGCGTGCGAAACCCCATTTGCAACGAGTTGAGCATTGCCAGCAAAGTCGTAGGCCCGGCCAGTGTGACCCGATAGTCACGCTGCAGTACTTCCATCAGGCCAGGCCGGCGAAGGACTTCGGCATACAGGCCCTCGGTTGGCAAAAACAAGATGGCAAAGTCCGTGGTGTACGGCGGCTCAATGTATTTCTCAGACATGGACTTGGCCTCCTGCCGGATACGCACCTCAAGGGCCTTGCCCGCCACCTCAGCGCCCAGCACGTCGGCGCGCTGCTGTGCATCCAGCAGGCGCTCGTAGTCTTCATTGGGGAACTTGGCATCGATCGGCAGCCAAACCGGGTCACCACTGTCTGAGCGCCCAGGCAGCCGGATCGCAAAGTCGACCGGGTTTTTGCCGCCGCGGCGGGTAATGACCTGAGCCGCATACTGGTCCACAGAAAAAACCTGCTCCAGCAAGGCCGAAAGCTGCGCCTCGCCAAAAATGCCGCGCGCCTTGACGTTGGTGAGCAGATGCTTGAGGTCCCCTACCCCCTGGGCCAGAGTCTGCATCTCTCCAAGCCCCTTGTGCACCTGTTCCAGCCGGTCGGCAACCTGCTTGAAGCTTTCACCCAGGCGCGCTTCCAGCGTGGTTTGCAGCTTTTCGTCGACCGTCTGGCGCATTTCATCGAGCTTGGCCGAGTTGGTCTGCTGCAGATGAGCCAGTTGTTTTTCCAGCGTTTCACGCACCTCACCCATGCGCCGCGCGTTGGACTCGCTAACGGATTGCAGCTGTGTGGTCAGCGTATCGGAGAGCGTTTTTTGCAGCAGGGTGAGCTGCTGCGCAAATGCGTCAATTTGAGTATTCTGCGTGCGCGTGGCCTCGGCGCTTTGCTTGACCAGCGTTTGCTGAAAGGTCGCAAACGCGGTGGCAAGTTCTTCTCGGCTTGCACGGGCACTGTCGTTGATCTCGCGTCTTACCTCGCGCTCAACTTTGTCATGGCCTGCGGTCATGACAGCCAACAGCTCGGCGCGGCCGCTGTCGGCGGGCTTGCGCAAAACCAGCCAGACCAGCAACAGCAGATTGACCAGCAGCAAAATCACCGCCAGCCAGAGTTGTAAAGCGTTCATGTGTGCTGTCTATTTTGCGGCAAGTGCTGCAGGATTCAGGGGCGTCAGCGCCTTGTTGTCTTTAAAGAACGCAATCAGGTTGTCTGCGGCCAGATGCGCCATGGCCTTACGCGTTGGCACCGAGGCACTTGCAATGTGCGGCGTCAACACCACGTTTGGCACCGTCAGCAAATCAGCATGGACTCTCGGCTCGCCTTCAAACACGTCCAGCCCCGCAGCCGCAATACGTCTGTCACGCAGTGCCTGTGCAAGGGCTGCATCGTCCACGATGCCTCCACGTGCAATATTGATCAGCGTAGCCGTAGGCTTCATCAACGCCAGCTCGGTCGCGCCTATGCTGTGGTGTGAGGCGGGTGAGTACGGCAGCACCAGCACCAGATGGTCGGCGCTCCTGAGCAGCTCTTCCTTGCTGACATAACTTGCCTTGCACTCAGCCTCTTGCGCTGCATCAAGGCGGGAACGGTTGTGATAAATGACTTTCATGCCAAAGCCGAGCGCACCGCGTTTGGCAATGCCCTGCCCGATGCGCCCCATGCCCAGAATACCCAGGGTGCTGCCATGGATGTCCGAGCCGGCAAACATGTCAAAGCTCCATTTGCCCCACTTGCCCGCGCGCAAAAAGTGTTCACTTTCGGTAATTCGGCGTGCCGTCGCCATCAAAAGCGCGAATCCGAAATCTGCAGTGGTCTCGGTGAGCACGTCCGGGGTGTTGGTTGCGAGCACACCCGCAGCTGTCATTGCGTCGAGGTCAAAGTTGTTGTACCCCACGGCCATGTTGGCGCACACCTTGAGGCTACTGCACGCTGCAAGCACCTCGGCGTCAATCCGGTCGCCTCCCGTGGTCAACGCCGCGCTCTTGCCTTGCAGCTTCTGGATCAACTGCGTTCCGGAGAAAGGCTCGTCGGGCTGGTTGGTCTCCACTTCAAAGTATTGCTCCAGTTTTTGAATGACCTCCGGGAAAATGGCGCGGGCTATCAGTAATTTTGGCTTGCTCATGAATGTCTTTCAACCCAAAAGTTAGCGGAACCAGATCACTGTCATCAAGATAAACAATGGGATCAAGACCGCGCCCGACCACGCCATATAACCAAAGAAGCTCGGCATCTTGACACCCCGGTCTTCAGCAATGGCCTTGACCATCAGGTTGGGGGCGTTGCCAATGTAAGTGTTGGCGCCCATGAACACTGCTCCGGCCGAAATCGCGGCCAGTGTGGGCGCCAGCGTGGTCATCAGTACCTGGGGATCGCCACCGGCGGTGTTGAAAAACACCAGGTAGGTCGGCGCGTTATCCAGGAACGAGCTCAGGATACCGGCCGCCCAGAAATACATGGCGGGGTCGGGCTGCCCATCGGGGCGCGTCACAGCCGAAACCACGGCGCCAAATGGCCCGCTGGTACCGGCTTTCAGCATGGCAATGACCGGGATGATGGTGAGAAAAATTCCGGCGAACAACTTGGCCACCTCCACCATCGGCCCCCAAGAAAACTGGTTGTCTTCATGCACCTTCCTGGCCGTCAGTTTGAGCGACAGAAAAGTGATGGCGATCAGACCGGCATCGCGCACCAGACCCGGCAGTCCCACCTCGGTGCCGTAGACATTGAAGACCACTGGCGACTTCCAGAAGCCGCTGAGCAAAACCAGTCCTGCCACCGCAGCCAGGAGCCCAAAATTGAAGACGCCGTCAAAGCCGACACGTTCTGTATCTGGCGTCGGGTCAACCGGCTGCACGCCCTCGTTGCGGTAATACCAGCTGTCCAGCAGATAAAAAATCACCAACAGGCTGCCAATCAGATACAGGGTTTCGGGAAAGATGTGTTTGACGGTCCAGAAAAAATCAACGCCTTTGAGAAAACCCAAAAACAGCGGCGGATCGCCGAGCGGTGTCAGCGAACCGCCTGCATTGGAAACAATGAAGATGAAGAACACCACAATATGCGCCGCATGTTTGCGGTTGTCGTTGGCGCGAATCAGGGGCCGGATCATCAGCATGGAGGCCCCAGTGGTACCCATGAAACTGGCCAGCACCGCCCCGATAAGCAACAACCCCGCGTTGAGGCCGGGGCTGCCATGCAGATTGCCCCGGATAAAGATGCCGCCCGCGACAGTGAACAGCGCTGTCAGCAAAATAATGAAAGGAATGTACTCGGCCACCAGCGCGTGCACCAGGCTGACCCCGGCCACTGCCGAGCCAAAAATCAGTGCAAACGGGATAAAAAACGCCAGGGTCCAGGCCGCCGACACCTTGCCGAAATGGTGATGCCAAAACGCTGGCACCAGCAAGGGCATCAGCGCTATGGACAACAGGAGCCCGGCAAAGGGAATGCCCCAGACCGGCGACAGCTGGCTGCCGTCAAAGTCAGCCGCCAGTGCCCAGCCAGGGCAGAGAAAAAGCAGGGCCGCGAGCGAGCTCCAGCGCAGTGATTTCATGGTTTTTCCTTCATGTGTGGTGACGGGCCGCGCTCCGGGCCGCAGCATCCTATTGTCCTGTCAGGCAATGTCAAAAACCTGACGAAGATAGGCCAGATACTTCTCATCGTCGCACATGTTTTTGGACGGTGTATCCGAGAGTTTGGCTACCGGCTGGCCATTGCAACGCACCATCTTCATAACGATCTGCAGGGGCTCGTACCCCAGGTCGTTGGTCAGGTTGGTTCCTATCCCGAAGGCCAGCTGACAGCGCCCGCGAAACTGCTGGTAAAGCTCGATGGTACGCGGCACCGTCAAGCCGTCGCTGAAGATCAGGGTCTTCGTCTTCGGATCCACCCGGTTTTTGACGTAATGGGCGAGCATGCGCTCACCCCACTGAAACGGGTCTCCGCTGTCATGGCGCGCGCCGTCAAAAAGCTTGCAGAAGTACAGGTCAAAGTCGCGCAAAAACGCGCTCATGCCGTACACGTCCGACAGTGCAATGCCGAGGTCGCCGCGGTACTCCTTGGCCCAGGATTCAAAGGCAAACACCTGGCTGTCGCGCAGCCGTGGCCCTAGTGCCTGGCAGGCTTGCAGGTATTCATGCGCCATGGTGCCCAGCGGGATGAGGCCCAGCCGCATGGCAAACAGCACATTGCTGGTGCCGGCAAACTGGCCAGTCGGGCCGGTGCCCAGCCGTGCAATCAGGGTGCGCAGCACTTCCTCATGCCAGGCCCGGCCAAACCGGCGTCGGGTTCCGTAGTCGGCAATTTTCAACTCCCCAAGGCCATCGGTTTGCAATTGCCCGATCTTGGTGTCCAGCCGTTTGCGCCCTTCCATGACATCGGCAAGTTTTTGCGTGTTGCGGAAGTAAACCTCGTTGATGATGGCCAGCACCGGGATCTCAAAGAGGATGGTGTGAAGCCACGGCCCCTCGATCACTACCTCAATGTCACCAGACGCCAGCGCAGTGACACTCACATACTTTTCGTTGAGCCTGAAGAGCGCCAGAAAATCAACAAAGTCGCTTTTGATGAAGCGCAGGCCCCGCAGGTAGGCCAGCTCCTGCTCCTGAAATGGCAGACTGCACAAGGAGCGAATTTCCGCGCGGATCTCGTCGACATACGGCGCCAGTTTCCCAATGCCAGGGCTGCTGGCATTGCGGCACTGAAAACGGTACTCAGCCTGCGCCCCTGGAAACTGGTGCAACACCACCTGCATCATCGTGAACTTGTACAAGTCCGTGTCGAGCAGGCTCGTAATGATCATAAAAAGTGGTGACTCACGGGTGGGTCGATGCGGGAATTCAGGTGCCCAGAAAGTCCACTTCAAACAGCAGCGTAGCGTTCGGCGGGATCACACCACCCGCGCCGCGTGCGCCGTAGCCCAAAGACGCAGGAATGACCAGGCGGCGGGTTCCACCCACGGACATGCCTTGCACGCCCTCGTCCCAGCCCTTGATGACCTGGCCGCCACCCAGCGAGAACTCAAACGGGTCGCCGCGGTCTTTGCTGGAGTCAAATTTGGCACCCTGCACGCCGTCGTTGTACAGCCAGCCGGTGTAGTGCACCCGGACGTGCTGCCCAGACTTGGCAATGGCGCCCGTGCCCAGCACGGTGTCTTCGTATTGCAGGCCGGAGGGGGTTGTGGTCATGGTCATGTTCAGCTCTTTCTAAAAAAATAAATGCGCTGTTTTGCGCGAATCTCTGACTTTACCCGCAACGCTCAGCCGAGCCAGGTTGTGAAGGACTCCGCACTCACGCGCGGCGTGTGAAAGGTGTTAACCAGTGCAGTCTCATCGGCATACCCAAGCGACATGCCGCAAACCAGCATCTCGTCATTCCCCGCGCCTATGTGCGGAAGGATGATGTTCGCAAACCCATTCCACGCAGCTTGCGGGCAGGTGTGCAGGCCATGGCCGCGCGCGGCCACCATGATGTTTTGCATGAACATGCCGTAGTCCACCAGACTACCGCGCCCCATCACCCGATCGAGCGTAAACATCAGGCCAACGGGGGCGTCGAAGAAGCGGTAGTTGCGCTGGTGCTGGGCATGCATTTTGTCCTTGTCGCCCTTGCCTATGCCAAGCAGCCCGTACAGGCCCCAGCCGTTCTCGCGGCGCCTGTCGATATAGGGGGACACCCATTTCTCAGGGTAATAGTCGTACTCTTCCTTGCACTGCGCCGCCAGCTCCGGGTTGGCGCGAATCGCATCGTGCGCCGCACATACTTTATCGGCCAGACTGTCCTTCACAGCACCCTGCAGCACATACACCTTCCACGGCTGCGTATTGGTGCCTGATGGCGCCCGGCTGGCCAGGTCCAGCAGATGTTGCAGCGTCTCACGCGGCACAGGTTTGGGCAAAAATGCGCGGGCAGACATGCGGCTGCGGATGGCGTCATCCACCGGGTTCAAGGTTTGGCTCACTTCAGGGTCTCCAGTACGGTCAAAAGTTGGGATGGCAAAGGCACGGGGCGGCGGGTTTGCCTGTCGACATAAACGTGAATGAAGTGGCCTTTGGCGGCAGTCAGTTCTGCTGCCGCATCACTCTCACGGCCAGAAAAGAGCCCCACTTCATAACGTACGCTGGACGAACCCACATGCGTGACACGAATCCCGGCGAGCACCGGGTCTGGAAAGGCCAGCGGTGAAAAATAATTGCACTGGGTTTCGATCACCAGACCGATCACGCCGCCGTGGTGAATGTCTATCGCCCCGGTCTCGATCAGGTAGCCATTGACGGCTGTGTCGAACCAACTGTAATAAACGACGTTGTTGACATGGCCGTACACATCGTTGTCTGACCAGCGGGTGCCGATGGGGCGGAAAACTTTGTAGGCGCTACGGGCTTCGGCTTGGGGGCGGGTTGGCGATGTCATGAGCAAGCATTTTGCCAGCGTGTGCATCGCTGCGCTCAGCCTCACCTACCGCGCGAATCGGCTGCGGTTCCCGTCCCAGCAACTCCGGCAAGCGGTTGGGACTCGGAATATTGTCTCGCTGCAGCAAGATCCAGTGGCCAAACGAAAACGGCGAAAAATGCAGGACATCACACAGATGCGCCCCTGTACGGGCGGCCCAGTTGGGCACAGGTATTTGCAGTGCCCGCGTCGCGGTGTAGTTGCTGCGCAGGGTACGCAGGTACTCTGCATAGTTGTAGTGGCGAGAGCCACCAAGCTCCACATCCCGATGATTTTCAAGCGTCGCAAAGGTGACCAATGCAGCAAAGGCCTGGCCGAGGTCCGTCGCTGTCATGGCCGCAATCCCGCCGCGTGCACCGCGCGGAATGAACTGCACCGGCGAACGTGAGAGGCCACGCAACCAGCTCGCACCAAATCCGCCTTCGCCGTCCAGCAAAGCTGGCCGAACGATGCAGTAATCCGCACCAGACGCGCGAATGGCAAGCTCACCCAGCAATTTACTCGATAAAAACCGGCTCTTGGCACCCTCGTGCAAGCCAAGTGCCGAGGTGTGAATGAGTCGCTTGCCCGCCTGCGCACAAGCCAGCGCCAGCGCTGCGGGAGCGCGGTGGTGCACATCGTCATAAGACTCCTGGGGCCGCTGGCGCAGGATGCCCACACAATTCACCACGACATCAACATCAGTCAGCAAAGATGCCCATGCATCCGGCTGCAGCAGCTGCTCAAATCGCACCGGCCGAAAGGCGGCGTAAGAATAAGCGGCCTCATGCCGCGCGGGGTGGCGGCTGCCTATCGTCACCTGGACGCCAGACGCATGCAGGGCAGCGGACGCGTGGCGACCGATGAAGCCGGTGCCACCCAACACCAAAACACGGGTCATGCGGGCGCCTTCAACACTACAACAACAGGCAAATAGCTATTTTTCATACCGCTCAATTATTGGTGCATTCGTTTTCGGATCCTCAAAAACCTGCCGGACCAATTCTTCATTTCTCCTAGGTCCTTTCAAGCACCCGTCGTGACCCGATTTTAAAAATCGACAGCACGCTAGCGCTTAACCACCCACCGTTTTAAAAAGAAATATGCGCCTATGGAAGACAACGGCACGCCAGCACACGCAATGATGAATAAAAGTCCAATCGCAGCCGCTCCACCAAAGCCTGAATCGTCAACCACGTATGGCAAAGAGTGAAGAAAAGCGCTCACCGAGCCAATCGCAACAACCACCGTCAAAAGAACGCCCACCAACAGTGCCGCGAGCAGATGCAGAATATTCCGTTTCATTCCTTCCTCCCAGTCAGTCCGAATTGAAGAGGCCAATACTTCTCAAACGTATAAAAAAACCCGCCGAAGCGGGTTTTTTGAAGTCGATGCCGGCGCATCACCCCATGTGCAAACCACCATTGAGCGAGAAGTCCGCACCGGTAGCGTAGCCGCCCTCATCAGACGCAATCCACGAAATGATGGATGCGATTTCTTCTGGGGTGCCCAGGCGTTTGGCGGGCACGCCAGAGACGATTTTTTCCAGCACGTCGGGGCGGATGGCTTTGACCATGTCGGTGCCGATGTAGCCAGGGCTCACGGTGTTGACTGTCACGCCTTTGCTGGCCACCTCTTGCGCCAGCGCCATGGTGAAGCCGTGGAGGCCGGCCTTGGCTGTCGAGTAATTGACCTGGCCGAACTGGCCCTTTTGACCGTTGACGGATGAGATGTTGATGATGCGTCCGTAGCCGCCTTCGATCATGCCTTCGATCACTTGTTTGGTGACGTTGAACATGCTGTCGAGGTTGGTGGAAATGACAGCATCCCAATCAGCCTTGCTCATCTTGCGGAACTGGCCGTCGCGTGTGATGCCGGCGTTGTTGACCAACACGCTGACCGGTCCGTGGTCCGCTTTGACCTTGTCAAAGGCGGCTACTGTGGAGTCCCAGTCGCCGACGTTGCCGACCGATGTGTAGAAGGTGTAGCCGAGGGCTTTTTGCTCGTCAATCCACTTGGTGAAGTCGCGTGTAGGGCCGCAGCCGGCCACCACCGTGAAGCCGTCTTTGTGCAGACGCTGACAGATGGCGGTTCCGATGCCGCCCATGCCGCCGGTGACGTACGCTACTCTTTTTGCCATGTTTTTGCTCCTGAATTTTGAGTTTTGATTGGGTGTAGAGAAATTTATGCCCTGTTGAATGGCGCGCAGATTGCTATCAAATAAATAGCTGACTGCGCCCGAAATAAAAGGGCCAGAGGCTGTTTTAACCGATATTCAGCGTTCCAGTGTGAGGGCAACCCCCATACCGCCGCCAATACACAGGCTTGCAATGCCTTTTTTGGCATCGCGGCGGACCATCTCGTGGATCAGCGTGACCAGGATGCGGCAGCCGGATGCACCAATGGGGTGACCAATCGCAATCGCGCCGCCGTTAACGTTGACCTTGCTGGTGTCCCAGCCCATCTCTTTGTTGACGGCGCAGGCCTGTGCGGCAAAAGCTTCGTTGATCTCGAGCAGGTCCAGGTCTTGTGCTTTCCAGCCGGCGCGCTGCAGCGCCTTGGTGGAAGCAGGAACAGGACCCATGCCCATGAAGGCCGGGTCCAAGCCGCTGGTGGCGTAGCTGGCGATGCGTGCGAGCGGCGTGAGACCAAGCGCAGCAGCCTTCTTGGCGGTCATCACCATGACGGCGGCAGCGCCGTCGTTGATACCCGACGCATTCCCCGCAGTCACACCGCCAGCTTTGTCAAAAGCGGGGCGCAGTCCAGCCAGGCCGTCGGCGCTGGTTTTGCGGTTGATGAATTCATCCGCCGCAAAAACGATTGGGTCGCCTTTTTTCTGCGCGATCGAGAAAGGAATGATTTCGTCCTTGAACTTGCCGGCGTCCTGCGCAGCCATGGCCTTGGTCTGGCTGGCTAGGGCCAGTGCGTCCTGCATCTCGCGGGTGACGCCGTATTTTTTGGCGACGTTTTCAGCGGTGATGCCCATGTGGTACTGGTTGTACACATCCCACAGACCGTCGACGATCATGGTGTCGACCATCTTCCAGTCGCCCATGCGCTGGCCGTCGCGCGAGCCGTTGAGCACGTGCGGCGAAGCGCTCATGTTTTCCTGACCGCCGGCGATGACGATTTCGCTGTCGCCAGTGGCCACAGCCTGTGCGGCCAGCATCACGGCTTTAAGGCCAGAGCCGCAGACGGCGTTGATGGTGAGGCCTGGGATGGCGTGCGGAAAGCCCGCTTTCACTACGCTTTGACGTGCAGGGTTCTGCCCTGCCCCGGCGGTGAGCACCTGCCCCATGATGACCTCACCCAGCAAATCGGTGGACAGGCCCACACGCTCGGCCACGGCTTTGATAACGGCGGCGCCGAGCTCTGGGGCGGGGGTTTTGGCAAGGCTGCCACCAAATTTGCCGACGCCGGTGCGTGCGGCTGAAACGATAACGATGTCTTCCATTTAGTCTCTCTCCAGTAAAAATCTCAGCTGTCTGTCATTGCCGGCTTGACCCACAATCCATGTCGATGAGCTGTTTCATCGGGGCATGGATCCCGGGTTAGTCCCGGGATGACAACTTTTTCTTTCAGGCCTTCGCCTTGACATAGCGCCCGGGTGCAGGCTCGATGGCTTTGTACTTGCGACTGCCGAAGACTTTGGGTGCAGCAATTTCCTTGCCTGCGTGGCCTTTGAGCCAGTCGGCCCAGTCAGTCCACCAGCTGCCGGGATGCTCTTTCGCGGTTTTAAGCCATTCCGCTTGCGACGCCGGCAGCTTGGCGTTGACAGGGCCGCCCGATGTCCAGTACGAGCGCTTCTTTTTAGCCGGTGGATTGATGACGCCTGCAATGTGGCCCGATGCGCCCATGACAAAACGTTTCTTGCCTGGCAGCACCTGTGTTGAGGCATAAGCGCCACCCACGGGAACGATGTGGTCCTCACGCGAGCCGTAGATGTAGACCGGCATGTCGACCTTGCCGAGATCAATCTTCTGGCCACACACGGTCAGCGCGCCGGGTTTTGAAAGCTTGTTTTCAAAGTAGGTGTTGCGCAGGTACCAGGCGTAAAACGGGCCGGGCAGATTGGTGGAGTCGCTGTTCCAGTACAGCAGGTCAAACGGCGGCGGTGTCTCGCCCTTGAGGTAGTTGCCCACCACGTAATTCCACACCAGGTCGTTGGGACGCAAAAAGCTGAAGGTGGAGGCCAAATCCTGACCCTTGAGCAAGCCGCCCTGCCCCATTTGCTTTTCGCGAAACTGGACGGACTGCTCGTCGATGAAGATGTCCAAAATACCGGTGTCGCTGAAGTCGAGCAGCGATGTCAAAAACGTGGCGCTGGCCACCGGCTTTTCACCCCGCGCGGCCAGCACAGCCAAAGCCGTGGCCAGGATGGTGCCGCCTACACAAAAGCCCAGCGCATTGATGGTTTTGGCGCCGGCGATTTCCTGCGTGACTTCGATCGCCTTGATGGCGGCATGCTCGATGTAGTCGTCCCAGGTTTTTTCAGCCATGGACTCGTCGGGATTGCGCCAGCTGACCACAAAGGTGCGGTTGCCCTGGGCAACGGCGTAACGGATCAGTGAATTCTCAGGCTGCAAATCAAGGATGTAGTACTTGTTGATGCAGGGCGGCACCATCAAAAACGGGCGCTCATGAACCTTGGCAGTGAGCGGCTTGTATTCAATAAGCTGGAAAAACTCGTTTTCAAACACCACGGCGCCTTCGGTGGTGGCAACGTTTTTGCCGATCTCGAAAACGCTCTCGTCCGTCATGGAGACATGGCCCTGCTTCATGTCGTGCAGCAGATTGGTCAGGCCCTGCGCAATGCTTTCGCCTTTGGAGTCGATGGCCTTCTTCTGGGCATCGGCATTCAGTGCCAGAAAATTACTGGGTGCCGCGGCGGCCATGGCCTGCTCCACTGCAAAACGAACACGCGCCTTTGTTTTTTCGTCGCCTTGCACGGCTTCAGCAAGCCCCATCAGGGTGCGGGCATTGAGCAAGTAGCTGGAGGCCGAAAACTGCGCTATCGGGTTGTGATGCCAGGCGTCTGCGGCGAAGCGCTTGTCACCCGTGAGCCCATCGGGGGTGCCTGCCTGCAATCCGCTGTTCCAGAGTGCGGTGACTTCCTTGAGGTAACTTTGCTGAACCTCAAGCAACTTTGCTGGGTCAAACTGCAATTGTGGGAGTGTGCCGCCGCCCATGTCTGGCATGCCTGCCTGCGGCAAGCCGGCGCTGCTCATGGCGCTCATGGCTTGCTTCATCGTCTCACCAAAGGTCTCTTGCATTTGGTGGACCGTTGGGCCGCGGGATGGGTCAGAATTCATGCTTGTCTCCCCGGTTTGGAACCGGTCTTGTAATGCGCCCCTTGGGGCTTTTTCTACCCGGAGCGGGCTATCTGGCGTCGTTCAACTAGTATGGCGTAAATTTCTTGCAAGCTTATGACGTTTAGTACGTAGTTTATGTATTTGATTGTGATCGCCTGGATATATGTCGTGCTCATGATGAGCGTGGCTGAAGCTACCCACCCGACGGGCACTCTGCTTGGCGCCGTGGTCACCTTTGTGCTGTATGGGGTGGGTCCTGTCGCCCTGGTGGTCTACCTGATGCGCACCCCCGACCGTCGGCGGTCCATCAAGGCGCGTGAGGCTGCGGAGGCTGAAAGCCTCCGCGCAGCGCAAGCCGGATCAAGCGATCCAGATGCAGGCAGCCATGCGCCCGGTGGTGTTGAGCCCATTGCCGGTGACGCCGGCGTCCCGCCGGTGCGAAAAGAACTTTGAGGCGTTGCGCACGGTACACCAGGCTCCACTGCTGTCATTGCCGTAAATCTGTGTGATGCCCAGGGCGTGCAAACGCAGGCGCGCAAGACCAGGCAAATCGGCCAGAAACTTGCCGGGGCCGTGCGGCGCAAAGCACAAGTCCGCCCGGGGGTCCGTGGCAACAAAGGCAGCCCGTACCTCGGGGCCTACTTCAAACGCCGTCGGGCCAATGCAGGGGCCCAACCACGCTATTGTATTGATAGCACACTCTTCCCGCGAATAAAGGGCAAAGTCGATAAAACGTTCATAAGTTTTCTCCAGAAGGCCCTTCCCGGGCCCACCTGCCAGACCGCGCCAGCCCGCATGGGCCGCAGCCACGACCGCGCCGTCGGTGGTGCTCAGCAAAACTGGCAGGCAGTCGGCCACCATGACGGTGCAGGCCACTCCGCTCTGCCGGGTGATGGCGGCGTCCGCCGACTGGCCGTGTGGCGTCACGCCGTCCACAGCCAGAACCTGCGTGCCATGCACCTGCTGCAAAAACACT
Organism: Polaromonas sp.; assembly: GCF_035638815.1. GTDB lineage: Bacteria > Pseudomonadota > Gammaproteobacteria > Burkholderiales > Burkholderiaceae_C > Polaromonas. The sequence continues at coordinate 207,528 of NZ_DASQZG010000019.1, forward strand.
GGCCGCGCGCCAAGGGCCTGTTCGAGCGTGAGCCGGTTAGCTGCCACCTGTGCAGCCGCATCACCCACGTGGTCCCCCAGATTGAGACTGTCCCAGGGAGCAGACGAGCAGCCACCCTGCCGGCTGGTGAACACAGCGCGCACCCTGGCGGGCGCGGGCCACTCTGGAATGAGCCAGTCGGGATGCAAGTCAACCCTCTGAGTCAGGGCAGGCTGAAGGCTGGGCTTTTTGAAAAGCCTCATGCGTCATGCAGGCTTCAAAAGCGGCCATGGTGCGGCTGAGCCCGTCAAAGTTCACATCAAAACGCTGGGCATTGAAGATCTGCGGCACGAGGCAGCAATCTGCCAGCGTCGGCGTGTTGCCATAGCAATATTTACCCGCTGGGAGCTGGTTCAATTGACGCTCAAAAGCCTCCAGCCCCTCGCGGCACCAGTGGCGGTACCAGGTGTTTTTAGCTTCGTCGCCCAGCTTCAGCTCGCGCACCAGGTACTTGAGAACGCGCAGGTTGTTCAACGGATGAATCTCGCACGCAATCGACTGGGCCAGCGCACGCACCCTGGCCCGGCCCAGTGCATCAGCAGGCAGCAGAGGCGGCGTTGGGTGGGTTTCGTCCAGGTATTCGATGATGGCCATGGACTGCGACAGGTGCTCACCTTCGGTCTCCAGCAAGGGGACCAGCATGTCGGCTGAAACTGCTGCGTACCCCGTCTCTTTATGCTCGCCCTTGACCAGGTGCACCGGGATGTAGTCGTAACTCAGACCCTTGAGTTGCAGCGCGATACGCACGCGAAAAGACGCCGAGGACCGGAAGTAGTTGTAGAGCTTCATGATCAAAGCATAAACCGAATCGCCTGCGCGACTGACGGCAGGGTTGCCGGCCGCTACCATGCCATCTTCCAAGTCTTATACCGTTCGCACTGAGCCTGTCGAAGTGCTCGTGCGCGCTACAGAAGGCTTCGACAAGCTCAGCCCGAACGGATATCCAGGAGAATATTGATGACTATCACCACCCTCACCAACCACCAGGTCCGCCTGGCAGCTCGCCCTGTGGGCAGCCCAACCCGCGACAACTGGAAGTTCACGACAGAACCGGTCGCCGAGCCTGGCCCGGGCGATGTGCTGGTCAAAAACCTGTACCTGTCGCTGGACCCGGCCATGCGGGGCTGGATGAACGAAGGCAAGAGTTACATCCCACCCGTGGAAATTGGCGCAGTGATGCGTGCCGGCGGCGTGGGCAAAGTCATTGCTTCGCAAAACCCGGCTTTTGCCGTGGGCGACTATGTCAACGCCGGGCTTGATGTGCAGGAGTACTGCCTGATCCCCGAGGCGCAGGTCAAGCGCAGTGGCATGTTCAAGGTTGACCCACGCATGGGTCTGACGTCGTGGCTCAACGTATTGGGTATGCCTGGTATGACTGGCTACTTTGGCCTGCTCGATGTCGGGCAACCCAAAGCCGGCGAAACCGTGGTTGTGTCGGGCGCCGCCGGCGCCGTTGGGCAAACCGTTGGGCAGATCGCCAAGCTCAGAGGCTGCCGCGTCGTGGGTATCGCGGGCGGCAAGGCCAAGTGCGACTGGGTAGTGAACGAACTCGGTTTTGACGCCTGTATTGACTACAAGGCCGGGGACATCAAGGCCGGCCTGAAAGAACATTGCCCGAAAGGCGTAGACATCTATTTCGACAATGTTGGCGGCGAAATTCTCGACACCGTGCTGACCCGTATCACTCGCGGCGCACGCATCATTATTTGCGGCGCGATCAGCCAGTACAACAACACCACACCGGTCAAGGGCCCGGCCAATTACCTGTCCCTGCTGGTGAACCGTGCACGCATGGAAGGCATTGTGGTGTTTGACTACGCTGACCGCTACCCGCAAGCGGTTGCCGAAATGGCCGGCTATCTGAAGGCCGGCACCATGAAAAGCAAGGAAGACGTTGTTGTGGGCCTGGACACCTTCCCGGAAACGCTGCTCAAACTTTTTAATGGCGAGAACTTCGGCAAGCTTGTTTTGCAAGTCGCCGAAGACCGGGCCTAAAAAATCCTGCAGGCCTTTGAGCCTCCAGCCCTACTTCGCGTCGCGGACCAGGCGAACAGCCCCGGGGGAATTGCGCGCACCCTCGCCGGCGCTTCCCTCGACAAATCCCACAAACATGAAATAGCCCGTTCCGGCGCTGGTAGACGTCCAGAAGCGCGCCACCGGCGTTGCCGGAAACGCTGCCGGATCGATCGCGGCCTTGTTTTCATCGGCCTCTCGCATATTCACAAGGCCGGACAGCTCTTTCATGGTGGGCAGGCGCCACGGCTTACCGTCGGCCGCCGCAGTGCTCTTTGCGCGAGACGCCGCGTCCGCCTGATTGGAAAAGAATGGCTTGCCGGTGCAGCTGCGCGCCTTCCAGGTCATGCCTTCTGCGCAGCGCAGCCAGATAAGGCCGGTTTTGTGATCGGTGATTTCCTGCCCGTCGGCAGACGGAGCGAAACGCTGCTGGGCGTGGCCGATGCCAACGCCAATGCACAACGACAGGGCCAGTGCAGACAGTGACACAACGAAGAGATTCATGGCCGCCTCCGGGTGATTGCATGTCGGTTTGACACTTCAGATGCTAGGCCTGCGCCCCAGCCATCCCTACTGGGTAATTACCTAGCCACGCGCCACCGGGATAACTACTCAAGCCAATAGCCAGCGCGCAACACCCACAGTGGCGGCCCCTGCAACAGCGGCGGTCAGATCGTTACGCAGCAGTTTCATCACCAGGGCTACTGCGCACAACGCCAGCAATTCCGGCAGTTTGCCCGCCGATGCAGCCGGCGTGACGATGCCGATCATGACAGCCAGCGGCACAGCCTTGAGGGCGGCTTCCACACGCGGCGTGATGCGCACATAACCCATCAGCAGATAACCCGCCAGCCGGCAAGCGTAAGACGCCAGTGCCATACCGCCGAGTGCCAGAAGAAAACCGGTTTCAACGGCCATGGCGCCATGCTCCCATCAGCCCGCCAGCCAGCCCCGCCCCGACGATGTACCAGCCACCGGGCAACAAGCGGTGCAACACGAGCGCCGTGAGCGCGGCCGCAGCTGCGGGCCACAAGTCAGACTTGCCGCGCCACATCGCCATGCCAATGGCCGCTGCAAAAGCCACCAGCATGAAGTCCAGCCCAAAAGCCGCAGGATCCGGCACGCTGCGCGCCAGCAAATGGCCGGCCAGTGTTCCCAGGACCCAGGGGGCAAACATGGCAACGCCAGAACCCAGAATAAAGCCGGCATCACGGTAACCAGCGTCGTACTCGCGCATGGACAAAGCCCAGTTGCCATCACCCAGAAAAAACAGACTGCCCAATGCCTGTGCACGGGTGCTGTGGCGCAGCCAGGGCTGAATGGCCGCGCTATACAACACATAACGAGCGTTCATCACCAGAATCGTGGCGATCAGCGGCAGGATCAGACCAGACGAGGTCCAGCCCTGCAGCGCCGCAAGCTGCGCACTGCCTGAATAAACGAAGGCGCTCATCATGATGGCCTGCAGGGCGGACAAACCCCGCTCGCTGGCCAGCACGCCAAACACCATGCCATACAGCAGCACGCCCGGCGCCATAGGCTGACCCACCACGAAGCCGCGCCGCACACCTGCGGCGGTGAACGACGCCTCCACAGTCAACGCCCCACCACCAGCCGGATCGCGGGCATGACGCGCTCGGTTTCGGTCCGGCGTTCAAGTGCCATGCGCATGTTCATTTGCGCAACTTCCGTGTGCTCTGCAGCCAGAGCTTGCGCGCGCGCGCCCTCGCCCGCTTTGAGCGCGGCCACCAGCATGTGGTGCTGACGATGCGCATACAGCATCCAGTCACGGTCCTGCGCCACAGTGCCCTGCATGGGCAGCATGGCGGAGGCAGAGGCAAACGGGAGCTTGTCGTTGATTGCCACAGCGCGCTGCAGAGCGCGGTTGCCGCTGGCCTCCAGAAGCAGTGCATGGAAGCGGTCATTCATGCGGGCATAGGCCGCGTAACTCTCATAGGACAACGGGTTGTTTGCCAATGCTGCGTCGCCTTCGTCAAGACAGGCTTGCAGGTCCCCCTGCAACTGCCGCGACACACCATGCTCGGCCACCAGCCGCGCGGCCATGCCTTCAAGGTGCCCGCGCACCGCAATAGCGTCGGCCACCTCGCGCGGGGTGAACTGGCGCACCAGAAATTTGCCCGTGTCGTTGGCCTCGACCAAACCCTCCTGCTCCAGCGTCACCAGCGCCGCGCGCACGGGTGTACGTGAGGCCCCCAGGCGCTCGGCCAACTGCTGCTCGGCCAGTCGCTGGCCAGGCTCAAATTCGCCGCGCAAAATCAGGTCCCGCAGCTGGATCAACACCGTCTCTTGCAAGTTCATAAACGGAACTGTACACTGAATTTTAATTTCGGTATACCGTTTGCAAAGGCCGCGTACATGAATGCAGAACAGAACGAGCTAATCACCCGCGTCGGGCCCGGTACCCCTTGCGGCGCCTTGCTGCGCAGCTATTGGCAGCCCGCGGCGCTGGTCGATGAATTCAACGCAGAGCTGGACCCACGCATGAAGGACCGGCCAGCCAAGCCGGTACGCCTGCTGGGACAAGACCTGGTGCTGTTCAGGGACGCCAGCGGTGCCTGGGGTCTGCTGGACAGGGCTTGCCCACACCGTGGCGCCGATCTGGCCTTCGGCCGGGCCGAGGGCGACGGCCTGCGCTGCCCTTTTCACGGATGGAAATTTGACGTGCATGGCCAATGCCTGGAAACCCCGGCAGAGCCCGCAGGCAGCAAGCTCTGCGAACGGGTACGCCAGCGCAGCTACCCGGTACTAGAAAAATGCGGCGTTGTATTCGCCTGGCTGGGCCCTGAAGGATCGGTGCCACCGCCCTTCCCCGCCTTTGACTGCTTTACAGCGCCGGCGACACATACTTTTGCCTTCAAGGGCTTGTGGAATGCCAACTGGCTGCAGGCTTTTGAGGTGGGTATTGATCCGGCACACCCGTCCTTTTTGCATCGCTTTCTGCAGGACGAAGCGCTGGAGGCCATAGGCGACAACTCGGCAGGCAAACAATTTCGCAGCCCGAGCGCCGGCGACATGGACGGCCAGCAGTGGCCCATGACGCGCATCATGCGCGAGTTTGCGCAACCCGAAATCAGCTTTGACACCAAGCCCTGGGGCATGCAGCTCACCACGCTGCGGCCCATGAACGACAAACTGACCCACGTGCGTGTGACGCAATCCGTTTTTCCCGCAACCTTTGTGATTCCGCTGTCCGAAACCATGACCATCACCCAGATGCATCTGCCGGTGGACGACACCCACACGTATTGGTATTCGTTTTTCACCAGCTTTGCCGGGCCACTGGACAAAGAAGCCATGCGCGCGCAGCGCCAGCAGTTCATCACCCTGCCCGACTACGTACCCAAGGCTGGCCAGCACAACCACTGGGGATTCAACGCGCGCGAACAGCTGACCACCACCTACCTCGGCATGGGCGAGGAGGACATCAATGTCCACGACCAGTGGGCGGTGGAAAGCATGGGCGCCATCCAGGACCGCACGAAGGAGCATTTGGGCACGAGCGACAAAGTCATCATGGCCAACCGGCGAGAGTTGATCAAGGCGATTGCCGCCGTGCAGGCGGGCGGCGTAGCGCCTGGTATTGCAGATGCGGCGCAGGTTGAGCTGATGCGTGGACCTGACACGGTGGACGGTATTGCGCCGGCCGGCGAGTGGTCCGATTGGTGGCAGGAACAGGCGCGTGCCAAGCGCGGTGGCGCGCCCTGGATCGCAAACTCCGTTCGCACTGAGCATGTCGACGTGCTACCAACGGCTTCGACAAGCTCAGCCCGAACGGAAATCAAATGAATCATTTCGCCGCGCAATGCGGCGTTCATGATGAGGCCCGCCAGCGCGGGCTGATTCACACTGAGAAATTGATCGCCGCGAGCGGTGTCGAACTGGTGCGCTTTGCATGGTGTGACCTGCACGGCAACCTTCGCGGCAAAACACTGGTCGCCTCAGCCGCCGCCAATGCCATGCTGGACGGCGTGGGGCTGGTCAGCACCTTGCTGCTTAAAGACACATCGGATCGCACAGCCTTTAAGGTTTTCGAGGCGGGCGGTACGCCAGACCTCCCCGGCTTTGAGTTCGCCAGCAACCTGATGCTGCTGGCCGACCCCGCAAGCTACAGGCAGTTGCCGTGGGCACGGGCCACGGGCTGGGTACAAGGTCAAACCTGGACGCAGGATGGCGGCGCTGTCGAGCTGGATACGCGGCGCATCTTGCAAGCCGCACTTGCAAAGCTCGCACAAGCAGGCTTTGGCATGAAGTGTGGTCTGGAAATTGAATTTCACATCTATCGCATCACGGGTGATGGCGCTGCAGACGCGCTTGACCCCGAACAGGCTGACTGGCCCGGGCCTGCGCCCAAGGTGGTCATGATTCACCCGGGCTACCAGTTGCTGTCAGAGACATGGGCCGACATGGCCGAAGAGCCGTTGCGCATTGTGCAGCACACTGCGCAGGCGCTGGGGCTGCCCTTGCATTCGCTAGAGATCGAATTTGGCCCCAGCCAGGTTGAGGCTGTTTTTGAAGCGACCGATGCGCTCACGGCTGCCGACAACATGGTGCTGTTTCGCAGCGCGGTCAAGCAGGCGCTGCGCCGCGCCGGCTACCACGCCAGTTTTATGTGCCGGCCACCGTTTCCCAACATCATGTCCAGCGGCTGGCATTTGCACCAGTCGCTGGTCGATTTGCAAACGGGCGCCAACCTGTTTATGCGGGACACACCGGCGCCCGGCTCGCAGCCCTCTGACGCTCAATACACGCTGTCCGCACTGGGCGAGCATTTTTTGGCCGGCCTGCTGGCGCATGCCGAGGGCATGACCGTGTTTTGCACCCCCACCATTAACGGCTTTGGTCGCTTCCAGCCCAACGCTCTGGCGCCGCAGTCGGTTCTGTGGGGGCGCGATAACCGGGGCGCCATGCTGCGCGTGGTGGGCCAGTGCCAGGACAAGGCCACACGTATTGAAAACCGCATCGGGGAGCCCGCTGCCAATCCCTATCTGTATCTTGCATCGCAAATTTATGCCGGGCTGGACGGTCTTCAACGTGAATTAACAGCGCCCAAAGCCACAGATGCGCCCTATGGCGATGCAGGTGTCAAAATCCCGTCAAACCTGGGCGATGCGCTGCGCGCCTTGCAGGCCGACCAGACGCTCGTCAACGCTTTCGGCAGCACGTTTATCAACTACCTCTCACGCATCAAACAGTCTGAACTTACCCGCTACGAGCAGGCTGCCGACCAACATGAGTGGCAGCGCCGCGAATATTTCAGCCGCCTTTAACTGGTGAACCAGATGATTACTATCAATTTCATAGCTGCCAACGGCGACGTACAAAGGGCAGAAGGCAGAATCGGCAAAAGCTTGATGGAAGCAGCCGTGGCCAGTGGCATTGAAGGCATTGCTGCAGACTGTGGCGGCCTGATGACCTGCGCCACCTGCCATGTGTTTGTACGCGAGCCCTTTTCCAGCCTGCTGCCACCGGCCGATGGCGAGGAGCAAAGCATGCTGGCCTTTACCGCAACGCCCAAATCGCCGAGCAGCCGGTTAAGCTGCCAGATCAAATTGAGTACGGCTCTTGATGGTTTGACGGTAGAGTTACCCGCCAGCCAGTACTGAAAATCCCTCTCCGAAAGACACCTCATGATTCTCGAACTAGCGGATATTCGCATCCCTCCCGGCCAGCAGGCCGCTTTTGAAGAAGCCATCGAACGCGGCCTCGCCACCGTCATCGCCAACTCCAAAGGGTTTCAGGGCTTCAAGGTCAACAAGGGCGTGGAAAACCCCGAGCGCTACATCCTGCAGATCTTCTGGGAAACGCTGGAGGACCACACGGTTGGTTTTCGGGAGTCCCCCGCTTTTGCGCAGTGGCGCGCCATCGTGGGACCATTTTTCGCGAGCCCGCCGGTGGTGGAGCACTTCACCCTCGTGGCCAAATCGCCCTGAGGCCTATCCAGCGTCTTCGTGCCCCGAAATCAGCTTGCCCAGCAATGCGGCGAGCTGCTTCCGCTCACTGGCTTCAAGAGGCGCCAGCAGGCGTGACTGCACCTTGCTGACAGAGCGCTTCATTTGCAGGGCAACTGCCTCGCCCTCGGCGGTCACCCACAACAGCTTGCGCCGCTTGTCCTGAGGGTCGGCCTCGCGCCGTACCCAGCCCTTCGCTTCGAGCCGACCAATCACCGAACCCGACGTTGCGGCATCAAATGCCACCCGCCCTGCCAGCGTGATCTGGTCCTCGCCCGGGTCGTCCATGAGCGCGTTGAGAATGGCAAACTGCACCGGCGTGACGTCAAAACCCGCTGTCTCGTCCATGAAGATGGCCACGGCCAGCTGGTGCGCCCGGCGGATCTGGTGCCCGGGGGCGTCAACAAAGTTATAACTTTTTGCCATGGCGGGAGTTTAGAGCCTGCCCACCGCTCGGGGTATCTACCATGCGGACCGAAAGATGGGGGTGCTCTGCGACCGCGAACCCGTCAAAAACTAGACTGACCGGCGCGTCACGCTGCTGGGAGACGCCGCCCACCCGATGGTGCAATACCTGGCCCAAGGCTCGGGACAGGCCATAGAAGATGCCGTGGTGCTGCGCGAAGCTTTGCGCCATACGCACGGTGATGTGGCAGCGGCATTTCAAAAATACCAGCAAGCCCGCTACCTGCGTACCGCGAGGGTGCAACTAACCTCGCGCTTTTACGGCGACATCTACCATGCTGCGGGCGTGCAGCGGGAGTTGCGTAACCAGCTGTTCTGGAGCGGCAACGAAGCCCCGGCTTTACCGGTTTGCAGTGGGTGTACGACGGAATCGAACCTTCAAAACTGTTCAAATAGGGTTTTGAAATAATGGAGATCCGGATGAAAGCCCTCGCTTACGCTACGCTTTTCATAGCAAGCCTCGCCCTGCCCACCCTGGGAAGTGCTCAAAATTCCCCAAAAAAATCCTCAAAAGACGAAGCCGCCCCTGCCTCTGCGGCGTGGCCGACTCGCGCCGTCAAAATTCTGGTGGGTTTTCCGGGCGGCTCAACGCCCGATATGGCTGCACGCACACTGGCTGAGCCCTTGTCCCGCGTGCTGGGCCAGCCGGTGATTATTGAAAACAGGCCCGGAGCCTCCGGCAACATTGCGGCAGATCTGGTGGCCAAGGCCACGGACGACCACACCCTGGGCGTGGTGATCAATGGCAACCTCACTTCGGCAAAACTTCTTTACTCCAAGCTTCCTTACGACCCCGCCAAGGACTTCACACCCATCTCCCTGTTGACCACGGCACCCCTGGTGCTGGTCGCCCCTGCGAACCAGCCCTCAGGCAGTGACTTTTTTGTGGCTGCCCGCAATGGTGGCGACAAATGGAACTACGGCTCGGTGGGCAACGGTTCCGTCGGCCATCTGGGTATGGAACTGCTGAAGACAACTGCCGGCAAGCTGGAAGCCGTGCACGTTCCTTATCAGGGCAATCCGCAAGTGGTGACCGCCTTACTCGGCGGCCAGATCCAGATGGCGTTGGTGCCCCCGGGCATTGCTCTCCCCCAGGTTCGCGCGGGCAAACTCAAAGCCATCGGATTAACCAGCGGGCGCAGCGCCCTGGCCACAGAAATCGCCCCGCTTGCTGATGCAGGCATTCGCGATTTCAACCTCGAAGTGTGGACCGCGCTCGTAGGCCCCGCCTCCTTGTCCAAAGCAGCACAAGCGCGTTTGAGCCAGGAAGTCTCGAAAATTATTCGCGAGGCCGATACCCGGCAAAAACTGTTCAACCAGGGATGGCAGGCTGTGGGCACTTCCCCCGAAGGCCTGTTGAGCCGCATCCGGACCGAAACCGCTGCCATGGCCAGCATCATCGCCATGCGTGGCATCAAGGTGGAATGACTGCAAAAGAGCTCACCGCGCCTCCCTGACCCACCCTAATGGCCGCCCCTTCCAGCATGGACACCATCACCGAGCCGGCGCGCACACTGCCCGTTTACGGCGAGTTCGACGTGGTGGTGGTGGGCGGTGGGCCTGCCGGACTGGCGGCCAGCGTGAGTGCGGTCAGACGCGGCGCACGAACCCTGCTGGTGGAGCGTTACGGCTTTCTGGGCGGCATGGGGACCGCAGGCGGCGTCACCAACTTTGCCGGCTTGTACGGGCGAAGGAACGGCGAGATGCGGCAAGTGGTGCACGGGGTGGTGGATGACCTGCTGGACCGGATTGATGCGCTGGGTGGGCTGAACGATCCGCAAGACGGCATGCAGGGACGCATACGGGTTCGCTCGTATGACGTTTCTGCCTACAAATGCGCTGCGGACCAGTTGCTGCTCGCCAGCGGCGTGCAGATGCTGTTTCATGCCTGGGCCGCGGCAGTGGTGATGGAAGGTCCTCGCATTGCCGCCCTCGTGGTTGAAACCAAATCCGGAAGACAGGCGATACGGGCGGATAAATTCATCGACTGTTCGGGCGATGCTGACGTGGCGCATTTTGCCGGCGTGCCGTTTGAGCTGGGCGATGGTCACGGCAGCGCATTGTTTCCGACGACGATGTTTCGTGTGGGCCATGTAGAGGCCGCTCGGGCAATGGCGGCAGTGGGCGAGTTTTCAGCCATCAACAAGCTGATGGACGAAACCCAGGCGCAGCATCCCGGCCGCTACAACTTTCCGCGCAAGGGCGCGATTGTCAGGCCGCAAAAAAACCCCAGTGAATGGCGTGTCAACGTCACGCAGATCCGCAATACGCAGGGACAAGCGATGGATGCGACCGATGCACGCCAGCTCAGCGAAGGTGAGCAGGAGGGACGCAGGCAAATCGGCGAATACTTTCGTTTTTTGAAAAACGAAGTCCCCGGATTTGAGCAGGCTGCCATTGTTGACATTGCCGCGCAGGTTGGCATTCGTGAAACGCGCCGCATTTGCGGCGCCTACAGCTTGAGCGGAGAGGACATCTTGTCGTCCGCACGCTTTGAGGACGTGATCGGCATCAACGCCTGGCCCATGGAGATGCATGTCGACGGTGAGATCGTCTGGCGCTTTCCGCGTGACGATGCCCGGGCTTTCAACGACCTGCCCTGGCGCATGCTGGTGGCCAAAGAAGTCGACAACCTTTTGGTGGCTGGCCGCTGCGCTTCGATGTCGCACGAAGGCCAGTCAGCGGCTCGCGCCAGCGGCGGCTGTTTTGTCATGGGCCAGGCTGCCGGTACCGCCGCCGCATTGCTGGACGCCGGCGCTGCTTTTTCCGCCACAGACGTTGACCGCTTGCAACAATGCCTGAAGCAGGATGGAGCTTGTTTTGAGCGCTGACAATTCCATCAAGTCGAAAGGCACGCCGCCGTCATCCGACGGCGAACGCAAGGCCTTTTATGAGGCGATTCGCAAGCAGCACATGACGCCTTTGTGGGAAGTGCTGCACGCGCTGGTACCGCAGCAACCTGCCACGCCTTGCGTCGCTGCCTTGTGGCGATATGCCGATGTACGCCCCTACCTCATGCAATCGGGTGAGCTGATTAGCGCTGAAGAAGCGGTACGGCGGGTGTTGATCCTGGAGAACCCCGCCCTGCCCGGTCAGTCCTGCATCACACAATCTTTGTATGCCGGGCTGCAGTTAATTCTGCCGGGCGAAATCGCGCCCAGCCACCGGCACACCCAAACCGCCTTGCGGTTTGTTGTGGAGGGACGCGGCGCCTATACGGCAGTTGATGGTGAACGCGCTGTAATGTCGCCAGGCGACTTCATCATCACCCCCAGTTGGACCTGGCATGACCACGGCCATCAATGCGCGCTGGAGAACGCCGAACCGGTGGTGTGGCTCGACGGCCTGGATATTCCCATGCTCCGCTTTTTTGATGCGGGTTTTGCGGAAAACCACAGCGAGCGGGTTCAGCCCATCATGCGGACTGAAGGCACCAGTTACCAACGCTACGGTGCCAACATGCTGCCGGTTCGCTACAACGCTCCGTTTGGACAGACCTCGCCCATCTTCAGCTACCCCTACGACAGAACACGTGAGGCCTTACATGTGCTTGAACGCCAGGCGCCTGTTGACGAATGGGATGGCGTCAAGCTGAAGTATGTGAACCCTGCCACCGGCGGCTCACCCATGCCCACCATGGCCACATTCATGCAGAGGCTGCCCGCCGGTTTTTCGGGCCGTCCCTGGCGTCAGACCGATGGGGCTGTTTACAGCGTGGTTGAAGGCACCGGCAGCGTTGTCATCACCCGTGCTGGGCAGGAACAGGTTCTTGAGTTTGGCCCGCGAGACCATTTTGTTGTTCCGTCATGGCACACAGCGCGCTTGCTTTCAACGCAAGGATGTGTGTTGTTCAGTTTTTCAGATCGCCCGGTGCATCAGGCCCTGGGCATACACAAAGAAGAGAGATTGTCATGAGCTTTGTATTTCCACCGCCTGCCACGGTGTCCGTTCCCGTTGTTGGAAAGGCAGAACGATTTCCGGTGCACCGTGTCTATTGCGTGGGCCGCAACTATGAGGAGCACGCGAAAGAGATGGGCTTTACCGGCCGCGAGCCACCGTTCTTCTTTCTCAAACCTGCCGACGCTGTGGTGGTGGTTGAAGCCGGCCAGACAGGAAGCATCCTGTACCCCAGCCTGACCAAAAACCTGCACCATGAGATTGAACTCGTCGTTGCCATCGGTACTGGCGGCAAAAACATCAAGGCGGCAGACGCACACAAACACATTTACGGTTATGCCGTTGGCCTGGACATGACGCGACGCGACCTGCAGGGTGAAATGAAAAAGCAGGGCCGCCCCTGGTGCATTGGCAAGGCTTTTGACCAATCTGCCCCCATCGGACCCATCACACCAGCCGCGAATGCAGGAGACATTGCCAATGCAGAGCTGTACCTGCAAGTGGGCGGGCAAGATCGCCAGCGCAGCAATGTTGCCAAACTAATCTGGAACATTGCCGAAACCATTGAGCACCTGTCCGCTGCCTGGGAGCTGCAACCCGGCGACTTGATCTACACCGGAACACCTGAAGGTGTAGGGGCAGTCGTCGCTGGCGACACCATGGTTGGCGAGGTCAAAGGGCTGGGAACACTGACCGTCAGGGTGGTCTGACGCCTCTGGGTGTTTGCACGTTTTGCGCACACCCGCTCCGATAATCGCGCAAATACCCTTTCAGCTCCGGGTAAGCCGCCTGCACGCGCGTCAGGGGCACCCGGATAATCGGCCGCAAGCTGTCAACCTGCCGGCTTGATTTTGCTACACCGTGGGGCCATGACGTTGCCACTTTTTCCGGAGACGCTGCTTGAAAATCCTTGAGAACCTGGCAAAACTTTGCGCCATCATTGCTGGCGTACTGTTGACCGTTATCACCCTGATGACCTGTGCCAGCCTGATAGGCAGAAACACCACTGGCGACTCCATCGTCGGCGCTTTCGAGCTGACGGGCGTCGCGGCCGGCGCGGCCATTGCACTGTTCATGCCTCTGTGCCAGGTACGCCGTGGCAACATCATTGTTGACTTCTTCACCGCCAGAATGAGCGCCGCAATCAACGACAAACTGGACCGCTTCGGCACGCTGTTGCTGGTAGTCATCTTCGGCTTGCTGGCCTGGCGAACCACCCTGGGTGGGCTCAACGTTTATTCCGCCAACTCTGAAACCCAGATCATGGGTTTTCCGGAGTGGGTGGTTTATGCGGCGATGGTGCCGCCGTTTGTGCTGACCGGGCTGATCGCCTTGCATCAAACCGTTTTTGGTTTTGCCGCTCCTGAAGCCGGAGAAGCCGCCATATGAGCTCACTGAGTTTGACGCTGCTGATCTTCGGCAGCATGTTGGCCCTGATGGCCTTGCGGGTGCCCATTGCGGTGAGCATGTTTGCTGCGGGCAGCATTGGTTATGTCACGCAAACCGGGTGGCCACCGTTTGCCAGCTTTCTCAACACGCAGGCCTTCGCCCGTTTTGCCGGCTACGACCTGTCGGTGATTCCGCTGTTTATCCTGATGGGTCACTTCGCCACCAAAGGCGGCATCAGCAAATCGCTGTTCGAATTTGCTGCCGGTGTCATGGGTCGCTTTCGTGGCGGGCTCGCCATGGCGTCGCTGCTTGCCTGCGCCGCTTTTGGCGCCATCAGTGGCTCGTCGGTGGCGACCGCCGCCACCATCACGGGCGTCGCCTTGCCCGAAATGCAGCGTCATGGCTACTCGGGGCGCCTGGCCACCGGGACGCTTGCCGCTGGTGGCACATTGGGCATCCAGTTGCCACCGTCCATTGTGCTGGTCATCTACGCCATTTTGACCGAGCAAAACATCAGCAAGCTGTTTGCGGCGGCCATCATTCCCGGCATCATCGCCATGTGCGGCTACATGATTGCCGTGGCGATTTATGTGCGTGTGGTGCCCGGCCATGCGCCTGAGGTCGAAGAGCACCGCGAAGGCCTGACCCTGCGTTCCATCGCCGGTGTTGCGCCCATCGTTGTTATTTTTGGGTTGGTGTTTGGCGGCATTTATGGCGGATTTTTCACCCCCACCGAAGGCGCCGCCGTCGGAGCTGCATCGACTTTTCTGACCGCCCTGCTCAAGGGAGAGATGACCCTGGCAAAGTTCAAGGCGTGCTTCTATGGGACGGCGGTGAGCGCTGCCATGATTTTTCTGATTTTTATTGGCGCTGACCTGATGAACTCCGCGCTCGCCCTGACGCAGGTTCCCAATCAGTTGGCAGCGGTGGTCGGCAGTTGGGGGCTTTCCCCACTGGTTGTGGTGGTCGCCATTCTGCTGTTTTACGTGCTTTTAGGTGCGGTCATGGATGAGCTCTCCATGCTGCTGCTGACCATCCCGATCTTCTTCCCGATGGTGATGTCGCTTGACTTCGGCATGGCCAAAGAGTCTGTCGCTATCTGGTTCGGCATCATGGTGCTCATGACTGTGGGGTTTGGGCTGATTGCGCCTCCCGTTGGGCTGAACGTTTACATCGTCAATGGTTTGGCGAAAAACGTGCCCATGGGCGAAACCTACCGGGGTGTGATGCCCTTTTTGATCAGCGACGTTTTCCGGACCCTGCTTTTCCTGTTTTTCCCCATCATCCCCTTGTGGCTGGTGGGCTTTATCAAGTAGGTCTTCGGGTAAGCACTGAAAACCGCAAGCCGCCTTTACCGTTACCTTCAATACACAGGAGACTTTTCACCATGATCCAACGTCGCACAATTCTGAAATCTGGCGCCGCAGTCGCGCTGGGCGCCCCTGCCCTCAGCGGGCTCGCGCAACAAGCAGTCACCCTCAAGTTCCACACCTTCATGTCGCCCCAGTCCAATGTCTGGCTGTCCATGCACAAGCCCTGGATGGACAAGGTTGAAAAAGAGTCCGGTGGCCGCATCAAGTTCGAAGGTTATCCGGCGATGCAATTGGGCGGCACACCCGTGCAACTCTACGACCAGGCAAAGGACGGCGTGGTCGACATGGTCTGGACCCTCCCCGGCAACACGGCGGGCCGTTTCCCGCGGGTTGAAGTGTTTGAGCTCCCCTTCATGATGTCCAACGCCGAAGCCACCTCCAAAGCCTATTGGGAGTACGTGCAGACCATGGCACCGGACGAGTTCAAGGACACGCAGGTCATTGCTCTGCAGGTGCACGGACCGGGGGTGATCCACACCGTGGACAAGCCCATCAAGTCCATCGCCGACATGCGCGGCCTCAAGTTGCGCGGCCCAACCCGTCAGGTCACCAAACTGATGGGCGTGCTGGGCGCCACGCCAGTCGGCATGCCACTGCCACAAATCCCTGATGCGCTCAGCAAGGGCACGATCAATGGTTGCGTCATCCCCTGGGAAGTGGTGCCGTCAGTCAAGGTCAACGAGCTCACCAAATTCCACGCGGAGTTTGATCCCGCCGGTGGCAGCCTGTACACCACCACATTTGTGATGGCGATGAACAAAGCCAAGTACAACTCACTTGCGCCCGACCTGAAAAAAGTCATTGACAACAACTCCGGCATGGCGACATCCGCCTGGCTCGGAAAAACGCAACAGGGCAACGACGGCATTGGCCGCAAATCTGCCAGCGACCGCGGCAACACGATCTACACGGTCAGCCCCGTCGAGGCGCAGGAATTCCGCCGGAAATCCCGAGCGGTCGAGGTGGAGTGGGTCGAAGACATGAACAAAAAAGGCTTCGACGGCAAAAAGCTGCTGGACACCGCCCGGAGCCTGATCGAGAAACACAGCAAGACCACCAAAGCCTGACCTCGCTCCAGCGCGCGAACCAAGCACCAAACCGGGCTCTGGCCCGGTTTTTTTATGGAGAAACGGCATGCTGTCCAGAAAGGACGGGGGAAGTCAGCTATGAATTTGATAGCAGCGTGCGCTGTCATGCCAAACCGCAGCGCACAGTGTTTCATGGTGGAGAGCAAGGGTGCAAAGGTGATTCCCGGGGGCCATGGAAAGAGGCCCTTTTTTTATTTCAATTTACACTTGGTCCATGCACCGCAGCCCGATCAAACACTGCAAGAACTGCGGCACCGCTGTCGCTTACAAAGTCCCTGACGATGGCGACACGAAGGAGCGGGCAGTCTGCCCGGCCTGCAACACCATCCACTACGAAAATCCGCTGAATGTGGTCGGCACCGTACCGCACTGGGGGGATCGCGTTTTGCTTTGCAAACGCAACATTGAACCGCGCTGGGGCAAATGGACCTTGCCTGCGGGCTTCATGGAACTCGACGAAACCACATTGCAGGGTGCTGCACGCGAGACTGACGAAGAAGCCGGCGCCCAGTTTGAGATGCAGGAGCTTTTCAGTTTGCTCAATGTGGAACGTGTGGGCCAAGTCCACCTGTTTTACCGTGCCCGCCTGCTCAGCGACCAGTTCAAGCCGGGCCATGAAACGATTGAGGCCAGACTTTTCACCGAGGCCGAAATCCCCTGGGATGAGCTGGCCTTCAAGACGGTAAAGGAGACGCTGAGCTGCTACTTTGCGGACCGCCGCAAGGGCACTTACGGCGTTCATGTGATGGACATCACGTGAGCTGATTGCGAGCGCGCCTTCTCCTTCTGTTTCCGGCGCCATCACCCTTGACCAGCGGGCGCTTAACCCGCCACCCTTGCGCGGCGTTGTTTACGCCCGCGCTTCCAACACATCACTCACCAAGGATTTCATGTTCAAAGCCGCCTCCTTTTTTCGCATTGCCGACGACTTCACCCTTCCCCCGCTTGAGGCCCTGGAAGAGGCGCTCCAGGCCAGCCAGTTCCTGCCCTGTGGCGCCACCCAGCCAGAGTCCAGCGGCTGGGTACCGCCACGCGGCAACAAGAGTACGGTGCTGGCCGAAAAAGTAGGCGGACAACTGATCGTGCGGCTCTGCACCGAACGCCGCCCCCTGCCCGCCTCGGCCATCAAGGACGCAGTCGAGCAGCGTATTGAGCAATACAAAAAGGAAACCGGTCACGAGCGCGTAGGGGCAAAAATCAAGAAGGAGTTCAAGGAGGAGGCCATCCACAGCCTGCTCCCCCGTGCCTTCACCAAACGCTCGTCCACCACCGTGTGGATTGACCCGGTCAACAAGTTTCTGGTCGTCGACTCGGGTAGTCTCACCGGCGCCGACAAAGTGGTGAGCCAGCTGCTGGAGGTACTCAGCCAAGTCCCCGGCACAGCGCCCGGGCTGATGGCCAGACCGGTGCAAACCACGATGTCGGCCGCCACGGCGATGGCGCACTGGCTGGCCAGCCGGGAAGCACCGGTGGGCTTCACGATAGACCGCGACTGTGAACTCAAGATGCCCGACGACCTAAAGTCCACGGTCCGTTATTCACGTCACACGCTTGAGATCAACGAAGTGGCAGAACATATTGCAGCGGGCAAGGTGCCCACGCAATTGGCCATGACCTGGAATGACCGGGTGTCATTTGTGCTCACCGACACGGCACAGGTCAGAAAACTCAAGTTGCTTGATGTGGTGCTTGACGGCGTTCAGGACAAAGGCAAGGACGACGATGGTTTCGACGCAGATGCTGCGATTTTGACAGGCGAACTTGCGGCACTGATTCCGGACTTGCTGGAGGCCCTGGGGGGTGAGCTTTCCGCTGAGCGGGCAGCGCCTTCTCTGGAATCCGAAAAGCCGGCCGAACTTGCCGACGCATAACAAAGAAGCAAAAAAAACGGCCTAGATACCGAAGTCTCTAAGCCGTTGATCATATTTTCCTGGTCGGTGTGAAAGGATTCGAACCTTCGACCCCTTGCACCCCATGCAAGTGCGCTACCAGGCTGCGCCACACACCGTCAGCTTCAAATTATAACGTGCTTCGTCGAGGGCAATCAGTACGCTGCGCTTAGCAAATCACGAATTTCAAAGAGCTCGCGGCGCAGCAGCTGCAGTCTTTGCTGGGCGGCGCTACCTTCGGGGATATGTGCGATATCCGGCACGCTATCTTCAAAATCTTCCGAGTCACCGAAATCGTCCAGGCTGGAGTCCCCCGCTTCAACAACGTCGACACCTTCAAGCATCACCTCGCCGTTGCGACGCTTATCGCGCTCCAGCTGCACGATCTCCTGAAGCTTGTTGCGCGCACCGCTGATCGTGAAACCCTGGTCATAGAGCAAGTCACGGATTCTGCGGATCATCAACACCTCATGGTGCTGGTAATAGCGGCGGTTGCCGCGCCTTTTCATCGGGCGCAGCTGCGTAAACTCTTGCTCCCAATAACGGAGCACGTGAGGTTTGACGCCGCATAAATCACTGACTTCGCCGATGGTGAAGTAGCGTTTTGCCGGGATGGGTGGGAGAGTTTTCTCCAATTAAATCAATGCGCTAAGAGGTGAAGCTACAAATCTACTCTAAGTACAAACATAGCGCAAACAGTTACAAACAATATTTTGAATGTGTTGTTTGCCAGCAAGTGAAGGTAAAAAAGTAACTTGCCACCCACGCCGCAAGGCAGGTGCAAACCCCTAGGCAGGTGGTGTATGCCCTGGCGTTGCCCGCGCGGCAGATTCAAGCTGGCGCAGTCAAACCCTGAATCTGTTCCTTGAGCTTGTGACTTGCATGAAAAGTCACCACGCGGCGGGCGCGGATGGGAATGGCTTCCCCGGTTCGCGGGTTACGGCCGGGACGCGGCGCCTTGGTGCGGATCTGGAAGTTGCCAAACCCGGAGATTTTCACGTCGCCGCCCTCCACGAGGCTGTCGGAGATCAGATCGAAAAATGCATCGATCATGTCTTTGGACTCTCGCTTGTTCAAACCAATCTGCTCAAACAGCAACTCTGCAAGATGCGCTTTTGTAAGAGCCGGGCTTTCAAGACTTTCTACGGAAAATTCCACAGTGCGCTCCTCGTCGATGGCTGTTGTTGTTATAGAAAATGCCGGTGCAGCCGTCTATGCCCGCAGACGCCCTTGCACTCTGCTGCTCAGACTTTCCAGCACCGCCTTGACGGCTGACTCTATCTGCTCGTCGGTCAGTGTAGCGTCCTCACTGCCAAGCACCAAGCGCACTGCCAGGCTTTTTTCACCGAGTTGCATGCTGGCATTGGCCTGTTGTGGCCGGTAAATGTCAAACAAGTTGGCTGACTTGAGCAAGTCGCGCGTGTCCGCACCATGAATGGCAGCCATCACTGCCGCATGGGTGACCCCTTCGGCCACGATGACGGCGATGTCGCGCTCAACTGGTTGAAGCTTGCTGACGGACTTGAAGGCCGGCACTGGCCGCGTTAACACGGCATCCAGCGCCAGCTCAAACAGCACAGGCGCATGTGGCAACTCATAAGACTGACGCCAGCGGGGGTGCAACTCCCCTACGAAGCCGACGTCCACCCCACCGATGGTCACACTGGCGCAGCGGCCAGGGTGCATGGCCGGGTGTGTGGCGGGCGAGAAGACGGCCTGCAACGGAGCCAGCAGGGACTGGACGTCGCCTTTGACATCAAAGAAGTCAACGCCTGCATCTGACTGGCCCCATTGCAATGCCGCGCGCGGCCCGTAGGCAAGGCCTGCCACTCGCATGGGCTGGTTGAACCCGGCGACGGTGGTGTCTGTGTTCTGGCTGCTAGCGTCGCGCAGATACACGCGTCCCAGTTCAAACACATTGACTCGGCTGGCTTTGCGATCGAGATTGAATTTGAGTACCTGTAGCAAGGAGCCCAGCAATGACGAACGCATCACGCTCATCTGGCTGGCGATGGGGTTGAGCAGCTTGATCGGGTTCGGGTTGCCCGCCAGCTCGTGCTCCCAGCGCTCTTCTACAAAGCTGAAGTTGATGGTTTCCTGGTAGCCCAGCGATGCCAGCGCACGGCGTACGGCAAAGGGCCCGCGCTCGGCTTCCGCACGAATGCTGGCGGTGATGGGGGCCAAAGGCGGTATCTGAGGCAGGTGGTCGTAGCCCACCATGCGAACCACTTCTTCAATCAGGTCTTCTTCAATTTGCAGGTCAAAACGGTAGCTTGGCGGCATCACGGTCAACGTGCCCTCGCCTTGCGTCACAGGCAAGCCCAGGCGCTGCAGGGCATCCAGACATTGCGCCTGCGTGAGCGGCATGCCGATCACCTTGGCAGCGCGCGCTACGCGCAGGGTGACGGGTGCTGGCTTGGGCAAGTTGACTTGCTGATCATCCATGGGGCCGCACACGGTGTCTGCTGTGCCGCAGATGTCGATGATCAATTGCGTGATGCGCTCAATGTGCTCAACGGTCAGACCGGGATCCACACCACGTTCAAACCGGTGGCCCGCGTCGGTAGAAAAGTTATAACGGCGTGATCGGCCCGCGATCGATTTGGGCCACCAGAAAGCAGCTTCAACGTAAACGTTTTGGGTGTCATCAGACACTGCAGTTGCATCACCGCCCATGATGCCGGCCAGCGATTCAACCTGCACGTCATCCGCAATCACGCCCACTTTTTCATCGACGGCCACGGTGTTGCCGTTGAGCAGCTTGAGGGTCTCTCCGGCCTTGCCCCATCGGACATCGAGCCCGCCACGAATTTTGTCGAGGTCAAAAATATGTGATGGGCGACCCAGCTCGAACATCACGTAGTTGGAAATATCCACGAGCGCCGTCACGCTACGCTGGCCGCAACGCGCAAGCCGGTCCACCATCCATGCAGGCGTTGCTGCCTTGGTGTTGACATTGCGAACCACACGGCCGGAAAAACGGCCGCACAAATCAGGCGCGCTGATACGCACCGGTAATCGGGTCTGGTCACCCACAGGCACAGCGGTAATAGCGGGAGTCTTGAGAGGTGATCCCGTCAATGCAGCAACTTCCCGCGCCACACCGTACACACTCAGGCAATGGGCCAGGTTGGGGGTCAGCTTGAGTGTGAACAAGGCGTCGTCCAGCTGCAAATGCTCGCGGATATTCTGGCCGATGCTTGCGTCCGCACCGAGCTCCAGAAGGCCGCCGTGGTCTTCAAACAATTTGAGTTCGCGCGCCGAGCAAAGCATGCCCTGGCTTTCCACACCGCGCAGCTTGCCCACCTTAATCAGAAATGGCTTGCCATCCTCGCCAGGAGGCAGTTCGGCACCAACCAGCGCGCACGGCACCTTGATGCCGACACGTGCATTGGGCGCGCCACAAACGATATTGAGCAGACTGCCCTGCCCGACATCCACTTGGCAGATGCGCAAGCGGTCAGCATCAGGGTGTTGCACCGCCTCCTTGATTTCGCCGACCACAATTTTGGTGAAAGGCGGAGCCACGGGCTTGAGCTCTTCAACTTCCAGACCAGCCATGGTCAGGGTTTCGGCGAGGGCCTCGGTGCTCAGGGGCGGGTTGCAGAATTCGCGCAACCAGGATTCAGGGAATTGCATGTTTTGCTTTGCTGCCTGTTATTTTGTTGTGTTTGTTCTTATTGGAATTGCGAGAGGAAGCGCAAGTCGCCGTCAAAAAACAGCCGCAAGTCGTTGACGCCATAACGCAGCATCGTCAAACGATCTGGGCCCATTCCAAACGCAAAGCCGATGTAGTTTTCAGGATCCAGGCCCATGTTGCGCACCACATTCGGATGCACCTGTCCGGAGCCGGCAACCTCCAGCCAGCGGCCAGCCAACGGTCCGGTCTGAAACTGGATGTCAATCTCCGCACTGGGCTCGGTGAAGGGGAAAAAACTCGGGCGAAAGCGCAGCACCAAGTCGTTCGATTCAAAAAACGTGCGGCAAAAGTCGGTGAAGACAACCTTCAGGTCTTTGAAGCTGACGTTCTGGCCGATCCAGAGGCCTTCGCACTGATGAAACATGGGTGAGTGGGTTGCGTCGCTGTCAACGCGGTAGGTGCGGCCAGGCGCAATGACGCGAATCTCCGGCATCACACCGCCCGCATCAATCAGCGCACGGTGTTTTTTGACATGCTGCACCGCATGGCGGATCTGCATCGGGCTCGTGTGAGTGCGCAACAAGTTGGGGGAAGCCTCGGTGCCGCCCTCGACATAAAAGGTGTCGTGCATGGAGCGCGCGGGATGGTCTTCTGGCGTGTTGAGCGCCGTGAAGTTGAACCAGTCGGTCTCGATCTCGGGGCCCTGTGCAACATCGAAACCCATCGATCCGAAAATCGCCTCGATACGTTCCAGTGTGAGAGACACCGGATGCAAACCGCCCTGCGCACGCTGACGGCCGGGAAGCGACACATCCAGCGCTTCAGCCTGGAGTTGAGCCTGGAGTTCCGCCTCGGCAAGCGCCTGGCGCCGTGCAGTGAGTGCGGCCTCAATGGCCTGCTTGGCCAGGTTGATGGCAGCGCCCCGGGACTTTTTTTCATCCACCGGCAAGGCTGCCAAGCCCTTCATCAGTTCCGTAACGCGGCCAGACTTCCCTAAAAACTGGGCCTTGGCGTTCTCAAGGTCGGCTGGCGTTGCTGCCTGCGCGAAGCTGCTTGTCGCCGAGTCCACCAGAGCATCAAGTTCGTTCATAAATATCTTGTGTTTGTTTTGTGCAGAAAAAAGGGCCAGAGCCTTTTCAAGCTCCAGCCCTTTATTTTCTTGCGCAATACGCTACTAATTCAATAGCATTCTGCTCCGAAAATCAGGCAGCCAGCTTGGTCTTGACCTGGTCCACGATGGCACCAAAAGCAGCGCTGTCGTGAATCGCCATGTCGGACAGAACCTTGCGGTCGATCTCGATGCCGGCTTTTTTCAGGCCATTGGCGAACTGGCTATAGGTGATGCCGAATGAACGGCTGGCTGCGTTGATACGCGCAATCCAGAGGCGGCGGAACACGCGCTTCTTGGTGCGGCGGTCACGGTAGGCATATTGCCCGGCCTTCATCACCGCTTCTTTGGCGATGCGGAAGACGTTACCGCGGCGACCGCGGAAACCTTTTGCAAGGGCTAAAACTTTTTTGTGGCGGGCGCGAGCCGTTACACCACGTTTGACGCGAGGCATGTGTGTACTCCTTGTTCGTCGTTAATTAAATACCCATGCCAGGCAGCATCTGTGCCATGTGACCCATATTGGTCTCATGAACAGCAACTGCACCGCGCAAATGGCGTTTATTTTTGGTGGTCTTCTTGGTCAGGATGTGACGTTTGAAGGCTTGACCGCGCTTGACGGTGCCACCAGGACGAACGCGGAAACGCTTTTTGGCGCCGCTCTTGGTCTTCATTTTGGGCATTAAATGCTCCTTTTCATTTGTGCTCGTGAGGCGCTGCGAACCTTCCGCAGACTTGATGGCCCCGAGCCACTTGTAAGTGGCGAGTTCTTAGCTCTGCCACTTGTAAGTGGCGAGTTTTTAGCTCTGCCACTTGCAGCGAGTGTTACCCCGCCGCTTTTAGGAAACAGTTTTCACTGCTCCCGGGAAATGCTTCACACACTCCCCTGAAATACCTACCGGTGACCAAACCCGCAGGTAGAACTCTTTGTCTCTACGACTCCCGCCCTCAGGCGCTTGTCGACGCCGCCGGTGCCGCTTCTGCAGCAACCGGTGCTGGCTTGGCAGCAACCTTTTTCTTGCCCGGCGCGATCATCATGACCATCTGCCGACCTTCGAGTTTTGGAAACTGCTCGACCACAATCAGATCTGCCAACTCATCACGGATACGCGCCAACAGGGCCAAACCCAGTTCCTGGTGCGTGATCTCGCGACCACGAAAGCGCAAGGTAATCTTGCACTTGTCGCCCTCTTCCAAAAAGCGCTTGATGTTGCGCAATTTGATGTTGTAGTCACCATCATCGGTGCCGGGCCGGAACTTGATTTCCTTAACCTCGATCACCTTCTGCTTTGATTTCGCGTCCGCCGCTTTTTTCTGTTCGGCGTACTTGAACTTGCCGTAGTCCATCAATCTGCACACAGGCGGCACCGCCGTGGGCGAAATTTCAACCAGATCTACGTCGTATTCACCGGCAAGGCGCAAGGCTTCCATCGTGCTGACAACGCCAAGCGGCTCATTGTCCGGCCCGGTCAGTCGCACTTCGGGGGCCATGATTTCACGGTTCAAGCGATGCTTGCGTTCTTCGCGGTGACGGCGGTCACGAAATTCAGTAGCGATGGTTCTAATCCTTTTAAAACTTGCTATAAAAGCTATAGCTGCTTGCGCCCGTCCTGCAAGGACGAATAGCCAAAATCATCAACAAACAGTCAAAAATCAGGCTTTTTGGGTAATGTCAGAAGCGATCGTTTGGGCAAAGGCTTCGAGTGACATGACGCCAAGGTCTTTGTTACCCCGGGCGCGCACTGCAACAGCGCCAGCTTCTTTCTCCTTGTCGCCCACGACGAGGATGTAAGGAAGCTTTTGCATGGAGTGCTCGCGTATTTTATACGTAATTTTCTCGTTGCGCAGGTCCAGATTGACCCTAAGCCCTTGATTTTGCAGCGTTTTAGCTATTTCGCGACAGTAATCGGCCTGCGCATCGGTGATATTGAGCACTGAAACCTGCACCGGGGCCAGCCAGGTTGGCAAGGCGCCAGCGTGTTCCTCGATCAAGATACCGATGAAGCGCTCCAGGCTGCCGACGATGGCCCGGTGCAACATCACGGGGCGATGGCGGGCACCGTCTTCGCCCACATATTCGGCGTCCAGCCGCTCCGGCATCGAAAAATCGACCTGAATGGTGCCGCACTGCCACTGTCGGCCAATCGCGTCTTTCAGTGTGTATTCGATCTTCGGGCCGTAAAAAGCGCCGTCTCCTGGTGAAATTTCGAACTCGCAGCCCGATGCCCGCAGACTTTCCATCAGCGCGTGTTCAGCCTTGTCCCAGCTTTCGTCGGAACCGATGCGCGCCTCCGGCCGCGTAGCCACTTTGTAGATGATGTTATTGAAACCAAAGTCCGTGTAGACCTTCTGCAGCAGGGTCGTGTAATCGACGCATTCCTTGAGGATTTGCTCTTCGGTGCAGAAGATGTGGCCATCGTCCTGGGTGAAGCCGCGCACGCGCATGATGCCGTGCAGACCACCCGAGGGCTCGTTGCGGTGGCACTGGCCAAACTCGCCGTAGCGCAGCGGCAGGTCACGATAGCTCTTGATACCCTGCTTGAAGATCAGGATGTGACCCGGGCAGTTCATCGGCTTGAGCGCGTATTCGCGCTTCTCGGACTCGGTCGTGAACATGTTGTCGCGGTACTTGTCCCAGTGACCGGTTTTTTCCCACAACGTCTTGTCGATCACCTGCGGGCCTTTGACCTCCATATAACCATTGTCCTGGTAGACCTTGCGCATGTACTGCTCAACACCCTGCCACACCGTCCACCCTTTGGGATGCCAGAACACCAGCCCGGGTGCGTGGTCGTCAATGTGAAACAGGTCGAGTTCGCGGCCCAGCTTGCGGTGGTCGCGCTTTTCGGCTTCTTCCAGCATCGTCAAGTACTGTTGCAACTCATCCTTGGTGGCCCAAGCCGTGCCGTACACGCGCTGCAGCATCTCGTTGTTGTGGTCGCCGCGCCAATAGGCGCCAGCCAGCTTCATGAGCTTGAAAAATTTCAGCTTGCCAGTGCTCGGCACGTGCGGGCCGCGGCACAGGTCTTCGAATTTGCCCTCACGGTACAGCGACACATCTTCGTTGGCCGGAATACTGGCAATGATCTCGGCCTTGTAGTGCTCACCGATTTCCTTGAAATGCGCGACAGCCTCATCACGCGGCAACACGCGCCGTGTTACTGGCTCGTCCTTCGCTGCAAGTTCGGCCATCTTCTTCTCGATGGCCGTCAGATCCTCCGGCGTGAAAGGCCGCTTGTACGAAAAGTCATAGAAGAAGCCGTTCTCGATCACCGGGCCGATGGTGACCTGGGCATCCGGAAACAACTCCTTGACTGCATATGCCAAGAGGTGGGCTGCGGAATGGCGGATAACGTCCAGACCTTCGGCATCTTTAGCTGTAATGATGGCAAGTTGACTGTCTGCGGTGATGAGGTAGCTCGTATCCACCACCTTGCCGTTGACCTTGCCAGCAAGCGCGGCCTTGGCCAGACCGGCGCCGATCGAGCCAGCCACCTCGGCGACTGTCACCGGTTCAGGGAATTCACGTATCGAGGCATCTGGCAGCGTAATTTTGATCATGGGAGGATGGCCGTAAAAATGAAAAAAGCGCGGTATGGCCGCGCTTTGCTGAAGAAGGATCTGGAAGTTGCTATTTATTCAGTAGCACTGCGTCACCAAAGGATGCGGCTAGCGCCCTTAATGACTCCAAACCGGAGGCGTGGTCGTAGTTCGCGGTGTCATAACCCGGACTATCCTTCCTGTTTCCAGTTTGATTGATTGCATGCCCGCATTTTACGGCAGCTTTGCCTCAAGGGGCGTCGGGAGCGCCCGGCGGCAAGAAAGCAAGACCGCGGCAGCGTGGGCATTCGGTGATCACCGTTTGTTTTTCCACCTCAAAATCCTCGTTGATGTTCTCGCTATCAATGCGCAATTCACCCGTGCCATTGCAATCAGGACAGGGTGTGCGCTGGAATCCGGTGGTGGCTTCTGACAAGGCGAGCTCCTGTTGCGTTTTATTACATCTACTTTACGCGAAAGTCGCTGCATAAAAAAGGCCCGGCAAAAGCTGGATGCTTTAGCCGGGCCGGACGAACCGCACACAGGGGCGGTTCGCTTTCACCTGATCAGTGGGTGATTCAGTGGAATTGCTCTTCTTCGGTCGAACCTGTCAGCGCAGTCACACTGGACTTGCCACCCTGAATGGTGGTGGTGACTTCGTCGAAGTAGCCGGTGCCAACTTCCTGCTGGTGCGACACAAAAGTGTAGCCACGATCACGTGCTGCGAATTCAGGCTCTTGCACTTTCTCGACGTACGCCGACATGCCGCGCTTGACGTAGTCCTGAGCCAAGTCGAACATGTTGTACCACATGGAATGAATGCCAGCCAGGGTGATGAACTGGTACTTATAGCCCATGGCGCCCAGCTCTTTTTGGAACTTCGCAATAGTTGCGTCGTCCAGGTTTTTCTTCCAGTTGAACGATGGCGAGCAGTTGTACGCCAGCATCTTGCCTGGGTGAACCTTGTGCACTGCGTCGGCAAACTTCTTGGCAAAAGCCAGGTCAGGCGTACCGGTCTCACACCACACCAGGTCAGCGTAATGTGCGTAGGCAATGGCGCGGCTGATGGCCTGGTCAATGCCCTTTTTGGTCTTGTAGAAACCTTCTGAGGTGCGCTCGCCCGTCAGGAAAGGCTTGTCGTTCTCGTCGTAGTCGCTGGTCAGCAGGTCGGCGGCTTCTGCGTCGGTACGGGCAATCACCAAAGTAGGCACGCCGCAAACGTCGGCAGCCATGCGCGCTGCAATCAGCTTCTGGTTGGCTTCAACCGTGGGGACCAGAACCTTGCCGCCCATGTGGCCACATTTTTTGACCGAAGCGAGCTGATCTTCCCAATGCACGCCAGCAGCGCCGGACTTGATCATGGCTTTCATCAACTCGAAGGCATTAAGCACGCCGCCAAAACCTGCTTCAGCATCAGCCACGATGGGCGCGAAGTTGTCGATATAACCCTTGTCGCCAGCATCAATGCCCTTGGCATGCTGGATTTCGTCTGCGCGGCGGAAAGTGTTGTTGATGCGCTCAACCACTTGCGGCACGGAGTCCACAGGGTACAGCGACTGGTCAGGGTACATCGACGAGTAGCTGTTGTTGTCAGCGGCGACTTGCCAGCCCGACAGGTAAATAGCCTTCACGCCGGCTTTAACCTGTTGCATGGCTTGACCACCTGTCAATGCACCGAGACAGTTGACGTAAGGCTCGTTGTTGACCAGATCCCAGAGCTTTTCTGCACCGCGGCGAGCCAGAGTGTGCTCAATGGGGAAGGAACCACGCAGGCGAACCACGTCGGCGGCGCTGTAGCCGCGCTTGATGCCTTTCCAGCGGGGGTTGGTGACCCAGTCTTTTTCGAGGGCGGCAATTTGCTGTTCGCGGCTCAGTTGTTCTGTGAGGGTTTGGGGCATGGTTCACTCCGGAGGTTGAAAAATGAGGGACAAACCTGCTGCGCTATTTCAATGTCGCTGCAGTTTTGCGCTGGGGTCAACTTTAAGTCTTCTACAAGACTTTGTACAGCTCTTATGTCTTATATAAGATAAAAATTATTCTCAATAAAATCAACAACGTTTAGGCTAATTTTTATAATACGGAATTTTATCTCTCATATTGAGAAATTATCCCGCAGTGCACCATTCGAAATTTCCGCAATGCGAAATAATGTTTTCGGATGGTGAAAAAACCGACCTGTGCTTGGAATAGTCCGAAAGTGGGTCGAATCCGCTGCACATTCACAGCACAGCATGAGTGCTATTGAAACGGCTGGCGCTCAAACATCCAGTCCCCGCTGGCAATCACGGGACAGCCCTGAATGCGATTGGTGCTGATTTCGTAAACGAAGCAGTGCAGTTCCTGGCTATCGGAAACACGGGACTCAACACCCTGCACCGTCACCTCGCGTTTTTGATACTCCCCCGTTTGTTGCGGCCAGACTTCCTCAATCTCATCGAGGACCCGCTCCAGCTCTAAACTCACCTCATAAACTTCCCCGACAACCCTGCCCGCACCGCCCAGCACAATGCCCGGATAAGGGCCAAGGTCGTACAGCGTCCCGGCTATTTTCCCCATGGCAACAAACCGTGGCGAGGGATGCAGCCGGTTGATGTCTCGTACATCGCCGCGTCGCAAAGTGCCGTAAACAAAGACGAGGCGGATGGCGGCAGATGATGGTTCAAGCATTGAATTGAGGCATGATTTCGGGCATTGCGTTGAGGGGTACTCCTGCGACGCAAGCCCTGTAATTCCAGAAAGAACACATCTTAATGAACCGGATCGCGGCCTGTGCCTGCCTTGCGCTCAGCATGTCTTTGGTTGGAAGTTATGTTGCGCTGTCCAAGCCGCTTGTGGCCGTTTTCCCCGTCTTCCTGCTTGCGTGGCTGCGTTTTGGCATTGGCGGAGCCGCCATGCTGCACTGGCTCAAGAAGCCTGCCGACGAAGCGCCCATGACACGGCAAACACGACAACTCGTGTTTCTGGAGTCTTTTCTCGGCAACTTCCTTTTTTCGATCTGCATGTTGTATGGCGTCAGCATGACCAGCGCCGTGGCAGCCGGTGTGATCATGGCCTCCATTCCGGCTGCGGTCGCAATCATGAGCTGGTTGCTCCTGCGCGAGCGGGTCACTCTGCGCGTCTGGGGATCTGTGGCCTGCGCCGTCGTCGGCATTGCCCTCGTGTCGCTATCAAAATATGAGCAAAGTATTTCCTTGGATAAGGGGCAAAGCACTGATTTGTCATCAAACAAGCAGTGGATGGGCAATTTACTGCTCCTGGCGGCGGTGATGTGCGAAGCAGCTTATGCCGTCATCGGCAAGAAGCTCACGGGCGTCCTTGGCCCCAAGCGCATCACTGCGCTCATTAACCTTTGGGGATTGGCGCTGGTAACCCCACTGGGTCTGTGGGCCGCCTGGAATTTCGACTTTGCGCCGGTGCCCTCCTCCGCCTGGCTTTTGCTGCTGTTTTATTCGCTGGCAGCCAGCGTGTGGACGGTGTGGCTGTGGATGACCGGACTCAAAGCTGTTCCTGCCAGTCAGGCGGGCGTTTTCACCGTACTGTTGCCGGTCTCCGCGGCCGCTGTGGGCGTCGTGTTTTTGGGTGAGACCATGAACGCCATGGAAATCGGCGCTTTCGGCGTAGCCCTGACCGGCGTGGTGCTGGCTACCTTTCCTCAAGGAAAGTCACTGGGCGCTACGCAGTGACGGCACGACCAAGCCGTTTTTGCTGACGCATCAACCAGATGCTGTAAGCGATGATGCCCAGCGACACCACAGCAATCAAAATCGTTGCCGCGGCATAGATGGATGGGTTCACCCCGCGGCGCGCGTAGCTAAAAATCACCTGCGGCAGGGTGGTCACGCCGGGACCGGACAAAAACTCTGAAATCACGACATCGTCGAAGGACAGGGTAAAGGTCAACAGCCATGCCGACACAAGCGCTGGGGCGATGTTGGGCAAGGTCACAAGAAAGAACACCTGCATGGGCCGGCAACCCAGGTCCATGGCCGCCTCCTCAAGGGATCTATCCATTTCGCTTAAGCGCGACTGAATCACCACCGTGGCATAGGCCATGCCGAGCAGTGTATGGCCCAACACGATGGTGATGAAGCCACGGTCTGGCCAACCGAGGGTTCGCTGCACCGCAACCATCAGCAGTAGCAAGGCCAGACCGATGACAACTTCCGGCATGACCAGCGGCGCGTTCACCAGGCCGTAAAACATCGTGCGCCCGGTAAAGCGCAGGTAGCGCACCAGCACAAAGGCCGCAAAACAGCCAAGCACCACGGACAAGGTGCCGGTGAATAACGCCACCTTGAGCGAAAGAAAGAAACCTTCCACCAGACGGGAATCCGACAACAGCGCCTCGTACCAACGCAGCGAAAAGCCTGTGAACACCCCATCCTGCCGCGTGCTGTTAAACGAAAACACGATCAGAAAGAAGAGCGGGATGTAGAGAAATAGATACACCAATCCCATCCAGAGCCGGCCGATATACCTTTCAGAAAACCGCGTCAGGCTTTTCATCAAAGCGTCCATATCAGCCCGCCCCCCGATCGCTCCGGTTGCTGCTGGAGCGGTAATACAAAGCCAGAGGCACGAGAATCAGCATAATCATGACCACTGCCAGCGCAGACGCGCGCGGCCAGTTGTTGCTGCTGAACATTTCATCCCACACCACCCGGCCAATCATGATGTTCTCGGCGCCGCCAAGCAACGAAGGAATCACAAACTCACCCACTGCAGGAATGAACACCAGCATGGAGCCGGCAATGATGCCGGACTTGCTGAGCGGCACGGTGATCAGCCAAAAAGCCTTCCATGAGCTTGCCCCCAAATCGTAGGCTGCTTCCAGCAGGCGAAAGTCCATCTTCACCAGCGTTGCATACAGCGGCAGGATCATGAAGGGGCAATACACATAGGTCATGCCCACCAGCATGGACACATCGGTGTAAAGCATGACCATGGGCTCCTGGATGATGCCCAGCCACAACAACAGGTTGTTCAGCACGCCCTGGTCGGCCAGGATGCCCTTCCACGCATAAACGCGCAGCAGAAATGATGTCCAGAACGGCAGCATGACCAGCATCAACAACACCGGACGGATCTCCGGCCGCGCCCGCGCCATGAAGTACGCGAACGGGTAGCCAATCAACAGGCATGACAGCGTGGTCAGCAAGGCGTACTTGACCGACAGCCCGTAGGCTTCCATATATATCGTGTTGCCGATGCCGGCCGCAGCGCCCGGCGTGTCGTCCATGAAGATGGAGGCATAGTTGTCGTAGCGCAGCATGACGCGCCACGAACCGGACACGGTATCAATCAGTGGGGCAAAGGGATCGACGCCATTGCCCATGTCCGTCACGCTGATACGCAGCAGGATCAGAAATGGCAAAACAAAAAACACCAGCAACCAGATATACGGCACGCCGATGACAAAGCGGCGGCCCGGTTTGAGCTGGAGCCAGGTTGAGGGTTTCATTGCCGCCGTATACCGATGTACCGTATTACTGCGTCAGGACCACGGGCGCCGCGTCGTCCCACCAAATAAAGACAGGATCGTTCCAGGTGATGTCACGGCTGTCATGCCGCGTTGCGTTGGTTTCGGTGACCTTCATGATCCGCCCGTCAGGCATTTCCACCACAAAGCTGTTGTAGCTTCCAAAATAGGCGATTTCCCGGACGTGGCCGTGAAACAGGTTGACGCTAACGTCGGGCCGGGTTTTGGCGATATGGATTTTCTCGGGCCGCACCGCAATGGCAGCAGCCATGCCCAAAGCACCGCTGATCCCGTGACCGACGTTGACGACGCCGTGTTGCGTTGTCACCTCGCAGCGGTCCACCTCGTCAAGGGTGAGTTCGCCTTCCATCAAGTTGACGTTGCCAATGAAGTCGGCCACAAATCGGCAGTTGGGATGCTCGTAAATTTCCTGGGGCGTACCCACTTGCAGCACGCGGCCCTGACTCATGACCGCGATTCGGGTGGCCATGGCCATTGCTTCTTCCTGGTCGTGCGTCACCATGACGCAAGTGACACCTACCGACTCAAGAATATTGACCAGCTCAAACTGTGTTCGCTCGCGGAGTTTTTTGTCCAGTGCTCCCAAGGGCTCGTCCAGCAGCAGGAGCTGGGGTTTCTTGGCCAAACTGCGAGCCAACGCCACGCGCTGCTGTTGCCCGCCCGAGAGCTGGTGCGGCTTCCGTTTGGAAAAACTTTCCAACTGCACAAGCTTGAGCATTTCCTGCACGCGCTCTTCAATCTGCGCCTTGGGCATTCCCTCGCGCTTGAGGCCAAACGCTATGTTGTCCCAGATGTTCAGATGCGGAAACAGCGCGTACGACTGGAACATCATGTTGATGGGCCGTTCGTAAGGCGGAAAAGATGCGATGTCGACACCGTCAAGATAAACAGCGCCCGCGGTGGGCTTCTCAAATCCGGCCAGCATGCGCAGCAAGGTGGACTTGCCGCAACCCGAACTGCCGAGGAGCGCAAAAATCTCGCCTTTGGCTATGGACAGCGACACATCATCGACAGCGGCGACGCCGTCAAACCGTTTGACTAGATGGTCAGTGCGCAGAAAGCCGTCGCCGGACAATTCAGGTGGGTTCATGTAAACGGTTCCTGCAGCCTCGCCACCTGATGAAAAACCGGGTCACGCATTGCATGACAGGCCTTCATCGAGGTGGCCTGAGGCTCTTGACGGGGCTGGCGGTTACTTGCCCTTTTTGAACGCTGTGAATGTGTTGCTCATGGATTCCCGAGCTTCATTGCTGAAGCTAGCTGGGGAAATCATTTTCTTGAGGTTGTCAGCGTCCGGGAAGACGGCTTTGTCCTGGGCGATCTCCGGCTTGACACTGGCCAGACTGGCTTTGTTGGCAGTGGCATAACCAAGCTCGTTTGTCAGGGCCGCGGATACATCAGGACGCAAAGCGTAATTAATGAACGCCAACGCATTGTTGGGGTGCTTGGCATCTTTGGGAATGGCCATCGTGTCAAAGAAAATCAAACCGCCGGTGCTTGGCAGCAGAGCCTCCACATCGTTGCCGCTCTTGTTTTCAATCGCCCTGGCCCGTGCGATGTTGATGTCGCCGGCCCAGGCCAGCGCAACGCAGGCCTTGCCGCCAGCCAGGTCATCAATCATGGTGCTGGAGAACATCCGCACGTGAGGACGAACCTTGGCCAGCATCTCGCCTGCCGCCTTGTGATCTGCTGGATCGTTGGAGTACGCGTTTTTGCCCAGGTAATGCATGGCCGGCGGCAACACCTCGGTCGGTGAATCAAGATAGGCAATACCGCAGGACTTGAGCTTGGACGTGTAGACCGGGTTGAACACCAGTTCCCAGGCGTTGTCCGGCAGGGGTGTGCCGCCCAGAGCCTTGGTCACCTTGGCTTTGTTGATGCCAACTGTGGTGAAGCTCCAGGCCCAAGGCACCAGATGAGCATTGCCCGGATCAATCGTGCCCAGCTTTTCCATGATGGCCGGGTCCAGGTTGCTGTAGTTGCCGACTTTGGACTTGTCCAGCGTCATCAGCAGTCCGCCATCAATCTGCGGTTTGGCGAAAACGGCGCCGGGGACCACGATGTCGTAACCCGTATTGCCAGCCACCAGCTTGGCGTGCAGCGCTTCATTGTTCTCAAAGGTCTGGTAGTTGACCTTGATGCCGGTTTCCTTTTCAAAGTTCGCCACCATGTCCTTGGCCACGTAATCAGGCCAGTTGTAGACGTTAAGGACCTTTTCCTCCTGCTTTTCAGCTGGAGCCGGGGCGCTGGCGACCGGAGCGGGCGCTACGACCACGACGGGAGCTTCTTCCTTTTTGCCGCAGGCTACCAGGGCAATGGCGGAAAATGCAAAAGACCACAAGTGCTTTTTCATGATGTCCTCAAAATTAGGAAGTGGGGAGCGCCGTGCAGGCCACCGGCGCAGGTTTGGGGCTGGCGAATTGTATGTTCTATTTCCAGCCGGTTTCAAGCCCACTGTCAAACCCTTGCGCTCAAGGGCCAGGCGGGTTTAGTCCGGTAAGCACCAAGGGGCTGTGTTGTGCACTAGGCCCATCCTGAGCCCGGCCACCGACACCAGGAACAAGGCCAGGCCCGCCAGGCGTATGGCCCACTGCCCGGAACCGGGCTTTCGAAGCCGCAGCCAGAGCCACGGCCCGGCCATCAGCGACACGCTGCTGCCGGCAGCAAACAGCGCCATGACTGCAGCGCCCTCCGCGGCATGGCTCGTCAACGCCGCCACCAGAAGAGCCGAATAAAGCAAACCGCAGGGCAGCAAGGCCCACAAGAATCCCAAGAGAAGCGGCGCCCCGCTGCTGGATCCACGGGTGACAGACCGCACCTTGCGCCACACCTGCTGGCCCGTGGTTTCGAGCCACGCCGGTTGGCGGGCCTGCCACAGCAGCATCAAGCCCATCAGCGCTGCTGCCACATGAAAAAGGGTCCATACCGGTCGAAGCGCCGCTGACTGGATGCTGAGCCATCCCAGCCCTTGCATGGAGGCGGCAGCCAGCCCGCCGAGTGCGGAATAACCAGCCAGACGGCCGAACTGAAATATCCACAGCGCACGCGTACCCTGACCCGCGCTGGCCGAGCGACCGATGCCAGCACAAGCCGCGCCGCACATGGCAAGGCAATGCGGACCGCCGACAAGCCCCATCAGCAAGGCGGTGACGGCCAGCGTTGTCTGCATCAGATGATCTTCGAAAAACGGGCGCGGTTGCGGTCAGCCTGAAGGTAACGGTCAAACACCATGGCCACCGCTCTGACAAAAAACCATCCCTGCTCAGTCACCTCAATACCGGAATCACTCACCGCGACGAGGCCCTGCCCGGCCAACACTTCAAGCGCTTGCAATTCGGCCGCAAAGTAGGAAGAAAAATCGATCAGGTAGGCCAGCTCCACCGACTCAAATTGCAACTGCCCCTGGCACATCAGGGCCATGATCACGGTGCGCCTGACCAGGTCATCACGCGTCAGGGCCATGCCCCGAATCACCGGAAGCCTTCCCTGATCCAGGTGATCGTAATAATCTTCCAGCGTCTTGGCGTTCTGGCTGTAACTGGGCCCCACCCTGCCAATGGCCGAAACACCCAGAGCGATCAAATCGCAGTCAGGCTGCGTGCTGTACCCCTGGAAATTGCGGTGCAGGCGGCCCTGCCGCTTGGCGATCGCCAGCGCGTCGTCTGGCAAGGCGAAATGATCCATGCCCACGTACACATAGTCGGCTTTTTCAAACGCCACCAGCGATTGGGCCAGCATGGCTGTCCGGTCCGAGGCCGTGGGAAGATCGGCAGACACGATCCGGCGCTGCGGCTTGAACCGCTCAGGCAGATGCGCATAGGCATACAGCGCCACCCTATCGGGGCGCAAGTGGGTCACCTGCGCCAAAGTTCGCTCGAAGGACTCCGGTGTTTGCCTGGGCAAACCGTAGATCAGGTCGACATTAATGGATTCGAAATCCAGCTGGCGTGCTGCTTCGACCAACGAAAACACCTGCTCCGTCGCTTGCACACGATGCACTGCCTTTTGCACAGCAGGGTCAAAATCCTGCACGCCAAAACTTAAACGGTTAAATCCCAGTTCCGCAAGCACGGCCAGGCGTGCTGGGGTGACAGTGCGTGGATCCACCTCAATCGAGTACTCGCCGCCGGGCGCCAACGTGAAGCTCCGGCGCAGCATGGCCATGAGGCTACGCAACTCATCGTCGCTCAGAAATGTGGGTGTGCCGCCGCCCAGGTGCAGTTGACTGACGACCTGACCCTTGCCGAGGTGCGCAGTATGCAAATCGACTTCCAGCTCTAGGTAGCGCAGATAGGGCTGGGCACGATCATGGTGTTTGGTAATGATCTTGTTACAAGCACAGTAGTAACAAAGAGACTCACAAAACGGGATGTGCACATACAGCGAAAGCGGCGTCGCCATGGACGCCACGCCGGCCCGGCGCTGTTTCAGCGCCTGAACATATTCATCTGCGCCAAAAGCGTCAACAAAACGGTCCGCCGTCGGATAAGAGGTATATCGCGGCCCTGACAGGTCAAACTGTCTTAGCAAATCAGGTGAAACAACACTCATGGGAACTACCTTGGGGATTGCCACCACTATGGGGTCAAAACATGCGATGAACCTTGACCTGGATCAATACCCAACCGATGCGACTCAATCACACTTGGTGGACGGGCCCTGCCGGTACCTGCGCAGCAACATGCGCCAGCGCCATCCGGAACGCGAAGACCCGACATAGGAATGACTCTGCAACCAATGGTCCCAATGCTTAAAGAATCCATCAAGACCGCCTGCTCCACCTGCAACCTGCGCGAGTTGTGCATGCCCGTCGGCCTTGACGCTGAGGAACTGAGCCGCCTTGATGCTCTGGTCGCCACGCGCCGACCGGTCAAACGAGGCGCGACCTTGTTTCACAACGGTGAAAAGTTCACATCCTTGTACGCCATCCGCACCGGTTTCTTCAAAACTCTGGTCACCACCGAAGACGGGCGCGATCAGGTCACGGGTTTTCAGATGGCTGGGGAGATCATCGGCCTGGACGGCATCGTGAACGACCAGCACACCTGTGATGCCGTGGCACTTGAGGACGCGGAAGTTTGCGTCATGCCCTATGACCGCATTGAAGAAATTTCGCGTGAGGTGAAGGCATTGCAGCATCACGTTCACAAGATCATGAGCCGGGAAATTGTGCGGGAGCACGGTGTCATGCTCCTGCTGGGCAGCATGCGTGCCGAAGAGCGACTGGCGGCCTTTCTGCTCAACCTGGTGCAGCGCCTGCAGGCGCGCGGATTCTCAAAATCTGATCTGGTGCTGCGGATGACGCGTGAAGAAATCGGCAGCTATCTGGGTATGAAACTTGAAACCGTGAGCCGCACTTTTTCCAGGTTTGCTGACGACGGTATCGTGCAGGTTCAGCAGCGCAACATTCACATTCTGGATGCGGACGCGCTCAAGCGCATGGTCAACCTGCAAGTTTGTCATTGACCTTTTCCCCGCCTCTGGCCAGCCACAAGACGAGGCTGCTGCAAGCCATGGCGATCAACCAGAACAAGAAAAACGCCACCGTGTAAACAGCCTGACGCGTCGGCTGCGACTGTTGGCCCGGCCAATGAACCTCAGCGGGATCAACGACTGCAAATACCAGCCCCTGCAACAGGCACGCCGCCAGAAAAGCCGGCCAGCCAATCAGCACCCAGAGTTTGGTCCTTGGCACTGAATTGGGTTCAGGGCTTTTCATAGGTCCTGCCTCCCGTCGCGCTGTGGTTTCGCCCCATTTGGGCAGGCTGCAACGGAGGCGGAGCCGCCTCGAGCTCCCTGCGGATTTCAACGCCGGCCTGGTAATTGTCTTCTGGTACCACGGCGTCGGGTCCCCGGAATATAAAGACAGCCGTCACGGCACAGGCCAGAACGGCTGACAACGGCCCCGAAATCACCATCCACACATAGGGCTCTTTCCACCAGGGGCGCGCCCCAGGATGCGGGACTTCAATCTCTTGTAGGGAATGCATGTGCCGACTCCTTCATGAACTTGCTAACGGGGGACGAGAAACACTGATCTCTCGATCACCTCATCGCGCACGAGACCTTGCGTGGTGATTGAAAAGTCAATGGGATGCGAGCCAGGTGATGCAGCGTCGGGCGGCAGTTGCACGCGAACCGGAACCCAACGCGATTCCGCAGCATCCACCATCACCACCCCTTCAGTGACCACGCGCGCGCCGTCCAGACCCGTCACCTGGATCAGGTACTGCTGGCCGTGCTCTGTGGCATTCATGATCTGGAGGCGGTAGACGTTTTCGATCTGTCCCTGACCAACGACGCGCGCCATTGACCCACGGTCGCGCACGACATCCACACGGAAAGAGTGGCGTGAAAAGAGGCTCCACAGTAAACCCAGACTCACCACCGCAAGCACGCCCGAATAGATCAGGACCCGTGGGCGCAACACGCGACGAAACATTTGCGCGCGAGACAGCTTTTTCGTGATGCCGTTTTGTGTGCTGTTGCGAATCAGGCCACGTGGATAGTGCATTTTGTCCATCACGCCATCACACACATCAATACATGCGGAACAACTGATGCATTCATATTGCAGACCATTGCGAATGTCGATTCCGGTCGGGCAAACCTGCACGCAAAGGCCGCAGTCAATGCAGTCGCCCAAGCCCTTGGCCTTGTACTGTGCCGGCGTATCACTTCGTGGGCGTGAGCCACGACCCTCGCCACGCGCTTCATCGTAGGTCACGATGAGCGTGTCACGGTCAAACATGGCGCTCTGAAAGCGCGCATAGGGGCACATGTACTTGCACACCTGCTCACGCATCCAACCCGCGTTGCCATAAGTCGCAAATCCGTAAAACAGCACCCAAAAGGACTCCCACGGTCCAAGGGATAAGGTGCTCACCGCGCCCGCCAACTCCTTGATCGGGGTGAAGTAACCCACAAAGGTAAAGCCGGTCCACAGCCCAATGGCGATCCAGACCGCGTGCTTGAGACCTTTGCGCAGAAGCTTGTTGCCTCCCATTGGCGCCTTGTCCAGTCGCATACGGGCGATTCGGTCGCCTTCAATCTTGCGCTCCACCCACATGAAGATTTCGGTATAGACCGTCTGCGGGCAGGCGTAACCACACCAAAGCCGACCCGCCACCGCGGTGAACAGGAAGAGTGACAAGGCACTGACAATGAGCAGGCCGGTGAGGTAAATCAGGTCTTGCGGATACAGCACCAGATTGAAAATGTAAAACCGCCGAGCGACCAGATCGAACAGCATCGCCTGCCGGTCATTCATGGACAACCAGGGCAGACCGTAAAACACCAGCTGTGTAGCCCAAACCAGGGCCCATCGCCAACGGTTAAACCACCCCGAGACCCCACGGGCATAAATTTTTTGCTCGGATCGGTACAGCGACGCGATGGTCGATGAATCGTCCTGGCCGACGGGGCCGACAGGGCCGCCAGGACGCCCTTCCATCGCCGCAATCGGGATGACCCGGCGTGCGGAGCTACGATCGTCTGCAGGAATAGTCACGCCAGTTTTCAGGGCGCCTTGGCCGGTGGCGCAGTGGCCACGGCCTTGGTGGTATCGGCGAATCCGCTACGGGAAAGACTCAGCACATACGCTGACACCACGTGGATCTGTTCGGGCGTCAAGTTCGCAGACTGAGCTGGCATCACGTTGCTCTTGCCGTTTTTAACAATGTTTGCAATGGCAGCCTCGCCCCAGCCGTGCAACCAGTAGTCATCCGTCAGGTTGGGCGCGCCCATCGCCTTGTTGCCCTTGCCGTCCACCCCATGGCAGGCCGCGCAGGCCGAATACAATTTCTTGCCGCTGAAAGCCTTGATCTCGTTGTGCGGACTGGCGGACAGCGACAGAACATAGTGGGCCAGTTGACTGATTTCTGCGTCCCCGCCAATGGCGGCGCCCATGGCCGGCATCACGCCAGTCCTGCCCTGTGTCATGGTTTGAACAATATGCGCGGCACCGCGTTCGCCCAGCCACGCCGAGTTGCCATTGGTGAGGTTGGGATAGGACTTGCTCCCACGCCCGTCAGAACCATGGCACTGGGAACAATTGTTCATGAACAGGCGCTCTCCGATTGCCAGCGCGCGCGGGTCTTTGGCAAGCGCTTCAGCAGGCTGGGCCGCAAACCCGGCATAAAGCGGAGCAACGTCGGCCCGCATGCTGGTGACATCCTGTTTGTGTTCGCCCTGGGTAGACCATTTCAGCCATCCAGAAAAACTCCCCAGACCCGGAAAAATCACCAGATAAGCCAAGGAAAAAACAATGGTCAGGACAAACAGCCACATCCACCAAAGTGGCAAGGGGTTGTTGTACTCCCGCAAGTCCTCATCCCAGACATGGCCGGTGGTGTTGTCGTCTACCTTGCCAGGCTGCACAGTCACCCTGGCCTTGCCGGCTACCCACAGCAACCAGCCGCAGGCCAGAATGGACACCAGACTGATGGCAGCAACATACCAGGACCAGAAGCCGTTTGTGAAATCACTCATGACACGTCTTCCTATTCAGACCTGAAGGGCAGTTGCGCGGCATCGTCGAACCGGGCTTTCCTGGAGGGCATGCAGGCCCAGACAAGAATGCCGATAAACACCGCGAAAGCGGCAACGGTGACAACGGTACGAAGCAGATTGATATCCACGCGAATTCCCCTATTTCAGCGCAAGGCCCAAGCCCTGCAAATACGCCACCATGGCGTCCAGCTCAGTCTTGCCCTTGAGCTCGGCAGGCGCGGCAGCGATCTGCGCATCGGTATAAGGCACACCGACTGCCCTGAGAGCCCGCATGTGGCGCTGAATTGATTCAGCGTCGGCAGGCGTCTTTTCCAGCCAGGGATAGGCGGGCATGATGGATTCGGGTACGAGATCGCGCGGAGCGATCAAATGCAGGCGCTGCCATTCGTCGCTGTACTTGCCACCCACACGGTGCAAGTCCGGCCCGGTGCGCTTGCTGCCCCACTGAAAGGGGTGGTCGTAAACATACTCACCGGCAACCGAGTAATGCCCGTAGCGCAGGGTTTCGGCAACCAGCGGCCGGATCATCTGGGAGTGGCAGTTGTAGCAACCTTCGCGCACATAGATATCGCGGCCCACAATTCTCAATGGCGAGTCCGGCACAAGCCCCTTCACAGGCTGCGTTGTGGACTTCTGAAAGAACAGGGGAACAATCTCGACCAGACCGCCAACAGCGATGACGGCCAGGATCAGGACGATGAGCAACCAGTTGTTGGTTTCAACTTTTTCATGAGAGAAAGACATGGCTGATTTCTTTCAGGCGTGAGCCATGGCAGTGGGGATGGTTGCGTTGTGCGGCTTTCCGGCCAGCGCCGTCATGGCGACATTCCAGGCCATCAAACACATGCCGGTGAGGTACAGAACGCCACCGAAAAAGCGAACGACATAAAACGGGAGGGTAGCCTTGACGCTTTCGACAAAGGTATAGGTGAGGCTGCCATCAGCGTTGATAGCGCGCCACATCAGGCCCTGCATCACACCGGCAATCCACATGGCGGCGATGTACAGCACGATGCCGATCGTGGCGATCCAGAAATGAACTTCAATCGCCTTGATGCTGTGCATTTTTTCCCGTCCAAACATGCGTGGAACCAGGTAATACAGCGCGCCCATCGAAATGAAACCTACCCAGCCCAGGGTGCCACCGTGCACATGGGCGACGTTCCAGTCGGTGTAGTGCGACAGCGCGTTGACCGTTTTGATGGACATCATCGGCCCCTCAAAAGTGGCTATTCCATAGAAAGACAGCGCCACGATCATGAAGCGGATGATGGGATCGTCCCGCAGCTTGTGCCATGCGCCAGACAAGGTCATCACGCCGTTGATCATGCCGCCCCAGCTCGGCGCCAGGAGGATCAGGGAAAAAACCATGCCCAGCGATTGCGTCCAGTCTGGCAAGGCTGTGTAGTGCAGGTGGTGTGGGCCAGCCCACATGTAGGTAAAGATCAACGCCCAGAAATGAACGATGGACAAGCGGTACGAATACACCGGGCGCCCCGCCTGCTTTGGAATGAAGTAGTACACGATGCCCAGGAAACCGGCGGTCAGAAAGAAGCCGACAGCATTGTGGCCGTACCACCACTGGACCATGGCGTCCTGGACACCCGCATAGGCTGAATAAGACTTCATCCAGCCTGCAGGGACCACAGCCGCATTCACGATGTGCAGCAACGCCACCGCGATGATGAAGGAGCCGTAGAACCAGTTGGCCACATAAATATGGCGGACCTTGCGAATGCCTATCGTGCCGAAGAACACAATCGCGTAAGCGACCCATGTCACGGCAATGAGAATCGCAATAGGCCACTCCAGCTCTGCATACTCTTTGCCGCGGGTGAAACCCATGGGCAAGGAAACTGCGGCCGCAACGATGACCGCTTGCCAACCCCAGAAGTGAAAGGCGGCGAGTTTGTCCGAGATCACCCTCACCTGGCAGGTACGCTGAACCACGTAATAACTGGTGGCAAACAGGGCGCAGCCGCCGAAGGCAAAGATGGCCGCATTGGTATGCAGTGGGCGCAGGCGTCCAAAGGACAACCAGGATATCCCGAAGTTCAGCTCGGGCCATGCCATTTGTGCGGCGATGAAAACGCCCACCAGCATGCTCACAACGCCCCAAACGACAGCCGCGATGGCGAACTGGCGCACCACCTTGTCGTTATAAACCGTTGCATGAGAAGCAGCCCAGCTTCTCGTGGGGTGCGCAGTCGCAATGGGAAGTACCGCACTCATTGAAATATCCTGTGTTGTCTAGGGTGACTGCCAGTTTCCACCCGGAGGCCGGTTTGCGTATTGATATGGATCAAGCTTGCCGCCCAGAATCCGGTTTCGAACGGGTTGAGGGGTCGCCATCTGAAAGGATTCGCACGCCTTCGCTCTCCACGTTCTCGAACTGCCCGGCCCAGACAGCCCAGCCGAGCAGACCCAACACCGCCAACGCCAGAATGACGGACAGGGGAACCAGGAGAAACAGGATGTCCACTAAGTACGCCCCTTCACATGCGCCAGGCGGGAAGCATTGGCGATAACCAGCAGCGAGCTCAGCGCCATGCCCAGACCGGCCAGCCATGCAGGCAACCAGCCCGCCAGCGCAAGCGGCACACACGCAGCGTTGTAGAGCGCGGCCCAGCAGAGGTTCTGGCGTACCACCTGCATCGTGCGGCGGGCGTGAGCCAGCATGACCGGAAGCATCAGCAATTGCTCGCCGGGCAAAACAAAATCCGATTGCGCCTGAGCCAGCGGCAGCGCCCCACCCACAGCCACCGATACGTGCGCACTGGCCAGCACGGGGCCATCGTTGAGGCCATCCCCAACCATCAGCACCTTTCGTCCCTTGCGCTGCAGGGCATGCAAGTGGTCCAGCTTGGCCTGAGGCGTGCAATCGCCTAGGGCTGACTTTATTCCCAACTGTTCAGCAATCTGTCTGGCAACGGCAGCCCTGTCCCCAGACAGGATTTGCACGTCTGCGCCAGCTGCCTGCAAGGCGGCAACAATTTCTGCAGCATCCGAACGAGTCGCTTCTTCAAGATCAAAACGTGCGAGCCAACCGCTCTCGTCTGCAAGGAATACCTGCAGGGTGTCGTGCAAGCTGTCCCCGGCGTCGCAGAATCGGGCGGACCCCAGCCGGACACGGCCCAGGGTGAGGGAC
The DNA here is from genome assembly GCF_035638815.1 of Polaromonas sp. Taxonomy (GTDB): domain Bacteria; phylum Pseudomonadota; class Gammaproteobacteria; order Burkholderiales; family Burkholderiaceae_C; genus Polaromonas. Next base: position 251,097 of record NZ_DASQZG010000019.1, read on the forward strand.
ATCGGTGAAGCAGTCAAACTGGCTTGCAACCCCTGGCCCGGAAACTCCTGCACATCGATCAAGGTCTGGGCGTCAAAAGCAGGCCCGGATCCGGCCGGGGCACCTTCCGCTGCTGCCACAAGCGCGCGGGACACGGGGTGACGCGAGTGGCGCGCCATCGCTGCCGCCAGTTGCAGCGCCTGATCCGCGGCAATACCCTCGCGTGTGCTCACATCCCTGAGACTCACCTGGGCAGTGGTCAATGTGCCGGTCTTGTCGAAGATGACCGTATCAATGGCGGCCAGCGATTCCAATGCCTGGAGGCGACGCACCAGCACGCCTCTGCGCGCCAGAAACCCCGCCGAGCTGAGCATGGCAACGGGAGTGGCCAGAGACAAGGCACAGGGACAAGTCACCACCAGAACCGCCACCGCCGCCATCAGGGCCCTGGCGGGATCCGTACTCCACCAGACGGCTGCGGCCATTGCGGCCGCCAGCAAGACAAACCACAAAAAGGGCTTGGCGACCCGATCCGCAAGCAAGGCCAGCCGTGGTTTGTCGACCGAGGCGCGCTGCATCAACGCCACGATTTGCGCATAGCGGGTGGACGGCCCGATCTGCTCGACGCGGACCTGAACTGCCGCAGAGAGGTTGTAGCTGCCCGCGATAACCGCCTCTCCTGCAAGCCGAACCAGGGGACGCGACTCTCCGGTCAGCAGGGCTTCATCCACTGAAGTTTCGCCAGAAACAATGCTGCCATCGGCAGGGAAGGCTTCGCCGGGCAAGACACGAATCAGATCTCCAGCGGCCAGCCTGCGAACCGCAATGCGCTCGAAAGTGCCGTTTGCTCCCTGCCGCTCCACGCTGTCCGGCAATCGCTGCATCAGGCTCTCCAATGAGCCAGCCGTACGATCCCGCAAGCGCTGCTCCAGCCAGCGGCCGCTCAGCAAAAAGAAAACAAACATGGTCAGCGAATCAAAATAGACCTCCTGCCCCCACCAGCCCCGCGGATCAAAGGTTGCGGCCGAACTGATGGCAAAGGTGATGGTTATGCCCAGCGCCACGGGCAGATCCATGCTGATGCTGCGCCGCCTCAGGTCGCGCAGAGCATTGGAGAAAAACGGTCGGCATGAAAAAAGAATGACCGGCAGGCTGAGCATCCAGGAGGCCCAGCGAAGCAGGTTCTGGATGTCTGGCGTGATGTCGTCCGGCCCTGCGATGTAAGCCGGAAACGCATACATCATGACCTGCATCATGCAAAACCCGGCGACCAGCCAGCGCCACAGGGCAAGGCGACTCTCTTTGCGCTCCGGGTCAGGGGCAAACGCGTCGGAAGCGGGCAGCAGACGGTAACCCACCGCCAGCGGAGCGGTTAACCACACGGAAGGTTTTGTTTGGGCTGCAGACCAGACGACGCTGGCACGCTGGCTGGCGGCGCTGACCTGGACCGAGACAACGCCGGGGGTGGCCAGTAGCGCATGCTCCAGCTGGAGGGAGCACGCTGCGCAATGCATGCCGCGGACCGCCACCTGGGATTCCCACAATGAAGAGGCGGCAGCCTGGTCGTGCGGTTCCGGAAGCGGTCGACTGAACAGACTCCACTCCGAGACATCGTCCAGCAGAGAAAACCGCGCAAGGGCGTCGCCTTCCGGGAGGTGCGAGCGCAATCCCGCGAGCTGAGGTGAAAGGACGGCGGCTTGCATCGCCCTAGGCTAACGGCACGGGATGTGCCCCGCCTTGACATGGATCAACGCGCCCGTCCATCAAGAGGACTAAGGTCAAAACCATCTTCCCCAAAGGACCTGCCATGTATCAGCGCATCCTCATCGCCACGGACGGATCAACCCTCTCCCGCAAGGCCGTGAACAGCGGCATCAAGCTGGCCGAACTGACCGGCGCGCAAATCGTCGCGCTAAGTGTTGTTGCGCGCTATCCCGTCAGCTATTTCGAAGGTGGTCTGTCGGTACCGTCGAGCGACGTGGCAAGGATCGAAAAGCAGTGGTCCGAAAGCGCCATGGCTGTGGTTGAGGCTGTAAAACTGACCGCGGAGGCCAAAGGCATCAAGACCAGGGCGGTGACCATGTCCTCAGACCTGATTGCCGAGTCCATCATCGCAGCCGCAAAAAAGCACAAGTGCGACCTGATCGTCATGGCCTCTCACGGCCGCCGGGGAATCAAGCGCCTGTTGTTGGGAAGCGAAACGACGCACGTCCTCACGCATTCTCATATTCCGGTGCTGGTTCTGAGGTAAATAGCACTTTGGCCCTTTAATATCGGCCATAGTCTGCTATCCAAACGATAGCACACCAGCCTTCACACGAACAAAGCCCCGTATTGCTCGCGCAGCAGGTTCTTCTGAACCTTGCCCATGGTGTTGCGCGGCAGCTCTTCAACAACAAAACACTTTTTGGGAATCTTGAAGTTTGCCAGTTGCGACTTCAGCACGGCCAGGATCTGATCCGGATTCACCACGCTACCCGGACGGGCTACAACAACGGCGACACCCACTTCACCAAAGTCCGGATGAGGCACGCCCACCAGGGCGCTTTCAGCCACGCCCTGCATGTCGTTGACGCAGGCCTCTATTTCCGCCGGGTAGACGTTGTAGCCGCCGCTGATGATGAGGTCTTTGCTGCGGCCGACAATGGAGATATAACCCCGGTCGTCGATCTTGCCTACGTCACCTGTCTTGAAGAAACCGTCAGCGCTGAACTCTTCTTTGGTCTTCTCCGGCATGCGCCAGTAGCCCTGGAACACATTCGGCCCCTTGACCTCAATGCCACCGATTTCCCCAGCGGACAGCGCCCTGCCTGCATCGCCGTGAATCCGCACAGACACGCCGGGCAAAGCGAAGCCGACAGTACCGCCGCGGCGCTCACCTTCATATGGATTGGAGGTCAGCATGGCAGTCTCAGACATGCCGTAACGCTCGAGGATGGTGTGGCCCGTGCGCTCCTGCCAGGCATTGAAGGTCTCGAGCAGCAGCGGCGCCGAGCCGGCCACGAACAGTCGCATGTTGCTGCAGGCCTCGCGGTTGAGGCCGGGCTCAGCCAGCAAACGAACGTACAGGGTGGGTACCCCCATGAAGACAGTAGCCTCGGGAAGCTTCTGCAATACCAGCTGCGGGTCAAATTTGCCCAGCCAGATCATTTTGCTGCCGTTGATCAAGGCGCCGTGCAGCGCCACAAACAGGCCGTGCACGTGAAAAATGGGTAGCGCGTGAATCAACACATCCCCCGCACGCCAGCCCCAATAGTCTTTGAGCACCTGGGCATTGCTGAGCATGTTGCCATGCGACAGCATGGCCCCCTTGCTGCGACCGGTGGTGCCGCTGGTGTAGAGAATAGCTGCCAGGTCATCCGACTGGCGGTGAACTATTTCGTGCTGGTCACTGCATTGCGCGGCGCGGTCCAGCAGCGAGCCGGTGCGGTCGTCGTCCAGCGTAAACACATTCCAGATACCCGCGCCAAACGCGATTTTGCTCACCCAGCCAAAGTTTTTGCGGCTGCAGACCACCACGGCAGGTTCTGCATTGGCGATGAAGTAAGCCATCTCCCCGCTTTGGTAAGCGGTATTGAGCGGCAAAAAAACATACCCCGCCCGCAAGGTAGCCAGGTACAACAACATGGCCTCTACCGATTTGTCGACCTGCACCGCTACGCGGGAGCCGGCTGGCAGCTGCAGGGACTTCAGCAAGTTGGCGAGCATCGCGGTTGCGCGCTCCAGATCGCGCCAGGAATAAAAGAGACCGTTGTCGGTCTCGACAGCAATCTCGTCAAGATTGTCTGGAAAGGCGGCGCGCAAGGCGGCAAAAAGATTGTTGTTTTTCATCTGGTACGGAGTTGCGAACAGTTAATCACCGGGCAAAATGCGGTGCCCGCTTTTCAACAAAGGCCATCACACCTTCGCGGTGCTCGGCTGAGGACGCATAGGCGTAAGGCTTCGCTATTGAATTGATAGCTGCCACCGCCCGTCCTTCCTGGGCAAAAGCCCTGAAGGACTGTTTATTCATTCTCGCGGCCTGGGGAGCCAATTGCACAATGCGTGCAGCGGTTTCCACCACCAGCGCATGTAATGCTGCGTCCTCCACGACTCGGTTGAGAAAGCCGCGCTGCAGCATGGTAGCCGGGTCGAGCACTGTGGCGGCCAGAAGCATCTCGCGTGCAGTGAGCTCGCCGGCTACGCGGCAGACCAAAGCAGCCTCGCGCGGCGCCATGGGAAAACCCAATTTGGCAATCGGCGCGCCAAACTTTGCGCTAGCGCTGGCGAAACGAAAGTCCGCACAACAAGCAACCTCTACTCCGGCACCCATGCAATTGCCCTCGATCTGCGCGATGACAGGGATGTCGCAGTCCAGCATCGACTGCAGGCCGGCCCAGACCTCGTTTTCGTGAAAGTCGCGCAGTGTTTTCTCATCAAACCGGAAATCCGGGTACTCGGAAATGTCGCCACCCGCACAAAAGGCGCCACCCTCCCCTGTGACCACCACACACCTCACGTCGGCGCGCCCTTGCAAACTCGCAAACACGTCACGCAAAGCACGCCACATCGCGCGTGACATGGCATTGAGCTTGCCTGGATGGGACAGCGTCACCCGCGCGATGGGGCCGTCCGTGGCCAGCAGAACCTTTCCCGACATCTCAGCGTGTTCTCATGCTCAGTCGAGCTTGGCGCCAGACGCTTTCACCACCTGGGTCCATTTTTTGACTTCGGCGTTGATGAAACTTGCAAACTGCGGGCCTGCCAGATTGGCAAACTCCGCGCCCTGACTCGCCCACACTGCTTTGGATTCGTCAGTCGTGCAGGCTTTGCGGATCTCGTCGATAGCCCGCGCCTGCAGATCTGCCGGCGTGCCTTTTGGGGCCCAGACCCCATACCAGGTCGTCACGTTGTAATCGGGCATGCCAACCTCAGCCGCAGAGGGCACATCCGGAAAAGCGGCGCTGCGCTTGTTGCCCGACACCATCAGTGCCTTGACGCGGCCGCCCTTGATGTGTGCAGCAGATGAACCGAGCCCATCAAACATCATGTCGACCTGGCCGCCAACAAGGTCTCGCAGCGAGGGACCGGCCCCCGTGTAAGGAATGTGGGTGATGAAGGTCTTGCTCTGTTGCTTGAACAGCTCCCCAGCGAGATGGTGTGAGGTGCCGGTTCCAGCAGAGCCGTAATTGAATTTGCCCGGGCTCTTGCGAACCAATTCGAGAAAGGACTTGAAATCAGGCACCGCCATGTTTTTGGGGTTGACTACCAAAACCTGGGGCACGTTGGCGACAAGAATCAGCGGAATCAGGTCTTTCTCAATGTCGTAGTCCAGCTTGGGGTACATGCTGGGGGCGATGGTGTGATGCACAGCACCCATGAACAGGGTGTAACCATCGGGCTGGGCCCGCGCCGCAATGCCGGCGCCAAGAGTACCGCCCGCACCACCGCGATTTTCAATAACCAATTGCTTACCCGTCAGCCGCGCGAATTGGGCGGACATCGGGCGGGCAAAGGCGTCCGTGCCACCCCCTGCGGGAAACGGCACGATCATCGTCACCGGCTTGGATGGCCAGGCAGATTGCGCCTGACTGCCCAAGGACAGGACCGCAGCACCAGCGGCGGCCGCTCGCAACATATCGCGTCTGGATGCATGGGGCAGAAAATTCGATGTCATGTTTGTCTCCTGTCATTGTTAAAAATGTCGAAATTCAGAACGGAAAAACAAGGCGATTCGCGGTTCGCTCTAAATATATAAGTCCTCGATGTCACCCGATACGGGCACTTTCCCCTGTGCCAATAACCCTCGATGCTTGTCGAGCTTCTTGAGGTCGTACAGGTAGTTGACCATCAGACCGAAAGACTGCTTCAAGCCTTTGGCGGATGGATCCCCCGCCCAGTTGAGCCGCTCAACCCGCGCGCCGTTACCCAGGTGAAAACGGGCAACCGGGTCTTGTGGGAGGCCGTCGTCCGTGGTGCGCCCGAGGTAATGCGCGGCGCAGCACAGCAGGATACGGCGCACGGGTGATTTTTCGTCGAGTGCCATTGGCTGCTCGGCGGCAGTCAGAAAGTGTTGTGCGCTGGGTGGCTCAAAACCCACGGCGCGTCCCAGCAAGGACAGCTCTTTTTCGTCAAGCAACTGCAACATGGCCGCAGCGTTCTTCCCCAACCAGTGACGGAAACCGGGGACAGGCGAAAGCGTTGCAAAAGTTTTGAGGCGCGGAAACTCGGCATGCAGGGTCTCCACCACACGCTTGATCAAAGAGTCGCCAAAACTGACGCCGCGTAACCCCGCCTGGGTATTGCTGATGGAATAGAAAATCGCCGTTGTTGCTTTGGCAATGTCGGTCGGCTCCGCAGACTCGTCCAGCAGCGGGGTAATGCTCGATGCCATGTCGTTCATCAACGCAACTTCAACAAAAATAAGGGGCTCATCCGGAATGCGCGGGTGAAAAAATCCGTAACAACGCCGATCGGAGTCAAGGCGGTTTTTCATGTCCGCCCAACTTTTGATGTCATGCACCGCCTCATACTTGATGAGCTTTTCAATCAGCGATGCCGGGGAATCCCAGCTGATGCGGCGAAGGTCCAGAAAGCCGACGTCAAACCAGGTGGAGAACATGTATTCCATCTCAACATCCAGCGCTTGCAGGCGCTTGTCAGCCTTGAGATAGGGCAGCATGTCGGCGCGCAAATCGACCAGAAAACGGATGCCCTCGGGGAAGGCACTGAAACGCTGAAGCAGCCGGCGTCTGGGAGACACCGTGGCGCGGCGGTAACGAACCTCGGCGACTGCTTCATCTGGCGTGCCCAGTGCCGCCGCCAATTGAGCCTGCGCCGCTTTGGCCTTTTGCGCGTCAGCCACAAACTGCTCGCTCATCAGCAACCACATGTCGCGCCGCTCATTGAGTGCGGCCTTTGAATACCAGCCTGCCACGCCTTTGGCGCGGCGCCCGCCTTCCACCTCACTCACCTGCGGATCGACGATGGCTTTTAATTCCTCCAGCGTACGCCGCAACACGCGCGGCGAGAGAGCCTCTTCTTTTTGCCGCAGGGTGGCCTGCAGGCGTTCCCGTGTGGAGCGGCCTGCCGATTGCGGTTGTGAAGAGACGGCGCTGCCTGACTTCTTCGCAGCAGTCGGGCTTTCAGACGCCGGCGTGGCTGTCGGCGCCTTTTTATCGGGCGCAAAACGCGCCACGCTGCGTGTGAGCCACTCGGCGGCACTCATGACGCCAACCTCGAGCGTTGACTGCGGGCCAGTTCGCGCAAGGCTTCGCGCTGGCGAGTCAGGTGGGTACGCATGGCGGCCTCGGCGCCATCGCTGTCACGGCTGCGGATAGCGGCAAACACGGTCATGTGCTCGGACAGGCTTTGCTGCAAACGTCCGGGGGCACCGAGCGACTTCAGGCGGGAGAGCTTGAGTATCTTGCGGAGATCGGCAATCGCCTGAGCAAGCCAGCGATTGTTGGCAAGGGTGATGATGGCCTCATGAATGGCGAAATTCGCCTCGTAATATTCCTGAATACGCCCCGCCCTGGCGTGGCTGCTCAGATGCTCGTGCAATGTCACCAACGCCGCCAGGTCGGCGTCGGTTGCATGCCGCGCTGCCTCATACGCACAGCGCCCTTCCAGCAAGGCAATGACAGGAAAAATGTCGTCCAGATCCTGCTCGGTAACCTCGTTGATGAAACATCCGCGCCGCGGCTCGTGCCTCAGCAGGCCTTCAGCGGTAAGAACCTTGAGAGCTTCACGTAAAGGCGTGCGGGAAATTTCAAGACGCTCGCACAACACCACCTCGTCCAGAAAGCTGCCCGGCGCATACACCCCCGCAAAAATCTGCTCTCGCAAGGTAGCTGCGACTTCCTGATGCAGTGAGTTTTGTACCAAACGCATGGGTGGGTGCTTATGATCGCTGGCGGAGGTAGCGAGAAAAGAATGAAGGCGGGCCTGAGCTTGACTGCTTGTAATTTTCTATAATTACGTGTAATTATGAAGAGGCAGGCGGCGCGAGGCAAGGTTTTTTAAACGGGCGGTATGTAAAGAGACTAAAGCCTGCCGCAGCACTAGCTGCGCTATTGAAGGCCGCGGCAGAACTGCAATTCAGCAGATCAACTAAGCGGCTGCCGCTTTTCCGCCCACAGCCACATCCATACGCCGGCAAGAATCATCGGCACGCACAACCACTGCCCCATGCTCATGCCAAGTGCAAGCGTGCCCAAAAAGTCATCCGGCTGGCGAAAGTACTCCGCAATAAACCGGAACACGCCGTAGCCGATGAGGAAAGCAGCTGAGACCTGCCCCATCTTGCGGGGCTTGCGGGCGTAGAGCCACAGCAACACGAACAGCAAAAGGCCTTCGAGCAGAAACTGGTAAATCTGCGAGGGGTGCCTCGGCTCCATGGACCCGCTATGTTTAAAAACCATGCCCCACGGAAGGTCAGGGCTGCTGAACCGCCCCCACAACTCGCCATTGATGAAATTGCCCACACGCCCGGCCGCCAGACCCGTTGGCACGCATGGGGCGATCAGGTCCATGACTTGTAACCACGGCTTTTTCCGCGTACGCGCAAACCAGATTTGAGAAACAAACACGCCCAGCATGCCGCCATGAAAACTCATGCCGCCTTGCCAGACATACAAAATTTCAAGCGGGTGCGCCAGGTAATAGGCGGGCTTGTAAAACAGGCAATAACCAATGCGGCCGCCCAACACCACTCCCATGACGCCCAAAAAGAGAATGTCCTCGATGTCTTTGCGACTCCATGCGGCATCGCCCGTCATGGACGCATACGGCTCGTGCTTTATTCGGCGCATGCCCAAAAACAAAAACAGTCCAAAAGCGGCCAGATAGGTCAGGCCATACCAATGGATGGCCAGCGGACCCAGCTGCAGGGCGACGGGATTGATGGTGGGGTGAATCAACATGCGGCTTATTGTGCCAGCGGGCTTGATGACTACCGGACCGGCGTTGCAAACTCCATAAAGCGTTGCAGGCAGGGGTTGATTGCCCCGGAAGGCCAGACAAGACTGGTTTCGCACAAAGGCACGCGCCGGCTCTTTGGCCCCGAGACACTTCTGTAAACCACGCCTGGCCGCTGAAACTGGCGGACACTTTGCGGCACCCAGGCAACACCGAGCCCTGCTGACACGAGGTTAACAATGGTTTGCATCTGAATCGCTTCCTGCACGATGTTGGGCGGTTGCGCCGCAGCGTGGTACATCACAAAAATGGCGTCGTACAGGGACGGCAGAATTCGCCGGGGAAAGATCACCAGAGGCTGCGCCAGCACCTCGTCCAGCAGCAAAGTCGTGGCCGATGCCAGCGGGTGATGCTCAGCCAGCGCCACCATCAAAGGCTCGGTAGCCACCAGGCGGCGCTCCAGTCCGGGGGGTGCAAACCCCGGCGAATGCAGCATGATGCCAGCATCAATTTCCTGCCGTCCAAAGGCCTGCAACTGCATATCACCTGTGGCCTCCAGCAACTCCAGTTGCACCCCCGGAAATTTCTGCCGAAAGGCCCTGACCCACTCGGGCAGCAACGAGAACCCGGCAGTGGACACAAAAGCCAGACGTAGACGCCCTTGCTCTCCTGCTTCGGCCGCACGGGCGAGCTCAGGCAGCGACTGAGCCCTTGCAAGCAGCTCCCTCACTGCAGGCAGCAGCGCTGCACCCGTCGCCGTCAAGCAGACACTGCGCTTGGTCCGGTCAAACAGGCGGACGCCCAGGACCTTTTCCAGATGAGCGATAGCCTGGGTCAGTGGCGGCTGCGTCATGTGCAGACGCGCCGCTGCCCGGCTAAAGTGCAACTCTTCCGCAAGGGTGACAAACTGGCGCCAGAGTCGCAGTTCGACAGTCGAATGATTCATATACCAAACATATTAATGCACTCCTAAAAATATATTGGAATCGATCAACTGCGCGGCGCATACTTTGCCTTTCCCTGCAATTACTACAAAAGACACCCCATGAATCAGCAAGACAAAGACGGCGCTGGCGACGCCATCAACCGCCGCAGCAAAAACATCACCGAAGGCACCTCGCGCGCGCCCAACCGTTCCATGTACTACGCCATGGGTTACGAGGCTGGCGACTTCAAGAAGCCCATGGTCGGCGTGGCCAACGGGCACAGCACCATCACCCCTTGCAACAGCGGCCTGCAAAAACTTGCCGACGCCGCAATTGCGGGCATTGAAGAAGCCGGAGGCAACGCCCAGGTGTTCGGCACGCCCACCATTTCTGACGGCATGGCCATGGGCACCGAAGGCATGAAATATTCGCTGGTCAGCCGCGAGGTGATCTCTGACTGCATCGAAACCTGCGTTCAGGGCCAGTGGATGGACGGTGTGCTGGTGGTCGGCGGTTGCGATAAAAACATGCCCGGCGGCCTGATGGGCATGCTGCGCGCCAACGTGCCCTCCATCTATGTTTACGGCGGGACCATCCTGCCCGGGAGCTACAAGGGCAAAGACCTGAATATCGTCAGCGTATTTGAAGCGGTGGGCGAGCATTCAGCCGGACGCATGAGCGACGAGGACCTGCTGCAGATCGAGCGCCGTGCCATCCCCGGCACCGGCAGCTGCGGCGGCATGTACACGGCCAACACCATGTCGTCCGCCTTCGAGGCTCTGGGCATTTCCCTCCCCTACTCCTCGACCATGGCCAACCCCCATGACGAGAAAATGAACTCAGCCAAAGAGTCCGCCAAGGTGCTGGTTGAGGCCATTAAAAAGAACATCAAGCCACGCGACATCGTCACTAAAAAGTCGATTGAAAACGCTGTTGCCGTCATCATGGCCACAGGCGGCTCCACCAACGCGGTGCTGCACTTTCTGGCCATCGCACATGCCGCGGAGGTCGACTGGACGATCGACGACTTTGAGCGCGTGCGTGTCAAGACGCCCGTGCTGTGCGACCTAAAGCCCAGCGGCAAATACCTGGCCGTGGACCTGCACAAGGCAGGTGGCATCCCGCAAGTGATGAAGACATTGTTGGCAGCCGGCCTACTGCATGGCGATTGCCTGACGATTACCGGACAAACCATTGCCGAAGTTCTGAAGGACGTCCCTGACGCGCCGCGTGCCGACCAGGACGTGATCCGACCCATCAACAACCCTATGTACAAGCAGGGCCACCTGGCGATCCTGAAGGGCAACCTTTCACCTGAGGGCTGCGTCGCCAAAATTACCGGCCTTAAAAATCCGGTGATGACAGGTCCCGCACGCGTGTTTGACGACGAGCAGTCAGCGCTGGCAGCGATTCTTGCGGGCAAGATTGTTGCGGGCGATGTGATGGTGTTGCGTTATCTGGGCCCCAAAGGCGGCCCCGGTATGCCCGAAATGCTGGCGCCCACGGGCGCGCTGATTGGCGCCGGGCTGGGCGAAAGTGTCGGCTTGATTACCGACGGACGGTTTTCCGGCGGCACATGGGGCATGGTGGTCGGCCACGTTGCACCGGAAGCGGCAGCAGGCGGCAACATCGCCTTTATCCAGGAGGGTGACTCCATCACGATAGACGCCAAGCAGCTTTTGCTGCAACTTAACGTCAGCGACGCGGTGCTGGCCAAACGCAAGGAAGGCTGGAAAGCTCCACTGCCCCGCTACACGCGCGGCGTTCAGGCGAAATTCGCGTTTAACGCATCAAGCGCCAGCAAAGGCGCGGTGCTTGACGATTATTGAGACCGGTAACACGCCACCAATGAAAAAGCCCCTGCAGAGGGGCTTTTTCATTTGCCAAAGCGAAGCGATCGGCTCTTATTCAAGCAGGGGCCGCGGATCTGGCTCCGCCAGGCCGCAGGCGCAGCGCCCCCTCGGGGGGCAGAGAGTTACACGCAGTGAGCGAACGTGGGGGCTCTATTTTCTTTTCTTGAGCATGCCCATCGCATCACGCTGCTTGTCAATACGCTCCTGCTTGCGCTTTTCCATCTTTTCCATGGCCTTTTTCTCGGTGAAGCCGGACTTGTCTGCCCACCACCACCAAACAACGGCCAGGCCAAAGGGTGAAAGAACCATCCACCAGCTCAAGGTGGCCACTGGCCCAATCTCCAGATATTTAAGCGCCAGTCCGACAATGCCAACAAGCAGAAAAAACATATAAAACTCCTGAAAATGCGGGGGACCCTTTACACAGCACACACAACAAGGTCAACACACACCCCTACAATCGCGTTAAACAACTGTAACCGAATCCATAACTCCCACGAGGCTCATGATGAAACGTATATTCCTGGCGATTGCTTCCATTGCGGCTGGTTTTGTCATCTCCACGCCAGCGCTGGCAGACCTGCCACTGGCGACTGCCAAAAACTGCATGACTTGCCATGCCGTGGCAACCAAGCTGGTCGGCCCCTCTTTTAAAGACGTTGCCGCCAAATACGCAGGCCAGAAAGACGCTGTGGACAAACTTTCCGCGAAGATTGTCAAAGGTGGCGCTGGCACCTGGGGGCCAGTGCCCATGCCAGCCAATGCGCAAGTCACGTCTGACGAAGCCAAAAAATTGGCTGCTTGGGTGATGACGCAGAAATAAGCGTTCCTTCATAAAAAAAGCCCGTTGATCCAACGGGCTTTTTTTATGGGCGCCAGGTGCTCAGAACTCCCTGGCTTGGGGCTCACCCGATCACTGCTTCTCGGCCAGTTGCTCAAGGATAGCCGGATTCTCCAGCGTTGAGGTGTCCTGGGTAATGGCTTCGCCTTTGGCAATGCCGCGCAGCAGGCGCCGCATGATCTTCCCGCTCCGGGTCTTGGGCAAGTTGTCGCCAAAACGAATGTCCTTTGGCTTGGCGATGGGACCGATCTCCTTGCCCACCCAGTCGCGCAGCTCTTTGGCAATCGCTTTGGCTTCTTCGCCGGTTGGCCGGGAGCGTTTGAGCACCACAAAGGCAACGATCGCCTCCCCCGTTAAATCGTCGGGCCGTCCAACCACGGCGGCCTCAGCCACCAGCGTGGAATGTGCAACCAGTGCAGACTCGATCTCCATCGTGCCCATGCGGTGGCCGGACACATTCAACACGTCGTCGATACGGCCCGTGATGCGGAAGTAGCCGTTGTCGATGTTGCGGACCGCACCATCGCCTGCCAGATAGGTCGTGCCACCCATTTCTTCGGGGAAATACGCCTTCTTGAACCGCTCGGGGTCGTTCCAGATCGTGCGAATCATGGAAGGCCACGGGCGCTTGACCACCAGCATGCCGCCCGAACCATTGGGCACGTCTTTACCCACCTCATCCACGATGGCCGCCATGATGCCGGGCAAGGGCAGTGTGCAACTGCCGGGTACCAGAGGGGTCGCACCTGGCAGCGGCGTGATCATGTGCCCGCCGGTTTCGGTTTGCCAGAAGGTATCCACCACAGGGCAGCGCTCGCCACCGATGTTTTTGTAGTACCACATCCAGGCCTCGGGATTGATGGGCTCGCCTACCGAACCGAGGATGCGCAGGCTACTCAGGTCAGAGCGCGCAGGGTGCACTTTTTCGTCACCTTCAGCCGCCTTGATCAAAGACCGGATGGCAGTGGGCGCCGTATAAAAAATCGTGACCTTGTGCTTTTCGATCATCTGCCAGAAGCGCCCGGCATTGGGGTAAGTGGGAATGCCCTCAAAAATCACTTGCGTTGCGCCCGCAGCGAGCGGTCCGTAAGCCACGTAGGTGTGTCCGGTGATCCAGCCAATGTCGGCGGTACACCAGAACACATCTGCGGGCTGGATATCAAAGGTCCAGTCCATGGTGAGCTTGGCCCAGAGCAAGTAGCCGCCAGTGCTGTGCTGCACACCTTTGGGTTTGCCGGTAGAGCCGGAGGTGTAGAGGATGAACAGCGGATGCTCGGCGCCAACAAACTCTGGCTCGCAAGTTTCGCCCTGCCCGGCCATGACTTCGTGCATCAGGCTGTCGCGGCCAGCCACCATATTGCAGGCCGTTGGCGTGCGCTGATAGACCAGCACGTTCTTAATGGACTCGCACCCGCCCATCGCAATGCCCTCATCCACAATCGCCTTGAGAGGCAACTCTTTGCCGCCGCGTAGCTGATAGTTGGCGGTGATGACTGCCACGGCACCAGCGTCCTGAATGCGCTCCTGCAGACTCTTTGCAGAGAACCCGCCAAACACAACAGAGTGCGTTGCACCAATGCGCGCGCAGGCCTGCATGGCGACCACGCCCTCCACTGTCATGGGCATGTAGATGATGACGCGGTCGCCCTTCTTGATGCCCATGGCCTTGAGCGCATTGGCAAACTGGCAAACCTTGGCATGCAACTCCCTGTAGGTGACGTTGGTCACCTTGCCATCATCACTCTCGAAAATAATCGCTTTTTTGTTTTCGGTGGGTGTACCCAGATGGCGGTCCAGGCAGTTGTAAGAAGCGTTGAGTTCACCGTCCGCAAACCACTGATAAAAGGGCGCGTTGGACTCGTCCAGTGTTTTGGTAAACGGCTTTTTCCAGCTCAGATTTTCACGTGCGAGGCGAGCCCAGAAACCTTCGAAGTCTTTGCCGGCTTCGGCGCAGAGGGCGTTGTAGCCTTCCATTCCCGAAATACGCGCCGCTTTGACCAAAGCCGCGCTTGGCGGGAACACCCGGTTTTCAACCAGCGTGGATTGAATGGCAGATGATGGTGTGCTCATGATGTTTTGTCTCCTCGGGTGGATGGCACCAAAGCCGTAATGGCCGCTTGGTGCTCAGGTTGCTAATGTCATATTCGGCACTTACAGTCCACTGACTGGCACGAAGCTTACAAACCCGGCGGCACACCTACAATCCGCTCATTCAGATCATTTCCCCCACCACTTCTATGTCAGATCCCAAAATTACCCCTCCGCCCACATCCCCGCTTGCGCCCATTCCGGGTTTCATCTTTGCCAGCCGGTGGCTGCAACTGCCGCTTTACCTGGGGTTGATCGCAGCCCAGGGTGTCTACGTGTTTCACTTTCTGGTCGAGTTGCTTCACCTGATCGAGGCTGTATTCGGCAGCAAGACCGCCCTCCAGGCGCTGGTCACCAGCATAGGCTACAAGACCGACGTCCCCATCACCTCGCTCAATGAAACCGTGATCATGCTGGTGGTGCTGGCGCTGATCGACGTGGTCATGATCTCCAATCTGCTGATCATGGTGATCGTCGGCGGTTACGAAACCTTCGTCAGCCGCATGAACCTGCAAGGCCACCGAGACCAGCCTGAGTGGCTGAGCCACGTCAATGCCTCAGTCCTCAAGGTCAAGCTGGCGACGGCCATCATCGGCATCAGCTCCATTCACCTGTTGAAAACCTTCATCAACGCTGCGAACTACAGCGAACAGGTGTTGATCGCGCAGACCGTGATCCACATTACCTTTCTGCTGTCGGCGCTGGCCATCGCCTATACCGACAAGATCATGTCTGGCATTGCTGCAGCCGCGCAAAAGCACTGAAACTCGAGGCTTTCAAGAAAAAGGGGCAATCAGCCCCTTTTTTATTGTCGAAAACGGCCTCTCGCCCTTTCCATACGGGCGTAAGTAGCTATCAATTCAATAGCGACTGCACCCTGTCAGCGGCCCACCATGTTTCCGGGCACTACCCACTCGTCAAACTGCTCGGCCGTCAGATGGCCAGAAGCCACCGCGGCATCGCGCAGGCTACTCCCGTCTTTGTGGGCCTTCTTGGCAATAGAGGCAGCCCTGTCGTAACCAATATGCGGATTGAGTGCGGTGACGAGCATGAGAGAACGGTCCACCAGTTCGGCGATGCGGTCACGGTTGGGTTCGATGCCAACCGCGCAATGGTCATTGAAGCTAACCATCCCATCGGCCAGGAGACGCACGCTTTGCAGGAAATTGTGGGCGATCATGGGTCTGAACACATTGAGCTCAAAATTGCCCGAGGCGCCGCCCATGTTGATGGCCACGTCGTTGCCAAACACCTGGCAACACAGCATGGTCACCGCCTCGCTTTGCGTCGGGTTGACCTTGCCCGGCATGATCGAAGAACCAGGCTCGTTTTCAGGAATCGTCAGCTCACCAATGCCGCTGCGCGGTCCGCTGGCCAGCCATCGCACGTCGTTGGCGAGCTTCATCATGCTGGCGGCCAGGGTTTTAAGCGCGCCGTGCGCATGGACCAGGGCATCGCAGGATGCCATGGCCTCGAATTTGTTGGGCGCGGTGACAAAGGGCAATCCAGTCAGGCGCGCGAGCTCAGCAGCGGCCTGTTCCGCATAACCTTTTGGCGCGTGCAACCCGGTGCCCACGGCGGTGCCGCCCAGCGCCAGCTCACACACATGCGGCAGAGCCGCGCGCAGGTGTTGCTCACCATGGGCAAGCTGTGCCACGTAACCCGAGAACTCCTGGCCCAGGGTCAGCGGCGTCGCATCCTGCAAATGGGTGCGCCCAATCTTGACGATACGTTCAAAGTCGCGGGCCTTTTTCTCCAGCGTAGCGCGTAACTTCGCGACCGCCGGGAGCAGCCGGTTCGTAATCGCATCAACAGCCGCCACATGCATCGCTGTGGGAAACACGTCATTGGACGACTGGCTGCGGTTGACGTCGTCATTGGGATGTACCAACCGGCCTTCGCCACGCTGACCGCCCAGAAGCTCACTCGCGCGGTTGGCCAGTACCTCGTTGATATTCATATTGCTCTGGGTGCCCGAGCCGGTTTGCCAGACCACCAAGGGGAACTCGTCCGCATGCTGCCCGGCAATCACCTCATCAGCCGCGGCCATGATGGCCTTGGCTTTTTTTCCGTCCAGCAGCCCGAGCGCAAGGTTGACGCTGGCTGAGACGCGTTTGACCTGTACCAGCGCGCGGATAATTTCGCGCGGTTGCAATTCGCCCGAGATATCGAAGTTTTGCAGCGAGCGTTGAGTCTGCGCGCCCCACAGCCTGTTGGCGGGGACTTCAATCGGGCCAAAGGTGTCGCGCTCGGTGCGTGTCTTCATGGTTGTGCTTACCTGTCAAAATACGGGGTTGTGCCAACCGTAGCACACGCGCCCTCTCCTGCAAAGCCACTCACCCACCACGCACCTGACCATGACGACCCTCATCAAACAAGCCGACCTGATTGAATCCGTTGCCGCCGCCCTGCAGTACATCAGCTACTACCACCCGGCCGACTACATTGCCCACTTGGCGCGCGCCTACGAGGCCGAGGCCAGCCCGGCGGCCAAGGATGCGATTGCGCAGATCCTGACCAACAGCAAGATGAGCGCCACCGGCCAGCGCCCGATCTGCCAGGACACTGGCATCGTCAACGTATTTCTCAAGGTCGGCATGGACGTCAAGTTCGACGGATTCACCGGCAGCCTGGAAGACGCTATCAACGAGGGCGTACGCCAGGGCTACAACCACCCCGACAACACCCTGCGCGCCAGCGTGGTGGCTGACCCGCAGTTCGACCGCAAAAACACCAAGGACAACACGCCGGCCGTGATCTTCACCGAGATCGTTCCCGGCAACAAAGTCGATGTGACTGTGGCGGCCAAAGGCGGTGGCTCCGAGAACAAAAGCAAGATGGTCATGCTCAATCCGGGTGACTCGGTGGTGGACTGGGTGCTCAAGACAGTGCCGACCATGGGCGCCGGCTGGTGCCCGCCGGGCATGCTGGGCATTGGCATAGGCGGCACCGCCGAGAAGGCCGTGCTGATGGCCAAAGAAAGCCTGATGGACGACCTGGACATGTATGAGCTGCAGGCCAAATCGTCTTCTGGCGCCAAGCTCAGCAAAACCGAAGAGCTGCGCTTGGAACTGTTTGAAAAGGTCAACGCGCTGGGCATAGGCGCGCAGGGCCTGGGCGGCCTCACCACCGTGCTGGACATCAAGATCAAGATGTACCCGACCCACGCGGCCAGCAAACCGGTGGCGATGATTCCCAACTGCGCCGCCACCCGCCATGCGCATTTCGTGATGGACGGCAGTGGCCCTGTTTACCTGACCCCGCCCAGCCTGGACCTCTGGCCCAACGTCAACTGGACGCCAGACTACGTCAAGAGCCAAAAGGTCAACCTGGACACACTCACCAAGGCTGAAGTGGCCAGCTGGAAGCCCGGCCAGACCCTGCTGCTCAACGGCAAGATGCTGACCGGCCGCGATGCGGCCCACAAGCGCATTGCCGACATGCTGCTTAAGGGCGAAAAACTGCCAGTCGATTTCACCAACCGCGTGATTTATTACGTGGGCCCGGTGGACCCGGTGGCTGGCGAAGCTGTGGGGCCTGCTGGCCCGACCACCGCCACCCGCATGGATGGCTTCACCGAGATGATGCTGGCCCAGACCGGCCTGATTTCCATGATAGGCAAGGCCGAGCGCGGACCAGTGGCCATTGAAGCCATCAAGAAACACCAGAGCGCTTATCTGATGGCCGTGGGCGGCGCCGCCTACCTGGTCAGCAAGGCCATCAAGAGTGCAAAAGTGGTGGGCTTTGCCGACTTGGGCATGGAAGCCATTTACGAGTTCGATGTGGTCGACATGCCGGTGACCGTGGCAGTGGACTCAGGCGGCACCAGCGCCCACATCACCGGCCCAGCCGAATGGCAGAAAAAAATTGCCACCGGCGAGTTCAAAGGCATCACGGTCGCCGCTGCTTGAAGCCCATAGGCGTATTCGACAGTGGCGTCGGCGGCCTGAGTATTCTCAAGGCGCTGCGCGCCCGGCTTCCCGCTGAGGATTTTGTCTATCTGGCTGACGCGGGTTTTGCGCCTTATGGCGAACGGGGTGATGACTACGTTATCGAGCGTACGCGTGTGGTGGTGGATCGCCTGGTCCGCGAGCATGATGTCAAGGCTCTGGTGATAGCCTGCAACACGGCGACCGCTGCCGCAGTCCAGCTGATGCGCACGCAATATCCTGGCTTGATTCTGGTCGGCGTTGAGCCCGCACTCAAGCCGGCCATCGCCCTCAGCCGAACCCGTCGTATTGGCGTACTTGGCACGCGCGGCACGTTGGCCAGTGCCAAGATTCGCGTGTTGCATGACTCGCTGAAAGACCAGGCGGACTTTGTGTTTATGCCTTGCGATGGCCTGGCGGACGCCATCCAGAACGACGATACCCAGCAGATCACACAGCTGTGTGCCCGCTACATGCAGGCACTTGGCACTTTCGGCACTGAAGAAGGTCAAATCGACACGCTGGTACTGGGTTGCACCCACTACCCGTTTGCCCAGCACCATCTTGCAGTTCATGCTGGTGAGAACGTGAAAATGATAGAAACGGGAGAGCCGGTGGCGCGCCAGACGCACCGCCTGCTGGAAACTGCAGGCCTGCTGAACACCGAAGGCACGGGTAGCGTCACACTTATCACCACGGGCTCGCCGCAAGCGCTGGTGGCAGCCGCGCACCGCTGGCTCGGGATATAGCGGAGGAAATCCGGATTTACTCTCGATTTAATAGCAGACAGTCCCCGTCGATACTGGGCCAGTGAGGTAAATGACCATTCATTTTGACCGGAGGGACGCCGAACACGCCCCTGCGCGGCAATACATGCTCAAATGGCAGTTGGCCCTTTAATGACGCGGATTTTTAGCTATTAACCTGATAGCAAACTGGATATCTCCAGCGCGCCACCTCCGGAGAATACTGATGCAAGTCACCCCACCCCCGGCCACCCACCACGAACAGGAAGACTTTTCGGATCGCTTTGCCTGGCGCACCACCCGACTGCTGCGTTTTCTGGCCGACACGTTTTTCGCCGGCCGCTACGGCAACCGCGCCGTCGTGCTGGAAACGGTGGCCGCCGTGCCGGGCATGGTGGGAGGTGCGCTGGTTCACTTGAAATCGCTGCGCAGCATGAAGGACGACGAAGGCTGGATACGCCAGCTGCTGGACGAAGCCGAGAACGAGCGCATGCACCTGATGACTTTTGTCCACATCGCTAGGCCAAGCCGGCTGGAGCGCTGGATGGTCATGCTGACGCAGGGTATTTTTTATAACCTGTTTTTTGTGCTCTACCTCGTCTCTGCCCGCACCGCGCACCGGCTGGTGGGCTACTTTGAAGAAGAGGCGGTTTACAGCTACACCGAGTATCTGGAAGGCATCGACGGCGGGCAGTATGAGAACGTGCCTGCGCCGCAGATTGCGATCGACTACTGGAAGCTGGCGCCAGGTGCGCGTCTGCGGGATGTGATTGTGGCGGTGCGCGAAGACGAGGCAGGCCACCGCGACGTGAACCACCGGTTTGCGGACCAGCTCAAGGGCTAGCCGGCGGGCAGTACCGCATTAGTGCAGGTGGCGCGGCTTGCGCCCACCGCCATGGCCGGAGCCACCTTGTGAGCCGCCCAATCCACGCGGTGGGCGACCCAGCTGCATGGAATTGACGAGTGTTTCGAAACGCTGCTCAAACAGCTTGTCGACCGCTGCGACCACATCGCCCAGCTCAGTCGCGTCAAAGTGCCGCTCCATCAACCCGATCATGTCCTGCACCAGGAGGTCGCGCTGGACCTGCATGATGGCGGCAGGCGTGGGGCCGACGAAATACATCGCGAAGTCGTCTCTGGCTTCTTCGCCATCGCGTTCTTCGTCTTCGTCAAAATCCGAATCGTAAAAAGTCACTTCAATCGGCGCGCCACTGACTGCGAGATCGTTCAAGGCCATGCAGACCTCATCAAGCACCTGCTTGAAGTCCTCATCACCGGGCACTGTCCAGCACAGCTGCAACAGATGTTGGTGAACATCGAAACGGATGCCCGGCTCTTCTTCATACACGCTGGCTGCGCCATCCGCCAGAGACTTGGCTCCGGGGTAGGACCACAGCGGCTTCAAGGCCTCCTGCAGCTGCTCAAAGCCAACATCCTCACGCAGCGGAACTTCACCGTGAACATGGATTTCAAAGGGGGGATTGTTGTAGCGAGCCATGGAATCTATCTTAACCAGTTGCAGCGGGAAATGAGCATCACCACAGCGTAGCGAAAACTGTCATTTGTGCCCGGGATGGGAATCGAACCCGCGCACGAAGAGTGCTTTGTCCCTATCGCCAAAGGTGTGCGGTTCGCGAAAGCCGACAGCTGAGTATTCAAAGGAGTGGTGCCCGGGACCGGAATCGAACCGGTACGCCCCGATTAAGGAAGCGGCGGATTTTAAGTCCGATGTGTCTACCAATTTCACCACCCGGGCAGAGCTTTATTGTGAAACAAAAAGAGCCTTGTCAGAGCACCAACAAGGCCGCCAAAATCAATACCGATTGTGTTGTTGGAGGCGCGGGGCGGAGTCGAACCGCCCTGGATGGATTTGCAATCCACTGCATAACCGCTTTGCTACCGCGCCATGTGATGCCTGACTTTCGCCAGGCTCATTACTATCAAGTCCGTATTCATCGGGCACCGGCCCAATGAAAAAGGACAGCATTTTTAAGTGCTGCCCTTTTGAATTGGAGCGGGAGAAGAGTCTCGAACTCTCGACCTCAACCTTGGCAAGGTTGCGCTCTACCAACTGAGCTACTCCCGCGATTACAGCCTCAAATTATAGCTTAGATTTTTTGCCTTTGCGAATCTATGACAAAAATCGTTCAATGTTTGACGTTGCCCGCCGCTTCCACGGGAGGCACAGCCGACGCTGCAGCAGACACTGCGGCCTCTTCTTCGGTAAGAGGAACAGGCTGACGCACCAGCGCAATCTGCAGCACCTGATCAATCCATTTGACAGGCACGATCTCCAGTCCAGCTTTGACGTTATCCGGAATCTCCTGAAGGTCTTTCGCATTCTCTTCGGGAATCAGTACGGTCTTGATGCCACCGCGCAATGCGGCCAGCAGTTTTTCCTTCAGACCGCCAATCGCAGTCACTTCACCGCGCAGAGTGATCTCTCCTGTCATGGCGACATCGCCTCGCACAGGTATACCCGTGATGGCAGAAACAAATGCCGTGGTCATGGCCGCACCAGCACTTGGACCGTCCTTGGGGGTGGCGCCATCCGGCACGTGGATGTGAATGTCCCGCTTCTCGAACATTTCATCCTTGATCCCCAGCACGCGTGCGCGGCTGCGGACCACGGTCCGAGCGGCCTCCACTGACTCTTTCATCACGTCGCCCAGTGAGCCAGTACGCGTGATCACACCTTTGCCCGGCATCATGGCCGCTTCAATGGTCAGCAGGTCGCCGCCTACTTCGGTCCATGCCAGACCGACCACCTGGCCGACCTGGTTGTGGTTTTCGGCGCGGCCATAGTCATACTTGCGCACACCCAGAAAGTCGTTGAGGTTATCGGGCGTGACGGTCACCTTGGCCTCCATCTTCTTCAGCTGGATGCCCTTGACCACCTTGCGGCAGATCTTGGAGAGCTCGCGCTCGAGCGAACGCACACCGGCCTCACGCGTGTAGTAACGCACGATGTCGCGCACGGCCTGCTCCTGAACTTCGAGTTCGCCATCCTTGACGCCGTTGTTCTTGAGCTGCTTGGGCAGGAGGTAGCGCATGGCAATGCTGGTCTTTTCATCCTCGGTGTAACCCGACAGGCGAATCACTTCCATGCGATCCAGCAGCGCCGGCGGGATGTTCATGGAGTTGGAGGTCGCCACAAACATCACATCGCTCAGGTCGAAATCAACCTCGACGTAGTGATCGCCAAAAGTGTGGTTCTGCTCGGGATCCAGCACCTCCAGCAAGGCACTTGATGGGTCGCCGCGGAAGTCGGTTCCCAGCTTGTCAATCTCGTCCAGCAGGAACAGTGGATTACGGGTCCCCGCCTTGGTCAGGCTCTGAAGCACCTTGCCCGGCAGCGCACCGATATAGGTACGGCGGTGACCGCGAATCTCGGCCTCATCGCGCATGCCGCCCAGCGCCATGCGGACGTATTTGCGGCCGGTGGCTTTCGCAATCGACTGCCCCAGCGAGGTCTTGCCAACGCCGGGAGGGCCGACCAGGCAAAGAATCGGCGCCTTGAGCTTGTCAACGCGCTGCTGCACTGCAAGATACTCAACAATGCGGTCCTTGACCTTCTCAAGCCCGTAGTGATCTTCGTCCAGCACCACCTCGGCATTGGCAAGGTCATGCTTGATTTTGGTTTTCTTGCTCCAGGGCAAACCGGTCAGCACGTCGATATAGGTGCGCACCACAGTTGCCTCAGCAGACATGGGCGACATCAGCTTTAGCTTCTTCAGTTCGCTTTCAGCCTTTTTTCGGGCTTCCTGCGGCATCTTGGCGGTCTTGATCTTTTTCTCGATCTCTTCAATGTCCGCGCCCTCTTCGCCCTCTCCCAGTTCTTTCTGGATGGCTTTGACCTGTTCGTTCAGATAAAAGTCGCGCTGGTTTTTCTCCATCTGCCGTTTGACACGACCGCGGATTTTCTTGTCGACATTGAGGATGTCGACCTCACGCTCAAGCTGCTCGTACAGGTTTTCCAGTCGGGCCTTGACGTTATCCAGGTCAAGAATGACCTGCTTGGCATCAAGCTTGAGCGGCAAGTGCGCTGCAATGGTGTCTGCCAGGCGGCCGGCATCGTCAATGCTGGAGATGGACGTCAGAATCTCAGGCGGGATTTTTTTGTTGAGTTTGACGTAGTGGTCAAACTGTTGCATCACCGCACGGCGCAGCGCTTCGATCTCGCTGGTCTTGTCAGTGGGGTCGAGCACGGGCGGCTCCACCGGCGTCACATTGGCGCTGAAATGAAACTCACCCTCTTCAATTTTATTGACGGTGGCCCGCTGCTGACCTTCCACCAGAACCTTGACGGTGCCATCCGGCAGTTTGAGCATTTGCAAAATCGTCGCCACGCAGCCAACGGAAAACATGTCCTCAACCGAGGGCTCGTCCTTGGCGGCAGCTTTTTGGGCAACCAGCATGATGCGGCGCTCGGCCTCCATTGCTGACTCTAGCGCCTTGATGCTCTTGGGTCGACCCACAAAGAGGGGAATCACCATGTGAGGAAAGACCACGACGTCGCGAAGAGGCAGCAGCGGCAGCTCAATCGGACTGGGGGGCAATGTGGTTTGTGCGGACATATCAACCTTAAAGGTAAGCCTTAACAAAAGCCCCAGAGTGCTGTCTCAGGGTCAGGCTTTCATGCAGCAGAGAAAACAATACATTCGAAATGGGGGACCACTGGCAATTTTCAAGCAAGGCGCAGATTCAACCTGCGTCGCGCGCCCTATCAACTCCCGATGCCCTCGTCACCCTTGTCGCCTCATGCTTGCTTGGCCGCTTCGCGGTACACCAGCAAGGGCGCCTTGTTTTCCTCAATCGTCGCTTCATCAACCACCACTTTTTCCACGTTGCTGCTGTTGGGCAAGTCAAACATGGTGTCAATCAGGGACTGCTCCAAAATGGAGCGCAAACCGCGTGCACCGGTTTTTCGGGCGAGCGCCTTGCGGGCAATCGCCTTGAGAGCTGATGGGCGAATTTCCAGGTCAACGCCTTCCATGGACAGGAGTTTGCTGAACTGTTTGACCACAGCGTTTTTCGGTTCGGTCAGGATCTGCACCAACGCGTCTTCAGTCAGCTCGGCCAGCGTCGCGACCACGGGCATGCGGCCGACCAGCTCGGGGATCAGGCCAAACTTGATCAGGTCTTCGGGCTCGACGTCTTTGAAAGATTCCGTGAGGCTGCGCGCCTTTTTGCTTTTGACCGCAGCGCCAAAACCAATGCCGGAGGCCTCGGTGCGGTTTTCAATAACCTTCTCAAGACCCGAAAAAGCGCCGCCACAGATAAACAGGATGTTGGTGGTGTCCACCTGCAGGAAGTCCTGATTGGGGTGCTTGCGTCCGCCCTGCGGGGGCACTGACGCCATGGTGCCTTCGATCAGCTTGAGCAGCGCCTGCTGCACGCCCTCACCTGACACATCACGCGTGATGGACGGGTTGTCTGACTTGCGGGAAATCTTGTCGATTTCGTCGATGTAAACAATGCCCTGCTGAGCCCGCTCGACTTCGTAGTTGCAGCTCTGCAGCAATTTCTGGATGATGTTTTCAACGTCCTCGCCCACATAACCAGCTTCGGTCAGCGTCGTGGCGTCGGCCATGACGAAAGGAACATTGAGCGTACGGGCCAGCGTCTGCGCCAGCAGCGTCTTGCCCGATCCCGTGGGGCCGATCAGCAAGATATTGCTTTTGGTCAGCTCGACATCGTCCTTTTTCGCTTTTTCCTTGTGACGCAGGCGCTTGTAGTGGTTGTAGACCGCAACCGCCAGCGTACGTTTGGCCGGCTCCTGCCCGATCACATAGCCGTCCAGCGTGGCCTTGATTTCCAGCGGGGTCGGCAAATCGCCCCGGGTTTCGCGCACGTCCTCGCCAGCCGGCAGTTCGTCGCGAATGATTTCGTTGCAAAGATCTATGCACTCATCACAGATAAAAACCGAAGGCCCTGCTATCAGCTTTTTGACTTCGTGCTGGCTTTTGCCGCAGAAAGAGCAGTACAGGGTTTTTTCGCTGGATGAGCCTTTTTTTTCGGCCATGGATTTGATGCCTTTGGGGGGTGACCCGGAGGAGGTTGTTACCTAATGATAACCAAATAAAAACGGCGTTCTCTGTTACAGAAAACGCCGTTGCCGCCCAGCAACTGACAGGGTTTACGCGAGCGCTGGGGTTTACGCCTAGGTGCGCTCAGGGACGCTTGGCAATCACCTCGTCGACCACGCCATAAGCCTTGGCTTCATCGGCAAACATGAAGTAGTCACGCTCGGTGTCGCGTTCGATTTTTTCCACGGTTTGCCCAGTGTTCTCGGCCAGGATGCGGTTGAGCTGGTCACGTGTTTTAAGGATGTCACGCGCGTGAATTTCGATGTCAGTAGCCTGACCCTGTGCACCGCCCGAGGGCTGGTGAATCATCACGCGTGAATTGGGCAGGGAAAAACGCTTGCCTTTGGCGCCCGCCGCCAGCAAAAAAGCACCCATGCTGGCAGCCATACCCACGCACAGCGTAGATACATCGGCTTTGATGAATTGCATGGTGTCGTAAATCGCCATGCCTGCCGTCACAGAGCCGCCAGGAGAGTTGATGTAGAACGAAATGTCTTTGTCCGGGTTTTCGCTCTCAAGAAAGAGCAACTGGGCGACCACCAGGTTGGCTGTCTGGTCATTGACTGGGCCCACCAGAAAAATCACGCGCTCTTTCAGCAAGCGTGAATAAATATCATAGGACCGCTCGCCACGGCCAGACTGTTCAATCACCATCGGCACCATGCCGAGGCCTTGAATGTCTTGTGCACTGCTGTAAATCATGGGTTCTCCAAAGGTTGGGGCTACTGTACCCAAAATAAAATGGGGCTTGAAGCCGTAGCCGCAAGCCCCCGTATTGAAAATCAGGTCACGCCGTCCGCATCGGACGCAACGCTCAGCCCTGCTGACCCATCAAATCATCGAAGGACACAGCCTTCTCGACTACCTTGGCCTTGCCCAGCACGAAGTCAGTGACATTGTTCTCAATCACGACAGACTGGACTTCGGACATGCGTTTTTCATCGCTGAAGTACCAGCGCACGACGTCCTCCGGCTTCTCGTAGCTCGATGCGAGCTCTTCCACGTGCGCCTTGATCTGCTCGGGTTTCGGGAACAGGTCATTGGCGCGGGTCAGCTCAGCGACCACCAGACCCAGGCGCACACGGCGCTCGGCTTGTGGACGGAAGATGTCATCGGGAATCGGCGCCTTGTCTGCATCCTTGATGCCGCGCTGCTTCAGATCGGCGCGTGCGCCTTCGACCATCCGCTCGAGTTCAGCCTGGACAACTGCCTGCGGCAGATCCAGTTCTGCGGTGGCCAGCAAGGCATCCATGGCGGCGTTTTTGTTGCGGGCCAGCAAACGGAATTTGACTTCGCGCTCCAGGTTTTTGCGAATATCGGCGCGCAGACCTTCAACGGTGGCATCGGCAATGCCGAGGGACTTGGCCAGAGCTTCATTAACTTCTGGCAAGTTGGCAGCTTCAATTTTCTTCACGGTCACCATGAAGTCGGCCTGCTTGCCGGCCACGTCTTTGCCGTGATAGTCCGCTGGAAAGCTCAGTGGGAAAGTCTTGCTTTCGCCGCTTTTCATGCCGCGCACAGCATCTTCAAATTCCTTGAGCATCTGGCCGTCACCCACCAGAAACTGAAAAGCTTCAGCCTTGCCGCCGGCGAAGGTTTCGCCGTCGATCTTGCCTTCAAAGTCGATGGTTACACGGTCGCCGTCTTGCGCTGCGGCATCCATGGCGCGCTGGGCAAAGGTGCGACGCTGTTTGCGCAAGATATCGATGGTCTTGTCGATGGCTTCATCGCTGACTTCGGCGCTGACTTTTTCAACTTCAGCACCGGACAAGTCGCCAAGCTTGACTTCGGGGTACACCTCGAAGATGGCGTCGAATGTCAACTCGCCTTCGGGGGCGCCTTCTTTTTCGCTGATGCGCGGCTGGCCTGCAACACGCAGCTTGGCTTCGTTGGCGGCCATGGAAAACGCTTCGCCGACCTTGTCGTTCATGACTTCGTAGTGCACGGAGTAACCGTAACGCTGGGTAACCACAGTCATCGGCACCTTGCCTGGACGGAAACCGTCCATCTTGACCGTGCGGGCCAGGCGCTTCAGGCGTGAATCGACTTCGGACTGGATGGTGTTGACCGGGAGGGTCAAAGTCATTTTGCGTTCCAGCTTTTCAAGGGTTTCAACAGTCACGGCCATGATCTACTCCTAATATCCAGATGTATAAAAGGACGAGCGCACGCACGGAAAAAGTCCAGCCGTGCGGCAATCATCCTGAATTCTCAAAGGTGGTGCGCGGGGCGGGACTCGAACCCGCACAGTATTGCTACCGTCAGGACCTAAACCTGGTGCGTCTACCAATTTCGCCACCCGCGCGCCGGAAACAAAAACGGGAATCGGATGTTTTCCAAATTCCCGTTTGAAATCGGTCAACTTTCTATTTTAGCCTGTAACGGCCTCGGCTTCCGGGGGTGCTGCAAGTCGTCAGCACCGGCGCTCGCTTTGAAAACCCGCAATCAACCAGACAGAAAACACGGTTTTCTACTTGTTCTGCAGCAATTTTCCCAGTTTGTTTGCCGCCGCGCGCAGCGACGCGGTGTCATACCCCGCATAACCAAACAACCACCCCCGGCGTCTGGAGGTAATGGTGTAACGCGACAGCGGCGCCAGCAGAATACCCGCCTCCTGTGCCCGCGCCGACAGGGTTTGGTCGTCACGCCCCGCCGGCAATTCGTGCAGCAGATGCATGCCCTGCTCGCTGGGCTGCAGCACCAGTTGGCCTTTGCTGGCGCTGGCAAGCGCATCTATCAGGGCTTGCTGGCGCTGCGGATACAACTCGCGCATGCGGCGCAGGTGGCGCAAGAGGTGGCCTTCTGTGATGAAGCGAGCCAGCACCTCCTGAGCGTCGCCCGGCGAGTGGCGGTCGATCAAGGCGCGGGCCATCGCAAAGGCACCTGCCAGCGCATGCGGCAGCACGATAAACCCCAGCCGCAACCCGGGGTGCAGCGTTTTGGAGAAGGTTCCCACATACAGCACGCGCTGCGCATGCGGGAGGCTGCACAGCGCGGGCAGGCGATGTTTGCCGTACTGAAATTCGCCGTCGTAGTCGTCTTCCACAATCCAGGCGCGCTGGGCATTGGCCCAGTCCAGCAGTTCCAGTCGGCGCTGCAAGCTCATACGCACACCGGTCGGAAATTGAGACGTGGGCGTGACCACCGCCAGCCGGGCGTCAGGCCATTGCGCTGCTGCCTGGCTGACCAGCAGGCCTTCGGCGTCCACCGGTACCGGCCGTGCGGTCACGCCGTGTCCGACGAGGCTGGCACGAATGCCGGGATAGCCTGGGTCTTCCACCCAGGCATCGTCGCCCGGATCCAGCAGCAGGCGTCCCACCAGATCAATGGCCTGCTGCGAACCCGAGCACACCACCACCTGCGCCGCCTCGCAGCGAATGCCGCGCGACACCCACAGCCAATGCGCAATGGCGTCGCGCAGTGCCGGCGCACCTGCCGGGTCCAAATATTGCGCCTGGGCCATGCGCTGGGCTTTGGAGGCTTGCCGTGTCAAACGGTCCCACACTGCAAAAGGAAAGGTGGCGATCTCGGGCGCACCGATGCGAAACGGCAGCGCCGCCTGCAAGGGCGGATTCCAGCGCAGCACCGTGTCAGCCACCAACTGCCCGCGTTGCGACAGGCCGGCAGCGATGCTGGGACGCAAGCCCTCGCGGACGGTCACCACGGTTGCCAACGCACCCAGGTTGTCGGCCACAAAACTGCCGTCTCCCACGCGGGCCAGCACATAACCCTCGGACTGCAGGCGCTCCAGCGCCCACAAAACGCTGTTGCGCGACACACCCAGCGTTTTGGCCTGCTCACGGGAGGCGGGCAGGCGTGTGCCGGGCTTGAAGGTGCCCTGCTCAATGGCGCGGCGCAGCTCCAGGTACACCCGCTGGCGTACCGATTCGCTGCGGGGTTGGGGTCGTGTTGGCGCAATGGCTCTTTGAATCACCCTGAATTGGCCCCTCGAACAAAGGAAGATCTTAATAAACTAGGGAACCACTTTATCAGTTCCTGCCTTTACCCATCCCGTCACCAAAGACCTGTCAAAGGAGCAGCACCATGGCCCAGCACAGCACCACCATTTTTTGGGAACGCGACAACGCAGCGTTTACGGACCACCGCTACAGCCGCCGACACACCTGGCTCTTTGACGGAGGCGCGGTCGTGCCGGGTTCGTCGTCGCCACACGTGGTACCAAAGCCCTATTCGGACCCGGCAGCCGTCGACCCCGAAGAGGCCTTCGTAGCCTCGCTGTCGAGTTGCCACATGCTCTGGTTCCTCGACCTGGCCGCACGCGACGGCTGGGTGGCGGACAGCTATCGCGATGAAGCGGTGGGCACCCTGGCGCGCAACGAGGAAGGCCGGCAAGCCATCACCCGTGTGGTGCTGCGCCCTGCGGTTCAATTTGCGCCTGGGCACTGCCCCGCGCCTGACGAACTCCATGACCTTCACCACCGGGCCCACGCCTCATGTTTTATCGCCAACTCGGTCAAGACCGAGGTTCTGTGCGAACCCCGTATTGAATCTGAAACCCACAGCTAAAGCCAAGCGCACCATGACGTATTTGCCACCCCACTTTGCAGAGACCGACACCGCCACGCTGCACGCCTTGGTGCGCGCCCACCCGCTGGCCACCTGGGTCGTGCAACACCAGGGAGAACTGCTGGTTAACCATATTCCCATGCTGCTGGACCCCGACCGCGGAGAACACGGCACGCTGGTGGGCCATGTGGCGCGCGCCAACCCGGTGTGGCAGGCCCTGGCCGCAGGCGCCCAATCGGTAGCGGTGTTCGCCGGCCCGCAAGCCTATGTGTCGCCCAATTGGTACCCGAGTAAACATGCACATGGCAAGGCGGTGCCCACGTGGAACTACGCCACTGTGCACGCCCACGGCGTGCCGCAGGCCTTTGACGACACAGAGCGCGTGCTGGACGTGGTGACACGCCTCACCCGGACGCACGAGGCGAGCCAGGCCCTGCCGTGGCATGTGTCGGATGCGCCGGCCGACTACATCACTCAGATGCTCAAAGCCATCGTCGGCGTGGAGATGCCGGTGCAACGCTGGATCGGCAAATGGAAAGTCAGCCAGAACCGCCCCGCTTCTGACCAGCATGGCATTGCAGCGGGGCTGAGTGGTCAAAGCACCCCCGCTGCCGCCGAAATGGCTGCGCTGGTGCAACAAAAAATCAAACCCTAAAGGGCCGCCCTGCACAGCCAAAACACCCATCACCATCGACGCCTTGCCATGGTGTGGCGCGCCCAAGCTGTATCGGCTGACCCGCGCCACCAATGCCCGGGCGCGTCGCCTTTATGACCGGCTTGCCAAACACCCGGGCTCTATCCGTTACGACTAAGCGCCAAGCTGAAGCACACCTGGGGTTGCCGGAGCATTCAACACTCCCGGTGTATCACGTTTGACGCGAAACCATGCGGCGTACATCGCAGGCAAGGCCAGCAAGGTCAGCACGGTTGCCACAATCAGTCCGCCCATGATGGCAACAGCCATCGGCCCCCAGAACACGCTGCGCGACAGCGGAATCATCGCCAGCACCGCTGCAGCAGCCGTAAGCACGATGGGACGAAGCCGCCGCACCGCCGACTCGACAATCGCGTCCCACGCGAGAATGCCTGCCGCACGATCCTGCTCGATCTGGTCAATCAGGATCACCGAATTACGCTGAATCATGCCCATCAGGGCAATCACGCCCAGCAGAGCCACAAATCCAAAAGGCCGGCCCAGCACCAGCAGCGCGCCAGCGACACCGGCAATTCCGAGCGGCCCGGTAATAAACACCAGCATCGCGCGGCTGAAGCTGTGCAACTGCAACATGAGCAAGGTAAAAGTCAAAAACAGCATGATCGGAACGCCCGCCACGATGGAGCTGGAGCCCTTGCTGCTTTCCTCCACAGCACCCGCTACCTCAATGCGGTAGCCGCTCATACCGTTTTTGTGCCACCTGGCTTCAATGGCTTTCAGTGCCGGCAACAACTCGTTGGTCACCGTTGCGCCTTGCAAGCCTTCCACGATGTCGCTTTGCACCGTGATCGCGTAGTCGCGGTTCTCACGCCACATCACACCCGGCTCCCAGGTGAAAACCGGTTTGGCGATTTGCGTCAGCGGAATCGACTTGCCCGACGCCGTCGGAATGTAGGCATTGGCAATGTCAGTGATCGCATTGCGCTCGTCCTGCGGCTGGCGCAGCACGATGTCAATGAGTTTGTCGCCTTCGCGGTACTGGCCCACATTGGTGCCGGCCAATATAGTCCGGGATGCCTGCGCAATCGACTGGCTGGTCACGCCCAATGCACGCGCTTTCGATTGATCCACTTCCAGACGCAGCACCTTGACGGATTCGTTCCAGTTGTCGTTCACGCCTCGCGTGTTCGGGCTTTCACGCATCGCGGCCTTGACCTCATCGGCTCGGTCGCGCAGCACCAGCGGGTCTATGCCTACTACCCTGAACTGCACCGGATACGGCACAGGCGGGCCATTGGGCAGCAGTTTGATACGGCCCCGCACTTCGGGAAATTCCTGGGCCAACAAGGTCGGCAGCTTCACGCGCAAAGACTCGCGCACCTTCAGATCCTTGGGCAACACGATGAATTGCGACACGTTGGTCTGCGGAAAAACCTGATCCAGCGGCAGGTAAAAGCGCGGCACGCCAGAACCTACCCAGGTACTGACCGAGCTGACCCCTTCTTCTTTAAGCAGGCGCTCTTCTACGCGTTTGGTGATCTGTTCGTTGGATGCAAACGAGGTGCCCTCGGGAAACCAGATGTCCACCATGATTTCCGGCCGACTTGAGTCCGGAAAGAACTGCTGCTGCACCTTGCCCATGCCGACGATGCCCAGGGCAAAAGTCAGCACGGTCGCGCCGATGGTGACCCAGCGGTACTCCACACACCAGTTCACAAGGCGGCGGAAGTTGCGATAAAACGGGGTATCAAAATGCTCCTGGTGGCCAGCAGCCCCTTCCGCTACAGGTTTGGCTTTAAGCAGCAGTGTGCCCAGGTAGGGCACAAAATACACCGAGACAATCCAGCTCAGCACCAGCGCGATCACGGTCACGGCGAAAATCGCGAAGGTGTATTCACCCACGGTCGATTTCGCCATACCGATGGGCAGAAAACCGACAGCGGTAATCAGCGTGCCGGTCAACATCGGCATGGCCGTGATTTCGTAAGCGAACGTTGCGGCGCGCACCTTGTCGTAACCTTCTTCCATCTTGCGCACCATCATCTCCACCGCAATGATGGCGTCGTCCACCAAGAGACCGAGCGCGATGATGAGCGAGCCCAGCGAAATTTTGTGCAGGCCAATGCCGAAGTAGTTCATCGCAAGGAAAGTCACCGCCAGCACCAGCGGGATGGTGATACCCACCACCAGACCGGGACGCATGTCGATGTAATAACGCCGCCGCAGCGGATGTTCACCGGGGCGGCGGTGGAACCCGAGGGCGATAAAACTGACGGCCAGCACAATCGCCACGGCTTCAATCAGCACCCGGACAAACTCGTTGACTGACGTTGTCACTGCGGTCGGCTGATCCTGTATCTGCACCAACTCAACGCCGGCAGGAAGGGTCGTTTTAATACGGGCCACTGTCTTGTCCAGCGCGTCTCCGAGAGCGATGATGTCGCCGCCTTTGGCCATGGACACGCCAATGGCGATGACTTCCCTGCCCTGATGACGCACCTTGACCGCCGGGGGGTCTACATAACCACGCTTGATTTCGGCAATGTCGCCCAGCCGAAGCTGGCTACCGGAGCTGCCGCGAATGGGCATGGCGCGCAGTTGCTCCACCGCCTCAAACTGCCCCGCAACCCGCACCTGCACCACATCCAGTGGCGTCTGCACCGCGCCCGCCGACTCGACCGCGTTTTGCTGCCCCAGCTGGCTGAGAACCTGGTTGAAGTCCAGCCCGAGTTGGGCCAGCCGCTTCTGGGAAACTTCAATGAAAAGCTTTTCGTCCTGAACCCCAAATTGCTCAGCCTTGGCGACATCCGGCACACGCAGCAGTTGCTGGCGCACGTCGTCTGCAAAGGTCTTGAGTTCGGCGTAATTAAACCCATCAGACTGCAGCGCATAAATCACGCCATACACATCGCCAAAGTCGTCATTAAAAAACGGCCCCTGAATGCCGCCCGGCAAGGTGTGGCGCATGTCGGCAATCTTTTTGCGCACCGCATACCAAGCACCGGCCACATCAGATGCTTTGGATGAATCCTTGATCTGGAAAATGATTTGCGACTCACCCGGCTTGGAATAGCTGCGGATCTTGTCTGCGTAGGGCGCTTCCTGCAACGTGCGCTCAAGTTTGTCGGTGACTTGTTCGGCCACCTGCTGCGCAGTAGCGCCGGGCCAGTAAGTGCGTACCACCATGGCACGGAAGGTAAACGGCGGGTCCTCGTCCTGCCCCAGCTGAAAATACGCGGCAAAGCCGAGCAGCATCAGCACCACCATCAAATACCGCGTCAACGCAGGATGGTCCAGCGCCCATTTCGACAGGTTAAAACTGTCTTTCGGTTGAACTTTGGTCATGCTGATCTCACTTTGCTGCAGATGCAGCGACTGCCGGCACAGCGGAGGCAGGTTCAGCGGCTACAGAGGCAGCACTGGCCACAGCCATCTTTTGCTGAAAGATGGTGACTTTCTGCCCCGGAGAAAGCACATGCACCCCGGCGCTGACCACCAGCATGCCCGGTTGCAGGCCAGACGCGATGACCGCTTCATTGCCGTCGGCCGTAGCAATTTGCACCGGCTGGGATTTAAGCGTCATGCTTGTTTTGTCCAGCACCCAGACGGCGCTGGCCTTGCCGTCCTGGCGCAGGGCGGTGGTCGGCAACTTGATGACCTGGGTACCGGTGATGCCCATGCCTTGCGGCAGCACATACACCGTTGCGCCCAGCACCGGCGGCGTCGGCGTATCGAGCGCCACCTTGACAGGGTAGGTCCGCGTGACCGGGTCGGCGCTGGCGGCAACTTCGCGCACCTTGCCGTCCAGCTCGCTGTTTTGGGCCCAAAGCCGGACCTTGACGCCCTGGCCCGGCTTGAAGGCCGCTACCTTGTCTTCTGGCACCGAAAACACAACATCACGCACGCCATCCGCAGCGATGCGCACCACCGGTGTACCTGCGGATACCACCTGCCCCACTTCTGCTTCCACAGCGGTTACGACACCTGAAACATCTGCCACCAGCACCGCATAGTTGGCCTGGTTACCCTGCACCGCCAGTTGCGACTGGGCCTGCTGCATCTGCGCCTGGGCAGCTTTCAGCGTGGTGTCGCGGCGCTCCAGTTCGGCTCCGCTGATGAAGTTCTGGTCGCGCAGCTCCTTGTAGCGCTTGTAATCGGCGGCGGCCAGATCGCGGTTGGTACTGGCCGCGGCCAGCTGGGCGCGGGCAGCATCGGCCGCCAGTCTGTAATCCTGCGGGTCAAGCTGGGCCAGCACCTGGCCGGCCTTCACACGCTGACCCACCTCGGCCTGGCGCTTGATGATCTTTCCGCCCACCCGGAACCCCACACGCGACTCCACTCTGGCTTTGACCTCGCCCGCAAACTCATGCCCGGTATTGAAGGAATCCACACCAACAGTCATGACCTTGACCGCGCGCACGGGTTCTTCAGGTGGGGCAGACTTGGAGCAGGCGGCGAGCACAAGGGCACTGCCGAGAACGGTAAAAAGGGCTTTATTCATGGTGTGATGGACCAAATCGGTTGCGAAAACAGTCGTTGTAAAGCTTGGTAAAGCTCACTAATGACTGACCGGTTAGTAATCTAGGGTAATTCTCTAGGCTTGTCAAGCGACAATCGCGGCATGACTTCCGGCCCCGCTTCCCCGCTCACCGCCTCTGTGCAGCCGCCCTCCAGCCATTACGAAAACTTCCCGGTCGCCTCACTGCTGTGCCCGCCCCGCCTGCGCCCCCCTATCGCCGCGATCTACTGGTTTGCGCGCACGGCCGACGACATTGCCGACGAAGGGGACGCCCCGCCCGCATCCCGATTGCAAGACCTGGCGCTCTACCGTGACGATCTAACCGCTGCCGCAGACGGCAGGTCCGGCTCCGGTCGCTGGCCCGCCGTTTTTTCGGCTTTGCAGCCGATGCTGGATGAATTTCAGCTCCCGATACCCCTGCTGACCGACCTGCTCAGCGCCTTTGAGCAGGACGTTGTGAAACAGCGCTACGCGACCGAAGCCGAGCTGCTGGACTACTGCCGCCGCTCAGCCAACCCCGTCGGCCGCCTGCTGCTGCATCTGTACGGCGTGAACGATGCGGTGTCGCTGGCGCAAAGTGACCATATTTGCAGCGCGTTGCAACTGATCAACTTCTGGCAGGACCTGAGCGTGGACATTCCACGGGGCCGCATCTATGTCCCGCACGAACTGTGGGCGGGCTACGGCGTTGATCTGAGCCAACTCCTGGACCGTGAGATCAATCCCAGCACTACTAATTTAATAGCAGCTTGCGCCCGTTCTGCAAGGGCGATGATGCTAAAAGGCTCTGAACTGCCAGCCACGGTAGCCAGGCAACTGGGCGGCTTTACCGGCTGGCGTGCCGCGTTTGAACTGCGCTGCGTGATACAGGGCGGGCTGCGCGTCCTGGGCAAGATCGAGGCCATGAACTACCAAACCCTTGCCCGGCGTCCCAAGCTCAACATCTGGGACGGAGCCGTTATTCTCTGGAAAGCCCTCTGGTCATGACACGTCCCGTGCCCATTCCAACGACTTGTCAGCTCCATGCGCGGCAGTACAACGCGGATTTTGCCGACGCGTACGAAACGCTGGTGCCGAAATCCGCGCTCACCGCAACTGCGATTTACCGCGCGATCACACACCAGACCCCGGCCTGGATCGACCACCTGATGCGACTGCGCCACGCCGTGATGGCGCCGTTCGGGATAAAAAACCATGGGGTCCTGTCCGGCGTCGGCGTCGAACCTTCGGTGCCGGGCCAGCGCATGGGGCTTTTTGAAGTAGTCAGCGTGACGCCGCATGAGCTGGTCTTGCAGGACGATGACAAACACCTGGTGGTCCAGCTGTCCGTTCTCAAACAAATCGGTGACGCAACCCACGACAAACTCACGCTCAGCACGGTGGTCCATATCCACAACACGCTGGGCCGCGCCTACATGGTTTTTGTAGGGCCTGCCCACAAGGTGATCGCTCCCGCTGTGATGCGCCGGGCAGCGGCTGCCGTCACCCAAGCCTGCGACAATCCCGCCCATGAGCCCTGAGGAATACGTCCAGCAAAAAGCCGCCGCGTCCGGCAGCAGTTTTTATTACGCGTTTTTGTTTCTGCCTAAAGAGCGCCGTGCTGCCATCACCGCGTTTTACGCTTTTTGCCGCGAGATTGACGATGTCGTCGATGAGGTAACCGACCCCGGCGTGGCGCACACCAAGCTGGCCTGGTGGCACGCTGAAGTACTCAAGGCCTTCGCCGGCACGCCGACCCATCCGGTGATGAAGGCGCTGATGCCGCTGGCCCCTGCCTATGGCATAGAGGCACGACATCTGCAGGCGGTCATTGAAGGCTGCGAGATGGATCTGGCGCAAAACCGCTACCTTGATTTTCCCAATCTGCGCACCTATTGCCACCTCGTGGCAGGCATTGTGGGCGAGGTCGCAGCCCGCATTTTTGGCCAGACGGACGAAGCGACCACAGCGTATGCGCACAAGCTGGGGCTGGCATTCCAGATGACCAACATCATCCGCGACGTGGGTGAAGACGCGATGCGTGGTCGCATTTACCTGCCCGTCAATGAACTGCAGCAGTTCGACGTGAAAGCGCATGAGATTTTGAAACGTCAGTACTCGGACCGCTTTACTGCGCTGATGAAGTTTCAGACAGCGCGCGCACTTCAGCTTTACGACGAAGCGCTGGCCCTGCTGCCCGACCAGGACCGTCGTGCGCAAAAGCCTGGTCTGATGATGGCCAGCATTTACCGCACCCTGCTGCGCGAGATTGAGGCCGATGGCTACCAGGTGTTGCACCAGCGGGTCAGCCTGACCCCGCTTCGTAAATTCTGGCTGGCGTGGAAGACTCAAGCCTTTGGGCGCGTGGTTTGAAGACTGCAGTTATCGGCGCGGGCTGGGCGGGCTGCGCGGCGGCGGTTGAAGCTACGCGCCTGGGTCAGCAGGTCACCATTTTTGAAGCCATCCGCACGCCCGGCGGTCGGGCCCGGCGCGTCGACAGCCATCTGCCCGATGGCACACCGCTGGCACTGGACAACGGCCAGCACATCCTGATCGGCGCGTACAGCGAAACGCTGCGCCTCATGGCCGATCTGGGCATTGACACCAAAGCCGCCATGTTGCGACTGCCCCTGCGCATGCAGTTTCCCGACGGGACGGGTCTGCGACTTCCCCGTTTGCCAACGCCCCTTGACGCCCTGGTCGGTATCCTCTTGGCACGCGGCTGGTCGTGGCAAGACAAGAAGTCTCTGTTGCGCACTGCGGCGGGTTGGCAGAGCGGCGGTTTCGCCTGCGCGCCCGAGTTGTCCGTTGCGCAGGTTTGTGACGGTCTGACCCCCACCGTGATGGCCGCACTGATTGAGCCGCTGTGTGTGTCCGCGCTCAACACACCCGCGGATCAAGCCAGCGCCCAGGTTTTTTTGCGGGTAATGCAGGACGCACTTTTCTCGCAGTCGGGTGGCTCCAACCTGTTGCTGCCACGTGTTGATTTGAGCGCCTTGCTTCCTGATGCGGCGCTGGCCTGGCTTGCCCGGCAGGGCGGCGAGGTTCGCCTGATGCAGCGTGTGGCGTCGCTGGCGGCTGAGGGTGCTGGCTGGCAGATTGACGGCGCCGTTTTTGACCGCGTCATTCTGGCCTGCAGGCCGACGGAGGCCGTCAGGCTGGTGCAGACCTGCGGAGTGCCTTGCGAGGCATGGCTGGCGCAAACCCGGGCGCTGACCTACGAAGCCATCACCACGGTCTACGCATTTTTGCCGGGTGCCCGCCTGGCCCAGCCCATGCTCGCCCTGCCTGCCAGCGCAACAGATGGCGGCGCACCCGCACAGTTTGTTTTTGATCGAGGCCAGCTGGGCGGCCTGGCCGGTTTGCTGGCCTTTGTGGTCAGCGCCAGCAACGGTCACAGCGCAGTGTTAACCACTCAGGTTCTTGCGCAGGCAGACAAGCAATTGGGACTGGCCGGGCTGCAGCCCGTGCAAACCATTGTGGAAAAGCGCGCCACGTTTGCCTGTCTGCCCGGCATGCAGCGACCCGGCGCCCGCGTGCTGCCGGGGTTGCTGGCGTGTGGCGACTATGTCGATGGACCCTACCCGGCCACGCTGGAAGGGGCGGTGCGTTCCGGTTTGCAAGCCGCGCGGAATGCTACTGAATAAATAGCAAACTTTGTCCGTCATTAAAGGGCAAAACCGCAAATTTCCATCAAACCGCGGCGCTGTCAGTCCTGAACAGGTCGCACAGTTCGGTCAGGCTGGTCACCGTTTCGTGCGGCAAGTCGGCATGGGTCCACAAATGATCGGACCGGTTCACCCAGGCCGCCTGCATGCCCGCATTGAGTGCGCCCAGAACATCCAGCGCGGCATCGTCGCCCACATGCAGGATGTTGTGCGCCTGCACATCCACCGCGCCGGCTGCGGCATGAAAAATCCGTGGATCGGGTTTGCCCACGCCAAAAGCCTGCGCACTGATGCTGGCCCGAAAATATTCACCGATGCCGATGCGGTTGACATCGGCGTTGCCATTGGAGACCGCAACGATGGGATAACGAGACGACAAGAATTCCAGCGCAAGCAGTGCATCCTCATACAGAGTCACATGGTGCCGCGCCTCAAAAAAAACTTCAAACGCCTCCTCTGCGAGCAGCGGGTTTTCTTTGGACCGGTACAGAGCCAGACGGATGGCCTCACGCCTGATGGCGCTCAGGTTGTATTTGAGATCGGGCCGGCTGCGAACAACCTGCTCACGAATATCGTGCCGCGCTGTCGGGTTGGCAAACAGTGCCGCGGTCATGGGCGCGTGGTTGCCCAGCCACTTCTCCAACGCGGCCTCCGCCTTTTCGATGGTCGGCCAGATCGGCCACAACGTGTCGTCAAGGTCAAGGGTTATGGCTTTGATAATTGTCAGGTCAAGCATAGGTAGTGGAGAATAACCCATGTCTTTTTCTGCCGAACCCACCTTCACACACGGCAAACCGCCCGCCAATACCGCCTCCGGCACGGCCGTGCTGTATTGCAATCTGGGCACGCCAGAAGCACCCACAGCCAAGGCTTTGCGGCCCTATCTCGCGCAGTTTTTGAGTGACCCCCGCGTCATCGAAATTCCAAAGGCTATCTGGTGGTTCATCCTGCACGGAATCATTTTGCGGTTGCGCCCCAAAAAATCCGCGGCCAAATACGCCAGCATCTGGACAGCAGATGGCTCCCCGCTCAAGGTGTGGACGTCCAAACAGGCCAACATGCTGGGCGGCTACCTGGGCCAGCGCGGCCACCGAGTGGCCGTGCGCTACGCCATGCGTTATGGCCAGCCGTCCATCGCCTCGCAACTCGATGCGCTCAAGGCCGACGGCGCCACCCGCATCCTGATTCTTCCCGCGTATCCGCAATACAGCGGCACCAGCACGGCCAGCGTGTTTGACGCCGTGTACCAATGGGCCAGCAACATTCGCCGTATCCCCGAGCTCCGTTTTGTCAACAACTACCACGACCATCCTCGCTACATTACGGCGCTGGCTGCCCGCGTGCGCGCGCATTGGGCTGCACATGGCCGTGCCGAACAACTGGTAATGAGCTTTCACGGTGTTCCGGAGCGCACGCTGCACCTGGGTGACCCCTACCACTGCGAGTGCCACAAAACCGCGCGCTTGCTGGCTACAGAACTGGGCCTTTCCAAAGAGAAATACACCGTGACGTTTCAGTCCCGCTTTGGCAAAGCAAAATGGCTGGAGCCGTACACGGAGCCCACTTTGGTGGCCATGGCGCGCTCAGGCACAAAGCGCGTCGACGTGATGTGCCCCGGCTTTACGGGCGACTGCCTGGAAACGCTGGAAGAAATTGCGCAGGAAGCCAAAGAGGCCTTCATGCACGCCGGCGGCAAGGAGTTTCACTACATCGCCTGCCTGAACGACAGCCCGGAGTGGATGCTGGCGCTTTGCGAAATCACTCAGCAGCATCTGTCTGGCTGGCCGACGCAGGCTGCCGACGCATCGACGCTTGCGGCGTCGCGCGCTGCCGCACTCGCCACCGGGGCCACCAAGTAAGTTACTGGGAGCAACTGTTAGCCGCAGCGTTGACGCGGGAACGGGGCCAGGGTCATTTCGTCGACAATCACCGCTTGACTCGCTTTCCCAACCTTCATGACACCCACCCTCCCCGAACCGACAGCTTTGCCTGCCCCTGCTCAGCACGACAGCACCACCGCCGACCAGGCATCAGCGCGCCAGGCAACAACGGCCGTGCTGGAAAAGCTGTTTGAGCTCTACCCCCACCTGTTTGGCGCAAAGTTCTTGCCGCTAAAACTGGGCATTTTTCAGGAATTGCTGGCCAGCCACCCAGAGGCCTTTGAGCGTGAGGCCCTCAAGGCTGCGCTGGGCACGCACACCCGCTCCACTGCTTACCTGCAATGCATTGCAGCAGGCAACCTGCGCCACGACCTGCAGGGCCAGCCAGTAGAGCCCGTGGCGCCAGAGCATGTTTACCTGACCATGCTGGAGTTGTTTCGCCGCCGGCAACGCCGCGCACGGGAAGATCTGCGGCCTAAGTTTCGCGCGCAGCTGATGACGGCTTTTGAGGCTTCCGGCCTGAGCCGCCAGGACTACCAGTCCAGGCTGCCCACCAACGATGCAGCCGCGACCGCCTTGCTGGAAGAAGCCTTTGAAGAGCGCGACCAAAAGCTGGCCAAACAGGAAGCCCTGCTCCGCACTTTTGAAAATAGCGGCCAGACGGTAGATGCATTTGCAGACATGTACGGCCTGGACAAGCGCGAGCTGATGGCGGCGATCAAGCGGAAGCAGCCTGTCGATACCGCCAGCGCTTGAGGGCTGGAACAAACCTATGGGCCAGCCCAGCGATATAGACCAGCGCCTGACCGAGCTGGAGATCAAGGCCAGCTTCACTGAAGACCTGATCGACAAGCTCGATGCGGTCATCATCCGGCAGCAGCATCAAATCGACAGCTTGATG
The DNA here is from genome assembly GCF_035638815.1 of Polaromonas sp. GTDB lineage: Bacteria > Pseudomonadota > Gammaproteobacteria > Burkholderiales > Burkholderiaceae_C > Polaromonas. The sequence continues at coordinate 292,575 of NZ_DASQZG010000019.1, forward strand.
CGCGAAGTCGCTGACCTGAAACAGCAAGCACCGGTAGATGGCGGTGTGGGTGGGGCGCGCAATTTGCGGGATGACTTGCCGCCGCATTTTTGAATCTCAACCTCCTTTTAGAGGATGTGCCTACCAAATGCCAAACCTAAAATCATGCGGGGTTTGACGACCTTTTATCGACCTGAGAGGAAGACTCCATGATCAAAAAACTGTTTGTTGACAACAATTTGAGCGTGAATCCAGGGCCCAGATTAGATTGCAGCCGCCAAGTAATGCCGCAGCTCGTGCGGTCTACATTGCGTTAGACGTCAAAGCATCATCAGGCAGCAATCGCATGAATACGAACTCACACCGAAAGTCTTTCCCGGCAGACGTAACTTTTGAATATGAAGAGAACGGTGTTGTACCGGTTTCCGCATACGGCAACTCAGGCGAGTCATATTCAGGGCCGGCTGAGGGCGACGTGGGCGCCGCGAATTGGACTGGTCAATTTGTCGCGGGACGACCCCATGGGAAGTTTTCCGTTATCTGGGGTGGAATTCAGGGCGGCGACGTCTGGTTTCAAGACGGAGAGCAGGTCAAGTGAGTCCCTGCGTAGCAGTGCAATTGAAATGAGTAGGGTGCTAAATGCGCTGACGTCTAACTCTTCGGCCCAGCGGCGGCGGCCTTCGGCCGCGCCTGGCCTCCAACGTTGATATGGCTTCTCTCTGTCAACAGGCCACAGCGATTTCTCTGCACCTTTACAGATAGTAGATTCTTCCTCTTTGGCCGGATGAGGAACGCGGCGGAGCCCTTTAGCTGCCACCCGATGTGGATGCGCGACGGTTG
>NZ_DASQZG010000020.1:0-67826 GCF_035638815.1 Polaromonas sp.
CAAGTCAGACGTGTTTGATTACATCGAGGGTTTCTACAATCGAGTTCGCAGGCACAGTCATCTTGACCTTCTGAGCCCGCTGGCATTCGAGCAGCTTCGCACTGGAAGCTGAAATGTGTCTACGGAAGCGGGTCAAGTCCATCCTGATCGCGCGTTCGGTTTCCTCTGCCCAAACTTTTGCATCGGTCTTGCGCGTGAAGGTTTGAGTTTGGGGTGGATGCCCCTTGATGCGAATCTGCGCGTGCCACTTCGTTTTGCCGTCGGCGTCAATACGTTCACGAATGGACGCCATGAGCAGTCTCCCTGGTCAGGGAGTTGCGCGCGTGATGGGCAGTGCCAACTATCATGCGTTGTCGTAATGAGTCATGGTCACTGTGCCATGGCTGTGCCACAAACAAAGAATCGCGCTCAAGGGCGCGATTAGTTTGTTGATTTGCATGGCTATTTTTGCGGTGCAGTTTTGTCATTACGAATGAGCTGCTCTACCGACTGAGCTACACCGGCATTGGTGTGAAAGTGAGCCTCAAATTATAGCTTGGCGTGATACGCGGTGACCCTCTCGACCTCGTTCTTCGAGCCCAGAATCACGCTGACGCGCTCGTGCAATTTGCCGGGTTGGATGTCGAGGATGCGCTGGTGGCCGTTGGTGGCCACGCCGCCAGCTTGCTCGACCAGCCAGCTCATAGGGTTGGCTTCGTACATGAGGCGCAGCTTGCCGGCTTTGTCGGGTTCACGCTTGTCCCAGGGGTACATGAAGATGCCGCCGCGGCACAGGATGCGGTGCACGTCGGCCACCATGGCTGCAATCCAGCGCATGTTGAAGTCTTTGCCGCGCGGGCCGTCCTTGCCTTGGAGGCATTCGTCGATGTAGCGCTTGACCGGCTCGTCCCAGTGCCGCATGTTGCTCATGTTGATGGCGAACTCCTGCGTGTCTTCCGGGATCTTCACGTTTTCTTCGATCAGCACAAACGAGCCTTGCTCGCGGTCCAGGGTGAACATGGCCACGCCGTCGCCCACGGTCAGCACCAGTGTGGTCTGCGGGCCGTAGATGCAGTAGCCCGCTGCCACCTGTTTGTTACCGGCCTGCAAAAAATCGGCTTCGTCGACACCGCGGTCGTCTTCCGGCATTTTCAGCACGCTGAAGATGGTGCCGATGCTGACGTTGATGTCGATGTTGCTCGAACCATCTAGGGGATCAAACAGCAGCAGGTATTCGCCCTGGGGGTAGCGGTTGGGCACCACGTAAATGCTGTCCATCTCTTCGCTGGCCATGCCAGCCAGGTGGCCGCCCCATTCATTGGCTTCGATCAGGACTTCGTTGGCGATGATGTCCAGCTTCTTCTGGATTTCACCCTGAACGTTTTCACTTTCGGCGCTGCCCATCACGCTGCCGAGCGCGCCTTTGTTGACGGCCTGGCTGATGCTTTTGCAGGCACGGGCTACCACCTCAAGCAGCAGACGCAGCTGCGAAGGGATGTGACCCTCCATGCGTTGCTGTTCAACGAGGTAGCGGGTGAGGGATATTTTTTGGGACATGGGGTTCCTGGGGGGTTGTCATCCCGGGGTTGATTCGGGATCCGCGGTTAGTTTAAGTGTCTCGTGTGTCATTGCCCAGATGCCGCGGCGTAGTGCGCATGCATGGATCCCGGATCGAGTCCGGGATGACATCCGCTTGTCAGTCGGCCAGCGCACGTGTGATGACCTCAAGTGTGTCTTTGCTTAAATCAGGTTTGGCAGCAACTCGTGCGATGGCTTCGCGCGCTGCGCTGCGGTAGGGTTCTGCCAGTTTCTTCCAGCGGTCCAGGGCTCTGGCCAGTCGCGCGGCCACTTGTGGGTTGATGGCGTCGAGCTCCATGACACGCTCGCTCCAGAAGACATAACCGGCCGCATCAGCGCGGTGAAAGGCCGCCGGGTTTCCCTGGCAGAAGGTGCTGACCACGCTGCGTGCGCGATTGGGGTTGCGCAGACTGAAGTCGGGATGCTTCATGAGCTGGCGCACCGCTGGCAACACGTTGCCACCGCGGTCGGGCGCGCCGGATTGCAGGCCCATCCATTTGTCGATGACCAGTGCCTCGTCCTTGAACATGGCGTGAAAGCGGGGCAGCGCCTCAGCGGCCAGGGGGTGGCCGCTGGAGACCAGGGCGGCGAGGGCGTTGAAGCGGTCGGTCATGTTGCCGGCGTCTTTGAAGCGCTGTAATGTTTTGCCGGGCCAAACTTTGTCGCCAGACGCGACGGCTGCCAGGCACAGGTGGGTGAGTGCCATGCCCGCAAGCGCACGGCGGCCTGAGGACAAGGGATCGGGCGTGTAGGCGCCGTTTTCATGATTGGCCTCGTATACGCTCGCCCAGTCCGCCTGCAGCGCAACGGCGAGCTGCTGACGCATGGCCTCACGCACCGCGTGGATGCGCTGCGGATCAACCACGTCAAGCTGCTCGGCCAGATACGTCTCGGACGGCAAGGTCAGCACCAGGTCCTTGAACGCGGCATCAAGCACGGGATGGCGCAGCACGCTTCGCATGGCTTCAATGTAGGCATCGTCCAGAGGGTTTGCCCTTGTTTCATGGGCGTCACAAGCTATTGATTTGATAGCAAGTCGCACCGCCAGCCTTTGTCCGGCCTCCCAGCGGTTGAAGGGATCGCTGTCGTGCGCCAGCAAGTGCAGAAGCTGCGCGTCGCTGTAGTCAAACTCAAGCACCACGGGCGCGCTGAAACCACGCAGTATCGACGGCACCGGCTCGGCATCAACGTTGACAAACTGCAGGGTTTCGCTGGCCTCGGTAATCACGAAGGTGCGCGGCCCATGGGCAGGGGCAGTCTCGCCAGAGAGCTGCAACGCAAGGTCGCCTCCGTCGGGTCCAACCAGTCCCAGTCCCACGGGAATCACAAAAGGATGTTTGTCGGGCTGGCCCGGTGTTGCCGCGCAGCTTTGATTCAACGTCAGGGTGTAAGTGCGGGCAGCAGCGTCATACACCCCCACGCCATGCAGGCGCGGCGTGCCTGCTTGGCTGTACCAGCGCTTGAATTGGGGCAACAGCCGCGCCAGGTCAGAGGCCGGGTTGGCGTCGGCGATGGCCTGCGCAAAGTCGTCGCAGGTTACGGCTTGTCCGTCGTGCCGCTCAAAGTAAAGCGCCATGCCCCTGGCAAAGCCATCGCGACCCAAAGGATCAGACGCGCCGTTGCCGACGAGGGTCTGCATCATGCGGACAACTTCAGCGCCTTTTTCGTAGATGGTGACGGTGTAGAAATTGCTGATCTCGATGTAGCTATCAGGCCGCACGGGGTGCGCCATGGGGCCGGCGTCTTCAGGAAACTGCGCGGTGCGCAGCACACGCACGTCTTCAATACGTTTGACGGCGCGGGCCGAGGCCTCACCGCACAGGTCTTGTGAAAACTCCTGATCGCGGAAAACCGTCAGACCTTCTTTCAGGCTGAGCTGGAACCAGTCGCGGCAGGTGATGCGATTACCGGTCCAGTTGTGAAAGTACTCGTGGCCGACCACGCTTTCAATGTTGGAATAGTCGGTGTCCGTCGCCGTGGCCTGATTCGCCAACACGTACTTCGTATTGAAGATGTTCAAGCCCTTGTTTTCCATTGCGCCCATGTTGAAGTCGCTGGTGGCAACAATCATGAAACGCTCCAGGTCCAGGCCGAGGCCGAAGCGGGCTTCGTCCCACGCCACTGAATACATCAGCGAGTTCATCGCATGTTCAGTTTTGTCCAGGTCGCCGGGCCGCACATAGACCTGTAGCAAATGATCTTTGCCGGCGCGCGAGGTAATGCGCTGCTCGCGCGCCACCAGCTGGCCCGCCACCAATGCAAACAGGTAGGCCGGCTTTTTGTGCGGATCGACCCATTTGGCAAAGTGACGGCCATCGTCCAGATCACCTTGCTCCACCAGGTTGCCGTTGGACAGCAGCACCGGGTACTTGGTCTTGTCGGCACGCAGCGTGACGGTATAACTGGCCATCACATCAGGGCGGTCCAGAAAATAAGTGATGCGCCGGAATCCCTCAGCTTCGCACTGCGTGAAGAAGGAGTCGTTGCTGACGTACAGGCCCATGAGCTTGGTGTTTTTCACCGGCGCACAGGTGGTGAAAATCTCCAGCTCAAAAGCGTCGGGCAGGTTGTCCAGCACCAGCTGCTCGCCTTCCATGCGGAAAGACGTACCCTGGCCGTTGACCAGCACGCGTGCAAGGTTGAGTTCTTCGCCGTCCAGCTTGAGGGGTTGCGCGGGCACGTCGGCGTTACGGCGCAGCGTCATTTTGTTAAGCACGCGTGTTTTGGCCGGGTCCAGATCAAAACTCAGATGGACAGTGTCGATCCAGTAAGCGGGTGCGAGGTAGTCGGCACGGTGGATGGCCGTGGAGGGTGCTTGTCCGTCACGCAATAGCAGCATGGGGTTCCTTAGACGTTTGTTAAGTTCATACGCCCTGCTTGAGTGACGCTTCAATAAATTGATCGAGATCGCCGTCCAGCACTTTTTGTGTGGCCGAGGTCTCGTAGTTGGTGCGCAAGTCCTTGATGCGGCTGTTGTCCAGCACGTAGCTGCGGATCTGGTGGCCCCAGCCCACGTCGGTCTTGGTGTCCTCCAGCTTTTGCTGAGCTTCCTGTTGCTTGCGCAGTTCAAAGTCGTACAGGCGGGAGCGCAGGCGCTTCCACGCCACGTCGCGGTTACTGTGCTGGCTGCGGCCGTCCTGGCACTGCACCACAATGCCGGTGGGAATGTGCGTCAGGCGCACGGCCGAGTCGGTCTTGTTGATGTGCTGGCCGCCGGCGCCGCTGGCCCGGAAGGTGTCTGTGCGCACGTCCGACGGATTGATGTCGATCTCGATCGAGTCATCAATCTCGGGGTACACAAATACCGACGCAAACGAGGTGTGACGCCCGCCTGACGAATCAAACGGCGACTTGCGCACCAGGCGATGCACACCGGTCTCCGTGCGCAGCAGCCCAAAGGCATATTCGCCCTCGACCTTGATGGTCGCGCCCTTGATGCCGGCAGTGTCACCAGCGGTTTCGTCTTCGATCTGGGTTTTGAAACCCTTGCGCTCGGCGTACTTGAGGTACTGGCGCAGCAGCATGCTGGCCCAGTCGCAGGCCTCGGTTCCGCCGGCACCGGCCTGAATGTCGAGGAATGCATTGAGCGGGTCGGCCGGGTTATTGAACATCCGGCGAAATTCCATCTTCTCGACTTCTGTGGCCACGTTGGCGGCTTCAGCTTCGATGGAGGTCATGCCGGCAATGTCACCTTCGCCCTTGGACATCTCAAAGAGCTCGGTGTTGTCAGCGAGTTCGGCACTGAGGCGGTCAATCACATGGACCACGTCTTCCAGCGACTTCTTTTCCTTGCCGAGTTCTTGCGCACGTTTGGGGTTGTCCCAAACCTTGGGGTCTTCCAGCGCGGCGTTGACTTCGTTTAATTTACGTTCTTTGGCAGGGTAGTCAAAGATACCCCCTGAGCTCGTTGACCCGGTTGCTCAGGTCAGCGAGCTGGTTGGCGATGGTGTTGATGCGTTCTGCTTCCATGGGAAATCCTGTGTGTGGTCTGGGGTTCAATCCGACATTTTCTCATGCCCGGTGAAGGGCGGCAGCGCCCGCGGGGGCGCTTGCGCGCTACAGAACGTAAATATGGGATCAGCCGGGCGTTATTTAAGAAAAAGAGCCTGTTTGCCCATACGTGACGGGCGCAAGCTGCTATGAAAAACAGAGCAAACTGCGACGCTGGTCGCAGGCCCGGTCAGTCCGTGGTGTCGCAGACCGTGTTCAGCGGCAAGGTCACCCGGAAAATGGTGCCCTGGCCCGGCTCGCTTTTGACGCTGATGAGGCCGCCATGCGCCTCTACCAACTGGCGCGTGATGTACAGGCCCAGGCCCAGCCCGCCGGTGCCGTCATTGCCCGTGACCCGCTCGAATTGTTCAAAAATGCGTCGCTGGTCTTCCTCAGGGATGCCCATGCCGTGGTCGCGCACTTCAATCAGCGCGTGGTCGGGCAACGCCTGCAGGGTGACTTCCACCGGTTTGGCGCGGCCATAACGCAGGGCGTTGGTCAGCAGATTGATCACCACCTGCTCGATCCTGAACTCATCCAGCATGCCGGTAACGGGCACGGGGGCGTTCAGGGTGATGGTGGTGTCGGCATCAATGGCCTGGTTGGACAGCGTGTCCACTACCCGCGCCAGCAAAGCAGACAGCTCCACCGTCACTGGGCGAATGGACAGGCGGTTGCTGCGGATGCGCGAGGCGTCCAGCATGTCGTCAATCAGCCGCACCATGCTCTGGATTTGTCGCTGGTCTTTGTCGACCATGGCTTGCAGGTAAGCCTCGTCGAAAATTTCCGCCTGCCCACGCTTGAGCTGCATCTTGCGCAACTGCGTTTCCAGAAACAGGGTGTTGAGCGGCGTGCGCAACTCATGCGCGGCCAAGGACATGAAGTCATCGCGCAGACGCAGGGCCTGCTCCAGTTCAAGCTGGGTTGCCCGTAGCTGGGTGAGCAGGGCTTGCTGCTCCTGCTGGCTTTTTTCAAGCGCAAGAACTTGCCGCTGGGTTTCGCGGCGCTGGCAATACAGCTCTACAAACACGTTGACCTTGCTTCGCACCGCCGCCACATCCAGCGGTTTGTATAAAAAGTCGACCGCGCCGACCCCGTAGCCCTTGAAGGCGTAGTCCTGTTCCTTGCCGGCCGCGGTAACAAAAATGGTGGGTATCTGGCGTGTTTTGCCGGTACTGCGCATCAGCTCGGCCAGTTCAAAGCCGTTCATGCCCGGCATCTGAACGTCCAGAATAGCCAGGGCAAAGTCGTGGGTCAACAACAGGTCCAGCGCTTCCTCGCCCGAGCTGGCCTGGAAAATTTCCCGGTCGTCCTGGCGTATCAGTGCGTTGAGCGCCAGCAGGTTGTCTGGCAGATCGTCGACGATGAGGATTTTTACAGCGTCAGGTGTGCGCATGGTTTTGATCAAGTTGGACAAGCAGCCGTCGCATGTCGTCCAGAGGGAGTATCAGATTGGGTTTCAGTTTACGGATGGCCGCCTCAGGCATGGTAGCAACCTGCGCCTCTGCCGGGTCCTGCACCGCTGTGATGCCGCCGCGCTGCTTGATGCGGGCCAGACCGGCAGCGCCATCAAAATTGGCACCCGTGAGCAACACGCCCGCCAGCCGTGCACCGTAGGCGTCAGCTGCAGATTCCATCAGGATGTCGATTGAGGGGCGGGAGTAGTTGACCGGCTCTTCGCAGCTGAGGGAAAAAGTCCGGTCCATCTCGATGGACAGGTGGTAGCCGGACCCTGCGAAATAGAGGGTCGAGGGAGCTATGGCTTCCTTGTCTCCAGCCTCCCGCACCGTCATGGGCAGCCTTTGCTGGAAAACATCGGCCAGCCGGCTGTCACGCTCTTTGGGTAGATGCAGGACCGCAATGATGGGCAGGGAAAACTTGGCGGGCAAGCCCGACAGCAAGGCCAGCAAGGCTTGCACCCCGCCGGCGGAAGCGCCAATGACCACCGCTTCAACGGGATGGTTTTTGACGGCTTGCTGAATATTCATCGAGCCGAAGCCTCGACCTTGCGGAAGATCCGCTCGGGTTGGTCCAGTGCTTCAAAGTGTGCGGCATGGGCCGAAAAGTCGATGCTTTCCTTGCTCCCCAAACCCAGAAAACCGCGGTGGCTGAGTGACTCATGAAAGAGGCCCAGGGCGCGGTTCTGGAGTTTTCGATTGAAATAAATCAGCACGTTGCGGCAAAGGATGAGCTGGGTCTCGGAGAACACACTGTCGGTAGCCAGGCTGTGGTCTGCAAAGGTCACGTTATTCCGCAGCGACTTCTCAAAAATCGCTCCGTCGTACGCCGCGGTGTAGTGATCAGAAAACGCCTGTTTGCCGCCTGCTGCCTGGTAGTTGGCCGTGTGGCCCTGGATGCTCGCGGTCGAAAAAATACCCTGCCGTGCTTTTGCGAGTGACGTGGGATTGATGTCCGTGGCGTAGATCATGGACCGGTCCAGCAGACCTTCTTCCTTGAGCAGGATGGCCAGCGAATAAACCTCTTCGCCGGTGCTACACCCCGCGATCCAGATTTTGAGCGACGGGTAGGTGCGGAGCACAGGCACAACCTGCTCCCGCAAGGCCAGAAAAAATGAAGGATCCCGAAACATGTCGCTCACGGGGATGGTGAGGAACTGCAGCAGACGCATGAAAAGTTCTGCATCTTTCACCACAGCCGCTTGCAAGGCAGGGATGGTCGGATAGCCAAGGTGCTCGAGGGCCTTGAGCACACGCCTTTTCTGCGACGCGCCCGCATAGTCGCGAAAGTCGTAGCTGTATTTGAGGTAAATAGCCTTGATCAGCGCCTGCAGGTCAGCGTACGAGTGCCTGTCGTCCGGCTCGCTGACGGGCACCGGCTTGCCTGCATTGGCCAGTGCATCACGCAGTTGAGCCGCAGGCGATGGAGTGACAGGTTTTGTGGGCATCAGGGGCGTTCCGTGTTGGGCATCCACACACGCAGAAGCGAAAACAGGCGATCCAGAACAATGGGCTTGGCCAGGTAATCACTGGTGCCCGCTTTCAGGCATTGTTCCTGGTCATCCTTCATGGCCTTGGCAGTCACTGCAATGATGGGCAGCTTCTGAAAGCGCGGGTCCTTGCGGATTCGCCGCGTGGCTTCAAGGCCATCCATGCCAGGCATCATGATGTCCATCAGCACCAGGTCAATATCGCTCACTTCATCGAGCTTGCTGATGGCTTCAAAGCCGTTTCGGGCAATCTCGACGCGAATGCCTTTTTGCTCAAGTGCGCTGCTCAGCGCAAAGATGTTGCGTGCATCGTCGTCCACCACCAAAACCTTGCGCGATTCAAAGGCCGCGTCACGGCTGCGCAGGGTGGACAGCATGAGCTGGCGGTCCGCCGACAACTCCGACTCGACCTTGTGCAAAAACAGTGTGACTTCATCCAGCAGCCGCTCTGGAGAGCGGGCGCCTTTCATGATGATGGCGCGCGAATACTTCAGCAGCTCGGTTTCTTCTTCGCGGGTCATGTCGCGGCCGGTGTAAACGATGACTGGTGGGAAGGCTGAAATGTCCTCGGTGGACATGCGTTGCAATAACTCGTGACCGGGCATGTCTGAAAATTTCAGGTCCATGATCATGCAGTCGAAGATGGTGCTTTTCAGGAGCGCAATCGCCTCGGCCCCCGTTGCCACGGCGGCAATCTCGATGTCGTCATCGCCGATCAGTTGCGCCACACTGGCGCGCTGCAGGGCGTCGCCTTCAACCACCAGCACCCGTTTGATCTTCTGGTTGAGCTTGTCGCTCAGTTTGTTGAACACATCCTTGAGCTCTTCGCGCGTGGTTGGTTTGAGGGCGTAACCAATAGCGCCCATCAGCAGCGCTTCTTCGCTGAGGTCATCGTTTGAGACGATGTGCACCGGAATATGACGCGTCTTCGGATCTTCCTTGAGTCTGCGCAGCACCGTCATCCCCGGAGCGTCTGGCAGCCCCATGTCGAGCACGATAGCGTTCGGCAAAAATTGCCGGGCCAGGGAGACCCCGTCTTCGGCACCGTGAGCGACCAGGCAGTTGTAACTCAGTTCACGCGCCAGGTCGTAAAGAATGCGCGCGTAAATAACGTCATCTTCAATCACCAGCGCCAGGCGACCGCCGCCCGTCAGATTGCGGTCATCGGTAAAGGTCGCGACCGGCACAGTAGTCGGCAGCAAGGAAGGCGCTTGCAGGCGGGCCGCGGACATCAGCGGCGCCGAGCTGCGCAGACGCCCCGGCGCGCGGGGGCCGGAGCGCACATCGGATGCAGGCGCCGGTGCCGGCTTCCATTCGCAGGGCAGCATCAGGGTGAAGGTGCTGCCCTTGCCTTCGCCGCTGTCCACCGTGATGGAGCCGCCCAGCAGGGAGGTCAGGTCGCGTGAGATCGACAGTCCCAGACCAGTCCCGCCATGACGCCGGCTGGTGGTCCCATCGGCCTGGCGGAAGGCATCAAAAATAAGTTGCTGCTGGTCAGCGCGTATGCCAATGCCGGAGTCGCGAACGGTGAAGGCAATAACGCCCTTCGGCTGCAGCGAAACCTGCAGGCTCACCTCACCAGCATCGGTGAATTTGATCGCGTTGGAGAGCAGGTTTTTCAGGATTTGCTCAACGCGCTGGCGGTCCGTTTTAAGAGTGGCCGGCGTGCCTGGATCGACGGCGATGTTAAAGACCAGTTTTTTCTGTCCTGCCAGCGGTTCAAACGTGTTCTTGAGCGATTCAACCAGCCTGCCCAGAACCACGTCCTCAGGAGACAGTTCCAGCTTTCCGGCCTCAACCTTGGAGATATCCAGAATGTCGTTGATCAGGCTGAGGAGGTCATTGCCCGACGAGTAAATGGACTGCGCAAAACGAACTTCTTCTTCGCTGAGGCGGCCTTGTGGGTTGTCTGCGAGCAGCTTGGCCAGGATGAGCGAACTGTTCAGAGGCGTGCGCAGTTCGTGCGACATGTTCGCCAGAAATTCAGACTTGTACCGGCTGGCCCGGCTGAGTTCTGTCGCGCGCTCTTCCAGCAGGATCTGGGCCTGGTTGAGTGCCGCATTTTTATGGTCCAGCGTGAGCGCGGTTTCGGACAGCTGTTCGTTGGTCTGCTCCAGCTCGGCCTGCTGGTTCTCCAGCGTGACCTGATACTCCTTGAGCACGCGGGACTGCTCTTCCAGTTCCTCGTTGGTCGTGCGCAACTCTTCCTGCTGGACCTGAAGCTCTTCATTAAGCTCCTGCGACCGGGTGAGCACATCCTCCAGACGCTTGCGATAAAGCGCTGCGTGGATGGAGTTGCCGATGTTGCTGGCAATCATGGTGACAAATTCAAGGTCGCGCGGCGCAATGGCCCGCAAAAAGCCCAGTTCAACCACGCCATTGACCACACCGTCGTTGTGCACGGGAATCACCAGCACATTGCGTACCGATCCTTGTCCCAGGCCCGAGCTGACCTTGAGATAGGTAGCTGGCAGATCGGTCAGTTGGAGCACGCGGTTTTCAAGCGCGGCCTGGCCTATCAGGCCTTGAGCGGTGTCCACCGGGGCGTCTGCCTCTGCCGCATCCTGCGTCGGCCCGTAGGCGGCCACGCGCTGCAGGTAGCCACCTTCCTGCCGCACATACAGCGCGGCCACAGCCACGTCCAGGTAACGCGCCAAAAACTCCAGCACGTTGCGGCCCAGAGATTCCAGGGCGTGCTGGCCCAGCGTGTGTTCTGCCAGTTGCCTTTGCCCGGTACGGAGCCACAGCTGCTGCTCCAGCAGCACTGCTGTAGCGGTTTGCTGGTGTTCTGCCTTTCCGTATGAGTCAGACAGGCTTTGCAGCTCGCGCCGGCCCAGAAATGCCAGCAGCACACTTAAACCCAGGCTGAACAGCAGATAGCCCGCCATGCCCCAAGCCGTGTTGCTTCGGGCCAGCGCATTGCGCTCTTGCAGTGAACGCTCCTCGATGTTGATAAAGGCGGTGAATTCCTGGCGTATTTCGTCGGCCAGGCTTTTACCGCCCGCCGATTTGACCGGGGCCTGGTAGTCCAGGTCTTTACGCCGCAAATCGACGATGTTTTGCGCAAACTCATTCCATTGAGTCTGCAATGCCGCGATGCGGCGCAAACGCGCCACCTGGGGCTGGTTGTCACGAACCAGTTCGGCCAGGGAGGCGGTTTCGGCTGCGATACGGGGCTTGCCAATTTCGAAAGGGCGTAGCAGGGGCTCTTCGCCCGTGACCAGAAAACCATACATGCTGGCTTCCATGTCGGCGCCCAGTTTTGCAATCTGGTTGGCACTGCTGATGGCCCGCTCGGTCCGCTCGACCCCGCCCAGGGCGGACAGCAGATAGAAAATCAGGGCCACAAACACGGCGGCGCTGAAGGTGCCCACACCCAAGGGCAAGCTGACGCTGCCGGTCAGAATGCGGCGATAGTTTTCCTCGTTGGCTGTGCTCGGTGCGGCCATGAATATTCCCCGCGCCAAGCGCAAAAAAAGTGCCCCATTCTCCTACAAAAGCGGCCTGAGGACGGGTTTAACCGCCCCAGGCTTCGCTGCTGGCGGGCAAGCGCTCTGCTGCAAAAACCCTTCAATCAGGCGGGCCAGGGCCTCGGGCTGGTCATGGTGCAGCATGTGGCCCGCATCTTCTATGACGGCCGTGCTCACCTGCGGCACGGTTTTAAGCCGCTCGTGGTACTCGGCCAGGGTGTATTTTCCCTCCCACCATTTGGCCAGGGAATCGTCTGACGCTTCCACCGCCAGCGTCGGCGCGGTGATGCGCTGGTAAATCTCCAGCACTTCATCGACCCGGTAAAGGTGCGCGTTGGTGACCTTGTGCGCTGCGTCGCCCAGAATGTTCCATTGTCCCTGGGCGTCCTGCGCGGCCCATTGGCGGGCCAGCCAGTCAGCCTTGTCCGCGGGCAGCCGGGGGTTGGTGCGCATCAGACGCCGCGCAACGCCGTCGGCGTCTTTGTAGGGTTTGAGTGCAAGCTCACCTTGGTGCAGGCTTTTGAGCTCATCCATCCATTTGGCAAATCGTTCCGGTGCCTGGCTGGGCCGGCTGGCCGGCAGGCCAAACCCCTCCAGATTGACGAGTTTGCGGATGCGCTCGGGCCGTACACCTGCGTACAACATGGCAACGTTTCCGCCCATGCTGTGGCCAACAAGGTCAACCGGCTGTCCCTGGGCGTAATGATCGAGTAAAAAATCAAGGTCTGCCAGGTAGTCAGGAAACCAGAAGTTGTCCGCGCCGTTAGCGCCGGTTTTTCCATAGCCGCGCCAGTCGGGCGCGATGATGCGGCGACCGGCGACAAATGCTTCTGACAGGGCATCAACCACAAACTGGTATGACGCTGCCACGTCCATCCAGCCGTGCACCAGGACCAGCGGCGTCAGCGTACTGTTAGCTTCTCCCCAGCAAAGCGTGTGGTAATCAATGCCGCGTATGGGGACAAACTCGCTACGGGGAGGGCGTTTTTCTTTGTACATTGGGCTTCATCATAAGGAGACTTGAGTTGAAACGCAGTCAAGACAGGGACAAGCTCGCCGCCCTGCAGGGCGACAACTGCGCCGCCATGCATCGCGGCTTTCGCTGGCAGGTGGACGAGTACTTCAACATTGCCGAGGTCTGTTGCAGGCGCTGGGCCAAGCCTGAGCGTCAAGGCGCTACAAAAAGAGTAGCAATACGCGCCCATCAACCCGGGGCCAAGGCCACTTTTTATTCATATGCTGATTTGCAGCGCGCCGCTGACGCGCTCAGCCATGTGCTGGTGCAGATGGGTGTGCAGCGCCGCGACCGTGTGGCCATCGTGATGCCCCAGCGCTTCGAGACCGCGGTGGCTTACATGGCAGTTTTCCAGATGGGCGCGGTGGCGATGCCGCTCTCAATGTTGTTTGGCCCCGAGGCGCTGGAGTACCGCCTGCAGGACAGCGAGGCCGTGCTGGCCATTTGCGACGAGAGCTCCATCGCTAGCCTCAAAGCCATCCGCAAGAGCTGCCCGGCGCTGCGTACCGTCATTGCGGCGGGCGGCGCAGCGGGGCAGGGTGATGTTGATTACGACACGGCACTGGCGGCGGAACAGCGTGCTTTTACGGCAGTTCAAACCAAGGCAGATGACGCAGCAATTTTGATTTACACCAGCGGTACCACGGGCCCGCCCAAGGGGGCGCTCCTGGCGCATCGGGCCCTGATCGGCAATTTGCCCGGGTTTGTGTGTAGCCAGAACTGGTTTGGTTTTGACGGCAAAACCAATGCCAAATCCGAGGCCGTGTTTTGGTCCCCCGCAGACTGGGCGTGGACCGGCGGCTTGATGGATGCGCTGCTTCCTGCGTTGTATTTCGGCAGGCCCATTGTGGCTTTCAACGGGCGCTTCAGCCCGGAGACCGCGTTTGACCTGATGGCTACGCAGGGTGTGACACACACCTTCCTGTTTCCCACGGCGCTCAAGGCCATGATGAAGGCCTATCCGCATCCGCGAAAACATTTCAAACTCAAGCTGCAGGCCATGATGAGTGCTGGCGAGGCTGTTGGCGACGCCGTGTTTGCCTACTGCCGGGACGAGCTCGGTGTGATCGTGAACGAGATGTTCGGGCAGACCGAGATCAACTATGTCGTTGGCAACTGCTCCGCCCTCTGGCCAGCACGACCGGGCAGCATGGGCAAGGGCTACCCGGGACACCGCGTGGCGGTGATCGACGACGAAGGCCGCGAATGCGCGGTGGGCGTGCCTGGGGATGTGGCAGTCAACCGCTTTGACATTCACGGCGACCCTGACCCGATCTTTTTTCTGGGTTACTGGAAGAAGGAAGCCGCCACGCGGGGGAAATTTACCGGTGACTGGTGCCGCACGGGTGACATGGCCAGCCGCGATCACGACGGTTATCTCTGGTATGAGGGCCGGGCAGACGACGTGTTCAAAGCCGCGGGGTATCGCATTGGCCCCGGTGAAATTGAAAACTGCCTGGTCAAACATCCGGCCGTGGCCAATGCGGCCGTGGTGCCCAAACCCGACCGCGAGCGCGGCGCAGTGGTCAAGGCCTACGTTGTACTTGCTCCTGATTTCATAGCTAAACGCGCCCGTAATGAAAGGGCGCAAGGCCAATTTGATGCAGAACTTGTGGCACAGCTGCAGGCGCATGTAAAGGGCCTGCTGGCGCCGTACGAGTACCCCAAGGAGATCGAGTTTATTGACGCATTGCCCATGACCACCACGGGCAAAGTGCAGCGGCGTGTGCTTAAGCTACAGGAAGAGGAGCGCTTTCGTCTTGCCAATGCTTGAGGCAGGTGTTCAGGCTCGGGTTAGAGGCGGAGTCAGAGCGGGTTGACGGGTGCTGGTCTGCGTGGCAGTTTCACATTGAATGTGGTGCCCGATCCTGGGGCCGACTCAACCCCCATGGTGCCGCCATGGGCACGCACAATTTCCTTGCAGATATAGAGGCCAAGGCCCAGACCATCCGGCTCCCGTCGCTCCCCGCCCCCATTGCCCGCGCCCCGGGCCAGAGGCTTGAAGATACGCTCCTGCTCCTGCGGCGGGATGGGGTTTCCGGTGTTGTGCACCGAGAAGAACACTTCTTCGCGGTTTTCCCACATGTACACGGTTACCGGCTCGTTGCTGGCACCGTAGGAGATCGCGTTGCCCAGCAGATTGGAAAGCAGCTGTCCCATGCGGCCTTCGTCCCATGATCCATCAAAGTTGCCTGTGCTGTCCAGTCGCACCGGAACATTCGGGTGGCGCACCTGAGTTTCTTCAACCACCTTGAAGAACTGACTCACCAGGTTGCCGGGTTTGGGATGGATGGGCATGACCCCTTCCGCCTGCCCCCGTGTGAAGTCAACCACTTGTTCTATCACGCTGTTGATACGCACCACGCTATTGATGATGGGTTCGGCGGCTGCAGCCGTCAGCTGGCCCGACCGGACAAGGTACTGCGCCGACATGGAGATGGTGCCCAGCGGGTTCCGGATGTCGTGCCCCAGAATGCCGATAAAAAGGTCGGTCGATCGTTTGGTCTGTTCGGTGTAGCGGCCCACCGACTCGGCAATGGCCTGATCAATTGCCTCATTGAAGCGGGTCAGGTCGATCACATCGCGCGCATGGCCAGATTCGCCGCTGGCTTTCAACCAGAGACGGACCACGCTTGACCGCAAGGCCCGGTACTCGGTAATCATGGCATCCACGGCAAAGCCGGAGATCATCCTGATGTCAGCGTGCGTCTGGGCGGCGGTATCTTCGCCCTCGGAGGTGCTGTCACTCAGCCCTTTGGATTTGTCTACCTGTTCATCTTCGGTTTGAGGGCGGTCCAGATCCTCGGCAATGGTTTGCAATATCTCGGCCGCATGGTCCCTGAGCTCCTGTTTGTCCAGTTCGGTACCGGTGTGTTCGACAGTCGCGGCAAACTCATCCCAGGCTTCCAGGATCTCTTTTGTTTGTGTGCGGAGGAATTCCGAAAGGCGCATGGTCGAGCTTTCTGCCGGTGGTTTTCAGGCGTGGAGAACGCAAATGAAGTCAATGGTCGCATAAAAAGAAAAGAGGCAAAAAAAAACCTCCTGAAGAGGAGGTTTTTTAGATAGGCTGCGGGATTATTGACGTGCAGCAGCCTGGACGGGCTCAGCTACGTAAATTTCAACGCGACGGTTTTTCGAACGGCCATCAGCAGTACCGTTGTCCGCAATAGGCTCACGCTCGCCACGGCCGTCCGTGATGATGCGGTTGTTGGCAACGCCGCGTGAGGTCAGGTAATTGCGTGTGCTGTTGGCGCGGTCCATGGACAGCGGGTTGTTGGTCGCATCGGTACCGACGTTGTCAGTGTGACCCACGATGGTGACCGTGGTGACCGGGTTCTGGTTCAGGCTCGAAGCGAACTGATTGAGAATCGGTGCGAAGCTGGAGTTGATGTCCGAGCGGCCAGTTGCAAACGAAATGTCTGCAGGGATGTCAAGCTTCAGGCGGTTGTCGGCGGTCTGGCTCACAGCCACGCCGGTACCCACGGTGGCCTGCTCCATGGCAGCTTTTTGCTGCTGCATGCGCTGCGACCAGAGGTATCCACCACCGGCGCCCACTGCACCACCGAGAACAGCCCCGGTTGCGGCGCCTTTGGAGCCGCCAGTTGCAGCGCCGATCACAGCACCAGCAACAGCGCCGATGCCGGCACCCTTTGCAGTGCCCGATTGTGTTTCAGTCATGTTGGCGCAGCCGCTCAGAATGAGGGCAGCGGCGGCGAGGGATGTGAATGCTAGTTTCATGGATATCTCCTGGGAGTTGTTAATACGGGGAAGCAACAAGCTTTTTTGCTGGAAGCTCTTGTAGATGAATCGTAGGTCGGCAACCTTTTTTAACGTGTAAGGCAAATTCCCGAAAGTTTGCCCGCCAACGGCGGCGCTGCAGCCCCTAAACTAACGCTTTGACCGCCATTTCGCGCGTCAGGGTTTTCCTCCACCTGCATCTGATTTTTCTTTCTTTCAGCACATGAACAAAGTACAACTCGGTAGCAGCGACCTGCAGGTCACGCCTGTTTGTCTCGGCACCATGACCTTCGGCGAACAGGTCAACGAAGCCGATGCCCACGCCATTCTGGATCGCTCTCTGGAGTGCGGCGTCAATTTTCTGGATGCTGCGGAAATGTATTCGGTGCCGGCTCGTGCCGAAACCTTTGGCGCCACGGAAACCATCATCGGCAACTGGTTTGCCAAACGCCCGGAGGCGCGTCGCAAGCTGGTGGTGGCCACCAAGGTTGCAGGGCCGGCGCGTGGCATGAACTGGATCCGCAATGGCAGCCCTGACCTCACGGCCCAGGACATCGTGCAAGCCTGTGACGACAGCCTCAAGCGCCTGCAAACCGACGTGATTGACCTGTACCAGATTCACTGGCCTGCCCGCCATGTGCCAGCCTTCGGAATCATGTATTACGACCCGGCCAAAGATAGGCCGGTCAGCAGCATTCATCATCAGCTTGAGGCGCTGGGTGGGCTGGTGAAGGCCGGGAAGGTGCGAGCCATTGGCCTGTCCAACGAAACGCCGTATGGTGTTCACGAATTTGTTCGTCTGGCCGAGCATCATGGCCTGCCAAAAATCGCGACGGTGCAAAACCCGTACTGCCTGATCAACCGCACGGTAGACAACGGCCTGGATGAAACCATGCACCGGCTCGGTGTGTCTCTGCTGGCGTATTCGCCGCTGGGCTTTGGATTGCTGACTGGCAAGTACGACACCAGTGGTATCACGGGGCCCCAAGCTCCTGCAGACGCCCGCATTGCCAAATATGAATCCGTGCGCGGACAGCGCTGGGGTCGGCCAGAGGCACTGACCGCTGCCCGCCGCTACAACCAGCTGGCTCGTGACAATGGCTTGAGCCCCGCGCAACTGGCCCTTGCTTTTTGCTACACGAATCAGAAAGTTGCCAGCACCATCATTGGTGTCACTTCGCTGGCACAGCTGAATGAAAACATCGATGCCTTCACAACCCGGCTGTCGCCGGAGTTGCTGAGCGCAATCGATGCCATCCGGTGGGAGCTGCGGGACCCGGCTTTGTGAGTAAAAAGGACCACGTCTCCGAAACACCAGCCACGCAAATGCTGAGGGCGAGCAACGTGAGCTTCACCGAGCATCCGTACGAGTACCTGGAGCACGGTGGCGCTCAACACAGCGCCGAGGTGCTTGGGCTGGATCCTTTTTCCGTGGTCAAAACCCTTGTGATGCAGGACCAGGATGCAAAACCGCTGCTGGTCTTGATGCACGGCAACCGCAAGGTATCGACCAAAAATCTGGCGCGTCAGATTGGCGCCAAATCGGTAGAGCCGTGCAAGCCAGAAGTCGCCAACCGCCACAGTGGCTACTTGGTGGGCGGGACCTCGCCTTTCGGCACGCGCAAGGCGATGCCGGTGTACATCGAGGAGAGCATCCTCAGCCTGCCGAAAATTGCCATCAACGGGGGCAGGCGCGGCTACTTGGTTGGGTTGTCGCCTCAAGTCTGCGTGGAGCTGCTGGGCGCAATATCGGTTAGTTGTGCGCTGGCTGACTGAAACTACAACAACGGAGACCCCATGGACTATTTGTATTCTGCTCTTGCGGTGGTGGCGGCCTATTTGATCGGCTCTCTTTCCTTCGCAGTCATTGTCAGCAGGTTTGCGGGGCTGAGCGATCCGCGCAGCTACGGCAGCAAGAACCCGGGTGCTACCAACGTGCTGCGCTCCGGCAACAAGGGCGCTGCTGCAGCGACTTTGCTGCTGGACGGCGTCAAGGGCTGGGTGCCCATGGCCCTGGTCACGTGGTTTGGCAAGGATTACGGATTGGGGGATGGCACGCTTGCCGGCGTGGGACTGGCGGCGTTTCTTGGGCATTTGTACCCGGTGTTCTTTGGCTTCAAGGGCGGCAAGGGGGTGGCTACGGCTGCTGGCGTGCTGTTTGGCGTGCACTGGGTGCTGGGGCTGGCCACGCTGGCTACCTGGATCATCGTGGCATTTTTCTCGCGCTATTCATCTTTGGCTGCCATTGCCTGCGGCTTGTTTGCGCCGTGGTATTACCTGATTGGCGACCGCACCTTCTGGTACACCGACAAAGTGTTGACGTTGGCGATCGTGGTGATGAGTGCCTTTCTGGTTTATCGGCACCAGGAAAACATCCAGAAGCTGCTCAAGGGCACAGAGTCCAAGCTGGGCGCCAGGAAGAAGGTATGAGTTGAGTTTGCTATTAATTCAATAGCTGTCTGAGCCCGAATAACAAGGGTAAAAGCCGCTTTTGGCTTAAAACCTTTTGATCAGCGTCAGCTGGTCGTTTTCGCGGATCATTTGAAAGCGAGTGAGAAAACTGTTGCCCAGCAACAGGAATGGCATCTCGCGATTGGCCACCACAGCGGCAACGCCAAACACTTCCACGTCACCTACGCGCACGGAGTCGAGGGTCACCCTCCAGCCCTCTATGACGCCATTGGCGGTGCTCAGTTGTACTCGTGTACCAGTCCGGTAGTTCACGCCCAGGCGCTCAGCGTCCGCCGCGGTCATCGAAATGGATGTTGCGCCCGTATCCACCAAAAACTGCACCGCGTTGCCATTGATCTGGCCCTGCGTCATGAAATGCCCGCCCGTGCCAGCCGTCAACACGATGCGGGTCCCCTTGCCCGAGCCACCACCCGCGCCACCGCCAGCACCCACACTGACTGGCGCGTCACCGACCCGCAGGGTGTGACGCTTGCCATTCAGCTCCAGCACCGCCTGGTCACCTGAGGTGGAAATGACTTTCACATCCATGTGTGTCTGGCCAGCCGCCACTGATTTGGGCGCTGCGCCGTTGACGACCAGCAAGGCCTTGTTTCCCAACATGCCGGCAAGGGCGACGCTTTGTGCCCATGCGGCCGGGGTGAGGCAGGCAAGGCCTGTCAGCCACAGGGCTAACAATTTTGCCTGCCGCATGTTCATGCGCTCAGTCCCGAAAATTGTTGAAGCTGAGCGGCATGTCCGGCAGCTCAGCCTTGATCATGGCCATGGCTGCCTGCAGGTCGTCGCGCTTGGCGCCTGTCACCCGCACGGCGTCACCCTGAATGGAGGCTTGCACCTTCACCTTGCTGCCTTTGATGAGCTGCGATATTTTCTTGGCCTGCTCAGTCTCAATACCGTTGCGCACCTTTGCAACCTGCTTGACCTTGTCGCCGCCGATTTTTTCGATCTTGCCTGCGTCCAGAAAACGGATGTCGACGCCGCTTTTGGTCATCTTGTTGCGCAGGATGTCGTTCATCTGCTCAATCTGGAAATCGCTGTCGCCGGTCAGGGTGATTTCCTTGTCCTTGAGCTCAACTGCTGCAGACGTGCCTTTGAAGTCGAATCGGGTACCGATTTCCTTGCCGGTGTTCTCCACCGCGTTTTTGACCTTGACCAGGTCGGCTTCGAGAACAGTATCAAAAGAGGGCATGATTTTTCCGGCTTCCGGGGTTGCGTACTAAGGGCGTGGAGGGATGTCGGGGTGCGACAATCCTGCGATGTTAGTCGAGAAAAACGTCCCCCTCCAGTTTTCCAACACCTTTGGCATCATGGCCAAGGCCCTCACGCTGGTGCGCATTGCCAGTGAGGAAGATGTAGCAGCCGTGCTGGCTGATCCAGCCCTTGAAAGTGCCCCCAAATTTGTTCTGGGCGGTGGCAGCAACATCGTTATCACGGGTGACGTCAAGGCCGTGGTGCTGAAGGTTGAAATTCTGGGGAAAAGACTTGTAAGCGAAACGTCCAGAGCATGGATTGTGGAGGCCGGTGCCGGCGAGATCTGGGACGATGTTGTGCGCTGGACCCTGCAAAACGGTTTCCCCGGTCTGGAAAACATGGCCCTCATCCCCGGCACGGTGGGCGGTTCACCGGTGCAAAACATCGGGGCCTACGGGGTGGAATTGCAAGACCGGTTTGAGTCGCTGGATGCCATTGACCTCACGACCGGCAAAAGTTTTACGTTAGACGCAGCGCAATGCGCATTTGGCTATCGCGACTCGGTGTTTAAACACAGCAGCACAGGTGCCAACGGTTTTGGTCTGGCGGGCAAGGCACTCATCACGCGAGTCAGGTTTGCATTGCCCAAAGCCTGGAAGCCTGTGCTCGGATACGCCGATCTTGAGAAAAAGATGGCGCAGTCCCCGGCCGTCGCGCCGAGCGCGCTACAAATTTATGAGTGGATCAGCGAGATCCGCCGGGCCAAGCTTCCCGATCCCAAAGTGATTGGCAACGCAGGCAGTTTTTTCAAGAACCCCACCGTCACGCCAGAGCAATGCGCCGACATCATCCTGCGCGAGCCCAAAATTGTTCACTACCACCTGGCCGACGGCTCGGTCAAGCTGGCCGCTGGCTGGCTGATTGATGCCTGCGGCTGGAAAGGAAAAACCATAGGCAACGCCGGCGTGTACGACCGGCAGGCATTAGTGCTAGTTAACAAGGGCGGCAAAGAGCACCCCGTGACGGGCGGTGAAGTCATGACCCTAGCGAAAGCGATTCAGACGAGTGTGTATGAGCGGTTCGGCATCCTGCTGGAGCCGGAGCCGGTGGTGGTGTAAGAGCCCGGTAGAGATTCCTGTGCGGGTTTGCCTCTGGCTCTACGGCGCCCCGAAAACGCTACGTTTTTGATAGCTGCTCGCGCATATTCTGCAAGGGCTAGAGACCGATTTGTCTTTATAAAAATGCTGATTTCGGATTTTGTGGCCGTCTGCCCTATTCAAGCCTGCTTTCAAACGTGCGTTTCGCATTAAAGATTGCTTTAATGTGACTTCACCCGGTTAAAGAATTCTTTCGCACCATCCGCGCCACTGGCACCCATCAGCCAGCACCCCTCGGGTAAAGTCTAGCCATAAGAATTCCAAAGGGGAGGGGAGCATGCTGATCAAATCAGCCGACGACAAGTCCAGACGTCCGGTATTACTGCTGAACAAGCGGTTGTTCCAATAGCATTCCGCCGGTCGTGACTCAACGCCTCCGCTTCCTACTCGACACGAATATCCTGATACCACTCCAGGATTCCATGCTCGTGCTCGCGCCAAGCCTTGCAAATTTCGTACGGTTGGCGGGAGTCGGTGGGCATCAATTGCTCTATCACCCAGCATCACAAGCCGATATTGAGCGTGATAAGGATATGCAGAGACGCGGTCGAACACTCGCACGCCTTACACAGTACACAAGACTTGAAGGTGCTCCGTCAAGTCCCCGCAATACGTCGCAAACGTCTGCGAATGATGCGTGTGATAACGACATCCTTCATGCGCTTGAATGCTCTGCTGTCCATGCCCTCATTACCGAAGACAAAGAAATTCATACAAAAGCCCGTCTAGCTGGGTTTGGCGACCGGGTCTACAACATTCAGACTGCAGAGGATTGGCTTCGACGTCTACATGAGCCAGCAGAAGTCCATCTTCCGAATATCGAAGATGTACCGATGTTCAGCCTCACCAGTCAACTTGAAATTCTGCTATTTGACAGCCTACGTTCAAGTTATGACACGCCTGAACGCAGTTTCAACAAGTGGTTTCATGACAAAGCGCAAACGGGCAGGAAGGCGTGGATCGCCCGAACTGAGGAAGGTGTAATTGAGGCAATTTGCATCTATGCGATTCAAACGAATGAAGTAATTAATGATGCAAAAGAGTCGCTATCTGGACAGTCCTTGAAACTTTGCACCTTCAAAGTTGGTGAACAAATCCGAGGAAGAAAAATCGGCGAACTCTTTCTGAAAGCCGCATTTCGATTCGCCACAGAAAACCGATGCGAGAACATTTTTGTTCACACCAGTGATGACCAGTTTTATCTCTTGGAGTTGTTGGTTGATTTCGGTTTTCAGCAGCGTGGCATGTATGGAACTGACATCATGTTGGTTAAAGCCCATCCGTCTGTACCCCCGGATCTGGATATTCCCGCACTCGACTACGCAAAGCTGTACTTTCCTCACTATCGGAAAGACGTTTTTGTGCAAAAGTTTCTTGTACCCATTCAACCTCAATATCATCAAATTCTTTTCCCAGATCTAGCACTTCAGGGACAATTATTTGGTGGCAATTCAGTTGCTGGAAATGCTATCAAGCAAGCGTATCTTTGCAAAGCGCAGACCAATCGGGTGAAGCCTGGTGACATCGTTCTTTTCTACAGGACTGGTGACGAAAAGGCCGTAACGACACTGGGGATCGTAGAACGATACGAGGTGCATGAAGACGCCTCTAGCATTATGCAAATCGTGAGTCGTCGCACGGTTTACAGTCAAAGGGACATTGAGGTGATGGCAAGAACGCCAACTAAAGTAATGCTTTTCAGACTTGCATGTCACTTTCAGTCATCCATCCCATATTCGGCACTCACACAAGAAGGCATTGTGTCGGGGCCGATCCAGTCCATCACAAACATTTCCGATGACGCTTTTTCCAGAATTCTCAGACTCTCAAAACGGTAGTGCGATCCTGCTATCTGTTAAGCCCAAGTTTGCTTCTCTCATTGCAGAGGGAAGCAAGCTGGTTGAGCTACGCCGGACTGTTCCCGCTCAAACCGTAGGAACCATCGCTATTTATTCCTCTGCCCCAGTACAGGCGATCGTTGCCTTGGCTGACGTGAAAGAGACCATAGAAGCTAGTCCTGCCAAGCTGTGGTCAATCGCGAAAGACAATGGCGGTGGGCTAAGTCGTGCTGAACTGATCGCCTACTTTGACTCGAAGAAAACTGGGTTTGCCATCATGCTTCATAACGTTCGCGTATATAGCAAGCCAATCGGGCCGGAGAAAATTTTCAAATCCTTTTCGGCTCCACAGTCCTTTCGATACCTGACACCAAAGGAATTGAAAAAGCTTGAAAAACTTTTGGCGCCGGCGTAGAAAAATGAGCGTCATTTTCTTGGCGGGTGTGCATGGTGTTGGGAAGGGATTTCTTGGTACGCGTGTTGCCAAGGCTGTTGGAGTCATTCACTTTACGGCTAGTCAACTCATCCGCGAAGAAAAGGGACTAGCTACGTGGGGAACTGACAGGAAGACTTCTGCACTTGATGACAACCAAGTGGCTTTGATACGAGCCGTTAGTCAAAAGCGCTTGATCCATCCAAAAATCCTGCTCGATGGGCACTTTGTTCTTCGAAATGAGCTGGGAATTTTGACTCCGCTAGAGAAGATGGTGTTTCGGGAGTTGCATTTGACAGGTGTAATTCTTCTGACCGAAGAATCAAACATCATCGCTTGCAGATTAGCGATGCGGGATGGAGGCGCAACTGACGTTTTCGCTATCTCTGAATTGGCCGAGGCCGAATCGGCTCATGTTCAGGATGTCTGCCATGAGCTCGGCTTGCCTCTTACAGTGATTAACTCGCCTACTGAAGAAAGCTTGAGCGTCGCCATAGAGCGCTTAACAGCAACTGTGTGAAGCCTGTTTAGTTGTTCGAACTACCCTAGCCATTGCGAATAATTGATACCCAAACGATGCCCTAGAGGTGAAACAACAAAGCCCGCCAAGCATTCACTTGGCGGGCTTTGTTTTTTGGGGGGCGCCTGAACTGGCTTACTTCCCCAGCTTCAAAAAGTCATCCCCCTTACCCAGCTCCAACAACCCCGCGTTGGAGTAAACCTGCAGCTTCGCGCGGGTGTCGGTGATGTCCAGATTCCGCATGGTCAGCTGCCCAATCCGGTCCAGTGGAGAAAACGGCGCGTCTTCCACTTTTTCCATGCTCAAACGCTCAGGCGCATACGTCAGGTTCGGCGATTCGGTGTTCAGCAACGAATAATCATTCCCCCGGCGCAGTTCCAGCGTCACGGTGCCGGTCACAGCCTTCGCCACCCAGCGCTGGGCGGTTTCGCGCAGCATGATGGCTTGGCTGTCGAACCAGCGGCCCTGGTAGAGCAGGCGACCGAGCTTGCGGCCGTTGTCACGGTATTGCTCGATGGTGTCTTCGTTGTGGATACCAGTAACCAGGCGCTCATAGGCGATGAACAGCAGCGCCAGGCCGGGGGCTTCGTAGATGCCGCGGCTTTTGGCTTCGATGATGCGGTTCTCGATCTGGTCGCTCATGCCCAGGCCGTGGCGGCCGCCAATTTCGTTGGCCTTGAGGATCAACTCCACCAGGTTGTTGATGTGTACGCCGTTCAGCGCGACAGGGCGGCCTTCTTCAAAGGTGACGCTCACTTCTTCGGCCTTGACCACGCAGTCGTCCTTCCAGAAGGGCACGCCCATGATGGGGTTGACGATCTTGATGCCACTGTTCAGGTGCTCCAGGTCTTTGGCCTCGTGCGTGGCGCCCAGCATGTTGCTGTCGGTGCTGTAGGCCTTTTCGGCGCTCATCTTGTAGCCAAATCCGTTGGCGGTCATGAAGGCGCTCATTTCAGAACGGCCACCCAGTTCGTCGATGAACTGCTGGTCCAGCCAGGGCTTGTAGATCTTCAGCGCGGGGTTGACCAGCAGGCCATAGCGGTAGAAGCGCTCGATGTCGTTGCCCTTGAAGGTCGAACCGTCGCCCCAGATGTTGACGTCGTCTTCCTTCATCGCGCTGACCAGCATGGTGCCGGTCACGGCGCGGCCCAGCGGTGTGGTGTTGAAGTAGGTGGAGCCGGCGGTGGTGATGTGGAAGGCACCGGCTTGCAGCGCGGCCAGGCCTTCAGCGGCGAGTTGTGGGCGGCAGTCAATCAGGCGCGCCTTGATGGCGCCGTATTCCATGGCTTTGCGGGGAATTTCGTCGTAATCGGCTTCGTCGGGTTGGCCCAGGTTGGCGGTGTAGGCGTAGGGTAGGGCGCCCTTTTGTTTCATCCAGAGCAGCGCGGCGCTGGTGTCCAGGCCGCCAGAGAACGCGATGCCGACCTTTTGGCCGGCGGGGATGTTTTGCAGGATGGTGTTAGACATGTAGTGGCCTCTAGCCTTTGTATTTATTGCGCAAGCTGCTATGAAATAAGGAGCGTGTTGCTCTGCGGATCAACCGAAGTGGCAGATGTAGTGGTAAGCCTCGCCGACGCGGATGTCAAAGCTGGAATTGCCTGGCACGTTAAATTTGTCGCCAGCCGCTGATGTAACCCAGGCGTCGCTGCCCGCCAGCTTGTACTCGCAGGAGCCGGCCACGCATTCCATGATCTCGGGCGCACCCGTGTTGAATGTCAGTGTGGACGGCAGCACAACACCCACCGATTTTTTGGTGCCGTCTGCAAACGTGATGCCGTGACTGACGCATTTGCCGTCGAAATACACAATGGCCTGGGTGGTAACGCTGACGTTGTCAATTTTTTCGGTAGTCATGGTGTTTTCGGAAGATTGGCGTCGCAGAAGGCTTGGTAAAGGGCTAGCAGCAGAGCCCGCAGGGGCAAAGCAGGCGATTTTAGGTCACGCAGGACTGTCTGCGGCAGACAACGCTGAATCCATTGGCCTGTTTTGCACGTATCCCTAATGCAGGACAATGATGTCCATGAAAGCAGAAAGCCCAGATACCCAATTGATTGCATTGATTGATCGCGTTGCTTTGGCCGATGAATCGGCGCTTAAAGAGCTTTACGAGTTGACCTCGTCAAAGTTGTATGGCGTGGCAGTGCGGGTGGTAACCAACAAAAGCTGGGCTGAAGATGTATTGCAGGAAGCCTTTCTCAATGTCTGGCGAATCGCCGGGGACTACAAGGCTTCGCTCTCCCCGCCCATGGCCTGGTTGTGCCTGATCGTGCGCAGCCGGGGGCTGGATTTTTTGCGGCGACGCACTTCAGAGCGTGCCGATCAGGGCGTGGAGCTCGACGATGTGCTTAGCGACACGCTGGAAGGCGACTCCGACAACCCGATGGACACGGCGCTGGCCGGTGAGCAGGCCTGGGCGCTGCACCAATGCCTGAGCCAGCTGGAGAACAAGCAGCGGGAGGTGGTGAGCCTGGCCTACCTGCGTGATTTAAGCCATGGCGAACTGGCAGAGCAGCTGAAGCTGCCGCTGGGCACGGTGAAGACCTGGATCCGCCGCGGGCTGGAGCAGTTGCGTGGATGCATGTCCCGCTTTGCCTGAGTTGTATGGAGAGATTGTTTGTTCCCGTCAAGTCGGGCGGGAAACTTCTGAAGAAGGTGTTGTATGAATTTGATCAGTAACCCATCGTTGATTGACCAGCTGGGCGCCAGCTATGCGCTGGGTACGCTGCGTGGCGGCGCGCGTCGGCGCTTTGAAGCGCTGGCGCGGGTACACGCACCGGTGCGGGCTGCGGCGCTGATCTGGCAGAGTCGTCTTGCTTCGGTGACTGAACTGCAGCCGCAGTTGGCACCCAGCCCGGCCGTGTGGAAGCGCATACAGAACCTGGTCGACGCGGAAAAAGAAGCGAAACGTATGCTGGCTGCGCGGCAAACCCCTGTGGCTGCCTCCGGTGGCTGGTGGGCAAGCCTGGGGCTTTGGCGTGGCGCCACAGCGGCTGGCGCAATGGCGGCGGTGGTGGCAGTGGTTACCGGCGTTAATCTGAACAGCACGCTTAATGGGCAGGTGCAGGACCTCAGCGCCAAGCTGTCTGCAACACCTGAAATCCAGTACGTTGCGGTGCTGGCAGACGACAAGGCCGCGGCGTCCATGCTGGTCACCTTTGACCCCAAGAACAACAAGCTGGTCCTCAAGCGCGTTGGTGGCTTCCAGGAAAGCGCCGACAAATCACTCGAGTTGTGGGCCTTGCCAAAGAGTGGCGGTCCCAAGTCGCTCGGCGTCATGAGCAGCGAAAAAATCATGCGGCTGACCGCGACCGATAGAGATGTGAGAGAAGTGCCAGCGCTTGCCATTACGCTGGAGCCCAAAGGCGGCGTGCCACCAGGCAGTGGACCCACTGGGCCGGTGCTTTTCAAGGGCGCCTTGATTCAGACGACGCTGTAAAGCCTGGCGCTCGCAAAAAAGGGCTGATTGGGCTACGAAAATAGCCAATTCAGCCCTTTTTATCGAGGGACTGTTTTGGGTTTAGCGCCAATGGCCGTGATGACGATGTCTGTAGTGGCCGCCGCGGCTGTAGCCAAAATTGATGGACATGCCGATCGGCGGGTAATAAGGCCGTGAGTAATAACCGGGGTAGACCACCACGGGGGCCTGCTGCACATAGACGGGCTGAACTTGGGCGGGTTGCACGTACACCGGTTGCTGCGGATAGGCCTGCTGCATTTGCTGGACTTGCGGCTGGTAGGGCTGAACATAACCCTGCTGAACATTCGGCTGAGGCGCCGGCACGGCACCGACAGGCGTGACTTGCAGGCGCACATAGTGGCCGGGGTCATTGAGCATCTGTACCGTGTATTGCTTGCTGGCATATTCGTAGACCACGTTGTAGTGCGACGTGCGGTTTTCATACGAAGTCTGCATGCCGCACTGTTGCACGTTTTGCAACTGCTGGTTCGGCCCTTCAATGTTGTTGCCGATGATGGCGCCGCCAACAAGTCCGATCATGGTTGCAATCGCGCGGCCGCCGCCGTCCCCGACCGCATTTCCCATGGCACCTCCTGCCAGTGCGCCCATCATGGCGCCCGCCCCTGAGCGGGGGGACTCTGTGATCATGGGTTGGGTGGTGCACACCTGACGGGGCACACTGACCTGCTGGACCACGGGCGTGCTGGAGATCACGCGCGCAAGGATGTCCATGGCTGAGGCGCTGGCACACGCCAGGCTTGTAGCGGCAACAACTGCGGACAGAACGATTGACTTTTTCATGGTTTAAACCTCTTTGGCCCCACTGGATGGGCTGCCAGCCAGCGTGGCCGGACGGACTTGCCAAGTTTAATGAAAGGAGGTCATTTTGGGTACCGGTCTGGGGTGGAAACACTGTAAAGCTGGGGTGCTTTACACATAGGCATCTATCTGTCATCCCGGCCTTGAGCCGGGATCCATGCCACATGTTCCACGGCACAGGCCCGCGAGGGATGGATTACGGGTCGAGCCCGCAATGACAGAAATTTCAATAAATGAGTCCCATTCGGGCTAGAGACGTTTCGCCCAGCTCTCCGCGTCAAAACCCACGGTCACCGCACCTTGGGGCCCCGACCATTCCACCACCGGACGCTTGATAACACTGGCGTGAAGTCGCATCAATTCGATCGCACTTTCGGCGTCAACGGCAGCAGCCTGAACTGCGGCGTCCAGCTTGCGCCAGGTGGTGCCCTTGCGGTTGAGGAGCTTGTCCCATCCGAGCGCTTTTTCCCACGCCACCAAGCTCTGCAGGGGAACGCCCTGCTTTTTGAAATCATGGAATTCGTAGGGGAGGCCGTGTTGGGTCAGCCAGGCGCGGGCTTTCTTGACGGTGTCGCAATTGGGAATGCCATAAACAATGATCATGTTGTCATTCTGGCATAGGCAGTAGCCAAATCGGTACTTTGCCCTTTGTTAACGGGCGAAGGTTGCTATTGAATAAATAGCATTCCGGGTGCCGTGGCATGACGCGGCCGGTGTGCCGGAACCGCGCACCGGCGACAATACCGGCTCTATGGAAAAACTGAACAACCTCGCCGACTGGCTGGCCTATTGCGAGCGCCTTCACCCCACGGCCATTGATCTGGGGTTGGCCCGCGTACGGAGCGTGGCCGGGCGTATGGACTTGCGTTTTGACTGCCCGGTGATCACCGTTGCCGGGACCAACGGCAAAGGCTCCAGCTGCGCCATGGTGGAAGCCATCTTGCAGCAGGCCGGGTATCGCACAGGGGTTTACACCTCGCCGCATCTGGTCCATTTTGAAGAGCGTTGTCGCATGCGCGGCGAGATGGCTCGCGCCGAGCAGCTGTTGCCGCATTTCGCCCGGGTTGAGGCCATGCGCGGGGACACCTCATTGACCTATTTTGAGTTCACGATGCTCGCCATCTTCAGCCTGCTTGCCGCGTCGAATCTGGATGTGGTGATCCTGGAGGTGGGCGTGGGCGGGCGGCTGGACTCGGTCAACATCATTGACGCCGATTGCGCACTCATCACCAGCATTGACCTGGACCACACCGAGTTGCTGGGCCATGACCGTGACAGCATCGGACGGGAAAAAGCCGGCATCATGCGCGCGGGCAAGCCGGTGGTGGTGGGCGACCCGGTGCCGCCGCAAAGTGTGCTGGACCACGCCCGCGAAGTGGGTGCCGACCTGTGGCGACTGGGCCACGACTTTAATTTTTCCGGCGACAAGCAGCAGTGGGCTTGGGCAGGACGCGGCCGGAGGTACGCCGGGCTTGCCTACCCGGCGCTGCGCGGCGCCAACCAACTGGTCAATGCCTCCGGCGTGCTGGCGGCGTTGACGGCTCTGCGCGAGCGCCTGCCCGTGACCGCACAAGCCGTGCGCAACGGGCTCGCCATGGTGGAGTTGCCGGGGCGCTTTCAAATCATTGCCGGGCAGCCCACGATGGTGCTGGATGTGGCACACAACCCCCACTCCGTGGCGGCGCTTGCTGCCAATCTGGACGCCATGGGTTTTTACCGCACCACCCATGCGGTGTTTGGCGCCATGGCCGACAAGGATCTGAATGCCATGTTGGGGCGCGTGGGCCCTTTGGTCGACCGTTGGTATTTCACCGATTTACCCACCGGCCGTGCCGCAACCGGCGCTGCCTTGATGGCGCAATGGCAGGCCCTGAACACCCGCAAAGATGTACACGCCAGCACCTACAGTGGGCCCGTATTGGCTCTGCAGGCAGCCATCGCCGCAGCAGACCCCGCTGATAGAATCGTTGTCTTCGGATCCTTCTATACGGTGGGGGAGATTTTGAGAGACGGCCTGCCCCGAATTTCTGCCCCGCATGCCCCGTCGCATCATCAAGCCTCATCAACCTAGACCCAGCCCATGCCCCTTTTCAACTTTCGCCGCAGCCAACCGTCCGCGAAGGCCGCCGGGTCTGCGGCCCCGTCCGAAAGCGTGGAAATGCTGCGCAAAAGGGCCAAGCACCGGCTGATTGGCGCTGCCGTGCTGGTGTTGGCGGGCGTAGTCGGGTTTCCTTTGTTGTTTGATACCCAGCCACGCCCCGTGGCGGTAGACATTCCGATCGAAATTCCCGCCAAATACGCGGTCAAACCGCTGGTCATGCCTGTTGTGCCGCCCGCTGCTTCGGCCGCTGCCAGCGGCAAGGTTGCCGCGCCTGCCAGCCTCACGGCGCGTGAAGAAATCGTAGCGGAAAGGAGGGCTTCAATCCCCGAGACTCCTGCTTCGTCCCCGGTGAAGAACGAAGTGAAGGCAGAACCCAAGCCCGAGCCAAAACCGGAGGCAAAAGCGGAGGCAAAAGCTGAGCCCAAGCCTGAATCAAAAGTCGATCCCAAGCCGGAGCCCAAGGCGGTTGCCAAAGTCCCTTCTGCAAACGATGAGGCCGGTCGCGCCAAGGCCTTGCTCGAAGGCAAACCCGCTCCAGAGGCAGAAGGGCGCCACGTCGTCCAGGTAGGCGCGTTCTCCGATGCAGACAAGGCCAAAGAGGTACGCCAAAAACTTGAAAAGGCGGGATTGAAGACCTATACGCAGGTAGCAGACACCAAGGATGGCAAACGCATCCGGGTGCGCGTGGGGCCTTTTGCCACCAAAGCCGATGCCGACAAGGCTGCCAGCAAGATCAAGGGCCTTGATTTGCCTGCAGCTATCCTGACTTTGTAAGCAGGCTAGCGGTGGCTGTCGCCGATCTGGTTTTGCTGGGGGTGTTGGCGGTGTCGCTGATCCTCGGCGCGTGGCGCGGGTTCGTGTATGAGGTCCTGTCGGTGATTGGCTGGGCCGTGTCGTTTTATCTGGCGCAGTGGTTCGCCCCTGAGGTGGCGACCAAGCTTCCCCTGCAGGGGGCGGCCAGTCCGGTGCGTTACGCAGCGGCGTTTGCATTGATTTTTATTGCGGCCGTTTTTGTGGCCGGATTGCTGGCGGTGCTGATCAAAAAACTGGTGGAGGCCGTGGGCCTGCGCCCTGTGGATAGAACGCTGGGGGCCGCTTTTGGTGTGGTGCGCGGCCTTATCTTGTTGCTGGCAGCGGCGGTGGTCATCAACATGACCGCTTTCAAGTCCAGCGCCTGGTGGCAGGAGTCGCAAGGCGCAGAGGTTTTGTCGGCAGCACTCAGGGGTCTCAAGCCCGTGCTGCCAGAGCAGTTTGCAAAGTATCTGTGATGGGTGTCAACGTGATGAACGGAAACATATGTGCGGAATAGTTGGCGTTGTCAGTAACGCCCCGGTTAATCAGCTGATTTATGACGGCCTTCTGCTGCTGCAGCACCGTGGGCAGGATGCTGCGGGCATCGTCACCCAGCAGGGCCGCAAGTTCTTCATGCACAAAGCCAAAGGCATGGTGCGTGACGTGTTCCGTACCCGCAACATGCGTGCGCTGCCGGGAACGGTGGGCCTGGGCCAGGTGCGCTACCCCACGGCAGGCAATGCCTACAGCGAAGATGAAGCGCAGCCGTTTTACGTAAATGCGCCCTTTGGCCTGGTGCTGTCGCACAACGGCAACCTGACCAACGCGGCGGAATTGAAGGCCGAGCTTTTCAACACCGACCACCGCCACATCAACACCGACAGCGACTCTGAAGTCCTGCTCAACGTGCTGGCGCACGAGCTTGAAAAAACAACGCGCGGCCTGCCACTCAGCCCGGTTGATGTGTTTGCCGCTGTTCGCGGTGTGCACAAACGCGTCAAAGGCTCTTACGCCGTGGTGGCGCTGATCGCCGGCCACGGACTGCTCGCCTTTCGCGACCCGTTTGGCATTCGCCCCCTGTGCATAGGCCGCGGCCAGAATGAAAACGGCAACACCGTCATGGTGGCCAGCGAGTCGGTAGCGCTGGAAGGTACGGCGCACCAGTTTGAGCGCGACATTGCGCCCGGTGAAGCCGTGTTTGTTGATCTGGAAGGTGCGGTGCATGCCGAGCAATGCGCAGCCAATCCACGGCTCAATCCATGCATCTTTGAGTTTGTATATCTCGCTCGTCCTGACTCCGTGCTCGACGGCATCTCGGTGTACCAGGCACGTTTGAACCTGGGCGAAACACTGGCCAAGCGGGTGGTCTCTACCGTACCGCCGAATGAAATCGACGTCATCATCCCGATCCCCGAGTCGAGCCGCCCCAGCGCGACGCAGCTTGCGCACCTGCTGGGCATTCCCTACCGCGAAGGTTTTGTAAAAAACCGCTATGTGGGCCGCACCTTTATCATGCCGGGCCAGGGCGTGCGAAAAAAATCTGTGCGCCAGAAGCTCAACGTGATCGCCAGTGAGTTCAAAGGCCGCAATGTGCTGCTGGTTGACGACTCCATCGTGCGCGGTACAACCAGCCGTGAAATTGTGCAGATGGCGCGCGATGCCGGCGCCAAAAAAGTGTACCTGGCCAGCGCCGCGCCGCCAGTGCGTTACCCCAATGTTTACGGCATCGATATGCCGACGTCCGGAGAGCTGGTGGCGCACGATAAAACGGTGGAAGAAATCCGTCTCGCTATCGGGTGCGACGCCCTGATTTACCAGGACGTAGACGGGATGAAGCGCGCCGTCGGCTCGCTGAATAAGAACCTCGACGGCTTCGACGCTTCGTGTTTTGACGGCGTGTACATCACCGGTGATGTGACACTTGAGACCATCGAAAAAATGAATTCAGAGCGGGTGGACAGCAGTGAAGAGGGCGAGGTTGATGTGTCGCGTCTGGCGCTGCCCAATCCGCAAGAGGCATGAGCATGACGTCCAAAAAACTGCCTGACAACCTGCACCGCGACACGCTTGCCGTACGCGTGGCGCTGGAACCCAGCCAGCACGGTGAAAACTCCGAAGCGCTGTACCTGACCAGCGGCTTTGTGCAGCCCGATGCCGAAACCGCGGCCCGGCGTTTTGCCGGCACCGAGGAGGGCTACACCTACGGACGCACGTCCAACCCCACGGTGACCAGCTTTGAGCAGCGTTTGGCTGCGCTTGAAGGTACCGAGGCCGCCATCGGTGCTTCCACCGGCATGGGCGCGATTCTCATGATGTGCATGGGCCTGCTCAAGTCTGGTGCCCACGTCATCTGCTCGCGCTCCATGTTCGGCTCCACCATCAACCTGATCGGCCGCGAGTTTGGCAAGTTCGGTGTCGAAACCACTTTTGTTTCGCAGACCGATGTGGGCGAGTGGAAAGCTGCACTCAAGCCCAACACCAAACTTCTGTTTGCCGAAACGCCAACCAACCCGCTCACCGATGTCTGCGATATCGCTGCGCTGGCTGATCTTGCGCATGGGGTTGGCGCGCTGCTGGCTGTGGACAATTGTTTTTGCACGCCAGCGCTGCAACGGCCAGTCGAGTTCGGCGCCGACCTGGTGATCCATTCCGGCACCAAATATCTCGATGGCCAGGGCCGCGTCATGGCCGGCGCGATTTGTGGCCCTTCAAAGTTGATCGTCGATGTGTTTGGCCCCGTGGTGCGAACCGCCGGTATGACACTGTCGCCCTTCAATGCCTGGGTGGTGCTGAAGGGGCTGGAAACGCTGGGCATTCGTATGCAGGCGCAATGCGCCAATGCGCTCGCTTTTGCGCGGTGGCTGGAAAAGCAGCCCGCCGTGTCGCGCGTTTATTACCCCGGGCTTGCCTCGCATCCGCAGCACGAACTCGCCATGCGCCAGCAGTCAGGGCAGGGCGGGGCGGTGGTGTCGTTTGATGTGCGCGGGGACACGCCTGAAGTGGCGCGGGCCAACGCGTTTCACGTCATCAACAGCGTACGCGTGATGAGCATTGCCACCAATCTTGGCGACACCAAAACCATCATCACCCATCCGGGCACCACCTCGCATGGGCGCCTGACCGAAGTGCAACGCCAGGCCGCCGGCATCGGCCAGGGTTTGATTCGTGTGGCCGTGGGGCTGGAGTATATTGAAGATTTGAAGGCCGACTTGCTGCGTGGCCTGGATACCCTGACATGACACAAAAAACAAGAACGCGTTTCGCACCTTCGCCCACAGGCTTCATCCATTTAGGAAACATCCGCTCGGCCCTCTACCCCTGGGCCTTTGCACGCGCTACGGGTGGCGACTTTGTTCTGCGTATCGAAGACACCGATGTCGAGCGCTCGAGCCAGGAAGCCGTTGATGTGATCATCGAAGGCATGCGCTGGCTAGGACTCGACTACGACGACGGACCGTTCTACCAGATGCAGCGCATGGACCGCTACAAGGCTGTCCTCGCGCAGATGCAGGCTGATGGCCTGGTCTATCCCTGCTACATGAGCGTGGCCGAGCTGGACGCCCTGCGCGAAAAGCAGATGGCCGCCAAAGAAAAGCCGCGATACGACGGCACGTGGCGCCCGGCGCCTGGCAAGACATTGCCACCGGTGCCTGAAGGCGTGCAGCCGGTGCTGCGCTTCATGAACCCACAAGGCGGAAGCGTGGTGTGGGAAGACAAGGTCAAAGGCCGTATCGAGATCGGCAACGACGAGCTCGATGACCTGGTGATTGCGCGGCCCGATGGCACGCCGACTTATAACTTCTGCGTGGTGGTTGACGACATCGACATGGGCATGACCCATGTGATTCGCGGTGACGATCACGTCAACAACACGCCGCGCCAGATCAACATCTTCCGCGCCCTGGGCAAAGAAGTGCCGGTGTACGCGCACCTGCCCACCGTGCTCAATGAGCAGGGCGAGAAAATGAGCAAGCGCAACGGCGCCAAGGCCGTGACGCAATACGCCGCTGAGGGTTATCTGCCCGACGCCATGGTGAACTACCTGGCGCGCCTGGGCTGGAGCCATGGTGACGATGAAATCTTCACCCGCGAGCAATTTTTGCAATGGTTCAACCTGGACCACCTTGGTAAAAGCGCGGCGCAGTTTGATGAAGCCAAGCTGCGTTGGGTAAACGCCCAGCACATGAAGGCGATGGCCGACGTAGCTCTCGCGCAGTTGGTGGTGCCTTTCCTCAACGAGCAAACACGGGCTGCGCTGGATGTGCCACGCCGCGTTGCGGCCTGCGCACTGCTGAAAGACCGTTGCAGCACCCTGGTGGAACTGGCCGAATGGATGGGCGTGCTGCTTGGACAGGAGCCGGTCAGCGCACAAGACATCCAGACCCATGTTCCTGCGGATATCGCGCCGGCGGTGGGCAAGTTGGCGGAGCTGCTGGTGCAATGCGAATGGAGCAAGGCGGGCATTGCTCTTGTGGTCAAGCAAGTGCTCAGCGAGACGGGCCTGAAGATGCCTCAACTGGCGATGCCCGTGCGCGTGTTGATTGCGGGCCGGCCACAAACACCCTCGCTCGACGCCTTTTTGGCCTTGATGGACAGGGAGCAGGTGATTGCCCGGCTCAGGCGCTTGAATACAACCTGAATTTCGGGCTATAATTCAAGGCTCGACAATTGCAGGGAAACCCGCATTGCAGGACGAAGGTCTGACGGTATTGGGGGTATAGCTCAGCTGGGAGAGCGCTTGCATGGCATGCAAGAGGTCATCGGTTCGATCCCGTTTACCTCCACCAATCAACCGTCCTGAAATGGCGTCGAAAAAGTTTTGAGAAGAGTTTTTTTGAACAGGTTTGCAAAAACCTGTTTCCGGAAGATCCAAGGTTTAGACCCCATCGTCTAGAGGCCTAGGACACTACCCTTTCACGGTAGGTACCGGGGTTCGAATCCCCGTGGGGTCGCCAGCATTCTTCACATCCGTGTGAAGCACAAGGCACAAGTCGGTAACCGCAAGCCCGCAAGGGCATGCGACTTGGCTCGAAAGAGCGAACGTTACCACTACCTGGAGCGGTAGTTCAGTTGGTTAGAATACCGGCCTGTCACGCCGGGGGTCGCGGGTTCGAGTCCCGTCCGCTCCGCCAAAAATCAATGGGTTGCATCGGTTTCGATGCAACCCATTTTGGTTTGTGGATCTCATTTTCGGGTGTGATCTTTGCTACGCTTTCGGTGTCGACTTGCTTTATCCGCGCGCGGTAGCCCCCAACCTCTTCGCTACGGAAGGCACGTCCAAGTGTCCAGTTGAGGCTGTGTCCAGGATTTGTCAACTATCGCCCCTGGGTGGAGAACCACCATCCCCGCGAGCTTATTGCCCATTTCTGCAGCCTCAGCCTCGGGTGCACCTGCGAGGCGAGCTGCCAGGTACGCTGCGGCAAAAGCATCTCCCGCGCCGGTGGTGTCAACGGGCTGAACCTTTGCCACAGGAACTTGCAAAAATTTGCCTTTGCGCGTCCTGACAGTGACAGGGTTTATTCCATCCTTAACGACAACTTCTTTATCGGCGTACGACAAGCACCGCTCGAGTGCGCTGTCACGGGAGTCTTCGGGATGCATGGCGCAAACATCCTCTAGTCCGAGCAAAGCGATGTCAGCCATGGCTATGCATCGGTTCATCACATCGCTTGCCTCTTTGGCTGACGGCCAGAGCCGCGATCGATAGTTGTTGTCGAAAACAATCTGTTTTCCACATCGTTTCAACTCGGCCAGCAAGGTCCACAGACGTTCACGGTGATCCATGGGCGTGATCGCAAGGCTGATGCCTGTCAGATAGAAGACGTCGACAGTACTCGCCATCAGCTCCAGCAAAGTGCGCTCGCCCGCAAAGTAGTCGCGTGCAGCGCTCGTGTCGCGCCAGTACGCAAAGCTGCGTTCGCCGTGGGTGTCTACGCTTATCGAATAAAGCCCGCAAGACCGACCTGGCAGTTGTCTCACAAAGCTTGTATGAAGCCCCTCTGTTTTGAAGTTTGAGAGCATCTGCCCCGAAAACGGATCATCCCCAATACCGCATGCGTAGTGCACTTCCAAGGAGCCATGACGACTGAGCCTGTGCAAGTAGGTCGCCGTATTGAAGCTGTCGCCAGCAAACCCTTGCCGCCACATGCCAGGGCCCTCTGCGCTGAGCTCCACCATGC
Organism: Polaromonas sp.; assembly: GCF_035638815.1. Taxonomy (GTDB): domain Bacteria; phylum Pseudomonadota; class Gammaproteobacteria; order Burkholderiales; family Burkholderiaceae_C; genus Polaromonas. Next base: position 37,674 of record NZ_DASQZG010000020.1, read on the forward strand.
ACTCGCCGTAGCAAACCACTCTGGTTGTCAAGCAGATACTCCGTTCCAGACGGGTTCTGGAAGTCCGGCCGTATCGACCCGGATTGCGAATACAGCGCCAGACAGTGGAAAGAGCTCAAGTTCTTCTGCGCTTCGTTTTTGTCTGGCCGAAGTCACGAACAGCGTTTTGAAATCCGGCCCGGCAAAAGCAACCATGGTAGGGCAGCGGCAGGGCACCGGGATGTCGAACAGTCTTTCACCACTCGGCGAGAGGCAAGTCACACGGCCTGCTCCATACAGAGCCACCCAGTACCGTCCCAGAGAGTCAAAAGCTGCGCCATCCGGTTTCTCATCGGGCGCTTCGAAGCGGTGAAAGACGCGAGGCTCGCCAATGGCCCCGCTGGTACCGTCGTAGGGGTACGCCGCAATAGTTTGGGTTGGAGTGTCCGCATGGTGCATCCACCGGCCATCCGGACTCCACGCCAGACCGTTGGAGATGGAGATACCGGCAAGCTTTGTGGTGCACCCACCGTCAGCATCGAGGAAGTAGAGATTGCCATCGTGGCGCTGACGACTCTCATCCATTGCGCCCACCCAAAAGCGCCCCTGGGGGTCACAGCGGCCATCGTTCAGGCGCTGGTGTGCGATCGCAGCGCTCGCGTGGGCCAGGAGCCGTAGCTTGCCGCCGGTGCCATCCAGTTGCCAAACGCCGCTCTTCAGACCAGCAACAAATCCACCTTCTCTGGCTAGTGCGAAGCTGCCTACGGGTTCGCCCACCCCCAACGTCTGTACCGCTCCAGATTTGTAGTCAAGACAATGAATCAGTCCGCGGTTGATGTCGGCCCAATAAAGTGACTGATTCGCTGGCGCCCAGACTGGCGACTCGCCCAAATCGTCGCCCATATTGGCCACGCACTCCACGGGCAGCTGCAGTACTGCGCCAGCGCTCATGTGAACTGTAGGTCGCTACCCTGCAGCAAACCCTTGATGTAGCCCACGGTGTACACCATGCCGTAAGCTTCGTAGCCAACATTCATGCCGGCAACCGGCCCGTTATGAACCTGATCGCCCTCAATTGCAGGCGCGTGGTCGGGACGCATGGGGACATTTAGCCCAGCCTTTGCATAGGCGCGGAAGACGGCAGGCATGTCGGTGTCGCCGTCTTCCGGGAAGGTTTCCACGAAGTCTTCCGATGTGCCACGCAGGTCTCGTACATGGATGAAGGCAATCCGCTCGCGCCACGTGTTTATACACTCTTCGAGGTTCTCACCCATCGCCGTCAGCGTGGCCTGGCAGAAGGTGAGGGCGTGCGACGGACTGTCCGACAGCGACAAGGCGCGATCCAGGCCGGCTCGGTCATGAAAGATCCGTCCGATTCCGCGCAGAGAGGGAACGGGAGGGTCGTCCGGGTGCAAGGCCATTCGCACCCCGGCTTCTTCGGCAGCGGGCATGACGGCCTCAATGAAATAGCGATAGTTGTCCCAGATCCGATCAGAAGGAATCACTCCCAGTTCAGTCAGACCTTCACGGTCGGCATCCTGCACCTTGAAACCTGAAACCTGCGCGCCGCCACGCCCCTGGATAGCCGACGCGCTCCGATACCAGCCGATGCGGGCCATAAAGTTGTAGCAAAGTAGATGCACGCCACATCGCCCCATGACTTTCAGCATTTGCTGATAGCGCTCGATGTCCTCATCACGGCCACGGAGGCCGAGTTTGATTCGGCTCATATCGAACTGGTCGCCTTCAAGGCCGGTCAATTCAAAACCGGCGCGGGCGTATTCGTCCTGCGCTACTTTCAGGCTTTGCTCCTCGTAGGGGGGAGGGTTCCCGGTGAGCTCCGGGGCCAGCTTGGAGATCACGTGACGGACGCCCATTTGGCTGGCAAGTGTCCAGCGCCGGTCCGCTTTCGCGGGCAACATCATCGACAATTTCATGAATTTCTCTTTTCGTTACGCCACAAGGGCGTTAAGCCAGATGGGTGGCCGACGCTTGCTACAAGGGTCCGGCAGGGCTGTCAGGCACGTAATGCCGCACCGCCCTCAGTTGCGAACAGGTGAACGTGTGCCATGTCTGCGACCAGGGTTATGCGGTCGGTGTCGCTTGCCACCGCGTGCGGGGCGCAACGCGCAATGACGGATTCCTTGCCTGCTTTCGCGTGCACCAGAGTGTCTGCACCCAGCAGCTCAGTCAACACCACGGGAAGCTCTATCCTGGCGGGCCATCGAACGCCCTGCGCATTACCGGCGTCGGTAAGGTGTTCGGGACGAATCCCCATCAGGACGGCCTGGCCGGGCTTGGCCGTGATGGCTGCGGCGCGCTCGTCCGGGATGGCCAGCTTTTGGCCGTCGGGCAGAACAACGCAGGCGCCTCCGTCAACGTGATCGAACTTGGCGGGCACGAAATTCATGGGGGGTGACCCGATAAAACCGGCAACAAATTTATTGACCGGTTTCCCGTAGAGCTGTGATGGTGTGCCCTGTTGGGCGATTCGCCCACCGTCCAGGCACACGATGCGGTCAGCCAGGGTCATCGCCTCAACCTGGTCGTGCGTCACATAGATCGTCGTCACACCAGTACTGCGGTGGAAGCGTTTGATCTCCGCACGCATGGTGGCGCGCAATTTCGCGTCCAGATTGGAGAGAGGCTCATCGAACAGAAAAGCATCTGCCTTGCGCACCAGGCAGCGCCCCATCGCGACGCGTTGCCGCTGGCCACCAGACAAGGCCGCAGGCTTGCGGTCCAGCAGATGGCCGATCTCAAGCATATTCGCGGCTTGGGCAATTTCTTTTTCTCTGTCGGCGTCAGACACGCCCCTCAGTTTCAAGCCAAAACCGATGTTGTCCCGCACCGACATGTGAGGGTAGAGGGCATAGTCCTGAAACACCATCGCCACGTTTCGATCACGCGGTGCGGCGTCGGTGAGATCCTGGTCTCCAATGAATATCTGCCCCCCGCTTACCGGCTCCAGCCCCGCAATCATGCGAAGCAAAGTGCTTTTGCCGCATCCCGACGGACCGATGAGCACCACAAACTCACCCTCTTGGATTTGCAGATCCATCGGATGGACCACCTTCTGTGTCTGGAAGGACTTCTCTAGCTGTTTCAGTTGCACGCTTGCCATATTGTCTCCATTCAAATATGAATCAGTGATTTATATATGAACGAATATTGCCCGATGAGTGCGGGTCTTGTCAAGCTCTCTTTAATCGCGGAGCAGCGCCCAATGATTGGCTGAGTCGTTCCCCTGCAATTAGCAGGGCGTTCAGGAGTTCCTGCGCGTGTGCTGATGACTCGCTGCCAAAAAAGGGCATGCTCATAGCGGCGACACATTTGCCTTCTGCATCAAATATTGGGGCCGCATAGGCGTGCACTCCCGCGTTATGTTCGCCCTCGTCCTTGGCAAATCCCTGCGCGCGAATGGTTGCAAATTCACGAACTAAATCGGCCCTGCGCACCACCGTCAAATCGGTGAATCGCTCCAGTTTTGCGGGTAACAACTTCTCCAGTTCCCGCGCCTCCAGCCAGGCTGCCAAGGTCTTGCTTGCGGCGCCTGCATGCAGCGGAAATCGCGTGCCAACCTGAGTGGAGACTGTGAAGGTTGCCTGGCCGATAGCGGCTGCCACCACCAGCGCGCTACCGGAGTCCAGCACAGAGAGTTTGACTGTGGCGCCTTGTTGCCGCGCCAGCTCATCCATGACGGGTTTTGCGAGTGATACCAGGTCGAAGCCCTGGGTTACTGCCTGGGCAAGGCGAAGCAAGCGGGGGCCCAGTACGTAGCTGCCCGATTCCATGCGGGCCACCATTGCGCCGGCTTCAAGCGAATTCAATATTCGATAGACGGTGGACTTCGGAATTTCCAGTTGATCGGAAAGTTCTCTAAGCGTCACGGGCTCGCGCCTCGTTTCCATGGCGCCAAGCACTTCGATGGCGCGATCAACAGCGGGGATGCGGTATTCAGACATGGGTTTTCCCTTACTTGACAATTGGTATGGTGTGATCGTACAGTTTCAATACCGAAACGTCAATTCAAATATGAATCGACAAATAAGTATCTGTTTGCAACCCCAAGGAGACACATCATGATAGATCGTCGTGCCGCACTCGTCCAAATTGGCGCCGCCGCCACTGCCCTCGCTGCTCCCGCTTTGGTGCGAGCTCAGCCCAAATCCATTACCTGGGCCACGCACCCCGCCATCCTGGCGGCAACGGGGGACGGCGAGATGTTGCGCCGCTTTGAAGCCAAGACAGGCATTAAGGTCGAGACAGTGACGTTTCCAACCGACGTCCTTGGTCAACGGATTCAGTCCGAGTTCATTTCCCGCAGCTCAGCCTTTGACATCGTCAGCGTCGCCGACTCCTTCTGGACATCCAGCCTAGCGCGCTTCGTTGAGCCGCTTGACGAGCTCAACCGGCGCAACCCCATGCCTAACGGTGGGCTGAAAGATTTCTTCCCCGGCATGCTGAACCAGTTCCGCGTGCCCCAGACAACTAACGGTCCGTTGATGGGTATCCCGTCACGTCTGTCCGTCAGCCTGATGTATTACCGCAAGGATTTGCTGGATGCTGCGAAGTTGCCCGTGCCCCGCACGCTGGAAGAGTACGTTGCAGCAGCCAAGGCCATGACCAAACCCGGCATGAATGGCGTTGTGATGCAGGGTGTGCAAGGCCAGCAAGGTACGCTGGACTGGTACGACTGGGCCGCTCCGCTGGGGTGCGACCTGCTTCAAGCGCCGGATTGGAAAAAGGCGGCGTTTAACAGCACCCCCGGTGTCCGCGCCCTGGAAGCACGCCGGCGCTTGATTGCGGATGGCATTGCAAGCCCCGGCTCACTCAGCTTCAGCTTTGACGATGCGGTGAACTCGATCGCGCAAAACCGTGCCGCGATGAGCATCATGTTCTCCGGGTATTGGCAGCGTCTGGAGGATCCCAAGACTTCCCAGGTCGCCGGCAAAATTGGCTGGGCTCCGATCTTCCGCAATGATGGTGTCGATTTCGCGTACCCCGGTCGCGGGTGGGCAATGTCCATCAACGGATCCTCCGCCAAGAAAGACATGGCTTGGGAGTTCATTCGTTTCATGACGGACACCCCGCAGCAGAAATGGATGGGCATGAACAAGGGCAACGCCATCAGCCGGATGAGCGTACTCAAGGACCCAGAGTTTGTGAAGGCCGTGCCCGTAGCGCTTGCGCTGGCACTGGCACTGCCCAAGGCGAAGATGATGCCCAACACACCGCAGCTGTCGCGTGTCTATGACGCCCTGGGTCGCCACGTCAGTGGCTCGCTGGGTGGCAAGATTGGCTCCGCCGATGCGCTGGGCCAGGCCGAGGCAGAGTGCAACCAGATACTGGCATGACCCCTTCAGTAACGGTAACTCCCCCCCGCGCGCAGGCCGGCGGGGGGCCACGATCACCGGGAGCGCGGGGCTTGCTGGCTCGTGTGCCGCGTGCTTGGTGGCCCTACCTGCTGGTTCTACCTGCAGTCCTGGTACTGGTTGTAACGGTGGTTTACCCCATCGGCTTTAACCTGTTTGCTTCACTGCACCAGTGGAACATGATTGAGAGCGACTCACCTCAGGCCTTCGTCGGCACGGGTACGCTGGCCAAAATCATGGCCAGTCCCCATTTCTGGAATGCGCTGCGCGTGACGCTGGCGTTTACTGTCTGCGCCGTGGCGCTGGAATTTTTCCTGGGCCTCGCCCTGGCATTGATGGTTAACGAGGACATCTATGGCGGACGCCTGCTGCGCACTTTGCTGGTCGCGCCCATCATGGCTACACCGCTGGTGGTGGCACTGGTCTTCAAGCTGCTTTGGCATTCTGAGTTCGGCGTGATCAACCACATGATTTCATGGGTGGGGTTGGGTCCTTACCCCTGGCTTGCGGAGGCTGGAACGGCGTTTTTTGCGGTGCTCGTGACAGAGGTCTGGCACAACACGTCTTTTGTATTCCTCGTGCTGCTGGGGGCCCTGCAAATGCTGCCGCGCTCCCCGTTTGAAGCGGCCATGGTTGAGGGTGCCAGCTGGTGGCAGCGCGTGCGCTACGTTGCCTTGCCTATGCTGAAACCTGCCATTTTGGTGGCCTTGCTGTTCCGCGTGGTATTCGCCATCCGCCTGTTCGACGAAGTCTGGGTACTCACGCGTGGCGGTCCGAACGGTGCGACGGAAACCATCTCCATGCTGCTCTACCGCTCGGCGTTTGAAAATTTCGATGCGTCGGAAGCTGCGGGCCTGTCGGTGTTGCTGTTGATTCTCACATCGGCACTTGCATGGGCATTAATCAGAACCCTGTACGGGAGGAAACCATGAGCCGCGCCGCATATAGAACCAAAATCATCCTGACGATCGTGGGTGGAGCTGCGGCGAGTCTGACCATGTTTCCGATCGCCTGGATGCTGTTGGTGTCACTCAAGACGCAGCGTGAGGCCCTGACCCTGCCGCCCGCCTTGTGGTTCCAGCCGGTGTTTGAGGCCTACTCAGCGGTGTGGACCCGGGCAGGATTTGTCCCTGCGCTGATCAACAGCGTTCTGGTCAGCTGCTTTACGCTAGTGATCTGCATCGCCGTCGGCTTGTTGGCCGGGTACGCCATCTCGCGTTACCGGTTCAAGGGGGCTAATGCCATCTTGTTTGGCCTGCTGATGACGCGAATTTTTCCGCCAGTCGCCCTGGTCACGCCGTATTACCTCAACATGCAGTGGCTGGGCCTGCAGGACAGCGTGTTTGGCCTGGGCATGGCGTACGTCGCAATGAACACACCTCTGGCGGTATGGATGTTGAAGGGTTACTTCGATTCAGTACCCGCTGATCTGGAGAACTGCGCCATGGTGGACGGCGCTACCCGGTGGCAGGCGGCTACCCGAATCACGCTGCCGCTCATTGCGCCCGGCCTGGCGGCAACGTCGGTGTTTGTCTTCGTCGGGGCGTGGAACGAGTTTCTCTTTGCCTTGACCCTGACAAGCAAATCAGCCCGCACGCTTCCTACCGTGATTGCCGAGTTCGTGGGTGATACCGGCATCGAGTGGCCACAAATCATGGCGGCTTCAACCATAGCGCTGGCACCCGTGCTGCTTGCCACGTTTGCCCTGCAACGACACATCGCCCAAGGCATGACTGCCGGCGCGATAAAAGGCTAAGCCCTTTCCAAAAAGCTTTACCAAGACCTTTTCATTTAGAGCCCTTTTTTAACCTGGAGAAAAAGAATGACCAAAATGCCACCTTCCGAAGAAGGCGATCTGCAACGCGAAGCAAGGATGATGAAGCTGGAGCGTTTGATCGCCGACCGCGAAGTCATCGACGAAACGCCTTTCCCGATTCCTGTCGAAGAACTACTGGCACGCTACGAAAAGCTTTACACCGGTGCGGTGAGTGATGTGTTGCGCGAGCATTGCCTGCTTGATCAGGCGCTACCGGGGGATTTGAAGCCCCTGCGCAGCGAGCGCACAGTGGCCGGACTGGCCTTCACAGTCAAAAGCGCACCCAATACACGGGTAACCGGCGAGCTTACTTTCCGTACGCAAATGCTAGATGAGATCGCGCCTCACTCTTTCCTGGTATGGGAAACATCAAAAGACGAAGAGTCCACCGCCTGGGGCGGCGTCATGACGGCCACCGCCGTCAAAAAAGGCATCAAGGCTGCTGCGATCGACGGCGGCATCCGCGATACGCACCAGATCCTCGAAAAAGATTTCCCGATTTATTACCGCTACCGGTCGCCCAACGGCAGCCTTGGACGATGCCTGATTACGCACTATCAAACGCCGATCCTGATGGGACGCACCCTGGTGCGTCCCGGCGATGTGGTGCTCGGCGATATTGACGGCGTCATCGTGGTGCCGCGTCGCCTTGCAATGGAAGTCCTGCTTCGCGCCGAGGAAATCCTCGACAACGAACGCAAGATTTTCGGCTGGGTTGCCGAAGGAAATACGGTCCAGGAAATCACGGCCAAGGGTGGCTACTTCTAGCGCCTTCTGATGAGACGGTGCCGCTTGCAGCGCCGTCTCATTAGTAGCTGGGGGCAGTCCGCATGTCCCTTCCCACATCCGTCATCAGGAAGTCCGCATGAAAAAACTCGCATTAATCTTTCTCCGTACAGCCACAACATTGGCCGTGGTTCTGTTGTCTGGCACGGCAGCACTAGCGCAGGAATGGCCCACCAGGCCCGTTCGTGTGATTGTTCCTTATCCGGCAGGTGGCGCTGCTGATTCATTGGCCCGCAATGTTGGAAAGAAGATGGGGGAATTTCTGGGACAGCCGGTGATGGTCGAAAACCGGCCGGGCGCTTCAGGAACGATAGGGATTGCAGAGGGCGCCAAATCCCCGGCAGATGGTTACACCCTAACCCTGGTCGCAGTGCCGTATGTAATAACCCAGTTCGTTTATCCAAAGTTACCCTACGATGGAGCAAAGGATTTCATCCCGTTGGGTCTACTTCAGTTGGCGCCGCTGGTGCTGGTAGTTCACCCGTCGCTGAATATCAAAACACCTGCGGAATACATCCAGGCGGCCAAGGCCAAGCCCGGACAAATTACCTATGCGACATCGGGTAGCGGCAGCGTGACGCACATGGCCGGCGAGTTGCTCAAGCTCAAGACTGGCGCAGATATTGTTCCCATCCCCTACCGTGGCGGCGGTCAATCAATCACCGATGTCATTGGCGGCCAGGTGAGCAGCGCGTTCCTCTCGCCCGTAGAGGTCAATCAGCACATCAAGTCCGGCGCGGTCATTGCAGTTGGCACTACGTCGCTGAAGCGACCTGGTTCGGCCGCGCAGATCCCTACGTTCGCTGAAGCGGGTGTGGCCGACTATGACGTGTCGGGCTGGTTTGGGCTGGTGGTGAAATCTGGCACGCCACCCGCAGTGATGACCAAGCTCTCAAGTGCGCTTCAGCGCGCACTTCAGAGCCCTGAGGTGCGCGAAAAAATTGCCGCGACAGGGGAGGTCACTCAAGGCAGCGTGGAAGAATTTCGAGACCTCCTTGCCCGGGAATATCCTCGCTGGTCCCATGCCGTCAAGGCCGCAAATATCAAGGCTGACTAGAGCCAGCTGAAAATGGAGGTCACGATCGCCACACAGCACCGACGAGGCCTCATATGACAACGCACACCGATTCTCATCTGTCCATCGCCTGCGGCGACCTGGAAGCCAAAATTTCTGTCTTGGGCGCAGAGCTGGTCAGCCTGCGTTACCGCGGTCAGGAGTTGCTTTGGCAGGGCGATCCGAACTACTGGGCGCGGCAAAGTCCTGTCTTGTTTCCAGTAGTGGGGAAAGTTCGCGACGGCCAGATCAACGTGAGCGGAAAAACCTATCCTATGCCGCAGCACGGATTTGCTTCCATCAGCAAGTTTGAGTCCAGCAGCAGGACGGCGTCGAACTGCAGTCTCCGACTTACGAGTTCGGCATCGACTCACCAGTATTACCCCTTTGATTTTGCGCTGACACTGAACTACGAATTGTCGGCACAGGGGCTGCACATCAGCGCCGAAGTGCTGAACCCGGGCGGGGGTGCGTTGCCCGCGTCGTTTGGATTTCACCCGGGTTTCGCATGGCCGCTGGAACCGGGTCGCAGCAAGGAGGAATACGAGGTGTACTTCCCCCAGGACACACAGCTCAAAACCACGCGACTCGACTCACAGGGCGCGCTGCGGATGGAGCGTTCTCCGCTGGCCCTGGACGGGGGCGCACTGGCTCTTGAAGAGTCATTGTTCACACCGTCTGCGTTGATTGTCTTTGATCGGGCAAGCGAATGGCTTGAATACCGTCCCAGATCGGGTGGCGGTTTGGGCCTGAAGGTGCACACCAAAGGGTTGCCGGAGCTGGGTTTGTGGATGAGGCCAGGCGCACCCTATCTTTGCATTGAGCCGTGGCACGGCACCGCCGACCCGGAGATCGCTTACGGGGATTTCTCGAACAAGCCCGGACTCGCCCATATAGAACCGGGTCAAACACGTGTGTTCGCTATCCGATGCGAAATCACTCACCACCATCACACCACGAAAGAGACACCATGATCAACTCAAGCAAGCGAAGGGCGCTGCTAGCCGCCGCTATGGCCGCGCAGATTTTCGGGGGCTGGGTCGCGCTGGGCTCCGCCCATGCCCAGGTACCGTGGCCGAATGGCCAGCCCATCAAAATCATGGTCGGTTTCCCGGCGGGGGGTGCGTCTGATGTGATGGCCCGCCTGGTCGGCACCAAGCTCGGGCAGGCACTCGGGGTTCCGGTCGTGGTGGATAACCGGCCGGGCGCTGCCGGAACCCTGGCTGCGTCACTGACGGCGAAAGCTCCAGCCGATGGTTATACGCTGTTGCTGGCGTCGCCTACGGCCATAACGCTTGCTCCTTCAACGCTGGCTGGCAAGCTTGCATACAACCCGGAGAAAGACCTTGTTCCAGTGAGCATGGTGGCGCGTTACCCGCTATTCCTCATCGCACATCCGCAGCTTGGCGTAAAGAATGCGGCGGAACTTGTCCAAAAGGCCAAGGCCAATCCCGGGAAGATCAATTTCGGTTCGTTTGGAACGGTCACAAGTGGCGGTCTGGCTGTGGAGCAGATCAAGCTCATGGCAGGCATTGACGTTCTTCACGTACCGTTTAATGGCAGTGCTCCTGCGCTGCAAGCCTTGATGGGCGGCACGGTTGATGTCATGTTTGACACGGCGATTACGGCGCTGCCCAACATCCGCGCCGGCAAACTGATCGGGCTTGGCGTGGCGAGTCCAACTCGCAGTCCTTTGGCACCGGAACTGCCGACTGTGGCCGAAGCAGTCCCCGGCTTTGAGGCTGACAGCTGGAACGGTCTGATGGTGCCGGCTGGCACCCCCGCCCCAGTTCTTGCGCGACTACAAGCTGAAATTGCCAAACTGGTGCGTGAGACAGAAGTGCGTGAGCGCTTCGCAAGTGTTGGCGCCGTTCCGATTGGCAACTCCACTGCCGAGTTTGCAAAATTCCTGAAGGAGGAGACGGTGTCTTACACCCGGCTGGTCCGGGAGGCCAAAATCAAGGTGGACTAAAGCGAGGCGAGAGGGGCACGTCACTGACATTTCCCAGGAAAGTTTGAGGCTATCCCTGTTCAGGCCAACATTCATTACAGGACCAGGTTCCAAACCGACATGACCACTTCTGCTATTTCAGACAAGTCAGCACTCATCACCGGATCAGCAACTGGAATCGGTCTCGCCATTGCACTGGCGCTCGCACGTGATGGCGTTCGCGTTGTCCTCCACGGGCTACCCGGGCAGCGTGCAGCAACTACCGCTCTCGCAAATTCAATGGGCGCGTTGGGGTCGCTCCACGTCGATCTTCAGACTGAGAGCGGTGTGCAAGAGCTGGTTGAGCAATGTGATGAGCTGCTGCCGGACGGAATCGACATACTTGTACTCAACGCTGCAATAGAGCGCCGCGCGCCGTGGGATCAGCTCAGTAGGGGCGACGCCGAATTACAGTTGGCAGTGAACCTGCTGGCGCCCCTGGGATTGACTCAAAAATTGACCTCAGGAATGCGGAGCCGGGGCTGGGGACGCGTCTTGTTCGTAGGTAGTGTTCAGCAAGTGCGGCCGCATCCCCAACTGATTGCCTATGCCGCAGCCAAGGCTGCGCTGGAAAACATGGCCCGCAACCTGGCTGTGCAGTTGGGCGCTTCTGGCGTCACCGTCAATACCTTGTCTCCCGGCGCTATCGAAACGGATATGAACCGCGCCGTACTGAATGACCCCGAATACCGCGCTGCCGTGTTGTCCCGCATACCTGCTGGCCGCGTGGGTACCCCAGCTGATTGTGCGGCTGCGGCATCGTTCCTCTGCAGCGATGGGGCGGCCTATATCAACGGCGCAAATCTTTTTATCGATGGCGGAATGGCTGTGCGCTGAGGCACCCTGCATTCGTTTGCGATCTCGACTCAGCTTCTCTGTGGGGTGTAGGAGTTCGGGGAAGTCAGAGCGGGCGCGACTCGCGCCACAATGGCAGCCATGCGAAAACACTTTTCTGAAACTACTGGGCCCCAGCGGCTTGTATACGGCCTTATTGCCGGATCAGCCTCCGTGGCGATTCCGGTGCCCATGGAGTGGCCGTTCAGGGCACTGATTGGCTGGTGCGTAGGCGCTGCGGTGTATCTCGTTTTGGCCTGGTGGCTTGCAGAAGTCTTCGACTCCAAAGGCACCCGGGAGCGCGCGCAGGCGCAGGACGAGCCGAGTGTCGTGATTTTTCTGGTGACCATGTTGGCCATGCTCGCCTGTGTCATCAGCATCACGCTTTTGTTGCAGCAGGTCAAAGAGCTGGAGGGAACCGAGCGACTTCTTCACCTGATCCTGGCCATGATGGGCCTGAGTTTGTCCTGGCTGTTCATCCACACCATTTTTGCGTTCCGGTATGCGCACCGCTACTACCAGGAAGAAAAGCGCAAGGAGCCGGACGGGGCAGGCCTGATGTTTCCCAACCAGCCGAATCCAGACTACTTTGATTTTTTCTATTTCTCATTTGTCATTGGCATGACCTCACAGGTGTCCGATGTAAAGGTCAGTTCACGCGAGATGCGGCGGCTGACGCTGGGGCACGGCATCCTGTCATTTGCATTTAACGTGCTGATCGTTGCCTTGGCGATTAACGTCGCGGCTGGCTCCGTCTAGCGTGGTTACTTCCCGAGTTTGAGCAGCCCCGAAGACAGTGCCGTGCCGCACACGATCACGACCGCGCACAGCAGCATCCACAGTGTCACCGTTTCGCCTAGAAACACGACGCCGTAAAGCACGGCAAACACCGGTACTGCAAAGGTCACGGTCAGTGCGCGCGCGGGTCCGGCCGCCTCGATCAGGCGAAAGTACAGGATGTATGCGATACCTGTGCACAGGACACCGACAACCAGCAGGGCAAGCCATGCTTCGCCGCCCGGCATGCGCGCAGGCCACAACCAGAGTGCGGGCAGGGCCAGACCCAATGTTGCCCCTATCTGACTGCCTGCTGCGGTGACGAGTGGCGGCAAGCCGGTCAGGTAACGCTTGGTGTAGCTGGCGGACAGCGCGTAACAAACGCAGGCGAGCAGGCAGGCAAGCACCGCCCAGGCGGGGGACACGCCGGAGTTGTCGGGCTTGAAGGTGGCCGAGTCCCATGCCAGCATGGCTACCCCCGCAAAGCCAATCACCAGGCCCAGCACGCGTGAACCGGTGGGCCTGTCCTTGAGCCAGAGCCAGGCGACGAGTGCGCCAAACATGGGTACGGTAGCGTTGAGGATGGCCGACAAACCTGTGGTGATGGACAGCAGCGCAAACGAAAAGCAGGCAAATGGAATGCCCGAGTTGAACAGGCCAACCAGAAACACACGTCGCCAGTGCGTCATCAGCACCGGTCCCAGCCCGCGCAGCATCACCAGCGGCAACAAAAAAACAGCCGCGATGGCAACCCGTACGGCCGCTGTGGGAAGCGGCCCGAACTCCACCACGCCAATACGCATGAACAGAAAAGACGAGCCCCAGATGGCCGCCAGCAAAACAAAATCCAGGCGCCAGCTTTTGGGTTTCGCTGTCGTCGCAGCAGCAGCGATGGTCACAGAACACCCTCCAGCCGAAGCAGGGCGCTTTTGCGCTCCAGCCCACCGGCGTAACCGGTGAGTGCGCCCTTGGCGCCCATCACACGATGGCAGGGCACGATGATGCTGACAGGGTTGCGGCCAATCGCGGCCCCTACCGCGCGTACGGCAGCCGGTTTGCCTATGCGGCTGCTGACTTCGCCATAACTGGCGGTGCCACCCTGGGGAATCGCCAGCAACGCCTGCCAGACCGACTGCTGAAAAGCGGTGCCGTAAGCGAGGTCCAGTGCGACGTCAAATTCGGTTCGTTTGCCGGCGAAGTATTCACCCAGTTGGCGGATGACTTCCCGCAGTAACGGGTGCGCGGGATCGCTGGGCCAAGCGGCAAGCGTGGGGGCCAACAGCTCTGGTGGGAGATGGCGCTGCCCCTCGAACCAGAGGCCGGCCAGGCCTTTGTCTGTGGCGGCGATGATCATCTTGCCCAAAGGGCTTTCATAAGTGGTCTGAACGATGGAGCGGTCAAATTTCATGGTGTTCACCTTTTTGAGTGGTTGTTTGCGTGCTTTGGCCCGTCTTGCAGGCCAAAATGTGCCTCTAGCCCAATAGATACGGGCGACTACAGCTATTGATTTGGTAGCAAATATCATGTTCTCTTCTGGTCCCGGGCAATCACAGACACGCGGCACGCGCACCACTGCTCGACTGTGATCCTCGCGGGAGAGCGCCTTTGCGTCCAATGAAAAAGAACTGCCTTATTCATTCGCAAATCGCATAAATCGGCTTACCCGGTTATCCGTCGGCATTGGTCCCAGCCGGCGAGGGCAGTGCGCCGCTCCACGCCCGGATGACGGCGTAACTGCGCCACGGCTTCCAGGCCATTGACGCCAGCTCCGCCTCCTTGGCGGGGTTTTTCTTTCCCTGCACGCCAAGCGCCTTGTGCAGTGCCACATCGCCTGCCGGAAAGGCATCTGGCCAGCGCAGGGCCCGCATCGCAATGTATTGCGCCGTCCAGTCGCCAATGCCGGGTAACTCTTTCAGCGTGGCAATGGTTGCGTTGATATCGGCGCTGCCATGCAGCTGCAGGCGCTTTTCAGCCACCGCCGTGGCAATGCCCACAATTGCAGTTTGCCGCTGCTTGACGATGCCCAACTGGCCCAGTGCGTCACCGCTTGCCTGCGCCAGCACCGCGGCTGATGGAAACAAACGCGTCAGCGCGGGCCACGGCGTTGTGATCGGCTCACCGAGTTTGTCCACCATGCGCTGCGCCAGCGTCCGCGCTGCGGCGACGGTGATTTGCTGGCCCAGCACGGCTCGCACGGCTATTTCATAACCATCCATCGCACCCGGCACGCGCAGGCCGTCGCCGCCGGGAAAGCTGCTGTGCAGTGCAGTATTGATCGCGTGTGGGTCGGCATCCAGATCAAACGTGGCGCGTATGCGCCGAATCACCATTGGTAGCACCTCGCGCAGGGAGTCGCTGACTTTCAGTACCAGCTGGCAGCGGGCTTCATCAAAAGAGGCGAGCACCCAACCGGCGTGCACCTTGCCGCCCGATTCGATGCGGACGGTTCGGCCCGTTCCCGGATAGGCAGACTCGGTGTTGACAAACTCAATCGCGTTGCTGACCCGCTTGCTGAAAAAGCCAAGCATGGCCGCCACGTCATACGGCGGGCGGTACCCCAGCCGTATGGTGATGCCGTCGCCCGACGGAGCCGCGCCCTGGCGCCGCAACTGCGTCGGGTTGAGTTTGTAGTGCTCCACAAAAGCGGCGTTAAAGCGTCGCAGGCTTGCGTAGCCGCTCATCAACGCGATTTCTGTAATGGGCAGGGCTGTGTCGGCCAGAAGCTGCTTGGCTGTCAGCAAGCGGCGAGTCTGAAGATATTGCATGGGCGACACGCCGAACTGCGTTTCGAAGATCCGCCGCACATGGCGGTCGCTCACGCCCAGCCGTGCCGCGAGTTTTTCGACCGATGGGGCGGTGTCGGCCCAAGCTTCTGGTTCATCCAACAGCCGTGCCGCTTGATGCGCCAGGATGTAAGAGGCGTCCTGAATCGACCACACCACCGAATGCGGCGCCAGCTCAGGCCGGCAGCGCAGGCAGGGTCGAAACCCGGCGTTTTCAGCTTGAGCCGCGTGGCCGAAAAAGCGGCAATTTTCCCGTTTGGGCGTTCTGACGCTGCACACCGGCCGGCAATAGATGCCGGTTGAGGTCACACCGGTGAAAAAACTGCCATCAAAGCGCGCGTCCCGCGTCTTCAGCGCGAGGTAGCAGTCGTCATCAGCGAGGAGGGCGTTGTCCGGGTTCATGGGCTCATCATACGGATTCACTACAAATGAACTGGCCGTTTTCGGACATCTTCCCCCCGGCGGCGGCGCCTACAATCCCAGCACTCCCCGTACTCCCATCACCCCTCAGGAAACTCCCCCTCATGCAGCTTGACGCATCGATTTTCAAGGCTTATGACATCCGCGGCATCGTTCCCTCTACCGTCAATGAGTCCGTGGCCGAGGCATTGGGCAGGGCGTTTGGCACCGTTGCCCTGGCCGAGGGTGAGCGCACCGTGGCTGTCGGCCGGGATGGCCGTCTCAGCGGCCCCGCGCTTGCGGCTGCCCTGATACGCGGCCTGGTTTCCACTGGTGTGGATGTCATCGACATCGGCATGTCCACCACACCGATGCTTTATTTCGCGGCCAATACAGTGGCCCGCTCGGGTATCCAGATCACCGGCAGCCACAACCCCACGGACTACAACGGTTTCAAGATGGTGCTCAATGGGCGGGCGATTTTCGGCGAGGAGATTCAGGCGCTGAAACGTTTGATGCAAGCCGGCCAATGGTCCGCGCCAGCGCGACCCGGGACGGTCAAAAACATCAATGTCCTGGCGCCATATTCCGCCCGTATCGTGTCCGACATCAAGCTGGAGCGCGCGATGAAAGTCGTGATTGATTCAGGCAACGGTATTGCAGGCGCATCGGCACCCGACATCTTCCGTGCGTTGGGCTGCGAAGTGATTGAACTCTTCAGCGAGGTGGACGGCACTTTCCCCAACCACCATCCCGATCCGAGCAAACCTGAAAACCTCAAAGACCTGATCACCGCGCTGCAGTCCAGCGACGCTGAGCTGGGCCTGGCTTTTGACGGCGACGGTGACCGCCTGGGCATTGTTACCCGCGAGGGCAACACCATTTACCCTGACCGCCAGATGATGCTGTTTGCGCGCGATGTGCTGTCACGCATGCCCGGCAGCACCATTGTTTTTGATGTGAAATGTTCGCAGCGTCTGGCGCCCGAGATCGAGATCGCCGGCGGTGTACCGCTGATGTACAAAACCGGCCACTCGCTGATCAAGTCAAAAATGAAAGAGCTTGATTCCCCGCTGGGCGGCGAGATGAGCGGGCACATCTTCTTCAAGGAGCGCTGGTTTGGTTTTGACGACGGCACCTACGCCGGTGCGCGCTTGCTCGAGATTTTGAGCCGCATGCCCAATGCGGGTGTTGTGCTCAATGGCTTGCCCACCAGCTTTTCCACACCAGAACTCAACGTGGCGTGCCGCGAGGGCGAGCCCCACAGCGTGGTGGAAACGCTGATGAAGACAGTGTCGTTTCCAGAGCCGGCAAAAATTTCAGTGATCGACGGTGTGCGCGTGGATTGGCCAGACGGTTTTGGTTTGATCCGCGCCTCCAACACCACGCCGGTGCTGGTGCTGCGCTTTGAAGGGCGGTCGCAGCAGGCGCTGGACCGCATCGAGGCCGACATGCTCGCCTTGCTCCGCAGCGTGAAGCCTGACGCGAGTTTTGCCCCAGCTGCACATTAGGCATTTCCGCCGGACTTGATGAAAGTTCTTCTAGTCAAACTGTCTTCGCTGGGCGATGTGGTTCACACCTTGCCGGTGGTGCAGGACATCCTTTCCGCACATCCCGGCGCCCAGATCGATTGGGTGGTGGAAAAGTCTTTTGCGCCGCTGCTGTCGCCGCTGGTAGGCGCAGGCTTACACCGCGTCATCCCCTGCGAACTGAGGCGCTGGCGAAAGTCTCCGCTGGCAGCGGCTACGCGTGCGGAATGGAAAATATTCAAATCGCTTCTTCAGGCTGAGCACTACGACGCTGTGATTGACCTGCAGGGTCTGACCAAATCAGCGCTGGTGGCGCGGCTCGCCAGCGTGACTGCCACGGGAAAACGATACGCCCTAGCCAATCAGACCGACGGTTCTGGCTACGAAGCACCGACGCGTTGGGTCGCAGACGTGGCTATCTTCATTGAGCCGCACATCCACGCGATGCAGCGCTCACGTGTGTTGAGCGCGCGTGCGCTGGGCTATTCCTTGCCTCCAGCCTGGAGTTATGGATTAAATCCGGCATTGGCCCAATCGCCACGGACAAAGTTCGCTATTAAAACAGTAGCGTTTGTCCATGGCACCTCCCGTGCAAACAAGCAGTGGCCCGAGGAAGACTGGGTTGCGCTGGGCCGGCGACTCGCGGCCTTGGGCTTCCAGATTGCATTGCCGCATGGGAGTGACGAGGAGCTGGCAAGCTGCGAGCGTATGGCTGCGGCGATTAATCTGGGTAGCGAAGGCCGGCCCACAACCCAGGCCGTGATTTGGCCGCGCCTGTCGCTGGACGCGCTCACGCAGCAACTTGCGCAATGTGCCGGGGTCATTGGCGTGGATAGCGGCGTGAGCCACATCGCCGTGGCGCTGGATTTGCCGCATGTCCAGATTTACAACTTCGACACAGCCTGGCGCACCGGGCCGCTGCCGGGCACCGCCGGCGGGCATCAGGTAAGCGTTTACGCCCAGCCCGCGCCAACCGTGCAAGCCGTGTGGGACGCGTGGATGAGCTGCGCGCCCACCGACGCCCAAGCTCAAAGCGTGGTTTGATGTCCGGCCTGATTCGTCAACTCTATTCGTTGCTCATGTGGGCTGCGCAGCCTTTGCTCAGACGCAAGTTGCGCAGACGCGGGCAGGCTGAAGCCGGGTACCTGGAAGCGGTCGACGAGCGTTTCGGTTTCTACTCGCATGTGGCAGAAGCCCGTCCGGAGCTGGTGTGGGTGCACGCCGTGTCCCTGGGAGAGACGCGCACGGCCGGCATGCTGATTCAGGCCTTGCGTGTACAGCACCCTGCGCTGCGAATTTTGTTGACCCACGGTACGGCCACCGGCAGGGCCGAAGGTGCAGGGCTTCTGCGCGCGGGCGACGTGCAGGTCTGGCAGCCTTGGGACAGCCAGGCAGCGGTGCGTCGGTTTTTTAAACACTTTCAACCGCGCCTTGGCTTGCTGATGGAAACCGAGGTCTGGCCTAACACTGTCGCCTGCGCTCAGGCGCTAGGCGTTCCCCTCGCATTGGTCAACGCTCGCCTGTCAGACAAGTCGATGGCGCAGGCACTGCGCATGGCCCCCCTGTCTGAGCCTGCTTTTGGCGCCCTGACAGCCGTGTACGCGCAGAGCGAGGCTGACGCGCAACGTCTGCGCTCCGTGGGTGCGACAGTGCAGCATGTGTTCGGCAATCTCAAATTTGACGCCGCACCCGACACCGCCCAGCAGGCGCAAGGCAAACAATGGCGGCAGGCGCTGGGCCGTCCTGTCCTGATGCTGGCCAGCTCGCGTGAAGGTGAGGAGGAAAGTTTCCTTGAGCAGGGAAGCGCTTTGGCTTCGGCCTTTCAGCTGTTGATCGTGCCCCGGCATCCCAATCGTTTTGACGACGTGGTCACGCTGACCGCAAAACGTGGCCTGTCCGTGTTGCGTCGGTCCAGCTGGAATGGCGCACCCGTCGCGGCAGATGTCTGGGTGGGTGACTCGCTGGGCGAGATGGCGTTGTATTACGCCATGAGTGATGTGGCCTTGCTGGGCGGCAGTTTTGCACAGCTGGGCGGGCAAAACCTGATTGAGGCCGCGGCTTGCGGCTGCCCCGTTATCATGGGCCCGCACACCTTCAACTTTGACGAGGTGGCAGAGTTGGCGCTCGGCGCCGGAGCTGCTTTCCGCGTTCAGGATATGGACGAGGCGATTGGCAAGGCCAAGGCTCTTCTGTCCAACCCGTCAGCACATCAAAGTGCAGTTGCTGCCGGCTTTGAGTTTGCGGCGCAGCATCGCGGTGCAACGGCCAGCACTGTGCAAGCACTTGCTGGTCTGCTGAAGGCGTAAGAGTTTTTGCCGGTTTTAGAAGATAAAAAGGGGAGGCGTCATGCGTTTGTTCTGGACAGCACTTGTTGCAAGTAGCCTTTGTCTGCCTGCTTTTGCCCAGGTCTACAAATGGGTAGATGAAAAAGGGGTGACGCAGTATGGCCAGCGGCCTCCCGCGGACAACAGGGGGCAAAAGATGGATATGCCCAAGTCCGGTCCTGCAGCGCCCGCTGGTGACACACCTGTTAAAGACGCACGCGCCTCGCTGAAAGAGCAGGAGCTTGAATTCAAGAAACGGCAAATCGCCCGTGAAACGGCGGAGCAAAACGACGTCAAGCAGGCGGAAGCCCGCAAGAACTGGTGCCTCAATGCCAAGGACGATCTGGAGAGATTACGGCACGCCCGTATTTATGACCTTAATGCCAAAGGCGAGCGGGTTTTCAAAAGCGATGCCGATCGGGATGCTTCGTTTGCCAAATACGAAGCGAACTACAAGCAGAACTGCCAGTAAGAGTTGGCAAGGCACACGCTGATATGGCCGAACCGCTGGTCAACCAGTATGGTCCTGACGTTCCTCAGGCAATAGCGCGCATGATTGCCGCCGTACACCCCGCATTCGACTCAAAAACGTTTATGCGCGATGCGCTGCAGGGGTACGAGGCACTGGCCCTGATGCCACGCGGCAAACACATCGCCCAGACCCTGCACAAACACCTGCCGTCCGACTACCCGAAGGCCGTGGATGTTTTGCTTGCCTCGCTCGACCAGCCGCATGGCAGACCGGCGGGGCTCAGCATGGCTTCCTTCCTGTATCTGCCGCACACGATGTTCGTCGCACAGTTTGGGTTGGACCATTTTGAAGACTCCATGCGGGCGCAGCATGCGCTGACACAGCGCTTCACTGCCGAGTTCAGCATTCGCGCCTTTTTGCAAAAGCACGAAGCCGCCACGCTGGCCCGATTCAAACAATGGGCCACCGACCCAAGCCCGCATGTGCGCCGCCTGGTATCCGAAGGCAGCCGCCCACGCCTGCCTTGGGCCAGCCGGCTACCAGCTTTCCAGAAAAATCCAGGGCCGGTGCTCGCGTTGCTTGAGCTGCTTAAAGACGACCCCGAGCTGTACGTGCGCCGCTCGGTTGCCAACAACCTCAACGACATCGGCAAAGACCACCCGGAGGTGTTGGCAACCACCGCCAGGCAATGGCTTAAAGGCGCAGGCCCCGAGCGCCGCTGGATCGTGCAACACGCGCTGCGCTCAGCCGTCAAACGCGGCGAGGCCGGGGCGCTGGAGGTGCTGGGCTTTGGCAAAAGTGCAGAGGTCGAAGTGGCCAACGCGCGGATCGCGCCCAAACGCGTGGTGATGGGCGAGAAGGTGAGCATCGCGTTTGATGTCTCCAACACCAGCAACAAAGCGCAGCAGGTGCTCGTGGACTTCTGCATCCACTACGTCAAAGCCAGCGGTAAGACTAGCGCCAAGGTGTTTAAGCTGAAGGTGTTGGATTTGGGGCCAAAGCAAACCGTGCGACTGGGCAAGACGGTGTCCACGGCGGAGATGACCACGCGCAAGCACCATGCGGGTGTGCACCGGGTTGATGTGTTACTTAATGGGCAGGCGAGGGCGTTGGGGGCGTTTGAGTTGATGTCTGTTGAAACGAGATAGTTCGCTCAAGGTTTGCGGGCACTTTCGATATTAGGTGAGAGGCCTGTTTTGCGTTTCGATTGAATTAGCCCGTCTTTTTCAATCATGATCGGAAGTTGGACCCGCCACTGTATTTGAGCAATGCAAATTCGCTGCCGACTTCCAAGTTCTACAGCTGTGACCGGGGCAACGGCACACGAGCAGGCAGCCTCTTCAAATCTAGAGCTCAACCCGAACGGAGTCGGGGAAGAGCGCTGAACTACTTCACCAACAATGAATTTATCAGCAGCAAATCCTCAGGCGTCAAGGTGCCATTGGCCTGACGCAGCTTGAGGCCACCAACCAGCACGTCATACCGCGCCTTTGCCAGATCGCGTTTGGTTTGAAACAACTGGCTTTGTGCGTTGAGCACATCGATGTTGATGCGCACGCCGACCTGGTAGCCCAGTTTGTTGGCGTCTAGTGAACTCTGGCTGGAGGCCTCGGCCGCTTCCAGTGCCTTGACCTGACCCTGGCCCGATTGGACGCCGAAGTAGGCCGTACGGGTGGCCAACGCCACGTTGCGCTTGGCGCCTTCCAGATCTGTACGTGCCTTGTCTTCCAGTGACAAGGTTTCCCGAATGCGGTTCTGCGTAGCAAAGCCGGCGAAGATGGGCAGGTTGAAAGACAGGCCAACGGTTGAGGCGTTGCTGCGGGTGTTTTGACCGCTTGTGCTGCTGCCGTTGGGGTTGCGTTGGGCGCCGTAGCTGGCTGTCAAATCCAGCGTCGGCTTGTGCCCGGCTTCAGCCTTGTCGACTTCCAGTTTGGCGACTTCCAGACTGGCCTGGGCCTGACGAATGGTGGGGTGAACGTCTTCAGATTGCTGAACCCATGCATTAACGTCACCTGGAACCAGGGGCGGCAACGCCAGCGGCACTTGCAGGCCGCGTGGCATGGCATCGCTTCTTCCGACCAGTTGATCCAGCGCAATTTTCTTCACGCGCAAATCGTTTTCGGCGGCAATTTCCTGGGCAACCACCAGGTCAAACCTGGCCTGTGCCTCGCGGGAGTCGGTGATGGTGGAGGTGCCCACCTCAAAATTGCGCTTGGCAGATGCCAGTTGCTCGCCCACCGCGGCTTTTTGTGCCCTGACAAAAGTCAGTGTGTCCTGGGAGGCCAGCACATCAAAATACGCCTGGCTGGTGCGCACAATCAGGTCCTGATCGGCAGCGTCGAGCTGGGCTTTGGACAACACCACCTGCTGTTTGCCCTGCTCATAAGTGGCCCAGTTGCCTGGACGGTACAAAGGCTGTGATGCGCTTAAGGTTGCGGTCTGGCCGCTGAAGCGGCGATCTGTCGTCGTGCTGGCTGCAGGGGTGATGACCGTGGTTTCCTGATTGGTGCGCGTGGCACCTGCCGACAAACCAGCCGTTGGCAAAATGCCGGCCTTGGCCTGAGCTGCCTTGGCCAGGTTGGCTTCGTACAGCGATCGTGACGACTGATAAGACGCGTCGTAGTCGCGTGCTGATCTGTAGAGCTCCACCAGGTTCTGCGCCTGCACCGCCGGCGCAAAAACCGCCAGCACAGCGCTCAACGCGAGAGACAAGGGCAGCAAGTCCGGTTTTTTCGATGGCGATGTCATGGGTGTCCTGATGAAAAATAATGAATCAGTTGAAGGTGGCAAGAGGTCGGCGTCACATCAGTACGTTGGAACCGAGGTGTCGCGTTGCGCGGACCAAGCGGCAATGCCACCTTGCACATTGACGACCTCGGTGTAGCCGTTCTGCGCCAGATAGTTGGCGACCTGCAGGCTGCGCATCCCGTGGTGGCACAGGCAGGCAATAGGGTGATCAACTGGCAGATCTTCCTGCAGCTGTGCCAGGCGTGCGGGCACCTCACGCATCGGAATACACATCAGCGAGAACCCGTCCTCCTGTACAGAAGCGGTCTGGATTTCCCAGGGCTCACGCACGTCCAGCACCACAGGCGGCTTTGCACCGCTGGGCAGGGCTTGCAGCCAGGTGTTGAAATTCGCAGGAGAGAGCTGGGGAGTCATGGTGGGCGTGTGAGTCGATTTAGAAGTTGAACTTCGACGGCTCAGGAAAGCCGAGCAAACGGGGCGCAACGGTGTCCCAGCCTTGCGTGGTGCGCCATGCTGCTTCGCCCACGCGCGTGACCAGCGTGGCGCGCATCATGGGCTCGGCGCCCACAATGGCGCTGAGCCGGCCGCCGACCTTCAACATGTTCAACAGCGCGGCGGGCACTTCGGCCACTGAGCCGCTGAGCACGATCACATCGAATGGCCCGCCAAGAGGATCGCCACCAGATACGGACTGCGCCAGCTTTGCCGCGCCGTCGCCTGTACGCACCTCGGCGTTGTAGGCGCCGGCCCGGGTGAGGTTGTTTCTTGCGGTCTCGGCCAGCGCAGGGTCAATTTCCATTGTGATGACCTGCTGCGCGCGGTGCGCCAGCAGGGCAGCCATGTAGCCGGAACCGGTACCAATTTCCAGCACCTTTTCGTGTTTTTGCACGGCCAGGTCCTGCAGCGTGCGGGCCTCAACTTTGGGCGACAACATGCATTGGCCGGGGATAGCCGACAAGGCGATTTCGGTATCCACAAAGGCCAGAGACTTGAGCGCAGGTGGCACAAAGTCTTCGCGCTTGACCAGGGCCAGCAGGGAGAGAACCTGGTTGTCCAGCACTTCCCAGGGGCGGATTTGCTGTTCAATCATGTTGAAGCGGGCTTGTTCGTAGTTCATGGTGGGCCTGTGAAATGAATCGGGGGGATGAGAGGAAACCTATGATTTTACTGAGGGGTCGCAGAGGCAGTGTCAGCCACGCCAGTCGCGGTTTTACCGGCAAAGCGGCGTTTCAACCACTGCGCCAGATCGTCCAGATAGCAATAAGTCACGGGCACCACAACCAGCGTGAGCAAAGACGATGTGATGACGCCGCCAATAACGGCTTGTCCCATGGGTGCGCGTTGCTCAGACCCCTCGGTCAGCGCAAAGGCGAGCGGGACCATACCGAAAATCATGGCCAGCGTTGTCATCAAAATTGGGCGCAGCCTGACCTTGGCCGCCATCAAGAGCGCTTCGCCGCGCTCCATGCCTTCCTCACGCATGCGGATCGCAAAGTCAACCAGCAAGATGGCGTTTTTGGTGACCAGGCCCATCAGCATCACCACCCCGATGATGGAAAACATGGACAAGGTCGAGCGGAACAGCAGCAGGGCCAGCACCACACCAATCAAAGTCAGCGGCAGTGAGGTCATCAAAGCCATGGGTTGCAAAAAGCTCTTGAACTGGCTCGCCAGAATCATGTAAATAAACAGGATGGCCATCACCAGGGCCGAGATCGCGTAACCAAACGACTCCGCCATGTTTTTGGTTGATCCGCCAAACTGGTAGCGATAGCCGGGCGGGAAATAAACGCTCTCCAGTGCAGTTTTGATATCAGCGGATACTTCGCCGGCTGAACGGTTGTGCACATTGGCGTTGATGGCTACCTCACGCGTCAGGTCGCGCCGGTTGATCTGGTTGGGCCCGGTGGACTCTTTCACGGAAGCCACCTGGCTCAAGGGGATTGTCCGAATGGAGCCGTCGGCATTGCTGCCGATCACAGTGCTGATAAAGGGCAGGCGCTCCAGGTCCTGCGGCGTGTTGCGGGCATCGGGTGCCAAACGCACATTCACGTCGTAGGTCTGGTCATCTGGTGCGCGCCAGTTGCCCACGGTTTGCCCGGCCACCAGGGTACGCAACGAGGCTGCAATTTGCGAGACGGAAAGGCCCAGGTCCGAAGCAGCATCGCGCTTGACGGCGATCTCTATGGTGGGCTTGTCTGGCTTGACGCTGGAGTCCAGATCCACCAGGCCGGCTACACCATTGATTTTTTCCATCACCAGCCGGGTCAACCGCTCCAGCTCCTTGAGGTCGGGGCCTTGCAGTGAAAACTCCACCTGCTTGTTGCCGCCCACGGCATCGACCAAGCCCACGTGGGTCACAGTGATACCGGGCACCTGCCTGAGCCGGTCGCGAAAGACACCTGAGAGCTGGTCCACGCTTCGGCTCCTTGCCTTGCGATCTACCAAACGCACGTAAAGACTGGCGTACATCTTTCCCTGCGCGTTGCCGGTGTTGATGGTTGACAACGTGTACCGCACCTCAGGAAACTCGCGCAGAATGGTCTCGACCTGTTTGGCCTTTGCCTCGGTCGCTTCCAGTGAAGAGCCGACCGGCGTATAGAAGCTCAGCGAGGTCTCGGAGAAGTCAGCCTTGGGCACAAACTCGGTTCCCAGCAAGGGCACCATGAAAATGCTGGTAATGAAAATGGCCACGGCTAACGCAACGGTGGTCAGCTTGTGCACCAGTGACCAGCGCAGGATGCGTTGATAGGTTTCTGCCAGCCAGTCGGTGGCATGGTCAAACCAGCCCGTTACCCGGCCAATGGTCTTGTCGTACAGCGTGACAGGCGCGCGGTGTTTGCCATGCGCTTCAATGCTGGGGTCATGCCAGATGCTGGACAACATCGGGTCCAGCGTGAAGCTCACAAACATCGAAATCAACACCGCCGCCACGATGGTGATGCCAAACTCATGAAAGAACTTGCCGATGATGCCGCCCATAAAACCGATCGGCAAAAACACGGCCACGATGGAAAACGTGGTGGCCAGCACCGCCAGGCCAATCTCCTGCGTGCCGTCCATGGAGGCCTGATAGGCGCTTTTGCCCATCTGTACGTGCCGTACGATGTTTTCGCGCACCACGATGGCGTCGTCGATCAACAAGCCCACACACAGGCTCAGCGCCATCAGCGTGATCATGTTGATGGTGAAACCAAACAAGTTCATGAACAAAAAGGTGCCGATGATGGAAATCGGCAAGGTCAGGCCGGTGATCACCGTGGAGCGCCAAGAATTCAGGAACAGGAAAACAATCAGCACAGTGAGAAGCGCGCCTTCAATCAGTGTGCGCCTGACGTTATCTACCGCCACACGAATGGGCCGCGAGCCGTCGCCAATCGGTTCCAGCCGTGTGCCCGGCGGGAGCTGCGCCTGAAGTTCTTTCACGGCTTTGTTCAGGCCGTCAACCACCGCAATGGTGTTTTCGCCCTGGGCTTTTTGCACGGTCAGCAGCAGGGTGCGCTGACCGTTGTACAGAGCCAGGCTCTCAACTTCCTGCGAGCCATCACGGATGGTGGCGACCTGATCCACGGTTACGGCGGCAGCGCCTGAGGCGCCTGAAGCCTTCCGCGTCACGATGATCTTGCCGAAGTCTTCCGGGCGCTTCATGCGGGCGTCTATCTTGACAACACGCTCCTGTGCGGAGGAGCGAATGGCTCCTACGGGAAGATCCTGGTTTTCGCTGCGCACGGCGCTGACCACCTGATCCGCGGTGATGCCCAGGGCCTGCATGGCCTGTGGGTTGAGGTAGATGTTGATTTCGCGCTTGCTGCCGCCCACCAGATTGACAGAGCCTACGCCGCGCACGTTTTCGAGGCGTTTTTTCAGGACCTGGTCGGACCAGTTGGTCAGTTCGACGGCGGAAACCGTTCGGGCTGAGCTTGTCGAAGCCTGCCCTTCGATAGGCTCAGGAGGAACGGAGGGCAACACAGCGACCGACCAGATGGAGCGGCTGGCAGGGTCAAAGCGCAGCACCCGCGGCTCCTTGACCTCATCACGCAACAAGGGGCGCAGCGAGGCGATCTTTTCGCGCACATCTTCTGCGGCTTTGCGCCCGTCGATATGCAGCTGAAATTCAATGATGACAACCGACTGGCCTTCATAACTGCGCGATGTCAGGGCGCTGATACCGGCGATGGAGTTGACGCCTTCTTCCACCTTTTTGGTGACTTCGCTTTCCACAATTTCGGGCGAAGCGCCCGGGTATTCGGTGGTGACAACTACCACCGGGAAATCAATATTGGGAAACTGGTCTACCTGCAGGCGCTGATATGAAAAAAGGCCCAGCACCACGATGGCCAACATGACCATGGTGGCAAACACCGGATTTTTCAGGCTAACCTGGGTGAACCACATGGCGGGTGCTTAAGGGGCAGGTCGGGCGGCTGAAGCGGCTTGCGTGGCAGGCGCTGCATTTGCCGTGTGGCTACCGGTGAATTTCACCGCAGTGCCTTCACGCAGCGCGCCAACGGATCCCAGGATCACCACCGCGTTGTCGGCCAGGCCTTTGACGGCCACCATGGTCTCACTGGCGCCGCCGGCCGCGTTGCTGGCGCGGGCGCCTGTTTCAACGGTTTTGTGCACCACCTTGTTGTCTTCCACAACCTGCACATAGGGCGCAGGTTTGTCCGTGCGCACCGCGCTAAGGGGCACGGCCAGCGCCGACAGGCGCGCGGTGTTGAGCGTGCCCTGGGCGAAGAGGCCCTGGCGAAGGCCAGTGGACGCTGAAGTGCCGGTGTTGTCTATGCTCAGGTAGGCCAACACGCTGCGGCTCCCGGCTTGTGCGGTCGGATTGATACGCGCCACCGTGGCCGTGAAGGTTTGCTGACTGCCCTCGATTTGCAGTGCTGCGGTCTGGCCGAGGCGTAGGCCGAGAGCATCAGCCGCGCTGAAGCTGGCTTCGAGCTCAAGACGGCTCAAGTCCACAATTTCCAGAATCCGGGCGTCCACACCGACGCGCTCCCCGTTTTGCGCCAAACGTTGCGCCACCTGGCCGGAAAGCGGCGCGCGGAGTACCGTGTCGTCCAGCGATTTCGTGGCGACTTCGACCGACGCCAATGCGGCCTTGTGGTTGGCTTTGCCCGCATTGAGGTTGGCGAGCGAGGTGTCGAGCGCGGTTTTGGAAATAAAGCCCTGATTAACCAGCGCCTGATTGTTGTCGTATTGGCGCTGCACGATGTCGATCTGTGCTTTGGCCGAGTCTGCCTGCTCTTGCGCCTGACGCACGCGGGAACGGTACTCGCTCGCATCGATGCGCGCCAGCACCTGGCCGGCCTTGACAAAATCGCCCTCGCGCACCGTCAAGCCCTGCAGCTCGCCAGCCACGCGGGCTTTGACCAGAGCAGAGTTGACAGCTTTGAGTGCCCCCGAGATGGCCAGACCCTGACTGAGTTCCCGGGTTTGTGCCCGTACAACGTCAGTGGCTGCAAGCTCCACCAAAGCCTGTGCTTTGGTGGCACTGGCAACGGCCACTTCGGTTTGCTGGGTTTTGCGGGCCGACAGGGCGACCGCAGCCGCGCCAGCCAGCACCAGAACGGCCAGGGCGGCAATGCCCCATTTGGTTTGTCGCTTCATGACGGGGACTTGCCGGTGGCAGTTGGTTGTGCACTGGGGACGCACAGGCCGTGCAGAATGTTGTCCACCTGTGTGCGGATGAATTTGTCTGCGTTGTCGGGAAGGTTCGCGTCTATACAAGTACCGGCAGAGTGCTTGGACAGCACGAGAAAAATCATGGGTGCAATCACGCTGTACACCGCGTAGTCCAGGTCAACGGGGCGGAACTCCCCCCGATCAATACCGCGCTGCATGAGGCGTCGAATAATGTCGTGGGCGGGCAGTATGACTTCTTGCCGATAAAAGGCAGCCAGCTCTGGAAAGTTGCCAGCCTCGCTCATCATTAATTTGGTCAGGCCGGATGCGCGGGTAGCGCCCACGAGCTTCCACCAGGTGGCCATGCAGTAGGCGAGCATTTCTGAGGTACTGCCCTGAAAAGCGTCAAATTCCTGGTTCAGTTCCTGAAAGCGGCCCGAGATGTTTTCGCGCACCACCGCCTTGAAAAGTTCTTCCTTGCTCTGGAAGTACAGGAACAGCGTGCCTTTGGAGACGCCGGCCCGTGCGGCCACCTCTTCAGCACGCGTGGCAGCAAAGCCCTTCTCAACAAACAGGTCCAGCGCGGCATCCAGCAGCTCACCGGGGCGCGCCTCTTTACGCCGCTCGCGTTTGGCGGACAGTGTGGCTGTTTGTTCGCAGAGGAATTTGGAGATAGACATAAATTACTGACTGACTGGTTAGTAATGTAGCCAGTCGCTGACTGTCCGTCAAGCTGCACAGTGCCGTGGCCGGCTGGAACGGGGCTTTCAGTGGGGTAAAAGTCAGGTAAAGCGCTGCACCAGCAAGGCAAGCCACTCCTTGAGCACAGCCCGGGAGCTGTCCAGCCCATCCGCTGAGGGTAACCATTCCAGCAGCCCATGGCGACTGGTCAGGATAAAGCCCATGGGGGCGGGGGTCACGGTAAACCCCGCGCGTTCAAAGGCCTGAAGGGAGCGGGGCATGTGCCAGGCATGGGTTACCAGCGCAATGTGCTGAATCTTGTCCTTTTGCAAGAGTGGCCGGAGCAGGCTGGCATTTTCCGCCGTGTCTCGCGACTGGTCATCAACCCAGCGCAGTGTTACCCCGTAATCTTGCCGGGCCGTGCGGCGCGCCACTTCGCCTTCAGACAGACTCTGCGACTGGGAGGCGCCCCAGTCCTTGCCCCCGGCAAAGGCGATGGGCAAGCCAGTCTGGCGGCTGAGCCAGACGCCGTAGCGCAAGCGGGCGGCAGCAGGCATAGACGCCTGCGACTCTCTGTACTCAGGCGCGAGCGGGTGGACACCTCCACCCAGCACC
The DNA here is from genome assembly GCF_035638815.1 of Polaromonas sp. Classification (GTDB taxonomy): domain Bacteria; phylum Pseudomonadota; class Gammaproteobacteria; order Burkholderiales; family Burkholderiaceae_C; genus Polaromonas. The sequence goes on from NZ_DASQZG010000020.1 coordinate 67,464, forward strand.
ACGATAGCCTGCACTTCGCTGGCTTTCAGTGTTGCCACGGACACCGCTTCATGCTGGGGCAGGATGTTTTGCGCCAGCCACACGGCCACAGCGTGGCAGCTCAGCAGCCAGAGCAGTGTGGCCGCCAGAAAGCTCAGCGCCAGGCCAAATACTCTTTTTTTGACAGCCAGCAGCAGACCCAGAAAGACCAGCAGCAGCGGGCCCGCGGGCGGCAACACCAGCGTGCTGAGAATAGGCTTGAGTTCACCCGGTGAAATCATGAGCACGCTTTATAAAAAGGGGAGAGTGAAGAAGGTCTCTGCACTTGCCTGATGATGGAGGCCACAATCGCGTTATTTCAAGCAAGCAAGGAAGGCTTATGAC
>NZ_DASQZG010000021.1:0-67501 GCF_035638815.1 Polaromonas sp.
TAACCCTGGCCAGGATGTCCATTACCTTGCGTGAGGACTCCGGATCCAGTGAAGCAATGGGCTCGTCTGCCAGCAGCACCCTGGCACCCTGAACCATCGCCCGGGCGATGGCGGCGCGTTGCTGCTGCCCACCGGACAAAGTTGACGCACGCTGAGCCCAGCACTCCGCAATACCCACGCGTCGCAGGGCTTCGATGCCCCGCGCCTTTTCCTCGCTGGTGAACCAGCGGATCAGGCTGCGCCACATCGGCACCCGGTGCAGCGTGCCCGCCAGCACATTGACCAGCACTGGCAGGCGACCCACCAGGTTGAACTGCTGAAACACAAAACCGATACCCGAACGCACAGAGCGGATGTTGCCAGCGATTTTTCCCATGCTCTGCACTGTGCGCCCATGGATCACGATGGAGCCCTCGCCAGCAGAATCACCGGCCATCAGGCCCGCCATGTGCCGCAACAAGGTGGATTTGCCGGAACCGGAAGCGCCGATCAGCGCCACCATTTCGCCAGGCGCGATGGACAGGTCAATGCCTTGCAGGGCCTTGCGGCCGTTGCCAAAGGTTTTGCTTAAAGTGTTGATTCGAATAGCCGTATTCATGGTGTTCCCCGGTGGTGTGCGACTGAATCTAGGTCCGCAATGTGTCGGTTTCGTGTCACTTTTGATCGCTTTACCGACCTTCTGGACATTCGCAGGACGACCCGCCTCGCCTGCAGGCGGACGGGCACAATAAGCCCATGCCCTACCTGCCCCCCTTCATTGCACCCACCCGTTACACCGATCCGCCGGCCGCCTTGGCCCAGGTGCGGGCCATTTATGACCAGCAGATTGCCCACCTGCGCGACGCCATGCACCGTTATGTGGCGGGGGCGGACCTGCCCGGTCATGTGCGAGCCTGCTATCCGTTTGTGCGGGTGCACACCGAAACAGTCGCAAGGGCTATTCTGGAAACACCAGATATTTCGCAGCTCAGCTATGGATTTGTGGCCGGCCCCGGACGGTATGAGACGACGCTGACCCGGCCAGACCTTTACGGCAATTACTACCTGGAACAATTTGGCCTGCTGCTGCAAAACCATTCGGTTGAACTGGAAGTGGGCACCAGCACGCAACCCATCCCGGTGCATTTTTCGTTCGCCGAACACGACCACATCGAAGGCAACCTGAGTCAGGCACGCCGAATGCTCATGCGCGACATGTTTGATTTGCCCGACCTGGCAGCCATGGACGACGGCATTGCCAACGGGACGTACGAGCCCCAACCCGGCGAGCCTCAGCCACTGTCACTGTTCACCGGCGCGCGGGTGGACTATTCATTGCAGCGACTGCGCCACTACACCGGCACCTCACCCGACTGGTTTCAGAACTTTGTGCTGTATACCAACTACCAGTTCTATATAGACGAGTTTGTGCGGCTGGGACACGCCGCCATGGCCGACCCTGAAAGCGAATACATCGCTTTTGTTGAACCCGGCAATGTGGTGACACGCCGTGTTGGCTTGCCATCCATCGCCGGTGACGAGCTGGGCATGGCGCCGCCGCGCCTGCCCCAGATGCCGGCCTACCACTTGATGCGCGCCGATCGCAGCGGCATCACCATGGTGAACATTGGCGTGGGCCCGGCCAACGCCAAAAACATCACCGACCACATCGCCGTGTTGCGCCCCCATGCCTGGATCATGCTGGGCCACTGCGCTGGCCTGCGCAACAGCCAGCAGCTGGGCGACTACGTGCTGGCCCACGGCTATGTGCGTGAAGACCATGTGCTGGATGAAGAGCTGCCGCTGTGGGTACCCATCCCGGCGCTGGCTGAAATTCAAAAGGCACTGGAGCAAGCCGTGGAGGATGTGACCCACCTGCAGGGGCCCGATCTCAAGCGCATCATGCGCACGGGTACCGTCGCATCCACTGACAACCGGAACTGGGAACTGCTGCCGGGCAACCAGCCGCAACGCCGCTTTAGCCAGAGCCGCGCAGTGGCGCTGGACATGGAAAGTGCCACGATTGCGGCCAACGGCTTCCGGTTTCGTGTGCCCTACGGCACGCTGCTGTGTGTGAGCGACAAGCCGCTGCACGGCGAGATCAAACTGCCCGGTATGGCCAATCACTTTTACAGGGAGCGTGTGGACCAGCACTTGCGCATCGGCATACGGGCCATAGAGTTGCTGCGCGCGCAAGGCAGTACCCAGTTGCACAGCCGCAAGCTGCGCAGTTTTTCGGAAGTGGCATTTCAATAGGGGCGCTTATCCCTACGATCCGCTCGCCCGGTCTTTCTGGATGACAATCGTTCTCAATACCGATTTCCAGAAAGCCGCATGTGACGATCGCCCCTGTCCTTTCCCAACCCAACTCACCCGCGGCGCCCCGTGCGCGCCGGCCACCGCGACGCGTGACGGTCAGCCGGGTTGAGGTCCTGAGTCCGGCCATGCGCCGCATCACCTTGACAGGGCCCGAGCTTGAAGGTTTTCCGCCCATCGGGCCCGCCAGCTACATCAAGCTGATTTTTCCCGAGCCCGGGCAAACCGAGCCAAGCCGCCCCTTGCCAGACGGACCGCGTGCGGTGTCCATGCGGACGTACACGCCCCTGGCGATACGGCCCGACGCGTTGGAAGTGGACGTTGATTTTGTATTGCACGGCGAAGGGCCAGCCTCGACCTGGGCTGCACAAGCCCGGGTTGGGCAGGTGTTGTATCTGATGGGCCCGGGGCCGGGCTACCCTGTGGACACCAGCGCGCCGCAGCACCTGCTGATTGCCGACGACAGCGCCCTGCCAGCGGTGGAAACCATTTTGATGGCGCTGCCCGTCAGCGCCAGTGTGCAAGTGTTGGTCGAAGTCATCGACGCGAACGAAGAACGACCATTGGCTGCACAGGCCCAGCTGGATGTCCGCTGGCTGCCACGCGGCAATGACCACCGGCTTGCGGGACAACCTCTTGCAACCGCGTTACGCGCCCTGCCATCCATCCCTGCAGAAACCCGGATCTACCTGGCCTGTGAGGCAGCCGCAATGCGCCGTCTGCGGACATTGCTCATCGATGAGCTGGGTGTCTCACGCAGCCAGATCGTGGCACGCGGGTACTGGAAGCTCGACGTGGTTAACCACCCGGACCATGACTATGGGGACGATGCCTGAGCCCAGGCACCGATCGGCAACAATCAAGGCATGATTTCTCCGCTTGTTTCCATCCAGGGCCTGACTAAGCGGTATGGTGATGCGCTTGTGGTGGATGACCTGTCGTTTGACATCGCGCCGGGTGAATGCCTGGGCGTGATCGGACCCAACGGCGCTGGTAAAACCACGACCATTCGCATGTGCCTGGGCCTCACCGTACCTGACACGGGCAGTGTTTCCTATTTTCTGGACGATGCGCGCGCCGGCTTGCGCATGCCGCAAGACGCGCTGGCCATCAAGGCCAAACTGGGTGTGGTGAGCCAGTTCGACACGCTGGACCCTGATTTCACATGCGCCGAAAACCTGCAGGTGTACGGCCGCTACTTCGGCATGGCCGCCTCAGCCGTGCGCGCGCGCGTACCCGGCTTGCTGGAGTTTGCCTCGCTGGGGCACAAGGCCGGCAGCAAGCCCGGCGAGCTGTCGGGCGGTATGCGCCGGCGCCTCAGCCTGGCGAGGGCCCTCGTCAACGACCCGCGGCTTTTGCTGCTTGACGAGCCGACCACCGGGCTGGACCCGCAGGCGCGGCATCTGATGTGGGAGCGGCTGCAACTGTTGCTGCAACAAGGCAAATCCATTTTGCTCACCACCCACTTCATGGACGAAGCCGAGCGCCTGTGTTCGCGTCTGCTGGTGCTGGACCATGGCAAAAAAATCGCCGAAGGAAAACCCCGTGAACTGATCGCCCAGCATCTGGACCCTGACGTGGTGGAGGTGTATGGCGTGGGAGCGCTGGAGCTGGCCAGGTCTGATGAGCACGCAGCCCTGCGCGCGCTGGCTGCACGTGTGGAAGTCAGCGGCGAGACCGTCTTCTTCTACACGCAGGATGCGCGGCCTCTGCTGGAGCAGCTGAGCAGCCACCACAAATTGCGCACGCTGCATCGCCCGGCCAACCTGGAGGATCTTTTTCTCAAACTCACCGGCCGCCAGATCAGGGAGGATGGATGATGAACCAGTCCATTTGGCGATGGCCTGACCTGTCGGCCCGTTGGTGGCCGGTTTTCTTGCGCAACATGCTGGTGTGGAAGAAACTCGCCATTCCCAGTCTGCTGGGCAACATTGCCGAGCCGCTGATGTGGCTGGTGGCTTTTGGCTACGGCATGGGCGCGTTGGTAGGCGAGATCAACGTGGGCGGCGGTGCCGGCAAAGTGCCCTACATCCTTTTTCTGGCCAGTGGTTCGATTTGCATGAGTGCCATGAACGCTGCGTCGTTTGAAGCCCTGTACTCTGCGTTTTCGCGCATGCATGTGCAAAAAACCTGGGACGGCATCATGAATGCCCCTGTGAGTCTGGATAGCGTGCTTCTTGCTGAGATGCTGTGGGCCGCATTCAAGGCCGTGTTCACGGTCACTGCCATTTTGGTCGTTATGCTGGCGCTGGGCATCAGCCACAGCCCAAAGCTTTTGGTGGCCTGGCCCATCTTGCTGGTGGTCGGCATGATGTTTTCATGCATCGCGCTGATCTTCAATGCGCTGGCCAAGAGCTACGATTTTTTCACCTACTACTTCACGCTGGTGCTGACGCCCATGATGTTTTTGAGTGGGGTGTTCTTCCCGCGTGAGCAATTGCCTACCGTTGTGCGCATCATCTCCGACTGGCTGCCGCTCACCAATGCGGTGGACATCATCCGCCCACTGTTCATGGACCAATGGCCGGCTACGCCCTGGCGGCATGGGCTGGTACTGGTGGCCTACACGGTGGTCGCATACTGGGTGGCCCTGGCGTTGACGCGTAAACGTTTCAGGGCCTGAAGGGCTAGAAACGGGGTTTAGGCTGCCTGCAGCAACTTCTTTAAACAAAATCGGTACTTTGCCCAATAACTACGGGCGCTAGCAGCTATCCATTTGATAGCAATCTGCTGGCTTTGCTGTTTAGCCAGCCTCTAGACATCAAAGAACACGGTCTCCTGATCGCCCTGCATCCGGATATCAAACCTGTAAACCACATGGGCTCCGGTAGCCTGCCGCTTGGCAATCAATGTCGCGCGCCGCTCAGCTGGCACGCTGGCCAGCACCCGGTCCGCAGCATTGGCGTTGGCCTCGTCATCAAAATAAATGCGAGTGAAGGTATGCACCAGCAAACCCCGGGCCATCACACAGACGGCAACAAAAGGGGCCTGTCCTTCCGCGACAGAGCCCGGCTTGACCGTGTCAAACACATAGTGGTGCCCGGCAAAAGTGCCCGTCCCGCAACGTCCAAAACCGGTGAACCCGCTGTCGGCCACCTCGGCGCCGGTACGGGCAAACCTGCCCGCCGCATCAGCCTGCCAGATTTCAACAACCGCGTCATGAATGGTGTTGCCTGCGCCGTCCAGTACCTGGCCGGTGATACGGATGTGTTCCCCTGCCGCATGGGGCTGCGCCAGCACCGGGGTAAACAGGCTCTTGAAGTCGTAGGCATATTGGGAAGGCGTCAACCCATAAGCAAAGAAGGGGCCGACGGTTTGCGATGGGGTTTGTAGCAGTTTGCTCATGATGGCGTTCCGTTCAGGATTCAAAGCGCGTGCCTTGCGGGCCGCGCAACACGATGTCAAACACATAGCCCAATGCAAAGTCGGGCTCGGTCACCTCGAGACTGAATTTGGACACCATGAGATCGCGCGTTTTTTCCGGCACGCCCATGTACATCGGGTCAAACGGCAACAGCGGGTCCCCGGGGAAATACATCTGCGTGACCAGGCGGCTGGCAAAGTAATCGCCAAACAGCGAAAAATGAATGTGGTTGGGCCGCCAGGCGTTGGGGTGGTTACCCCAGGGGTATGCGCCCGGCTTGATGCTGAGAAAGCGGTATCGGCCATCCGCATCCGTCATGCACCGGCCCGCCCCCAGAAAATTGGGATCCAGCGGTGCGTTGTGCTGGTCGGCCTTGTGCACATAACGGCCGGCAGCGTTGGCCTGCCAGACCTCTACCAGCGTGTTGCTCACTGGGCGGCCATCTTCGTCACTGACACGGCCAGTCACGATGATGCGTTCGCCCAGCGGCTCGCCGTTTCTCACAGCGTTTCTGGTCAGGTCATGGTCTAACGGCCCCAGGTCATCAGTGCCATAAACCGGCCTGTTCATTTCAGCCAGGGACTGCTTGATGGGCAACAGCGCTTGCTTGGGACCACGCAGCAGGGTGGACTTGTAGCCGGTGTAAATATGTGCAGGGTGGGAAGACCAGTCGCGCGGTGCAAGCTGAGGGATATTGGTCATTTCGGGCATAAAGAGTCTCCTTCAGGATGTCTGCGCCACTGACTCGGGTCAAGTGGACCTCAATGGTGACATTGTCTGGTCTTTTCATCACCAAAAGCGACAACGGCGCCGCAGCCCTGAACTTCGCTGATGAGCTTTGTCGATTGACATGCTTATTTGTATGCCATACATTTAAGGCATGCCTTCCCCGGTCCAGTCCATCAACCCGTCACCCAGTGAGACGGATGCCCGCAGCACACGCGAGCCTGGTCGGCGCATGCGTTCGCATTTGCTCGACATTGCAGTCGAGCTCTTCAAATCGCGCGGACTGAGCGGCGTATCAGTTGCGGAAATTGCGCAGGCTGCCGACGCATTTCCCAGCCAGGTGACCTATTACTTTCGCACCAAGGAAGCGTTGTTTGTCGAGGCCGCCTGCCGCGAGATTCTCTACACCGGCGAGCAGGCCGAACGCGCGGCGGCCAAGGCCACCACACTGCCGCTCTACACCCGGGCGCTCGCTGAAAGCGTTGTGGCCTCACCGGGTCTGGCGCTGTTTATTGAAGCGCTGACGCTTGCACGGCGACGACAAGATCTGGCGCCGCTGATTGAACGCACTTTTGAGCGCCTGCACAGCGAAGGCGACCGTGCGTATGGCGCGATTCGCGACCTGCGCAACTGGCCGCATGACGACGATCCGGCCCTGCGTGCCCGCCGGTTCTGGGCGTTGGCACTGGGCTCCGTGCTGCGCGGCGCGGCTACGGGTGTGGACCCCGAAGCCAGCGCACGCGACATGCTGGAGCTGCTGGACAGCGACATGGCGCAGCAAGCGCCCACCTCAGGCGCCCGGCCCCCACTCCAGATGGTGAAAGCCGCTCCAAAGGACAAACATGCCCGCAGCCGCACGCGTTCAAGCTGACACCTTTTTCGGCCCTGACGAATGGAAGGCGCTGTCCGCGCGCTCCTCCTGGAAAGGCATTGCCGTGGTGGCACATTGCTGGCTGGTGATAGGCGCGGCGATGGCGGTGGGAATCGTCTGGCCGCTGAGCATTCCCCTCATGGTCATGATCATCGGCAACCGGCAACTGGGTCTTTTTATCCTGATGCACGACGCCGCGCACGGCCTGCTGCATGCCAACCGCGCCATCAACGACCGGCTGGCGCTGTGGTTTTGCGGCCATGAACTCAACATCTACCGCCCTTACCATTTGCAGCACCACCGGTTTGTGCAGCAAAGCGAAGACCCGGACCTGGTGCTGTCCGCCCCTTTCCCGATCACGCCCGACTCCTTGCGGCGCAAGATCATCCGGGACCTGACCGGGCAAACATTTTTCAAACAACGCTTCGGCGGATTGATAAAGAAGCTGAAGGCCCGACCCAACGGAGAGGCCGCCTGGCCTTTGATCGGCGCTGCGCTCAAGCAGCAACGCATTTTTTTGATCACCAATGGCTTGGGCCTGGCCTTGTTCAGCGCGGCCGGGCTCTGGTGGGCCTGGGTTTTGATGTGGCTGCTGCCCATGGCCACCTGGTTGCCGCTGGTCAGCCGCCTGCGCAACATTGCCGAGCACGCGCTGATCGACCAGAACGGAACCGACCCGCTTCGCCACGCTCGCACCACCCACGCCAATCTGCTGGAGCGCCTGTTTATTGCACCCTACTGGGTCAACTATCACTGCGAACATCACATGTTCACGCAAATTCCCTGCTGGAACCTCCCGCGTGCTCACAAGTTGCTCAAGGCCAAGGGCGTCCTGGGACGCATGGAAATGCAGCCCGGTTATGCCACTGTGCTCCGATTGGCGTCAGCCGGTTGAACCAAAACGCGCCGTCAACTCGCCGAGATTGAGTTCGGCCAACACTTGCTGAAGGCGATCTTGCGCAGCGCGCATCTTGTTCTCGCTGGGGGTAGACGGCAGGCTCGCGAGGATAAGCTCGTTCTTCATCGAGTGCTCCCAACCCACCAACTCTGTCACTGTCACTTGGTAGCCATGGGCTTCCAGTTGCAGGCAACGCAGCACGTTGGTGATCTGGCTGCCGAACTCACGCGTGTGCAGCGGGTGCCGCCAGAGCTCGGCCAGCGGCGTCTTCGCCAGTGTCAGCGCCTTGTTCTTGCGCAACACGCTGGCCACCTCAGCCTGGCAGCAGGGAACCAGCACCATGTGGCGCGCCTGTTTGGCAAGACCAAAAGCAATCGCGTCGTCTGTGGCTGTGTCACAGGCGTGCAGGGCGGTAACGATGTCCACCCGCCCGGGCAACTCGGACGATGTGATGGCTTCGCTGACAAGCAGATTGACAAACTCCATGCGCTCAAAACCCAGCCGTTGGGCCAGCGCGCGTGATTTTTCCACCAGCTCGGCGCGCGACTCAATGCCGTAGATGTGCCCGGTGGTCTTGCGGCCCTGCTGAGCCACATTAAAGAACAGGTCGTAAAGAATAAACCCCAGGTAGGACTTGCCAGCGCCATGGTCAGCCAGTGTGAAGTTGCGCTCACCTTCGGAAACCTCGTCCAGCAACGGCGCTATGAACTGGTACAAGTGATAAACCTGCTTGAGCTTGCGCCGCGTATCCTGGTTCAGCCTGCCTTCCCGCGTCAGGATGTGCAGTTCCTTGAGCAGTTCAATTGACTGGCCGGGGCGCAGCTCTTCAATGACCTGGGCGGCCTTGGGGGCGGGGGGAGTGCGGGACTTGTTCATGAACCCTCAAGTCTAGGGCTTTGGTGCAACACATGGCGTCACAATTTTATTGAATTGCACACAATTTAATTGGGTGATACAATTGAGCCATGCCGAACAAAATCGACGCCATGCTGCAACTGGACAACCAGTTGTGCTTTGCGCTGTACTCTACATCGCTGGCCATGACCAAGCTGTACAAGCCGCTGCTTGACGAGCTGGGCCTGACATACCCTCAGTATCTGGTGATGCTGGTGCTGTGGGAGCAGGACGGCCTGATGGTGTCTGAACTCGGTGAGCGTCTTTACCTTGATTCGGGCACGCTCACCCCCTTGCTCAAACGCCTTGAAGCGTCGCAGTTGATCTCCCGCATTCGCGACGTGGCAGATGAGCGACGGGTTCACATCAGCCTGACGGCAACAGGCCGCAAGCTCAAGACCAGGGCCGCAAAAATCCCGGGTTGCATCCTGGCTGCCAGTCAATGTTCCATCCCTGAGCTGGTGGCTTTGACACAGCAATTGCAGACCTTGCGCCAAAGACTCGTCGCGTAATCACTCTTCTCATTTTTTCACCGCCGCCTCAATTCCGGGGCATTTTTTAAAGGAATCACCATGACCCCCCAACTCGAAAAAGTCCTCTACACCGCCAAAGCCCACACCACAGGTGGCCGTGACGGAAAATCCAAAACCGACGACGGCCGCCTGGACGTCACGCTGAGCTCGCCCGGCACAGCTGGCACCGGCACCAACCCAGAGCAGCTGTTTGCAGCCGGTTATTCCGCCTGTTTCATCGGCGCCATGAAGGCTGTGGCCGGCATGAAAAAAATCACCCTGCCGGAAGATGTCAGCATCGACGCAAGTGTTGACCTGGGCAAAATCCCGGCAGGTTACGGCATCGCTGCACGTCTGGACGTATCTCTTCCCGGCATGGACCGCGCCGCCGCACAGGCACTGATCGACGCCGCCCACCAGGTTTGCCCGTACTCGAATGCCACGCGCGGCAACATCGACGTGACCATTACGCTCAAGTAATCAGCCTCAGCTGTCACCAATGTGGCCCGCCGGTGTTGAACCGGCGGGCTTTTTCACTTAAGTTGTGGGCATGCACAACACATCCCTCCTCGTCCGCAAAAGTTCGCTGACCGACGCCCGCCTTGCTACATCGGATTCCGCCCCTCTCACTGATGGCCAGGTCCGGATGAAAATCCATTCATTCGCGCTGACGTCCAACAACATCACCTACGCTGCCTTTGGTGATGCCATGAACTACTGGCAGTTTTTTCCCGTCGCGGAAGGGGAATGGGGTTGTATCCCCGTGTGGGGCTTTGCGACGGTGACGGAATCGTTGTGTGAAGGCGTGAAGGTGGGTGAACGGTTTTACGGCTACTACCCGATGGCATCTGAAACAGTCTTGCTGCCCAGCCGCCTGAATGCCGCCGGATTTTCCGACGGCGCTGCCCATCGGCGCGAATTGCATGCTGTTTACAACCAGTATCTGCGCTGCAGCACCGACCCTTTGTACACCCCCGACACAGAAGATGCGCAGGCCCTGCTGCGACCGCTTTTCATCACTTCCTGGCTGATTGACGATTTCCTCGCGGACAACGATTTTTTTGGCGCCCGCACCATGCTGCTGTCCAGCGCGTCCAGCAAAACCGCGTACGGAACTGCCTTTCAGTTGGCCCAGCGGCCGGGCGTGGAGGTCATCGGTCTCACATCTGCGTCAAACGTCGCCTTCTGTCAGAGCCTGGGTTGCTACAGCCGCGTCCTTACCTATGATCAGCTTGATCAAGTGAGCATGGACACAGCCTGTGTTTACGTTGATTTTGCAGGCAATGCGCAGCTGCGCCATGCCATCCACAGCCGCTTTGCCAAGCTTGCATACAGCTGCTCGATTGGAGGCACTCATGTCGAGCAACTGGGCGGCGCGAAAGACCTGCCGGGCCCACGCGCCACACTTTTTTTTGCGCCCGCCCAGATCAAAAAACGTCATGCCGACTGGGGCGCGGAAGAGCTGGGCCGCCGGCTGCAACAAGCTTGGCACGCCTTCCTCACACAAGCCGTCAGCCCAGAGGCACCCTGGCTTGGCGTTCAACGCCATCAGGGTCCTGAACAGGTGCTACACGCCTATGCCCTGGTGCTGGCTGGGCGCGGTGACCCGCGGCTGGGTCACATACTTTCTCTGGAATAGGGCAAGATGGGGGCATGAAGCTTGCCCTGCTGTCCGACATTCATGCCAACCTGCATGCGCTCGAAGCCTGTCTGTCCGACGCTGCTGGGCGCGGCGCCACGCAATATGCCTTTCTGGGTGACCTGGTGGGTTATGGGGCCCAGCCCTCCGCCGTGATGGACTGCGTAATGGCCTTGGCCGCGCAGGGTGCCTGGGTGATCCGTGGCAACCATGATGAAGCATCAGCTCGGCCGACCGCCGACACCACGCGGGCTGACACAGCAGGTGCGGCCTGGACCCATGCCCAGCTAAGCCCCGCTCAACTGTCCTTTCTGGGCAATTTGCCTTTGACCCGACGTGAAAGCAGCACGCTTTTGGTTCATGCCAGTGCCCACGAGCCGCAGCGATGGCACTATGTTGAAAGCCCGCGCGAAGCGGAGATGAGCCTGGAGGCCGCTGGCCGCGGCGTGACCCATGTGTTTGGTGGTCATGTGCATCATCAGCGCTTGTTCTATCGGGGTGCTGGTCAGGGGCTCATGGCCTTCGATCCGACGCCAGGAGTGGCTGTTCCCGTTCCTGCACACCGCCAGTGGCTGGCCACCGTAGGCTCGGTAGGACAACCCAGGGATGGCCATTGCGAAGCGATGTACACCCTGTTTGACGTCAGCGAACTGCAGCTGACGTTTTTGCGTGTCCCCTACGACCACCTGGCAGCAGCGCAGGCCATCCGTTCAGCAGGTTTGCCCGTATCCAACGCCGACCGGCTGGCCATTGGACGCTAGTAGATCAAATGAAGCTGCTTGAACCTGGCACTGAAATCGACGGCTTCCGCGTTGGCGACTGCCTCCATGCCGGCGGTATGGCGCACATTTACCGGGTAAGTTTTTCAGCACCTGGCCGGGAGGGCGGTTTTGCCATGGCCATGAAAGTGCCACGCATGACCAGCAGTGACGGCGCTGAAACCATCCTGAGCTTTGAAGTCGAGCATCAGATGCTGCAGGTGCTCTGTGGCCCACACGTGCCGCGTTTTGTGGCGGCAGGCGATCTGGCACGACTCCCCTACCTTGTGATGGAGTATGTAGAAGGCCGCGTGCTGCAGAGCTGGCTCGACGATGCTGTTGAATCCCGTTTGCGCCCCGATCCCGGCGACATTGCGCGGCTGGGCGCTGCGCTGGCGGTAGCGGTACACAGCCTGCACAGCCAGAACGCGGTGCACTTGGACCTGAAACCCGCCAACGTGATGGTGCGACACGATGGCCAGGTGGTGTTGCTTGATTTTGGCTTGAGCTGGCATGCACACTACCCCGACCTGCTGGCTGAAGAGATGCGCGCGGCTGCGGGCTCACCAGCGTGGATGGCGCCTGAGCAGGTGGTGGGCGTGCGCGGTGATCCGCGTAGCGACATCTTTGCCATCGGTGTCATTCTGTACGAGCTGGCTACCGGCGAACTGCCATTTGGCGAACCACAAACCAGCGGCGGACTGCGGCAACGCTTGTGGATGGATCCGCCACCCCCCCGTCGCCTGCGACCCGAACTACCTGCGTGGCTCCAGGAGATCATCCTGCGCTGCCTGGAGCCCGAAGCCGCCAAACGTTATCCGTCTGCGGCGCATGTCGCGTTCGATCTGACCCACCCGGAACAGGTCAAGCTCAGTGAGCGCAGCGCACGCACAGGCCCAACGCCATGGCGCGTGCATTTCAAGCGCTGGATCAAGGCTGCAGGCATGCAATACCGGCCCAGCCCCTTGCCGGCGGAAAGCATTACCGAAGTCCCAATCGTGATGGTGGCCGTGCCCTGGCGCGACACCACCGATGCCACGCTCTATTCACTGAGACAGGCGGTCGACCGCTCGCTAGGCCAGCAGGCGGGCGCCCGCCTTGCATGTGTGACGGTCGTGCCGCCCGGCGGGGACACCACCGGTAACGAAACCAATGTGGTCCGCATGCAGCGCGAACGGCTGCGCCAGTGGGCGCAGGGCCTGAATCTGGACGGCCATCAGGTTTCCCTTCACGTACTGGAGGGCCGCGACACGGCTCATGCATTGCTCGACTACGCGCGCGCCAACCGGGTGAGCCTCATCGTTGTGGGCGCCGCCACGCATGGGTTGCAGCTGCAGCGCCTGATGGCGACAGTGCCCATCAGGGTCGCCATGGAAGCGCCATGCACGGTCATGTTGGTCAAGCAGGCTCTGCCTTACGAACGTCTGGGCACCACCGCTGACTGATCGGGTGAAATGATGGAGCGATTAGCGGGGGCGATAATCTTCCGATGTCTTCTCACCCCTATGACGCACTGATGCCCGATGTGGTGCTGGATGCACTTGCAAGCGTGGGCCTGTATGGCGACGGACGCCTCATGGCACTGTCTAGTTACGAAAACCGTGTCTACCAGATCCACCTTGAGGCGGCACCCGGCGCGGCGGTCGGTGACACCGTGGTTGCCAAGTTCTACCGGCCCGGCCGCTGGAGCGACGCGCAAATTCTTGAGGAACACGCCTTCGCAGCGGAACTGATGGCTGCAGAAATCCCGGTTGTGGGCGCACTCTCGCTCAATGGCTCGACCCTGCATCACTTTGAGGGCTTCAGTTTCAGCGTATCGCCCAAGCGCGGCGGCCGGCGACCCGAACTTGACGATGCCAGCGTGCTTGAATGGATTGGCCGATTTCTGGCGCGTATCCACACAGTCGGCAACAAGCAGCCGTTTTCGCATCGGCCAGCGCTGGACCTGCAGACCTTTGGCTACGCTTCACGCGACGTCCTGGCCGCCGGTGACTACCTGCCGCTGGACATGAGCTCGCGCTGGCACAAGGCTTTTGAAGAGGCCATGCTGGTGGCGCAAAACGTGTTTGAAAGCGTGGGCGACATCCACACCCTGCGGCTGCATGGCGATTGCCATCCCGGCAACATCTTGTGGACGCCAGAAGGCGTTGAAGGGGCTGGCCCGCATTTTGTCGATCTGGACGACGCGCGAAGCGGGCCAGCGGTACAGGACCTGTGGATGCTGCTCTCTGGCGACCGCGCGCAATGCACTCGGCAACTGGGTGCGCTGGTTGATGGCTACGAAGAGTTCCGCGAGTTTGACCGCCGCGAACTGGCCCTGATTGAGCCGCTGCGCACCTTGCGGCTGGTCCACTACAGCGCCTGGTTGGCCCAGCGCTGGAAGGATCCGATTTTTCCGGTCAACTTCCCGTGGTTCGGTACCAGTGACTACTGGAAAGGCCAGGTTGACATGCTGGAGGAGCAAACCGAGGCCATGCAGGAAGCGCCGCTGGTGGCTTGAATCTTTTCCGCCAGGCTACCAGCGGCGACAGATCCCAAGCCCAATGAATCAAAAATGCCCTGCATACGGGCCTGCACTGCGGGGTCCATGACAATCGGTCGGCCCCATTCGCGTTGGGTTTCGCCGGGCCATTTGTTGGTTGCATCCAGTCCCATCTTGCTGCCCAGGCCGCTCACGGGCGAAGCGAAGTCCAGGTAGTCGATAGGCGTGTTTTCCATCAGCAGGGTGTCACGCGCCGGGTCCATGCGGGTGGTCAGGGCCCAGATCACTTCGCGCCAGTCGCGTACGTCGACATCGTCGTCCACCACCACCACAAACTTGGTGTACATGAACTGTCGCAAATGGCTCCATACGCCCATCATCACGCGTCGTGCGTGGCCGGGGTAGGCCTTTTTAATACGCACCAGCGCCATGCGGTAGCTGCAACCCTCAGGCGGCAGGTAAAAGTCGGTGATCTCGGGAAACTGCCTTTGCAGCAGGGGAATGAACAGCTCGTTCAGGGCCATGCCGAGCACAGCAGGCTCGTCCGGCGGTTTGCCGGTGTAGGTCGAGTGGTAAATCGGGTCACGCCGCATCGTGATGCGATCCACCGTGAACACCGGAAATGAAGCCTGCTCGTTGTAATACCCCGTGTGATCGCCGAAGGGGCCTTCGAGTGCGTGCTCATAACCAGTGGCGTGGCCGGCATCCGGATAGATATGCCCTTCGAGCACGATTTCTGCGGAGGCCGGCAGGCGCAGGATGCTGCCCAGCGCGCGCACGACGTCGGTACGCGCACCGCGCAGCAAGCCGGCAAACTGGTATTCAGACAAGCTGTCAGGCACCGGCGTCACCGCACCCAGAATGGTGGCCGGATCAGCACCCAGCGCAACAGCCACGGGATACGGTTGGCCCGGGTTCACTGCGCCGTGGTCACGAAAATCAAGTGCTCCTCCGCGGTGGGGCAGCCAGCGCATGATGAGCTGGTTGCGTGAAAGGACCTGCTGGCGGTAAATACCCAGGTTCTGCCGCGGCTTGTGTGGCCCCTGTGTGATAACAAGGCCCCAGGTGACCAGGGGTGCGACGTCGCCGGGCCAGCAGTGTTGCACCGGCAGGCGTGCCAGGTCGACGTCCGCGCCTTCCCACACTACCTCCTGACAAGGTGCAGAACGAACTTCGCGCGGGGCCATATGCCACAAGGTTTTGAGCAGACCGCCCAGGTCAAGCATGTCTTTCAGACCCTTGGGCGCCTCGGGCTCCTTGAGGGCGGCAAGTACCTCGCCAAAGGTGCGCAGCGCACGCAGATCGGCCACACCCATGGCGCGAGCCACGCGTTCTGGTGTACCGAACAGGTTGGCCAGCACCGGCATGCTGTGGCCGGTAGGGCGTTCAAACAAGAGGGCCGGACCACCCGCACGCAAAACGCGGTCGCACAGGGCCGTCATTTCCAGATGGGGCGACACCGGCTCGGCTACGCGGCGCAGATCGCCGGTCTTCTCGAGCTGGGCCATGAAATCGCGCAGATCGCGGTAGCGCATGAGTCAGGGGCTCGCTGTGACCAGCGCCTGCCCGCCCCAGCGGGGGGCCACGTTATGCGAAATCTCCAGCAAGTCGAGCACACGGGCCACGCTACTGTCCACCAGCTCAGCCACGGATTGCGGGCGCTGATAGAAAGCAGGCATGGGCGGACAGAGAATGGCACCCATTTCGGTCGCACTGACCATGTTGCGCAGATGACCCAGGTGCAATGGCGACTCGCGCACCATTAGCACCAGTCGCCGTCGCTCCTTGAGCATCACGTCAGCAGCGCGCGTGATGAGGTTGTCTGCCAGGCCGTGCGCTACGGCGGCGAGCGTGCGCATCGAGCAGGGCGCCACCACCATGGCACTGGATAAAAAGGAGCCGCTGGCAATGGAGGCGCCCACATCGCGAGCGTCGTGCACCTGATCGGCCAGGGCTTCGACGGCGGCGCGGCTCATGCCCTGCTCCTGGTCCAGATTGCGCCAGCCAGCGTCGGACACCACGAGGTGGGTTTCAATCCCCGTCATAGGGTGGAGCACTTGCAGCAGGCGTGTTCCGTACACCGCGCCGCTGGCACCGGAAATCGCAACAACAATGCGCCTGGCGTTCACGTTTTGGCCGTCACGGTCTGGGCCTATCCAGCGGTGCGGCCAGCAGGTCAGCCGTCACTCGCTCAAGCACCAGCGCCGCCTGCGCGGGATCAAAGTCTTCATGCGTCCGCTTTTTCACGCCGTACTGCTGGAGCGGGTAATGCCGATCGGCGGTGATGGCGTGGCGCGCAAGCACGTTTTTGACGCAGGCCAGCGGGCAACCGTCTAGCGCCACAATGGGCCGGCCGGAGCGCGCAATTTTCATCAGGTGCGGTACGTCGCCGCCCACTCCGGCAATGCAGGACATCTCGGCGATGCCACGCCGGTCCAGTTGCAAGGCCACATGGTTTGCCAGTTGCGCCGCGCTTGAACACCCGGAACACGAGTAGACAAGTGGAAAGTGCCTGCGGTTTTCAGTCATGTTCTTTCTCTACCATGTTCACGCGGCCCGATACCGGCCGTGCGTTTGCGCGGCCCAAAACGGGCCAGCACCTTCAGGGGTGTCCACTGCTGCAGGTCAAGCGCTGGCAGTTCCAGCGCATCGAGCGCGTTTTTCACGACCAGACCGAGCTCAGTGTCACCTTCCATTGCGAGGCGGCGGCTGAAGAACAGGGTGTCCGGGTCTTCACGGCGTTGAGCCAAACGCATGAAATCATGGGCGTTCGCGCTGATGGCCAGATCAGTGGCCTGCAGGCGGGGGCAGGCGGAAAACCGTTGCCCTGTCCATGTAAAGTCAAAAGTCAGGTGCGCGTCGCGAACATAAATGCGCAGCTTTTTGTGCAACAGAAAACTGCACACGTCGGCCGGGAGTTGGCGTGCCAGGTTCAGGTTAAGAGCCTGCACCAAAAGCACCGAGCCGGGGTAGGCCGGGAGGAGGCCGAGCAGGGAACCAACTGCTGGCGGCAGCACAAAGCGTGGGAACGGAGAAGATGGTTTCATGGTGGCAGGTGGCGTCAAGCCACGTAAAGCAGCACGGTGATGAAGTGGCAGATGCTGCCGCCCAGTACGCACAGATGCCACCAGCCATGGCCATGGCCATGGCGCAGCTTGTGGTCCGTAGTGTAAAAGCCAATTCCCAGGGTGTAACAAGCGCCTCCTGCAGCCAGCCACGCAAAGCCTGCGGGCGTCAGCGCTGCCCACAGGGGCAATACCGCGACCAGTGCCAGCCAGCCCATCACCACATAGATGACCAGCGAGACCACCCGTGCGCCCCTGGCCAGCCAGATCTCCTGGACTATGCCCAGCACCGCCAGGCTCCACACCACACCCAGGAGAGACCAACCCCAGGCACCGCGCAGTGAGACCAGCGCAAACGGCGTGTAGCTGCCGGCAATCAAAAGGTAAATGG
This sequence comes from Polaromonas sp., assembly GCF_035638815.1. Taxonomy (GTDB): domain Bacteria; phylum Pseudomonadota; class Gammaproteobacteria; order Burkholderiales; family Burkholderiaceae_C; genus Polaromonas. The sequence continues at coordinate 17,896 of NZ_DASQZG010000021.1, forward strand.
AGCAGTGGTCAAACTTGCGCAGCACGTTTTTTGCACGCCCACTGATGCTGTGATACAGCGTGGAAAAAACATACAGCAGAACCAGCATGGCGCCATAAATGCTGAAGCTGACGATCTTCCACGGATCGCCGGCCATGCCCGCCGGCACGATCAGGACGGCTGAGCCGCCCGCCGCCAACCCTGCGCCGACCAGATGGCTGATGCTGTTGAAGCGTTCACCGTGGTACATCGCGTTCAGCCTTGCACGGCAGGAGCGACCTGCTCCAGTCCGGGCCGGCCGTGCCAATACCCGTTGCACCCCTGCTCCGGCATGAGCGGCTGCATGCGCGCCAGTGCCTCCTGCGGTGCCAGCAGTTTCTCGCGGGCTGCGTCAAATATGGCAATCACTTCTACGGTGTGCTGCGCTTGGGGACTCAGGCGAACCACATCCACGCCGATGGCCCGCATGTCCTCCAGCGCGTCCACAAGGTTGTAAACGCGTGCCGACTGGGTTTGTGTACCGTTGAGCACCAGAAATTCCTCCCGTTCACGCGTTCTGAGCATCAGGCCGTCCGGGTGGTCCAGGCAGCTGAAACGGCAGTCGTCTTTTGGCAGGTTGCGGTGCCGCGCGGTAAAGCAGCGCGCCGAATAGGCCAGTGGCATGCGGCCATAGGTAAACACCTCGGTCTGCAAGCCGCTCGGTCGGTTCTGCTGCAACAACTCGAGATCGCTCTGCTTCATCTCCAGCGGCATAACCCAGCGACTCGCTCCCAGCGCGGCCATCCATTGGAGGGCAGCCGGGTTGTAAAGGTTGAGATGCGGGCCGGCCACAAACGGCAGCTTGCCCGCCAGGCGATGGACGGCGCCCATGTCGTTGGCCTCGACCTGAAAATTACCGTTGGCCGTGATCCTGTGCATGGTGCCGACGTCGCTGCCCGACTCAAGTAGGACGTGGGTTGAGAGCACCACCTCCTTGCCCGCCGCGCGAAGAAGGACGGCGATGTCCAGCCAGTCGGCCAGGCGCAATTCATGCCGTCGCGAGCACACGGTCTCGCCCAGGTAGACCACATCCACCGGGGTGCTGGCGATCTCTTCGTAGAAGTCGAATACCTTCTCCCGTTGCCAGTAGTACAGCAAGGGACCAAGGGAAATTTTCATGGCGCGGGTCTCACTATTTCCAGGGCCGGTGATAAGCGCCCAGCGTGTGTTGCTGGCCTTCGGCCACCTGGTCCAGGCTGGCCATCCAGCTGGTTTTCGGTGCGTAGCGATGCGGATTGGCAACGCAATGGTCAATGGCCTCACGCCAGACCCGGGTCACCTGCGCCACATACGCGAGGCTGCGCTGCCGACCCTCGATCTTGATGGCGCGTACCCCCATCTTCAGGAGTTGCGGCAAGAGCTCGAGCGTGTTCAAACTGGCAGGCTCCTCAATGGCGTAGTAGCTCTCGTCATCTCCCACGTCGAAACGTCCCTTGCAGAGCGTGGGGTAACCAGTGTTTTCACCGCTGGCATAACGGTCAATCAACACACCGCCCAGGCGCGATTCCAGGCCCTGCGGCGTCTCCTGCCAGCGCACGGCCTTGGCTGGCGAACACACGCCGTGCGTGTTGGGCGACTCCCCCGTCACATAAGACGATAGCGCGCAGCGCCCTTCTACCATCACACACAGGCTGCCAAATCCGAATACTTCGATCTCTACTGGTGTCTTATCGATGACTTGACGTACTTGGTCGAGCGACAGCACACGCGGCAATACTGCACGAACCACACCGAACTGCTCGCGGTAGAAATTGATGGCGTCGTAGTTGGTTGCCGACCCCTGCACGGAAAGGTGCAAGCGCAAGGCCGGATAACGCCGGGCAGCGTATTGCATCAGTCCCGGGTCGGCCAGGATGACCGCATCCATTCCCAGGTCCACCGCCTGGTCGACCGCCGAAAACCACGGCCCGGGATTGGCTGCCTGGGGATAGGTATTGAGTGCCATGAAGACCTTGCAGCCACGGTCATGTGCGTACCCCACGCCCGCTGCAATCGCAGTTGCATCGAAGTTGAGTCCTGCAAAGTTGCGCGCATTGGTCGCATCACGCAAACCCAGGTAAACACAGTCGGCGCCGTTGTCGACCGCGGCTTTCAGGGCAGGAAGACTGCCGGCCGGGCACACCAGCTCTGGCGTAACTGCCGGCGTCTGCGGGATGTCAGGAAGGGAAGGAGTGGAAGTCATGCAGATTGAAGTCAGACAGGCTCCCGGAAGAGAGCCATCGCAACCCGCAACCTTACGCCGAACTAACAGAATACTTTCTGATCCCCGTCAACAGTTGGCCTGAACGCAGGCTCACAAGGACATGGATCACCGGCTGACTTTTTTGCCGAAGCTCCTCAAAGTCCAATTGACCTGGATCAATAGGGGAATGCACCACTCCCATCTTAATAGATGTATTATTTATACATCTTCTAAATTTTGCTTTTCAAATGGAGTTCTCATGAGCCACGCTTCCGCAACATCCACACTCGATATCCGGACGATTCCTCCCCGCGAGCGGCATCCCGCCATCTTCTCCACTTTGGGCCAACTTGGCACCGGCCAGACCCTGGAGCTGATCAACGACCACGATCCACAGCCACTGAACCTTCAGCTCCAGGCAGAAATGCCAGGCAAATTCGATTGGTCCTGGCTTGAACAAGGCCCCGATACCTGGCGCGTGACCATTACCCGGCGGGCGTCGACCCACAGCGACGGGCAGTGCTGCGGCTCCTGCGGCGGCGCCTGATCCGCCTTTTTTTCAAGAATTCAGAAGGAATACGCGATGAAAAACAACAATATGCTGTGGCGCTGGCTCGGCTTCATCTTTGTGCTGTCGTTTGGTGCGCTGGGGTACCTCGGTGTACAGATCTACCTGACAGCCCCACCCATTCCCAAGGCCGTCGTCACCACGTCTGGCGAGGTTCTTTTCACCGGTGAGCAGGTCCAGAAGGGCCAGCAGGTGTGGCTGGCCAGCGGCGGCCAACAGCAAGGCAGTGTCTGGGGCCATGGCGCCTATGTGGCGCCGGACTGGTCGGCCGACTGGCTGCACCGCGAAGCGCTGGCGCTTCAGGCCATTCATACCCAGGCCTTGCGCAAGGGCCCATCCGCAATGACAGCTTCCGACCACGGCGCAATCAATGCTGCGCTGAAGGAAGAAATGCGGCGCAATACCTACGACACGACGACCGAGACTGTCACCGTGTCTACCGAACGCGCACAGGCGATCCGCGAAGCGGCAAGCCACTACGACGCCCTGTTCGGCAGTGATGTGCTGCTGGACGAACTACGTGACCAGTATGCGATGACCGGGAACCTGCTGCCGGACGCGGCGGATCGGCAGGCGCTCACCGCTTTCTTCTTCTGGACTTCCTGGGCCGCAAGCACCGACCGGCCAGGCGAGGAAAACCTGTCTTACACCAGCAACTGGCCGCATGAGCCGCTGGTGGGGAACAAGACGACCGACTCGGCCGCGATCTGGTCGATGGTCAGCATCGTGCTCCTGCTCGGTGCGATCGCCGCCATGTTGTGGCTGCACGGCAGCCAGCGGCATGAGGCGGAGGCAGTTCCCCCCAAGGCGGATCCATTGCTGGGCGCGGTTGCCACACCTTCGATGAAGGCCACGCGCAAGTACTTTTTTGCCGTGATCGGCCTGATGTTGCTACAGATCGGCATGGGCGTGGTCACCGCGCATTACGCCGTCGAGGGCAAGGCATTCTTCGGTCTGCCGCTGGCAGAAATTCTGCCTTATGTGGTCAGCCGCACCATCCATACCCAGGTCGGCATCTTCTGGATCGCCACGGCCTGGCTGGCCACCGGTCTGTACATCGCCCCGCTGCTCTCGGGCCGCGAGCCCAAGCTGCAGAAGCTGGGTGTGGACGTGCTGTTCTGGGCGCTGATTGCCATCGTCGTCGGATCCACCGCCACCGCCTGGTTGGGCACACTGCAGCGCCAAGGTGTGGACTTTGCCTTCTGGGTGGGCAACCAGGGGCTGGAATTCACCAGCATGGGCCGCGTCTGGCAAATTCTTCTGTTCGTCGGCCTGCTGTTCTGGGTGTTCCTGCTGGGCCGGGCACTGTGGCCGGCGCTGAAAAAACCTTCAGAAACCCGCGGCCTGATCGCCATGGTCTTCCTGTCGGCCACCTGCATCGGCGGCTTTTACGCGACGTCGTTGACCTGGGGCCAGAACACGCACTACTCGATGGTCGAGTACTGGCGCTGGTGGCTGGTTCACCTGTGGGTGGAAGGGTTCTTCGAAGTATTCGCCACAGCTGTGGTGGCGCTGATCTTCGCCAAGCTGGGACTGGTACGCACCGAAAGCGCCAACCGCGCCATCATCGCCGAGACCATCGTGTTCCTGTTCGGCGGCATCCTGGGCACCCTGCATCACCTGTATTTCACCGGGACACCCACATCGGTGATTGCTGTTGGCGCCGTGTTTTCTGCCCTGGAAGTTGTGCCCCTGACCCTGATCGGCCTGGAAGCCCTGCAAACCTACCGGCGCTCCAAAGCCCTGCCATGGCTTGCCACCTACAAGTGGCCCGTGATGTGTTTTGTCGCGGTGGGCTTCTGGAACACTGTCGGCGCCGGCCTGCTCGGTTTTGCCATCAACCCGCCGGCATCGCTCTACTACGTGCAGGCCTGAACATGACGGCCGCCCACGGTCACGCTGCCCTGTTCGGTGTCTACGGCATGCTCGGCATCGGCCTGATGCTGTTCTGCCTGCGCGGCCTGTATTCGCGCAACATGCATGCCGACAACATCCTCAAGCCCGCCTTCTGGAGCCTGAACATCGGTCTGGCCATGATGGTTTTCCTGTCGCTGCTGCCCGCAGGCATCTACCAAGCCTGGGCCAGCATCACCCGGGGCCTGTGGTACGCGCGCTCGCCGGAAATCATCCATTCCCCGGTGATGGAAACGCTGGTATGGATGCGGGTCCCGGGCGACATCCTGTTCGCCATCGGTGCGGTCCTGCTGGCGTGGTATGCAGCACGACTCTTGCGGCGTCCCGCCGTGCAGCACGCGCTGGCGGCAACGGCAACCGCCCGAGGCTGACCCCTGTGAAGTGCCGGCCCATCCGGCACTTTGTTCCAATGCTTTTTAATCGGAAAACCAATCATGAGCGAGATACAGACACTCCACAATGTCCACCCCTTTGACGCCCGCGGCGTTGCCAAGCGCTTCCGCCACGCGGCTATCTTTGGCGCCCTGGAAAGCCTTCATGCAGGAGAAACCATGCGCTTTGTCAATGATCATGATCCGTTGCCACTGTTGAACCAGTTGCAGCAGGCCTTCGGCGACAAGCTGGGCATCGACTATGTGCGGCGCGAACCGGGGGAAATCGTGATCGACTTCCAGGTGCGCGGTTGAGGCCTTACATTCATCTCTATGAAACTCACCGCCTTTACCGACTACAGCTTGCGTGTGCTGATTTACCTGGCCGCGCAGCCCCAGAAACGTGCCACGATTGCCGAAATCGCGACTTCTTTCGACGTGTCGGAAAATCACCTGATCAAAGTTGTGCACCTGCTCGGTAAAAACGGCTGGCTGGCCAATGTGCGTGGCAAGGGTGGTGGGCTCGAACTGGCCATGCCGCCCGAACTGGTCGGCGTCGGCGAGGTGGTGCGCCAGACAGAAGGCACAGCGGTGGTGGCCGAATGTTTTTCTGATGAGGCCAACCACTGCGCGATCACGCGCATCTGCCGGTTGCGCGGTGTGCTCGGCGAAGCGGTGGATGCCTTCTACAACGTGCTGGATCGCTACACCCTGGCCGACCTGGTCCAGAACCGGCACTCTCTCGCCAAAGTGCTGTTTATTGACAGAACCACACCCATGGCGGCGGCAGAACGCGTCGCATGAGCTGATGTCGGGACTGCCATGACTGAGCCTGTAGCGCCGTTTCCCTACGAAGGCCCGGAGGCGTTGCGGCAGCCCCTGGTGGAGGCACTCAGGCGTGTAGTCGACCCGGAGGTCGCCATGCGCATCGTGGATGTCGGGCTCATCTATGGCGTCACGGTGACTGACGAGAAACTGCATGTCAGACTGACCATGACGTCCGCCGCGTGTCCGGTGGCCGATCTCATCATTGAGGAGGTCGAGACCGAGCTGGATCGCGTGGCGCCGCCGGAATTGCTGATTGAAGTTGAACTGGTGTGGGAGCCACCCTGGTCCGCCGATCGCATGAGCGAGCGAGCCAGGCGCTTCATGCAGTGGTGAAAACGTCACCCCGGCCCAAACAGGCACAGCGCCAAAGCGCGCCGCGTTGGGTCGCCCTGGCGGTGCGACCACTGCTGTTGTCATTGGTTGCGTTATCGCTGTTGGCAGGCATCTCAGGCGGACTGCTGCGCGCCGGGGTCGCGCTGCCATTGCCGACGGATTCCGCCTGGCCAAGCCAGGCCGCGCTGATGCATGCTGCGCTGATGATCTGCGGTTTTCTCGGCACCGTCATCGGCATCGAACGTGCGGTAGCCGTCAAATTGCGTTCCGCCTTCCTCGCCCCGCTGGCCTCAGGAGCCGGTGGCGCACTCCTGCTGCTGGGTCAGCCCCGGCCGGGCGCGTGGATGGGCGTGGTAGCGGCCGCCATTTTCACGGCTGTCAACATCGTGATCGTGCGGCGCCAGCGCGCAGCCCACACCTGGCTGCTGCTGGTCGCCGCCGGCGCGTGGCTGGCCGGCAATCTGCTGTTCGCCACGGGCCAGGACAGCGTCGCAACGCTGCCCTGGTGGTTCGCATTTCTCGTGATGACCATCGCCGCCGAGCGCCTGGAAATGACGCGGTTGATGCGCCGGCGCCCCGCCGCAGAGCTGTCGTTGCAAGCCGTTCTGGGGGCGTTGATCGCGGGCGCGGCCTGGTCGGCGCTGGCCCCGGTTGCGGGCGGACTTTTGTACGGTGCAGCACTGGCCTTGCTGGCGCTGTGGCTGGCGGCTTTCGACATTGCCCGCCACACCGTCCGGGCACATGGACTCAGTCGTTACATGGCTGTCTGCCTGCTCGGCGGCTATGCGTGGCTGGCGGTGGCGGGTGTTGCCTGGGCTGGCACCGCCATAGGCCTGCCCCTGCGCGACGCCGCTTTGCACGCCCTCGGCCTGGGTTTTATCGTCAGCATGATGATGGGCCATGCACCAGTGATCCTGCCGGCCATTGCACGCGTCAAGCTGAGGTTCGGCGTCTTTTTCTATGTACCGCTGGCCGTGTTGCACCTCTCCCTGCTGTTGCGGCTGGTCGCTGGAATGGCCGGTAACCCGCTGCACAGCACTGGTGCCCTTCTCAATGCTGTTGCAATGGCGCTGTTTGCGGCCACCATCGCCGGCGCCGCGATTGCCTGGCGCATCCAGCATGGCGGGCCCGACGCCCTGTCCACACGAAAGACATCCTCATGACCTCCTTCGTCAACATCGCGGAGCCTACCCGCCCTTCGCCAGCACCCGTCGGCTGGGCGCTCTGGGACCTTGGCTTTCGCCCGTTTTACCTGCTGGCCAGCGCCTTCGCTGCCTTGTCCATCGGCCTGTGGGCGCTGCAATTCTCAGGTTGGCTGGGGCTACCCTACCTGCAGGGACCGATGTGGCACGCCCACGAGATGCTGTTCGGCTTTGCACTGGCTGTGGTCGTTGGTTTTCTCTTCACGGCTGGGCGCAATTGGTCGAACCGGCCGACGCCCACCGGCTGGCCCTTGGCTGCTCTGGCCGCGCTGTGGGTAGCCGGCAGGGTACTGGTACTTACACCCTTCGGCTGGGCTGCTGCAGCCGTCAATGTTGCATTTCCCCTTGCCGCCGCCATCGCGCTTGCGATTCCCTTCATCGCTGCGGGCAACCGCCGCAATTACTTTTTTGTGGGTCTGCTGCTGCTGATGTCAGCAGCCGTGCTGGGTATTCACTTGGCGCAACTCGGCGTAGTGCAGCTTCCAGGCTGGGTGGGCATTCAGCTCGGCCTGGATGTCATGCTGTTCATCATGGCCGTGATGGGCGGCCGTGTGATTCCCATGTTCACCAACAATGGCGTTCCGGGAGCCAATGCCACGCGCCAGCCCCTACTGGAGAAAGCGGCACTCGGTGGCGTGCTAGTTCTGTTGCTGGCCGACGCCGTGCAACTGCATGGCGTCTGGCTGGGCGCGTTGGCTGGGGTTTGTGCACTTGCCCACCTTGCCCGATGGAGCCTGTGGCGGCCCTGGAAGACAGGGCGTGCGCCGCTGGTCTGGGTGCTGCACGTTGCTTACTTGTGGATTCCCGTGCATCTCGCGCTGCGCGCCTTTGCAACGGCGGGATGGGTGGTCCCCTCTGTGGCCACTCACGCGTTGACCGTAGGCGCCATTGGCGGCCTCATCATCGGCATGATGACCCGCACCGCGCGCGGCCACACCGGACGGGCTCTACGCGCCGACCGTAGCGACGTGGCTTGTTTTGTTCTTGTGCTGCTTGCGGCGCTGGTCCGCGTTTTTGTGCCGCTCGCCGTCCCGGCCTGGTTCATCCATGCAACGCTGGGATCGGCCGCACTCTGGTCTGCCGGCTTCGGGCTCTACACGGTGCGCTACTGGCCGGTGCTGACGCGGCCGCGTATTGACGGGCAGGCAGGTTGAGATAACTGCTGAGCGGCAAGTGGGCCAAGGGCTATGTCTTTTGGGCAATACAGCGGCTGGGATTCAAGAGCGACGGCGACGTCAATATGTAGCGCTTTTCCACGACCATACAACACGGCCTTTGCTGACACTGTGTTACATGCGGCGGCCCCATCATGGCTCCATCTCACAACGGAGCCGCCATGTCCAACAATTGTCCTCTTGCCCGCCGTCACCTGCTTGTCTGGCTAAGCGCCGGAGCAGCCTTTCCCGCGCTCGCTGCCACGCAGAAAAAACGCTCCACCAAAGGCGCGGCAACCAATGCAGCCACCGGCACGGCGTTCATGGAGCGTGTCAACGCCGCCACCGACACGCCCGTCTTGAGCTCGGGAGCACGCGGTGAAGCAGTCCTGCGCGCACAAATCTTGCTGGACCGTGCATGGTTTTCCCCCGGTGAAATCGATGGTTCTTTTGGCACCAATATGCGCCGCATGGTGGCCGCTTTCCAGACCGCCAATGGCCTGAAATCCTCCGGCCGGATTGACGTCGAGACCTGGAAAAGCCTGTCGGGTGAAACGCCAACGCCAGTACTGAGTGAATACACCATCACCAAGGAAAACGCGGTCGGCCCATTTACCAAAACGCCGGCTGACATGATGGACCGTGCAAAGCTCAAATCACTCGACTACGAAACTATTGAAGAAGCCTTTGGCGAAAAGTTTCATTGCAGCGCCAAGTGGCTGCGCGACGTCAATCGCGGCAGCAAGTTTGAGCCAGGTGACAAAATCATTGTTCCGGCTGTTGGCAACGACAAGCCCCCCAGTAAAGCGGCGTCCATCCGCATCGACAAATCAGAGCGGGTTTTGTACCTGCTGGACAGTGCTGAACTGCCAGTGGCGGCCTTCCCGATTAGCATTGGCGGGGCGTCCGACCCTCTGCCGCTGGGCCGCATGGAGATCAAGAACGCCGCCAAAAATCCGGTCTTTACCTACGACCCGGCGTTGCTCAAGGACGCGAAGAAAACCTATGTCAAAACCGACATTCCTGCCGGTCCCAACAACCCGGTCGGCGTGTACTGGCTGGGACTCACCAAGCCTCATTGGGGGATTCATGGCACACCGGATCCGTCGCGCGTAGGCACCGCCGCCACGAACGGATGCTTGCATCTGACCAACTGGGACGTGCTCAGGCTGGCGCAGGTGGTGAAGCCTGGCTTTGCCGTCGACGTTCATGCCTGAACGTCCTGTCAGGCACTGGGGAGGATGGGTAGCCGCAGTCGCGTTTGTTCTGGGCGTGCTGTGGGCACTCAATCGCCCGGCGCCTACGACTACGTCGGCCAGCGAGCCGCCTGTGACCTCGGTACCGACAGCCAAGCCGCCCAGTGCCGGCCTTGGCAAGACGGCACCTTCTCCTTCGTCACCCCCTTCACCCCCCCCACAGGCAGCAGTACAGACACCGGAGCCTGCGACCGGCATACCGCCCCTGCTTCTACCGGTACAAGGCGTTTCCCCGCGCGACCTGCGTGACACTTTCGCTGATACCCGGGACGCGAATCAGCGTGGCCATGAGGCCATTGACATCATGGCACCCCGAGGCACGCCCGTATTCGCCGTGGACGATGGCCGTATCGTCAAGCTGTTTTCAAGCAAGCCTGGCGGCATCACCGTTTACCAGTTCGATCCCACCGGGAATTTTGCCTATTACTACGCGCACCTCGACGCTTACGCCGAGGGACTTGCAGAGGGTCAGACCGTCAAGCGCGGTAGCGTGATTGGTTTTGTCGGCTACACCGGCAACGCCAACCCGGCCGCACCGCACCTGCACTTCGCCATCTTCAAGCTTGGCCCTGAAAAGCAGTGGTGGAAGGGCGAGCCCATCAACCCGTTCGAGTATCTGGGCGGCAAGAAGCCCTAGCAGCGTGTTTGTCTTAAATCAGCAAGGCGTTGACTCGCTTCACATAGGCTGAAGGATCATCCGGCAAGCCGCCCTCAGCCAGTAAGGCCTGGTCAAACAGGATGTGCGCGAGATCGTCGAAGTGCTCGCTTGCTTCGAGTTTTTTCACCAGGGGATGCTGGGCATTGATCTCCAGAATGGGCTTGACCTCGGGCGCGGCCTGGCCAGCTTGCTTGAGCATTCGTGCCAACTGCGTTGACATGTCGCCATCCTGCACCACCAGACAGGCTGGTGAATCCACCAGCCGGGTCGTTGCGCGGACATCTTTGGCCTTGTCCTTCAAGGTTTCCTTGAGTCTGTCCAGAATCGGCTTGAACTGGGTCTGGGCTTCTTCGGCGGCTTTTTTCTCGTCCTCGTCCTGCAGCTTGCCCAGGTCCACCGCGCCTTTGGCCACTGACTGCAAAGGCGTGCCGTCAAACTCGTGCAGGTAGTTCAGCGCCCATTCATCAACCCGGTCGGTCATGAGCAGAACTTCGATTCCCTTTTTGCGGAAAATTTCCAGCTGCGGGCTGTTCTTGCCGGCCGCTTGGGTGTCGGCGGTGATGTAGTAAATCGCGTCCTGACCTTCCTTCATGCGCCCCTTGTAGTCGGCAAAGCTCACGGTGGTGGTGTCGGTGGTGGAGCTGGCAAAACGCAGCAGCTTGGCCAGGCGGTCGCGGTTGGCAAAGTCTTCGCCCAGGCCTTCCTTGAGCACGGCGCCAAACTCCGTGTAGAAGCTTGCAAACTTTTCTGGCTCATTCGTCGCCAGGTCTTCGATCATGGACAACACGCGCTTGGTGCAACCCTCACGGATGGCCTTGACCGCGCGGCTTTCCTGCAGCAACTCACGCGAGACGTTGAGCGGCAAATCTGACGAATCCACCACACCTTTGACAAAACGCAGGTAGGTCGGCAGCAAGGCCTGCGCATCGTCCATGATGAAGACGCGCTTGACGTACAGCTTGACGCCTGCGGCCTTGTCGCGGTTGAACAAATCCATGGGCGCCTTGCCCGGGATGAACAGCAACTGGGTGTATTCGGTCGACCCTTCCACGCGGTTGTGCGTGCTGGCCAGCGGTGGCTGGCTGTCGTAGCTGATCTGTTTGTAAAACTCGTGGTACTGCTCTTCAGTAATGTCTTTTTTGGAGCGGGTCCACAGCGCCGCGGCCTGGTTGACGGTTTCCCATTCATCGCTGGTGACCATCTCGCCCGGTTGATCGTTCTCGCCCTCTTTCCATTCTTCCTTGCGCATCAGGATGGGCAAGGAAATATGGTCGGAGTATTTGCTGATGATGCTTTTGAGCTTCCAGGTGTTGAGGTACTCGGCTGCGTCGTCCTTCAGGTGCAGGATGACGCTGGAGCCGCGCTCAGCGCGGTCGATGGTGTCGACTTCAAAGTCGCCAGTACCGGCGCTGGTCCAGCGCACGCCTTCGCTGGCTGGCAGGCCGGCGCGACGGCTTTCAACCGTGATTTTGTCGGCCACGATGAAACCTGAATAAAAGCCGACCCCGAACTGGCCGATCAGTTGCGCATCGTTTTTCTGGTCACCTGAAAGCTTGGCCACAAAGTCGCGTGTGCCGCTTTTGGCAATGGTGCCCAGGTTGTCAATGGCTTCCTGCTGCGACAGGCCAATGCCGTTGTCGCTGATGGTCAGGGTTTTGGCAGCCTTGTCAAAGCTGACCCGCACCTCCAGGTTGGGCGCGTTTTCGTACAACGCCGCGTTATTCAGCCCTTCAAAGCGAAGCTTGTCACACGCGTCAGATGCGTTGGAGACCAGCTCACGCAGAAAAATATCGGGATTGGAATACAGCGAGTGGGTGACCAGGTTCAACAGCTGGGCAACTTCGGCTTGAAAGGAAAGGGTTTGCTTGCTCATGTGGTTTTTTAAAACAGACGATTGAAAAAATGCTCCAGTCCGGGCCGCGGGTGCCCGCCGGAAAACCTCTAACTATACGAAATGGGGCGGGCGAGGCGCTTTTCAAGCATGTCCCCCACGTTTGTCATCCCGGACCTCGATCCGGGATCCATGTCTCCAGAGCCCAGAAGGTGGTTCATGCGAGATGGATCCCGGATCGAGTCCGGGATGACAGCCCAAAATGCCTTCCTAGCTCAGCCAGCTTTTCACCTGCGCATATACCGCTGGGCTATGCAGCAAAGCCATATGGCCGGTCTCACGGGCCACCCACTGCTTTTCCGGCGGAAAACCCAGTTCGCGGGCGGCATCGGCATGCTGCCCAAGAGCGCTGGATAGTGGAACCAGGCCGTCACCCAGCAACTGGTCCCCCGCCTGGCTTTTGTAACCGCTACCGGCCGCGCCCACGGCAGCCGCCACGGCATAACAAGCCATTCCGTTGGGAAGCGGGACTGGAGTCCTGCTGTCCGCCGCAGGCGCAAAGCGGTCAGCCCCCTGCCAGTCGTCCTGCAGCACATGACCGTGACGCAGGTCTGTGATGCCTGCGCTGCGGATCTGGCCGATGCGCGCAAAAGGGCGGGTCACCACATTGCTGCCCAGTACGACGTCCACCCAGTTGCCGACTCTTTCCAGAGGCGCGCCGTGGTGCGGGGTGCCCAGAAAGACAAGGTGTTTAAGTTTGCCCAGCCAGCTGTGGCCCTGCGCGGCGCCGCTGTGGCATGCACTGCGCGCAACGAGACCGCCCATGCTGTGAACCAGCAGGCTCAGCTCCTGCACGGGCTGCGGCCAGGCCTTCACCAGTTGCTCCAGCAACGCGGCGAATTGCCCGCCGTTGGTGGACGTGTGCAACCCGCTGTTGTAGTGCAGGTAGACCGGTGTGTAGCCAAGCTCCTTTGCGAGACTCTCGCCGAAATCACGCAAGTCGCCGGACGGATTTTTGGGACGCCACTGCAAGTCGTTCATGCAAAGGCCATGGACCAGCACCAGCAATTTGGAAGTGGCCCCGGGCAGGCGCCGCGCCAGCGCAGCCTTGTCCACGACCAGCGATTCGCCGTTGTGGCGCAGGCTCATTTCGATGGCAAGCGGATTAATGGTTTCCTGCAAGCGGTCACCCAGCACACCATTCAGAGCTGCCAGCACCGCCTCTCGCTGTGGTGAAGAGTTTTGCGGACCCGACTTGGGCGCTACGCGCGACAAAACGGCATCCACACCGCCGGCCGCCAGGCGCGTCACGCCTTTCACGCTGCCATACACCAGACCGGTGATGCCATATTTGTTAACGCCGGACTTGCCCGCCCCGCGATCTACAAATTTTTGCCCCGCCGGGCCAAAAGGCGCGGCGACGGTTTTGTAAACATTGCCCTGAACCTTCTCCGCCAGATCAGCCACACCCAAGGTGGCTTGTGCAGCGAGTTGCGCCAGGCCCTGGATGTCAGACAGATGCAGGTAGCCCGGCAGCTTTGAATTCTTAAAAATGTTCATGAGGTGCCAGGTAGCGCCACTGCCCCACCGGGAGGTGACCGAGGTTGACCTGACCAATGCGCACACGTTTGAGGCCAGTCACAAACAACCCCACCTGTTCACACATGCGGCGGATCTGGCGCTTTTTGCCTTCCCTGAGGATAAAGCGCAGTTGCTCGGGGTTTTGCCAGCTCACTTGTGCGGGCTTTAGAGGCTCGCCGTCCAGGCTCAGGCCGTGACACAGCAGCTTGAGTTTTTCGGGTGGAAAGGCGGCCTGCACGTTGAGGGTTTCTGCGCCGTAGCTGACGCGTACCAGATACTCTTTTTCTACTTCTGAATCTTCACCGATGAGGTGGCGCGCCACGCGGCCGTCCTGCGTGAGCACCAGCAAACCGATCGAATCAATGTCCAGCCGCCCAGCCGGCGCCAGGCCGCGCAGTTGCTCATGCCCCCAGCGCATGCGGCTGTTGCACTGGCTCCAGCGGTTGCCCGGTTGCACCAGCACCACTGCTGGCTCATGCCCGTCTTCTGCCTGGCCGCTGACATAACCAACCGGCTTGTTGATCAATATGGTGACTTGCTGGCGCTGCTGCTGCTCGGCCTCGCGTGCCACTTCAATGCGCGAATGGATGGACACCGGCTGCCCCATCACCGCTGGCGCGCCATCCACACGTACCCAGCCACGCGCAATCCAGTCGTCAGCCTCGCGGCGCGAGCACATGCCCAGCTCGGCCATGCGTTTGTTCAGCCGAATGGCGCTGCCGGTGGACGCAGGGGCAGCCTTGTCACCAGCGCGAATGCGGGTGGCTGCTGGTGGCGCGGGTTTGCGGGGAGGTAATTCAGACATCATTCACTATGAATTTAATAGCATACTATCGACGTCAATAAAGGGCGAAAGCACGATTTTACTTGAAGGCGCAACAAACAGGCTTTCAGACGTCATCTTGAAGCCCACGGCCTGCACTCACGCAAACACGCTCGACCGCAAGGCAACCAGATCCAGAACCCGAAGCCCGCCGTACTCCACACGGATCATGCCCTGCGCCTCCAGCGCGGCCAGGGCCTCATTGACCCGTTGGCGTGACAGCCCGACGAGGTAGGCCAACTCCTGCTGGGTGATGCGCAGGATTTCGCCCACGCCCGGGTAAAGCACGGGGTTGAACAGCGCCGCCAGACTGCGCGCCACACGGATGTCGGGATTGTTCATGCGGTCGATCTCGCGCGCGGCGATGAACTGCCCCAGCCGTTCGTTGAGCTGGTTCATCACAAAGCGGTTGAAACCAATGGAGTGGTCCAGCAGCCAGTGAAAGGTGTCGATGGGCACCCCTGCCACCACGCTTTTACGCAAAGCCTGAATGTTGTAGCGGTAGGGTTCGCGTTTGAGCGCCGTGCCTTCGCCAAACCACCCACCCGGCGGCAAGCCGGCAAATGTCATGGTTGCGCCCTGCGCGTTTTCGCTGCTCATCTTGAGCAGCCCTTCGACCACGCCGAACCAGTAGGTCACCGGTCGCCCGATGCGGCACACATGGTCACCCGGCAAGGCGTCACCCACCTGCAACTCGGCAAGCGCGCGCTCGCGCTCTGCAGGCAGCAACAAATGCAACCACGGAATGCCGGCGAGTTCATCGGCAGTGGGGATGCGACGGCGCTGGTGCAGTGACAAATCGCTGGACATGGATTGAATTTTCTAGCGGTGTTGCCCCGGGAAAGTCCGGACAGGGAGCACCCTTGGATTGTCGTCGGATGGACATTTTGCCGCCAATTGAAAGCATAGCATCGCCTCCTTCGTGCACCAAGTCCTTGTCCCCCACCCATCTGAAAGATCGCGATGAAATCACAACGCAACCTTCCCGCTTCAGCGTCATTGGCTCGCACCAGCCACCGAAACCTGACGCGACGCCACGTACTTGGCGCCATGGCCGCAGTGCCAGCGCTCGCGCATTTGTCGCTGCACGCACAAGACAATGGGATCATCAAAATCGGCCAGTCCATCGCGCTGACCGGCCCCTTGGCCGAACTCGGGCAGGCCATGCACCAGGGAGCCAAGGCCTGCTTTGCCGCAGTCAACGCCCAGGGCGGCGTTGCCGGACGCAAGATCGAACTCAGCGCTTTGGATGATGGTTATGACATCAAGCGCGCACTCGCCAATCTGGACACATTCCTCGCCGACAAAAACACCTTCGCCCTCTTCAACTGCATGGGCACACCGATGATCGAAGCCATGCTGCCAAAGGTCGTCGAAACCGGTATTCCCTTCTTCTCGCCATTCACCGGCGCCCTGGTAGCGCGCCCAAAAAATGCACGAAACGTGTTTAACATCCGCGCAAGTTATCCCGAAGAAGCCGAGCAACTGGTGCAACATCTGGCCACCATTGGCATCAAACGCATTGCCATCGCGTACCAGAACAACTCCTTCGGCAAAGAAGTTTATGAAGGCGCCAGGCTCGCCATGGAAAAGCACAAACTGACCGGAACCGCCATCGTCACGGTAGAGAACAATGCCTCGGACGCCGGCAGCGCCGCAACCAAATTGGCAGAGTCCAACCCCGAGGCCGTGCTCGTCGGCCTGGCTGGAAAGCCAACCATCGAATTCATCAAGGCTATCCGCGCAGTGCGCAAGGGCTTGCCGCTTTATGCGCTTTCCATCATGGGTACGTCCGCCACCATCAAGTCAATCGGCGAAGACGCGACCGGTATCGCCATCTCACAGGTCATGCCTCTGCCAACCAACACGGTGGTGCCTATGGTGCGTGAATTCCAGCAAGCCTGGAAAGCGACAGGCGCACAGCAAGAGGCCTCGCATCTGGCGCTGGAGGGCTATGTCAATGCCCGGGTGTTTGTCGAGGTACTGCGCCGCGCGGGGCGTGGCTTGACGCGCTCCAGCTTTATCGAAAACGCCTGGAATCTCAAACGCCACGACTTGGGCGGCTTCGAAATTGGATTTAGCGAACCGGGCAAAAACGCATCGCGTTTTGTGGAACTCACACTGGTCGGGCGCGAAGGCAGGTTCATCCGCTAAGTGATTCCTTCAGTCCCCGGGCACACCCCATTAGGACTTACCCGCAAATTGTCGTTGCAATGACAACGCAACGTCAAAGCGGGTCTTAGTATTGATTTCATTCGGCGGCTTTCCATCACGAAAGACCGCCGAAAACAGGAGACAAGTTCCGCATGTTGACCACTTTTCCCCGACTGCTGCTCAAGCACGCTGCCGAACGCCCCACGGCGCCGGCGATGCGCGAAAAGGAATACGGCATCTGGCAAGCGCACAGCTGGGCCAGCATGGCAACACTGGTTGAGCACATTGCCTGCGGTCTGCATCAAGCCGGACTGCAACGGGGTGAGCACATGGTGGTCATCGGTGCCAATCGCCCTCGCCTCTATGCCACCATGCTGGCAGCGCAGTCGCTAGGCGCCATCGCCGTGCCGCTCTATCAAGACGCCGTAGGTGCCGAGTGCGTGTTTCCGCTGACAAACGCCGAGGTGCGTTTTGTCATGGTCGAAGATCAGGAGCAGGTCGACAAACTTCTCGAAATCCGCGACCAGTGCCCCCAAATGGCACACATTTATTTTGACGATCCACGTGGGCTGCGCAACTACCAGGAACCCGGTCTCGTTGCGCTGGACCTTTTGGTCAATGAAGGCAAAACATTTGCGGCCCAGCAACCGGGCTTCTTTAAAGCCGAAGTGGAACGGGCACAGCCTGACGATGTTGCCGCGATGTTTTTTACATCCGGGACGACTGGCAATCCGAAGGGCGTAGTCCACACACACAACACCTTGCTGGACCGCGCGCAGGCGGGCGCCGAGTTTGACAAATTGACAAGTGACGAAGAGGTCCTCGCCTACCTGCCACCAGCCTGGATCGGGCAAAACATCTTCAGCTATGCGCAGTGGTTGTGCTGCGGTTACGTGGTCAACTGCCCTGAAAACGCGAGCACGGTCACCATTGACCTCAAGGAAGTCGGGCCGACCTACTACTTTGCGCCACCGCGCGTATTTGAGGGCCTGCTTACCAGCGTAATGATTCGCATGGAAGACGCGGGACTGATCAAGCGCAAGATGTTTCACGCCTTCATGGATGTGGCGCAGCGCGTGGGCCCCGCCCTGATGGACGGGAAGCCGGCAGGTATTGGCGACCGCCTGTGGTACGCACTGGGCACTGTGCTGGTTTATGGCCCGCTGCGCAACAACCTCGGCCTGAGCCGCGTGCGCGTGGCCTATACGGCGGGCGAAGCGATCGGCCCCGATCTGTTTACGTTTTACCGCTCCATCGGCGTCAATTTGAAGCAGCTGTATGGCTCAACGGAAACTGCAGTGTTTGTCTGCCTGCAACCGGACAACCAGGCACGCGCCGACACGGTAGGTGTGCCGATCCGCGGGGTGGAAATCAAGGTGGCCGACAACGGTGAGATTCTGGTCAAGTCGGCAGGGCTGCTCAAAGGCTATTACAAAAACCCGACTGCGACGTCGGAAGTTCTGACCGCCGACGGCTGGTACCACACCAGTGACGCCGGGTTTATCGATGCGACCGGCCATCTGAAAATCATCGACCGCGTAAAAGACGTGGGCCGCATTCATGGCGGAAGCAACGACGGAGCCATGTTTGCGCCCAAGTACGTCGAAAACAAACTCAAGTTTTTCCCTCACATCAAGGAAGTGGTGGCTTACGGAGATGGTCGCGAAAAAGTCTGCGTCATGCTCAACATTGACTTTGACGCGGTGGGTAACTGGGCTGAACGCCGCAACCTGCCGTACGCCGGTTACACCGACCTGGCGCAGAAACCCGAGGTGTATCAATTGATCAGGGAGTGCGTGGAAAAGGTCAACGCCGACCTGAGCGCCGACACCCTGCTCGCGGGTTCGCAGATCAGCCGCTTTCTGGTCCTGCACAAGGAGCTTGATGCCGACGATGGCGAGCTGACCCGCACCAACAAGGTACGGCGCGGCTTTATCGCCGACAAGTACCTGCCACTGGTCGACGCGCTGTACAGCGGAAAAACCGAACAGTTCATCGAAACCGTGGTCAAGTTTGAGGATGGGCGCAGCGGCAGCGTGAGTGCCACACTGAAGATCAGTGACGCCCAAACCTTTGCACCAGTGAAGGCGGCAGCATGAAGAAAATCGGCGACGTCATCCTCGACGTCAATAACATTTCCCTGAGTTTCGGCGGCGTGAAAGCGCTGGCGGATATTTCCTTCAACGTGAAAGAGCACGAGATTCGCGCCATCATCGGCCCAAACGGCGCCGGTAAAAGCTCCATGCTCAACTGCATCAACGGCGTGTATCAGCCGCAGCAGGGCAGCATTACCTTTCGCGGCCACACCTTCAAACACATGAACAGCCATCAGGTGGCGGTGATGGGCGTGGCCCGCACCTTTCAAAACCTCGCCTTGTTCAAAGGCATGAGCGTGCTGGACAACATCATGGCCGGGCGCAACCTGAAGATCAAAAGCAACCTGCTGCTACAGGCGCTGCGCATAGGTCCGGCGCAGAGGGAAGAGTTTCAGCACCGGGAGGCGGTCGAAAAAATCATCGACTTCTTGGAGATCCAGGCCTTCCGCAAAACGCCCGTCGGGCAACTGCCCTACGGCCTGCAAAAACGTGTCGACTTGGGCCGCGCGCTGGCCATGGAACCGCAAGTATTGTTGCTGGACGAACCGATGGCAGGCATGAACGTCGAGGAAAAGCAGGACATGTGCCGCTTTGTGCTCGACGTCAACGATGAGTTCGGGACCACGGTGGTCCTGATCGAACACGACATGGGCGTGGTGATGGACATCTCCGACCGCGTCGTGGTGCTCGACTACGGTAAGAAGATCGGCGACGGCACGCCCGACGAAGTCCGCAACAACCCCGACGTCATCAAGGCCTACCTAGGAACGAGTCAATGAATATGGCAAACCCCTGTTGCGGACTCGCTTCGCGTAGCCGCCTCTCCCCTTGCAGGGGACGCCCCCTGCAGCCCGGCGAAGCCGGTTCTGCGGCGGCTGCTGGAAATTGGAGCAACTGATGGCTTTTTTCTTGGAAACACTTCTCGGCGGCCTGATGGCCGGTATGTTGTATTCGCTGGTCGCGCTGGGTTTTGTGCTGATCTTCAAGGCCTCGGGCGTGTTCAACTTCGCGCAGGGCGCGATGGTGCTGTTCGCCGCATTGGCCATGGCCCGCTTCTCGCAATGGATTCCGGAGTGGACCGGCATTGAAAACCCCATCGTCGCCAACATCGCCGCCTTCGTGATTGCGGCCATCATCATGTTCGCCGTGGCATGGTTCATTGAACGTCTGGTACTGCGCCATTTGGTCAACCAGGAGGGCGCCACCTTGCTCATGGCCACCCTGGGCATTGCCTACTTCATGGAAGGCCTGGGGCAGACGATATTCGGCAGCAACATCTACAAGATCGACATCGGCATGCCGAAAGACCCGGTCTTCGTGCTCGACTCGATATTTCCGGGTGGCATTCTGATCAACAAGGAAGACCTGTACGCCGCGCTCATTGCCGCCGTTCTGGTTGCGGCCCTGAGCGTGTTTTTCCAGAAAACTGCCACCGGCCGGGCCCTGCGCGCCGTGGCCGACGACCATCAAGCGGCGCAGTCCATTGGTATCCCGCTCAACCGTATCTGGGTCATTGTCTGGTGCGTGGCCGGCGTGGTGGCCCTGGTGGCCGGCATGATATGGGGCAGCAAACTGGGTGTGCAGTTTTCACTGGCCACCGTCGCCTTGCGCGCCTTGCCCGTGGTGATCCTGGGTGGTTTGACTTCAGTGCCCGGCGCCATCATCGGCGGTCTGATCATCGGGGTCGGCGAAAAGCTTTCCGAGGTCTACCTCGGCCCGTTTGTCGGCGGTGGCATCGAGATCTGGTTTGCCTACGTGCTGGCCCTGGGCTTCCTGCTGTTCCGTCCGCAAGGACTGTTCGGTGAAAAAATAATCGATCGCGTATGAAATACGCGATCAACACGCTTGCGGGTTCTTCGCCGGATACGGCGAAGGAGTATTTTTCAGCGAAGACTCACTTTGCGCAGCAAAGTTAAGCGAAGCGCGTCGCAGCTAAAAGATCAACGAGATACCCAAATATGTTCTACAGAGAAAACGGCCAATTCAAAACCAGCTACCGGGCAGATCAGCAGATCTTTTCCATCCTGCAGGACCGCATTGCCATCGCGTTGCTGCTGGCCGTGGCCTTCGTGGTTGTGCCCCTGCTGGCGAGCGACTATCTGTTTCGCGCCATCCTGATTCCGTTTGTCATCATGTCGCTGGCCGCCCTGGGCGTGAATATCCTGGTCGGTTACTGCGGCCAGATTTCGCTGGGCTCGGGGGCTTTCATGGCGGTCGGCGCCTATGGTGCCTACAACTTCTTTGTGCGTATGCCAGGCATGCCGCTAATCCCCGCATTGATTCTGGGAGGCCTGTGTGCCACTTTCTTCGGCATCCTCTTTGGCTTGCCCAGCCTGCGCGTCAAGGGACTTTACCTGGCGGTTGCAACGCTGGCTGCACAGTTTTTTGCTGACTGGATGTTCCTTCGCATCAAGTGGTTCACGCTGGACACCCCGTCGGGGTCGGTGTCGGTGTCCAATCTGCAGGTGTTCGGCCTTCCGATCGAGAGTTCGGTGAGCCGCTACCTGCTGTGCCTGTGCATCCTGGCCGTGATGGCGCTGCTCGCCAAGAACCTGGTGCGCAGTGCCATCGGCCGCGAATGGATGGCCATCCGCGACATGGACGTCGCTGCCGCGGTCATTGGCATCCGGCCCATGTACGCCAAGCTCAGCGCGTTTGCCGTCAGCTCATTCATCATCGGCGTGGCGGGCGCACTATGGGCCTTTGTCTACCTCGGCGCCTGGGAGCCGGCCGCGTTTTCTGTCGACCAGTCTTTCCGTCTCCTGTTCATGGTCATCATCGGGGGCCTGGGCTCCATCATGGGCAGCTTCTTTGGAGCGGCCTTTATCGTGATCTTGCCCATCGCCCTGAACCAGTTCCTGCCGGTGTTTGCCGGCCTGTTCGGGATTGAAATTTCCACGGCCGGCGTGTCGCACGCCGAGCTGATGATTTTTGGCGGCCTGATTGTCTGGTTCCTGATCGTTGAGCCGCACGGTCTGGCCAAACTCTGGTCCGTAGGCAAACAGAAGATGCGGTTGTGGCCGTTTCCGCACTGAACATATGGCCCCCACGCTTGTCACTTCGTGTACTGCGCTGCCCCCCGAGGGGGCGCTGCGCCTGCGGCCCGGCAAAGCCGGTTCCGCGGCCCCGGCTGACCAAGAAGGAATACCTTTTCGCGATGCTCGAAATCACCGATGCGCTGCGGGCGGTTGGGTCGTTTACTGAGGTGCTGGTTTTTTAGGTGTGTTTTACATTTTTAGGAGACAACAATGAAGGTTCGTAACTTGATATTGGCGGCGGCAGTCCTTGCCACCGGCGCTTCGTCCATCGTGACGACCAGCGCATTTGCTCAAGCCAAGGAGCAGTTCATCCCGGTGCTGTCCTACCGCACTGGTCCTTATGGCCCGAACGGTGCCCCTTGGGCCAACGGCTATGTTGACTACATCAAGCTGGTCAATGCACGCGGCGGTCTCAACGGCGTGAAGATCACTTTCGAAGAATGCGAGACCGGTTATGACACCGCCCGCAGCGTGGAGTGTTATGAGCGGCTCAAGGGGAAGGGCGCCTCGCTGGTGCAGCCGCTGTCCACCGGCGCCACTTTTGCACTCACCGAAAAGGCTCCAGTCGACAAAATTCCCGTGGTCACCATCGGTTACGGACGCAGCGAAAGCGCGGACGGCACCGTGTTCAAGTGGAATTTCCCGATTGCCGGTACTTACTGGGTAGCCGCTGACGCCATTCTGCAGGCCATCGCCAAGAAAGAAGGCGGCTTCGACAAGCTCAAAGGCAAGCGCATCGCGCTGGTCTACCACGATAGCCCCTACGGCAAGGAACCCATCCCCCTGATGCAGGAACGTGCGGCCATGCATGGCTTCAATTTGCAGCTGTTACCGGTCACCGCACCGGGTGTGGAGCAAAAAGCCACCTGGCTGCAGGTCCGCCAATCCCGCCCCGACTATGTGGCGCTGTGGGGCTGGGGCGTGATGAACTCCACCGCTATCAAGGAAGCTCAGGCCACCGGCTACCCGCGTGAGAAGATGTACGGCGTGTGGTGGGCTGGTGCTGAGCCTGACGTGAAAGACGTGGCTGACGGCGCGAAGGGCTACAACGCAGTGACCATGCAGCATGGTGCTGAGCCCAACTCCAAGGTCGTCAAGGACATCCTGTCCATGGTGCATGCCAAGGGCCAGGGCACGGGTCCCAAAGACGAAGTCGGCCAGGTGCTTTACATGCGCGGCGCCATGAGCGCCATGCTGGGCCTGGAAGGCATTCGCTCCGCCCAAGACCGTTTTGGCAAGGGCAAGGTCATGACCGGTGAGCAGGTCCGCTGGGGCCTGGAAAATCTGAATCTGACACAGGCCAAGCTCGACGGCTTGGGGTTCGCTGGCGTGATGCGTCCGATCAGCACTTCGTGCACGGACCACATGGGCTCCGCCTGGGCACGTATCCACACCTGGGACGGCAAAGCATGGAAATTCACTTCCGACTGGCTGCAGGCAGATGAACAGATCATCAAGCCCCTGGTGAAATCCACTGCCGCCAAATACGCCGCCGAGAAAAAACTCACGGCGCGTACCCCGGCCGACTGCCAATCCTGATGCATTGAAAAACTCCACCCCCCTCCTGCGGGAGGGGGCGCGGCTCAGTCGAGCCGCCAAACGCCAGCGCTTTGAGACCCCTCGCAGCGCTGCCGTTTGGTTCCAATCAAGCAGAAACACCGTATGGAAAAACCTGACATCGCCAACGACATCGTCCTGAACGTCAACGGAATCGAGGTGATTTACAACCACGTGATCCTTGTACTCAAGGGCGTATCGCTTCAAGTACCCCAAGGCCGGATCGTCGCCATTCTGGGCGGCAACGGCGCGGGGAAGACAACCACCCTGCGGGCTGTCTCCAACCTGCTCAGAGGCGAACGCGGGGCAGTGACCAAAGGCTCCATCGAGCTGCGCGGCGAGCGCATTGAAAACCTGTCGCCCGCGGATCTGGTGCAGCGCGGCGTGGTGCAAGTCATGGAAGGCCGACACTGCTTTGCGCACCTGACAATTGAAGAAAACCTGCTGACCGGCGCCTACACCCGGAGAAGCAAGGCCGAAATCGCAGCCAATCTGGAGAAGGTTTACGCCTACTTCCCCCGCTTGATGACCCGGCGCACCTCCCAGGCCGCCTACACATCCGGCGGCGAGCAGCAAATGTGTGCCATTGGCCGCGCCTTGATGGCCAGCCCCACCATGGTGCTGCTGGACGAGCCATCCATGGGTCTGGCCCCACAGATCGTCGAAGAAGTATTTGAAATCGTCAAAGACCTCAACCAGAAGGAAAAGGTAACCTTTTTGCTGGCCGAGCAAAACACCAACATGGCCCTGAAATATTCCGACTATGGCTACATCATGGAGAGCGGCCGGGTTGTGATGGACGGGATGGCAAGTGACCTGGCCAACAACGAGGACGTCAAGGAGTTTTACCTTGGCGTGGGCGGCGGCGAGCGCAAGAGCTTCAAGGACGTCAAGAGCTACAAACGCCGCAAGCGCTGGCTCGCTTGAGGACGCCGACATGACGCCGTTTTTTGACAGTCTGGAAACCCGCCCTCCAGAACAACGTGAGGCCACGCTGATGGCGGCATTGCCAGCTCAGGTCGCCCATGCGCAAAAGGCGGCCTCCGCCTATGCCACCATCCTTGCTGGAGTTGACGCGGCTGGCAGTAACAGCCGGACTGCACTGGCACGCCTGCCGGTCACGCGTAAACATGAACTCCTGGACATGCAGAAAGCCGGCAGGGCACGTGATGCGTTTGGCGGTTTTTCCACATTGCTGCGCGGCCCCGACATGCCGCGCGTATTTTCCTCCCCTGGCCCCATTTACGAGCCGGAAGGAAATACCAGGGATTATTGGCGTGCCGGGCGAGCAATGTACGCCGCTGGCTTTCGCGCTGGCGACCTCGCCCACAACGCGTTCAGTTATCACATGACCCCGGGCGCCTTCATCATGGAGTCCGGTCTGCACGCAGTCGGCTGCACGGTGTTCCCGGCAGGGGTCGGTCAGACCGAGCAACAGTTGCAGGCGATTGCAGAGCTCCGGCCTGACGGCTACACCGGCACGCCGAGTTTTCTGCGCATATTGGTCGACAAGGCCATTGAAACAGGCAGCGACATCTCCAGCATGCGCAAGGGCCTGGTAGGCGGTGAAGCCTTCCCCCCCAGTCTGCGGGACTGGTTTACAGAACACGGACTTGCCGTTTACCAAAGTTATGCCACCGCCGATCTGGGTTTGATCGCCTACGAAACCGAATCCCGCCAGGGCTTGGTGATTGATGAGGGTGTCATCGTGGAAATTGTCCGCCCGGGCACTGGTGATCCGGTCCCGGAAGGTGAAGTTGGCGAGCTGGTTGTCACCACCCTGAACCCTGGCTACCCCCTGATCCGCTTTGGCACGGGGGATTTGTCCGCCGTTTTGCCTGGCCACTGCCCCACAGGGCGAACCAACACCCGGATCAAGGGCTGGATGGGCCGTGCTGACCAGACGACCAAAATACGCGGCATGTTTGTGCACCCCTCGCAGGTGGCCGACATTGCCAAACGGTTTCCAGAGGTGCTCAAAGTGCGTCTGGTGGTGACGGGCGAGATGGCCAGCGACAGCATGATGCTCAAAGTTGAAACGCATTCGGGCGGCGAGGGACTGGAAACCCGCATCAGCGAAGCGATTCGCGACGTGACGAAGCTGAGAGGTGACGTCGAAATTCTGGCACCGGGCAGTCTCCCGAATGATGGCAAGGTCATTGAGGACGCACGCAGTTATAAGTAGCCCCCACGCTTGTCGCTCCGCGTACTGCGCTGCCCCCCGAGGGGGCGCTGCGCCTGCGGGCCGGCAAAGCCGGACCCGCGGCCCCTGCTTGACTAAGACCCCGGTTCACGTACCCCATAGATCCGTTCCCCCCGTCCGACCTGAGCTTGTCGAAGGGGCCGTGGCGAGGCGTGCGTGCTTGCCCTTACGTAGTTCCCGCGATGGACAGTCCCTGGTCCGTTTGTAGACTGGGGGTGTCACTCAAAGGAGACTACTCATGAAACGCTTGCTTGTCCTCGCTGCTGCTGCGACCGCCCTGTTCGCCAACGCACAAACCTACCCCGGTTCAAAGCCGGTTTCCATCGTCGTGCCGTTTGCGGCCGGCGGGCCCACCGACCGTGTGGCGCGCGACCTGGCTGAAGCCATGCGCAAACACATTCCAGGCTCCAACTTTGTGGTGGAGAACGTCAACGGCGCCGGCGGCACCATAGGCGCGACGAAGGTCGCCAAGGCCAGCCCTGACGGCCACACTCTGTTGCTTCACCACATTGGTATGGCCGCAGCTCCGGGTTTGTATCGCAAGCTGCAATACAAACCGCTGGAAGACTTTGAATATCTGGGGATGATCAACGAAGTTCCGATGACCCTCGTCGGCAAACCCCAGTTGCCAGCCAATACCTACCGCGACTTTGAAAACTACATCAGGGCCAACGCTGGCAAGCTCAACATTGCGCATGCCGGCCTGGGTTCAGCTTCGCACCTGTGCGGCCTGATGTGGCAGGCAGCCATCAAATCCACCGAAGCCATGACCACCATTCCCTTTGGCGGCACGGCTCCGGCGATGAACGCACTTGTCGGCGGACAGGTAGACATGATGTGCGACCAGACCACAAACACGACCGGCCAGATCGAAGCCGGCCGGATCAAGGCCTTCGCCGTGACGACGGCCAAGCCCCTGTCCAGCAACAAGGTGTTGAAAGACCTGCCAACCCTGCAGGAAATGGGTCTTAAAGGTTTTGACCTCACCATCTGGCACGGTCTCTACGCCCCCAAAGGAACACCTCCGGCAGTCCTGGCACAGCTGAACACAGCCATGAAGGCGGCACTGAAGGACCCTGACTTCATCAAAAAGCAGGAAGGTCTGGGCGCCGTGGTAGTGACTGACAAGCGTGTTGATCCCGCTGCTCACAAGACTTTTGTGGCCAACGAAATTGCCAAACTCAAGCCTGTGATTGACGCTGCGAAACAGTTTGCAGACTAAATAGACACCGCTTCCCTCTCAGCCGCATGGCCGCAAGCCATGCGGCTTTTTCTTTTGCCGGCTACCGGCACACCACTCGGGTTATCCCACTGCCCAAAGGCGGTCGTTCGAATTACAAACAAGCCATGCCAACGCTGCGGGTTGTTGATTCCATTACCGAGCTCAGCCCGGTTGATGCGGGCTGCATTGCGGTCAGCGGCTCGCATGGCGGACTTAGTTCTGCGCGTTACGCGCTGGCCGCGCGGCCATTGCTGAGTATTTTTAACGACGCGGGTGTTGGCAAAGACAGCGCCGGTGTGGCTGCCCTGGATTTCCTGCAAGCGTCCGGTTTGGCCGCCTGCACGGTGTCGCACAAGAGCGCGCGAATAGGCGAAGCCCTGAGCACAATGTGCGACGGAGTCATCAGTTACGCCAACCCGCTGGCGCTAATGCTCGGCGTGCAGGTCAGTGAAGGCTGCCAGCGAGTTCTCGACAAACTGCAAACACATTGAAGGAAGCACATGCATTCAAATTTATTCCGTATCCGGCGTACTGCAATAGCAGGGATCCTCGCCGCCGCGCTGGGCGCAGCCTGCCTGCCCGCTGGCGCCCAAAGCGCGTGGCCCAACAAACCGGTGCGAATCGTTGTGCCCTTCGCCCCCGGAGGCACCACCGACATTCTGGCGCGCGCCATCGCCCCGGAGCTTGCCAAAGCGTTCGGCCAGCAGTTTGTGGTGGATAACCGGGCTGGGGCGGGCGGCAACGTTGGCGCGGACATGGTCGCCAAGGCGCCACCAGATGGCTACACGCTTGTCATGGGAACGGTCGGCACGCACGGCATCAACAAATCGCTTTACGCCAAGATGCCGTTTGACCCGCAGAAAGACTTTGCACCCATCACGCTGGTGGCCGGCGTGCCCAACGTGATGGTCATGAATGCCGACAAAGCGAACAAACTGGGTATCAACACGGTGGCGGATTTTGTCAAGTACGCCAAATCGCATCCGGGCCAGTTCAGCATGGCATCCAGCGGCAATGGCACCTCGATTCACCTGGCAGGCGAACTGTTCAAGGCACAAAACCAGATTTTCATGACACACATCCCGTACCGTGGCTCAGGCCCCGCCCTGCTGGACCTGGTCGGCGGCACTGTCGACGTTATGTTTGACAACCTGCCGTCTGCGATGCCTCAAATCAAGGCGGGCAAGTTGAAAGCCTTTGCGGTCACCAGTGCGCAACGCTCGGCAGCCATGCCTGAGTTACCCACGGTGGAGGAAGCGGGGAAATTAAAAGGATTTGAAGCCAGCAGCTGGTTTGGTTTACTCGCGCCGGCAGGGACACCGCCGGACATTGTCAGCCGCGTTCAGCAGGAAGTAGCAAAGGCCCTCGCCACCCCGGCCATTAAGGAAAAAATGCTGGCTCAGGGTGCGATTCCCAGCGGCAACACGCCTCAGGAGTTTGCAAAGCTCATAGAGAGCGAAATTGCCAAGTGGGCGCAGGTGGTGAAGGCTTCCGGCGCAAAAGTCGATTAACGGGCCAGCGACCTGCATCTTCAAGGTGCAGTGGTTGAGCGGCCTATTCAGACCCCCCAGACCACCTCGTGTCCCGCCTTGTGATTACGCTTGAGCATGTCGATAAACGGTACTGCCCGCTGGCGCAGGCCCGGTCCGTCGCCGGCCGCGGCTTCAGCCGCATCGTCAGAGCGCGACTCTTCGAGCGCGATGGCAGCCTCCAGAGCTGACACCGCCGCTGGCATCTCGTCGGGCAGGATGATGCCCTTGGGGCCTGCGTCCTTGCCAATGACTTCCAGCACACGGCGGCCGTTGGCCTCCAGCATGATGACGTCGCCTGAACCTTTGGATTTGAACTTGTACAGCATGAGCGGCTCCTTGGTATTTTTGATCGGATGAAATAATTATGGCGGCGCCGCCGTCCATCGTCTGTAGGCTGCGTTCCCGTTGCTTGATACGTCACGCAAAATAGGGGCATGTTTACGCTCCCAACCGCTCCCAAACCCGCCGTCCAGTCGCTCAGTCAGGACGGGCTGAGCCTGCTGGCGTCCGCTGATCTTGTTGCCACCCTTCCCCGCGACTGGGCGGCACAGTGGGAAACACTCGTGCCATCATGGAACCGACTGCCTCCCGACGCTCACCTCAAGGATGGCGGCCACTACCGTCAGCGCCGTCACTCCTGCTTTGTGCAGGACCTCTCCACCGGCGAGCTGACACAAACACCCCATCGCGCGCACTGGCAGCCCACGGATTACAACGCCTTGCACGGCGGGTTTGAGCGGTGGTTTGATCCGGTTGAGGATGGCGTTGCAACCGACAAGTCGTGGGTGGCCCTGCTGTCCGGACTGGGCCAGCTTTTTGCACAAGTCCGGCCTGGGGCGCGGTGGTTTGTGGAAGCCCACCAGTTCCGCATCGACACGGCCGGTGGCGTCGGCCGGCCGACACCGGAAGGCGCACACCGCGACGGCGTGGACTTTGTCGTTGTCTTGCTGGTTGCAAGGCATGGCGTGAAGGGCGGGGAGACGCGCGTCTTTGATGCCAATGGTCCCCATGGCCTGCGCTTTGTCATGCAGGAACCTTTGACCACCCTGCTGCTGGATGATGCGCGTGTGATTCATGAAACCACACCCATCCTGCCGGTTGAAGCCGACACGGCAAGCGGACACAGGGACACACTTGTTCTGACTTATCGGGCGGCGGGTTTCCAGGCTCCCTGAACGAGCCCACCCTCGCTTGCCCACTTAGCCGCCGCCCGCCCGATTGCGCCCAAAGGAGTGCCGGTCATGGTCTGCAAAAAAACACTTGACGAATATTGTTTAAACCTAAACAATTAAATTTCGATCAATCCACTGAAGCGGCGCCAAATGCACCTTCTCTGTCTGGGCGGCGGGCCTGCCGGTTTGTACTTTGCGCTTCTGATGAAGCTGCAAAACCCGGCTCACACCATCACCGTAGTGGAGCGCAATCGTCCGTTTGACACCTTTGGCTGGGGCGTGGTGCTGTCGGATCAGACGCTGGGCAATCTTCAGATCGCTGACCCTGTCAGCGCCCAGCTGATTGGTGACGCGTTTAATCATTGGGATGATGTGGAAGTGTTCTTCAAGGGGCGCTCCGTCCGCTCAGGTGGCCATGGCTTTTGCGGCATAGGCCGCAAGAAGCTGCTCAATATCCTGCAAGAGCGCTGCCTTGCGCTGGGTGTGGATCTGGTATTTGAAACCGATGTGCAGGATGACCAGGCCATCGCCGCCAAATACCAGGCGGATCTGGTTGTGGCCAGTGACGGCCTGAACAGTCGCATCCGCAACCGTTACGCCGACACCTTTAAGCCCGACATCGATTTGCGCGCCTGCCGCTTTGTCTGGCTGGGTACGCACAAAACTTTTGACGCGTTTACCTTCGCCTTTGAACAGACTGAACACGGCTGGTTTGCCGCACACGCCTACAAGTTTGACGACAGTACTTCCACTTTCATCGTAGAAACGCCTGAGGCTGTGTGGAAAGCCCACGGCCTCGACCAGATGAGCCAGGAAGAAGGCATTGCATTTTGCGAAAAGCTGTTTGCCAAATACCTGGATGGCAATGCGCTGATGAACAACGCAACGCACGTGCGCGGTTCGGCGATCTGGATCCGCTTTCCGCGCGTGGTCTGCGAGCGCTGGGTTCACCATGAAAACATCGGGGGTAAACAGGTTCCCATCGTGCTCATGGGTGACGCAGCTCACACCGCGCATTTTTCAATCGGTAGCGGGACCAAGCTGGCACTGGAAGATGCCATTGAGTTGAGCCGCTGCCTTGCCGCTCACGCTGATATTGAAAAGGCCTTGCAAGCCTATGAGACGGTGCGCAGTGTGGAAGTGCTAAAAATCCAGAACGCCGCCCGCAACTCAACCGAGTGGTTTGAAAATGTGAACCGCTACAGCAGCTTGGAGACTGAGCAATTTTTCTACTCGCTGCTGACCCGGTCCCAGCGAATCAGCCACGAAAACCTGCGGGTTCGGGATGCCTCGTGGTTGCAGGGATACGAACAGTGGCTTGCCACAAACATGGACGAGCCAGCTCCTCCGCCCATGCTGCTCCCACTCAAGGTGCGAGACGTTCAGCTCAAGAACCGTATCGTTGTCTCGCCCATGGCCACTTACAGCGCCGTGGAGGGCGTGCCGCAGGATTTCCATCTGGTGCATCTGGGTGCCCGTGCACTCGGCGGCGCCGCCCTGGTGTTTGCCGAAATGACCGCGCCTTGTCCGGAAGGCCGCATCACGCCCGGTTGCCCCGGGCTCTGGAATGAAGAACAGATGCTGGCGTGGAAGCGAATTGTTGATTTTTCCCACCGCTCCGGAGAGGGCGTACGCATGGGTATGCAACTCGGCCACAGTGGCCCCAAGGGCTCAACCCAAGTCGGATGGGATTCACCCGACGAGCCCCTTGCTGCCGGCAACTGGCCACTGCTGGCCGCCAGTAGAGTTTCTTACGGTCCAACCAATGCAGTGCCAGCCGCCATGACGCGGCAGGACATGGACCGCATCACCGCGCAATTTGTCCAGTCGGCGCGTTACGCGGAGCAAGCCGGCTTTGACTGGCTGGAGCTGCACTGTGCACATGGGTATCTGCTGTCCAGCTTCATCACACGGCTGACCAACCTGCGTACGGACGACTATGGCGGCACACTGAAAAACCGCTGCCGCTACCCACTGGAAGTTTTCAAAGCCGTGCGAGCCGTATGGCCGGCAAATTTGCCCATGAGTGTGCGCATCTCAGCGCATGACTGGGCACCGGGCGGCAACACCGCCGACGATGCGGTGGATATTGCGCGTCTGTTCAAGGCCGCCGGTTGTGACTTCATCGATGTCTCCTCCGGGCAAACCACGCGCGCAGCAAAACCTGTGTATGGCCGCATGTACCAAACGCCGTTTGCCGACCGCATACGCAACGAGGTGGGCATACAGACCATCGCAGTTGGGGCGATTTCTGAAGTCGATCATGTCAACAGCATCATCGCAGCCGGCCGCGCCGACCTGTGCGCGATTGCGCGCCCACACTTGGCTGACCCGGCCTGGACGCTGCATGAGGCGGCCAAGCTGCAAAGCCGCGCCGTCGACTGGCCCAAACAGTATTTGAGTGGCCGGGATCAGCTCTATCGCGAACTTTCAAAGAAAAATTGACGTTCTGCCCATTAACTACGGACATAGTTCGCTATCAAAAGCATAGTAAAACGCAACAGGAGACAAGCATGGACATGGAAGCAAGAGGACACCGCGAACACCCCGAGGCCTTGCGGCTGTGGCTGCGGCTGCTGACCTGTACCCAGCTGATTGAAAAGCAGGTGCGTGGGCAATTGCGCGAGCAGTTTGACACTACCCTGCCCCGCTTCGATCTGATGGCGCAGCTGGAGCGCAACCCGGACGGGCTGAAGATGAATGAGTTGTCGCGCCGCATGATGGTCACCGGTGGCAACGTCACCGGCATCACCGACCAGCTGGTGGCCGAAGGCGTGGTCGAGCGGGTGGACGTTGAAGGCGACCGCCGTGCCTACCGCGTGCGGCTGACCTCGCGCGGGCGCAAGGTCTTTGACGAAATGGCGCGACAGCACGAAAGCTGGATTGTTCAGGCCTTTGGCGGTCTCTCGGCACGCGAAGTGGAAACGCTGCACAAGTTGCTGGGCAAGGTCAAGCAACATCAGATGGATCTGGTCGCCACCGGCGAGGAAATGGACAAGACATGAAACACTACGTTGGCGCCAACAACCCCATGCAGGCGCAGTTCAATGCCCTGTGCAGTTATGAGGCCCGCCATTTTTCGTACGCGTGTGAGGCGGGTGTTGCAACGCTGACGCTCAACCGTCCGGACCGAAAGAACCCATTAACTTTTGACTCTTACGCTGAATTGCGCGATCTGTTTCGCGCGCTGAACCAGGCAACTGATGTCAAGGTCGTGGTCATCACCGGTGCGGGCGGCAATTTTTGCTCTGGCGGCGACGTGCACGAGATCATCGGCCCGCTCACCAGGATGAGCATGCCTGAACTGCTGGAGTTCACCCGAATGACGGGCGATCTGATCAAGGCCATGCGGCTGTGCCCGCAGCCGATTGTTGCCGCCATCGACGGAATTTGCGCAGGCGCAGGCGCCATGATGGCTCTGGCGGCCGACATGCGTTTTGGAACGGCGCAGGCCAAAACAGCATTTCTCTTTACCCGCGTAGGCCTGGCGGGTGCGGACATGGGCGCCTGCGCGCTGCTGCCGCGCCTGATCGGACAGGGTCGTGCGTCAGAGCTGCTGTTCACGGGCCGCGCCATGACGGCGCAGGAGGGTTTGCAGTGGGGCTTTTTCAACTCGTTGCACGAGCCGGATGACCTGCTGGCCAAAGCACAAGCGCTGGCCGCCGACCTTGCTGCCGGGCCCACCTTTGCGCACGGCATGACTAAAACCATGCTGCATCAGGAGTGGGCCATGACACTGGACCAGGCCATTGAAGCGGAGGCCCAGGCACAAGCCATCTGCATGCAGACACGGGATTTCAAACGCGCCTATGACGCCTTTGCCAGCAAGCAAAAACCCGTGTTTCAGGGGGACTGAGATGAAAGCCGACACGCGTCATCTGACACTCCCGTTTTTTGACGAAGCGCATCGCGCCTTGGGTCAGCAACTGTCTGAGTGGGCGCCCGCACAAACAGTTGACGAAAGCGACGACCGGCGGGCGTGCAAGGAGTGGGTAGGCTTGCTCGGACGATCGGGATGGTTGCGATACTGTGTACCCGCAGGCCCGGACGGCGCATGGGGCGGCGCTCTGGAGCAACTTGATTCACGCGCGCTGGTGGTGCTGCGTGAAACCCTGGCTTTTCACTCTCCGCTGGCAGATTTCGCATTTGCCATGCAAGGCCTGGGCAGCGGAGCAATCACCCTTGCGGGCACTCCAGCGCAGCAGGCTGCCTACCTGCCTGCGGTCGCCAGCGGCAACAAGATCGCAGCCTTCGCATTGAGCGAGCCCGATGCAGGCTCTGACGCAGGGGCCATGACAACCAGCGCCAACCTATCGGGAAGTGACTGGTCTCTCAACGGCTGCAAAACCTGGATCAGCAACGGGGGCATCGCCGACTTTTATGTGACCTTCACGAAAACCGACATGGGAGCGGGCACGCGCGGCATCACCGCGTTTATCGTGGACGCGGACAACCCCGGTCTGGACAGCAGTGAGCACATCGCGGTGATGGCCCCGCACCCCTTGGCCACCCTGAAGTATTCCAGCTGCCTTGTGTCAGACACAGCCCGGTTGGGTGCGCTCAACGGAGGCTTCAAGCTGGCCATGCAGACGCTGGATATTTTTCGCGCATCGGTCGCTGCCGCGGCGTTGGGCATGGCGCGCAGGGCGTTGGCTGAGGCCGTGCGTTTTGCGCATGAGCGAAGAATGTTTGGCCAGACCCTGGCAGACTTTCAACTGACGCAGGCCAAAATCGGCGAGATGGCGGCGTTGATTGACGCTGCTGCATTGCTGACTTACCGCGCGGCCTGGTTGCGCGACGACAGCGAACGCAAGGGCGCTGGTGCCCGTGCGACGGCGGAAGCCGAAGACCGGAGAGATCGCACCGTGGCAGCTGCGATGGCCAAAATGACCGCCACCGAAAATGCGCAACGTGTGATCGATATGGCACTGCAGATGCACGGGGGCCTGGGCGTGAAGATTGGGACCAAAGTTGAGAGCCTGTACCGTGACATCCGGTCGTTGCGTATTTACGAGGGCGCGACTGAAGTCCAGCAGCTCATCATTGGCAAATCGGTATTGCAATCATGAACGGCACGCCAACCCCATCAGCCCAGTTGGACCGCTTTGTGCACGACCGTCTGCCTCCCCCCGAGCAATGGCCGCAGATGCGTTATGAACTGCCGGAGCTTCAAATCCCGGCCCAGATCAATCTGGTAGATGCGCTGTTCGCCAAGGCCAGGCTCGCCGGTGATTCCAGCCGTCCCCTGCTCCGCTCGGATGCCTTGACGCTGAGTTATGACGAAGTGTCTGAGCGCGTCAACCGAATTGCCGAGGTGTTGATCGAAGACCTGCAGCTGGTGCCTGGAAACCGCGTCTTGCTGCGAGGCGGCAACTCCATCGGCATGGCGTTGAGCTGGCTTGCTGTTGTCAAGGCCGGTCTGGTAGCCGTCGCCACCATGCCGTTGCTGCGGGCTACCGAACTCGGCGACATCATCGACAAATCGCAACCGACGGTTGCCATTTGCGACGCCAATCTCATGGAGGAGCTGGTCCCGGCCCAAGCCGCGCACCCTGTGCTGCGCACCATTGTCATATTTAATTCGCCGGACGACCCGCAGGACCTTGGGGCTTTGAGTGCTGCCAAATCGGGGCGTTTCACTGCCTGCCCAACGGCGGCGGACGACATCGCCCTGATGGCCTTCACGTCGGGAACCACGGGCAAGCCCAAGGCGGCCGTGCACACCCATCGTGACGTCCTCGCAGCATGCGAAGCCTGGCCGCGTCATGTGCTCAAGGCCACGCCGGAGGACATTGTGATGGGGTCACCCCCCTTGGCCTTTACCTTCGGCCTTGGAGGCATGCTGATCTTCCCGATGTGGGCGGGGGCTTCGGTTTACTTCCCTGGCATTGCCTACACACCCGAAGCCATGGTCAAGTTGATCAGTCAGGTGGGTGCCACCATTTGCTACACCGCGCCCACGTTCTACCGCCAGATGGCGCCGTTTGCAAAACAATACGGTGTGAACAGTCTGCGCATCTGCGTCAGCGCAGGTGAAGGTCTGCCAGACGCCACGCGCCAACTGTGGAAGGACGCGACCGGTATCGAAATGACCGACGGCATAGGCGCGACCGAGATGTTTCATATCTTTATTTCCAGCGGTGCGGATGAGGCGCGGCGCGGTGCGGTGGGTAAAGTGGTGCCCGGGTACACCGCCAAAGTGGTTGACGACGAAGGCCAGGAGCTGCCCCGGGGCAGCGTCGGAAAACTTGCTGTCACCGGGCCCACGGGTTGCCGCTATTTGAGCGATGAGCGCCAGACCAACTATGTCAAAAACGGCTGGAACCACCCGGGCGACGCTTTCATGCAGGACCCCGACGGCTACTTCTTCTTTCAGGCCCGCGCTGACGACATGATCATCACCTCGGGCTACAACGTCGGTGGCCCTGAAGTGGAAGATGCCCTGCTAAAGCACCCCTCGGTTGCCGAGTGCGGGGTGATTGGCGTGCCCGACGATGAGCGCGGCATGGTGGTCAAGGCTTTCATCGTGCTCGAGCCGGGCTGTGAGGCCAACGATGCCACCACCAGGATCCTGCAGGACCACGTCAAGGCTATGCTGGCTCCGTTCAAGTATCCGCGTCAGATCAAGTTTGTGAGCAGTCTGCCGCGCACCGAGACCGGGAAACTGCAACGCTTCAAGTTGCGAACATCATGAAATTCACGGTCCACAAGAAAATCCGCTTCCACCATTGCGACCCTGCGGGCATTGTTTTTTATCCGCAGTTTTTCTACCTGCTGCATGAGGTGCAGGAAGACTTCCTGACCCACATCGGCCATCCTGAACACGAGCTGATCGCGGGCGGCACGGGCATCCCTATTGTCAACCTGACCACCGATTTTGTTGGCATGTGCCGGTTTGGCGACAAGGTCACCATCACCCTGCACCTGACCAGACTGGGCGGCGCCAGCATCGGCATGCACTATGAAATTCATAGCGAACTTGACCCGTCAATCAAGGGCAAAACCCTGAAATTGCGTGCAAATTCGGTGGTGGTGTGCTCCGAGATGCAGCATGGGAAGGCCATTGCCATTCCGGATGCGCTGCGCGAAGCCATGCTGCCTTATCTGGAAACCCCACAGGAAAACAAACCATGATGAAACTGTTGCAACCGCCAGAGTGGGCAGCGCCCAAGGGTTATGCCAACGGGGTGATGGCCAGAGGCGTCCTGATTTTTGTCGGCGGGCAGATCGGATGGAACGCGCAGCAAGAATTTGAAAGTGATGACTTCATCGCGCAAACCCGACAGGCGCTGCAGAACATCAGGGCAGTCCTGCTGGCCGGCGGCGCCGGGCCGGAGCACATGGCGCGCATGACCTGGTATGTGGTGGACCGGGTGGAATACATCGCGCGGCTCAAAGAGCTGGGCGCAGTTTACCGCGAGGTCATGGGTAAAAATTTTCCAGCCATGACCTGCGTGGAAGTTTCCGCACTGGTGGAAGAGCGGGCAAAGATCGAAATAGAAGTGACGGCCGTTATGCCGGACTGAGAGGAGAGGTCCAGCCCCCGCTCTTGCTCTTTTCTGGCTTAAGATGGCTATAAGACGCCCCGTCGCGCCCCGTTTTTACAGGACTTGCAGCCTATGACCGACAACAGCTCCACCTTCAGGCATATCGCTCCCGAGCCTGCATTTGGCCTTGCTGAATCCCAGCGAAGAATGCAGCAGCAATTGATGGAATCGACCGGTGTTGCGCAGTCCGTTTTCAACCTCAAGACGCAGCAACTCAATTGGAATAACCGCGCATACGAGATGTTTGGCGTCAGCCCGGTCGGTACGGTCATGACGCTGGAGACGGCGATGGACCTCGTCTACCCCGACGATCTGGAGATGGTGGTCAAGGCGCGCGATCAACTGCGTAAAGTCCCGGGAGCGCTGGAACTCGACTACCGCATCATCCGCCCGGATGGTGGCCTGCTTGATGTACACACCATGCTCTACGCTGAAACCGACGGGCAGGGCCGCCCGCTGGCCTATGTGGAACTAAGCCTGGACGTGACCGAACGCAAGCGGGTTGAAAATGCGCTCATTCACTCCGCCCGCCTGTGCCGGGTGCTCGACAAGGTGGCCACTGACGGCTATTGGGAACAGGCAGAAAGCTCAGACAGTGGTTATCGGGAAGAAACTATTCCCGCCCCGCTTGCGGCCAATCCGGTTCACTCGGGCCCGCAGCGGAAAATGCGAATCCTGTATGTAGAAGACAACATGTACAACCTCATGCTGTTTGATGACGTGATGCGCACCCGTGAGGATGTGGATATGCGGATGGCACAGAACGGTGCGCAGGGTTATGAGGTGGCCGCTACCTGGCAGCCGGATGTGCTGGTGATTGACGGGCGCCTGCCCGACACGCACGGGATTGATCTGCTCAAACGCTTGCGGGAGCTACCGGGTTTGGAGTCGACCCCGGCATTTATGTGTTCAGCCGACACCTTGCCGGAGCACAAAATAGTTGCAGAGCAAGCCGGGTTTACCGGCTACTGGACCAAGCCGGTCGACTTTGACAAGGTGTTCGACGAACTAGACCGCGTGGCGGCTACGACAGATCTTCGCTGACCGGACTCGTCACGCGGGAGCCGCGATTGCGCAGCTTCTTTACCGCAGCGGTTTACTCCATGCCCTGTGCGGGCGTCACAGAGCTTTCGCGCGTAATCATCCAACGGTCGCCGACTCGCATCCACTCCAGCGTCTTGGTCACAACATCCCGATAGTTGCTTGAGCGGTAAGTCTGCTTGAACACCGTGGTCGCACGGTTGCGATCAGGCTGTGTCAAGGTCAGATCTGAAACTTCAACGCTGACGTCTGTAGCTCGCTCCATCACCCGCTTGCGCCGCTCCTTCCAGGCCTCACGGTCGCCGCCCGTGGAAGGCACGAAGGTTGGCGCATAAAACCCGAAGTACCCGTCAATATCCCGTTTGGCCCAGGCAGCGCGCCAGGCTTCCAGCGTTTGCCTGAGTTCGCCCGCGCTAACGCTGTCTGGTAGCTGTGCTGGTGCGGGCGCCAGTGATGCACCGGGAGTTGGTGCTATCCGGGGCGCTCCGCGCGGCGCTGACGTTGCTGGCGCCGGAGGCATTGCTGCAGATGCTGGGGATGCAGCCGGGCTCGGCGTAGTAGCTGGGGCTGGCGTAACCAGTGCAGGGGACGCTGGATCACCCGGCGCGGCAACGGTGACGCCTGGCGCGAGAACCTCCTGGATGGCCCGCTCACGGGCGTTGAGCAAGGCAGTCTGCTTCACGAGGTCAGAAGCCCTTCCGACTAGCGCGGCTTTATCCACCACATAAAGGGCCACGGGTTCGGCAGGACAATGCTGGGAGGCATCCTCTCCCTCGTTCCATTGCTCAATACCGGGAACTGCACCCGTGTCCATTCTGGACAATTCCAGAGCGGTGAGAAGCGTACCCTGTGCGGCGTGCACCCGGACATAAGCCGCGTCTAGATCTATCTCTGCGTTGGCTACCGCCCGCTTGGACTGAAAAAGTTCGTTTTCGGTGTCAAGCAGATCAAGGAGTGAGCGCTGACCAATGTCGAATTGCAGACGATAGGCGTTGCGGGATTTCTCGATGGCCACCTTGTTCTGGTCAAGGTAGCCAATTTGCTCCTTGAGCTTGCGTACATCGTTATAGGCGATCAGCAGCGTCTGGCGGATATCGCGACAGGATTTGTCGCGCAAGTCCTTGGCCACATTGAGCTGCTCGGCAAACTGACGCTCACGTGCCCGGTCACTGAACCCGTTAAACAGGTTCCAGGTCATCACGACTTCAGCGACATTGTTTTCGGTGGTCCCTGGAATGCCACTCAGATTTTTGCCCTGATCACGCCGGAAGCGCAGGTCAAACCGCGGCTGATAGGCGCCGCTGCGGGAGGCCAGCGCAGCGTTGGACGCGCGCACATTTTCAATGGAGGCGCGCAAAGCTGCATTGCGGTACTGCGACAGTTTGATGGCACTTACTGCATCCGCTGGAATGTCCTGAGCCAGCGGCGTTGGAAGAGGCATTTCGACCGTTGGCATCGCGCCCACAATACGCTGGAAACGCGCCGTCGTATCGTGAAGGTTGGAAGTTTCAGTGAGCAGGTTTGACTCGGCCAACGCCACGCGGGCTGAGATTTGCTCCAGGTCAACTGCTCTGGCCACCCGCGCTTTCACGCGGCGTTCTGTCTGCTCGAAAACAGCGCGATGCTGGATAAAATTTTCCTCAGCAAGACGCACCAGCTCGCGAAAGCGCAAGACGTCGTAATAAGCGCGCGCAGCTTCAAACGCAACAGTTTCCGAGATGTCAAAAAACTCGAACAGGCGCACCATGCGTGCGTGATCCAGACGCTTGACCTCATTCCGGGTTGCGAATCCGTCGTAAAGCAGTTGCGTGAGGGTTAGCGAGGACGAGGTTCTCTCGTAGCGCGAGCGCAATGCGGCGTCATTGCGCCGCTCAGTACCCTGCCCGGCCACCAGATCAACCTTGGGCAACTGCGCACCGAAGCCAACATCCCGTTCGTTGCTGGCAGCGTTGAGCGTGTGCCAGCGCGCCATGACTTCAGGGTTATTCAACACGGCTTTTTGCGTGGCTTCCTTAAGCGTCAGTGGCTTTTCAACCTGCGCCAAAGCCTGCACGGAAGCGAACATGCCCAAGGCACAAAGCCAAACCGCAAATCGCACGGGGCGAATGTTAAAGCCTGAAACGCGGGATTTCATGGGCCTGCGCCCGCCAACATCACCGCTACACTGAAGCGAAACAGGGCCCACACACCCACTGCCCACCCTGGCTGAAGTGAGCGCTTTGCTGGCAGTGGCTGCATTGATTTCACTCATTTCGAAGTATCAAACTGTTTCAAGTACACGCTATTGTCTCCGTAACCCGAATACCAAATGCTCGCCCAAACATTCGAAATAAGGTTAAGAATGGGTCGTTAGTGACTGTTTTATATGAATATTTTTATGCTAACGCAGGTTTTATAGAAGCGCAATTAATATACCGGCGAATACCCTCATTGGTGCGAAAACGAAACACTTGAAGCATCTTTCCAGAATTCTGTTGATCGTCTTGGCCGTCGCGGCAGGGGTTTTTAAGGTTGCGGCACTGGACCTTGAACGCATGCAAGGCGTGGTGTCGCAGCGCTTCGGGGCGGCGGGAGTGAGTTCGTTCAAGGATTGGCAAAAACTGGTCCAGGACAATGCCAATCAACCCGCGACAGCGAAGATCAGGCAAGTGAACGATTTTTTCAACCGCCGCGTCAAATTTGGCGACGACCAGGTGGTGTGGGGCCAAAGTGACTATTGGGCGACGCCGGTGGAGACCATAGGCAGGGGTGCAGGAGACTGCGAAGACTTTGCCATCGCCAAGTACTTCACCCTGTTGTTGCTCAGCATCCCCGATGAAAAACTGCGTCTGATCTATGTGCAGGCCCGCATTGGCGGCGCCAACAGCAGCATCACGCAGGCGCACATGGTCCTGGCGTTTTACCCCGAGCCCAACGCCGAACCACTGATTCTGGATAACCTGATCAACGACCTTCAGCCCGCATCCCGCAGGCGGGATTTGCTCCCCGTTTTCAGCTTTAACGGCATGGGCCTTTGGCAAGGCGTATCGGGGGCACAGGGTGCCGGGGGGCCGTCCAGCCTGTCGAGATGGCAGGAGTTACTCAAGCGTGCCCGCGCTGAAGGCTTTGACTAAATTGACTGATGTGATTCAGAAACCGCTATAAAGAAACTGTTCCGAGGGGAATTTTCCATGTCGATGTACCGCCAGTTGTGGCTTGCAATCATTCTCAGCACCTTGATGGCGTTGTTGGGAGGCTTGCTCGCGTCCACACTCAATGCACGCAACTACCTGTCAGAACAGCTCAGCTCAAAAAACTCCGACAACGCGGCCTCCCTGGCGTTGGCACTGAGTCAGCAAAGCGCGGATTCAGTCATCATCGAGTTGACCGTCGCCGCACTGTTCGACGGGGGTCACTATGAACTCATACGCGTCATTGATCCGACGGGGCAAACCATGGTTGAGCGCGTCGCACGCCAGCAGGCCAAAACGGTGCCTGACTGGTTTATGAAAGTCTTGCCTCTATCGGCCGCCCCGGGCCAGGCACAGATCAGCAATGGCTGGAAGCAGCTGGGCACCCTCACCCTGATAAGCACCAGCAGGTTCGCCTATGAGTCTCTCTGGAAGAACGTGTTGCAACTGGTGGCCGCTTTGGGATTGGCCGGCATGGTGGCGGGTTACCTGGGAACGCTTGTGTTGCGGCGCCTGCGTGAACCCCTGCAACGGGTCATTGATCAGGCCAACGCCATCAGTGACCGCCGTTTTGAACTGATCGAGGTGCCCGACGTCCCGGAGCTCAAGCAACTGGCTATCGCCATGAACAGCACCGTCAGCCGGCTCAAGGGGATGTTTGCAGAAGAGGCGCAGCGCCTCGAAGTTTTGAGGGTCACGGCGAACTACGACACGGTAACCGGGCTCGCCAACCGGACCTTCTTTCTGATTCAGTTGCTGGACACGCTGGACAGCGAGGAGGCGGCAGATGGCTCGCTGCTGTTGATTCGTCTCGCAGACTTTTCCCGGCGAAGTCAACGGCTGGGACCACAGACAAGCCAGGACATGCTGAAGGCGTTTGCTGCTGTCCTGAGCGAACACGCAACCCGCCTAGGGGGCGTCGCCGCACGCATTGGCGACTCA
Source organism: Polaromonas sp. (assembly GCF_035638815.1). Lineage (GTDB taxonomy): Bacteria > Pseudomonadota > Gammaproteobacteria > Burkholderiales > Burkholderiaceae_C > Polaromonas. Next base: position 60,289 of record NZ_DASQZG010000021.1, read on the forward strand.
GACTTCGCCCTGTTGCTACCCAGCCAGTCGCCCCCTCAGGACGTGGGCCAGTCGCTCCTGACCGCCTTCAGCAAAGCGCTCACCCCGCTGCACGGAGAAAAATCAACCGCGTATATCGGGATCGGAAAACTTCAGCGTGGCCAGGACATGGCCGGGCTGATGGCTGAAGCTTCGGCCGCGCTGGCCATCGCGCAGGCCGAGGGGACTGATGCGATAAGGATGTCCGGTTCGGCTGCCGGCACCACCGCGCCAGACGATGCTGATGCAACGGCGCGTGCCATCAAGCTCGCGCTGGAGCAGGGTCGCGCAAGGCTGGCCTCATTTCCGGTTCTTGATCTGCAAGGCCAGTTGGTTCACCGCGAATGTCCACTCGAGCTAAAACTGGATGAAGACGACGACTGGCAGGCGGTCACCCGCTTCCGGCACGTGACCGAACCATTCAACCTGTCGCCGCTGATTGACTTGACCGCCGTGAGGCTCGCGCTGGAGAAACTCCGTGGCCAGCCCGGCCTGACAGGTGTGTCGCTACAGCTCTCTGCGGCCTCACTCGGTGACACCAGTTTCAATAAAAGCCTGTTGACCTTACTCAAAACCAATGCGGCCTTGGCCAATCGCCTCTCCCTGGAAATGCCGGAGGCTGACGCCATCAAGAACCCGGAAAGACTCCGCACCTTTGTCACACAAGTCCGAAAAAGCAGCGGCCGCGTTGGTTTGAAACATTTTGGGCGTGACTTCAGCCACGTCGGCGTCTTGCACGACATGGGACTGGACTTCGTAAAGGTCGACTCGAGCTTTATCCGCGGTCTGCAATACAGCGCCGACAACCAGGTCTTCCTCAAGGGGCTGGCAAAAGTGGCCCACAAAATGGGCATGCAGGTCTATGCCGAAGGCGTTATTGACCGCGCGGAACTGGCAGCGCTGGAGGCGGCCAGTTTTGATGGGGCAGCGGGCCCGGCGATGCGGGAAGCAGCCTGAGCGTCAACACCCGAGTCGAACTGCCACTCAACGACCCGGGAAGGCCGACATGCAGGCGCTCTTCCCCAATTTGTCCGCAACGGGGCCAAATCGCCTGCCTTCACCAGCCTTTTCAAACAAAACCCGGTGCTAGCCCTTTATTGACGGTCGGAGACAGCTATCAAAAACATAGCAATCTGGTGAGCAGGCGTAGCGGAGACACAACGGCCTCCGCCCTTCCTTCTCATCAATCGGTGTTGAGCTTTCCTTTGGTCAGCATGTCCTGAATCACCTGTTGGTCTGTGGTGAAAGAGCCAATCATGTCCACACCACTCAGTACAATCCGCTGATCTTCGGCCGCCGAGACCACGCCGGAAGGCGCGCCCACAGCATGTGGATCGGAGGCAAACCCACCAGTGGTACTGATGTGAACGATGGTGTCTGCACCGGATTTTTCAAAGTGCAGGAAGTTGGCCAGGTTGTCCTGTCCCAGCAGAGTGCCGACCGATTCGCCCACCAGCAGATCGCGCAGATCCAGAACGTCACCGCCCGCCGCACGGGTGGCCAGATTGAAGTCTGTGATGGTGTCAGTTACTGGCCCTCTTGCCGTACCGCATTGTCCAACTCCCAGGCAAAGATATCCGCGCCTAACCCACCGCTCAGGTTGTCGGCGCCTGGATGTCCAACGATCAAATGGCCCGACAACAATCGCTGCCTCTCTTACAGAAATTTCAAACGGCAGGCGTTTGCACGGCCCGGAGATCAACCTCCGTCTTTCTGCAACAAAAAAAAGCCGCCGAACTAAGACAATTCTGCGGCTTTCCTGAACAGCAATCCTACTCGGTAAGCAGCTTGTTATTGTTCAGCAGTTGTTGAATGACCTGCTGGTCGGTACTGTTGCTGCCTATCAGATCAACACCCTGAAGAATGATGGTCTGGTCTTCTTTTGTCGCGGTATAGCCGCCTCCGAAGCCACCAGAAGTGCTGATGTGCACCTTGGTGTCGATGCCTACCTTTTCGAAGTGCATGAAATTGGCCAGGTTACCCGTGCCAACACCGGCAGCTTCGCCTGCAAGCAGATCACGCAGGTCAAGAACATCTCCGCCGCTACCGGGCGGGGCCGTGTTGAAATCAGTGATGGTATCGACCGCCGGTGAACCGTTTGTCCCCCGGTCGGCAAGTGTCCACTCAAAGATATCAGCGCCAACACCACCCGTAAGCAAATCGTTTCCTGCCCCACCATTGATAACATCGGCGCCGATACCCCCGTCGAGAGTGTCGGCGGCCGCCCCGCCCTCCAACCGATCATTGCCATCACCGCCATTAAGCATATCAATGCCGTCACCCCCGCGCAATACGTCGTTCCCAATACCCCCGTTGAGGATGTCGTTGCCGGCCCCTCCGGCAAGTATGTCATCACCGGCATCGCCGCTAAGAGTGTCGTCCCCATCCCCGCCTTCAAGGATGTCATTGCCTGCGCCGCCGCTCAGGGTATCGTTGCCGGCCTGACCGACGATTCGATCATTGCCCGCTGTCCCATTGATCGTGTCCTGTGCGGACGTTCCAAAATGGGTGTTGGTGATGACCTTCAGGGTCAGGTCGGCGCTGGAAGTGTCACCATTGGCATCGGTCAACGTATAGCCAATAACCTCAGGCGCAACCTCCGTGGCAGACGAATTATTTTGCATGCCCGAGAAGCTGATCGTTTCGATGCGTGCGTAGGCATCCCCCGCGGCTTCGACGATGATCTTGCCGATCCCTGTGAAATGGGCAGGTACTACTACGACGTTTTCATCATCACTGCTGAACTGGCCGAGGAAGGCGCCGTCCACCGCGTAGACCTTGTAGGTCAGCGAAGGATCAGCTCCGTTGCCAGGGGGGCCAAGGTTGCTGCCCGCCGCATTGATGACAAACGAAACGTTCATTACGCCAACCGGATACTTCGACTGCTCAAAATTGATCACGAGCGACTCCAGCCCATCTACCAAGTCGTTGCCGCCGCCAGTGGCATTTGTTCCCGTCACACCAGCACCTGTGGTCCCGTATGCTACGGTCGTGTCTGGGGTCGAACTGGTCGGACTCATACCTTGCAAGGTAACGCCGTTTGTCGGGCCGCCGGTGAAGGTAAAGCCGGCGAGAAAGGCGCGCGCGTCTCCGTCTCCTGTAATTCGCACGGCACCGACATTGCTGTAGGCCGAAAGGTCAATGATGCCTTCCGTGATGACGTCATTCACAGTGCCGATGACCTGATTATCGGTATCGTAGATCGTGTAATCCAGACGTCTGACGCCTCCTAGATTGCTACCCGTGCTTATGTTGACCAACACATTGCTGACCCCCGTCGGATACTTCGCGCTGTCAAAGTTGATCTGCAGCCATTCGGCGTTGTCTATTCGGTTGTTAGCGCCGCCGCCAGTGACGCCAGCTCCGTTGGCCGACGTATACGTCGGCGTATTGCTTCCAGTAAGTGTGAAGCCACTTACTGCCGCCGGCGGTGCACTTGCAACGGTTAGGTCGATAGTTGTCGCCGTAGTCGCCGTCGCCGTGGTCAGGTCCATGGTCACAACAGCAGCCGTAGATTCATAAGTGACTCCACCGATGCGCGCCGCCGATGCACCTACGCCCGTCACCCTGACGCTTCCCACGTTGCTGAAATTTCCCAGATAAACATTGCCTTCGGCTATGCTGCCGGTGATGGTGCCGAGCAGGGTTCCGCCGGTGTTGTATATCTGGTAGGTAAGCCGTTGAGCTCCCTCCAGCGTGCTGCTGGCATCAACAATAACGGACACATTGCTCACACCGTTCGGATGTGTCGTGTTGCTGAAATTGATCTGTAGCCACTCGGCGTTGTCCAGAGTGTTGCCATTGACGCTGGCACCCACACCGGACCCGTAGCTGACAGCAGCGCTGCCGGTCAATGTCACACCCGAAGCGGCAGTCGGCGCCGAGTAGAAATCGATGCTGGAGACTCCGCTCGAAGTCGCAGCATTGGGAACAGCGGTAGTTGGCGGCGTGTATTTATAGTAACCCGTCGAATCAAACTCCAATGCCGACCCGGTGGTCGCGTTTGTCCAGGTCAACCGGCCAATACCGCTGGTTGCGTCATGAGCAACCGTGTAATTTCCGCCTCCGACGGAGCCTGAGCTCGCGCTAGTCAGGGAAATAGACAACCCCTTGAATAGAACTGAAGAGACGTCAGCACCATCAACAATCTTATCAACCCCTTCGCCACTTACTGCAAATGGCGTTACTTGACCGGTCAATGCACCACCAGAATCGGTGCCCACCCCTGAAATCACGTTACCCTCCAGGAAGGTCGACCCCGCGTACAAGGTGTCGGTGTCAGCATTGGCAACTGGTTTGCCATCAACAACCCTGATGGTCTGAACTGAACTGGCCGTGTCGGCGTCGTTGTCCGACACTACCGCAGTCAACGTGAATTCGGCGCCCGTAGCAGCGGAGCCACCAGTGAAATAGGTGTAATTTCCATCCGTGAAGTTAAACACCATGGTTCCGTAGATGAACCCTTTACTATCATTCAATGTCAGCGATGAACCAGCTGGAATGGTCCCTACAAATCCATTGCTGGAAGTGATTTGCCCCGTCCCAGGGTCGTAGGTAAAAGTGACTGTGGCATCCGCAGAACCATTTCCATCGCTATCAAGCGCAAGCGTCAGCGTCTTGACGTACCCACCGTCGGCACCGAAGCTGACGGATTGGGCGCCGCCGCCTGCTACCACGTTGCCGCCGAACCCTTGCGGCACAGTCGAAATCAACTGTTGATCAAGCTCATTCAGATCAGGCACCACAATCGCTCCATCAGCCGCCCCGTCGCCAAGGGTGTCAACGTTGTGAATAGCGTTAAGTTGACTGAGGTCTGCGATACCGGTACCAATACCCACTGCATAGGAATTGATCCCATTGGTCGCAGCAAAATTGACGTAACTTTGTCCGGTTGTGGCATATACCGCGGTTGCTGGATCGGTTACGTTTCCTCCGGAGGGCGTGCCGTCAGACAGGAAATAAACATAGTTTTCTTTGGCTGAATCAATAGCTCCGAAGTTGTCTTGAACTCTATTCAGAGCTTCCTCGTAGTTAGTACCGCCGGTCCCGCTAATACCATCGATGGCGTTCACCGCCGACGCCAAGTTGGTATAGGCTCCAACGTAATTTGCGCCCGTAGAAAAAGTAATCAGCCTGATTTCTACATCCGGAGACTGATTGAAATATTCAGCAACCAATGCAGCCAACGCGGCTTTGGCCATAGTCAAGCGATCGGTCTGCGTGACGGTGCCATCTGCATTTATTTGACGCACAGCACCGTAAGGCGGGGCCATGCTACCTGACACATCGAGCACCAGCATTATTTTGAATGCTGGTACAGGGCTTTGCGGCACAACAACTATTGCATTGACCGCTGTTGGGCTGTCATCGAGGATAGTGACTTTTAAGGATGAGTCGGTGACGTTGGCATCGTAGTTGATTGTCTCCGTCAAACTCGAATTGTTTGCCACCAAACTATTGTCGGCCCGTGTGTTTAGCGTATAGGTGTAGTCACCTGCGCCGGCGCCTGAAATGTCGATGACAGCATTGCCGCTTGTGGTGTTTATGCCGATGTAGCCAACGCGCGCATCTGTATCACCGGCAAGATTGTCAGATACCCAAGCGCCCCCGTTAAAGTTCACTTGGTTAATGAGTGTATTGGTACCGCCATCGTTAGCGAACAAGTTTCCTGTTGCAATTGTCGTCCCCCCCCCGGTTCCCGTAGGTAGCGCAGACTCATGAACCGTCGCAAGATCGACATTGGCACCTGAGACATTGAGCGTAACGGTGCCGTTGCTGAACTGGCCCTCGTCATCCTGAATGCGGTAAGTAAAGGTCGGTGTTCCTGGCGTAGCGCCCGGCGTATAGGTGAATGTTTCATCACCGTTATCTATCAACGTACCAGTTGTGGGTTGGGTGAACGAAACAAAAGTAGCCCTATCCGGCAAAGTATCGTTAGCCAAAAGTGCGGCTTTGGTGATGATGATCGGCGTCCCAACCGCCACATTAAAGCTGTCAGCCGTGGCCACGGGCGTGCCGTCGTCCACGGACGCAACAGTGATGGTCCTCGTAGCAGTTCCTGATGTGGCGCCACTGTTGTCAGTAGCACTGAAGTTGAAAGAAGTAGAACCATTCCAATCGCCCAGCGGCTTAAAGTACAACGTCAGACTGTTGCCCGCGGCGGTCAATGGGGTGCCGGTGGGGACCATTTGAGTCATTGCAGCATCCGAATACAAGGTGCCATTTGCAGGCAAGCTCGAGAGCGTGAAGCTTGAGACAGTCCCGTCAATGTCAGTCCCGGTCAGAACAACAGCAATAGGTGAAGCAGGATCTTCTGAGCCGGTGGAGGCTCCCGAACTAACCACCGGGGCGTCGTTGGTCCCATTGATGGTGATGTTCAGTACCGCTACATCCGTCAGGCCGCCGTCGCTCAGGGTGTAGTTAAAGCTCTCAGTCAGCGTGCCGCCCGCATTGAGCGCCTGCACCGTGGTGTTGGCCTCGTCGATGACGTAGGTGTAGCTACCGTTGGCCGCTAGCGTCAAGGTGCCGTAGGTGCCCACCAGTGCGCTGCCTACCGTGCCGGCCGTTCCCGAGCCCTCGGTGGCGCCCAGACGAATCGCTGTGACCGTCAGGGCCGTGCCTTCCGGGTCGGTGTCGTTGCCAATCGCGTTGCCGGTGGCGTTGGCGCCGCCCGAGGCATTGGCCGTTCCACCTTTTTCTGTGGCAGCGCCCGCGTCGTTCGTGCCCACTGGCGCATCATTGACCGCCGTCACGTTCATCGTGATGGTGTTCGGTGACGCATCAAACGCGCTGGACTGGTCACGCACGCTGAAGGTGAAGGTTGTGTAGGCCGCGCCGTTGGCGTTGGCCGCCGCCTGGAAGGTCAGGTTGCCAAGGCTGGCCGCCGTGATCACCTGGCCCACCGTAACTGCTACGCCCGACAGCAGCAGTGTGCCGGCCGCTGGCAGTGCATCGATCCGCACCGCGCTCAGGGTGTCCCCAGCGTCCACATCGCCAAATCCAAAGTCAGCCGCGCTGAAGGCGCGCGCCGTGTCTTCAACTGCCGTCAGGGTGGCGTTCGTGCCTGTCGGCGCTTCGTTCACGTCGCCCACGTTGATCGTCACCGCCTTGTTGCCAAACAGCGCCCCGGTCCCCGCATCCGTGGCCACCACCGTGATCGCGTAGCTGTTCTTGACTTCGTAGTTGGCCGCCGCGT
>NZ_DASQZG010000022.1:0-45707 GCF_035638815.1 Polaromonas sp.
AATTGCCGGGATAATAGGCCCCGTGAAGCACGCCAGACTGCCGCTGGTGCAAGGGTGGAAACACCGCACTGGAGGAAGGTCCGGACTGCATAGGGCGGCGTAGCAGCTAACCGCTGTCCATCGTGAGGTGAGGATTAGAGCTACAGAGACGAGCCGGTTAAGTCCGGGTGAAACGAGCAATCTCTACGCGCAGCAATACCAAGTAGGCACACGTTGACGGGGCCCCCGGAGTGTGCGGGTAGGTAGCACCGAGCCGTTTGGCGACAAACGGCCCAGATTAATGGCAGTCACGGGGCGGTAACCGCAAGGACGCCGCCCTGCACAAAATCCGGCCTATCGGCGGGCTTCACACTTTTTTTGACTGGGCGCAGCTCAGCGTCCCCGCAGATGGCGCGGCGCTTCCAGCCTTTTGGCAAGGACGGACAAGGTCAGTGTCAACACCAGGTACACGACCGATATCGCCAGGTAGGGCTCCCAGTAGCGTGAATAGGCCCCGGCCACCGTGCGGGCGGCCAGAGCCAGCTCAGCCAGACCGATGGCCGATACAAGCGACGAGTCCTTGATCAACGTCACGCCTTCGTTGACCAGCGCGGGGATCATCCGGCGAAAAGCCTGGGGCAGCACCACGTGACGCATGGCCTGGGGATGCGTCAAACCCATGCTGTAAGCGGCCTGGGTCTGCCCAACGTGGATGCTTTGAATGCCGCCGCGGAAAATCTCGGAAATGTAGGCGCCGGCATTCAGGGTCAGCGCCAGAGCACCAGAGAAAAAGGCGCCATGGTTTTGGCGAAATTCCCGGGCCATGTCGCCGCTGATCAGCAATCCGCCATCCGGATGAATCAACATAGGCAGCAGCGCAAAGTGCACCAGCAAAATTTGCACAAACAGGGGCGTGCCACGGAAGAAGGTGACGTAGGCGAGCGTGATGCCCCGCAAAGCCTTCAAACCCCAGGCGAGTGGAAGCGAGCGAGGCTGAGGCGCATCTTGCGAACTACTGACCAGCCCCAGGAGCACGCCCAGCACCATGCCGGCGCTCATGGCTACCAGCGTGATCTTGATGGTGGTCCACAAGCCGCTGATGAACAGCGGCATATAGCCCGACAGAATCTCCCAGCGCAAATCCACTGTCAGGCCCGAGGGGTGTGATTACTTGGAGGCTGCAGCAGCAGGGGCCGCTGCTGTGGCGCCAAAGTAGCTTGCAAAAATCTTGTCGTAGGTGCCGTCGGCCTTGATGTCGGCCAGACCCTTGTTAATTTTGGCGAGCAGATCAGCGTTGCCTTTTTTGACAGCAATACCGTATTGTTCGGCCGCAAAGCTGGTGTCGCTAACGGTCTTAAACTTGGAGCCTGTGTTGTTGGCGACGTAGTGAATCACAACGCCGTTGTCGGCCACCACGGCGTCCACGCCGCCGGCTTCCAGTTCCTTTAGGGCGAGGGGGGTGGATTCAAAACGCTTGACGTTGGCGCTCTCTTTGCCTTGCAGCTTGGTGACAACCTCGTCACCAGTCGTGCCGGTTTGTACGCCCACTTTGAGTTTGGCAAGATCTGCAAACTTCGCAATTTTGGAGTCGCCTTTAACGGCGATCAGCTGCTTCGCGTCAAAGTAGGGGCTTGAAAAATCAAGAGTCTGCTTGCGTTCATCGGTGATGGTGATGGACGAGACCAGCAAGTCGCGGTCACCCTGGGTCAGCGCATTAAAAATGCCTTCCCAGGGTGTGTTGACAAATTTGACCTCAATGCCCGCTTTGAGAGCCACGGCCTTCACCACATCAATATCAAAGCCAACAATCTCGCCTTTTTCATTTTGTGATTCAAAAGGAGCATATGCAGCATCGGTGCCCACCACATAAACTTTTGCCGCTGGCGCAGCGGCCGGCGCAGCGGGAGCGGGGCTGGCTGTCTGGGCTGGCTCCTGTTTGCTGCAGGCAGCCAGAACAAGGCCGCCGACCAGGGTTGCAGCGGTTTGAAGGAAACGACGCGTTGTAATTGAAGACATGGAAACCTCACGGAGGTGAATGGAAAAAAAGGGGGGTGCCGGAAAGACCACGATCCAGCATACGGTAGAAAAATTATAAGTGCCGGGCTGCTGCAAAGTGCGCGTGAATGCGGCGTACTCATAAGTGTTTGCACCAGACTCGAGCGCTTGGTTAAAGCGCATCGAGAGCCAAACGCCAAAACTCTCGTTGACTGTCAGGAGACAAGGCGGCTTTACCGTCTATAAATCTTTCGTCGCCCGCCCGCGCCAAATTGTGCATGTAGCCCATGCGGTCCATGAAATCATCCGAGCTGGGGGCGATGACAGGTTTGGCGTTCACCCGAATCAGGTCACACTCGAAAAACCCCGGCTGAGCAGTTTCGGACAGAAAATCGAGTGTCACCCATCCCGCAACATCAAATTGGTCGACCTTCTCGCGTGAGCATCGCAGCGATATCCACTGTACTGGAGGAAATGAGCCCTCATCGCCTGAGCGAAGAGTCAGGCCGCGTGCGACCCTCTTGCAAGCGTAGTCTGTTGTGCGGAGGAAGTACCACGTAGCATCCACGAGTTCTCTTATCTGAGCTCGAGTTGGCGGCTGTGCATCGCGGTGCTCAATGTCGTTCCGGATGTTGAAGAGCCGTTTGACCACAAATGGACGGGCTAAGCCAACTTGTTCGAGTCTCTCCAGAGACCCCTTAATTTGTGGAAAAAGGGTGCTGAAGCGGTAGAGATCTTCAAGGTGCTGCAACCGACTATTGATCGCACGTTTTAGATTCAGGACAGCGTCTGAGGCTGAGAGCTCGGATGAACCTGATGTAAGCAAGCTCTCGGCGTGCGCGAGAATTATGTGCGGGCGTTTCATTCGCTGTTGATCAGAAAGTTGTCCACCGTCCGAGTCGTGCGCCCAAGAAAATATTCTTTCAGACAACCAAAGGTGCATGGTGTGGTTTTCTAACTTCTCTGGGTTGTTGATCAAGCTGTACCGTCTCAGTTTCAAGTCAATATACGGGCGAAAACTACGGCTTGGTGTCTCACCAGAAAAGTTTTCCTAGAAGTTAAAAACATCCTGCGCTTGGATACGCTCCACATGTGCCAGCAGGGACCTCTTGGCCACCGGCCAGATGCGCGGGTCCACGTCGTCATAGGCAGAGGCCACCCACTCGTCGATAGAGCCCTGCGGCTGCGCCTGCATCACGCCGATGATCTTGGCCTCGCGCTTGAGGCGATGAGCCTTCAGTTGGGCGATGACAGTTTTCGCCTCGCCGAGCACATAGCCGTGCGCCGGTGCGATGAATTCAATGTGATGCTCGTCGCACGCCGCGCTCAGCAAGTCCAGCGAATCGAGGTAGGCATTCATGTTGCCGTCGGGCGGATCCACCACGGTGGTACTGCCGTTGAGGATATGGTCGCCGCTGAACAAAACTCCGTCTTCCACCAGCACCAGACACAGGTGGTTGGCAGCGTGGCCGGGGGTGTGGATCACCTTGAGGGAGTGAGTGATTTCGCCCTCCGGCCCATTCCCTGTGAGCGCAAGCAGCTCCTGATTTGATAGCGAACGGTCTGGCGTGAACTGGCTGGCCGCACGCGCGGTCGGGGCCGACGGCAGGCCCAGGATGGGCGGCGGCACGCTGCACATGGCCTGCAGCGGTTTTGCGCCCGGCGAGTGGTCCGCGTGTGAGTGGGTGCACACAATCATGCGGATATTGCCGCCTGCTGCCCGCCACAGCCGCTGCAAATGATCCATGTCGGCCGGCCCCGGGTCAATCGCGATGTAGCCCGTGTTGGGGTCGCCGACCAGGTAGCTGTTGGTGCCGGGGCCGGTCATCACGCCGGGGTTGGGCGCGGTCAGGCGCATCAGGTTTTTCAGCAGGGCTACCGGTTGCGCGCTCTGCCAGTCCAGTGCATGCACCATCTGCCCGTCGGGGCTGGTCAGCGCTAGCTCGCCATAGGGGGCTTCATGCTCCATGTAGCGGGCCTCGGCGCCAGCCAACAAACCGGCGCGCGGGCAGGACGTCCAGAGCGGTTGCTCCGAAGCGGCACAGGCCTGTAACACGGCTTCGGCGGTTTTGAACTGTTGCAATCGCTGCAGCGTGCGTATCGTCGGGAAGATCATGAAAAAGCCGCCTGCTTCATGCCGAGCCAGCGCATCGGCAGGCCGCACCCAGCAGGGTTCAAACTGTTCACTTTCATCAGCCACCGGCTCCTGGCCCTCGGGCATGCGCGCGACAAGAAAAGGCACATCAAAACGCCGCGGCAGATCGCGGTCGGTGACCCAGTGCGCCAGCACAAAAACCTGGTCGCCAGCCAGCGTCAGGCCGCGTTCGCGGCATTGCGCGGCAAACGGCGAGGTCTGATCCGGCGCCGCAAGCGTCGCCTTGCGGTCCAGCGCGGCGATGTCGGCCGTGGTGGCATGGCTGCCATCGGCATGGCGCGCCAGCAACACACCCAGTTCTTCAAAACTCTCACGGATGGCGGCGATAGCCTGAGTCAGGTGCAGGTCGGTTTGCGTCGCACGGCGGGTGGAGTGCGCATGCGCGGCCGCATCGGCGGCATCAATGCCACCGCCGGGGAAGACATAGGCGCCCGGCGCAAAGCTTGCCGTCGTGGAGCGCCGCGTCATCAGGATTTCGATGCCCTGCGCGCTGTCACGCATCAGCAGCACGGTGGCAGCAGGGCGGGTGGGCGCGGGTTCGCGCTGCGGGTAGAGGAGTTGGGTGGGTCTGACCATGGGGCGATTTTGCGCGAAACAGGCGTTGGCCGCTGGCTGCACTTCGCTGGATGTATCAGAGGTAGACTGCGGCGGATGGACCATCTTGTGTCAATTGGGAGCATCAATGAGCCAGGATCCACAAAGGTTTAGCTTTAAGGCAAAGTTGCTTCGCCCGGTCAAGTCCGGCGAGGAGGACTCGTGGGCGTTTCTGCTTTTGCCAAAACCAGTGAGCGAAAAACTCCCAAGGCGGGGTAGAACGAGCGTGGACGGCACGATCAACGCCCACCCGTTTCGCGCCACGCTGGAGCCGGACGGCCAACTGAGTCACTGGTTGAAGGTAAGCAAGGAAGTCTGTGAGGCGTCTGGCGTAAAGGCAGGAGACACCGTCACACTGGAGCTTGCGTCCGTGCCGAAAGAACCAGAACCGAAGCTGCCGCCTGACTTGCGTGATGCCCTTGACGCATCCCCGGAAGCCAAGGCGGTGTGGAATGCCACGACAACCATTGCTCGTGTTGACTGGATACATTGGATCGAGTCCGCCAAACAATCAAAGACCCGCAAGAGCCGCGTAGAAAATGCGTGCGACATGCTCGCTTCTGGAAAGGAGCGAGTTTGCTGCTTCGATCAATCCGGGTTCTACAGCAAAAGTCTCAGTGCGCCAAAGGCAGCAGAGTAGGAATTCGCGGTGTTTGGGGCTGCGCCCGCAGTCGCAATCACTGCAAGCTCTGCAACAACTCCAAAGTCGGATACCCATCCGCCGCCAAGCCCGCACTGCGCTGGTACCGCCGAATGCCGGCTTGCGTGGCCGGCCCCATCATGCCGTCGGGTGTCCCGGTGTCGAAGCCGCGTGTATTGAGCGCTGTCTGCAGCGCCAGCAACTGGCTGCGTGACAGCGGTTGCAGATCACGCGGCCAGGCAGCCTGCACCGCGGGGCCACCGGCCAGTGCCTGGGACAGCAGGCTGACGGCGAGCGCGTAACTGGTCGAGTTGTTGTAGCGCAGGATGGTGCGGAAGTTGGGGCCGACCATGAAGGCTGGCCCGCGTGCGCCGGCCGGCAGCAGGATGGCGCTGTCGGGCAATGCGGGCAGCGGTGCACCGTTAACCGAGCGCACGCCCAGCGCCGCCCAGGCCGAAGCTGGCTGCCGGGTGGCCGCATCGGCTTGGGCGTGGTCGAAGCCCTGCGGCAAATACACTTCCATGCCCCAAGGCTGGCCGGCCTGCCAGCCGGATCGGGCCAAAAAGTTGGCGGTGGAGGCCATCACATCGGGCAGGCTACCCCAGATGTCGCGCCGGCCGTCGCCATCGGCATCAACGGCGTAGGCGAGAAAGTTGGAAGGCAAAAATTGCGTCTGGCCCATGGCGCCCGCCCAAGAGCCGATCATCTGCGCGCGAGGGATGTCTCCGTTCTGCAGAATTTTCAGGGCCGCAAGCAACTGGCCCCGCGCCCACGCCTCGCGCCGGCCTTCGAAGCCCAGGGTGGCGAGGGCGTCAATCGTCGGGATGTCACCGGTGTTGCCGCCGTAGTTGCTTTCCATTCCCCAGATCGCCGCCAGAATTTCTGCGGGCACGCCGTATCGTGCAGCAGCGGCATCGACCACCAGCCGCGCTTGCAGCAGCTTGTCCTGGCCACGAACCACTCGCTGCGCCGATACCGCGCTGTCGAGGTAGTCCCAGACCGCACGAACCGATTCGGGCTGGGCGCCGTCCAGTTCGGTGACGCGCGGGATGAAACGAACACCCTCGAAGGCCAGGCGAAGGGTTTCATCGCTGATGCCCGCTGCGCGTGCCGTGGTGCTGAAGTCGGAGATCCAGCGTGCAAAGCGCTGGTTTTGGTCCAGTTCGACGGAAACGGTTTGGGCCGGGCTGATCACGACGGGCGATGGTGATGGCGCAGCAGGGTCGCTGGCAGGTGCGGTGGCGCAAGCCGTGAGTGCAGCGGCGACCAGCAGTGCCGGGATACATGGCAAGCCAGCGGCTAAAGGTGAACGGAGGAGTTTGTGCATGAATTTCATTCTTGTCCTGGTGACCGCACGATGAAGCCAGACATTCAATATCAGTGTCCAACCTTGCGCGCTTGATCAGTCATGTTCTTCGGGTGACGCCCTCAGCACCACCAGAAAGCGCGCCACCGTGTTGTAGGTCGCGATCTCCCGGTCGGCTCGACCTGATCGGTTGTGTCTAACCGGGCGTGGGGAAATGAGAAGGGATGGGGAGGCCGCGCCCTCAGCGGATAATGCCCGGATGCTAGTCCGATTTACAAAAATGCAGGGTGCAGGCAACGATTTTGTCATGCTCAACGAGACCGGCTCACGCCTGAACCTCACGCCGGGGCAGTACCGTTATCTTGCAGATCGCCACTTCGGCGTGGGGGCCGACCAGATTCTGTCGGTGCGGCCGTCGCCCGAAAAGGGCGTTGATTTTGAGTATGTGATTCACAACGCCGACGGTGGCGAGGTTGAGCAATGCGGCAATGGTGCGCGCTGCTTCGTGCGGTTTGTGCGGGAGCAGGGGCTGACTGACAAAGACACGGTCCGGGTCAAGACCATGAGCGGCGTGATTGAGCCGCGTCTGCAGGCTGATGGCCGTGTCACGGTGGACATGGGCATGCCAGTGTTTGATTTGCCGCGCATACCGTTCGATCCCGCCGGTTTGACGCCTGTGATAGACGGTTCATGGCAAAAATGGCCTCTGGCCCTTGAAGGACGGGCGCCGACAGCTCCTGTTTTGGTAGCAGTCTTGTCCATGGGCAATCCGCATGCCGTGCAGCTTGTTGCTGATGTAGACGCGGCACCGGTTCTGCAGGACGGGCCGCTGATCGAAAACCATGCGTGTTTCCCGCGTCGGGTCAATGCAGGGTTCATGCAGGTTGTATCGCGCAACCAGGTCCGCCTTCGGGTGTATGAGCGCGGCGCTGGCGAAACGCTGGCATGCGGCACCGGGGCTTGCGCGGCGGTGGTGGCTGGCATACGCTTGGGCCTGCTGGACGCGCGGGTGGATGTCGTCACCCATGGCGGTACGCTGACGATCGAGTGGCAGGGCGGCGTGAATGCCTGCGATGCACCGGTGCTGATGACCGGCCCTGCAACCACCGTGTTTGAGGCCGAGATCAACGTCCCGGACCACTTGTAGACTTGTCCACATTCAATTCGACATTCCAATCACCGGAAACCACAACAACATGAATCCAAGCGAACGCTCCATCCAGAACCCGATCACCGAAGACGACATTGCCAATTTTCTGGCCAACACGCCGGACTTTTTTGAGCGCCATGCCGAGTTGCTGGCCACTGTCCAGTTGTCCAGCGGACACGGTGGGCGTGCGGTGAGCCTGCAAGAGCGGCAAGCCGGCATGCTGCGCGACAAGATCAAGTCGCTGGAGGGAAAAATGGTGGACATGATTCGCCATGGCCAGGAAAACGTGGGCATTGCCGACAAGCTGCAGCAGTGCACCCTTAACCTGTTGTTGACAGCGCATGCGCGTGATCTGCCGGACACAATCGTGAACGAGATCAAGACGCAGTTTTTGGTCCCGCAGGCGGCCATCAAGGTCTGGCACGTCAACGGCATTTTCTCTGCTGAAGACTTTTCGACTGGTATCAGCGATGACGCGAAGACCTTTGCTTCATCGCTCACATCGCCTTACTGCGGCGTTAACTCCGGCTTCGAAGCCGCCAGTTGGCTGCCCGATGCGGCTTTGGCTTTGTCTGTAGCTTTGATCCCCCTGCGTACCGGTAAAGGTGCGCAAGCCTTTGGCATGCTGGTGCTGGCTTCGCCGGACCCCGAGCGCTTTCACAGCGGCATGGGCACTGATTTTCTCGAGCGCATCGGCGAGCTGGCCGGCGCTGCCCTGTCGCGTTTGCGGCCTGCCGCTGGCGCCTGATGACGGAGCCCGGGCCGCTTCTAGAAGCAGACCCGCTGGTCGAGCGTTATCTGGAGCATGTGCGGGTCGAAAAACGCCTGGCCCAGCGCACGGTGGAGCTTTACGCACTGGATTTGCAGAAATTGCAGGCGCATTGCGCCCAGGCCGGCGTGGCCCTGACTGCTGTGCACAACACACACATGCGGCGTTGGGTGGCGCAGATGCACAGCGCAGGCCGAAGTGGCCGCGGCATTGCGCTTATTTTGTCCGGCTGGCGCGGTTTTTACACCTGGCTGGGCCGGGAGGGTCTGGTGCCTGCCAATCCGGTGCAGGATGTCCGCTCACCCAAATCGGCCAAACCCCTGCCCAAGGCCTTGAGCGTTGAAGAGGCCGTACAACTTGCGGCGTATCGCGGCGACGATTCTGCCGGTGGCGCTGCGCTGCAGGCGAGAGACCGCTGTATCACCGAACTGCTGTATGGCTGCGGATTGCGTATTGGCGAGCTGACCGGGCTTGACGTGGCCGCCAGCGCCCAGGCGAGAGGCTGGGTTGATTTGCAGTCCGGCGAGGCGCATGTACTCGGCAAGGGATCCAAGCGGCGCAGCGTGCCCGTGGGCAGCAAGGCGCTTGACGCACTGCGGGAGTGGCTTGCGGTGCGCGGCGACTTCGCAAAAGAAGACCCCGCCCTTTTTATCAATCAGCGCGGCGGTCGACTGAGCCCACAGCACATTCGCGTACGGCTCAAGCAGCGGTCCCAGCAGGCTGGTTTGGCCACACCGGTGCATCCGCACATGCTGCGGCATTCATTTGCAAGCCATGTGCTGCAGTCCAGTGGAGATTTGCGTGCCGTGCAGGAGCTGCTGGGCCACGCCAACATCACGACCACGCAGGTCTATACGCGACTTGATTTTCAGCACCTGGCAAAGGTCTACGACGCTGCCCATCCGCGCGCCACACTGAGCCCTGGCAAAGCTGCGGGGAAAAAGTAGGCGCAACAGGAACTAGGCCGTTTGCGGGGGCAGGTCGTGCAGCGCAAACACGGCGCGCTTGCTCGTCGGTGAAGCGCTGGCCAATTTCTGGGCCAGCCGGGTCAGTACGGCTTCTGCACTGTCGCCATGCCGGGGCACCAGTGCATACGCCACGCGGACCTGGGCCACACAGGCGGACGGCAAGCCTTTGTAGGGCATGAGGCATCTGGCAATGATGCGGGGACCCAGCGTCGCAGCATCTTCATCAGAAAACGGACCTTCCACCAGCATGCCAAAACGATGCTCCGACAGCCGCGCCGCACTGTCAATTTCCCGTGCGGTGGACAGCAGGCGTTCAGCCACCCGCAAGGGCAGTTCCTGAGCCGTCTTGCGGTCAAAGTCCCGCTGAATCTGCTCGGTGTTGAGCAGATCGATCATCAGTACCGCGCCCTGGTGTTTAAAACGCCCGGATCGCGCGATCATGCGCGCCATGCGTTCCACAAACACGGGCTCAATGATCAATCCGGTGGCGGGATCGACCCTGTCCAGGCCGCGGATTCGGCGCTTGTTCTCGCGCTTGTGCTGGCTGCGCAGTACCAGTACCGCAAGCATGGCGGGCATTTGCAGGGCCATGCTGGCAAGCACGCCTTGCTCGGTGGCAAAACTCAACGGCAACCATTCAAGCACTCGCCCGATGGCCAGCGAAAGGCTGAAGGCAAACGGTGTGGCGCTCAGCAACAGCCAGCCGCCAAAGCGGTCGCCACGGCGCCAGGCCCAGAGGTTGATCATCAGCATCAGCAAAGGGACCACCGCCAGGTAGGGAATGAGCAGCGGCAAACGGAGCCGGCTGTCGGTCAACATCAGCAGGACGGACACCCCCGCACCAGCCGCAAGGACCGTCCACAGTAGCGCGTTAAGCACGCGCGAGCGCTCGGCCAGGGAGACCACCGTGGCATTGAGCAGCAGGAGCGCCATCAACATCCAGGTAGCCAGCAGAGCCAGCGAGCAATCCGTCCATCGCGGGGCGTTGGGCCACAGGTGCAGGCCACCCACCCCGGTGATGGCTGCCTGGGTCAGCCCGATCAAGGCTGAACAGACACCGAAATAAAGGTAGGCGCGGTCCCGCAACCACCAGGCGCCGGCCAGGCCCCCTACACAGCCCAGTATTGCCAAACCCAGATAAAACCCGAGAAAAAGCGATACACGCTGCTCGCCGCGTAGCAGGTGGCCCGTGTCGATGAAACGGATGGGGGCGCTGAAGCCCTGAGCGTTTTCAATGCGCAGCAGATAGTGGGTAGGCTCTTCGGCATTGAAGTTCACCGTGAGCAGCGGGTGCCTGTGAGGCGTAGGCCATTGGTTGACCGGCGTGAGGTCACCGACGCGCTGCTCGAGCCAGGCGCCCGCCAGATCCATGGTGTAGAGCGAGGCCCGATCCAGAGCGGCGTACGGTATTTCAATCAGCCAGCGCTCTGAATCGGGCGCGGGCGGGACGGTGAATCTGATCCACAAGGCTTGGCCCGCTTTGAGAGGGTAAATGCCCCGGACCAATGTGGGTTGCCAGCGGATTCGGCTGTCTGTGGCCAGTTGCTGAGGCGTGAGAAGGGCCTGCTCATCAATCCAGTAATCGCCCCAATCCTGCAGCGAGACGGGCTGGGTTTTCGCGTCGAGATCGAGGATCGTGCGCGCGAGCACCGGAACGCTCGCCAGGCCCAGCGCAAGGCCCATAACTGCGCTCAGGCACAGCAACCTGATCGACAAAATCTTTGCGACCAAGGTTAAAAGATACCTGCTGAGGGAGCAAAAGGCCATCGAGCATTGTCGCAAAATTCCCCAGCCTTACTGCAGCCGTCGGCAGCCGCGACAATAGGCGCATGAAATCAATACGGCTGAGAGAAGGTAAAGAGCGTTCCCTTTTACGGCGTCATCCCTGGGTGTTTGATGGCGCCATTGCCCGGGGAAGCGCGGATTCCGGGGAGACCGTGCGTGTCGAAAGCAGCGAAGGTCAGTTTCTGGCTTGGGCGGCTTTCAGTCCCACGTCCCGCATCCGCGCCAGGGCCTGGAGTTTTGATGAGAGTCAGCGTATCGACGCGGCTTTTTTTCGCACTCGCATAGAGCAGGCGCTCACGGCCAGAACCTTCTTTGAAATAAATAGTAACGGCCGCCGTTTGATTCATGGTGAATCCGACGGGTTGCCGGGCCTGGTGGTGGACCGCTATGACGACACACTGGTCGCCCAGTTTTCAAGCTGTGGCTCGGAGCGCTGGAAAAGTACGATCGTGGAGGCGTTGTTGTCGCTGACCGGGCTGACCCGGCTCTACGAACGCTCCGACGCCAGCGTGCGATCGCTGGAAGGTTTGCCTGAAGCGACGGGCTGGCTTGCTGGCTCTGGTCAAACGGCCATCACCATCACCGAACACGACTGGAAGCTGAACCTGGACGTGGCCGAGGGCCACAAAACCGGGTTTTATCTGGACCAGCGTGACAGCCGCCGCAAATTTGCCGACTACACGCGTCGCCTGCAGTTTCAGCGTGTGCTCAATTGTTATTGCTACACAGGCGGGTTTACCGTGGCAGCGCTGGCGGGTGGCGCCGCGCATGTGACCTCCATCGATTCTTCAGGGCCTGCGATCGAAATGGCCAAAGCCAATGTGGCGCTGAACGGGTTTGATGCGCAGCGCACCACCATGCTGGACGCCGACGTCAATACATCCATGCGCCAGTTCCTCAAGGAAGGCAGGACGTTTGACGCGATCGTGCTGGATCCACCCAAGTTTGCGCCCACCGTAACCCACGCTGAGAGGGCCGCCCGTGCGTACAAGGACATCAACCGCATCGCCCTGTCGGTTCTGGCGCCGGGGGGTGTGCTGTTTACGTATTCCTGCTCAGGCGGCATCAGTGCGGAGCTGTTTCACAAAATCGTGGCGTCGGCTGGCATCGATGCTGGCGTAGATGCCTTTATCACTGAACGGCTGGGAGGCGCGCCAGACCATCCCATGACCGTGAATTTCCCGGAGGGTGAATATCTGAAGGGTCTGGTGCTCCTCAAAAAGTGAGTCTTGCATCAAATTGGCACTTTGCCCATTCAATACGGGCAAAGTTTGCTATAAAAATAGTAGTAGACCGGTAGCGGTCAGACCAGCGAGGCTTGCCGGCATCAGGCCTCCTGCTCTTGACTTGATCGCTAAACTCCCCACCTTGGCTACACCTCCACCTTCTCTTCCCATCTGATCTCTTTTTAGGCGCACCATGAGTTTGATTCCTGTGACCATCCTGACCGGTTTTCTGGGCTCCGGCAAAACCACGCTGCTCAAGCGCATCCTCACCGAGGCCCATGGGCAGAAGATTGCCGTGATTGAAAACGAGTTTGGCGAGGAAAACATCGACAACGAAATTCTGGTCAATGACACCCAGGAAAACATCATCCAGATGAACAACGGCTGCATTTGCTGCTCCATCCGGGAAGATCTGCGCGAGACCCTGCAGGTGCTGGCCACCAAAAAGCGCAAGGGCGAACTCGACTTTGACCGTGTGGTGATCGAGACGACCGGCCTTGCCGACCCAGGCCCGGTCGCGCAGACATTTTTCATGGACGAGGAAATCGCCGAGCAATACCTGCTGGACTCGATCCTCACGCTGGTCGACGCCAAACATGCCGAAGGCCAGCTCAATGATCGTCAGGAGGCGCGCCGGCAAGTAGGTTTTGCTGACCAGATATTCATCAGCAAGGCTGATCTGGTGGCCGCCGACGAGGTCAAGGCCCTGATGCACCGGCTAAGCCACATGAATCCGCGCGCGCCGCAGCGCCCCGTTCATTTTGGCGAGGTGTCCATTGCAGAAGTGTTTGATCTGCGCGGCTTCAACCTCAACGCCAAACTGGATATCGACCCCGATTTCCTCAAGGCCGACGAGCACGAGCACCACGATCATGCGCCCGGCGAGCATTGTGACCACCCCTCTCATGCACACGATCATGACCACGGGGGCGGCCATCACCACCACCATGATGACGACGTCAAAAGTTTTGTGTACCGATCGGACCGCGCCTTTGACTCCGCCAAGCTGGAGGATTTTCTGGGCGCCATCGTCAATATCTACGGCCCGCGCATGCTTCGCTACAAGGGCGTGCTGAACATGCAGGGTACCGACCGCAAGGTCATCTTCCAGGGCGTGCACCAGTTGATGGGAAGCGATCTGGGCCCCGCCTGGCGTGAGGGCGAACTAAAGAACAGCAAGATGGTTTTTATCGGCATCGATTTACCTAAAGATATTTTTCTCCAGGGACTGGAGCAATGTCTGGTTTGAGGTAGTCTGTCTCTGCGTTAGGGAGGGCGGAAGGAGTTTCTGTTTGTCTCCAATCTCCAACGTTTGAATTTAGGCAAGGCGCGGTGCCCGGGTAGCCGCTACAATCGCGCGCCGACGCCAATACCGGGACGCCCTTATCAGGCGGTTTCGGGCAAAAGTGAGGGTAAGTACTGGCCGTAAAGCTGCAGGGGTGGCCGCAGACAAACCAGACAATCAGGTAAAAGACAGGTTGCGGTCTGCGAAAGTGGGCCCAGCCCGGATTCAGCGTCAGGGACTTCCCAGGCTGCATCCCCGAGGAGACACAACGTGAAAGCTCAAGCGAAAAAGTCCAAGCCACCAGCCAAAAAAGCTGTTGTCAAACCTGCCGGAAAAGCCAAAGCTGTGGCCAAGACGGTGCCCCGGAGCGTCAAGCCCGTTGCTGTCAAAAAGCCCCTGAAAAAAGCCGTGAAACCTGCGTCTCCAGTCAAAGCAAGCAAACCTGCCGTGAAAGCCAAGACTAAAATAGTCGCCAAACCGGTTGCAGCCAAAAAAGCCCCTGCAAAAAAACCGGCGCCAGCGGCCAAAAAGCCGACTTCCGCGAAGGCCGCCCCGGCCAAGCCTCTCGCTAAACCCGCGGTCAAAGCCGCAAAACCTGTTGCAAAGGGAACTGCTTCCAAAGTTCCCGCGACAGGCAAGGCCACCGCCAAACCTGAAGAAAAAGCCATCATTAAATCGATTACCCAAGCCGCCCCTAGCCCGGCTGCTGCTCCCCGCCCCGCCCCCGTTGCTCCCGCCCCGACCACGCTTCCAACTCCCGCCCTGAAGCCCGGCCGTCGTGCCTCCCTGAGAAGCTCGTCTTACGCCCCGGCGCCATCACCCATGGTGCCAACGCACTCGCCAGATGCGGCCAAGGCCAGCTACTCCGCTATTGCCGAGCGGGTCATTGCCCCGCCACCGCATGTGGCGGCCAAAAAAGACCCCAAGCTTGCCAACAACTGGAAAACCAAAAACGCTGATGAACTGACGGACGACGAAGTGAAGGCCATGCCTGATTCCGAGTACATGAACGACAAGCAGCTGGCGTTTTTCCGTTTCAAGTTGTCGGTTCTCAAGCAGGACATTCATAACAGTGCCGGTGAGACAACCGAACACCTTCGCGAAGACACGGTTGTGGTTCCCGATCCTGCTGACCGCGCCACCATTGAAGAAGAGCATGCGCTGGAGCTTCGTACCCGGGACCGGGAACGCAAACTGCTCAAGAAAATCGAGCAATCCATTGCCCGCATTGATTCTGGTGACTATGGTTACTGCGATGAAACAGGTGAGGCAATCGGGGTGGGGCGTCTGATCGCCCGGCCCACCGCTAACCTCTCTCTTGAGGCGCAACAGCGTCGCGAGCTCAAGCAAAAGATGTTTGGGGACTGATATTTTTCAGCTCTCCACTTCCTGAATCTCTCCCATGGCCGACGAAGATACTTTACCGGGCTTGCTCTCCAAGGTGGTGAAGTTCGTCCGCAATCCGGCGACGAACTGGTCGGACCTGGACTCGAAAGATGCGGGCAAGGAAGAGGCCCTGAGCAAGCAATTGCTCAAGGAGATGATTGAGCGCAAACGGCGTAACGACTTTGTGCGAAAGCGCGAGTTCGACATGTTGCGGAAAATGCGCAAACGGGAAGCCATGACAGGGCAGGACCCGGGCGCCAGACCCTCGTTCTTTCAAAGCAGCATGCCCTCCAAGCCGGACGATCGTGCGGTAACGCTCAAGAAGATTGACGAAATCGAAGCGCAGATGTCAATGCAATGGTGGAAAACCAAGCATGGCACAAATTCCGCAATGAGTTCGGTCAATGCCTCAGGCTTTTCGCCACCAACAGGTGCGGCGCCCGGTAACCTGAGCGCCCAGGCTCCCCTCCTGGACAATGCACTCCCGGCGAGTTATGCGGCCACAGCGCCGAGTCCGCTGCAAAGTGCCGCGGCCAAGGCCGCCGCTGCTTCACCTCCCGTGCAGGCCCCGCCTTTGATGACTCCGACCAGGGCCATGGGTGCCGTCGAGCCGCAGCCCACACATCCAGCGCCCCAGCCGCCTGCACCCCCGCCTCCTACGCTGCCCCCGGCCGCTGCCAAGCCAACTGCGCCGATCTCGCGCGGGATGTCCGGCCTTTCGCTGGATGGCATGTCCTCGGGTTTCTCGGCGTCCAAATTTTCAGTTGTGGATGCGGCAGAGCTCGCACACGATCCAGAGCTGGAAGAGGCCTCGATCCGCTTTGCCAACGGCGATGATGCTGGCGCCGAGGCGGGCCTGCTCGAAACTCTGGGCCCGCAGGGCAGCCGCGCGCAGCATGCGGATACCTGGCTGGCATTGTTCGACCTGTACCGCGCCACCGGACAACAGGAAAAATTTGAGAACGTGGCCATTGAATTTGTTGGCCGTTTCAACCGGTCTGCGCCACAGTGGTTTTCCATGCCTGACATGGTCAAGCAGCTCTCAAAGCCCGCGGCACCGACCACAAACGCCGGACCAGTCGCGGACTGGATTTGCCCTTCGTCACTTGGCATCCAGACGGTTGCGGCGCTGAATGCTGCGCTCGCGCGGTCGCCCATGCCCTGGCGGCTTGACTGGCATAACCTCAAAACCATTGATGTCAACGCGGTCGAACCGCTGTGCAAGGTGTTCAGCGGCTGGGCAACCCAACCGGTTCAACTGCGCTTCATTGATGACGCACAGTTGCAGCGCGTGCTGCAGGACGCGACACCCTCCGGCGACCGGGATACCCCCCAGGGATGGTGGCAACTGCGTCTGGAAGCCCTTCGCGTTACCCATCAGCCTGATGAGTTTGAGTTGACAGCGCTTGACTTTTGCGTAACGTACGAAGTCTCTCCGCCTGCCTGGGACAGCGCGCGCTGCGAATACAAGCAATTGGATGCCAAAGGGGCTGCTGTCGCGGGGCAAGCCATCATTGGTGATGTTTATCGCGATTCGGCTCCCTCCAGTGTCAGCGCCATGGACGGCGACACTGAAATGGGCGGCAACTCCCAAATGCCCAACATGTTTGCGGTGGAGCTCTCCGGCCAAATTCAGGGTGACGCCATCGAGATGCTGGATCAGCTTGAGGCCAAACTCCTTGGTGCTGACATCATGGTGATTTCCTGCCTGAAACTGATTCGTGTTGATTTTTCTGCGGCAGGCACTCTGCTCAACTGGGTGTCCGCCCGAGAAGCTGAAAACCGCGCTGTGCAATTTACCGATGTCAATCGGCTGGTAGGTGCGTTTTTCAACGTTATCGGCATCACCGAGCATGCCCGCGTCCTTCCGAGGATTGAGTAGCCTCACATCGTCTTAGGTCGCGGATTTCGTTCGCGCGCCCGGCCCCCGGTCATCACCTTGGCCAGACTTGTGTGCAAACAGCACACTGACGTTCTCCCCTCTGCTCGCCATCGTTATTTTTCAGCCGACGGCTGTTGATCAATGTCCGCAGCTGTCGTTGACACCTTAACCATCAATCCCTTGAGACAACACTTTCATTGAGCGCGCTAAGTGCTTAATTTAGAACGGCTTTTGTCTGTACTCACTTCGCAAAATCAAGCTAAGTGCTTGATTTCATTGAAATAATTTGTACCAAACCACTTGCATGCGAAAACTTTCCTGCTAAAGTGGGAAGAAGTGCAATTTAGTGGTGAAAAGTGCTTTTCAAAGGTTTGCAACGGTGTTTCAAGGTGCTTCTTCTGTCGTTCTCGATACCAAGGGTAGGCTCTCCGTGCCAACCCGGCATCGTGACGTCCTGAGCGCCACCGCCGCGAGCCAGCTCACCATCACCAAGCACCCGCACGGATGTTTGATGATTTTCCCCCGCAACGAGTGGGAAAAATTCCGTGAACGCATCGCCTCATTGCCGATGCAAGCCCAGTGGTGGAAGCGGATTTTTCTTGGCAATGCCATGGACGTCGACATGGATGCCACGGGCCGGGTTCTGGTCTCGCCAGAGCTGCGTGCTGCAGCGGGCATCAGCAAGGAAACGGTGCTTCTTGGCATGGGAAGCTACTTCGAGCTGTGGGACGCAGCGACCTACGCCGCCCACGAGGCCGAGCAGATGAAGGGTGAGATGCCGGATGTCTTCCGGGACTTTTCATTCTGAAAGATGGCGGTGCAAGATACATGGACACATCGCACCGTCTTGTTGAACGAAGCAGTTGCAGCGCTTCACATCCAACCCGACGGACACTACATCGACACCACCTACGGTCGTGGTGGACATTCGCGCCTCATTCTTTCGGCGTTGTCACCCCGGGGCCGTCTCACCGTGTTCGACAAAGACCCCGAGGCCATTGCTGCTGCACAAGCGCTGGCCGATCCCCGCATGGCGATCCGGCACGAAGGATTTCGCCACTTGGGCGCGCTTCCCGACGGCAGCGCAGCCGGCGTCCTGATGGACTTGGGCATCAGCTCGCCGCAAATCGACAACCCTGCGCGCGGTTTTTCATTTCGGTCCGACGGACCGCTCGACATGCGTATGGACACTACGCGCGGTCAAAGCGTGGCCGACTGGCTGGCGGAAGCAGATACAGACACCATAACGGAGGTCATTCGTGAATATGGCGAAGAACGGTTTGCTGGGCAGATTGCAAAGGCGATTGATCGTCGCCGACAGGAGCGGGGCCCTCTTGGAACCACCGCTGAGCTGGCCGAAGTCGTGGCTGGCGCGGTCAAAACCCGCGAGCCGGGCAAGGACCCTGCAACGCGTACATTTCAGGCTTTTCGGATTTTCATCAACGCCGAGCTTGAAGAGTTGCAACAGGCGCTAGAGGCCTCACTCAAAGTGCTGCAACCTGGAGGACGTTTGGTCGTGATCAGTTTCCATTCGCTGGAAGACCGCATCGTCAAACAATTCATTGCCGAACATTCGCGCGAGGTGTTTGATCGCCGCGCGCCGTTTGCAGCCCCCAAGGCGATGCGACTCCAGGCGCTGGGTCGGGTTAAGCCCGGCGAGGAAGAGGTCGCTGGCAACCCGCGCTCGCGCAGCGCTGTGATGCGTGTTGCCGAGCGCACTGATGTGCCCGTGCAGGCACCGACGCAGCGTTATCCGGGAGCTTTGGCATGACTCGCCTTAACCTCGTGCTGCTTCTTGCCGTCCTGTTCAGTGCGCTCTACCTGGTTCGCACGCAGTATGAGTCCCGCCGTCTGTATGTCGAGCTTGAAAAAACCACCGCACTCAGCCGCCAGCTGGAGTCCGACAGCGACCGTTTGCAGGTTGAAAAACGCGCCCAGGCAACGCCGCTGCGTGTGGAGCAGATTTCCAAGGAGCGTCTGAAGATGCGTACAGCGACGCCGGCCATCACAGAGTACGTTACCTATAAACCTGCCGCCGCAGCCGGGGTGGCACGTGAGTAGAAGCGTCCTTTACACCTCGAGTCCCCTGCTGGCCAGCAAAACACCAGTGTGGCGGAGCAGGCTGATTGTGGCGGCCATCGCCCTTGCATTTGCGGGCCTGGCAGTGCGCGCCGCGCATGTCCAGGTGTTTGCCAACGATTTTTTCCAGCGGCAGGGCGAAGTGCGTTTTGCCCGGACTCTGGAGCTGCCCGCCAATCGTGGGCGTATTCTGGATCGCAACGGATTGATCCTCGCGTCCAGCGTGGTAGCGCCCAGTATCTGGGCCATTCCTGAAGACATCGATGGCAGCAAAGCGCAACTCGCGGAGCTCGCCAAATTGTTGCAAATGCCGGCGGCCGAGCTGACCAAAAAACTGGCTGATGAAGACAAAAATTTTGTCTGGATCAAGCGCCAGGTCGATGAGTCTGTGGCTCAGAAAATCCAGGCTTTGGGCATCAAGGGCATTTACCAGCGTAAAGAGTACAAGAGGCAGTACCCCGAAGGTGAGGCAGCCGCCCATGTGGTGGGTTTTACCAGTGTGGAAGACAGCGGCCAGGAGGGCATGGAGCTGGCATTCAACAAGGACCTTGCTGGCAAAGCCGGTTCACGCCGTGTGATCAAGGACAGGCTGGGCCGCGTGGTCGAAGACGTGCGTGAGCAGGTGCCGCCAATCGACGGCAAAGACTTGCAACTGTCCATTGACAGCAAGATCCAGTTCTTCGCTTATCAAAAACTGCGCGATGCGGTGCTCACTCATAAAGCCAAGGCGGGCAGCGTCGTGGTTCTCGACAGTGTCTCGGGTGAGGTACTCGCACTGGCAAACTACCCCAGCTTTTCTCCCGAAAAACGCCAGGGCTTGAGCGGCGCTCAACTGCGCAACCGGGCGTTGACCGACACTTTTGAACCCGGGTCGACGATGAAACCTTTCATCGCTGCGCTCGCGCTGCAAAAAGGCATGGTCAAGCCGGAGACAAATATCCAGACAGCACCCGGTCGGCTGACGATAGGCGGCTCAACCATCACCGACGCGCACCCACAGGGCATGCTGACTGTGAACCAGGTCATCCAGAAATCGAGCAATGTTGGCACGGTCAAGCTGGCCATGCAAATGCAACCACGCGAAATGTGGGAGATGTATACCCAGGTTGGGTTTGGCCAGAAGCCGCAGGTTCCGTTTCCGGGGGCTGTCAGTGGCCGTCTGCGTGCCTACAAGACCTGGCGACCCATCGAGCAGGCCACCATGAGTTATGGCTACGGTTTGTCTACCTCATTGTTTCAACTGGCTCATGCCTACAGTGTCTTTGCGCGCGACGGCGATCTGGTGCCGGTGAGCATGATCAAAAACGCCGAGCCAGCGGTTGGTGTTCGGGTTGTCAGTGAGAAAAACGCCATCGCGGTGCGCAACATGCTGCACATGGCCTCAGGGCCGGGAGGCACTGCACCGAAGGCCCAGACCATGGGTTACTCGGTCGGCGGAAAAACCGGAACCGCGCACAAGCAGGAAGGCAAAGGCTACGCCGATAAAAAATACCGCGGCTTCTTCGTTGGCATTGCCCCGACCGAAAAGCCGCGCATCGTGGTTGCCGTGATGATTGACGAGCCCAGCAATGGTAAATATTTTGGTGGCGACGTGGCGGCTCCGGTGTTCAGCGAAACGGTACAACAGACCTTGCGAATGATGGGCTTGCCGCCGGATATGGCCGTCAAGCCGCAGATTGTTACCACGCGGGTTGAGGAATCCTTTTGATGGACCGCCTCCACACACCCGAGCAAGCTGCGGCCTGGTTGCGTCAACGCGTTAACGGAAAGTTGTCGACAGACAGTCGGCAAACCAAAACCGGCGATGGCTTTATTGCCTGGCCGGGTGCTGCTACTGACGGACGCAGGTATGTGGGCGACGTCCTCGCCACAGGCGCGGGAGCCTGCCTTGTGGAGCAGGAGGGCGTCGAGGCCTATGGCTTCACCGACGGTCGTGTAGCGACCTACGCCGGCCTCAAAGGGGCAACCGCGCTTATCGCTGACGCTTACTTCGAGCAACCCAGCAAAAAACTGGACGTGCTCGCGGTGACCGGCACCAACGGCAAGACGTCAACAGCATGGTGGCTGGCGCAGGCGCTGGAAAAACTGGGACGACGCTGCGGTGTAGTCGGCACCCTCGGTGTCGGCCAGCCGGGGGCTATGGTCTTCAATGGCATGACCACACCTGATCCGGTCTTGCTTCAGCAACAGCTCAGGCGCTGGGTTGACGACGGCTATGCCGCTTGCGCGCTGGAGGCGTCCTCGATCGGTATCGCTGAGCATCGCCTTGACGCAACCCAAATACGCGTCGCGATATTTACCAATTTCACACAGGATCATCTCGACTACCACCAGAACATGCAGGCCTACTGGGATGCAAAGGCCAGCCTGTTCGCATGGCCCGGGCTCAGGGCAGCGGTGCTCAATATCGACGATGAGAAGGGGGCTGAGCTTGCAACCGCTCTGCGCGATTCAAAGCTGGACCTTTGGACGGTGTCCTGCGCCGGACCGGCGCGTTTGCAGGCTCAGGCCATTGTTCATGGGCGAGGTGCCCTGAGTTTTGATGTGGTGGAGGGCAATGCCCGCGAACGCATTTCCACCGGACTTGTGGGCCAGTACAACGTGTCCAATTTGCTGGGGGTGATTGCAGCGCTTCGCGCGTCAGGCTTCTCTCTGAAGGCTGGGGTTGACGCCTGTATGCAACTGCAACCTGTGCCAGGCCGCATGGAAACCATTGCTCTGCCGGGCCGGCCCCTGGTGGTCGTTGACTATGCGCATACCCCCGACGCGCTCGACAAGGTGCTGGACGCGCTGAAGCCCGTCGCATCTGACCGGGGCGGAAAACTCTGGTGTGTGTTTGGCTGCGGCGGAGACCGTGACTCTCGCAAGCGCCCGTTGATGGCCGCCGCCGCTGAAAAACACGCGGACCGGCTTGTGGTGACCAGCGATAACCCGCGTAG
The DNA here is from genome assembly GCF_035638815.1 of Polaromonas sp. GTDB lineage: Bacteria > Pseudomonadota > Gammaproteobacteria > Burkholderiales > Burkholderiaceae_C > Polaromonas. The sequence continues at coordinate 22,139 of NZ_DASQZG010000022.1, forward strand.
CGAATCGCCCCTGAGCATCATTGACCAGATATTGGCAGGCTTCAACGACATGGCCGGTGTGCATGTCGAGGTAGACCGCGCGCGCGCTATTGCACATGCGATTGGTCTGGCGCAGGCCGGTGACGTTGTGCTCATTGCGGGCAAGGGTCATGAAAACTATCAAGAGATTGCAGGTGTCAAAGCTCCTTTCTCCGACAAAGTCCAGGCAGAGGCAGCGCTGAAGCTGGCGTCCGCGCAAGCTGCTGCTGCGGGGGCCTCAGCATGATGACCTTGACCCAAGCCCTGCAGTACTTGCCGTCAGCGGAGCTTGTCGGTGATGGCGCCTTGCAGTTTCAGCGCGTTCACACAGATACGCGCAGCCTGAAGCCGGGTGATCTTTTTGTGGCGCTGAAGGGCGAGCGCTTTGATGCGCATGATTTTCTCGCTCAGGCCAAGGTGCAGGGCGCTGTAGCCGCTCTAGCGCAACAGGGGCTTACAGACGACTTGCCCGGGTTACTGGTGGACGATTCCAAACTGGCGCTCGGTCAGTTGGCAGCCGGCTGGCGCTCGAGGTTCAGTTTGCCTTTGATTGCGGTTACCGGCAGCAATGGCAAAACCACAGTGACGCAGATGATTGCCTCGATCTTGCGCGCGTGGAAGCACGACGGCGCTTTTGCCACCGAGGGTAACTTCAACAACGACATCGGCGTGCCCCTGACCTTGCTGCGTTTGCGCGACAGCCACCAGATCGGTGTCGTTGAACTGGGCATGAACCACCCCGGCGAAATCGCCTATCTGGCGGGGATGACCCAAGCCAATGTGGCGCTTGTCAACAACGCGCAGCGTGAGCACCTGGAGTTCATGGCCACCGTCGAAGCGGTGGCTCACGAAAACGGTGTCGTCATTTCTGCATTGCCCGCCTCGGGTGTGGCGGTGTTCCCGGCCGATGACGCTTACACGTCGATCTGGAAAACACTGGCCGAATCTCGTGCAACGCTGACTTTTGCCGAATCTGGCTCAGCCGACGTAACCGGCGATGCCCGATGGACCGGCGGTGGGTGGCAGGTGAAGGCCACCACTCCGCACGGAACTTTCGATTTTTCGCTGCAGGTGGCTGGCCGTCATAACGTCAAAAATGCGCTGGCGGCAACTGCGTGTGCGTCGGCTGCAGGTGTTCCCCTGGCGGCAATTTCTGCGGGGCTTTGTGCTTTTATGCCGGTCAAAGGCCGCTCACGCGCCGTGCAACTGGATATTGCTGGTCGGTTGATCACCATGATTGATGACAGCTACAACGCGAATCCTGATTCGGTCCGCGCGGCCATTGATGTGCTGGCTGAGCTGCCAGGACCGCGCCTGCTGGTCCTTGGTGACATGGGTGAGGTCGGTGACCGGGGTCCTGCCTTCCATGCGGAGGTCGGACTCTATGCGCGTGAGCGTGGCATTGAGCAGGTCTTTACTCTGGGACAGCAGTCGGCCGATACGTCTCGCCTTTTTGGCGCCGGGCATCATTTTGGTGATGACATTGAAGTCCTGCAGGCCGCAGTCGTCAGCGCACTACCGGACTTGCGCAGCGTGCTGGTCAAGGGCTCGCGTTTCATGAAGATGGAGCGGGTGGTTCAGGCCGTCACCCAGTGTGGACAACAACAAGAAATTGTGGAGAAGACATGAGCCCCCGCGTTCAAATGCAATCACTGACTTTTGATGCCAACTTGCAGCAGGGAGCGCCTCATGCTGCTTAGTCTGGCCCAGTGGCTGCAGGCCATGTCACCTGAATTCGGCTATTTCAGGGTCTTTCAGTACCTGACATTCCGCGCGGTGATGGCGGCGCTGACAGCCCTGCTCATTGGGCTGATCGCGGGACCGTTTGTGATTCGTCGTCTCACCCATCTCAAGATTGGCCAGCCGATCCGTGACTATGCGATGCAGACGCATCTGAGCAAAAGCGGGACGCCAACCATGGGTGGTGTTTTGATTTTGCTCGCCATTGGCATCTCCACCTTGCTGTGGTTTGACCTGAGCAACCGTTTTGTCTGGATTGTCCTGATCGTTACTTTGGGATTCGGCGCCATCGGCTGGGCCGATGACTGGCGCAAGGTGGTGCACAAAGACCCTGAAGGCATGCGCTCGCGGGAGAAATATCTTTGGCAGTCACTGATCGGCTTGCTCGCTGCGCTATACCTGGTGTTCAGCATTTCTGAAAGCTCCAACCTCCGGGTGCTGGAGTTGTTTTTTACTTGGGTGCAATCGGGCTTTGATGTAAACCTGCCGCCCAAAGCCGGTTTGTTGTTGCCGTTTTTCAAGGAAGTTTCTTACCCCCTGGGCGTTTTCGGTTTTGTGCTGCTGACTTATCTGGTCATCGTGGGTTCGAGCAATGCGGTCAATCTCACCGATGGCCTGGACGGGCTGGCGATCATGCCTGTGGTGATGGTGGGCTCGGCCCTCGGCGTGTTTGCCTATGTGACCGGAAGCGCGGTTTATTCCAAGTACCTGTTTTTCCCGCACATTCCAGGCGCTGGTGAATTGTTGATTTTCTGCTCCGCGATGGCTGGTGCAGGATTGGCCTTCTTGTGGTTCAACACCCATCCGGCGCAGGTATTCATGGGCGACGTTGGTGCTCTCGCCCTGGGTGCAGCATTGGGCACGATCGCCGTCATCGTGCGTCAGGAAATCGTGCTTGCCATCATGGGCGGCATTTTTGTTGTTGAGGCACTTTCGGTGATGCTGCAGGTGATGTATTTCAAATACACCCGCCGCCGCTACGGTGCCGGCCGCCGGCTGTTCAGCATGGCGCCTCTACACCATCACTTTGAAAAAAATGGCTGGAAGGAAACGCAGGTTGTGGTCCGTTTTTGGATCATCACCATGCTGCTGTGTCTGGTGGGTCTGTCAACTCTGAAACTGCGATGAACCCGAACGCGCCCGACATTCCCGACCACGGTCCGATCCAGCCTTCAGCGGATGGGCGGGAGCTCGCGCAGGTGTCCGCGCAGGATGCCGTGTCCGGTTCGTCGACCGAGGAGATGGCGCCGACGGAGCCAGTGCCACAATCGTCTACCGACGGAGCCGTGGCGCAACTGACCGTCACTGGCAAATCGGTGCGACCCCTGCCCGAGAGCCTGACGGCTGCGCGAGACGCGCTTGCTTTCGTGACGCAATTGTTCGCCGAAGTGAGTGCGCCAGAACAGGCGGCAGCAGCCGAAGCTGCGCCGCAATCCGTTGATGAAGCGATGCAGGATGGTGTTGACGCAAACGACCCCGCAGTCGCGGCATCAACGGATGATGAGGGAGCATCCGACTTGCTTGGACAGCGGGTTCTTGTTCTGGGCCTGGGTACATCGGGCATGGCCATGGTGCGCTGGTGCGTGCGTCAGGGTGCTCATGTGACGGTGGCGGATACCCGTGAGACGCCGCCCCAGCTTGCGCAGTTGCAGGCGGAGTTGCCACAAGTGGAATTTCGCGCTGGTGCATTCGAAGCATCGCTCGTCGAAGGCACAGAGATCCGCGCTGTTTTCAAAAGCCCGGGGCTTTCACCCGCAGAAGTCGCGCCAGTCTGTCAGGCAGCGGAGGCCATCGGCTTGTGGGTGGGCGGTGAGCTCGACCTGTTCGCCCGTGCGCTGAGCGATTTGCAAGCGCAGCGCGGCTATGCCCCCAAGGTGCTCGCCATCACGGGGACAAATGGCAAGACCACTACAACGTCTCTTACCGGCCAGCTGCTTTCCCAATCAGGAAAAACCGTTGCCGTGGCAGGCAACATTGGTTTGAGTTTGCTCGACACGCTGGGTGCTCACATCGATGCGGAGACTTTGCCGGAGGTCTGGGTGTTGGAGCTTTCCAGCTTCCAGCTCGACGGTGTGCGGGGATTTGAGCCCACTGCGGCCACACTGCTTAACCTGACGCAAGACCACCTGGACTGGCATGGCGACATGCAAGCCTACGGCGCAGCCAAGGCGCGTGTCTTTGGAAGTAGCGGCTTGTTGGTTCTTAATCGTGATGATCCCGCCGTGATGGACATGTTGACAGCCGCGGCAAACGTGGCGGGTGCATCTGATGGCCAGAAAAATCCAACGGCGCGCGGCAAGCAGCACAAGGCCAAGCTACGCCCCCACACCAGCTTTGGTGTGGATTTGCCGCAGCGCCCCGGTGACTACGGGATCGAAACCGTCAACGGCATGGCCTGGCTGGTTCGCGCGGCCGAGGCCGACGAGACGATCAAGCGACGCAAGGATGACGAAGAACCATTGCATATCCAGCGCCTGATGCCTGTGGAAGCATTGCGCATACGTGGTCGTCATAACGCGACCAACGCGCTGGCTGCACTCGCGCTGGCCGGCACTGTGGGCGGCACCATGGCGGCCCTGTTGCATGGCTTGCGTGAATACACAGGTGAGCCACACCGCGTAGCGTCCGTCGCGGTCATCCGCGATGTGGAATATTTTGACGACAGCAAGGGTACCAACGTTGGTGCCACAGTGGCCGCGCTGACCGGGCTTGGATCTGAACGCAAGCTGGTCCTGATTGCGGGTGGTGAAGGCAAAGGGCAGGACTTTGCGCCGCTTGCGTCGCCGGTGCAACGGCATGCCCGAGCGGTCGTCCTCATCGGTCGCGACGCAAACCTCATCCGCGCAGCATTGGAAGAATCAGGCGTTGCCCTGCTGGAAGCGGACTCGATGCAGACCGCCGTCGAAATCGCCGCCAGGCATGCGCAAACCGGCGATGCCGTCCTCATGTCACCGGCCTGCGCCAGTTTTGACATGTTTGACAACTACGAACACCGCGCACAGGTTTTCTGTGAGGCGGTCCACGCACTGGAGCAGGATGCGGGGAGCATTACATGACAACCATGGCTGCGCGCGTCGCTGGCTGGTTTTCCGGGTGGGGCGGCGCCGCCTCCGGCGGACTTCCGGTGCGACTAGGCGGCGGGGGTGTTTCGCGCTCTGCATCCACGCCGGTGCGTCTGTCAGGTGTGGACCAGTCACTGATCTGGGTGACCGTCGCCTTGCTGGTTTGGGGTCTGGTCATGGTCTATTCCGCCTCGGTGGCGATGCCAGACAACCCCAAGTTTGCGCGTTATGCACATACCCACTTCCTTTTGCGGCACGCCCTGTCGTTGGGGGTCGCGTTCACCGTGGCCTTGCTGGCATTTCAGGTACCCATTGCCACCTGGGAGAAGATGGCTCCCTGGCTATTTGTAGTCTCGCTGGTGTTGCTGATACTGGTGCTGATTCCCTTTATTGGAAAAGGGGTCAACGGTGCCCGGCGCTGGATATCGCTTGGCTTCATGAATTTCCAGCCCTCGGAGCTGGCCAAATTTGCCGTGCTGCTCTACGCCGCCGACTACATGGTCCGCAAGATGGAAGTCAAGGAACGCTTCTTCCGTGCCGTCTTGCCGATGGCGGTGGCTATTGGCATTGTGGGTCTGCTGCTGCTTGCCGAGCCTGACATGGGCGCCTTCATGGTGATTTCAGTGATTGCCATGGGCATCCTTTTTCTGGGTGGCGTCAATGCCCGGATGTTTTTTGTCATTGCGACCGTGGTGGTCATCGCCTTTGCAATCATGGTCATGCTCAGCGACTGGCGACGCGAGCGGATCTTTGCCTACCTGGATCCGTGGAGTGACAAGTATTCAATGGGCAAGGGCTATCAGTTGTCGCACTCGCTGATTGCGTTTGGGCGTGGCGAAATTTTTGGCGTCGGCCTGGGCGGCAGTATTGAAAAGCTGCACTGGCTTCCTGAAGCCCATACCGATTTTCTGCTGGCTGTCATCGGCGAGGAGTTTGGTCTGCTGGGCGTGCTGACGGTCATCGGTGCTTTCATGTGGATGACACGCCGAATCATGCATATTGGTCGCCAGTCCATCGCGCTGGATCGCCTGTTTGCAGGTCTTGTTGCGCAGGGTGTTGGCATCTGGATTGGTTTTCAGGCCTTCATCAATATGGGTGTGAACCTGGGGGCGCTGCCGACCAAGGGCCTGACTTTGCCCCTGATGAGTTACGGCGGGTCGGCGATCCTGATGAATCTGATCTCCCTGGCTGTTGTGTTGCGGATTGATTATGAAAACAGGCTTTTGATGCGCGGAGGGCGGGCGTGACGCATACCGCCCTCATCATGGCCGGCGGCACGGGTGGCCACATCTTTCCTGGACTTGCAGTTGCAGAGGCTTTGCGCGAGCGCGGTTGGCGTGTTCACTGGCTGGGCGGCAAGGGGACGCTCGAGCACCCCAGCATGGAAAGCCAGCTCGTGCCGCCGCGTGGGTTCGCTTTTGAAACCATTGATTTCTCCGGCGTGCGCGGCAAAGGTCCCGTCACGCTGGCTCTGCTGCCACTGCGCCTGCTCAAAGCCTTTTGGCAAAGTATTCAGGTCATACGCCGCGTCAAGCCTGATGTAGTGCTCGGCTTGGGTGGCTACATTGCTTTTCCGGCCGGCATGATGAGTGTACTGCTGGGCAAACCGTTGGTGTTGCACGAGCAGAATTCGGTGGCGGGCATGGTCAACAAAGTGTTGGCTGGCGTTGCGGACCGTGTTTTCACCGCGTTTCCCAATGTGCTGAAAAACGCGCAGTGGGTGGGCAACCCCTTGCGTCCTGCATTTACACAGCAACCTGGGCCTTCGGCCCGCTTTGCCGGCCGCAGCGGACCATTGAAGTTGCTGGTGGTGGGCGGCAGTCTGGGAGCGCAGGCGCTCAACCGCATCGTCCCGCAAGCGCTGGCGCTAATTCCAACAGCACAGCGGCCCAACGTGGTCCACCAGAGCGGCGCCCGGCAGATTGATGAATTGCGCGGCAACTACACCGCCGCAGGCGTGCTGGCTGAACTGACGCCCTTTATTGACGACACTGCCCGCGCATTTGCTGAAGCGGACCTGATTGTTTGCCGCGCCGGCGCCAGCACGGTCACCGAGATCGCGGCCGTCGGTGCTGCCGCCCTGTTTGTGCCTTTCCCTGCAGCCGTCGATGACCACCAAAGCAGCAACGCGGCTTTTTTGACAGAGCAAGGCGGCGGATGGCTGGTCCGGCAAAAAGACCTGACGCCGGAGTACCTGGCCCAGATGCTACAAAAAACAGAGCGCTCTGCGCTCATGGAACGTGGGCTACAGGCTAAAAAGATGCAAAAAATAAATGCCACCGCTGAAGTGGTGGCCGCTTGCGAGGAACTGGCGCGATGAAACACGCAATCAAAAATATTCACTTCATAGGTCTCGGTGGTTCCGGCATGTCCGGCATTGCCGAGGTGCTGCACAACCTGGGCTACGTGATCTCCGGCTCCGATCTGTCGGACAGCGCGACTCTGCGGCGCCTTGGCAGCCTTGGGATCAAAACCTTTGTCGGGCACGCCGCTGAGAATCTGGCAACTGTTGACGCCGTGGTGACCTCCACCGCAGTGCAGGCGGACAACCCCGAAGTACTGGCAGCGCGTGAGAAGCGGATTCCCGTGGTGCCGCGCGCGCTGATGCTGGCCGAGTTGATGCGGCTCAAGCAGGGCATTGCCATTGCCGGAACCCACGGCAAAACCACCACCACCAGCCTGGTCGCCAGCGTGCTGGCCGAAGGCGGTCTGGACCCCACGTTTGTGATTGGTGGCCGGCTCAACAGTGCAGGCGCCAATGCCAAGCTGGGATCGGGCGACTACATCGTCGTCGAGGCAGACGAGTCAGACGCCTCTTTCCTCAATTTGCTGCCCGTGATGGCGGTCGTGACGAACATCGACGCCGACCATATGGAAACCTACGGACATGACTTTGGCAATTTGAAAAAAGCCTTTGTCGATTTTCTGCACCGCATGCCGTTTTATGGCACCGCCATTTTGTGCACCGATGATGCTGCCGTTCGCGAGATCCTGACGCAGGTGTCCTGCCCAGTCACGAGCTACGGATTTGGAGAAGACGCACAGGTGCGCGCCGTTGACGTCAAAGCCATGGGCGGGCAGATGCACTTTACGGTGCAGCGGCGCAATGGCGTCACCTTGCCTGATCTGCCGGTGGTGCTGAACCTGCCTGGCGAGCACAACGTTCTCAATGCGCTGTCGGCCATCGCCATTGCGGCTGAGCTGAACATTGCCGACGCTGCTGTCCAGAAGGCCCTCGCGGAATTCAAGGGCGTGGGAAGGCGCTTCCAGCACTACGGTGACCTTGCCGCTCCTGCGGGCGGCAGCTTCACAGTGATTGATGACTATGGCCATCATCCAGTCGAGATGGCGGCCACGCTGGCAGCGGCACGGGGTGCATACCCGGGGCGGCGTCTGGTGCTGGCCTTTCAGCCTCACCGCTTTACGCGCACACGGGATTGTTTCGAGGACTTCGTCAAGGTGATTGGCCAGGCTGACAGCGTGTTGCTGTCTGAAGTTTATGCGGCGGGCGAAGCCTCGATTGTTGCGGCTGATGGCCGGTCGCTGGCGCGGGCGTTGCGTGTCGCGGGCAAGGTTGAGCCGGTGTTTGTTGATGACATCGAAGGCATGCCGCAGGCCATTGCCGACAACGCGCTGGACGGCGACGTGGTCATGTGTATGGGCGCCGGAACGATTGGCCTGGTCCCCGGCAAGCTGGTGGATCTCTTGCCAAGACCGGCGGAAGAAGTTCAGAAAGGGAAGGCGCTGTGAGCGGGAAAGAATTCAATTTTGGCAAGGTCGCCGTGTTGATGGGCGGCCAGTCGGCAGAGCGCGAAATATCGCTGATGTCAGGGCAGGGCGTGCTGGCTGCCCTGCGCTCGCGCGGCGTTGATGCGCATGCCTTTGATCCGTCGCAACGCGATCTGGGAGACCTCAAGCGCGAGCAATTTGATCGTTGCTTCATTGCCCTGCATGGTCGCTTTGGTGAAGACGGCACGGTTCAGGGTGCGCTGGAACTGATGGGTATACCCTACACCGGCTCCGGCGTCATGGCGTCGAGTATCTCCATTGACAAGGTCACCACCAAGCGTCTGTGGCTGGCCGAAGGCGTGCCGACTCCGAAATACATTCTCCTGAGACGCGGTGAGTTTGATCGCAAACAAGTGATCGCCGCGCCTGACGATTTGGGTTTGCCGCTGATCGTGAAGCCAGCGCGCGAAGGCTCCTCAATTGGTGTGGTCAAAGTGGCCGGTTACTCCGGCATGACAGCGGCAGTGGACCAGGCCGCGCAGCTGGATGCTGACGTTCTGTGCGAGCAATTCATCAGTGGTGACGAGGTGACCTGCCCGGTCCTGGGTACGGGTGACGCCGCCCGTGCCTTGCCGGTGATACGCATCGTTGCGCCTGAAGGCAACTACGACTACGAAAACAAATACTTCACAGACACCACGCAATACCTGGTGCCTTGTGGTCTGCCCGCAGGGGAAGAGGCCGCCATCCAGGCGCTGGTACTGAAGGCTTACCGGGTGCTGGGCTGCAGGGGGTGGGGCCGGATTGACGTGATGATCGACGGTAAAACCCGCAAGCCCTACCTGCTGGAAATCAACACCTCGCCAGGCATGACCAGTCATTCCCTCGTGCCGATGTCAGCGCGCGCAGCGGGCATCACTTATGAAGACTTATGCCTCGACGTGTTGCGTGGCGCCAGCCTGGATAACGCCGCACAGGCGGGAGGCACTGCATGAACCAGGCCCTGCACGTGCCGATGGACGTCAAGCTCATGAACACCACATCTATGGTGCTTGGGCTTGCATTTGTTGGCATGTTGCTGGCCTTCCTGTCGTCGTGGCTGCTGCATCAAAACCTGTTCCGCCTTACGGCTATCAAGGTGTCGGGGGATCTGACGCATAACAACGCGGTCACTTTGCGCGCCAACGTGATTCCCAAGCTGGCCGGAAATTTCTTTACGGTGGATCTGAACCAGACTCAGGCCGCTTTCGAGACCGTGCCATGGATACGCCGGGCTCTGGTTCAGCGTGAGTTTCCCAACCGGCTCAGAGTGGCGTTGCAGGAGCACCAGCCCATTGCCCTGTGGGGTGTGGAGGGCGATACACGTCTTGTCAACAGTTACGGCGAGGTGTTCGAGGCCAACCAGGGTGATGTGGAGTCTGACGACTTGCCCCTGTTGAGCGGGCCCCATGAGCAGGCTGCACTGGTTGTAGAGGCCTACCGCCGACTGTTCCCGGTTTTCGCGACGCTGGATGCCAGGCTGACGCAGCTGGAACTGACGGGACGTGGCAGCTGGCGTGCCCAGCTGGACGATGGCGCTGTCATCGAACTGGGGCCGGGCGCGCTGGATGAGATTGATGCGCGGGCTCAGCGTTTTGTGGCCACGCTCACCCAGGTTTCGGGCAAGTTCGGCAGAAAGCTGGAATCAGCGGATTTGCGCTACGGCAATGGTTATGCACTCAAGTTGCGCGGCATCACAACCACGGCGCTGGAAGACAAAGAAAACAAGCAGGTAAAGAGGTAAAGAAATGGCCAAAGAATATAAAGATCTGGTGGTGGGACTGGACATTGGAACCAGCAAGGTCATGGCCGTGGTGGCGGAGGTATTGCCCGGTGGCGAACTCAAGCTGGCTGGCCTTGGGATTGCCTACAGCAACGGCCTCAAGCGCGGTGTCGTGGTCAACATCGATGCGACGGTGCAAAGTATCCAGCAGGCCCTCAAAGAGGCGGAGCTGATGGCCGACTGCAAGATTGCCCGCGTCTATACCGGCATCACCGGCAGCCATATCCGCGGCATCAATTCCAGTGGCATGGTAGCCGTCAAAGACCGCGAAGTTACGCAGGCGGATGTGGCCCGTGTGATTGAAACCGCCAAGGCTATCAATATCTCCACAGATCAACGCTTGCTTCTGGTTGAACCGCAAGAGTTTGTGATTGACGGGCAGGATGTGCGCGAGCCGATTGGCATGAGCGGCATCCGACTCGAAGCCAAAGTGCATATCGTGACCGGCGCCCAAAGCGCTGCGGAAAACATCATCAAGTGTGTCCGGCGTTGTGGCCTGGAAGTGGACCAGCTGATGCTGAATCCGCTGGCATCAAGTCTTTCGGTGCTCAGCCGTGACGAACAGGAGCTCGGTGTGGCGTTGGTGGACATTGGCGCAGGGACAACGGATGTGGCCATCTTCACGGGCGGCGCGATTCGGCACACGGCGGTAATTCCGATTGCCGGAGACCTGATCACCAGCGATATTGCGATGGCGCTGCGCACTCCGACCAAGGACGCTGAAGACATCAAGGTGGAAAGTGGTTTTGCCAAGCAGTTGCTCGCCGATCCGGACACCCAGGTAGAGGTTCCCGGGCTGGGTGACAGGGGGCCGCGCATGTTGTCCAAGCAGGCGCTTGCGGGCGTGATTGAGCCGCGAATTGAAGAGATTTTTTCGCTGGTGCAGCAAGTCATCCGTGAGTCAGGTTACGAAGAGGTGCTGTCCTCGGGGATTGTGATTACCGGCGGCAGTGCAGTGATGCCCGGCATGGTCGAGCTCGGCGAGGACATCTTTCTCAAGCCCGTCCGCCGCGGCATCCCGCGTTACTCCAGCGCCTTGTCTGACATGGTGGCGCAGCCCCGGGCCGCTACTGTGATGGGCTTGCTGGAAGAGGCGCGGCTGGCACGCATGCGGGGACACCGTGTGGCGCAAAAGGCGGGCAGCGTCCACAACGCTTTTGGTCGTGTCAAAGACTGGCTGGTGGGGAACTTCTGATGAAAAAATTCACTGCTTTTATCTGGCGGGTTCCAAGGTGCAGACATTCCGGAGGCGCGGATCCTCCTTCATGACTTTTTGTATTTTTGATTTCACATAAAAATTTTTTGGCAACTGCAAATTTACTGACAGGAGGCTCACATGAGCATCGAAATGATTGAAATGGAAGAGTTCAACCAGGGCACGCAAATCAAGGTGATTGGCGTGGGTGGCGGCGGCGGCAACGCTGTTGAACACATGATTGACCGCAACGTCCAGGGCGTTGAGTTCATCTGTGCCAATACCGACGCGCAGGCGCTCGGCCGCGGCGCCGCGCACAAGCAAATTCAGCTTGGCGTGAGCGGTCTGGGTGCGGGCAGCAAGCCTGAGAAAGGTCGCGACGCAGCCGAGATGGCTGTGGACGACATCCGCGCCGCCATTGCCGGTGCGCACATGCTGTTCATCACGGCTGGCATGGGCGGCGGTACCGGTACCGGCGCTGCGCCCGTGATCGCCCGCATCGCCAAGGAGATGGGCATTTTGACTGTGGGTGTGGTGACCAAGCCCTTCGAATTTGAGGGCGGTCGCCGCATGACCAACGCGGACCTGGGGCTGGCGGAGCTGGAGGCCAACGTCGACTCCCTGATCGTGGTGCTGAACGAGAAGTTGCTGGAAGTACTGGGTGACGACATCACGCAGGATGAGGCATTTGCCCACGCCAACGATGTGTTGAAAAACGCCGTCGGCGGTATTGCAGAGATCATCAATGTGCCTGGCCACGTCAACGTCGACTTTGAAGACGTGCGCACCGTGATGGGTGAACCTGGCAAGGCGATGATGGGCACGGCCCGCGCCAACGGTCCTGACCGTGCCCGCATTGCAGCTGAGCAGGCTGTGGCCTGCCCATTGCTTGAAGGCATCGATCTGTCGGGCGCCAAAGGTGTGTTGGTCTTGATCAGCGCTGCCAAGGGCTCGCTCAAACTGAATGAGTCCAAGCTCGCCATGAACACGATTCGTGCCTACGCTTCGCCCGATGCCCACGTGATCTACGGTACGGCTTACGACGACGAATTGGGCGAGGACATCCGCGTCACAGTGGTTGCAACCGGTCTGAGCCGCCAGGGCGTACGCCGCCATGCGCCACCTCTGCAGGTGCTGCGGACCGGCACTGACAACATGCCCGTGCTCAACACAACCCTGGGCGGCGCCCTGTCCGGCAATGCGATGGCAGGCGGCAACAGCATGGGGTCGGCACAGCCTGACTACGGCAACATGTCGGTTCCGAGTGTGTGGCGTACGAATCGTACGCAGGCTGCGGCCAAGGTGGATGCGCTGGCTTCTGGCGGTATGGACGACTTTGAGATTCCGGCGTTTTTGCGCAAGCAGGCGGATTGATTCGGGTTGTTGGCGTCACGCTACGGCTGAAGTCTGCGCTGGGCAGTAGGGACTAACTCCCCACTCCCACCCCTAGCCCCTCCCTCGCCCCGCTGGGCGATGGCGGGGGACCTCATTTGGCCGCGTTTGATCACTGCCGCGTGCATGAATGACGGTCCCGTGCAAGCCTTTGCGCGCCAAGCGCGCAAAGGCTTGTCATTCCGGTGAAGGCCGGAATCCATCCCCGAATCCGCATCGATTCCGACTCCACTCCCGTTCCCCCACCCCCTCCTGTATGCGCCGAGGAGCGCAGGTTCAGACGGATGAGGGCTGACACTTGTTTGAGCCGAAGGCGAGTTTGTGTCAGCCCCCGGCTGGACCGAGCACCGCAGGTTGCCCGCAGCGAAGCGGAGGGACGCAGACAGCAGGGACGCCTTTTCTTTGCTTACTTTCTTTTGGCGAAGCAAAAGAAAGTGAGTAGCCGCCGGGCTACCCCCGGCAAGCAGGCAGACCGAGACACGACGCAGGTACCCCAAAAGGTTCACAACCCCAATAACCGCGCTTTACCCCAACTTAACCCCCGCGACCTAAAATAATCCCATGCTCCAGCAACGCACTCTCAAATCCCTGACCAAGGCCGTAGGCGTCGGCCTGCACAGCGGTCAGCGGGTAGAGCTGACCTTGCGGCCGGCGGCTCCAGACACCGGCATTGTGTTTCGCCGCGTGGACCTTCCGCAGCCGGTGGACATTGCGATCTCCGCCGAGGCGGTCAGCGATACCCGGTTGGCCTCGACCATTTCCAGCGGGGGGGCAAAAGTTCACACGGTCGAGCATCTGATGTCGGCCTGCTCTGGCCTGGGCATTGACAACCTGTACGTCGACATCACTGCCGAAGAAGTCCCCATTCTTGACGGCTCCGCTTCGTCGTTTGTGTTCTTGCTGCAGTCCGCCGGCATCGTGGTTCAGGCTGCACCCAAGCGGTTTATCCGCGTGATCAAGCCGGTCGAAGTCCGCGAGGGGCAGGGCGCGTCCGAGAAGTGGGCGCGGCTAACGCCCTATAACGGCTACAAACTCGGATTCGAAATCGACTTTGACCACCCGGCCGTGGACTCCACGGGACAGCGCGTGGAGTTTGACATGGGCACCGGCTCGTATTCCCGCGACATTGCCCGCGCCCGTACTTTCGGTTTTACGAAAGATGTTGAAATGATGCGGGCCAATGGCCTGGCGCTGGGCGGCGGTCTGGACAATGCCATCGTCATGGACGACTACAAGGTGCTCAACTCCGAGGGCTTGCGCTACAACGACGAGTTCGTCAAACACAAGATTCTTGACGCCATGGGCGATTTGTACCTGCTTGGCAAACCACTGTTGGCTGCCTACAGCGCTTTCCGCTCTGGCCATGCGCTGAACAACAAGCTGCTGCGGGAGCTGTTGGCGCACGCGGACGCGTATGAAGTGGTGACGTTTGAAGATGAAAAAGCTGCGCCCCAAGGTTTTGCGCAGCTTGCACGCGCCTGGTAGGGCCGGAGAACAACTGTGCTTTTCCTGCGCTGGATTGTCCTGTTGATGCTACTGACCTCGGCGGTCTCGTTTGTGCTGTTCATGACGACCGGTCAAGCGCGATTCAAAGTGTTCGGCTTGACGGTGCTGCGCTGGACACTGGGCGCCGCGTTCGTGTTTTTTGCCGTCCTGGCTTTCGAACAGGCCTGAGGGGCTGGGCGCCCGCCAGAAGGCCGCTCAGTGGTGCCGCCCATCCTTGAAAGATGCCGTCGATTTGCGACTCAAGGTCGCAGCGCGCGCCAGCACAGCGGCTGACCCGCCCACATGCGCGTGCGTGATGGCCAGTGCCAGCGCATCGGCTGCATCTTTGCCGGGCAGACCAGGCAGCTTGAGCAAGCGCTTGACCATCTCCTGAACCTCAGGCTTGCCGGCCTTGCCGTAACCCGCAACGGCCTTTTTCATCTGAAGGGGCGTGTACTCAGCCACCTCGATGTTGCAACTCACCAGCGCAGTCACGCAGGCTCCGCGCGCTTGACCCAGCATGAGTGTGGCTTGCGGGTTGACGTTGACAAACACGATCTCGCAAGCTGAGCAGTCGGGCGTGTAGCGAGCGGTGATTTCACAAATGCCATCGAACAGGACCTTGAGCCGTGCCGGCAGATTGCCCCGGTCCAGGTGTGTGGTTTTGATGGTGCCGCTGGCGACATAGCTCAGTGCGTGGCCATCCACATCGATCACGCCGAAGCCGGTAATTTGCAAACCAGGATCGATGCCAAGGATTCTCATCTGCTATGTTTTATGTAGCTATCCTCGCCCGCGGATATTGGGCTAGAGGCCAAAATACCACCGAACCGAGTGGAAAAATACCGGTGCAGCAAAACACAGCGCATCCACGCGGTCGAGCAGGCCGCTTGCGCCGGTGACTGACTTTCCCTCGCTCCCCCAGTTGGTGATGCCGCGGTCCCGTTTGAGGGCTTTCATCACCAGGTGGCCCAGTGAGCCCGCCACGCAGGCGATCAGGGCCATGGCAACGGCTTGTCCGGGTTTGAAGGGGGTGAGGCCCGACATCAATCCGCCGACAAAACCACCGACCGCCAGACCGATCAGCCAGCTTGCCCAGTTAAAGGTCGCGCTGACCTGCGGTGCTGTTGGCGGGCGTGGCCACCTCCGCGCGGCCAGGTGCTGCACCAGCATGCCGGTCTGCACAACAAAAACCAGAAAGAAAACGAGGAAGGCGTTTTTCCCGACATAACGGGGGAAATCCAGCAGCAGGAGGGCGGGCACGTGGCTGATGCCGTACACGCACACCATGATGCCCCACTGCAATTTGGCATTGCGCTCCAGAAAACGCTGCGGATCGTTGGCCAGTGCGCTGACCACCGGAATTGCCAGAAAAACATACACAGGGATAAAGACAGTGATCAGATCAAAGTGTTCGGTGATAACCAGCCAGAACTGAACCGGCAGCACGACAAAGAAGGCCAGCACCAAGCTGCGATGGTCGCCGTGGCGGGTGGGCGACAGTGTGATGAACTCGCGCAGGGCAAAAAACGCAACGATTGCAAACAGCAGGGTTGCCACTGTGTCGCCCAGGGCCCAGCCCACCCAGAACACAGTGGACATGATCCACGAAGTATTCAGCAGACCGGTGAGCTCACGAATGTCCTGTGTGCGGATTTCGTTTTCGCCGTCATCGCGCAAGCTCATGGCAAAAGCCACCACGCTGGCTGCAATCAGCAGGCCAAAAACGATAACAAAGAGCAGGCCGACCTGATGCGAGGGGCTGAGGTTACGCAGAAAACTGCTCATCAGGTGTCCTTCAAGGCGATCACCGCTTCTCGCGCCCGGGTCAGAAAGCTTCCACGCTCTTCCGACTCTGCAACGGCGATGGGGGTACCAAAAGTGACTGAACACAAGATAGGGACAGGCACCACTTCGCCTTTGGGCATCACGCGTTGAACGTTGTTGATCCACGCCGGCACAAGCACTACATTGGGAAATTTCAAGGCGAGGTTGTACAGGCCGGACTTGAAGGGTTGCGGCTCTTCCTGGTTGCCGCGTGTGCCCTCGGGAAACAGGATGATCGAGTCACCGCTTTGCAAGGCCTCGATCAGCGGCTCCAGCGGATCCTGCTCACTGGTCTTGACCCGATCTACATAAATGGCGTTGAACACCGCCGTGGTGATCCACTGCTTGAAAGGTGTTTTGGTCCAGTAGTCTTTGGCTGCAATGGGTCGTGTGATGCTGCGCAGCTCGGCTGGCAGCGCAGCCCATATCAATACGAGATCGGCATGGCTTTGATGATTGGCAAAATAAATGCGCTGTTCGGCCTTGGGCGGACAGCCCTGCCAGCGCGCCTGGGCACCCGTCAAAGCGCGGATCAGGCCGAGCAAGAAAAGGCTCATCAACTTCGCCAGCATCAGACGCCACCCCCAATGCGACAGTGGTCGAATGTTCTTCTCATGGCAACTCAATGCCGCCCATGCGGGCAGCAATGGTGCCAGCGCGCGATGCCAGATAACCTGAACCCGGCCGCGTCTCAAAGTATTTGGGACGCGGCAGCATGACAGCCAGACGCGCGGCTTCGTAAGCGCTGAGCTGCGAGGCAGATTTTCGGAAGTAGTGCTGGGCCGCAGCCTCTGCGCCGAAGATGCCTTCGCCCCACTCCACGCTGTTGAGGTAAATCTCCAGAATGCGTTGCTTGCTCAGCAGGGCTTCGAGCAGCAGCGTGAGAACCAGCTCCTGCCCTTTGCGCATCAGGGTTCTTTCGCCTGACAGAAAAAGGTTTTTGGCCAGCTGCTGGGTGATGGTGGAGCCGCCAACTATTTTGGGAGGCTTGGCGGCGGCTTTGCCCGTTGCGGCGGGTGTTGCGCGGTTGGCCAGCTTCTCCGCACGCTGTTCGGCCTTGGTGTTTTTCTCCCAGGCTTTCTCAAGCGCCTCCAGATCAACACCTTCGTGTTCGCTGAAGGTTGCGTCCTCTGACGCGATGACGGCCCGCTTGAGGTGGTTTGACACCTCGGCATAGGGAACCCACTGCTGCCGCCACTTCAGCTCGCCCTTTTCGGCAACCAGGCGCCAGGCTTCCGAGCGCTGGAAGGCGGTGGATTGCGGATCGATCACGGCCATCATGGCGATGCGCCCGACAAAGTACAGCTGCATGGCCACAACTGCAAAAACCACGAGCACGAGCCAGCGGAGCAGCCCCTTCATGACAGGGCCTTGCGCAATTCCTGCAGAACCTGGGCAGCAGGTGGGCGCACACCGCGCCAGAAGAAAAAGGACTCGGCCGCCTGCTCCACCAGCATGCCAAGGCCATCCCGCGGCACCGCGCCATGGGCCAGCGCCCAGTCGGCAAAACCTTTGGCTGCGGCGCCGTACATCATGTCGTAAGCCAGTGCGCCCGGCTTGAGGACCCGTGCATCGACGGGAATGGCAGCACCTTCCAGACTGCTGGCGGTGCCATTGATGATGACATCAAAATCGGCGTCCAGCCCTTTTAAATCATGGGCTACCAGCTCTGTTTTTTGTAGCAACTCCTGCAGGGCTGGATGCGCAACGTGCCGCGCTACCAGCGACCCGGCTTTTTCCAGCGTCCGGTTGGCCACGACCAGGCGGCGCGGCGCGGCCGCAAGCAACGGCCCCAGCACCCCGGCCGCCGCCCCACCGGCGCCTATGAGCAGCAGGTCTCGTCCGGCCAGGCTGATGCCTGCATTGACCTGAATATCGTTGACCAGGCCGACGCCGTCCGTGTTGTCAGCCTCAATGTGTTTGCCTTTGAGCTTGAGCGTGTTGGCGGCCTGCGCCAGCTCGGCGCGCTCGGTGGCGCTATTGGCCATCTGAAAAGCTTCAAACTTGAATGGCACGGTGACATTGCAGCCGCGGCCACCGCTGGCCATCCACTGTTGCAACGCGCTGGAAAAGCCGTCCAGCGGGACCAACTGCTTGCTGTAGGCGATGCGCTGGCCGGTGAGTTCGGCAAATCGCGCATGGATGCCCGGCGATTTGCTGTGCTGCACCGGGTTACCGAGGACGCAGTAGTGATCCATATCTTGCTTGCTCAGCGGCCGGTGAGTTTGGTTTCCAGCGTATCGTCGCGTGTGAACTTGAAACGCGAGACCACCACAATCTGGTCGGCCTTGCGCCGCATCGCTTCGTTGAAGGTGCCGAAGGGGCCTGTGCTGCGCACGATGAGCTGGGCACGCCGGTCCAGCGCGAGGTTGCCTGAGGTTTCGGCTACCTCGGTGTCCAGCACGCGGCCGTCAAAGTTGATGGTCAGCACCATGGTGAGTTCACCGTAGAGTTTTTTGCCCGCCATCTCCGGAAAATTGACAGTGCCTCTGTCCTCGATTTTGCGGCGCAGGGTGTCGTAATACACCGCATAAACTTCTTCGCGGGTTGCAGGGCTGATGTAGCGCTTTTTCGGCCGCGCGTTTTCTTCGTTGATGCGCCGCTCAATCTCCGCCAGAATTTTGATCAGTTGCTTGCGCTTTTCTTCCCGGTCAGCCTGGGCCGCGTCATTGGCAGGCAGTGTGGGGTCGGGCGGCGGCATGGCCGCCAGTTGCTTGCTGATTTGCGCCAGCAGCATGGTTTGCTGCTGCTGCATGGCATCCACCTGGCGCTGCGCGTCCTCAGCTGCGTCGCCGAGTTCGGTGAGGGCGGAGGGAGGCAAGGGACTGGTAGCTCGGCCTTTCTCGGCTTCACCGCCACCGGCCAGGGATGTCTGGGCAATGGCTTTGGCAACGTCCGGACGTTCTTTGGACTTGGCATTGACCAGAATCACTTCCAGCGGCGTGTCCTGAAAAACGCGGTTGAAGCGCTCCGGATCGACAAAACGCACGGTCAGCAGGACCGCGTGCAGGGCGACGGAAAAGCCAAGGGCGATTTGCAGAGTGCTGGGGGACTTCACAGAACAGGATTATCGCGGGTGGCTGCGCGGAAAGCTAACTTTGTGGCGCAGTAACAACCGCATCGGCAGCGGGCTCATCCATGCTCATATCAACAGCGATTGAAATCGGCCCAGCGGCCATTTCGGATTCGTTGTCTTCTTCGTCCACCTGTTCTGCGGCGGCTTCATCGACCACAGCGTCCAGCCGTTCGATTACCGTGCCCGATACATCGAGCGTGATCTCGTCAATCGCCCCCAGCTTGATGCGCACCCGTGCGCCGCGTGGCAGGCCCTGCGCCCCCGCAGCCGGCAGCACCAGCGGCAGGTCATCAGCCCGCACCAGGTTGTCTTTAAAAGCGGTTGCGGTCAGTTCGGTCAGCGCGTTTTGCTGAATGTATTTGAGCGTCCAGTAGCGCTCAATCCCGGCCTGAAACCCGTTGTAGGCACTGTAGGCCCCGTCAAAGCTGGAGATGATGGAAAACAGCTCCGTGTCTTTGGGTTTGAAGGGTGCTACCAACGCCGCCGTGCGGCCGTTTTTCACGCAGGCAATGATCTGCCACTGGTTAACCAGATCGGTATAGCGACGCAGGGGGGAGGTGCTCCACGCATAACTTTTGACGCCAATGCCCGCATGCGGTAAGGCCTTGGTGCCCATGCGCACCTTCACGCCCGGCGCCAGGCTGGCCTGGCTGCGGTAGATGCCAGGCACGCTGTGTTCTGCCAGCCACTCGCCCCAGGTGCTGTTGGCGAGAATCATGGCTTCGGCGACGATCAAATCCAGCGGCGAGCCGCGTTTGCGGATGGTGATGCTCACCCTCTCGTTGCCTTCGGGTTCTTTGCCGGAGGGGTTGTCCAGGCTGAAGTTGTAGTCCGGTCGGTTGAAATTTTCCGGTTTGCCGCGCACCACTTCGCGCTGGGCCTTCAGGTGCCGCGCCAAGCGGTGTAAGAAGCTTAACTCCAGCCCCCATTGAACAGCGGCTGGCGGTGTAGCGTGCGCCGCATCAAAGAACTCTTCAGTAAAAACGCTATCGAGTTTGTCGTGGCGCAGGTTGCTGACAATCGGCACCAGCTCCAGCCGTGTGTTGGTTGCTGTGATGGCCAGTGTGGCTTCGTCAAGCGTGACGTAAAGCGACAGGGCAGGGCAGTTGCGTCCCTCCTGCAGGGTGTAGGTTTGCACCACCTCGTCGGGCAGCATGGTCAGCTTGTAGCCCGGCATGTAAACGGTGGACAGGCGTGCGCGACCCAAGAGGTCTATCGGACTGCCCGGCAGCACAGCCAGACCAGGCGCCGCGATGTGAATGCCCAGGATGATCTGGCCGCTGCCCAGGCCTTGTACCGACAGCGCATCATCAATTTCCGTGGTGCTGGAGTCGTCGATTGAAAACGCCTGCGCCTCGGCCAGAGGCAGCTCGTCCTTGGCGGCGGGCGCCTGCACGGCCGGGAAGCCCGTGCCTTTGGGAAAGTTTTCAAACAGAAAACGTTTCCAGTGAAACTGGTATGGCGAGGCAATGGCGCCAGCTTGTTGCAGCAGATCAAGCGGTGCCTTGTGGGTGGCGCGTGAGGCTTCCACCACAGCTTTGTACTCAGGGCTGTTTTTGTCGGGCTTGAACAGGATTTTGTAAAGCTGCTCGCGTATCGCCGCCGGGCATTCACCGCGCCCCAGCTCCTCGGCCCAGGCGCTGATCTGCGCAATGACCTGCTTCTTTTTCTCGATGGCCACCAGCGCCTGCTGAAGAATCTCGGCAGGTGCCTTTTTAAATCGGCCTTTACCCGCGCGCCTGAAATAGTGCGGTGCTTCAAACAGCCTGAACAGCGCTGCAGCCTGCTGCTCCGTAGAGGCGGCCTTGCTCGGGTCGGCGCTGAAATAGTCGCGCGCCAGGTCGGCAAAACTGAATTCTTCCTCGCTGGCAAATTCCCATGCCAGGTCCAGTTCGATCTCTTCGCTCAACTTCTGGCCGGCGCTGATGAGGGCAGCTGGCGCCGGCTTTTCAAACTTCAGCAAGGCGTTGGCGGCCTTGAGCTTGACGCGTTTGCCCGAGTCCAGCTCCACCTGCAGCGAGCTGTCCGCCTCCGACAAAATACGTCCCGCCAAAAACTTGCCGGCTTCTTCAAACAATACAAACAAAATGACGTCCTTTGATTACTGGGACTAGTGTAATCAGCCGGCCTTGTGCGCCGGTGTCAAACCAGAGCCAGAAATTCCATGATGTCCGGCAGGTGCGCATCAAAATCGCTGATCGCGTGGTCTCCACCTTCCAGCAGTTTGATGCGTGTGCCGGGGTAGCGGCCTGTCATTTCGCGCCAGTCCAGCACTTCATCACCTTTGGCGATGATTGAAAAGTAGTCAGCCGGCCGGACCACAGGTCCGTGCTCCAGTGCACGAAACTCGTCCACAAAACGCGCTTCGAAGAAAAAGCGGTCACCGGGGTCATGCCACGAGGTTTGTTCGCCAATGTATTTGGCGAGATCGCGGGCCGGGTGCACGGCGGGGTTCAGCAGCACGGCTTTGCAGGCGAAGGTTTCGGCTACATGTGTCGCGTAAAAACCCCCCAGCGACGAACCCACAACCGCCATCGTGTCGCGCGGCCAGCTTGCGATGCCGCCCATCACCATCTGCATGGCAGCTTGGGGAGAGGGCGGCAGCTGTGGGCACCACCAAGTCACTTCAGGATGTTTCAAGGCCACTTCGGCGGCCATTTTCTGGGCTTTGGCGGATTGGGGCGACGAGCGAAAACCGTGGAGGTAAAGGAGGTGGGTGGTGGGCATGGGGCTATCCTAAGCGCTGTGTGACGCATGCATGACGAATATTCTGACTAAATCGGGCCCTGCCCCTTTAATGGCGGTAAAAGTTTGCTATTAATTAAGTAGCAAACGTTTTCGACCACGGGGGCTTCACCGCTGGCCGATAATCCTTGCCATGTCTGCCGTTTTCGACAAACCTTCCATTTTTCAGCGCGCTGCCCCGATGTTTCAGGGATTTGACGGCCCACTTGCGTTTGCTGTTTTTCTGCTCGCCTGTGCAGGCCTGCTCATCATGTATTCCTCCGGATTCGACCACGGCAGCCGTTTTGCCGACCATGGTCGCAACATGCTGATTGCGGGCGCCATCATGTTTGTGGTGGCGCAGATTCCCCCGCAGCGGCTGATGGCCTTTGCGGTGCCCATGTATATCGTGGGCGTAGGTCTGCTGGTGGCGGTGGCGATCTTTGGCATCACCAAAAAAGGTGCGAGGCGCTGGGTCAACGTCGGCATCGTCATCCAGCCCAGCGAGATTCTGAAAATTGCGATGCCCTTGATGCTCGCCTGGTGGTTTCAAAAGCGCGAAGGCCAGTTGCGTCCTCTGGATTTTCTGGTGGCCGGCATGCTGCTGATTGCGCCGGTGGGTTTGATCATGCGCCAGCCTGACCTGGGCACCTCGCTGCTGGTGCTGGCGGCGGGTCTGGCTGTGATATTTTTTGCGGGGCTGAGCTGGAAACTCATCGTGCCGCCGGTTGTCCTGGGCTTGGTGGGCATTTTTCTGCTGATCTGGTTTGAACCGCAGCTGTGTGCGGACGGCGTGCGCTGGCCGGTTTTGCACGCATATCAGCAGCAGCGCATTTGCACGCTGCTGGACCCAACGCGGGACCCGCTGGGCAAGGGATTTCACATCATTCAGGGCATGATCGCCATCGGCTCCGGCGGCTTGACTGGCAAGGGCTTCATGCAGGGCACCCAAACCCATCTCGAATTTATTCCCGAGCGCACCACCGACTTCATTTTTGCAGCGTATTCAGAAGAGTTTGGACTGGTGGGTAACTTGGTTCTGATTGCCGCCTTCGTCTTCCTGATTTTGCGCGGGCTGGCCATTGCCCTGGATGCGCCCACTCTGTTTTCGCGCCTGCTGGCAGGCGCCATCACCATGATTTTCTTCACCTATGCCTTTGTCAACATGGGCATGGTCAGCGGCATTTTGCCGGTGGTGGGCGTGCCCTTGCCGTTCATCAGCTATGGCGGAACGGCCATGGTGACGCTGGGCCTAGCGGTCGGCATTCTCATGTCTATTTCCAAAGCCAAGCGGCTGGTCCAAACCTGAAGCGATGACATACCCGGTCGGCATCATCGGCGTCGGCAACATGGGCGGCGCCATGGCAATGCGTCTGCGGGACTGTGGCTGGCCCGTGCATGTTTGCGATACAGATCCCGCCCGCATCCAGCTCCTTGAGCCTTTTGGGGCTGTAGCCCAGCAAACACCTGCGCAGCTAGCTATCAATTCAGTAGCAGTC
>NZ_DASQZG010000023.1:0-42509 GCF_035638815.1 Polaromonas sp.
GTGTGACGGCCGCCTTCGTCTTTTGACAGAACGTAGATCTCGCCGGTGAAGTGGGTGTGCGGCTTGATCGAACCTGGCTTGCACAGAACTTGACCACGCTGGACGTCTTCACGCTTGGTGCCGCGCAAGAGGATACCGACGTTGTCGCCAGCCTGACCCTGGTCGAGCAGTTTGCGGAACATTTCGACGCCGGTGCAGATGGTCTTTTGGGTATCAGCAATACCGACGATTTCGATCTCTTCGCCGACTTTGATGATGCCGCGCTCAACACGACCGGTCACGACAGTGCCGCGGCCGGAGATGGAGAAGACGTCTTCAACTGGCATCAGGAAGGCGCCGTCCACTGCACGCTCTGGCAGGGGGATGTAGGTGTCCAGGGCTTCGGCCAGCTTGATGATGGCTTCTTCTCCGAGGGGGCCTTTGTCGCCTTCCATGGCGAGCTTGGCGCTGCCGTGGATGATGGGGGTAGCGTCGCCCGGGAAGTCGTACTTGTCCAGGAGTTCGCGAACTTCCATTTCAACGAGTTCGAGCAGTTCGGCGTCGTCAACCATGTCGCATTTGTTCAGGAACACGATGATGTAAGGAACACCCACCTGGCGGGCCAGCAGGATGTGCTCACGGGTCTGGGGCATAGGGCCGTCAGCAGCGGAGCAAACCAGAATGGCGCCGTCCATCTGGGCAGCGCCGGTGATCATGTTTTTGACATAGTCGGCGTGGCCGGGGCAGTCAACGTGGGCGTAGTGGCGGTTGGCCGTTTCGTATTCCACGTGGGCGGTGTTGATGGTGATGCCGCGGGCTTTTTCTTCCGGGGCTGCATCGATCTGGTCGTAGCCTTTGGCTTCGCCGCCGAATTTGGCTGCGAGCACGGTCGTGATCGCCGCTGTCAGTGTGGTTTTGCCATGGTCAACGTGCCCGATGGTGCCTACGTTGACGTGCGGTTTTGTCCGCTCAAATTTGCCTTTTGCCATTTGGAAACTCCAGTAAAGAACATGCCCGTGACTGTTTAACGTCTCCAGCAGAGGCCTCGCCACGGGCAGCGGGCCAACCACATGATGTGGCGCCGAAGACAAAAATCTTTACCAGCAACCGCCACGGAACCGGCTTTGCCGGGCCGTAGGCGGTGCCCCCTCGAGGGGGAGGCGGCAAAGCCGCCTCGGGGGTGAACTTACTTAGCGCGTGCAGCCATGATGGCTTCGGACACGTTGCGTGGAGCTTCCGAGTAGTGCTTGAACTCCATGGTGTAGGTTGCACGGCCCTGCGACATTGAACGCAGCGTGGTCGAGTAACCGAACATTTCGGACAGTGGCACTTCTGCCTTGATGGCTTTACCGCCACCAACCATGTCCTCCATGCCCTGCACCATGCCGCGGCGTGAGGACAAATCGCCCATCACGTTGCCGGCATAGTCTTCAGGCGTTTCCACCTCAACAGCCATCATTGGTTCCAGAATCACGGGGCCAGCCTTACGGCAGCCTTCCTTGAAACCGAAGATGGCGGCCATCTTGAAAGCCAGTTCATTCGAGTCCACGTCGTGGTACGAACCGAAGTGCAAGGTCACCTTGACGTCGACCACTGGATAGCCGGCCAGAACGCCCGAAGTCACGGCCTCATTGATACCTTTTTCAACCGCGGGAATGTACTCGCGTGGCACCACACCGCCTTTGATGGCGTCGATGAACTCAATGCCCTTGCCCATTTCATTGGGTTCGATTTTGAGTACAACGTGGCCGTACTGACCCTTACCGCCGGACTGACGCACAAACTTGCCTTCAGCGTCTTCGATGGTCTTGCGGATGGTTTCGCGGTAAGCCACCTGTGGCTTGCCTACGTTGGCTTCAACGCCGAACTCGCGCTTCATGCGGTCCACAATAATTTCCAGATGCAGCTCACCCATACCGGCGATCAGGGTCTGGCCCGACTCTTCGTCGGTCTTCACGCGGAAAGACGGATCTTCCTGCGCCAGACGCTGCAGAGCGATACCCATTTTTTCCTGGTCGGCTTTGGTCTTGGGTTCCACAGCCTGGGTAATAACAGGCTCAGGGAACACCATGCGCTCAAGCATGACGATGGCATCCGGATCACACAGGGTTTCGCCCGTGGTCACGTCTTTCAGGCCCACGCAAGCAGCGATGTCGCCGGCGCGAATTTCGCTGACTTCTTCACGGTTGTTGGCGTGCATCTGCACGATACGGCCGATACGCTCTTTCTTGCCCTTGATCGGGTTGAAAACGCTGTCGCCCTTTTTCAGGACGCCGGAGTACACGCGCACGAAAGTGAGCTGACCCACAAACGGGTCGGTCATCAGCTTGAATGCGAGCGCAGAGAATTTCTCTTCGTCGTCAGCCTTGCGGGTAACAGGCGCTTCATCTTCGTCCATGCCCTTGACGGGTGGAATGTCGATGGGCGATGGCATGAATTCAATCACGGCGTCCAGCATGCGCTGCACACCCTTGTTCTTGAACGCAGAGCCGCAGTACATCGGCTGGATCTCGCTGGCAATGGTGCGCGTGCGGATGCCCAGCTTGATTTCTTCTTCCGACAAATCGCCTTCTTCAAGGTATTTGTTCATGAATTCCTCGGAGGACTCGGCAGCAGCCTCGACCATCTTCTCGCGCCACTCTTTGGCCAGCTCAACCAGTTCGGCCGGGATTTCGCTGTAGGTGAACTTCATGCCTTGCGAAGCTTCGTCCCAGATGATGGCTTTCATCTTGAGCAGATCGACCACGCCGGTGAAGTTTTCTTCGGCGCCAATGGGGATAACCATGGGCACAGGGCTGGCCTTCAGGCGCAGCTTCATCTGGTCCACGACCTTGAAGAAGTTGGCGCCGGTGCGGTCCATCTTGTTCACAAAGGCCAGACGCGGCACTTTGTATTTGTTGGCCTGACGCCAGACAGTCTCGGACTGGGGCTGCACGCCGCCGACTGCGCAGTAAACCATGCAGGCGCCATCCAGCACACGCATGGAACGCTCGACTTCAATGGTGAAGTCAACGTGGCCGGGGGTATCGATGATGTTGATGCGGTGCTCAGGCAGGGACGTGTCCATGCCCTTCCAGAAGCAGGTGGTTGCTGCGGAAGTAATCGTGATGCCACGCTCCTGCTCCTGCTCCATCCAGTCCATGGTGGCCGCGCCATCGTGCACTTCACCAATCTTGTGGTTCACACCGGTGTAAAAGAGGATCCGCTCGGTGGTGGTGGTCTTGCCGGCGTCAATGTGCGCGGAGATACCAATGTTGCGGTAGTTTTGAATGGGGGTAGCGCGGGACATAAATTACTTTCAGTTCGGGAAGCGAACACAGACTCGTTGCTAAAACATCTTTTATGTTTTCTCTACGCGTCCACTGGCTGGGCGTTGTACGCCCAGTCGGCGGAAATTGGGGTTGAACCGCCGGGGATCAAGGTGGAAGACACCTTTAAACCCCTCGGCAACCCTTCAAATCAGCGCAGCAAACACTGCAATCGAAAAATTAGAAGCGGAAGTGGCTGAACGCCTTGTTGGCTTCGGCCATGCGGTGAACTTCGTCACGCTTTTTCATGGCGCCGCCGCGGCCTTCGGTGGCCTCCATCAGCTCATTGGCCAGACGCAGAGACATGGATTTCTCACCACGTTTTTTGGCGGCTTCTTTCAACCAGCGCATAGCCAGAGCCATGCGGCGGACAGGACGCACCTCAACAGGCACCTGGTAGTTGGCACCACCAACGCGGCGGGACTTCACCTCAACCATGGGCTTGATGTTGCCGATGGCCATGTGGAAAGCCTCGAGCGGGTCTTTGCCTGGGTTTTTTTTCTCGATGAAGTCGAGCGCGCCATAAATGATGCGCTCTGCGACAGCCTTTTTGCCGCCTTGCATGATGACGTTCATGAATTTGGCAAGGTCGACATTGCCGTATTTCGGATCGGGGAGGATTTCTCGTTTGGGGACTTCGCGACGACGTGGCATTTTTTCACCTCTTTGCTTCAGTTGGCAGAGCCGTTTCGGGCTGTGCCGCGAGGGTTATCAAAACCCTCACTTACTCGACCGGTACAAAACATTTGCACTTGGGTCACTTCGTTTGAACCGCCTGCCAGGACGGAACAAACACCTGTTTTGAAGGAATCATCACAGATGAATGTGACAACTGCTTCTGGCGCGGACCCTCAAAAACGAGGAGCCGAGCCGGTTTGGCTTATTTGGCCTTTGGCTTTTTCGCACCGTACTTGGAGCGCGACTGCTTGCGGTCTTTCACGCCTTGCAAGTCAAGCGAGCCACGAACGATGTGGTAACGAACACCGGGCAAATCCTTGACACGACCGCCACGAACCAGCACGACGCTGTGTTCCTGCAGGTTGTGGCCTTCGCCGCCGATGTAGGAAATGATTTCAAATCCGTTGGTCAGGCGCACTTTGGCGACTTTACGCAGAGCGGAGTTTGGCTTCTTTGGAGTGGTGGTGTACACACGGGTACACACGCCACGCCGCTGGGGAGAGTTCTGCATCGCAGGGCTCTTGGACTTGATCTTTTCGACCTCGCGCCCCTGGCGAACTAGCTGATTGATGGTTGGCATTTAAAAACGTCCCTAAACGTCTGGAATCTGATTACCGCTTGACGCGGCACACGAAATATTTTCCGCCCCGATTGCGGGAAAGCTTTCCATTATAGCCCGGGTGCCGCTTTCACTCAAGAGCCGCTTGCGGCAGTCGGCAAAACGCACCAAACTGCATCCACTTCAATAGATATACTTCCACAATAATGGAAATTGACGCCCACATTGCAATCCAGCTCAAGGCTTTGCGCGGCCAGCGCGGCTGGACTTTGGAACAGCTGGCCCAAGCCAGCGGGGTCAGCCGGGCCATGATTTCGAGAATCGAGCGGCAGGAGGCAAGCGCGACCGCCGCCCTTCTGAGCCGTCTTTGTGCGGCGTTAGACGTCCCGCTGTCGACCCTGCTGGGCGCGTCGCAGCCCACGGGAATGGTGGCCCGCAAGACCGAGCGGCCTCGCTGGAAAGACCCCGCCACCGGTTTCATCCGCGAAGTCGTCACCCCGCCCATGACGGGCTCTGCGGTCGAGATTGTCGAAGTTGAACTGCCGCCGCTTGCCAGGGTGAACTACCGGCTGGACGCACCTGTCAGGTATTCGCAACACGTTATTGCCCTGACCGGCGGTCTCCGGGTGCGGCAGGGCGCGAGCCACGACCTGCAAAGCGGTGACACCTTATTCATGACGCCTGAAGGCGAGACCAGCTTTGAAAACATGCGCAACCAGCCCTGCCGCTATCTGGTGGTGATGGAGCGCTCAAGGACACCCTGAACAACATGATCAACACGAACAAACCCAACTTCACCCTTCGCGACGCCATACCAGCCGACCTGGAGCCCATGCGGACCATCTACAACCTGGCGGTGCTCAACACCACAGCCAGTTACGACTATGAGGCTCGGACCGAACAGGCGCAAATTGACTGGCTGGCGGCAAAACACGCGGCGGGATTTCCGGTGCTGGTTGCGGAACAGGCTGGCCGAGTGATCGGCTACGCCAGTTACGGCAGCTTTCGCGCCTGGGCGGGCTACCAGTTCACTGCCGAGCATTCCGTCTATGTTGATGAAAACTGCAGGCGCCAGGGGGTCGCCAGCGCGCTGCTGACCAGGCTACTGGAGCTAGCGACCGCCCAGAAGCTGCATCTGCTGGTTGCCGCCATTGATGCCTCGAACGCGGGAAGTATTGAATTGCACCTGCGCCTGGGCTTTGAAAGCGCAGGTATCCTGCGCGAGGCTGGCTACAAATTCGGGCGCTGGCTGGACGTGGCCTTCATGACCCGCCGGCTCTGACCAGCGGGGGTGACTCTTTTTATTTGATCCAGAGCCGGACGGCGTCCCAGGCCCGGCCGAAAATGCCGGCTTCTTCCACCGCTTCCAGAGCCACCAGCGGGACGTCCATCACTGCCTGCCCGCCACCAAGGTCGACTTTCAGCGAACCCACCGATTGGCCCTTTGAAAGCGGCGCCACAAGTGGGTCCGGACGGGCGAGTTGGGTCTTGACCTTGGCGGCACTGCCTGCTGCAACAGCAACCACAATGGCGTCGGGCCGACCGAGCTTGACGGTGGGCGACTTGCCCTTCCAGACAGCAGGGGTAGCAACCGCCTGGCCTGCGTCAAACAGCTTCACCGCTTCATAGGCCGTGTAGCCCCAGTTCAAAAGCTTTTGCGACTCATTGGCGCGCGCGCTGTCGCTGGCCGTGCCCAACACAATGGCCAGCAGCCTGCGGCTACCCGGCGCACCGGCCGCACCCAGGTTGGGAAACTCGCGTTTGGCGGTGGCAATCATGCAGTAGCCCGCTGCAGCAGTGTGGCCAGTTTTCAGACCGTCCACCGTCGGATCGCGAAACAGCAGCGTGTTGCGATTGGTGTCATTGGTAGCCGGTGTTCCGGGGTAACGGTACTTCTTGATCGCAGAAAAACCGACGTATTCCGGAAAATCCTGCATCAGCCGGACGGACAAAATGCTGAGGTCCCGCGCGGTGGTGGTGTGTCCCGGCTCGGTGAGGCCTTCGGGATTTTTATAACTGGTTGATTTCATGCCCAGCGCCTTGGCCTGCTCATTCATGAGCTTGACAAAGTTCTCGGCGGTGCCGCCCACGCCCTCGGCCAGCGCCATGGTGGCGTCGTTGCCCGACTGGACGACCATGCCCTTGATCAAGTCCTCAACAGGCACCTGCATTTTGGGGTCGATAAACATGCGCGAGCCCGGCATTTTCCAGGCGCGCTCACTGACCGGGAAGGTCTGCTTCAAGTCGATCTTTTTCGACTTGAGTGCTTCAAACACCAAATACTCGGTCATCAGCTTGGTGAGCGAAGCCGGTTCGATAGGCGTGTCCACCTCTTTGGCGGCCAGGATTTGGTTGGCGGTGACGTCCAGCAGCAAATACGAACGCGCGGCGATTTCGGGTGGCTGCGGCGCCTGCGCGTGAACGGCGGGCGTGACTGCCAGGAAAGTGGCCAGGGCGAATGAAGCAACGCCGCGAAGGGCAGTGAAGAAACGATGCATGGAAAAGGAACCTGAGGTGAAGTAGCGGAAAGTCAGCGAAGGTGGCGAAGCACCAGATTTTTAAGCAGCGGCAATTGTCCATGAAAGAAATGCCCGCCACCGGGAACAACCGTAACAGGCAGTGCCTGCGGACGCGCCCAATCCAGCACCGACTGCAGGGGCACGGTGTCGTCCTGCTCGCCGTGGATCACCAGCGTTGCGTCATGAAACACCTCTGCCACTGGCGCCACAGAGAACCTGCTGGCGGCGGTACCCACCAGCACCAGCCTCTCGATGGCGCGGCTTGTGTGCAGGCGCTCAAAAACATGGGAGGTCACAAAAGCGCCAAATGAGAAGCCGGCCAGCGCCAGGGGCGCCTCAGGCGCGACGTGCTGCACGACGGCCAGCATGTCATCCGCCTCGCCGCGGCCTTCGTCATACACGCCAGCTGTCGCGCCGACCCCGCGGAAGTTGAAACGTACGGCCGTCCAGCCGCTTTGGGTAAAAGCGCGGGCCAGCGTCTGCACCACCTTGTTATCGAGCGTGCCGCCAAACAGCGGATGCGGATGCGCAATCACAGCCACTCCGCGCGAGGCGCCCACGGGGGTATCCAGCGCCAACTCAATGGCGCCAGCAGGGCCGGTAAGACTTATTTTCTGGGTTTGTGCGTTCAAGGAAGTGCCTGATTGTTATGCGGCCGCTATGCAATTCATAGCAAACTATCCCCGTGATTCATGGGCAAAATGCTGAAAACATCCACATGCCACAACAAAGGGCCTGTTTTACGGGCCTCAGCGTCCCAAATGGGCAGGTGTGCGCAGCCGCTCAACAACAACGCCGTTTTT
This sequence comes from Polaromonas sp., assembly GCF_035638815.1. Lineage (GTDB taxonomy): Bacteria > Pseudomonadota > Gammaproteobacteria > Burkholderiales > Burkholderiaceae_C > Polaromonas. Next base: position 7,847 of record NZ_DASQZG010000023.1, read on the forward strand.
CAGATGCGACTCAACAATTTCATCCACATCGTGCAGGTCCACATAGGTGTACCAGACGGCCTCAGGGTAGACCACGGCCACCGGCCCTGCGGCGCAGCGGTTCAGGCAGCCAGCCTGGTTGACCCTGACCTGACCCGGCGCTGAAAGCCCGGCAGCTTTTACCTGTGACTTGCAGCGCGCATAAGCATCGGCCGCCTTGTGGTCAGAGCAGCTGGCTTCACCGCCCTCGCGCTGATTCACGCAAAAGAAAATGTGGCGCTCGTAATAGGAAGATTGTTCGGTCAGTTCAAGAGCGGGCAGGCTGGGTAAGGTCATGCCCGCATTTTACTTTTCAAGCACGGCAACGGATGTGCGACGCGACAAGCGCACCAATACATACACCAGCGCCGCAAAGGGCCACAGCCAGCCCAGCCACTGCACCACCCCGTTAAAACGGACAAACCGCCCCTGCTCCCAAATCTGCAGCGTCTCGGCAAAGTACGGCCCCACGGGCGCCTGGTTCAACAGCGACAGGTGAATGCTTAAGGCCAACAGCAGCAGCGCCGCACTGGCGCGGCGCGGCACCGGCAACAACAACAGGCCCAGCCCCGCGCCCATCCACAAGCCCACCTGAACCGGCAGATCCAGCCAGGCCCACGCGTGGTCGGGCCCATAACTCAGCGCGGCAGACAAAGCCGTGAGCACAACCCCGGCTGCGAGCGTGCCGACTAAAAACACTGCGCGCTGCGGCAAGGTCCGAACGATGCAATAAGCCAGTAAACAGGGGATCAGCGCGCCCAAGGCCACACAAATCACTTCAGCGCCGGGCACCAGCGGCTGCAGCTCGATGTCGCGCACCGGCAACCACTCCAGAAACGGCGTGTCGACCAGCAATTCAGCGAGCGCATACTCCAGCCGCTCCAGCACCTGGCCCAGTCCCAGCGGCACCGACGCCGGGAACAGCAGGGCAATCGGCCACAGCGCCAGCAACACCAGCGCGCCTCTGGCCTCGCGCACAAACCAGCGTGCCCGCACCCGGGCCCAGCGGTCAATGGCGCCGGCTTTTTCAAGCAACCACGCGCTGCAGGCCCCAAGCCATGCCCCCGCTGTATTGAGAACAAAATCCACATTGGAAGGAACGCGCGATGGCAGATAACTCTGCAGTGTTTCCATGGACAGTGACAACACGCCCGCGCTGAGCACTGCCACACTCACAGCCCACCGAATTCGGGCACTGCGCAGCGCCGACAAAGCCAGTAAAAAGCCAACCGGCGCGTAACCCACCAGATTGACGCCAACATCAAAACCGGTCCAGTAACGCGGCAGGGGCGCGGTCAAAAACGTCAGAGGAGAGATGCCCTGGTTGCGCCACTCTGTGAAAGGATAGAGGCTGGCATAAACAATCAGGCACATCGTGGCGATGGCAAGTGGCCAGGCTGCCGTGCGCACCGCGAAGTGGGCATCAGCTCGCGCAATCTCGAGTTGCTGCGCCTCCAGCTCGGCAACCTGTTCGGCAGAGAGACCGGAGTCGTCATCCGGCAAGGCCTGCTCGCCCGGATGCTCTCGCTTATTCTCATCGGCGTGAAGGCGTTGCTCGCCTTGTAAATCCGCCTCGCCTCCGGCAGCAGGTCGCGGCTCGTTTGCCTTTGCTGGTGAATTCGGGGGGTTCACGCTCGGGAGCCTTCTAAAAATTAAAAGGGCTTGACGACGACCAGCACAACCGCGGCAAATAGCAGCAACACCGGCACCTCGTTGAACCAGCGAAACCATTTGTGGCTACGGGTGTTGCGCTTGGCAACAAACTTTGCAAGGATGCGGCCGCAGGCGTGGTGGTAGCCAATCGCCAGCACAACCACTGCAAGCTTGGCGTGCATCCAGCCATTACCCGAGGAAGCAGGTCCGCGGCCAATGCCATAACCCAACCAGAGCCACAGGCCAAAAACAAGCGCAGGCACGGCCAGCAAAGTGGTAAAGCGCAACAGCTTGCGCGCCATCAGAATCAGTCGCTCATGCTCAGCCACGCTTTCCGGCGGCACCATCGCCAAATTAACAAATATGCGCGGCAGATAGAACAAACCCGCAAACCAGCTGGCAACAAAAACGATGTGAAGTGATTTGACCCAGAGCATCAACGTAGTTTAGTGCGTGTGCAATTAAGCAACGGCGCGACGTGCCCAGAAATTCCTTTGCTGGGATGAAGTGCTAGGCGTGCTGCGCACAGCAACCGGAATGTACTTCAGTACATGAGGATTGCGAGCACAGAACAACGACGCAATTCGCCCAGCAAAGGGATTTATGGGCGCGTCGGAAAAAAAATGCCCGGATGACGCGAGGTCAACCGGGCCTGGAAGCCTTTTCTGCTGTGACACTTGAAGGCACCCGCTCAGGGAGGAAAAGCGGGATGCCGTTACCAAAAGATAACGACACATATTAATTCTAGCCATCGCTCCCCGGCAAAACAAGCACATTAAACAGTCCGAACCAAGGGTTTGCCATGTAACGCCAGCTTTCGTCTGCAAGCGGCGCGTGCCGGCGCCGGGACAAATTAATCCTCAAGCTCCGCAAAGCTTTGGCACAATTTGCCGATGACTGCTTATGCCCCTTACCCGCTTGGCCGCCCACGACGGCTGCGCCGCGACAGCTTCACGCGCAACCTGGTGCGTGAAAACGCGCTGACCGCGCATGACCTGATCTATCCGGTCTTTGTTACCGACGGCAAACAGCGCCGTGAAGCTGTTGCATCCATGCCCGGGGTGGAGCGCCTGAGTCTGGATTTGCTGCTGCCCGTGGCCGAGCAATGTGTGCAGCTGGGCGTTCCAGTCATGGCGTTGTTTCCCGTGGTGGATGCGTCGCTCAAAACCTATGACGGCAAGGAAGCCGCAAACCCGGATGGCTTGGTGCCGCGCGTGGTACGCGAGCTTAAAAAACGCTTTCCGGAGCTGGGCGTGATGACCGATGTGGCACTGGACCCGTTCACCACCCACGGGCAGGATGGGCTGCCCGATGAAAAGACCGGCTACATCCTGAACGACGAGACCATTGAGCTGCTGGTTGCGCAAGCGCTGGTGCAGGCTGAAGCGGGTGTCGACATTGTTGCCCCCAGCGACATGATGGACGGCAGGATTGGCGCGATTCGCACCGCGCTTGAGGCACGCAAGCTCATCCACACCCGCATCATGGCCTACAGCGCCAAGTACGCCAGCGCCTTTTATGGGCCGTTCCGGGACGCCGTGGGCTCCGCCGGCAACCTGGGCAAAGCGGACAAAAAGGTCTACCAGATGGACCCGGGCAACAGCGATGAGGCCTTGCGCGAAGTGGCCATGGATATTGCCGAGGGCGCGGACATGGTGATGGTCAAACCCGGCATGCCGTATCTGGATGTTGTGCGCCGGGTCAAAGACGAGTTTGGTGTCCCCACCTTCGCCTACCAGGTGAGCGGCGAGTACGCCATGCTCAGGGCCGCTGCGCAAAACGGATGGCTGGACCATGACGCCGTCATGATGGAAAGCCTGCTGGCCTTCAAACGCGCCGGTGCCGATGGCGTGCTGACCTACTTTGCGCTCTCTGCTGCGATTTTGCTACGAAATAAATAGCGCTTGGCGCCCGTGGAATATGGGCCAACACGCACTTTCTTACTCAACAAAGACCCCCCGTGCAAATTATTGAATTCACCACTGACAGCTTGCGCTTTGCGGACACGCTGCCGACCAAAGCGCCTGCCGAGGGTTTTGTCTGGGTTTTCATTGACCGTGAGGAGTTCACGGCGCACGAGCCGCTGTTGCAGCAAGCCGCGCAGCAACTGGGCGGCTCTCCCCTGCTGGACCTGCACTGTCTGGACCTGGCCAATCCAGCGCATCCTTCGCATTACGACTACACATCGATTTACGATCTGGTCATTTTCCGTCGCCTGGCAACCCAGGTGGAGACGCGTGCCGAAGCCGAGCACGAGTCCGCGCTCAAGGCGTATCACGGGCAAAGCGTTCGCACTCGCCTCAAACCGGGCGGCGAGGTGTCGGCCTTTACCCGGATCAGCTCCAGGGCGGTGGGCTTTGTCGTGTTTGACAGGCTGCTGATCAGCGTGCACCCGCGCGGGTGTTATGCGGCCAAAAGTTTTGTCGAACGCTTTCTGACCGACGCCAAGTTCAGCGTGGACGCGGCAGCCGCGCGCAGCCGCATTCCTTCCAGCCCGGCAGACCTGGTACTGCGCATGGTCAATGTCATGGTTGACAGCTACCTTGACGTGCGCAAGGAGCTCACCACCCAGCTTGAACACTGGCAAGGTGAACTGCTCAAGCCCAATTCAAACGTGATCAATTGGGGTTCATTGATGGGCGCGCGCAGCCAGCTTCACATTCTGGAAGACCTGTGTGACGAGCAGCACGATGCCATGCAGGAGTGGCTTGACGCCCTGCGTGAGCAGCCCCTGTCTGCTTTTGCCGCCGAAGGGAAAACAGCGCAAGCCATGCGCGACCAGTTGGTGGCACGGGCGCGCGACGTCATTGAACACATTCAGCGGGTTGTACACCATGCGCGCCGGCTGGAGCAGTCCGCAGAGACCGTGGTGCAGATTCACTTCAGCGCACAGAGCAATCGCACCAACAGCATCATGCGTACCCTGACTGCGCTCACCGCCATTTTTCTGCCACTAAACCTCATCACCGGTTTTTTCGGCATGAACTTCGAACACCTTCCGCTGATTCGCGCCGCCGCCGGTTTCTGGGCTGTCTTTGGGCTGATGATTCTTGTGGTCGTGGTGGTGGTCACGGTGTTCTGGCGCAAACAGTATCTGGCCAGATCCGCTCGCTGATTTCACAGGGCTAGACATGGCAGAGCAACCGACGGTGCACGCTTCGCAAATGAAAATCGGCTGCGCCGGCTGGAGCCTGCCCCGGGACAGCTGGTCCCAGTTTCCTGAAGAGGGAACACACTTGCAGCGATACGCCCAGCGCATAAACGCAGCGGAAATCAACTCGTCTTTTTACAGGCCGCACCAGCCCACCACCTACGCGCGGTGGGCCGCCGACGTGCCGGCGGATTTTTTGTTCTCGGTCAAACTGCCAAAAACCATTACCCATGAGCAGCGTCTGCGCGACTGCGGGAACCTGCTCGACAGCTTTCTGCCCCAGGCCGGTGGACTGGGCAACAAGCTGGGCTGCCTGCTGGTGCAGCTACCGCCCAGCCTGGTTTTGGGCGAGAAGATTGCGCAGACATTTTTCAAAGCCCTGCGCGTGCGGCATGAGGGCGCGGTGGCGCTCGAGCCGCGCCATGCCAGCTGGTTCACGCCCGCCGCTGACCAACTGCTGCAGCACTGGTGCATAGCGCGTGTGCTGGCCGATCCGGTGCTGCATGATCCCGGACGCTGGCCAGGGGGCTGGGCAGACATGGTGTACCTCCGGCTGCATGGCTCTCCGCGCATGTATTACTCCAGCTATGGGGACGGCGTTTTGCGAGCCTTAGCCGACAGAATGCAGATGGCGGCCGCAGAAGGGAAACGCGTCTGGTGCATCTTTGACAACACAGCCAGCGGCGCAGCAACCCACAATGCACTTGAGCTGGGCCAGCTTTTGCGCAAACCCTAAACGAAGGGTGGTGCCAGCTCTTCCGCGGCCAGCACGCGTTTGACGGCCGGCCGCTCCAGCATACGCTGCAGGTAGGGCCCGAGATGCGGGCGCGTGCGGGCTGCAGGCGATTTGAAATTGCGGGTCCAGCGGCACAAGGTAAAGACATACGCATCGAGCATGCTGTACTCCGCTCCGCCAAACCACGGGCCGCCGTGGCGCGCGAGTTCTGCGTCGAGCTGATCAACCAGACCGGCAATTTTTAGCTCTGCCTGCGCCTTGACCTCTTCGGTACCCGCCGTGTTTCCCGGTACGGCCCAACGCTCGGGATAGAAATAAACGATCAGGCTTGACTGCAGCGTGTTCGTCAGCCACATCAGCCATTTGTAAAGGTGCGCACGCTTCCGGCTCCCATACGCGGGGGCGAGATTGGCTTCAGGATGGGTATCGCATAGATGCAGACAGATCGCTGCAGTTTCGTACAACACCAGATCACCATCGACCAGCACCGGGATCAGTCCATTGGGATTGAGCTTCAGGTAGTCGGGCGCCTTGTGGGCATTTTTCGTGCGGTCCACCAGCACACGCTGGTAGGGCTGGCCAATTTCTTCAAGCACGATGTGCGGCACCATGGCCGCGGTGCTCGGGTAGTAGTGCAATTGCATCACGGGATTTTGACGCCAAACAAGCTTGCACCGTTTTCCCAGCCAATTTGGCGCGCCACACCGGAGGGCAAATCACCCAGCCAGGCGCGGTAGCCCTTCATCAGCTCTTCGTAATACTGCCAGCGCTGATTGACCCAGGTGTCGGAACCGATCATGAAACGGTTGGGATACTTGAGCAGCAGCGCGCGCCACTCAGCACACAGTTTCCCACCTTCGCAAGTCAACCCCGGCCGGTAAGACAATTCCCCCATCAACGTTGGGTAGCGCGTGAAAAGTGCGTCTACCCGCGCGGCCGACGCACCACCTATGCCCGTGTGGGCCCAGATCAGCCGCGCTTTGGGTGCATGTGCCATCAGCAGGTCTATGGCCACGTCATCCACATGGGCCAACACGGCCAGCTTGTTTTTCTCCGCAAACTGCATGAGCTTTTTGGCAACTGGCCCATTCGCGTTGGCACTGTCGTACAAATGAAACTCGCCGATGCCCTTGTACGGACCTGCCTGTGCGCCCGTGACACCACGCGCAAATTCGGCAAGCACCATGTCGTAAATGGTTTCATCGCGAAACCAGTTGTCGTAGTCGGCGCGGTTGCGATAAAGGCGGATAAAAGGGACCACCGTGACGCCAGCCTGGCGGGTCTCAGGCATGGCGGCCAAAGCCTTGGTGCCGTCGTTGGGCCGTGAGTTGCCGATAACAGCCCTGACGCCGCTGCGCTGCATGCGCGCCAGAACATCGGCGGGCGTATGCGGTCCAGCCCGGCCATCCCAAGCCTCTTCGTTGTAATGCATATGCGCGTCAAACAATGGGCCGGTGTACTCGGCGCCGATGGCAGTCGATGCAAACGCTATTAAAACAATAGCGACCTTCGCCCGCAGTGAAAGGGCAAAGTGCCAAAAAGACTTGAAATTACCCGGTGACATGCTTCAAGCGAGGTGTTTGGCAAAAAAGTCCAGGGTGCGCTGCTTTGCCACGGTGGCCGCCGCTTCCTTGTAAGAGCCGCGCTGATCACAATTGAAGCCGTGCTTGGCGTCGTAAACATGCACCTGCACGCCGGGTTGGGCGTTCTTGAAAGCTTCAATCGTGTCCAGCGGAATCCAGTGGTCCTGATCTCCGAAGTGCACCATCACAGGACAGGCTGGTTGACGGGAGGGCTCGTCTCCCACCGTCATGCCGCCGCCGTAATACGGCCCAGCCGCGGCCAGGCCAGACAGGGTGCAAGCCGCACGCCATGCAAGCAGGCCACCCCAGCAAAACCCCACGATGCCCACCTTGCCACCGGTGCTTTGCGCGCCATGGTTGATGGCCGCCTGGATGTCCTGCAAAACACCGGGTGGTGCCAGGGCCTCGGCAGCTGTCTTCAAGGCAAAGCCGGCATTCATGTCGGCCTCGGTGTAGCCCATATCAACGCCAGGCTTGACGCGGTGAAAGGTGGACGGCGCGACGGCCAGGTAGCCGGCTGCCGCATACCCGTCTGCCACAGAACGGATGTGCGAATTGACGCCAAAAATTTCCTGCAGCACCACCACGGCGGCCTTTGGCGCTCCGGCGGGCTCGGCGACGTAAGCCGGAAAAACAAAACCGTCAGCGGATTTGAGGTCGATGAATTTACCCATGATGAAGATATTCCTTGTTCAGTTCCGGTCCAAGTTCAACGTGCCATGCCAGCAAGCTTGCGTTCCACAAAGTCAAGGCGGTCCTGACCCCAGAAAATTTCATCGGCTATGACATAGCTGGGCGCACCGAACACGCCCGCGTCAATGGCTTGCCGGGTGTTGGCCTCGTATGCCTGCTGCACCGCCGGGCTGCGCATTTGTTCCAGTCGGTCCGCGCCAAGCCCGCACTCGCTCAGGATCTGCGCCAGCACCTCGCTGGAAGCAATGTCGCGCTCCTGGGCCCACACCGCCTTGAAAATCGCGCCGCCTACGCGCATGGCCGCTTCGCTGCCGTCCTGCTGGTTTACCGCAATGATGAGTCGCGACGCATCGTCCCCCGCCACCGGAAAATACTTGGGCTGGAGGTTCAGCGGCAGGTTCAGCCAAGCGCTGAAACGCTGCAGCTCCTGCAGTCGATAAGCCTGCCGTTGCGGCGCACGTTTGGCCAGCGGCAAGCCGCCAGAGACAGGAAAGACCTGCCCGCCCAGGTCAACAGGCACCACACGGACCGTGGCACCCGCAGCGCGGGCGATATGAGCAAAGCGTTCATGTCCAAGGTAAGTCCAGGGGCTTTGCGGCGTGAGGTAGTAGTCGATGGTGGTCGGCAAGAAAGTCTCCTGTTTTGGCGCGGCGGCCGCTTGATGTACATTGATTTACCCCCCGCTTTGTAGCCGGATTCGGGTTTTGTTGCTGGAGTCAGGGTTTGTCCAAAGTTGTTTTAATCACCGGCGCTTCACGCGGAATCGGCGCGGCCACGGCCGTACTGGCCGCCCGCGCAGGTTACGCGGTGGCCGTCAATTACACGGCCAACTCGCTTGCCGCTGACGAAGTCGTACGCAAGATTCGTCAAGCCGGGGGCCAGGGGATGACGGTGCAAGCCGATGTGGCAGACGAGGGCGAGGTGCTGGCCATGTTTGAGAAAGTTGACGCCAAATTCGGCCGGTTGACAGCCCTGGTCAACAACGCCGGCATTGTGGACCAGACTTCGCGGGTAGACGCCATGACGGTTGCGCGCCTGAAGCGCATGTTTGACATCAATGTCATCGGCACCATGGTCTGCACCCGTGAAGCGGTCAAACGCATGAGCACCCGTTATGGCGGCGCCGGTGGGGCGATCGTCAATGTCTCCAGCGCGGCGGCTCGGTTGGGCGCCCCGGGGCAATACGTGGACTATGCGGCGTCTAAAGGCGCGATTGATACCTTCACCATCGGCCTTTCAAAAGAGGTGGCGCCTGAAGGCATTCGCGTCAATGCGGTGCGGCCCGGGATTATCGAAACCGACATCCACGCATCGGGTGGCCTGCCCAACCGGGCACGTGATCTTGCACCGCAAGTGCCCATGCAGCGCCCAGGCAGTGCCGAAGAAGTGGCGCAGGCCATAGTGTGGCTGCTGTCGGACGACGCCAGCTACACCACGGGCGCCCTACTGGATGTTGCGGGCGGCAGATAGTCCGTTCGGGCAGGCGTTGGGCCCGACGATGGAAGCCGCTCTTGCGCGTGGCTACCTGAAATAGCTGCTCATGGCGTTCGCACTGACTGCCATCATGTCGGCGTAATCACGCTTCATGAATGTCGCGTCAAATAGCCAGCGCCCGGGGCCGCCAAATGAGCCGGGAAATTTGTCCTCGCGCAGCTTGAATGAATAGGTCCAGGTAACGCGCGTGAGATTGGCCTCCACGGGCTGGAGCTCAAATTTCCCAATTCCATATTCAATGGGCTTTGCGGCTTCAGTGGTGTAGTTCCAGACCTTGTACTGAAAATGCTTCCCGGGCAGGTTGGAAATAGCTTCTTCAACGGCGGTGCTTCCATCGCCAAGACATACAACCCGCGGGCCGCCGGGCGTGCCAAACGGTATCTGTGTCAGGTTGCGTGTATCGACAACGGCGGCAATTTTTGGCGTTCCCGGCAGGAGCCTTGCCAACGGGGCTGCAGCAAGGCGCGCGTTGAACTCTGACGCGGGAATGCGGACGTCAAAGACGACCGAATGGGAAACCATTTTTGCGTCCATTTGAGGGCTCAAGGCCGGAACAGTCCCCAGTGTCATGCGGTCGGCACAACCCGCCTGGGCTGGGCCGATAAACAGCGTGGTGGCCGCAAGGGAAGAATAAATTGCGTTGGCAATGTGTTTTTTCATGATTTTTCCGGGATGGGTTAATGGAGGTTCTTTTGCTGGACTGGCTGTTTGAGTAGTGCTGTTTTTGACACTGCCAAAGACTGTAAGATTCAAGCCAAGTTGAATGTCAAGGACTTCTGTGCAGATAAGAGAGCTCGCTTCCCGGACAGGCATGACAGCCTCTGCGATTCGCTTTTATGAGGCCAGTGGCCTCCTGGCGCCAGCCGAGCGCGCAGCCAACGGCTACAGGGTTTACGGGGATTCGGCTGTGCAGCGTTTACTGGTCATCCAATTGGCACAGCGCCTGGGTTTCACGCTCGAATCACTGCGTCTGGTTCTGAACACACCATCGGGAATGCCGCACGATTTGATTGCTCAACGCATACAAACGCGTCTGGAGGAAATCAACACCATGCAGAAGTTGTTACGCTCCCAACGCAAAGAACTGCTGGCACTGAGCGAGCAGTTGGAGGCTGAATGGACGAGTGGCAACTGCCTGACCCTCACGCCATTGGAGCCTGCCTCGGCAAGCGCACAGCTGGAGCTCCGGGCGACTGGCAGGCAATCCGCCATTTGACGAACGAACCGCAAAAGAATCACACATGGACTTCAAACCACTTGTCACGCTGCTGGCCATCGTCAACCCGCTGGCCATCGTGCCTTTTTTCATTCATTACACGCGGGACTTTTCAAGGGCGCAAAAGCGTCGCACCATCATCACCGCCTCCTTCAGCGCGTTTCTGGTGATTGCCATCAGCGCGCTGCTGGGCCTGCAGATTCTGGATTTCTTCAGCATCTCGCTGGCCAGCTTTCAGGTGGGTGGCGGCATGCTGCTCCTGATCAGCTCCATGAACATGCTGAACGCGCAGCCGGCCGAAGCCAAGCCCCAGACACATGAGCTGGAAGACGGTGCCGCCAAGGCCGCAATGGGCGCGAGCATTGCGGTGGTGCCGCTCACCATTCCGCTGCTCACGGGACCGGCCACCATGTCCACCGTTGTGATCTACGCTGAAAAGGCGCAGAACCTGTTTCAGCTGGGTACCCTGGTCGCATACGGCGTGGTGATTGGGTTGGCAACCGCCGTCTGTTTCGCACTGGCCGATCCGATTGCCCGGGTGTTGGGCAAAACAGGCATCAATGTCATGACCCGCTTGATGGGTCTGATCCTCGCCGCACTGGCTGTCGAGGTGATGGCCGACGGTTTGCAAAAGCTCTTTCCCATTCTTGGCCGTTGAGGACGCAGGGGCATGACGGGCGCGCACATTCTGCTGGTCGAGGACGACCCGGCCATTGCCAGATCCATCGTCTACACGCTGGAGCGCGATGGCCTGGTGGTCACCCATTGCCTGCTTCTCACCGACGCGCGGCGCCAGCTCGCGCTGCGCCAGCCCGATGTGCTGGTTCTTGACGTAGGCTTGCCTGATGGCAGCGGACTCGACTTGTGCCGTGAGGTGCGCGCGCAAAGCAGCCTGCCGGTGTTGATGCTCAGCGCACACGGTGAGGAAATTGACCGCGTGCTCGGGCTGGAGCTCGGCGCCGATGACTATGTGAGCAAACCATTCAGCCCGCGTGAACTGCTGGCGCGGGTGCGCGGCATGCTCAGGCGTGCGCGCATGTTGCCTGCAACTGCGGCACCGGCCGTAGGCGCCAGCCCTTTTGACGTCGACCTGGCGGGCCAGCGCATCAGCCTTCAGGGCCGGGCGCTGCCGCTTACCCGCCGGGAGTTTGGTCTGCTGGCCGATTTGCTACGCCACCCGGGTCGCATCCGCTCGCGGGAAGACCTGCTGAGCGCTGTGTGGGGGGCAGACACAGACAGCACCGACCGCACGGTGGACACGCACATCAAGACCCTGCGGGCCAAACTGCTGGAAGCCGCGCCCGGACACGAATACATCGTGACGCATCGCGGTATGGGGTATTCCATATGACCCCGCGTTGCTGGATGGACTGACATGCGTCTAGGCATACGCCTGCTGTTCGGCTTCTTCCTCGTCACTGGCCTGGCGGCTTTTTTTGTGCTGCGCGTCTTCATGGCAGAGGTCAAGCCAAGCGTGCGCGAAGTCATGGAAGACATGATGGTAGACACCGCCAACATCCTGGCCCAGCTGGCCAGCGACGACCTGGCCGCAGGCCGCATGACAGACGGTCGCTTTGCCCAGCAGGTGCGCGGCTACGCGCGCCGCCCCATCAATGTGCAAATCTGGGGCCTGACCAAGCAGTCCCTGGACTTTCGGGTCTACGTTACAGACGGCCGCGGGACCGTGATGTTTGACTCGGAAAATGCCGCTGTCGGCCAGGACTACTCGCAATGGCGCGACGTGGCCCGCACCCTGCGTGGCGAGTACGGTGCACGGGCCACGCGCGAGATCCAGCACGATGACCGGACTTCTGTCCTGTATGTTGCGGCGCCGGTCACGCATGATGGCAAAACCATTGGTGTGCTGACGGTGGCCAAGCCGGTGGCCACGATTCAAGCCTTCATCGACCGGGCCGAGCGCAAAATTTTTCTCAGCGGGTTGGTGTTACTGGCGCTGTCGCTGGCCATCGGTGTTGCCGTGACGCTCTGGGTGGTGTGGAGCATCCGCAAGCTGCGCCACTATGCCAACGCTGTCGGCCAGGGCGCCAAGCCGGCGGTGCCGGAGATACCCGGTGAGCTGGGTGAGCTGGCGCTGGCAGTCGACGCCATGCGCCGCAAGCTCGAGGGCCATGAGTACATAGAGGGTTACGTACGTGCGCTCACGCACGAGCTCAAAAGCCCGCTGGCCGCCATCCGCGGAGCGGGAGAGTTGCTGCAGGACGAACTTCCCGAGAACGCGCGCCGCGAATTCGCCGGACAGGTGCTGGGCCAAACCCAACGCCTGCAAGCGCTGGTGGACCGCATGCTCGAGCTGACCAAGCTGGAGCAGCGCCACGAACAACTCAGTCGCGAGAGCCTGGCGTGGGTTGAGTTTCTCCAGCCATTTTCGGTCGTCGCCCAGGTCGGACTGGCGCAACATACGATCAAACTTGTCGTTGGGCCTGAAGATGCCAGCGTCCATGCAGAGCCCGGGCTTCTGAGCCTGGCGCTCAGCAACCTGCTGGAAAATGCGCGCTCCTTCGCGCCGGCGGGCTCTGTCATCACGATTGAAGCCACAGAAGGAAAGGTCGCTGTGCAGGACGGCGGGGACGGGGTTGCCGACTACGCCCTGCCGCGCCTCGGCGAACGCTTCTTCTCGACTGTGCGCCCGGACGGCCTGACCAAAGGCTCCGGCCTTGGGCTGGCCATCGTGCGGCAGATCATGGTCCTGCATGGCGGCCGCATGGAGGTACGCAACACCCACCCCGGGCTGCGGGTTGAGCTGCACTTTCAGCCCAACTGAAGATTCACCGGCGAGCATCACCCGGCCACTTTTGCAACTTGCTCGGTCTGCGCGGTCTGCCCGGCTTGGCGAAAGCGCGCATACCAGTCAATCTGGCGCGTCAGCATCATGATGGCGGCCAACACGACGAACAGCGCGACAGCACCCAGGACCAGGGCTGTTTGCTCCATTTGCAGCAGGACAAAAAGCATGCCGTACAGCAGCCCTATACCCAAGCCAAAAGGCAAGCCACGCGCCCAGCTTTTGAGCATGTAGCTGGCGTAATAGGTCAGCAACAACACGCAGGCCGCAGCGGCGATGGCATAAGCAGCATCAAAACGCATGTGCTCCGACAAGCTCACCAGCAACAGAAAAAACATGCTCATGGCCGCGCCCACCAGGAAGTACTGAATGGGGTGAACGCGCAGCGCTTTCATGAATTCAAACAGGCCAACCGCCAGAAAGGTCAGGCCAATAAAAAGCAGACCATATTTGGTGGCACGGTCGCTCAGGGCGTAAGTGTTGGCCGGGTCGACAAAGGTCACACTGAAGGCTTCCACACACGAGCCCCTACTCAATCCGTCAATTGAAGGCGGGCACACGCGTTTACCTTTATCGCCATCCAGGCGCGTCACATCCTGCTGCGCCGTGCTGGCCAGGGCACTCACACGCCAGCTTGCTTCAAAACCGTTGTCGCTGATCTTGCGATCAACCGGCAGGAACTGACCACCAAAACTCGGGTGAGGCCAGTTGGAGCTGAGCTGCATGCGTGTGTCGCCACCAAGCGGAACGACGGAAATGCTCTCGGTGCCAACCAGCTCCAGCTCAAGCACGGCTTCCACCGGCGTGGCGCGTGCCAGGCCTGGGGGCAAGGGCGCATGCACACCGCGCGGGTGGCTGCCGAAGAATGTGCCGGGCTTGAGCGGCAAGACCTGATCGCCAATCTTCACGCTGGCATGGCGTATGCCACGCGCGTCGGACACCGCCATCATCAGAAGCGGCTGACCGCAACTCATGCGCGAGCTGGCGTGCAAGGGCACTGGTTTAAGCGCTTCCGTGTCAGCCCACTGCGCAACCAGCTGCGCCTTGAGGTTGAACACCTGCGTGGCATGCAGGCCGCGGGAGCGTGGCTCCAGCTGGCTGTTGCCCTTGACGGTGAGCACGGCCGGCGCAGCAGCCATGACAAACTCGCGCCGCTCAACGCGCAGCTCCTTGTCTACCTTGACATTCCACTCCTCCGTACAGGCCATGTGGATCAGAGGGCCCGTCAGCGTCTGCGCACCTGCCAGACTTTGCGCCACGCTTTCAATGGCAATGTTGCGGTAGGTCTGGCGGTCATGCACCACAGCGCTGATTTGTAAGAGTGCGCCTACCAGCAGCACCAGTACCAGGCCGATCGACAATAGTTTGGCTTTCATTTTCGTCCTTTCGTTTTGACAACGAAATGGAGTGTGCAAATCTTGCGTGAAGCCGGTATGAGCTGAAAGCGCTTGTGTGAAACCGGTGTGAAGTCGGACTATTTCTTTTGAAGCAAGCGCACCACTTGATTGCTGGTGTTGCGCAACCGCCTGGCGAGCAACTGGATGATTTTCACCATGAGCTTGGCGCCCACGGCGGGGTGCCGGCGTATCAGTTGGCCGATGGCTGCGCGGCTGAGGACGGCGGCTTCTACGTCATCGACTGCCGTACACGTGGCGTAACGCAGGTCGCGGTCGAACATGGACATCTCGCCCATGGCCGCGCCTTCCTTGATCACTGCCAGCCGTGAAATGCTGTCCTGCGCATCGGGATCGTCGTCGCCAGCGGGTGTTGATTTGGTGATGTCGACTGTGCCGCTGAGCACCAGCAACATCCAGTCACCCTTGTCGCCTTCGCTGATCAAGACCTGGCCAGGCGCGGCGCGAACCACAAACATGGACGCACCGAAGATGTCGAGTTCTTCGGGGGTGAAGTCCTCCAGCAAGGCGGAATGTTGCAGCAGCGCGGGTCCGCGGCCGGACATGTTTTCACAGCTGCCCAGCACTTCAAGACCGGCCTGCTGCATTTCCTCCTGCAACGCGTCCGCCCAAACGCTGGGGGCGGCGTCGTCGGCCGGGTTCAGGGAACTTGCTGCAGCCATGTGCTGATTTCTTCAATGGCGGCATCCGTTGCTGCTGTCAGCGCCTTTACGCCGCCAACCGCGTCAGCGCTGGGCGCGGGGCGAGATACCGCGATGTTGCGCTGGGCCAGGAGCTTTTCTCCGGTGGGGGTGGACTCGACCAGCGTGGCGCGCATGCGAATCAGGCCGACGCTGCTGCCCGGCGCTTCAAACAGATGGCTGAACTCTTCCAGCTCCAGCTGCAGCACACGGGGCAAGGCGCTCTGATTGGTGCCACGGTTCAGCGCGGGGCCCTCGCCAGCGTTGAGCACCGGGCGGCTGCGGCTCAGCGTATCGCGCAGGCGCTGACGCACCAGTTGCGCGGGTGGCATGCTCCAGCGCGCCTGCGCATAAGGGCGAAGCTGCTGTGGGTTGGCATAGGCCAGCCGATACAGCACGGCCTGGTTGTCCAGTACGCCGCCGTGGGTGGAGATGTCGGCGAGTGCGAGCGGCGCTGCAGACGGTGAGCGTGGCGCTGTTTGACTACTGACGTGGCCAGGACCAAAGTCGAACAGGTCAGCGCGCAAAGGCTTGTCGGGCAGTGCGGAACACGCGCCCAAGAACACCGTCACCAACAACATCAAGCCAAATCGGCCTCCGGCCCTTGTTATACGGGCGCAGCTAGCTACGGTATTGATAGCGATAGGGGTGTGCTTCATTTCTTTTCTCCTGGGGCGGTAAAGCCGGGCTCACCCGGGCCGGGAACGGGCGTACCGTTGCCGAAGATAAGGGACTGCGGGTTGTCGCTAACAGTCGTGACCGTGCGCCGGAGCTGGCGCATGGTGCGGGTGGTTTCTTCTGCCACCTCCCCCACGCGCGGAAGCGTGGCGGCATTGAAGGTTTCCAGGGACGCGGCCAGCGCGGCGCTGCCTTCGGCTACCTTGTCCATGGGACCGCCCTTGGCATTGAGACGCTGGGCGGTGGTTTTCAGTTCAGTCGCGGTTCCCGAAACATCATCAGCCGCCGTTTTGACGGACTTGAGAGTAGCGGTGGTGTCCTGGCTGAGCTTGGGCAGAGTTGCCACAAATGGATCGAGCTTCAGGGCCAGCTTGTTGAAACTGTCGGCCGCCTCGCCAAACTGTTTGACTGTGCCCATCAGCGCCTGTTGGTTATCCGGGCCGAGCAGGGTATTGAGCTTGGTACTCGCCTGTTCAACCTGCTCCATGATGACCTCGCTTTTTGCCAGCAGCTTGTCCAGCAACCCCGGCTTGAGTGCGATGCGTGGTGGGTCGTTGTCGTTGGGCACCAGCAACTCTGCTGACTCACCCTTGTCTTCAAGCTGGATAAAACCCAGACCCGTCACACCTTGCGAGCTGATGGTGGCATAGGTGGCCTTGGTGAGCGGCGTCCCCTGGTCAACGGAGATGCGGATCAGCACATTGCCTTTGACTTTGTGGTCAAAGCCGATGAACTCGACCTTGCCGACTGGCACGCCGCGAAAGCGCACCTGCGCCTGTGGCTGCAGGCTGGAGATGGTCTCGCGCGTGGACAACTCAAACAGGTTGCGGTCCCCGTCGTCACGGGTAAGCCAAATTGCCAGCAAGGCCAGCAAGGCCGTGACCACCAGCACAAAAGCGCCGGCGGCAATGGCATGGGCTTTGTTTTCCATTTTTAAAGTCCTTAATAATTCTGCGAGGCGGTTCCAGAAATTCGTTGCTCGGGATGCAGTGCAAGGCGCCCGGCGCGCAGGACACCGGAATGCACTTCGGTGCATGAGGATTCCGAGCACCGCGCAACGCAGCAATGCGCCCGAACACCGGATTTATGGAGCCGTCTCATACCGTGAAGGGGTATTCGCGCAGCAGCTCCATTGCCCGCTGACCGCGCTCGCCGAGGAAAAAATTCTTGATGAAGGGGTGCGAATAAACCAGCACGTCTTTGGGCGCGCCACTGACAATGACATGCTGATCGGCCAGCACGGCGATGCGCGTGCTCAGCTCAAACAGGGTGTCCAGATCGTGCGTCACCATCACCACCGTGAGCTCCATGTCGTGGTGCAGCGAGCGCAACAGGGCACAAAAACTGTCGGAGCTTTCAGGGTCCAGCCCGGCGGTGGGTTCGTCCAGCAGCAACAAGGGCGGGTCCATGATGAGCGCGCGCGCCAGTGAGACGCGCTTGACCATGCCACCCGAAAGCTCGCTCGGCATCTTGTCGGCATGCTCCGGCCCCAAACCCACCATCTGCAGCTTGACCATGGCGGCTTCGTGAATCAACGAGTTGGGCAGGGTCTTGAGTTCGCGCAGGGGAAAAGCGATGTTCTCCAGAACGGTGAAAGCCGAAAACAGCGCACCCTGCTGAAACAGCATGCCCACACGCCGTGCGGCGCCCTGTTTGCCTAGCTCCGCTGCAGGTTTTCCCAACACCGTAATTTCGCCTGCGGAGGGTTGCTCCAACCCCAGGATCTGACGCAACAAAACCGTCTTGCCAGTGCCAGAGCCCCCGACCAGTGATATGAATTCACCGCGCTGAATCGTCAAGTCCAGGTCTTTGTGAATGACCGCCTGCTTGTCACCTTTCGTGAACACAGTCGAGAGCTTGCGGATATCAACGATGGGATCGCCATTTTCCGGCGAGACGCGCCTGGGAATGTCAGCCCCTTCAGGTGGCGTTTCAATATACGAAGTAACAAGCGTGGGGGTCATGTCTCTAGACACCTATGCTCTTGAACAACACGGCGAATAACGCGTCAACAAGAATCACAACCGTGATGGAAGTGACCACCGACGCTGTCGTGCCCTGTCCCAGGCTCTCGGTGTTGGGCTTGACGCGCAAGCCGAAGTGGCACCCGATCAGCGCGATCAGCACACCAAACACCACGGACTTGGCCGTGGCCAGCGTCAAATTGGCGGCGTCCACAGCCGCGGGCAAAGCACTGATGAAGAAAGACGGGGTGATGCCCATGGCCAGGTCTGCAGCGAGCATGCCGCCTATCAGCGCAGCCACCGTGGTCCACACGCTGATCAGCGGCATGACGACCGCCAGCGCCATGGCCCGTGGCATGACCAGCCGGTAGCTGTGGGCAATGCCCATCACACGCATGGCGTCCAGCTCTTCGGTCACGCGCATCACGCCAATTTGTGCGGTGATGGCCGAGCCGGAGCGCCCGGCAATCAGAATGGCTGCAAGTACAGGCCCCAACTCCCTAATCAGGGAGATGCCGAGAATATTGACGATGAAGGCGTCGGCGCCAAACTGCTTGAGCTGTTGCGAGATGAGGTAGGCCAGGACGACGCCGATCAGGAAACCAACCAGCGCGGTAATGGGCAGAGCGGTGGCGCCAATGTGATACAGATGACCCGACAAATCGCGCCATGGTCCATCGGACGGCTTCCTCGCCAGCTTGATCAGATTGAGGAGCAAGCGCCCTACAAGAACCAGGAGGTCGGCGGCATGATCAAAGACGTCCAGCAAGCCTTTGCCGAGCGAAAGGAAAGCCTCTTTGAAACCGGGCCGGGGAACCGCCGGCCTGTCGACACTGAACTGGGCCACCCGGTCCAGCACGGCGCGCTGCGCCGCCTCCATCTCAATGTGTGCTGGCCACTGCCGGCCCCAATGATTCCAGAGAACCTGCGCGCCCAGATAGTCCAGTTGCTCGATTTGACGCAGGTCCCACAAGGCCTCTGCGCCTGGCCCGCCACGCGTGACGTTTTTCAGGCTGGCCGTGAGTTCCTCCCAAACCGGCCGTACGGTCAAGGCCGCGGCAGTCCACACGCCCAGCACGCGATAACACGAGCCCTCGGCCGCGTCGTGCTTTTCAATATGCGGGGCCGATTCGCCTGCGGCGGCACCCTCCTGAGATGGATTATTTTCGATGATGCTACGGTCTGAATGCGTTTACGGATCTGCACACGGTCAGAGCGATGCGCTGCGCCGACTGTGTGCCTGATGCATGGTAATGCAGCCTCCGAGCGAATGACCACAGCATTTGCCTTCAGAATACCCACGCCCTGTCCTACAGCAACCGGGCTTTTCCCAATGGCCTTGACGCCTTCCCTTGTCAGCCTCATGGCAGCTTGGCGGCCTTTAATCAGGCTGCAGGCTGGTCCCCAGTCCTCGCAGACAATAACAAGAGACAAATTCCCTAAAAGACAGGCATCCGCCCCATGAGCGAAAACATCTTTGACTGCAGCATTGTGGGGGGCGGGCGCCTTGGCGCCGTGGGCGAGGGGCCCCAGCCCGGCTGGGGATCAACCCGGCAGAAAGGATGCGTTCCGTCCCATGAGTGAAAACATTTTTGACTACATCATCGTCGGGGGCGGAACCGCGGGCTGCCTGCTGGCCAACCGTCTCAGCGCTGATGCTTCCAAACGGGTACTGCTGATTGAAGCAGGGCGCAAGGACGACTACCACTGGATTCATGTGCCAGTGGGCTACTTGTATTGCATTGGCAATCCGCGCACCGACTGGCTGTACACAACCGAGCCCGATGCCGGACTGAATGGCCGCGCATTACGCTACGCCCGCGGTAAAACCCTGGGCGGATGCTCCAGCATCAACGGCATGATTTACATGCGAGGCCAGGCCCGTGACTACGACCAGTGGGCAGAGCTAACCGGGGACGACAGTTGGCGCTGGGACAACGCCGTGCCCTACTTCAAGCTGCACGAGGACCACTACAAGGGCGCCTCCGCGATGCATGGCGCGCAGAGGACAGCGCCTGCACTCATGGAGGACAAGGCCAACCCCTACCAAAAAATGCTGCGCCACCGCAAGGCTGGCGCGGAGTGGCGCGTTGACAAGCAGCGACTGCGCTGGGATATTCTGGACGCTTTCTCTGCGGCTGCGCAACAAGCGGGCATTCCTGCCACTGAGGACTTCAACCTGGGCGACAACGAAGGCGTCGGCTACTTTGAAGTGAACCAGAAAAACGGTTTTCGCTGGAACACAGCCAAAGCCTTTCTGCGGCCCGCCTGCTTTGGACGGCCTAACTTTGAAATGTGGACCAATGCACAGGTGTGCAAGCTCGTCATCGAGCGACAGGCCGATGGCAGCCAGCGCTGCACCGGCGTTGACGTCTGGACCGGGCAGGAGCGTGTCACGGCGCTTTCCACGCGGGACTCTGGCGCACAAAGAGGCCAATTCGGTGAAGTCATCCTGAGCGCTGGAAGCATCGGTTCGCCCCAGCTCCTGCAGCTCTCCGGCATAGGCCCTGGCGATTTGCTGCAGCGCCTGGGCATCGCCGTGATCTGTGATTTGCCGGGCGTGGGCGCCAACCTGCAGGACCACCTTCAGATTCGCTCGGTCTACAAGGTCAGCAAGGCCGCTGGAAGCAAGTCAAATAACTTCACGCTCAACACCTTGAGCAATTCACTCTGGGGCAAGGCAAAAATCGGACTGGAGTACGCACTGAAGCAAACCGGTCCCATGAGCATGGCGCCTTCGCAACTGGGCGCCTTCACCCGCAGCTCGCCTGAGCAGCCTTACCCCAATATTGAATACCACGTGCAACCGCTGTCACTTGACGCATTCGGAGAACCGCTGCACAGCTTCAACGCGTTCACCGCCAGCGTGTGCAACCTCAATCCGACGAGCCGCGGAACGGTCCATGTCAAATCCCCGCGTTTTGAAGATGCGCCAGCCATTGCACCCAACTACCTGAGCACTCCCGAAGACCGCAAGGTAGCAGCTGATTCGCTGCGGCTCACACGCCGCATCGTCAGCCAGGGTGCTTTGTCAGCATATCAGCCTGAAGAGTTTCGCCCCGGGGTGCAGTACCAGACCGACGAGGACCTGGCCCGCCTGGCGGGCGACATTGCCACGACCATCTTCCACCCGGTGGGAACCACCAAAATGGGCCGTGACGATGACCCGATGGCCGTGGTTGACGCACATCTGCGGGTACGTGGAATCACCGGTTTGCGCGTCGTCGATGCCGGCGTGATGCCCCTGATCACCAGCGGAAATACCAACTCGCCGACCTTGATGATTGCCGAAAAAGCTGCGCAGTGGATTCAGGCCGGAATCTGAAACTGCGCACAAGGGACGGGCGAGGTCTCCCGTTTAGAACTGATCCTGACCGTCCAGCAAGGCTGTGATGCTCACGCCGCTGAGTTGCTGGTTGCGTACGCGAAGTTCGTCCGCACAGCCCACCCTGCGCTTGACCTGCGAGACCCAACTTTGCTCCTCCCACTGCGCAAGGGGCGTCTGGTCTTTCATGACCGCAATCAGCGGATCGGGCCCGCAGCTGTTTTGCACGGCATCGGCGAAGGCCAGGCGGTAAGTCATGGGGGACAGCAAGTGATGCTCTGCCAGCCAACGCTGCGTAAATACGAACATCTCGCCCGGCGCGGTGGAATTCATCTTGTCGAGAATAGCGCGAGGCGTGCCCAGCGCCGCCATGTAACTCTCCACGCGGCGCGCGATGTTGACAAACCGCTCGGAGCCGGCGTCCATCACCTCGCCTCCAACCTTCACGTTGATACGGTGCACACCCAGGGTTGCACCGAGCGCAACGTGGCGGCTGACGCCACTCATCCACAAAATGAAGCACGCACTGTAGCAACGGGCACCCGCTGGCACGTGGGTTGCGGCGTAACTTCTCTCGAGCAGGTTGGCAATTTTGACGGTCTCCACCAGATCACCGCCGGGTGAGTCGAGGAAAACCGACTGGATAAACCGGTTGTAGTTGCCCGGTTGCCGGACAAACTGGATGATCTTGTCGTAATCGCCTTTGTGAATCTGCCCCTGGATCAGGATGCCGCGCTGATGCGCAGAGACATCCGCCGCCCAGGTCGGCACGGCGGCATTCACCACCAGACACAGGAAAAAACCGATAACGACTCGCACTTTGGAATCCTTGGTACCAGCGGGATACGCCGGCAAGTAACCAATCGTAAGCAGCCATTGTGACGGTGTCAGTCATAAATTGCCACTGCATGCGCAACTTATTACCCTGGGCCATTGGAGGCCCATCACAACGGCTCTTGAGCCAGAGGAAACGCCTCAGGGGCGAACCACTTTGGTGCGCAGCACCATGCTGTCGCCGGACAGCAAAATTTCGAATCGGGAAAGAAAACTTTGCCCCAGCAGTCCTCTTTCCGGATCGGGCCCGACCAGCCCCACCCCCACCCGCGCACCCGAAACGCTGGCGGGCCCCACAGACACCGTTATGTCCGGAACAATGCGGCCCTTCAGTTCGCCGTTGGCTGTATTGAAAGTCGTGGGGCGGCCTGCGGCCATGCCCGCGTCTTTTGCAAACTCCTCGCTCACCACCACCAGTGACGCGCCGGTATCAATCAAAAAAGTGATGGGCTTGCCGTGGACCTGACCCTGCGCATAGAAATGCCCGTCGCGCGCTCTTGGAATCACCAAATCGCCACTGACGGAAACCACTTGCGAGGGAGGCTTGAGCGTATGACGCATCGCGGCGTAAAGCAGCCCCATGACTACCAGCCAGAAGAGGAGAATGCCAAACGGCCCCCAACGCAGGCCCGGGATCCCGGACTTTTCCGTGGTGTTCTCTCTTTTTTCAGATCGAGGCATTGGTGATTCCTGCTGCAGTCGAAGACGTGGCCGAAAGTGACGCCCACATGGCAGCCCCGTGCCGAAATGATACGTTGCCCCCCGGCAAACGCCACACCGGGTGTGGGCCTCATAATTGCCCAAATCTTCCCCACCCACCCTACTGTGCAGCACACCAGCCTGGCCCAATACATGCAGACGCAACGCGATCTGTATGCATCCACGCTGCCAGACAAAATCGCGGCGCTTGAGGACGCCCTGCGACAGCTGTCAGCAGGAGGCAGGGCCGGCGGCGACGCGCTGGCCCAGGCGCACAAGCTGGCGGGATCGGGGGGCACCTTTGGCTTGCCAGCCATCAGCGAAGCGGCTTCCGGGATTGAAAAAATCCTGCTTCACAACGCCGGCCGCCTCGATGCCCTGGACGATGCCAACCACCAGGCGCTTGCGGATGGAGTCCGGGCCCTCAAAACTGCACTAATTCACGGGACACAGGCCAACCCCGCCGTGCCGGCTTTTCGCGCCACCGATTCAGGTCAGCCCCCTGGCGATACCCGGACTTCTCACAGAAGCAGCCGGCTTGTTCATATCATCGAACCGGACCAGCGCGTTGCCGTCGAACTTGCGGCCCATCTGGATCGCGCCGGATATCGAAGCCGAACTTTCGATCGCCTCCTGACGCCGGCCCCTGTGCCTGCCGAAGCCGCACCAGCCGCCCTGCTGGTCAATATGGCCTTTTCGGCTGACCCCTTGCTTGCACAGGCCAGAGCTACCAGCACGACCATGGATTCGTCGGGGATCCCGGTAATCCTGATCTCGGGTGGTACGGATTTTCAAACTCGCCTGGAAGCGGTTCGCGCTGGTGCCATTGGCTACTTTCCAAAGCCTCTGGAAATGCAGGCGCTCACTTCCCTGCTGGACAAGGTGACCTCCGGGGAGCCGGCCCGGCCCTATCGGGTGTTGATTGTCGAAGACGACGAAGCCCTGGCCACGTTTTATGCCAGCGTGCTCCAGTCGGCCAGCATAGAGACCGCCGTGGTCACCGATCCCAGCCGCGTGATGAAGCAGCTGGTTGATTTCCAGCCTGACCTCATCACCTGTGACATTTACATGCCGCGGTGCAACGGTATTGAGCTTGCGGCGCTGATTCGACAGCAACAATCCTTTGTCCGGATCCCCATCGTGTTTCTGTCTACCGAGACCAGTCTGGACAAACAAGCCCAGGCACTCAAGCAGGGCGGCGACGACTTCATCATCAAACCGGTGGAGCCAGCGACTTTGATTTCAGCCGCCCAGAGTCGGGCACGTCGGTACCGCAGCCTGCTGGAGGCGGAAGATACCCTGCGCATCAGTGAGGAGCGTTTCCGCCTGGTGTTTGAGACCAGTCTCGACGCCTTTATCCAGTGTCTGGCGGACGGCACGGTTATCTCGGCCAATCAGGCCGCCTGCACGATGTTCAGGATGAGTGAACAGGAGATACGGGCTGCGGGTATTGCCCACATGGTGCAGAGCCATGACCCCCGGCTCGCCGCCATGCTGCTGCAAAACAATGCCAGTGGAAAATTTCGGGGCGAACTGGATTGTGTTCGAGGCGACGGGACCTGCTTCCCGGTGGAAGTCTCCTCATCCCGCCACGTAGATCGCAGCGGCAATTTGCAGGTCAGCGTCATCCTGCGTGACATCAGCGAGCGAAAAACCGCTGAGCAGCAAATCATGCAGTTGAACGCGGAGCTTGAAACGCGGGTGGAGCGGCGCACGGCCGAGCTTTCCGCGGCCAATCAGGAACTGCAGGCCTTTTCCCATTCGCTGGCCCACGATCTGAGGCAGCCCTATATCGCCATCAACGGACTGACCAGCCTGCTGGAAAAAGCGATCGCCACGGGCGAAAGCGAGCGCAGCAAAAATTACCTGGATCGCATACGCGCCGGCGTCAGCCAGATGAACGAGCGGACCGACAGCCTGCTGGTACTTGCCCAGCTTTCGCGCACCAATATCAAGCGCGAGACGGTGGATCTTTCCGACATGGCGCGCGACATCCTCAAGTCGCTGCAACAACACGACCCCGACAGAGCCGTTCAGGTCGAGGTGCAGAGTTCTCTGGTGGTCCCGGCGGACCCCAAACTGATGCGCCACCTGATGACCATTCTGCTGGGCAACGCGTGGAAATTCAGCGCCAAAAATCCAGCTGCGAAGATCACGGTGGGAAGTGCATCCGCGTCCGAGGGCGAAGCGCACTTTTTCATTCAGGACACAGGCGCCGGATTTGACATGACCTACAGCGACAAGCTTTTTGGCGCCTTCCAGCGTCTGCATTCGACCAGCGAGTTCGCGGGTGCTGGCATTGGGCTGGCCATGGCCCGCCGAATCGTCACGCGTCACGGGGGCAGAATCTGGGCCGACTCAGCCCCCGGAAAAGGCGCACGTTTTTGCTTCACGCTGGGCCCTGGCGGGCGCACGCCCACCTCTTCCGACTGAATCGCCCCTCTCAAAAGCCATCGGGGTTGCATACAGTTACTCCCGCTGGGTGTTGCGCCCCCGCGCTCCCCAAGGGCTATCCCCGTGAGGCAAGGGAAAATCCCGATGCACTGAGTGGGTGCACAGTCTTACATTGGCTCACCTGCAAACGAGCCCCCGGGTTCGCAGAGGTCGAGGAGACAAACACAGTTAACTAGAACAGTACTGGCATCCCTTGGGATGCTATTTTGTGAAGCGCCGGTAACCCCGGCGCTTTTTTTTGCCTGTGACCCAATGAGACAATCGGCCGATGGAATTGCTGATCGTGTCGTTTGCCTCGCTACTGGCAGGCTTTGTGGACTCCATTGTGGGCGGCGGCGGCCTGATTCTGGTGCCCGCCCTCTTCGCTGTTTTTCCCACCACGCACCCGGCCACCCTCTTCGGCGTCAACAAAGGTGCATCGGTATGGGGCACAGCGGTCGCGACTGTTCAATACGCCCGCCGGGTCGACATGCGCTGGGCTGCGCTGCTGCCCGCCGCGCTGGCCGGGTTTGCGGGCTCCTTTGCGGGGGCCTGGCTGGTCACCATCATTTCGCCCGGTTTTTTGCGCAAGGTATTGCCGCTGGTGCTGGTTTTGGTGCTGGTCTACACGCTACTCAAGAAAGAACTTGGGCGCCACCATGCGCCACGCTTCAGCGGTCATGCAGAAACGGCCGCAGCTTGCTGTATCGGGCTGCTGCTGGGGTTTTATGACGGGTTTTTTGGCCCCGGCACCGGAAGCTTTTTTGTCTTTTTGTTTGTGCGCTGGCTGGGCTACGACTTCCTCAATGCCTCCGCGTCCGCGAAATTGCTCAACACCGCAACCAATCTGGCGGCGCTGATTTTGTTTGCCTGGAAAGGCCATGTCTGGTGGCACTTTGCACTGACCATGGCGCTGGCCAACGTGGTGGGCAGTGTACTGGGCACACGTATGGCCCTGAAACACGGCGCGGGGTTTGTGCGCATCGTGTTTATCGTCGTCGTCAGCGCCCTGATTCTGAAAACCGGGTTTGATGCGTTTCTGAAGTAAGCAGCAAACGGCAAGCGCCTGCAGATGTTATCGGCGCCCCCGCCCGGGCAAGGCCGCCGTTGCCGCAGCTGCGGGCTTGCTGTCGCTGGCCGGCACCGCCGGGGAAGCAACACCTGGGGTCGTCCCGCTTGAAGGCCAGGCAACATCGGCTACGGCGCGCGGCTTGCCGATAGGCGCCCCTGCCTGGCCCTTTTGCACCGCGGCCAGATCTTCCTCATTCGGGTACTGCCCCAGCAGCAGATAGTCAAACACGCGTCTTGCGATGGGAGCGGCATGGGCAGCGCCAAATCCGGCGTTTTCCACCACCACAGCCAAAGCGACCTTTGGGTCCGTTGCGGGTGCGAACGCCATATACAGCGCATGGTCGCGCTGGTGCTCTTCCAGCTTGCGAGCGTCGTACCTGTCCTTCTGCCCCACGCCGACTGCCTGCGCCGTGCCGGTCTTGCCGCCGCTGAGGTAACCCGCGCCCGCAAACACGCGCGCCGATGTGCCGTCCTGCGTAACGCTGACCAGCGCCTTGCGAATCACGGCCACATGTTCGGCTTTGTACTGAAGGTCTTCGCCCGGTTCCGCCGGGATAGGCTGCTTCGCCCGGGTCATGGGATCTTGCGTGGCGATCACCAGCCGGGGTTTGTGTTTGATGCCGTCATTGACAAGCGCCGCCGTGGCTTGAGCCAATTGCAGCATGGTGAAGGAGTTGTAGCCCTGGCCGATGCCAAGCGAGATGGTTTCGCCGGGATACCACTTTTGCTGCTCGGTGCTTTTCTTGCGATAGAGGTGGCGCTTCCACGCCTGGTTGGGCAGCACGCCGCTGACCTCTCCGTGGATATCGATGCCGGTGATCTGCCCAAACCCCAAGGGCTTCATGAAGTCATGCATGGCCTCAACACCCAGGTCATTGGCCAGCGAGTAGTAATAGACGTTGCTGGATTTGACAATGCTCTGATGCATGTCTACCGGGCCCAGTCCGGATCCATGGCTGCGGAACTGATGCCCCCCGAACATCCAGGAACCGGTGTCGTTGGTAATACTCCCCGCGGTCCGTTTGCCTG
Organism: Polaromonas sp.; assembly: GCF_035638815.1. Taxonomy (GTDB): domain Bacteria; phylum Pseudomonadota; class Gammaproteobacteria; order Burkholderiales; family Burkholderiaceae_C; genus Polaromonas. The sequence continues at coordinate 35,322 of NZ_DASQZG010000023.1, forward strand.
ACTCCAGCGCGGCCATTGCCATGAACGGCTTGTAGGTTGAGCCCGGAGGATAAGTTCCGCGCAGGGCGCGGTTGAGCAGGGGCTTGTCAATCGACTCGTTCAGGGCCTGCCAGCTTTCGGTGTCGATGCCGTCTACAAACAGATTGGGATCAAACGTGGGCTTGCTCACAAAGGCCAGGACTTCGCCGGTTTTTGGATCCAGCGCCACCAGCGCGCCGCGCCTGTCGCCAAACATGTCCTCCACCAGCTTTTGCAACTTGATATCAAGCGACAGCATGACCGTATCGCCAGGTGTTGACGGGCTGCTCGCCAGCTTGCGAACGGCACGCCCGCCTGCGGAGGTTTCAACCTGTTCCACGCCCGTGGTGCCGTGCAATTGTTGCTCGAAACTCTGCTCCACGCCCAGTTTGCCGATGTAATCAGTGCCGCGGTAGTTGCCCTCTTCGTCACTGCCTTCTATGCGCTCTTTTTCGGACTGGTTGATGCGGCCGATGTAGCCCACCACATGGCTGGCCAGCTCGCCATAGGGGTAGTTGCGAAACAACCGCGCCTTGATGTCCACCCCGGGGAAGCGAAAACGCTGGGCCGCAAATCGCGCCACTTCCTCGTCGCTCAAACGGGTGCGGATTGGCAGCGACTCAAAACTCTTGGATTCGTCACGCAGTTTTTTGAAGCGGCGCTTGTCACGCGGCTGTATGTCCACCAGGCGCCCGAGTGCCTCAATGGTTTCTTCCAGATCCTGAACCTTGGATGGCGTGATTTCCAGCGTATAAGCGGAGTAATTGGTCGCCAGAACAATGCCGTTGCGGTCCAGAATCAGGCCGCGGTTTGGGACGATGGGGACAACGGCCGTGCGATTGGTTTCAGCCTGTTCATTGAGGTCCTCATGCCGTACGACCTGCAAATAAACCAGTCGGGCTGCAACCAGAATAAAAGCAAACAGAACCGCCAGACTCGCCACCAACACCCGCGCACGAAAGCGCGACAGGTCTGCTTCGACGTTGCGTAGTTCAGTCATGGCAGTGTGACTCGATCACGCCTCAAAAGTGCCCGCTTCGCGTTTTTCAAACAGAGGCTGCGGGGACATCCTTCGACAAGCTCAGGACGAACGAATAAGAAGTGAACTTCCGCAAGGGGGTTTCCATTCAAGCAGGGGCCGCGGAACCGGCTTCGCCGGGCCGCAGGCGCAGCGGCCCCCTCGGGGGGCAGGGAACTACGCGAAGCGAGCGACCGTGGGGGCCTCATAGTGGCCGGTTCGCATCCGGATCCGGCGCCCGACGCTGAGGTGCCAGCAGCATCACACTCACGACCGGCCACAGCAGGGATTCAGCCACCGGGGCCAGCAACAAGGTCCAGCCAGGGAAAATACCTCCGCTGATCATGCGGATGACAACTTCCACGCCGTGGGCAATCAAAAACAACGGCAAAATTTGCAGCGCCTGCGAAGGTACGGTAAACCACAGCAGACGGCGGTGAATCATGGTCGCACCAAAGCTCAGAACCGTATACGCCAGCGCATGTTGCCCGAGCAGGGCCGCCTGGTGTACGTCAATGAACAGGCCAAACATGAAGGCCAGACCGATGCCCACGCGTTGCGGCTGATGGATATTCCAGAAGACCAGCACCAGCGCCAGAAAATCGGGCATCCATGGCACCCGCCCGAGCGGCAACATGTCCAGCAACAGGGCCGCGATCAGGCTGGTCCAGATAAAAAACGGATTGGCCGGCAGCAGCAGCTGCTGACCTATGGGCATGATCATTTGTGGCCTCCCTTTTTCACCGGCACAGGCGCAGGCTCGTCAGCGGGCCGCGGCGGAATCTGGGTGGACACCGGCGCCACTACCATCACATGAAACGCAGAGGCAACCAGAGCCTGGGGCGTGCAGAAAATACGGGCAAACGCCGATTCGGCCCGGCGCTCGATCTTGTCCACCTTGGCCACGGGCAAACCGGCGGGGTAAACGCCATCCACGCCGCTGGTCGTCAGGAGGTCGCCCGGCTGTACGTCCGAATTGCTGCCCATGAAGCGCAGCTCCAGCCCACCGCCAAAAGCTGATGGTTCGCCATAGGCCACGCTGCGGGCACCGGTGCGCACATTGAGCACGGGAATGGCCAGCTCGCGGTCCACCACCAGCGTGACCTCACTAACCAGCGGATGCACACGGGTGACCTGACCCAGCACCCCGGATTCGTCCACAACCGGCGAGCTGAGCACCACGCCGTGCACCATGCCTTTGTCGATGATGGCTTTGCGGGTGTAGGGATCGGGCGCGTCGTAAAGCACCTCTGCGGCCATGCCAGTGAGCCCTTTTTGCTCGCGCAACTCAAGAAGCTTGCGCAGGCGGACATTTTCCAGACTCAACTGCTCAACTTGCGCAGCCCGAAGTGACTGCAAGGCCAGCTTGGCGCGGGCCTCATCTTCGCTGGTCTTGGCTTGACTGAGCGCGGTGAAATAGCCACCGCTACTTTGAACTGCGCGCACCGGCTGGAGCGCCAGCCACTGAACCGGATAAAGTACCGTCGCCACCGCTGCACGCACGGGCTGCGTGATGCGAAACCGCATGTCGGCCACCATCAAAAACAGGGCCAGCGCGCTGAAGAACATCAGCTTGGACAAAGCCGACGGCCCCTGCTTGAAAAAGGGGGGCGGCGTTCTGTCGAGGGTTCCTAAGGGCATGGTGTGCTGTCAATCATGCGCCTGTGGGGCAACATCTGCAGATGTTTCCCGACTTACTCCGACGTGAAGATCGAGCCCAGGCGGTCCATGCGCTCCAGCGCAATGCCGCAGCCGCGCACCACACAGGTCAGCGGGTCTTCGGCCACCAGAACGGGCAGGCCGGTCTCTTCGGCCAGCAGGCGGTCCAAGTCGCGCAGCAGTGCGCCACCGCCCGTGAGCATCATGCCGCGGTCGGCAATGTCGGCGCCGAGTTCAGGTGGCGTGTGCTCGAGCGCGGTTTTGACCGCGCTGACGATGTTATTGAGCGGGTCGGTCAGGGCCTCCAGAATCTCGTTGCTCGAGATGGTGAAGCTGCGTGGCACGCCTTCGGACAGGTTGCGGCCTTTGACTTCCATCTCTTTCACTTCGCTGCCCGGAAAGGCCGAGCCGATCTGCTTTTTGATGGCTTCCGCCGTTGGCTCGCCAATCAGCATGCCGTAGTTGCGGCGGATGTAGCTGATGATGGCTTCGTCAAAACGGTCGCCGCCGACACGTACACTGCCTTTGTAGACCATGCCGCCCAGAGAGATCACGCCCACCTCGGTGGTGCCGCCGCCGATGTCGACCACCATGGAGCCACTCGCCTCAGACACCGGCAAGCCGGCACCGATGGCTGCGGCCATGGGTTCTTCAATCAGGTACACATCGCTGGCGCCTGCGCCCAGGGCGCTTTCGCGGATGGCGCGGCGCTCAACCTGGGTGGAGCCGCAGGGCACACAAATGATGATGCGCGGGCTGGGCTTGAAGAAGCTGCGCGGGTGAACCATCTTGATAAATTGCTTGAGCATCTGCTCGGTGACGGTGAAGTCGGCAATCACGCCGTCTTTCATCGGGCGGATGGCCTCGATGTTGCCGGGGACTTTGCCCAACATGGCCTTGGCTTCGTGGCCCACGGCCTGAATGGTCTTTTTGCCCTGCGGGCCGCCTTCGTGGCGAATGGCTACAACCGAAGGCTCGTCAAGAACAATGCCGCGGTCGCGTACAAAAATCAGGGTGTTGGCGGTGCCGAGGTCAATGGCCAGGTCGGTGGAAAAGTACCGACGGAAAGTTTCAAACATGGTTCTTGGAATCCGGTTGGGGCATGAAGCAAACTCCGTTGCTCTATCACCTTGGGTAATGGGTCAGTGCGTCAGGGTCGAATGGATCAGAGCAAGTGAGGAGGATGAATTGGGTAACATCTTGATTCCAGAGCTTAAACGCGCTTAAAGCGTGCATCCAGCCCTGATTTCACACCAAGGCGGGATAATAACGCATCCCCCGTGAAACACCGGTTGGAACCCCTGCCTATTATTTCACCTTTACACCCGGTTTCGGGTTCAGTTTATCCATGGCATTGACATCCCAAGACATAGCGCGCGTTGCCAACCTTGCGAGGCTGGAACTGCGGCCCGACGAAACCGAACGCACCCTTAGCCAGCTCAATGGTTTTTTTGCCCTGGTGGCCCAGATGGACGCGGTGAACACCGACGGCGTGGAGCCTCTTGCTCACCCGGCGGCGGTGACCGGTCAGGTTGCCCTGCGTCTGCGTGACGATGCGGCGACCGAGCCCAACCAGCGTGACGTCAGCCAGGTCAGCGCCCCTGCGGTGGAGCGCGGCCTCTTTCTGGTTCCCAAGGTGATCGAATGAGCGCACTTGGCGAGGGGCCCCGCATGGCGGGGATCGACATAGCGCGAGTTCGATCCGCTGCCGACACCATCAACGCATCAAGCATGCGCACCTTTAGGGAGGCAGCCGAATGAGCAGACCTGATTTGCACGACCTCAGCGTGGCCCAGCTTGCTGCCAGGCTCGCCAGCCGGGACGTCTCCAGCGTTGAAGCAACCCAGCACTTTTTGAGCCGCATCCGACAGAACGACAGCTTGGGCGCCTTCCTCGCCACCGATGAGGAAAAGTCACTGACACAGGCCAAAGCTGCCGATGCACGGCTGGCCGCTGGCGACCGCACGCCGCTGCTGGGCGTGCCGCTGGCGCACAAGGATGTTTTTGTCACGCGCGACTTTCCCACGACGGCCGGCTCAAAGATGCTGGCCAACTACCGCAGCCCGTTTGACGCCACTGTGGTCAGCCAGCTGGCCGCGCAGGGCATGGTGACGCTTGGCAAGCTCAATTGCGACGAGTTTGCTATGGGTTCTGGCAACGACAACAGCGCCTACAGACCCGCCAAAAACCCCTGGGACACAGAGCGCGTGCCCGGCGGCTCCTCGGGCGGTTCGGCTGCAGCGGTTGCCGCCCGGCTGGTCCCGGCCGCCACGGGTACAGACACTGGCGGGTCCATCCGTCAGCCAGCGTCCCTGACCGGCATCACCGGCATCAAACCCACCTATGGCCGCTGCTCACGCTACGGCATGGTGGCCTTTGCCTCCAGCCTGGATCAAGCCGGCCCCATGGCGCGCAGCGCGGAAGATTGCGCCCTGCTGCTGTCAGGCATGGCCGGGCCCGATCTTGACCGGGACTCTACCTCGCTGGATATGCCCGCCGTCGATTACGCTACGTTTTTGATAGCTGACGGCGCCGGTGGAACAAGGGCAGAACCCCTAAAAGGCTTAAGAATTGGTCTTCCAACGCAGTTTTTCGGCGCTGGTTGCTCTGCTGACGTGCTGACCGCCGTGCGCAGCGCGCTGGCCGAACTTGAAAAGCTGGGCGCCACGCTGGTGGATGTGAGTCTGCCGCTGACCGAGCTGTCCATTCCGGTGTACTACGTCATCGCCCCCGCAGAAGCCAGCAGCAACCTGAGCCGGTTTGACGGTGTGCGTTATGGTCACCGCGCCGCGAAATACACCGACCTCAACGACATGTACAAAAAGTCGCGCTCGGAAGGTTTTGGGGATGAGGTGACGCGCCGCATCATGATCGGCACCTACGTGCTCTCCCACGGCTACTACGACGCCTACTACCTGAAAGCACAAAAAATCCGCCGGCTGATTGCCGAGGATTTCCAGAAAGCTTTTTCGCAGTGCGACATCATCGCCGGCCCCGTGTCACCCACCGTGGCCTGGAAAATCGGCGAAAAATCCGATGACCCGGTGGCCAGCTACCTCGCCGACATCTACACCTTGTCGTCCAGCCTGGCGGGCTTGCCCGGCATGAGCGTGCCGGCCGGCTTTGGCGAAGGCGGCATGCCGGTGGGCCTGCAACTCATTGGCAACTACTTCCGCGAGGGACAGTTGCTCAGTACCGCCCATCAGTTCCAGATGGCGACCGACTGGCACCAGCGCAAACCCCAAGGCATGTGAGTGATTTGAAAATGAGCCAGACCCAACCCACCGTGAACCCCTTTGCCGAAATGCAGGTCGGTCGGCCCACCGGACCTTTGGTTCAGGGCTACGAAGTCATCATTGGTTTTGAGACACATGCGCAACTGACCACGCAGTCCAAAATTTTCAGCCGCGCCTCTACCGCGTTTGGCGCGGAGCCGAATACGCAAGCCTCAGCGGTCGACTTTGCGCTGCCCGGCGCGTTGCCTGTGATGAACAAAGGCGCTGTCCAGCGCGCCATCGAGTTCGGCCTGGCGGTGAACGCGCACATTGCCGAAAGCAGTGTTTTTGCGCGCAAAAACTATTTCTACCCGGACCTGCCCAAGGGCTACCAAATCAGCCAGTTTGAAATTCCTGTGGTGCAGGGTGGCGTTGTTGAGTTCTTTGTGAACGACGAGAAGAAGTCGGTACGCCTCGTGCGCGCCCACTTGGAAGAAGACGCTGGCAAGTCCTTGCACGAAGACTTCATCGGCATGAGCGGCATTGACTTGAACCGCGCCGGCACACCACTGCTCGAAATCGTCACCGAGCCCGACATGCGATCTTCTGCCGAAGCCGTGGCCTACGCCAAGGAGCTGCACAAAATCGTCACCTGGATCGGGATTTGCGACGGCAACATGCAGGAAGGCAGTTTCCGCTGCGATGCCAACGTGTCCGTGCGTAAACCCGGCGCAGAACTGGGCACACGCCGCGAGATCAAAAATCTGAACAGCTTCAAGTTCATGCAGCAAGCGATTGACTTTGAAGTGCGCTGGCAGATTGAGCAAATTGAAGACGGCAAAAGGATCCAGCAGGCGACTGTTTTGTTTGACCCCGACACCGGCGAGACGCGCGCCATGCGCACCAAGGAAGACGCCGCCGACTACCGCTACTTTCCGGATCCCGACCTGCCGCCGCTGGTGGTGGCGCCGGAATGGGTCGAGCAGGTGCGCGCACAGATGCCGGAGCTGCCGCGCGCCATGGCGGCGCGGCTGGTGGGCGACTACGGCCTGCCCGAATACGATGCCGCGACGCTGACGCAGAGCCCGCAGCTGGCCGCCTATTTCGAGGCAACCGCCAAAGCCAGCGGCCAGCCCAAGCTGGCGAGCAACTGGATCATGGGCGAAGTGGCACGCCGGCTGAACACGCAGGAGATGGGAATCGAAGCTGCTCCGGTCAGCGCGTCGATGCTGGCTGCGCTGATCGGCCGAGTTGCCGACGGCACCCTCTCCAACAATG
>NZ_DASQZG010000024.1:0-64819 GCF_035638815.1 Polaromonas sp.
AGAAGGAAAGAATCAAGCGTCAGATCTATCGAACACGGGACGATGCCAAGTCAGACGTGTTTGATTACATCGAGGGTTTCTACAATCGAGTTCGCAGGCACAGTCATCTTGACCTTCTGAGCCCGCTGGCATTCGAGCAGCAAGCTTGGCACAGCCTTGGCACAGTTGCAAAGAGGGACGGTGATAATGGGCGATAAACCGATGAGCTAAAATCGCGGTAAGTCGTTGATTTAATTACCATCGACTCGCCTGGACTCTCATCAACCATCCACTAAATCTCATTCGTAATGAGAAGGTCGGGTGTTCGATTCATCTCTCCGGCACCACATAAAGGGAACAGCGCACAAGGCCTGTTCCCTTTTTTGCATGTGGAGTGACCGCTCACGGCCTCCATCTTGTGACTTAATGGCGCTCCATCTGCCTTCAACCGCTGGACGCGCTCGCGTCCTACGGTAGCAAAGGCGGAAATGGGCGACAAGCTCACCACCGAGGAATAAGCTGTACCCATGCATTCCGCAGAAACACTCATCGAATTCAGAATCAGGATAGACGCCGAGCGGCTCCTGACGCTGAAGCGCCTGGACCGTTTTCGGAAACTGAGCGACGCGATGATGGCTTTCCAGAACCGGCGCGGCCCCGCGCCGACAACGGAAGATTTTGAGACATGGCGCAAGCAGGTTTGAAACTCCACCCGATTATTTGCCCCAGCTAAATTCGTTTGAGGCACCGTCGAAAATCTTCTGACTGAAAGGTCAGGAGATTTTTTATGTCGTATTAACATATGACCTTTGGCCAAACGCCGCAGCCAAGGGCACATCGACATGACGCTTCTACTTACCGCCTCCTCCATCCTGCCGAAGGATCACACACAAGCCACCTTGGTCGGACGCCTGTGGAAGCCCGGCGTGGGGCCCGTGCTGGTTGCAGTGGCTGATGGGGGTTTGCATGATCTCTCTGCCATTGCAGCAACCGCCAGCCAGTTGCTTGAGTTGCCTGACCCTGCCGCAGCCGTGCAAAGCGCGCTGGTTGACGGTCGCACCAAACTGGTCGCCCCACTGAAGCCCACGCTTGCTCAATGCGACCCTGCAACGCGCAATGAGCAACTCCCCTGGCTGCTGGCGCCGTGTGACTTGCAGGCAATCAAGGCCAGTGGCGTCACCTTTGTAGCGAGCTTGCTGGAGCGGGTGATTGAAGAGCAGGCGCGTGGGGATGCGTCTCGGGCGCATGCCATTCGCGAGGAACTCAGCAAGATCCTGGGTGACAACCTCGCTGGTATCGTGCCGGGCTCGGCGCAGGCGGCCAGCGTGAAACAGGCGTTGCTGGCGCAGGGTGCCTGGTCGCAGTACCTGGAAGTGGGGATTGGCCCGTATGCGGAGATTTTTACCAAATCACAACCGCTTTCGGCCGTGGGTCTGGGTGCGGACATTGGTATACACCCCGAGTCTGTTTGGAACAACCCTGAGCCAGAGGTGGTGCTGGCCGTTAACAGTCGGGGCGAAACGGTTGGTGCCACGCTGGGCAATGATGTGAATCTGCGCGACTTTGAAGGACGCAGTGCGCTGCTGCTGGGCAAAGCCAAGGACAACAACGCGTCCTGCGCTATTGGGCCGTTTATTCGTTTGTTTGATGCGAACTTCGGCATTGACGATGTGCGCCGCTGTGAGCTGAGCCTGCGGGTGGATGGGCCTGAGGGTTTCACCATGCTGGGCAGCAGTTCCCTCACAAAGATCAGCCGGGACCCGCTGAACCTGGTGCAGCAGGCCGCAGGTGCCAACCATCAGTATCCTGATGGCTTTATGTTGTTTCTGGGCACCATGTTTGCGCCTACGCAGGATCGTCACGGACCCGGACAGGGCTTTACCCATGTTGTGGGCGATGTAGTTCGGGTGGAGACGCCTGCCCTGGGCGCGCTGGTCAACCGGGTGACGCATACCGACAAGGCGCCACCGTGGACCTTTGGCATCACTGCGTTGATGCGCAACCTCGCTGGGCGCGGGCTGCTTTGACCCTCCTCTCCAAAACAAGCGATACCTAGGTAGTAGGACTCTACCTACAGCGGGCGCGTCCCTGGCCCACACTCCCGTCAGCCATAACCATATAATCTCTTTCCATTGAAAAACATCGAGTTCTTCAAAAGGGAACCTGAATGGAGACGAACATGGGGCTGAGAGTTTTTTTGGTTGAGGACAACGAGCTGATGCGACAACAACTCGTTGAGTCCCTGAATGAGGAACTCAACGTTGATCTTGTCGGTACGGCTGAGACGGAAGCCGAAGCCAAAGACTGGCTGGAGCGCAACCCGCGTGGCTGGGACGTCGCCATTCTGGATTTATTCTTGCGGGAGGGCACAGGCGCCGGCGTCCTGAGGTACTGCAAAACCCGCGCTGAAACCCAGGATGTGCTGGTGATGACCAACTACCCCATCTCGTCCTTGTTGACCCATTGCCGCCTGTTGGGCGCCAACGCCGTTTATGACAAGTCGAGCGAGCTGGGCGACCTGATCGCCTATTGCATCGGTAGAGCAAGCCACGCCGATGCCCTTGAGCCCAGACGACGCCTCGACGCCTGAATAGGGGGTCGGGTCGATAGAGCGCCGGGCGTCGCCGTCACAAATCACCGCCGTTACAATCGGTTGCCTGCCAGCGTGGCACCCGGTCAGGCCGTGTTGCAACCTTGCCGGCCCAACGTCATGACCTCTTTCAAATACCTGATCGTCCTGTTCAGCGCTTTCATCACGCTCGGCTGTGCTTCCATGGGCTCTGCGCCTATGGGCAATGACAGCACTGTCACCGAAGCCAACTCGAAACAAATCTCGGGCGATATTCCCCTCCCAGTAGGCGCAGTCATCAAGCAGCAGGACACGCTGGTCATGGGCTCGGGTAGTGCCTGGACGGGCCGTTTGAGTGTGGCCATCTCCGGCGAGCCTCAGGCCGTGTTTGCCTATTTCCGGGATACCCTCCCCGCCTCGGGATGGGCCTTGACCTCGAGCTCGTTCTCCAAAACCAGCTTGCTCAGCTTTACCAAGGGTGAGCGGGCCGCTACCGTGCAGGTGCAGAGCACCAGTTTCGGCGGCAACGACGTGTTGATCACAGTTGCACCCGCCATCAGGCCAGCCGCTGGTCGTCCCTGAAGGCCTGAAAGGGCCCAGCCCCGAGTCTGATCTGGGGAAGGGTTTACGGCGAAGCCGGAGGTGATTCGCCTTCGTCGTCGATTGGGGTGAACGAGTCTTCCCACGCTTGGGCAAAGTTTTGATCCGCGTTGTCCTGCACGATGCCCGAGGAAGTACTCAGGGGATCAAATCCGGCAACACGTATCTTGCGATTGCGCTCCAGCTTGGCCCGCAGGCTGCTGCGCGCTTCAGCAATCGCGTTCATGTCGATGCCCTGAACATCCAGCCCACGAGCATCCTGCAGCACTACCCCGCTGGCGCTGCGCATCGGTGCCGGCTCTGTCGCCAGTCCATCGCCCTCTTTCCAATGATCCAGAGGCGACGGGTCCAGGCCTGAGAGTCCGCCGTCTGGCAACTCAATCTCGCCCAGAAACTCCGCACGCACAGCCTCCAGCGTGGGCAAGTTGCTTGCACGCACCACCGCATAGGCCATGCCGCACTCGGCGAAAAGCTTTTGCTTCAGGTTGCGGTTGCTGGCCTTGAGGCCGCGCGGGCCGGGCAGGTCAATACAACCAATCGCCGTGCCGTCAGCAGCACAAACCGTGAAGGTGCAGTAGACGCCGCTGAGCAGCACGTGCGTTTGTATGCGGACAGCTTCGGTGCGTGGCGCCATGAAACGGATCACCGGGATTTTTACCAGAACATGGTGATCAAAAAAAGCGGATTTCAGCCAGTGCCAGACCTCATGTTCGGTGTCCGTCAGCAGGGGGCGGGCCTGGAGTTGCCACTTGTCCGGGAGGCGCTTCTTTTTGCGAGCCGCGCGCGCCGCCCAGCTTCGAAAGCCAAGAACGCCCACAGCCATGCCGGATGCGGCGGCCAACGCCAGGGCCGGCAGGGATAGATTCAACATGCGTGCTCCGCCTCTCTCTTTTTTTGGCAGTGTATACACCGGGCGCAACCTTACCGGGCCTTACAGCCGATAGTTGCACAGGTGTCTCCCGAATGAGACGGTCTGGACACCAAAGTGGTGCTCGGTACCGTTCTACGGCGCCGGAGCGGGGCTGGCGAGTACTTTGTCGATGCGTTTGCCGTCCAGGTCCAGCACTTCAAAGCGCCAGCCGGCGCAATCGATGTGCTGGCCGGTGCCAAGAAGCCGTCCCGACACGCTTTGCAACAGCCCCGCCACGGTGTTGTACCGGCCGCGTTCTTCAGCGGGCAGTTGCTTGATGTCCAGCCTGGCCTTGAGTTCTGACACCGGCATCACGCCGTCAATCAGCCAGCTGCCATCGGCCCGCTGCGTGGCCCAGGCGTCAATCTGGGCGCCGGGTTGCAACTCGCCGGTAATGGCCTCCAGCATGTCCATGGGTGTCATCAGGCCCTGCACCACGCCATATTCATCCACCACAAACACAATGCGTGTGGACTTGGTCCGGAACTGTTCCAACAACTCCATGCCGGTTAACGTTTCGGGCACAAACACAGCCTGCACGGCGTAGGCGGCTATACGGTCCGCAACAGAGGGCGCGGAGCCGACATCTGCCGTAGAGCCGGTTTGCTGAATCTGCCCGCGCAGCGCCAACAGCTTGGCCACATTGACCACACCCACCACATCGTCCAGGCTGCCATTGCAAACGGGGTACCAGGAATGGCCGGTCGCACCGGCCTTGTCGATCGCCTGGGCCACGGTGTCGCTGGCGTCCAGCCATTCGATGTCGGACCGCGGCAGCATCAGCGAGGTGAGCAGACGATCGTCCAGCAGAAACACGTTTTGCACCATCTGGTGTTCGTGCTCTTCAATCAGTCCGGCGTCCACGCCCTCTTCCAGACTGGCGGTGATTTCTTCTTCGGTTACGCCGCGGTCTCCGGCGGTGTCCACGCGCAACACCTTGAGCACGGCGTGGGTGCTGAAGGACAGCAATCGCACAAAGGGCTTGGCGCCTGTCGCCACCCACATCATGGGGCGTGACACGAGGCGCGCCACGGTCTCGGGGAAAAGCTGCCCAATACGCTTGGGCACCAGTTCGCCGAACACGATGGTGATAAAGGTGATGATGGTGACCACCAGCGCGGTGGCGGTGATGTCGGCTGCGCGCGGGGAAGCGCCAAAACTCTGGATCCAGTTCGACAACCCACCGCTGAAGGCCGCCTCGCCAATGATGCCGTTGAGCATGCCGATAGACGTGATGCCAACTTGCACCGAGGAGAGGAACTGCGTCGGGTTGTCCAGCAGTGTCAGCGCCGCCTGTGCGCCCTTGTCTCCAGACTCGGCCATCGCGCTTAGCCTGGCCTTCCGGCTGGCGGCCAACGCCATCTCGGACATGGCGAACACGCCATTGAGCAGGGTCAGAAAAGCGATGAGGATGAAATCCATGAGGCTGCAGGCAGAATGAACACATGGCACTTTACTTGATTGGCGACCTGCAGGGTTGCCACGAACCCCTGCAACGCCTTCTGAGGCACATTGATTTCTCTCCCAGCCGCGACACCCTGTACCTGCTGGGGGATCTGGTCAACCGCGGCCCGGATTCGCTGGCCGTGTTGCGAAGCCTCAGTGCATTGGGTGACGCGGCGCAGTGTTTGCTGGGCAATCATGACCTCAACCTGCTGGGCATCCGCCATGGCCTGCGCAAGCCGCACCGCAACGACACCGTGCAACAGGTGCTGGACGCGCCTGACTGCGAGCCCCTGCTGGACTGGCTGCGATACCGCCCCATGGCCATCCATGCGCATGGGTGGCTGATGGTGCACGCCGGCGTGCTGCCTCAGTGGAGCGCCGAGCAAACCATGGCGTTGGCCGGAGAGGTGGAGGCGGCCTTGCGCGGCCCTGATCTGCCGAACTTTTTAAAGAGCATGTACGGCAACACCCCCAACCAGTGGAGCGATAGCCTGATGGGCCCGGAGCGCTTGCGCGTGATTGTGAATGCCCTGACGCGCATGCGTTTTTGCACGCCCAACGGCGAAATGGAATTCGCTAGTACTGGTAGCGCACAGGAGGCGCCGGCGGGTTACGTGCCCTGGTTCGAAGCCCCGGGCCGCAAAACCGCAGCCCTGCCGATCGCCTTTGGTCATTGGTCTACCCTGGGGGCTGAAACGGCCAAGGCCAAAGCTGGCTTGCTGTGTAACACGCTGCCGCTCGACACAGGATGCGTATGGGGCGGTTGCCTGAGCGCGGCAAAACTCGGCAGCAGTCCGGGCCGCTTCGAGATGATCCAGGTGAAATGCGTCGCGTCACAGGCTCCCGGAGGCTTCTGAACACATTCTTCGGAGCCGTTTTGGCCAAATGCCCAGGAACAACGGGCAAAGTTTGCTATCAATTAAGTAGCAACGCGTTTTTCAAGATCGGCGAGTGCAGCTTCGTCCGACAAGGAGCGCGCCACACTGGCCGCGAGCAGCAAAACGGCCGACGAAAAATAAATCCACATCAGCAGAACCACCAGCGACCCCGCAGCGCCATACGCTGACACTACCGCCGCGGTGGAGAGGTAAATCGCCAGCAGGTACTTGCCCAGGGCAAACAAAATGCCCCCGGCGATCGCACCCATCACCAAAAACCGCAACGCCGGCTTGGGGCCGGCACTCATGCGCATCAGGGCCACAAAAAGGGCGACGCTAAAACCCAGCGACACGAGCTCATTGATCACCACCGCGAGTTTTTCCAGAGGAAAGTAAGCCCCTGCCCAGCCGGTCAAAAAAGTCAGAAAAGTGGAGATCGCCAGAGAAACCAGCAACAGGAAGCCAAAGGCCAGTATGTAGGCTATGCCGCGCAGCCGCAGCGACGCGCTGTACCACCACTTCTGTTTTGGCAACTCGCCAGTCTCATGGCGCCAGAGCCGCTCAAACGCGTCCTGTAGCTCGGCAAACACACCCGTAGCACCCGACAGAAGCAAGCCAAAGGCAATCAGCGAAGCCAGCAAACCGTCTGAAGGATCTTTCGCGCTCGCCAGCGCTTGCTGCACCAGCTGCGCGCCCTGCTCGCCAATGACTTCGCCAATCTTGCGGATCAGGCCTGCCTCGATATAGCTCCTGTCCAGCCACCACCCCAGCACCCCCACCAGCAATACCAACAAGGGGGCGAGGCTGAGGATGCCGTAAAAGGACATGGCCGCGCTCATCCGCAATCCCTCCGCGTCAGACCAGAGACTGATCGCTCGGCGTATAGGTCGGAACAGTGTGAGGAGAAACGAAAACGGGGATGCCGGTCGCGCGTCGGTTTGGCTGGAAGGCATGACTGTTAGCTTATCCAGCCCGGAGCTGGCCAGCACTCAGACGCAGACGCTGAAAAAGGTAGGCGCGAGCCGACTGGCGCGACCTGAGCCGAACTCAGGCCGTCGTTTTGAAAAGCGCCGCGACTTTTTTCTTTGGCTTTATATTGGCCGACACGCTGCTCCGTGAGGCGCCGCTTTTGGCCGCAGCTTCCCAGGCGGGTTGCGCTTCGGAAGGAAGGCTTGACTCGTAGGGTTTGTCAAAAAACGGATCACGCGGTGCGGCCTGGCGCTGGTGCGGCGGATGCTCACGGCGCTCCCTGTTCTCGCGACGTTCACGCGGCACTTCTGCGCCTTCGCGCGGCTCTTCTGCGCCGCTTTCGCGGTACATGCGCCTGCCGTCATTGATGCGACCCTGCTCCTTGATCCTGGGCTGATCTTCATCAAACTCCATGGGCTCGAGCTCGATTTTGGTCTTGATCAGTTTTTCGATATCAGCAACCAGGCGCTGGTCGCTGGCGGCGGCAAAACTCACAGCCAGACCAGCAGCGCCGGCGCGGCCGGTGCGGCCAATGCGGTGCACATAGTCTTCGGCGTTAAAGGGTACGTCGAAGTTGAACACCGCCGGCACATCCTTGATGTCCAGTCCGCGGGCGGCAACGTCGGTGCAGACCAGCAAATCGACCTCGCCTTTTTTAAAGGCTTCCAGCGCTTTCAGGCGTTCATCTTGGCTCTTGTCGCCATGCAGGGCGGTGGTTTTCAGACCTTCACGCTCCAGCGAGCGGGCCAGACGGGCACAACCCAGCTTGCTGTTGACGAACACAAAGGCCTGTTTCATGCCGCGGGTCTTGAGAATCTGGTGCAGCGCGCGGCGCTTGTCGTCGGCATTAACGGCATAAAAATGCTGCTCTACCGTGGAGGCGGTGGCGTTGGAGCGGGCGACCTCAATCGTCACCGGGTCCTGCAGGTAGCTTGATGCCAGACGCTTGATCTCGGGCGAGAAAGTCGCAGAAAACAGCAGGGTAATCCGCTGTTTGGGCAGGTAGCTCAGGATTCGCTGCAAATCGGGTAAAAAGCCAATGTCCAGCATCCGGTCGGCTTCGTCCAGCACCACATACTCAACCTGGTTCAGCACCGTGTTTTTGGCTTCAATGTGGTCCAGCAACCGGCCGGGTGTCGCCACCAGCACTTCAACGCCTTTTTTCAGTTCCAGCGTCTGGGGCTTCATGTCCATGCCGCCAAACACCACCGTGCTGCGCAGGTTGGTGTATTTGGCGTACAGCTCGACCTGTTCTGCCACCTGAACGGCCAGCTCACGCGTGGGCAGCAGCACCAGAGCGCGCACCGGGTGCCGGGCGGGCGAGGTGGAAGGGTTTTCGTGTTTCATCATGCGCTGCAGCAGGGGCAGCGCAAATGCGGCGGTTTTGCCGGTACCGGTCTGGGCAGCGCCCATGACGTCTTTGCCCTGCAGCACGACCGGAATGGCCTGCTCCTGAATGGGTGTCATGGTTTCGTAGCCCATTTCGGCCACGGCGCGAGCCAGCGGCTCAGCTAAATTGAGATTGGAAAAAGACGTCGTCATAACCTTCTATTGTCTCATTTCGGGGCAGAAAGCCCAAAAACCTCAATACCCGGGGGTATGGGCCGCCGCAAGGGCGATGAGAATCACAACTGCTTTGCACTGAAGGTGTCGCAGGCCTTGACGCTGCCGGTTTTCAGGCCGGTGTCAAACCACCGCGCACGCTGGGCACTGGTGCCGTGGGTAAAACTTTCAGGCACTATGGCGCCGCCGCGAGAGCCCTGCAGCGCGTCGTCGCCGATTTTGGCGGCTGCGTTCATGGCTTCTTCAACGTCGCCCTGCTCCAGCACGCTGCGGGCGCGCTGGGCATGGTGGGCCCACAACCCGGCAAAACAGTCCGCCTGCAGCTCCAGCCGCACGCTCATGCCGTTGTATTCAGCCTTGCTGACCCTGCCGCGCATCTGCTCCATCTTGCCGGTGATGCCCAACTGGTGTTGCACATGGTGCCCTACCTCGTGCGCAATCACATAGGCCTGGGCAAAGTCGCCGGGTGCACCCAGCTTTTTCTGCAGTGTTTCGTAAAAGCCAAGGTCAATGTAGACCTTCTGGTCAGCCGGGCAGTAAAAAGGCCCCATGGCAGCCTGCCCTTGACCACAGGCCGTGGAGGTGCCGCCACGGAACAGCACCAGCTGAGGCTCACGGTAGGTGCTGCCGCCCTTGGTAAAGATGTCCTTCCAGACGTCTTCCGTGTCCGCCAGCACGGTGGATACAAACTTGCCCATACGGTCGTCTGCGGGGGGACCCTGTGCCGGTGCCTGCTGGACCTGCGCGGGCGATTCGCCTCCGGTGAGCATGCCCAGGATGGTCAGCGGATTGATGCCGAACACCATGCCGCCGACCAGCGCCACGACGATGGTGCCGATTCCGATGCTTTTTCCGCCGATCAAGCCGCCCAGGCCGCCACCACCCCCACCGCCGCTGCGGCGGTCTTCAACGTTGCTGGACTCGCGGTTGCCTTCCCATTTCATAATTTGCTTTCAGTAAGTTCAATCAAACAAGTGATGCCTGAGTAGCTTGATCCTGCCCTCACAATGACGGATGGCCGCGCCACGCACTTCATCCTCCCGCCCCTGCGTTCTGCTCACAGGTTTCGACGCGTTTGGCGGAGAAACCATGAACCCTAGCTGGCTGAGCGTTCAGTCTCTGCATGGCAGGCGTATTCAGGACCACACGGTCGTCGCAGCGCAGCTGCCCACGGTTTTTGACGATTCGCTGGTAGAACTGAAGCGCCTGCTGCTTCTGCACAAGCCGGCTCTGGTGATTTGTGTGGGTCAAGCGGGTGGACGCGCCGCCATATCGCTGGAGCGCGTCGCCATCAATATCAACGATGCACGCATTGCAGACAACGCCAGCGCGCAGCCGATAGATACGCCCGTGATCAATGGCGGGCCTGCTGCTTACTTCAGCTCCCTGCCGATCAAGGCCATGCTGTTGGCGATTCGGCACAAAGGCATTCCTGCAGAGGTGTCCCAGACGGCGGGCACATTTGTCTGCAACCACGTGTTTTATGGGCTGATGCACATGCTGGCCAAGCAAAGAGGCTTCAAACAAACGCGTGGCGGATTTATTCATGTCCCCTACCTCCCAGATCAGGGCCAACCCAGCTTGCCGCTGGACAGCATGGTGCAGGGTTTGCGCATTGCTGTGATGACGGCACTGAAAACCGGCAAGGACATTGCCAGCGGCGCGGGTGCGCTCGACTAAGTTTTGTCGATTTGGCCTGGATTGGGTGGAATCGAAGGTGCGGTTTGCGCGCCCGGTTCCGTACGCAGAAGCCTGACAACCAGCCAGGTTCCCATCAGCGCGTTGCCGATGGCAAAAAAACCCACTACCAGCATGGCAGCGGTACCGAGCGGTCGATTCTGAACGATCCAGGCAAGCGCAGCGGAAAGCGCGTTGAGGATCAGCATGAACCAGAAAAGGGGGTTTCGTGGCTGAAACAAGCGGGACAGCTTCATGGGAAGACATGCTAACCGCTGTTTCCAATGAAGGCCCCGTTCTGATTTTTGACGACGGGCTGCTACCGCGCCAGACTATCGATGGGTACTGAAAGACGCCGGCACAAAACCTTGCACACTGCTTGGCGCCATTGCGCTTCGGCTAAAGCCTGCGGTGTTGGCAACAACCACAGAGGTCTGCGCGCCTTCACTGTCAGCCTTGGCCAGTTGTATGCAGCTGTTCAGCTCTGCTCCACGCTTGCTTTCCATGCAGTAAGCGATGGCGGTTTTTTGCGATGCAAGCAAGGATTCGCGAAGCTCCGCTTTTCGGACCTGCCCGTTGGCCACCGACGCAAGCCCGGTCAGCATGACAAGCAATACCAGAACCGCAGCACCCAGATGGATGTATTCCCGTGGGACTGAATTAACTCTTGGCAGGTGGTTGGAAAACATGAACAGACTCCTCGTTACGTCTGATGCAATATTAGGTGGACGTCTCGCTCCCATTGAGCGGCCCACCGCCCGACCAGATGTAGGATAAAACCGCTTCAAAACAAGGGGCTTCCCGTCCCGTAAAACGGGGCGATGCCAAGCGTGTTTCCCACCCCGAAACACGCGGAGACCCCTTGCTCTACGGCCACCCCTTCTGGGGCCCAAAACGGCTGACCATGCCCCTGGCAGGCGGTGCGGCGCGGGCTCGGATCTTGCCGCAGCCTGGCCGACGTTGACCCAGCGTCTCCGGCCGACTTGATCCAGCGCAAGCGGTGCCCCACCAGCACTTCCTAGACTGGGGCCATGAAACTCCAATTTTTGGGCGCAACCGACACTGTCACGGGCTCCAAGTACCTGGTCACGCACGACAAAGCCCGAGTGCTGGTCGATTGCGGCCTGTTTCAGGGCTACAAACTGCTTCGCCTTCGCAACTGGTCGCGGCTGCCCGTGGATCCTGCCTCGATTGACGCATTGATCCTGACACATGCCCACATCGATCACAGCGGCTACCTGCCACTGCTGGCGCGTCAGGGTTTTCGCGGCAAGGTGTTTTGCTCCCCCGCCACGTATGACCTGTGCCGCATCCTCCTGCCGGACTGCGGCCACCTGCAGGAAGAAGAGGCAGACTTTGCCAATCGCCACAAGTTGTCCAAACACAAGGAGGCGCTGCCGCTTTACACGCGCGACGACGCGCTGCAATGCCTGAAGTTGTTTCACCCGCAGCCCTATGGCAAAAGCTGGCAGCCCGCAGCCGGCCTGCATGCCAGCCTGTCGCCCTCCGGGCACATGTCGGGCTCGTCGTTTGTGCGGCTGGATGACGGATCCCGCTCTATCCTGTTCTCAGGTGACATTGGCCGGCCCAACGACATGATCCTGAAGGCGCCGACACCGATGGAAGGCGCCGACTACCTGGTGGTCGAGTCGACCTATGGCGACCGCCTGCACAAAAACACCGACCCGCTGCAGGCGCTGGGCGAAGTCATCAACCGCACGGCCGCGCGCGGTGGGGTGGTGGTGATTCCGGCCTTCGCAGTGGGACGCGCGCAAAGCCTGTTGCACTGCATCGGGCTGCTCAAGGCCAAGGGCGTGATTGCGGACCTGCCGGTGTACCTGAACAGCCCGATGGCCGCCAACGCCATGCAGGTCTACCTCAAGCACAAGGCCGAACTGCGGCTTACCCCTGCCGAATGTGAGGCGATGGCGCACATTGCTCACGTTGTCCAGTCGCCTGAAGAATCGAGACAACTGAACGCCCGGCGCGGACCGATGGTGATTGTTGCCGCCAGTGGCATGGCCACCGGTGGCCGGGTGGTGCACCACCTCAAAGCCTTTGCGCCAAACAAGCGCAACACCATCCTGTTCGCCGGTTACCAGGCTGGCGGCACACGCGGCGCGACCATCGCGGGCGGCGCCCCCAGTGTGCGCATCCATGGCGAGGACGTCTCTGTCCATGCCGAGGTGGCGATGCTTGATGACCTCTCGGCGCATGCCGATGCTGCGGAAATTGTCAGCTGGCTGCGGGGCTTCAAGGCACCACCGAAGCAGACTTTCATCACCCACGGCGAGCCAGCGGCGGCCGACGCCATGCGCCAGCGTATCGAGCGCGAACTGCACTGGTCATGCCACATGCCCTTCTACCTCGAAACCGTCCACCTCCGTTGATAGCAGCGCCGGTGAATTCTGGCTCTTGCCTGGAAACGGTCCCATGATCTGGATGAAATGGTTCGGTATCGCGCTGGCCGCCGCGGCGTTGTGTGCTGCCGCAGCAGCTGCCTACGGTTCATGGCGCTGGGCGGCTGATACACGCGTGCTGAACGAACGGCTCAATAACGCCCACGCGCCCCGCGAGACGCTGCGCTACGCGCCTGGCGAACTAACGGGCCTGCCCGCGCCAGTACAGCGCTTCTTTCGCGTTGCACTGACAGACGGCCAGCCCCTCGTCAGGGGCGCATCGGTCTCGCACACCGGCAGCATGAACATGAGCGAGACTGGCGAACAGTGGAAGCCTTTCACCTCAACCCAGCTCGTCATCACACAGCGACCAGGTTTTGTCTGGAATGCACGGATCATGATGCTGCCCTTTATGCCAGCCTACGTCCACGACGCGTACGTGGCCGGTGAAGGAATGCTGCGCGCCGCCCTGTTTGGTTTGATCCCGGTGGTGAGCACCACGGGCACGCCAGAGATTGCGCGTGGTGAGTTGCTGCGCTTTTTCGCAGAAATGGCCTGGTACCCCACTGCCCTGCTGCCCAGCCAGGGCGTGCGCTGGGAGGCGGTTGATCAAAACGCGGCGCGGGCCACCCTGACCGACGGCGCCCTGACCGTGACGCTGCTGTTTCGGTTTAACGCCGATGGCCTCATCGACGCGGTATATGCAGACTCACGCGACCGCGCCGTCGACGGAAAAGCTTCCCCTGCGCCGTGGCAAGGCCGGTTCTGGAACTATGTCGAGCGCGGCGGCATGCGCGTGCCGCTGGATGGCGAAGTTGCCTGGGTACTACCGGAAGGTGTGAAGGCCTACTGGCGCGGAACAGTCACCACACTGCAGCATGAATTGACAGACTAACGCAACAACAGTCGCATGGTGGTGGCCTCCGGCAGGGGGCCGTCCAAGACCTGAAAACCGGCACGCCGCGCCAGAGCTGCCATGCCCACGTTCTCCGGCAGGCACTGCCCCACCACCTCCGCGGTGCCACGCGCCCGCAGGTAGCTTGTCAACTTGTCAAGAAGCAGGCGGCCCAGGCCCTTGCCCTGCCAGTGCGTGGCTACCTGAATCGCGAATTCGGCCACCCGGTTGTCCGGATCGCAAACGGCCCGGGCTTCACCCAGCATGACAAGGTCTCCGCCCGCCTGCGGCAGTATGGCGACGAAGGTCATCTCACGGTCATAGTCAATCTGGCTGTAGCGCGCCAGTTCGGAATGCGGCACCTCGCGCCGCGACATGAAAAAACGCAAGCGCATGTCGGCGGGGGACGCCCCGGCATAAAACGCCTTCAGACGCTGGCCATCTTCCGGTCGAATCGGGCGCAGCAACACGTCCTGGCCCTTGATCTGCACATGCTCCTCCAGCGCCTGCGGATAGGGCCGAATGGCCAGATGACTGTGCTCGCCCGCCGGGACCGTGCGCAACCTGACCCGCGCATCGAGCGCCAGCACACCGCGTTCGTCGACCAGCAGCGGATTGATGTCAAGCTCGGCCAGCCAGGCCAGGTCGCAAGCCATTTGCGAAACCTTGAGCAGTGTGCTCAGCAACGCCGCCTCATCGGCTGGCGGGCGCCCGCGGTAGCCGGCCAGCAGGAGCGACAGCCGGCTGCCGGCAAGCATGTCCTGCGCCAGGCGGGTGTTCAGCGGTGGCAGCGCCACCACATGATTCTTGTGCAGCTCAACGGCAACGCCGCCCTCGCCGAGCAACATCACCGGTCCGAACACGGGGTCCGAGGCAATGCCCACAATCAACTCGTGCGCACCGGGACGCTCGGCCATCGCCTGTACGGTAAAGCCGAGTATCTGCGCCTGCGGCAGCTGCGCGTTCACCTGCCGCAGCATCTTTTCTGCTGCGCGCCGGAGGTCTTCTTCTGAAACCAGGTTGAGTGCCACACCGCCGACATCGGACTTGTGGATGACCTGAGGCGACACGATCTTCAGGGCGACGGGGTAACCGATGCGCGTGGCCGCCGCGACCGCCTCCTCGACATTGCCCGTCCGCACAGTTTGCACCGTCGGGATGCCGTAGGCCCGCAGCAGCGCCTGAGCCTGCGCGTCACCGAGCCACTCGCGCCCCTCCCGCAGCGCGTCATCAAGCAGTGACTGCGCCAGTTTCCGGTCGGGTGTGAAGTCCTCCAGCTCGGATGCCGGAAGCTGCTGCAAAGCTTGCTGGTTGCGCGCGTGGGTGACCAGTTGCAGCCACGCCGCCGCGGCGCGTTCCGGCGTGTCGTAGCTGGCAACACCGGCCGCAGCGCTGGCAAGTCGCGCCGCTGCTACCGCCGCACCGCCCAGCCAGCAAGTCAGCACCGGTTTGCCCGACGTCTGGGCCAACGGCAGGCAGGCCGCTACAATCTGGTCTGCAGGAACAATGGCCGTAGGTGCATGGATGAACAGAACTCCGTCGACCTCAGGCGCAACCAGCAACACCTTTAAAGCATCCTCATAACGACTGACCGGTGCGTCCCCCACGATATCAATCGGGTTGCCGTGCGACCAGGTAGGCGGCAGACACTGGTTGAGCGCATCCAGCGTCCTGTCCTCCAGTACGCCCAGCTTGCCGCCGCCCAGCGCCAGTGCATCGGCTGCCAGCACCCCGGCACCACCGCCGTTGGTCAGGACCGCCAGCCGCTCGCCGTGCCAGCCCTTTACATAGGTGAGGGTTTCGGCGGCGTCGAAGAGCGCCTCCAGGGTGTCCACCCGTAGCATGCCCGCGCGGCGGACGGCGGCGTCAAACACCACATCCGAGCCGGCCAGCGCACCTGTGTGCGAGGCTGCCGCGCGGGCACCCTCAGGCGCACGCCCGGCTTTGACAACAATCACCGGCTTGTTGCGTGCTGCGGCCCGCGCTGCCGACATGAACTTGCGCGCAGACTTCACCGATTCCATGTACATGAGGATGGCCCGGGTGGCGGGATCGCTGGCGAGGTAGTCAATGACATCGCCGAAATCCACGTCAGCGCTGTCGCCCAGCGAGATGAAATGCGAAAACCCGATGCTGCGGCTGTTAGCCCAGTCCAGCATGGCGGTCGCCAGGGCCCCCGATTGCGTCACAAAAGCCAGTTTGCCGGGCAAGGCGTTGCCCGGCGCGAAACTGGCATTGAGCCCGATGCCAGGTACCAGCGCACCAATGCAGTTGGGCCCCAGGATGCGCAGCAGGTGCGGCCGCGCGGCATCAAGCATGGCTTGCTCCAGCGAGAGGCCATCGGCGCCAGTGGCCTGTTTCAGCCCGGCCGACAAGACGATGGCGGCGCGTGTACCCTTGCGGCCCAAGGCAGCGATGAGCTCCGGCACGGTTTCTGCCGGTGTGCAGATCACGGCCAGATCCGGCGCTTGCGGCAGCGACTCGACGTCGCGCCAGGCCGACGTGCCACCGAAGCTGCCGAGCCGCCGGTTCACCGGCCAGACCGGCCCCTGAAAACCGCCTGCGCGCAGGTTGCGCAGGATCACGGAACCCAGGCTCCCCTCGCGGTCGGAGGCACCAATCAGGGCCACCGAGGCAGGCTGGAACAGGGCTTCGAGATTGCGTACGCTCATGGAGATCCTTCACACGGGACAGGCATGTCCCATTCAGCCAGATTAGCGCACACCGGGTGCCCCCACTTGCTCCAGATCAACGCCCCACCTGGGCAAAACCGGGGCCCAAAGCATCTGCAGATTCGCTGCCAGAGCTACCGGCATATACCAGCCCCACGAGCGCCACCGGCTTGCGATTTGTCAAGGCCAGCTACGTCCGCCCTGCCTACAGTGGAGCGAAGGACTCTTCATGCTCGCATCACCTACGCCCACGCTCAACCGCCTTCGCCTGCTCCGGCTGGGAATCGACACCTACCAGGAGCCGGTGCTGTACATGCACCGCGATTGCCCTGTTTGCCACTCGGAAGGTTTCGAGGCGCGGTCTCGCGTGGAGCTGCGCCTTAACGGTCGCACCATCATGGCCACGCTCAATGTCGTGAGCGGAGACTTTCTCTCGCCTGAAGAGGCCGGCCTGTCCGAAGCCGCCTGGCGCCTGCTACAGGCGCGGCCGGGTGAAGAAGTCTCGCTGCACCACCCCGCCCCGCTTGAATCCCTGAGCCATGTGCGCGCCAAGGTTTACGGGCGCCGCCTTGGGCAGGCGGCCATCGATGCGGTGATTGCAGACGTGGCCGCCGGGCGTTATTCCGACCTTCAGCTGGCAGCCTTCGTCACCGCCTGCGCCGGTGACCACCTGGATATGGACGAAACCATCGCGCTGACCCGCGCGATGGTCAATGTGGGGGACCGCATGAGCTGGGGCGAGGGCCTGGTAATGGATAAACACTGCGTGGGCGGTTTGCCTGGCAATCGCACCACCATGATCATTGTTCCCATCATTGCGGCCTGCGGGCTGCGCATGCCCAAGACCTCGTCGCGCGCCATCACCTCTCCGGCCGGCACCGCCGACACCATGGAGACACTGGCACCGGTGGACCTGGACGTGACGCAGATCCGCCGCGTGGTGGATCGCACCGGCGGCTGCATCGTGTGGGGCGGCGCAGTGCGGCTCAGCCCGGCGGACGACATTCTCATCCGCGTGGAGCGTCCGCTGGACCTGGACAGCCAGGGGCAGCTCGTGGCCTCGGTCCTGTCCAAAAAAGCTGCGGCCGGCGCCACGCATGTGCTGATCGACATGCCCGTGGGGTTGACCGCCAAGGTGCGCAGCGCGCATGCCGCTCACCAACTCGGGCGGCAGCTGGGGCATGTGGGGAAGGCGATGGGCCTGCAGGTGCGCGTGGTCCAAACCGATGGGGTCGCACCCGTGGGCCGCGGGATTGGCCCTGCGCTGGAGGCTCGCGATGTGTTGGCGGTGTTGCGCCGCGAAGCCCAGGCGCCGGCCGATCTTGCCTCGCGTGCGCTCGCGCTGGCCGGACAGATTCTCGAGTTTGGCGGTGCTGCGCCAGCCGGGGCGGGCCTGGCCCAGGCCACAGCTGTGCTGGAGGACGGCCGCGCCTGGCAAAAATTTCAGGAAATTTGCGAAGCGCAGGGCGGACTGCGCGAGCCGCCGGTAGCGGCCTACCAGCAACCGGTGACGGCCCTGCACGGCGGCAGCGTCATCGCCATCGATAACCGCCGTCTGGCGCGCATTGCCAAACTCGCAGGTGCACCCACCGCAGCGTGTGCGGGTATCGACATGAATGTGCAGCTCGGTACGGTGGTCGAACGCGGTGACCCGCTTTTCACACTGCACGCAGCCACGCGGGGTGAACTGGCCTATGCGCTGGAATATGCCACCACGCAAGCCCCCGCCGTGCATGTGATGGAGGAAGCCTGATGCTGGTTCTGGCCCTGCCCGGCGGTGCAGCTCTGGCGACAAGTTTGGCCGGCCGGCTGCACTGCGATCATGCCGAACTGCAGCTGCATCACTTCCCGGACGGTGAAACCGGTGTACGTATTGACGCACCGGTCCAGGGCCGCTGCGTCTTGCTGGCCGGAAGCCTGGACCAGCCAGACGGCAAGACCCTGCCGCTGATATTTGCCGCTGACGCAGCGCGTGAGCTGGGCGCGCGGCAGGTCGGGCTGGTGGCGCCCTACCTGCCCTACATGCGGCAGGACAAACGCTTCAAGCCTGGGGAAGCTGTAACCTCGCGCAGCTACGCCCGGTTGCTGTCTGCTTCGTTGGACTTTCTGGTCACTGTGGATCCGCACCTGCACCGCATTCACAGCCTGGACGAGATCTACACCCTGCGCACACAGGTGGTGCCGGCCGCACCCGTGATCGCGCGCTGGCTGCGCAGCCACGTGGACGCACCCTGGCTCATCGGACCCGACCGGGAAAGCGAACAGTGGGTTGCCGAAGTGGCAGGGCTGGTCGGTGCCCCATGGACGGTGCTGGCCAAAACGCGGCGCGGTGACCGCGACGTCGGTGTCCGGCTGGTCAGCAGCGAACGCTGGCCAAGACACACGCCGGTGCTGATCGACGACATCATTTCCACGGGGCATACCATGCTGGCCGCCACGCGGCTGCTGGAAAGGGCCGGTCTGGGCGCACCGCTGTGTATAGGCGTGCACGCCCTCTTCGACGCCGAGGCTCATCGCCAGTTGCTGGAAGCAGGTGCCGTACGTGTGTTGACCTGCGACACGATCGCACACGCGTCCAACGCGATACGCATGGCCCCTCTGCTGGCCCGAGCCGTGCGCCAGATGAGCGCGGACAGCAAGGAGGTCAAACCATGATAATTAAGCGCTTTGCTACTCTTTTTATAGCTGCTTGCGCTCATGTACGCTGGGCTGGACGGCTATTTAATGCACTATCCGGATGAGGGTCAGTCATACCCGCTATTCCGTGGCTCCGCCAGACTCTTGCAGTCTGTCCTCCAGCAAGCTTGTGAATTGGCGGCCACTCCCTCCACTGAACCGGTAGCATTTGAGAAACATCAAGTCGGCATCCCGGACTGGCGTGCAGACTGTGCGCATCACCGCACGCGATATTCCGGTGCTCACGGTGAAGTAACGGAGCACGGACAACGCCAAAGCGCTTTTGCGCTATCGAACGGGGCATTCATCCATTCGGGGAGAACTCAAGTTATGTACAAACGAATCATGGTTGCGGTCGATGGCAGCGACGCATCAAACAAAGCACTGGTGGCGGCCACCGATTTGGCACGGGATTGTGGCGGACGGTCTGTACTGCTGCTGGTGCATGCGCTTGACGACATGGCCTACATCAGCGGTCTTGACCCCTACGGCGGCCAGTCTGGTGCACTGATCGAGATCATGCGCGAAACCGGTGAAAAAATTCTTGCCGAAGCCCTTGCCATCGCAGAATCGGCAGGCGTCCAGGCCGAAACACTTCTGATTGACCGCTTGGACGAGCGTCTGGGAGACACCGTGGCGCGCGAGGCCCAACAATGGAAGGCAGATCTGATCGTGGTGGGTACCCATGGCCGCAGAAACATCAGTCGCATGTTGCTCGGCAGCGGCGCAGAGCAAATCATCCGGTTGTCACCCGTTCCGGTCCTGGTGGTGCGCAAAGCAGAAGACGCGGCGGCCAAATGACATGAACAACCCGTCGACGCAAGAGATCGACGCGGTCATCAAGGAAGTCTCCGCCAATCCCGAATTTGGTTTGACGGCGGCCCAGGCACAGCGCCGCCTGCTCGACGACGGACCCAACGAACTTCTGGGGGCGCCTGCCCTGGCCACCTGGCGACGCGTCCTGAAGCACTTTCAGGACCCGCTGATCTACCTGCTGCTTGCTGCCATCGGCATTGCACTGCTGGCCTGGGCCCTGGAGGGATGGCAGGGTTGGCCGGTGGATGCCATCGTGATCAGTCTGGTGGTGCTGGTCAACGGGGTGCTGGGCTTTGCCCAGGAGGCCAAGGCCGAACAGGCGGTGGCCGCGCTGGCGCGCCTCACGACTGCCAGTGCCAATGTGCTACGCGATGGCCGGGCCCAGAGAGTGCAAGGTACCGAACTGGTGTGCGGTGATGTGCTGCTGCTGGGCGAGGGCGATGCAGTGGGTGCAGACGCGCGCCTGCTCCGGGCAACGTCGCTGCGCGTGCAGGAAGCCTCACTCACCGGCGAAAGCCAGGCCGTGCTGAAGGACCCCGCCACGCTGCATGGCATGCCAGCCTTGGGCGACCGCATCAACATGGTGTTCAAAGGCACGGTAGTGGTTCAGGGCACCGGCCTCGCGGTAGTCACCGCTACGGGTATGCAGACACAGATGGGCGCTATCGCCCACATGCTCGAAGCAACCCCCGCTGAGGCTACGCCGCTGCAACAAGAGGTCGCGCGTCTGGGCCGCATGTTGGGTCTGGCTGTGGTGGCCATTTCGATCGTGGTGATTGCCACCATCCTGCTGATGACGGAAATCCGCAACGCCCGGGATGTCATTGATGTGTTGCTGCTGGGAGTGGCCCTGGCGGTAGCAGCAGTGCCAGAGGGATTGCCGGCGATTTTGTCAGTGGTGCTGGCACTGGGCATGCAGCGCATGGCGAGGCACAAGGCCATCGTTAAAAACCTTTCGTCGGTGGAAACACTGGGCTCGGCTTCAGTTATCTGCTCGGACAAGACCGGTACCCTGACCCGGTCGGAGATGACCATCGAACGTGTGGTAACCGCATCGGGCAGCGTGTATGTGACGGGTGTTGGATACGCACCGGTGGGGCGCCTGGAACATGAGGGCCTCGAGCTGGCCGCCGGATCGCTGCGGCAAGAGCAGATCGTGTTGCTCAGCGGCGGCAGCCTGGCTGGGAATGCGCAACTGCACCGGGCGGAAGGCGGCGCCTGGGAAATCCATGGAGACCCGACCGAGGCGGCCTTTCTGGTGGCCGAACGCAAGCTGGGCATACACCAGCGCCGGGAGAAACGTTTCGAGCGCATCGGTGAAATCCCGTTTTCCTCCGAGCGCAAGATGATGTCCAGCATCGCCATCGACCATGAACACGCTGAGGCGCGGGTGCTGATCACCAAGGGCGCCCCCGACGTGCTGTTGGGTCGTTGCAGCCATGCACGTGTTGGCATGGAGGCCGTGCCACTGACTGACCTGATGCGCAGGCAAATCCTGGCTGACGTCGATGCCATGTCTGACGCGGCGCTGCGCACGCTGGCCGTGGCCTATCGGCCGCTGGCGCCCGGCGAGGACTGGCAGGCCGGCGACAGCATGGAAAACCAGCTGATCTTCGTCGGCAGCGTCGGCATGATCGATCCGCCCCGCCCGGAGGCCAAAGTGGCGATTGCCGAGGCGAGGCGCGCCGGCATACGCGTCATCATGATTACCGGCGATCATCCGCGCACCGCGGCGCGCATCGCGGCAGACCTGGGCATCGTGGCAGCAGGTGAAACTGCACTGACAGGCAACGACATCGATGCCCTGGACCGAGCCGCTTTTGCCGCCGCCGTGCAGGCCACGTCTGTGTATGCCCGTGTATCACCCGCGCACAAACTGCGCATTGTGGATGCGCTGCAGGCGGCCGGCCACATCGTCGCGATGACAGGCGACGGCGTCAACGATGCACCAGCACTGAAATCAGCTGATATCGGCGTTGCCATGGGCATCACCGGCACCGAAGTCAGCAAGGAAGCCGCCCGCATGATCCTGGCGGACGACAACTTTGCCACCATCGTGCAGGCGGTGCGCGAAGGGCGCCACATCTTCGAAAACATCCGCAAGTTCCTGCGCTACCTGTTGTCGTCCAACATGGGCGAGGTCCTGACGGTGTTTCTGGGCGTGGTCGGAGCGGGCGTGATCGGGCTGTCGTCCGGCTCCGGTGGCCAGGTGGTGCTGCCCCTGCTGGCCACACAGATCCTCTGGCTCAATCTGGTCACCGACGCCTGGACGGCCCTGGCCATGGGCATCGACCCCCCCACAGACGACGTCATGGCGCGCAAGCCCCGCCACATGAATGAGCGGGTGATCGATGCGCGCATGTGGGTCGGTGTGGTACAGATAGGTCTGGTGGTGGCGCTTGCGTCGCTGCTGACGATGGACTTGTACTTGCCCGGCGGCTTGATTGAAGGCTCGCAGAACCTGGATACCGCACGCACAGCGGGGTTCACGGTGCTGGTCTTCGCCCACCTGTTCAACTGCTTCAATGCGCGCTCTGACAGCATCAGCGCTTTCCACCGTCTTTTCGTCAACCCATGGCTTTGGGGGGCGCTGTCCCTGTCAGCGCTGCTGCAGATCGCGGTCGTGCACCTGCCGTTTTTGAATCTGGCCTTTGGCACCGTACCGCTGACGCTGACGCAGTGGCTGGTCTGCGCCGCGATGGGCAGCAGCGTGTTGTGGTTCAGCGAGCTGCGCAAGCTGCTCCACCGCGCCATGCATCCTGAGAACAGGTACAAAGGCAAGCCTGCTTGAGGCAAGTCAAGCCCGGGGGCCACAAAAGCCCGACAGTTCACCTTGAACAAGGAGAGCCGCATGACACCACTGTTGAATCCTAGCCCCTCCACCGGTACCACCGCAGCGGTCGGCGACAGCGCCAAAAGCTCCCTGCTCAAACAGGCCGCTCTGCTGGCGGCGGTAGCCGCCCTGCTTGGGGTGCTTTGGATGCCAAGCGCTCAAGGGCTTCCTGCAGCAGGTCAAGTCATGTTGGCCATCCTCGCTTTTGCAGTCATCGTCTGGATGACCGAGGCACTGGACTATGCGGTGAGTTCAGTCGTGATCGGCGCCCTGATGGTCTTCTTGCTGGCTTACGCGCCGGACGCGGCAAAACCCGCCGGGGCTGACATGGGCACGGTGGCAGCGCTGGGCCTCGCCTTGTCCGGTTTTTCCAACAGCGCTGTGGCCCTCGTGGCGGCGGCCTGCTTCATCGCCGCTGCAATGACCGCTACCGGACTGGACCGGCGCATCGCGCTGCTGGTGCTCTCGAAAGTAGATGCCGGTACCAACCATATCGTGATGGGCGCGATGGTGACGGGGTTTTTGCTTTCCTTCATTGTGCCCAGTACCACCGCGCGTGTGGCCTGCCTGGTGCCCATCATGATGGGCTTCATTCTCGCGTTCAAGGTGGACAAACGCAGCCGCTTTGCCGGCCTGCTGGTGATCACGGCTGCGCAGACGGCTAGCGTCTGGAACGTGGGTATCAAAACCGCAGCGGCACAAAACATGGTGGCCATCGGCTTCATCGAAAAGCAGTTTGGGACCAGCATCAGCTGGACCGAATGGTTCATCGCTGGTGCGCCCTTCTCCGCCCTGCTCAGCGTGGCGGTTTATTTCATCATGACCCGCATGATGAAACCCGAGATGAAGGAGATCGCTGGTGGACAGGCCACCATCCGCCTCCAGCTCGAGGCAATTGGAAAGATGAGCGGGCGCGAGTGGAAATTGCTGGCGATTGTGCTGGTGTTGCTGGGTTTCTGGGCCACCGAGAAGGTGCTGCACAACTTCGATACGTCCTCCACCACAATTGCCGCCATTGCGTTGATGCTGCTGCCGCGTCTGGGCGTGATGGACTGGAAAGAGTCGCAACGCGGATTTCCCTGGGGCACGGTGATTCTTTTCGCGGTTGGCATCAGCGTCGGCACGACGCTGCTGCGCACCAACGCCGCAGCATGGCTTGCCAACCTGATTGTGCAAAACCTCGGCTTGCAGCAGGCCAGTGCCTTTGCCATCCTGATGCTGCTGTCGCTGTTCCTGATCGTGATTCACCTTGGTTTTGCCAGTGCCACGGCTTTGGCCTCAACCATGATCCCCATCATCATCAGCGTGCTGATGGCGGTGCAGACACCCGGCATCAACGTGATTGGCATGACCATGCTGCTGCAGTTCGTGGTGAGCTTTGGGTTCATTCTGCCGGTCAATGCCCCGCAAAACATGATCGCCTACGGAACCGATACGTTTGACGCACGGGATTTCATTCGCACCGGTTTGGTGATTACGCTCGCCGCTGCGGTTCTGCTGGTCGTCTTTGCGCTGACCTATTGGCCCTGGATGGGATATATGACCAAGGCCGTTTGATCCACGTCAAGAGACTCGCGCCGACCACCCCTTAATCTGTCAAATGTGTTTGCGCCCCAACAGCCCCTGGAGGACAGACGCGCCGTTTTAAACTTTTAAAAGGAATCAAACCATGAAAACCAATGAAGGTACGCTGGATCGCAGCCTGCGCGTCATTTTGGGCCTCGTCCTGATTGGACTGGCTGTCACGGGAACCCTCGGCGTGTGGGCTTACATCGGCGTCATTCCCCTGATCACCGGCGCTGTCGGCATGTGCCCTCTTTACAGCCTGCTGGGCATCAACACCTGCCCGACGCCGCGCCGCTAAGGGCATAACATCACCCAACCACAAGTTATCCAGTGGTGGCAGCCCACCCGGGAGCCGGATCAATTTAAAAACTGATAGCCCGACGGGAGGAGAAAGCTGCTATTTCAGGCGCACAGTGGCTGCGTCATATACCTCGACAGTCACCTGAATGCCTGCGCGCACACTTTGCGTGACCGTGCAAAATTCTTCGAACTGATCCAGCACCCGGTCCAGATGCGCCAGCTGGCCAGCCTCCACACCAAGCGTCAGAACGACTTTCATGCGCAGCACGCGCATCCGACCCTCCGGATTGCGGCCCACGTCGGCCTGCACCTCGCATCGCACCGGCTCAGGGTTTTGTTTGAACTTGCGCAGGGCAAACAGCAACGAGTCAGACAGACAGCTACCGACGGCTGCGGCGAGCAGTTGCACTGGTGAGGGGCCGCTCGCACTCCCCAACGGTGGCGGCTCGTCAGCCGTCAGATCAGGTGCGCCGTCCTCAAACGCAATCTGGAAACGGTAATCCTTCTCCTGTGTGAGATGAACCACTATTTGTTGGTCACTCATGGCATGGGCCTTTCTGCGCCTGGGCGCGGTTAATTGATTGCAACGCGGATGAGTAGCCCCTCCCTCTTTTTCATAGACGACATGACTCACCTTCCAGGTGGGCGGTGTCGAAAAAAACTTCGTGCGGCCGCGGGCATACGCGCTTCTTCCTGAAAAATTCGTCATTTATAGTATATTGTCTAATATATTATTAGTCCATATAGTTAAGTTGTCTGAAACCCAAAAACGGAGCGTTTTCACATGCGCGCACACACCACCATGGATATCGATTTGCTGCGCAGTTCTGCGGAGGAAGCCAGCCGCTTGATGAAGGTGCTGTCCAACCCGGCGCGACTGCTGCTGCTTTGCCAACTGGTTCAAGGCGAACAACGGGTCGGAGAACTGGAAGCGACGGTCGGCATCGTGCAGCCCACGCTCTCGCAACAGTTGGGTGTGCTGCGTGATGAAGGCCTGGTCAGCACCCGCCGGGAGAGCAAGAACATCTACTACCAGATCAACAGCCCCCAGGCGCTGGCCGTAATGAACGTTCTGTATGAACAGTTTTGCAACACCTCCAGAAGGAAAATCCAATGAGCGTTGACTGGAACAACTTCACACCCTGGGCCTCGCTGGCCGGCGGCATCCTGCTGGGCTTGGCCTCGGCCATGTTCATCCTGCTCAACGGGCGCATCCTCGGCATCAGCGGCATCATCGGTGGCCTGTTGCGACCCCGGGCGGGAGACGTGGGCTGGCGCCTGTCCTTTTTGCTGGGCATGCTGGTCGCTCCGCTGCTCTATCTGCTACTCGCAGGGCCTATCGCAATGCGCATAGACGCCGGCTGGGTCACGCTGATGATTGCCGGGCTGCTGGTGGGTGTGGGCACACGCTTCGGCTCGGGTTGCACCAGCGGTCACGGCGTCTGCGGCCTGTCGCGCCTGTCACCGCGCTCTCTGGTGGCCACGCTGACCTTCATGGGCGCAGGTTTTGTCACCGTTTATCTGGCGCGCCACGCGCTGGCTGGCTGAGCTCTGGCTGAAAGGAAAAACCATGAAACACCGCATCTCTGAATTCGCGGTCGGACTGCTCTTCGGCATCGGCCTCATCCTCTCCGGCATGACAGACCCCGGCAAGGTCATCGGCTTTCTGGACCTGACTGGCGCCTGGGACCCCTCCCTGGCGCTGGTCATGGGCGGCGCCATTCTGGTCGGCGTGTTCGCGTTTGCACTGGCCCAAAAGCGCACCACCACATTTCTGGGCGGTGCCCTGCACCTGCCTGGTTCGCGTGACATCGACAAGCGCCTGCTGACGGGCAGTCTGCTGTTTGGCGCGGGATGGGGGCTGGCCGGCTTTTGTCCCGGTCCGGCGCTTGTGTCGCTGGGCGGGGGGGAGCCGAAAGCGGCAGTCTTCGTGCTGGCCATGCTGGCAGGCATGGCAATTTTTGAGTGGAGCGAAGGCCGTGTGCATGACAGCAAAATGTCGCCGCGGGGCCCATAACCGCTCGCAACCCTAGCGTTGAATGCGCACTTCCCGATTACCGGGCAGCGCCAACCTGACGGCACTTCCTGCCGTGGCGGCGCAGGGTTTCGCCAACGTGATGGACAAGCTATCGGACGGCCAAGGCGGCAGCGCCAAGGCCTGAGCCCCGTCAGTGCACGCGCGTCTCGAAGGCGCGTGTCAGGCCGTCCAGATTGGTGATGCGGATGTGGCGTTTGTCCACTTCCAGCAGACGCTGCTGCTGGAAAGCAGAGAACGTGCGGCTGACCGTCTCCAGCGTCATGCCCAGATAGCTGCCGATTTCTGCGCGGGACATGCGCAGATGAAATTCGCTGGCCGAGTAACCCCGAGCCTTGAGGCGCTGCGACAGGTTGAGCAAAAAGGCAGCCAGCCGCTCTTCTGCATTCATGGTGCCCAGCAACACCATGAGGCTGTGCTCGCGGACGATCTCACGACTCATCAATCGGCTGACCACATGCTGCATGCCCGAATTGCTGGCCGCCACCGATGCGAAGTGGGCATAGGGAATGGCACAGATTTCCGCATCTTCCAGCGCCGTTGTACTGCTGGCATGGGCTCCGTGGGCCACACCGTCCAGACCCATGAGCTCACCCGCCATATGAAACCCGCTGACTTGCTCGCGGCCGTCGTTTAGCATCAGGCTGGACTTGAAGGTACCGCTGCGGACAGCGTAAATAAACTGAAAACTGTCGCTCTCCCGATACAGCGTCTGCCCGGCCGGCACCCTGCGCCGGCCAAACATCAGGCTGTCCAGGCGCTCGACATCGCCACCCGTCATGCCGCAGGGCAGGCAAAGGTCGCGCAAGTGGCAGTTGGAGCAATGTGTCACCAAAGGTGCCACTGGTGCACTGCCACCCGTCGTTTGGCGGGCTGATATCCGGACGGGAAAAACGGTGGTTTGCAAGGCGGTTGCGGACATGGTGTGTTCCTTTGGGAAATGTGCGGGAGTCAAAACGGGGAGTGGAGCGAGGCGCCCAGACGCTTGCCAGCGCGGGCGCACGGGCGGCGTTGCCCGGGTTGCAGGGGGAACGTGATCAGACGTGAACATGATCAGACGCTCTCAGGACAGCTGGTACAAGCTGATCGGACTGTGTGCTTTTGTCGAGAAAACTGTCGGCTCCCGCACCAAGGTACAGCCTTCGGTAGGCCGGGCCGGAGTTGCCGCTGAACACCACGAAGGCGATGCCGGGCGCGGCGCGGCGCACCGCGCGCAAAACCTGAAGGCCCACGCCGCCGTCCAGCTGCACATCCAGAACGACCACTTCAGGGCGAGCAGCGAGGATGCCGTCGATCGCGGCCTCCGGGGTCCGGGCGTAGCCGACCACCGTCATGGCGGCCGCCTGCAACAGCTCAGTGACACGGGCGCGGATCAGTGCCGAGTCTTCGACAAGAAAAACTTTGACGGGGCGGGGAAGGGTTTCAGCCATGCCCCTACTGTCGGGGAAGCTCTTCCATGGAGCCATCAGCGGGAGCGGAATTCCACCCCCCGCGCACACTGAAAGGCGCCATCAGCATCAACCGGGCCGACTAGGAATTGTCTGAGGGGTGCCCCAACCGGGCCGGTTCAAAAACCCCGATCTCTTGTCGGACCCTAGAGTTGCTCAATCAACTCGTGCTTGATGGCGTAGCGGATCAACTCGCTCTGGTTCTGCAGCCCCATCTTCTGCATCAGGTTGGCTTTGTGTGAGCTCACCGTTTTGACGGAGAGCTTTAAGCGCAGGGCTATGTCGGTCACGGACACCCCCGAGACCAGCAGGCTAAGCACCTCAAACTCCCGGTTCGACAGGCTTTCGTGCGGCAGGCCCTCGCCGCCAGGCATGGCACCTAGGGCCAGCTGCTCTGCCACCTCGGCGCTTATAAAGGCGCCACCGCCCGCCAGCTTGCGGATGGCCTGCTCCAGCAACGAAGGTGCGCTCTCCTTTGTCAGGTACCCACTGGCGCCTGACTTGATGGCCCGCACCGCGTACTGCAACTCCTGGTGCATGCTGAGCACCAGAATACGCAGCCTTGGTTTTTCCGCATGCACCAGCTTGATCAGCTCCATGCCGCTGCGCCCCGGCATCGACAGGTCCAGCATCAGCACGTCAAAGCTCAACTCACGCACCCGCTGCATCACCTCGGTGCCATCAGCGGCCTCCCCGGTTACCTGCATGTCTTCAACAGACGAGACGATGCGCTTGAGTCCTTCACGCACAATCGCGTGGTCGTCGGCAATCACAATTCTGATCACGGTCCGGTAACCTCGTCGGCGAGGGGAATGCTCACCTTGACGCAAGTGCCACGGCCCGGCTCGCTGTCAATCTCGACCTGGCCCTTCAGCAGCACAGCCCGCTCGCGCAGACCCATCAGGCCCAGTGACTGCGGCTTGCGCGGCGCCCCCGCCAAGAACCCGCGCCCGTTATCGCGCACAGTCAGCGAGATGCGGCCCGGTAAACGTTCAATCGTGATGTCTGCTTCGGATGCGCCTGCATGTTTGGCCACATTGGCCAGCGCCTCCTGAACAATACGGAACACCGCAGTGGCATACGGCTCGGGCAACTCCATTGATTCGTCGTAGGAAAGCCGGCATACCACTGCGGTTCGCTGCTCGAACGTGTGGGCCAGCCATTCAATGGCGGGCACCAGGCCAAGGTCGTCGAGCAGCAGTGGGCGCAGATCAGCAGCAATACGCCGGGTCGCAGCAATGGTGTGGTCCAGCATCGCCAGCATTTCAGTCAGTTTGGTGTGGGCAGAAGCAGGCGCACCATCAGCCTGGTCACGCAGCCACATGGCGTCCATCTTTAATGCCGTCAGCGACTGCGCCAACTCATCGTGCAACTCGCGTGCCACACGGGTTTTTTCTTCCTCCCGCACGGCATTGACAGCGGCGGCAAAGGCGCTGCGCTCTTCCTGGGCCCTTACCCGGTCAGTCACGTCGCGCAGAATCACCGTATAAAGCTTGCCATCAGCCGTATTCAATTGAGAGATGGAGGCATCCATGGGGAATTCTTCGCCGTTGGCGCGCACGCCATGAACGACCGTGCCGTCGCCCATACGCCTTGAAGTCACACCTGTACTGGCAAAACGGCGAATATGCTCGCCATGTCCGGCCTGGAAGCGTGTGGGAATCAGCCGGTCCAGCGGCTGACCCAACACACTCGCTCTGGGCCAGCCGAACATTTTTTCAGCGGCACGGTTGTACAAAACGACGCGTTGCGTGTGGTCCACCGTGATGATGCCATCCATCGCGGAATCCAGCATCCCCGCAAGCAGGGCTGCCGCGTCGCCGGGATGGCTTTCAAAAGACGTCGCGACCAGGCTACCGGGGGAAGACAAGAGCATGACGCAGTGTAGCAAGCTGTGCCATTGCGGATTCGGGCGGCGGAGTCATCACAATTTCCAGGGCGGGAGAGCGGCGCCCATGGCCTGCCCCGCTTGACATGGATCAAACCGGCAGGACCAGCCGCGGCCTAAGCTTCAAGCCACGATCAACCGAGGAGACCTCGCCATGTTCAAACGCATTCTTGTGGCCACCGACGGCTCTACACTTTCCCGAAAGGCAGTGAGCAAAGCGATTGAACTCGCTGCCGCTACCGGCGCCGAACTGGTAGCGCTCTACGTGGTACCGCGCTACCCCATCGCCTACTTTGACGGCCGCATATCCATCTCTTCGCAGGACATTGCCCGCATCGAGAAGCAATGGGGCGACAAGGGCCAGGCCGTGGTGGACGCTGTGATCGAATCAGCTCAAAGCGAGGGGATCAAGGGGAAGGCCGTCACCTCGACTTCCGACCTGGTGGCCGAATCCATCATCAAGGGAGCCAAAAAACACAAATGTGATCTGGTGGTGATGGCATCACATGGCCGCAAGGGCATCAAGCGGATACTCCTTGGCAGTGAAACGCAGCACGTATTAACCCACTGCAGCGTTCCCGTGTTAGTGTTGCGTTAACTTAACTCCGAGCGATAAAAAAATGAAAATTCTGTTCGCCGCTGACGGCAGCAAGCACACCAAAAAAGCGCTGGCTTTCCTGACAACCCACGAAAGCCTGGCCGGCCCTTCAGACCAGGTGTTGGTCCTGAATGTGCAGTCGCCAGTGCCACCACGCGTTCGGGCCATGGTGGGGGCGGCAGAAGCAGCCGCCTACCATGCCGAGGAGTCGCGCAAGGTGCTGGACCCGATCGACCGCTTTCTCAAACGCCACAAAATTGCCTATCAGACCATGGCCGTGGTCGGATCTCCAACGGCGGAAATCTTGCGGGTTGCCAAGCGCGAGAAGGCACACATGATTGTCATGGGCACCCACGGGCAGGGCCTGCTCAGCCGGGCCCTCATGGGCAGCGTGGCGCAACGGGTGGTGGCAGACGCCGATGTTCCCGTATTGCTGGTGAAGTAAGCCGGGGCCCTGCCCTCAAGCCCGCGGCAGCGTCACGCCCACCTGCCCCTGGTACTTGCCGCCCCGGTCCTTGTAGCTGACTTCGCAGACGTCGTCCTTGTCGCTTTCAAAAAACAGCACCTGGGCGCAGCCTTCGCCGGCGTAGATCTTGGCGGGAAGCGGCGTGGTGTTGGAAAACTCCAGGGTCACATAACCCTCCCACTCTGGCTCAAACGGCGTGACGTTGACGATGATCCCGCAGCGGGCGTAGGTGCTTTTGCCCAGACAAATGGTCAGCACGTTGCGCGGGATGCGAAAGTACTCCACCGTACGCGCCAGTGCAAAACTGTTGGGCGGAATAATGCAGCTGTCACCGTGAAAGTCGACAAAACTTTTTTCATCAAAGTTTTTCGGGTCAACCACCGTGCTGTGGATATTGGTGAAAACCTTGAATTCCGGCGCGCAACGGATGTCATAGCCATAGCTGCTGGTGCCGTAGCTGATGATCTTTTTGCCTTCGCTCTCCCGGATCTGCCCCGGCTCAAACGGTTCAATCATGCCGGTGCTCTCGGCCATGCGGCGTATCCACTTGTCGCTCTTGATGCTCATTGCAGTGCTTCCCTCAATTGACCTAGATTGTAGGCAAGCCAGAACCGCTTCGGGCGGCGCACCAAATAGCTACCTTTTTGATAGCTGTCTGCGCTCGCCGATTATGGGCTAGTGGCCAATTTGGCTTGAGAAATCACCGTCCGTTCGACCACACGGTCATCGCCAAGGACAATCAGGGCAAACAGCAATTCGTCCAGACTGTTGGCCTGAGCAGTCTTGCGGGCCAGAAGCGGCGTGACCTGCGGGTTGAGCACGACAAAGTCTGCCTCGCAACCGGGCAACAGATTGCCCACCACACTCTCCAGGCCCAGCGCGCGGGCAGCGCCAGCCGTGTGCTGCCACCACAGCTGCTGAGGCTTGAGCGATACGCCGGATTTGGTTTGCCCCTCACGGCCCACGTAGTAAGCGGCCAACATGGTGTGGAAAGGACTGAAGCTCGTGCCGCCTCCCACGTCGCTGGCCAGGCCATACAAAAAGCCGGTTCGTTCTGCGGCCTGGTAATCAAAAAAACCGCTGCCCAAAAAAAGATTGCTGGTCGGGCTGACCGCAGCGGCGGTGCCGGTGCCATGCATCAGTGCACGATCCTCGTCGTCGATATGGATGCAGTGGGCGTACACAGCGCGAGGCCGCAGCAAGCCAAACTGCTCATACACGCTGAGATAACTGCGCGCTTCGGGATATAGCTTGCGAACCCAGGCGATCTCGTCATGGTTTTCAGCGACATGGGATTGAATCCACACGTCAGCGTACTTTGCCGCCAATTCCCCGGCGCCACGCAATTGCGCCTCGCTGCAGCTGGGAACAAACCGCGGCGTGATGGCATACCCCAGCCGGCCCACACCGTGCCAGCGTTTGATCAATGCTTCGGTATCCGCCAGGCTTTGCCCGGTTTCATCACGAACGCCAGCAGGCGAGTTCTGGTCCATCAGGCATTTGCCGGTCATCAGGCGGAGCTCGTTTTTCTGCGCTTCCGCGAAAAGGGCATTGACCGATTCGGGGTGTGAGGTCGAAAACGTCAGGGCTGTGGTGACACCATGCCGCAACAACTCTGCTATGAAAAACGTAGCTGTCTGCGCACTGTATTCCTGGGCAGAGAAGCGTTTTTCATGTGGAAAGGTGTAGTTTTCCAGCCAGGGAAGCAGCCCATCCGCCGGCGAGCCAATCACATCCAGCTGCGGGTAGTGGATATGCATGTCCACAAAGCCCGGCGCGATGATGCGCCCGGGGAGGTGAGTGATGTCCAGATCGGGGAAGCGCGGCGCCAGCGCACTGTAGCTGCCGATGGCCTGCACAACCTGGCGACCACCGGCATCCGGGCCGACGACAAGCAGGCCGTCCGTTTCCAGCACGGCTTGCGCCGGAGCGGGGAAATAGAGGATGGAGGCACGCCAGGCTTTCACGACCGCAAGGTTACCCCAGCCGCGCCACCCTGGAATACGCGGTCGCGCATAACGGTTATTTGGGCAGCTTTCCCTGCACGCCGCTAACCAGGAAGTTCATGCCCAGAATCTGCTCATCGCTCAAGGCCTTGCCGCTGGCCAGTACTCGCTGACCCTCGTTGTCAGTGAGTGGGCCGGCAAAGGGCCGCAACTTGCCCGCGGCAATATCCTTCTGACGCGCCAACACCTCGTCGGCTACTTTTTTCGGCACTTTCGGACCAAAGCTGTCGACGCGGATCATGCCCTCTTTCACGCCACCCCAAAGCGAGGCGCTTTTCCAGCTACCCTCCAGCACCGCTTGGGCGCGCCGGGTGTAATACTCGCCCCACTGGTGGGTCACCGCCAGCAACTGGGCGTCAGGAGCCACCTTGCGCATGTCGGAATGGTAGGCAATGGCCAGCTTGCCGCGCTCCTGCGCTGCGCTCATCACTGCGGTTGATCCGGTGTGGAAGGCAATCACATCCACACCCTGGTTGAACAGCGTCATCGCCGCCTCGCGCTCGCGCGGGGGATCAAACCACGCGCCCAGCCAGACCACCTTGACCGAGGCCTGAGGATTGACCGAACGCATGCCCAGGGTGAAGGCGTTGATGCCCTGGATCACCTCGGGAATCGGAAAGCCGGCGACATATCCGGCACTGCTGGCCATTCGCCCCGCTGCAATTCCGGCCAGGTAACGGCCCTCGTAATAACGCGCGTTGGCCACCGCCACGTTGGCAGCGGTTTTAAGGCCCGTGATGGACTCGAACTTCACCTCGGGGAAGTCTTTGGCGACTCTCAGCGTCGGCTCCATGTAACCGAAGCTGGGTGTAAAAATCAGTTGGTGGCCCTGCTGCGCAAGATCGCGGATGACGCGCGCGGCATCGGCGCCCTCGGCAACGTTCTCGACATAGCTGCTTGTGACGCGCGCGCCAAGCCTGGCCTCTACAAACTTTCGCCCTTCTTCATGCTGGCGCACCCAACCGGCATCGGTCAGCGGCGCGACATACACAAAGCCGATTTTTAACGGCGGTACGGTAGCCGCAGGGAGTTGGGAAAAAGCGGGAAGAATAAAACAGGCGGCCGCGAACGCGGCAGCGAGGTTTTTATACATGGTGGTCCTCTACATGGCCCCGGAAAAAAGGAAACCCTGCGCGCCGGGACAACACGCATGGGATTTACGATTTTAACCGCGCCCCTGCTGAGGGACCCATATGACCTTTGCCCAAGCCCCGGACCATTGACCGGACTCGCTGGAGCCGCAACTACCGTTGCCCCTCAACGGCCTCGCGGATCAGTAATCAGGATTTGCTGCTGGAGCCCTGCTGACGCTCTTTACCATCCCCTTTGGGCGCCTGTCCGGTCTGCTTGCCCTGCGAAGCGGCTTGGTCAACCTGGCTGGATCCGCGCTTTTCAGACTGTTGCTCGTTGCCCTGCTTGCTGGAAGAACCGGCGTGTTCAGAGCGTGTGTTGGCTGGACTTTTATTGGATGACATCTGGTTTCCTTGAGTAGTTACTGGCCACGGCTGTGGGGTAACTCCTTTTGTACGAGGCTATCGAGCCCCGATCTGTCGGAACGCGGCCAATTGGCAGTAGGACGGAGGCGCACGCTCCAGGTGCCAGCAACGACGGTCAGCGCGCTAGTACTCGACGCATGCAATGTCCCACAGGGCCTGCATAAAAGGCTGGCCCTGAACCGACTCCCATTTGCGCGGAAGACGATCCTCAAAAACGGTTTCGCCGTGTCCCATGGGCTGCGACATGAGGGCCACTGACATCACGCGGGAGCGCCTCTGGCGGCAGTCGTACTCGCTATACTGGACTCTGGAAAAATACCCTTTTTCATTGGTGATCTGCACCAGCTGGTAGTCCACCAGCCACCACATCTTCACCATGCCGCCCTTGCCGCGCTGGGTGTTGCGGTCGATATAGGTAATGACCATCTCGTCGAGCATGACGGGCGTCCATTGCGCGGCAGCACCAAAGCTCTGGCACAGTAAAACAAGAAGAATTAACAGGCGTTTCATGGGCTGCTGGAGAGGGATTTTCCTGATCCTACCGTAAGGCAAGCCGTCCTGAAGGGGTGATAATCCCTTTAAGACAGCCCTTACCGACGGAAGGCAATCGCGAATGCAAGAGACAGACATTTACAAGCTCACCACCCGAGGTCAACAGGAACTGCGTGGCAGTGTGACGACCCTGTCGCCGTCCGAGATTGAAATTCTGATTCGCGTTGACGGCATCCTGAGCTGCGCGCAGATCAAGGCGGGCATGCCCGCGGTGGTGGCAGAAACTTTTGCGGCAACCATCAAAGGCCTGCTTGACCGTCGCCTGCTGGAAGAAGCGGAGCCCGACCCGTTTGCCGACAAGTTCACAACCCAGTTGAACAAATTAGCGCTGACCCAAGCGGAAGCTGAGGCGGATTCAGGCGCTGTATCGCTGCGGAAAACCGGTTACTACGTGAGTATTGCCAGGCCGCGCGGCCCGGCCCGCACGCTGGCTCCCGGTGAGGTGCTCTCGGCCATTGTTGTGGACGACGAGCCCACGCTGGCCAAATTTATTCAAAGCTATTTGTCCTTCGAAGGCTTTCAGGTCCGACTGGCTGGTAACCGCGCCGAGGTCATAGCCGAGCTGAACAAAGCCCCCATTCCTGACCTGATTCTTCTGGACGTGATGCTGCCCGACGCCGATGGTTTTGATATTCTGCTTCGCCTGCGCCAACACCCCGCACTGAAGAACGTGCCCGTCATCATGCTTACGGGCAAAGCCACCCGCGAGTCCGTCATCAAGGGGCTGGCCAGCGGGGCTGATGGCTACATCACCAAGCCCTTCGAGGCCGACGCGCTGATGCACGCGGTCAGGACGGTGGTGGGGTTGCCAGAAGACCCCAATGCCCCCCAAGATGTCTGGGTCGACAAGCAAGCCAAGCGCGTTGACTGAGAGTCTGGGTGACAGAAGGCGTTCGGACTTCTAGCGAAAGTCCTCGAAGCATTCGTCCAGCCGATCTAGGTAGCGGCCCTTGGCTGCTGATTCGATGAAACTCGCCTCAAAACTGTTGCGTGCCAGCGTGTTGGCGTGCTGGGCATCCATACCCAAGGCCGCAAAGGTCTGGGTAAAGTTCTCATTCATGTACCCACCAAAATACGCCGGATCGTCCGAATTGATGGTGATGGCCAGCCCGGCGTCCAGCAGATGGCGCAGGTTGTGGCTGCCGAGGTCGGGGAAGACACAGAGCTTGAGGTTTGACAGTGGGCATACCGTGAGCGCGATGCGGTCTTTTGCCAGGCGCTGCATCAAGGCTGGGTCTTTCACGGCCTGCACACCATGGTCAATGCGTTCGACCTTGAGAACGTCCAGCGCGGTCCAGATGTAGGCAGGCGGCCCCTCTTCTCCCGCGTGCGCCACCAAACGAAAACCCAGCTCGCGACAACGCGCATACACACGGGCAAACTTTTCTGGCGGGTTACCCACCTCACCCGAATCCAGGCCCACGCCGACCAGCAGGTCGCGGTATGGCATGGCCTGCTCCAGCGTTTCAAAAGCATCCTCTTCAGTGAGGTGACGCAAAAAACACATGATCAGCGATGCGCTGATGCCGAACTCTGTCTTCGCATCCACGCAGGCACGGTGCAAGCCCTTGATCACAACATCCATGCCAACACCACGTGCCGTGTGGGTCTGCGGATCGAAAAACAGTTCTGCATGCACCACGTTGTCGGCGCGTGCTTTCACGAAGTAGGCCCTGGCCATGTCGTAGAAGTCCTGCTCCTTCAGCAGCACGCTCGCGCCAGCGTAGTAAATATCCAGAAAGCTCTGCAGATTGGTGAAGGCATAAGCGCTGCGCAGCTCTTCCACGCCGCCATACGCTAGCGCCACACCATTGCGCTTTGCCAGCGCAAAAATCAGCTCCGGCTCCAGTGAGCCTTCAATGTGAATATGAAGCTCTGCTTTGGGCATCAAGCGCAGCAGTTCGGGTAAGCGTTCGGCAGGCACGGGTTTGACTGAAGTCATGTTGTTCCAGAAAGAAAAGAAAAAGGCCGCCCGAAGGCAGCCTTGTTTAGCCATGCAATGACCCGGGCTTAG
Source organism: Polaromonas sp. (assembly GCF_035638815.1). Classification (GTDB taxonomy): domain Bacteria; phylum Pseudomonadota; class Gammaproteobacteria; order Burkholderiales; family Burkholderiaceae_C; genus Polaromonas. The sequence continues at coordinate 37,252 of NZ_DASQZG010000024.1, forward strand.
TTGCCGGGGACCTTGCCTTCCACGCCCTTGACATAAGTCTTGAGGCCACCCAGAAACTTGTCATCAGCGACGACGTCTTTGGCAATCAGTTCTTTCCCGGTGTTGTCCATGATCGGGCCTTTCCAGATCGAGAAGCTGCCGTCCTTCAAGCCAGCCCTGATTTCGTCAACACGCTTTTTGGTGTCTTCGGGCACGTCTGCAGCAATCGACACCATGTCAATCGCGCCTTCTTTCACGCCCCACCAGGCTTGACCAGTGGCCCACTTGCCTTCCAGCGCTTCACGCGTGGCCTTGATGTAGTAGGGACCCCAATTGATGATGGCTGAACCCAGATGGGCTTTCGGGCCGTAAGCGGTCATGTCCGAATCCCAGCCAAAGGCGCGCTTGTTCATTTTCTCGGCTGTCTGCAGCACTGCCGACGAGTCGGTGTTCTGGAATAACACGTCAGCGCCGCCATTGATCAGCGCGGTAGCGGCTTCGGTTTCTTTGGGCGGGTTGAACCACTCATTGACCCACACCACCTTGGTCTTGATTTTGGGATTGACCGACTGTGCACCCAGCGTGAAGCTGTTGATGTTGCGAACCACTTCAGGGATAGGGACGGAGCCCACCACACCGAGGGTGCCGCTTTTGCTCATCTTGCCCGCAATCACGCCAGCCATGTAGGCACCCTCATAGGTACGGCTGTCGTAAGTGCGCAGGTTGTCCGCAGTTTTGTAGCCGGTGGCGTGTTCAAACTTCACGTCCTTGAAGTCAGGCGCTATCTTGAGCATGGACTCCATGTAGCCAAAGGTGGTGCCAAAAATCAGCTTGTTGCCCTGGCTGGCCATGTCGCGGATCACGCGCTCGGCGTCGGCCGACTCGGGCACTTTCTCAACAAAGCTGGTGACGACCTTGTCGCCAAATTCTTTTTCAATCGCCTTGCGTCCGTTGTCATGGGCAAAAGTCCAGCCGCCATCGCCCACGGGGCCGACATAGGCAAACGCAATTTTCAGAGGCTCGGGCTTGGCCGGTGCCGGTGCGGCAACGGGTGCGGGGGCAGGCGCGGGTGCCGGCTCTTCTTTCTTGCCGCAACCCAGCAGCGAAGCCGACGCGACCGCCGAAAGCGCAGCCAGCTTGAGCAATGAACGTTTGTGGGAATCAGTCATGTCGTTTCCTGTAGCTAGGGTTAATGAACTTGGCGAAAAAACTCGATTATGTGCCGGGAAATTACGAACCGGGGTAGAAAGGCTTGCCAATGGAGGTTGGCATGTTGAGCCGGATCCAGCGCGGGTTACGCGAGATCAGCACCAGCACCACGATGGTGGCCAGGTAGGGCAGCATGGTCAGCAGCTGGGTCGGTACATCCACTCCCAGACCTTGCAGATGAAATTGCAGCATGGTCACTCCTCCAAAGAGGTAGGCACCAAGCAACACCCGTGCCGGACGCCAGGTCGCAAACGTGGTCAGCGCCAGTGCAATCCAGCCTTTGCCGGCGATCATGCCCTCGACCCACAGCGGCGTGTAAACCACGGACACATACGCGCCCGCCAGGCCGCACAAAGACCCTCCCGCCATCACAGCTGCCAGCCGGATACGGCGTACCGGGTAGCCCAGGGCATGGGCAGACTCAGGGCTCTCGCCCACCGAGCGCAGCACCAGGCCAGCGCGGGTGCGGTACAAGAACCAGATCAGCCCCACGGTCAGGCCCATGGCGACGTAGACCATGGGGTGCTGGCGGAACAGCGCCGGGCCGATAAAAGGCAGGTCACTGAGCCACGGGATCACAAAGCGCGATTGTTCGGGCAACTTTTCCTGCACGTATCTGATACCAACAAATGCGGAGAATCCGGCGCCAAACAAGCTGAGCGCCAGCCCGGTGGCGTATTGGTTGGTGTTAAGCCATATCACCAGCACGCCAAAAACACCTGCCAGCACAGCCCCTGCGGCCATGCCTGCAGCAAGACCCAGCCAGCTGTTGCCTGTGTGCACCACCGTGGCAAAGCCAGCAATGGCGGCGCACAGCATCATGCCCTCGGCGCCCAGGTTGACGATGCCGGCTTTCTCATTGATCAGCAGGCCCAGGGCGGCAATGGCCAGCACGGTGCCTGCGCTCAGGGTGGCGGCCAGCAACAAGGCGGTGGAGTCCATCAGCGCGCCCCTTTCCTGAATGTGACCCGGTAAGCCATCAGCGTGTCGCAGGCCAGCAGGCTAAAAAGCAGCAGGCCCTGGAACACGCCGGTCAAAGACTTGGGCAGACCGAGGCGCGACTGCGCCAATTCACCGCCGATGTAAAACATGCTCATGAGAATGGCCGAAAAAATAATGCCGACCGGATGCAGGCGCCCTACAAAAGCCACGATGATCGCGGCAAAACCATAACCCGCCGGCACAAAAGGTGTGAGTTGCCCAAGCGGTCCGGCCACCTCAAGCGCACCCGCCAAGCCCGCCGCGCCGCCCGATGTCAACAGCGCCACCCACAAGGCCTTGCGTGACGAAAACCCGGCATAACGCGCCGCGCTGGGTGCCAGGCCGCCAACCTGTTGAGCAAAACCTGCATAGGTGCGAAACAAGAACACCCACAGTGCGCCCGCCCCCACCAGCCCCAACAGCAAGCCGATGCTGACGCGTGAGCCCTCCATCAGGCGCGGAATCCGCGTGACGGCATCAAAGGTTTTGGTCTGCGGAAAGTTGTAGCCCTGCGGGTCTTTCCAAGGCCCAAAGACCATGTAGTTCAGCACCATGTCGGCCACGTACACCAGCATCAGGCTGACCAGAATTTCATTGGCGTTGAAGCGGTCACGCAGCAGCGCAGTGATGCCCGCCCATGCCATGCCCCCCAGCACACCCGCCGCGATGATGGCCGGCACAATCCACGGCCCTGTGGTCTTGTCGGCCAGCAAGGCCACACCACCTGCCGCCACTGCGCCGATCACGAACTGCCCCTCCGCGCCGATGTTCCAGACGTTGGACCGGAAGCACACCGCAAGACCCAGCGCAATGATGAGCAGCGGCGTGGCCTTGACCATCAACTCGCCCAGTGCGTATGGCGTTTTGATCGGCTCCCAGAAGAAGATCTGCAACCCGCGTACCGGGTCCTTGCCCAAGGCTGCAAACAGGCACACCCCAATCAGTACGGTGATCAGCAGCGCCAGCACTGGCGACGCAAGCGTCCAGAAACGCGAGGGTTGTGGGCGGGCTTCAAGCTTGAGCATGGTTTGCTCCGCTTGAGTTTTCCGTTCGCACTGAGCCTGTCGAAGTGCCGGCCTCGAGAGACCCAGCCCGAACGGGAGTCTGCGCCCATAGACCACTCATCCACTGGCCCACCAGTGCCACCGTGGCATCGGCACGCGGCAGGCTGGGCGACAACTCCCCTTTGGCCATGACGTAGAGGCGGTCACAGATCTCGAACAGTTCTTCAAGCTCTTCGCTGACCACCAGCACCGCGCAACCACTCTCCGCGAGTTTGAGGATTTCACCGCGGATCTGCGCGGCTGCTCCCACATCGACGCCCCAGGTTGGCTGTGAGACGATGAGCAAGACCGGGTTGGCCTCGATCTCGCGGCCCACAATAAATTTTTGCAGGTTGCCGCCCGACAGCGACTGGGCCGCAGCGTCTGGCCCGCCCGCCTTGACGCGAAAGCGCTCAATGATGCCGGCAGCCTGCGCCCGCATGTCGCGCAACTGCAACCAGCCACCACGACCCACCGAATTCTTGCGGGTGAGCAGCAGGTTATGCGCCAGCCCCAGCCCCGGCACCGCGCCGCGCCCCAGGCGCTCCTCAGGAACAAAATGCAGGCCCAGTTCGCGGCGTTGCGCGGGGTTGGACTGGCCTACGCCCTGCCCCCGCACCAGAATTGAATCCACCGCTGCCCGTTTGTCTTCACCCGACAGCGCATACAGCAATTCTTTTTGACCGTTGCCGGAAACACCTGCAATGCCGACCACCTCACCGGCGCGGACCGTCATGGCCAGTTTCTGCAGGTCCACACCAAACTGGTCTTCACGCTCAAGGCTCAAATCTTTAACTTCCAGCACGGTTGCGCCCACCGACACGTCGCGTTGCGCCAGCGCGGGTGGCTCGGCGCCAATCATCAGTCGGCTCAATGACGCGTTGGACTCCTGGCGCGGATCACACACGCCAGTGACCTTGCCGCCGCGCAGCACAGTGCATGCCGTACACAGCTCACGAATCTCATGCAGCTTGTGGCTGATGTACAAAATGCTGCAGCCGCGTGCGGCCAGCTGGCGCAGCGTGACAAACAGGTTTTCAACCGCTTGCGGTGTCAGCACGGATGTTGGTTCGTCCAGAATCAGCAGCCGCGGCTGCGTCAACAGCGCGCGGACAATTTCAACGCGCTGGCGCTCTCCCACGCTCAAGGTATGCACGGGCCGCGTTGGCTCCAGCTGCAAACCGTACTCTTTGGTGGTGTCGGTGATGCGCCGCGATACCTCGGCCAAACTCAAATTTTTTCCCAGCCCCAGCCAGACGTTTTCAGCCACTGTCAGGGTGTCAAACAAACTGAAATGCTGAAACACCATCGCAATGCCGAGCGCGCGCGCCTCTTGCGGGTTGCGGATGACAACCGCCTCGCCATCAATCGCAACGCTGCCGGCATCGGGTTTGACCGCGCCGTAAATGATTTTCATCAGCGTGGATTTGCCGGCGCCGTTTTCACCCAGCACAGCGTGAATTTCGCCGGGCAACACCGTCAGCGAGACGTCGCTGTTGGCAATCACCGCCGGGTAGGCCTTGGTGATGCCGGTGAGTTGGAGTCTGGGAGCCACTGGGTTGTTGTCTTTCTTCTCGGTTGTCATCCCGGACTTGATCCGGGATCCATGCTGGCGCGGCAGTACGGCTGCATCGATTTCGAAGCAAGCCGGCAAAGACTGGCGAATGTAGCGGGGGTGTTCATTCTTTTCGTAGCGCCGCCGCCACCGCCTTGACCCGGTCACGCAGCCACTTGGCGGATGCCGACGCGTGTGTACGCTCATGCCAGAGCTGGTAATACATCATCCGGGGGAAGTCGATCGGGCACGGCAATATCGTGACCGGCAGAGTAGCTGTGTACCGCTCGCAATACTGGCGCCCCGTGGTCAGCACCAGCAGGCTGCCAGCCACCATGGCGGGTATCAGGCCAAAGTGCGGGCAGCGCACACTGATGTTGCGCTCCACGCCCAGTTTGTCCAGGTGCAGGTCAATCACACCCTTGGCGCCCGGGTGAGTTGGCGTGGGGGCAATGTGCTCTGCCGCCAGCCAGCTCGCGCTGTCCCAGCCGCGGCGCGCGGCCGGGTGATTTTTGGCCACCAGGCACACCACCTCGTCGCCAAACAGGCGTGCCATGTGCAGGTCGTCCGGTGGCGCGGGCCAGTTGCCCACCACGATGTCAATCTCGCCTTGGGCGAGGCGGGTGCGGTAGTCTGACTCGCCCGACAACGGGTGAATATCCACGCGGCACATGGGCGCTTCGTTTTTGATATGCGCCACCAGTTGCGGCAAAAACAGCGGGTCCATGTAGTCGCTGGCGGCCAGGCTGAAGGTGTTGGTGGCGGTGGCGGGGTCGAACCCGCGCGCGTCGCTAAACAGCACCTCGGCCGCCCGCAGAATGCGCGCTGATGGCTCAATCATGCGCAAGCCGGCGTCAGTCGGCACCATGCCGGGGCCCGAGCGCACCAGCAAGGGGTCACCGGCCAGCGCGCGCAGTCGCTTCAGCGACGCGCTGACAGCGGGTTGGTACATTCCAAGGCGGATGGCGGCGCGCGACACGCTGCGTTCAGTCAGCACGGTGTTCAGGACCCTTATGAGATGGAGGTCTATCTTGTCGAATAAGGCCTGGTCTTTCATACCTTTTTGCGCATCGCCCCGATATGACAGCTGGTATACCTGCCCCGAACGATTGGGTTTACCCTAGTGCACATGGACATCCGTAAGCCTTTGAAAACCATTCAATTTGTCAGGGGGGGCGAGGTGGTCTCGCTCGCCAATGTACCACCCAGTCGCACGCTGCTGGAGGTACTGCGCGAGGACCTGGGGTGCACTGGCACCAAGGAAGGCTGCAACGAGGGCGACTGCGGCGCCTGCACCGTGGTGCTGGGCGAAGCAGTAGACGGGAAGATTCAATACAAGGCCGTTAACAGCTGCATCAAGCTGGCGCATTCAATCGACGGGCAGGCGCTGTGGACCGTGGAAGATCTTGCCGCGTCTGACGGTGGCTTGCATCCCGCGCAGGAAGCCATGGTTAGTTGTCACGGCAGCCAGTGCGGCTTCTGCACACCGGGTTTTGTCATGAGCCTGTTCGGCATGTACCAAAACCATGTGTGCCAGGGCCGCACCATCACGCGTGAGCTGGCGCAGAAGGATCTGTCTGGCAACCTGTGCCGCTGCACCGGCTATCGGCCGATTCTCGACGCGGCGCAGCAGATGGCGTCGCTGCCCGCGGCAAGCATCGACGAAGGCGATTTGCTATCAAAAATGAAGCTGTTAGCGCCCGTCGTTAAAGGGCCGAAGCCCGATTTTGCTTATAACTCCCCGCGCACGCTGCCTGAACTGCTGGCCGTCCGCGCCGCCCATCCGGCTGCGCAACTGGTGGCCGGCTGCACAGATGTCGGCTTGTGGGTCACCAAGATGCACAAAGAGTTCAGTCAGGTGCTGGACATCACCCGCGTGAAAGAGCTGCGCCGTATCGAGCGTTATCCACACCACATCGCCATAGGCGCGGCAGTCACCCTGAGCGACGCCTTTGCCGCGCTGGTGGCCGATAGGCCGCAGCTGCAGACCTTTGCCAACCGTTTTGCCGGCCTGCCGGTGCGCAATGCCGGCACGCTGGGCGGTAACGTCGCCAACGGCTCGCCGATTGGCGACTCGATGCCGCTGCTGATTGCGCTGGGCGCAAGCATCGTGCTGGTGAGCGTGCGTGGCCACCGGGAGATGCCGCTGGAATCGCTTTACACCGGCTACCGCACAAACGTCATGGCGCCTGATGAGGTGCTGGCGTGGATCAAGGTGCCGCTGCCTGAAGCCAAAGAGATGCTCAAGGCCTACAAGATCAGCAAGCGTTATGACGATGACATCTCCGCCGTCTGCCTGGTGATCAACCTGCAGCTTGATGACGGAAAGGTTTCCAAAGTCGGCATAGGTGCTGGCGGCGTTGCGGCCACGCCAGCCCGTGCCAGCAAAACCGAAGCTCTGCTGCGCGGCAAGCCGTGGACACAAGCCACGGTGCGCGAAGCGATGGATTCGCTGCGCCGCGAGTTCACACCCCTGAGCGACATGCGTGCCTCTGCCGGCTACCGCAGCGAGGTGTTGGGTAATTTGCTGCAGCGCTTCTGGCTTGAAAGCCTGGGCATGCAGCAGATCAATCTGGAAAGCTTTGTCATCCCGGGCGAAGACCCGGGATCCATGTCTGTGCACATCTCAGGCAAGGGACCGATTGCAGATCAGGTCCGCAATGACAGCTCGAGGGGTGCGGCATGATGCAGCGCAACGGCGACTTCACCTCAGCCGACGGCGGCGGCCCCGGCGGCGCTGCCGATGCCGGTGAGCGCAACTTCGCACCCGCCACCGAGTCACCGCACGCGCCCGCCACACCTGGCCCGGCCATGGGCAAGTCGCGCCCGCACGAAAGCGCCCGCGCCCAGGTGGCTGGCAGCGCCACATATATCGACGACATCCCCGAAGTACGGGGCACGCTGCATGCCGCGCCCATCCTTTCTACCGTCGCCCACGGCCGCCTGCGCGGCGTGGACACCAGCTCGGCGCTGGCCCTGCCCGGCGTACGCGGCGTGGTGCTGGCGGCGGACATCCCCGGTGACAAGTTACTCGCCACCTTTGTGCACGACGAACCGATCTTCGCCATCGATACCGTCCAGCACATCGGTCAGGTGATTGGTCTGGTGGTGGCCGACACCGTGATGCAGGCGCGCCGCGCCGCGCGGCTGGTCAAACAAGACATAGAGCCGCTGCCCGCCCTGCTCGGCCCGCGCGCCGCCCACGCCGCGCAAAGTTATGTGTTGCCCAAGGTGGTGGTGCGACGCGGTGAGCCCGAAGCCGCGCTGAAAAAGTCAGTGCACACACTCACAGGCCAGCTCGAAGTCGGCGGGCAGGAACATTTTTATTTGGAAGGCCAAGTCGCCTACGCCCTGCCGCTGGAGCAGGGCCAGTGGTGGATCTATTCCAGCACCCAGCACCCCGGCGAGATTCAGCACTGGGTGGCGCATGCGTTGGGCATTGAGAACAACGCCGTCACCGTCGAGTGCCGGCGCATGGGTGGCGGCTTTGGCGGTAAAGAGACGCAAGCCGGCCACATGGCCGTGTGGGCCACGCTGGCCGCGCGCAAGTTCAAGTCCCCGGTCAAGCTGCGGCTGGACCGCGACGACGACTTCATGATCACCGGCAAGCGCCACCCATTTGCCTACGACTACACCGCTGGCTACGACAACACAGGCCTGCTGACCGCGTTGCGGCTCACCATGCTGGCCGACTGCGGCTTCTCGGCCGACCTCTCTGGCCCGGTGGCTGACCGCGCGATCTTTCACGCCGACAACGCCTACTTTCTAAGCGACGTCGAAATCACCTCGCACCGCTGCAAAACCAACACACAAAGCCACACCGCCTTCCGCGGCTTTGGCGGCCCGCAGGGCGTGATCGTTATCGAGACGATTCTTGGGGACATTGCACGCAAGCTGGGGTTGGACCCGTTCGATGTGCGCATGCGGAATTTGTACAGCGAGGAATTGGCATACCCTTCGACAAGCTCAGGGCGAACGGAAAATGCCGGTCACGCTGACCATTCCTCCGTTCGGGCTGAGCCTGTCGAAGGCAGCCCTAGCACCCCGCGCCGCAACACCACCCACTACCAGATGAAGGTCGAGGACAATATCCTCGCCCCGCTGCTATCGAAGCTGGAGCTAACATCTGACTACCGGCGTCGGCGCAAAGCCATTTCGGCATGGAATGCAAAAAGCCCCGTCATCAAGCGCGGCATTGCCATCACGCCAGTCAAATTCGGCATCAGCTTCACCGCCACCTTTTTCAACCAGGCCGGCGCGCTGGTCCATGTGTACACCGACGGCAGCGTTCAAGTGAACCACGGCGGCACGGAGATGGGCCAGGGCCTGAACACCAAGGTGGCGCAAATCGTCGCCGACGAGCTGGGCGTGCCCTTTGAGCGCGTGCGCTGCACGGCAGCCGACACCAGCAAGGTGCCCAACGCATCCGCCACCGCGGCTAGCAGCGGCACCGACCTGAACGGCCGCGCTGCGCAGTACGCCGCGCGCAATGTGCGCGACAACCTGGCATCCTTCGCCGCCGGTCTGGATGGTTGTGGCGCAGGCGCCGTGCGCTTTCGCGGCGGCAAAGTCATATCGCCCAAATCCACGCGCAGTTTTGACGAAGTGGTCAAGGCCGCCTACGCCAACCGCATCCAGTTGTGGAGCGATGGCTTTTACCGCACGCCAAAAATCCATTACGACAAAACCACCCTGACCGGCCGGCCGTTCTATTACTTCAGCTATGGCGCCGCCTGCAGCGAAGTCGCCATCGACACCCTGACAGGCGAGAGCCGCGTGCTCAAGGTCGACATCCTCCACGACGTCGGCACCAGCATCAACCCGGCCATCGACATCGGCCAGATCGAAGGCGGCTTTGTGCAGGGCATGGGCTGGCTGACGACAGAGCAATTGGTGTGGAATGACAAAGGCCACTTGAGCACCCACGCCCCCAGCACCTACAAAATCCCTGCGACGGGCGACATCCCCGAACACTTCAAAATCGACCTGTGGCACGAAGCCAACCCTGAAGACAACGTAGGCGGCAGCAAAGCCGTCGGCGAGCCGCCCTTCATGCTGGCGATCAGCGTGTATGAGGCTTTGCGGGAGGCTGTGGGGGCGGTCAAGTCGGGGGACGAGTTGGTAACGATGGTCGCGCCCGCTACAGCCGAGAACGTGCTGCGCGCCCTCTCCGACTTGTCATTGCGGGCCTGACCCGCAATCCATACTACGCGCCTGCGGCCTGCTCCACTACAAAATTTATAGCAGGTAGCGCCTGACCAGCAGCGGCTGGAGGCCGATTTGACTTGAAACTCCCGTCAAGACGGCACACCGAGGGTGTCCCACTGCCACTTCGTGTCTGCAACGGATGTCTATCGTCCGGACGTGGCAGAATCGCCCGCCCAGCCAAAACACAAAAAGGGACAGTCATGAGCCTTGCCATTGCACAGTCGACCCCAACCGGGGCCGCCATTGGCGCCCTGGTCTCCAAAGCCTATGGCTTCGGGGAAGTTGTTGAATGCGAACTGCTGCGGCGCAGCTTCAACCAGGTCTACGGACTCAAGTTTGCCGACGGGCGCCGGGCGGTGGCGCGCCTGAGTGCCGAGCGGCCACGCGGCACGCCGAAGGTGGACTACGAAGCCGCTTTGCTTGCGCACCTGCGTACGCGCAAGGTGCCGGTGGCCAACTGCCTTGCCACGCGCGACGGCGCCGTAGCCATGATGGTGACGCTGCCCGAGGGCGAACGCCCCCTGATGCTGTTCGAGCACCTCGATGGAGAAATGACCGGCGAGGCACTGCCGGACGTCGAAGCCCTTGGTCGCGGGCTCGCCAGGCTTCACGCTGCCGCAGAAGATTTTGTGAGCACCGAGAGCCACCACGCCTTGGACCTGAACAACCTGTTGGAGTCACCGCTGCGGCTGCTGCTGACGGCCCCGACGATGACCGAAGAACTGCGCACCCAGTTCACCGAACTGGGGAGCCGTCTGCGCCAACGCATCGCCGCGATGGGCAGCCTGACGCAGGTTGTCTGCCACGGAGACGCCCACGGCCAGAACAACTTCGTCACCCAGGACCCCGGCGACGAGCGTGTCGCCTCTTTTTTTGACTTCGACGACGCCGGGCCGGGTTACCTCGCCTTTGAGCTGGCGGTTTACGCGTGGAGCATGCACCCGCGTTCGGTCAACGGCCAATTTGACGAGAAGGCGCTAGCCCGTTGGCAGCACTTCATCGCGGCCTATCAACAGGTGCGCCCCATCCCCACCGCCGACCTGCAGGCCATTCCGGCCTTCATGGCCGTGCGCCACTTCTGGCTGCTGGGCGAATACGCCGGCCGTATTCCCGCCTGGGGCTCCCAGGCCATGCCCACCGCCTACCTGCGAAAGCAGGTGGAGATGCTGACAAGCTGGGAAACCTTGACCCTTCCTACGGCCACCCTGCCGTCAGAGAACTCGTCTGCGGAGTAACACCCCCATGCTGAACCCTGTCCACCTGCGTGATCTTCTTGTCGACCCCGCCCTGCACCCACGCGGGCAGGCGCACCTGAGCGCCGCCAGCGGGCTGGTGCAGGTTGGCCGGTGCTTGTATGTAGTGGCTGATGACGAACACCACCTGGGAATGTTCGAGGCCGACGCCGGCTTCGCGCAGCCGGTGCAGCTTCACCGCATCCTGCCTGGCGATCTACCCCGAAACAATGGCAAGCGCAAGACACTCAAGCCCGACCTGGAAGTCTTGGCGCTGCTGCCCGCCATGCCGGGCCAGCCGCATGTCGCCCTGCTGGCTTTAGGTTCCGGTTCCAAACCGAATCGGCAGCAGGCTTTCTTGATCAGTCTGGACGCAGAAGGAAAACCAGGCGAAGCCGCTCGCAGCATCGACCTGACTATGCTGTACCAACCACTGCGCGAACAGTTTGCAGACCTGAACATCGAGGGCGCGTTTATCGCCGGCCAGCGCCTGCATCTGCTGCAGCGCGGCAACAAGGGTGACGGCAGAAATGCCTGCATTGAATACGCGTGGCCGGACTTCCAGGCCTGGATCAGCGGAGTACAAGCTATCCCGCCCCGCGCCGCCCGCATCAGCGAATTTGCGTTGGGCCATCTCGGCGACGTACCCCTGGGTTTTACCGATGGCACCCCACTACCCGGTGGGGGTTGGTTGTTCAGCGCCGTGGCAGAAGACACCAGCGACAGCTACAACGACGGCGCCTGTGCCGGATCGGTTATTGGCTGGGTCGGTGGCGATGGGAAGTTGCAATGCCTGGAGCCGATTGAAGGTGCGCCCAAGGTCGAAGGGATTGCGCTGGTTGGTGACGACCGGCTGCTGATGGTGACTGATTCGGATGACCCGAAAGTTGCCTCACAGTTGCTGAGGCTGGAGTTGGTGAATTAGAGCTATTGCGGCAATTTCGCAATCACCTTGATCTCAAACTGAAAACCATAAAGCCAGGTCACGCCAATCCCCGTCAAGGTCGGGTGCGGCGCATCGCCCCAGTACTCGGGCACGATCTTCCAGGCTTTCTCAAAATTCTTTTCGGGATCAACGATGAAAACGGTGACATCTACCACGTCGTCGAAGGTGCAACCCGCCGCATTCAACACCGCATTCAAATTCTTGAACGCCAGCCGCACCTGCGCTTCCAGGTCGGGCTCGGGCGAGCCGTCCTCACGGCTGCCGACCTGGCCCGAGACGAACAGAAAACCATTGGAGCGAATCGCTGGCGAGTAGCTGTTGCGCTCATACAGGGCTTGCCGGCCTTGGGGGAAAACGACGTCGCGTTTTGTCATGAGTAATCCTTGATAAGTGAGACATCGAATCTAAGGTGCCCTGCCCCACAGATAAACAGGCAAGGCCACCCATCACTGTTCGTAAAATCCAAACAATCTCAACAGACCGGGGACAGGAATGGACCGCTTTGATGCAATGCAGGCTTTTGCTCGCGTGGTGGAAGCCGGCAGCTTCACCAAGGCAGCCCAGACACTCCACATGAGCAAGACCAGCGTGACGCAGCTGGTGCAGCAGCTGGAGGCGCGGCTGCGCGTGCGGCTGCTGAACCGCACCACGCGCAAGGTCAACGTGACGGCCGACGGCGCGGCGTATTACGAGCGGGTGTTGCACGTGCTGGCAGACGTGGACGATGCCGAGACCAGCCTGTCCGGCGCATCCGCCGTCCCGCGCGGGCGGCTGCGGGTGGATGTGCCCAGCCCGCTGGCGACGATGATTCTGATCCCCGCCCTGCCGGACTTTCACGAGAAGTACCCGGATATCCAGATCGACATGGGCGTGAGCGACCGCATGGTTGACATCATTGGCGAAAACGTCGATTGCGTGGTGCGAGGCGGTGAGCTCACCGACCAATCATTGATGGCGCGGCACGTGGGTGACCTGCAGTTGCGCGTTTATGCCGCACCAGGCTATTTAAGGCGCTTTGGCACGCCCCTGCACCCGCAGGAGCTGGAGGACTCCGAGCACCGCGTCGTCGGTTTTTACTGGGCGCGCACCGGCAAGGCCTTCCCCTACGCCATGTACAAGGACGGCGAAACCATCAAGGTGCAGGGCCGCTACACGCTGGCGGTGGACGACGGCAATGCCTACGCGGCGGCCGGGCTGGCGGGCATGGGTGTGCTCTGGCTGCCGGACTACATGGCCAGGGCGCACGTCATCCGTGGAGGGCTTGTGCCGCTGCTGCAAGACTGGCGGCTGGACCCGATGCCGCTGTACGTGGCCTTCCCTCCCCATCGGCATGTCAGCGCCAAGCTGCGGGTTTTTATTGATTGGGTGGTTGAACTGATGGCGCAACACGCGCCCGTCGCAGCAAGCCTTGCTGGTGCGCAATTTATATCAAATCGTCCTCCTGCCCAGTAAACACGGTGACAAGTTGCTATACAACTCATAGCATGCAAGGTGCAACGATTCATCGGCGCCAAACCGGGGCGGCACCCCTCGGCCAGGGTGCCACCCCACCCGCTGTCGCGCCCGCCCAACTTTTGGTTACACAGGGCATTGACCTACATCCGCCCTTTTGCCCCGCATGGCATCATCCCGCTTATGACTGAGCCGCTCCAGCCAGAAGACAACCCCCCGACCAACGACGTGCGCTTGCGTACGCTCGCCACCGTCAGCTCGGTGGTGGTGTGGCACACCGCGCCTGACGGCAGCGTGATTGCGCACAATCCTTCGTGGCAGGCCTTCACCGGCCAGACATTTGATGAATGCCGGGGTTGGGGCTGGCTGGATGCTGTTCACCCTGAAGACCGTGAAGCGGTGGGCAGCCACTGGACCGAAGGCGTGCGCTCCGGCTCTCTGGTGGATCTGACCTACCGGCTCAAACGCTACGACGGGGTGTACCGCCACATGGCTGCGCAGGGCGCACCTGTGCGGGAAGATGGCCAACTGCAGGAGTGGGTCGGGTTTTGCGTAGACGTTACTGACAGCAGGCGGGCAGAAGAGACCCTCAAGGCCAGTGAGGGGCGGCTGCAGTTTCTGGACCAGCTGGGCCAGGCCACACGTGCGCTAACTGACGCCGACGAGCTCATGCAGGTCACCGCCCGCATGCTGGGCCAACACCTGGGCGCCACACGCTGCGCCTATGCCGATGTGGAAGCCGACAGCGACCGCTTCACCATACGGCACGACTGGGCACTGGAGGGGGTGGCCAGCAGTGCCGGTGTTTACTCGCTGGACTTGTTTGGCCCACTCGCTACCTCCAATCTGCGGCAGGGCCACCACCTGGTGGTGCACGATGTAGACAAGGAGCTGGGCGAAGACGGCGGCGCACGCATGTTCAAGGCCATCGGCATCCGGGCGGTGGTGTGTACGGCGCTGGTCAAAGAGGGCCGGCTGGTGGCTTTGATGGCTGTGCACCAGGCGACGCCGCGGCAGTGGACGGCGGCGGAAATCAGCGTGATTGAAGACGTCGTGGACCGCTGCTGGGCCCATATTGAACGGGTGCGCGACAGCGCCATGCTGCATGAGCAAGACCGCCGCAAAGACGAATTTCTGGCGACGCTGGCGCATGAACTGCGCAACCCGCTAGCGCCCATCAAATACGCCGTCGCGGTGATGCGCAAGGGCGCGGCCGGTGCCGATGGGGCGCGGGCTCACGAGGTGATAGACCGTCAGGTCAGCCACATGGCCCGCCTGATTGACGACCTGCTCGACCTGTCGCGCATCAACCGCGGTCTGATTCAACTCAAACTGCAGCCAGTACTGGTGGCAGATCTTGTGCGCCAGGGCCTGGTGACGGCCACCCCTGCCATTGATGCTGCACGCCACCACCTGGAGGTGCAGGTGGCCGATGAAGACCTGTGGCTCAACGCCGACCCGGCACGAATGGTGCAAGTCATTGGCAACCTGCTGACCAACGCGGCCAAGTACACCCCGGATGGCGGTCAGATCCGCCTGACAGCCAGACGCGAAGGCCGCGAGGCCCTGATTTCAGTTGCGGACAACGGGATAGGCGTTCCACAGGAACAGCAGGGCCAGTTGTTCAAAATGTTCACCCAGCTGCCACACACTGCAGAACGCACGCAGGGTGGTCTGGGCATTGGCCTGGCTTTGGTTCGCACGCTCATGGAGATGCATGGCGGCCGGGTTGCCATGAGCAGCGCCGGGCTGGACGAGGGAAGCACTTTCACCCTCCATGTTCCCCTTGCAGCAGCCACCGTCCAGCCGGACGCAATCCCCGCCTCGCCTGAAGCTCCCGCGCCAGCTGCCGAAGGGGGTACCCGTGTGCTGGTTGTGGAAGACAACAAGGACGGCCGCGAAACCCTGATGGTTCTGCTTGAGGCCATGGGCTATGTAGTAGCCGGCGCTGCAGATGGGCTGGAAGGCGTATCGGTTGCCGGCAGCTTTTTGCCAGATGTGGTGTTGCTTGACCTGGGCCTGCCACGCATGGACGGATTCGGCGTTGCGCGCGCGCTGCGGAGTGATCCCAAGTTCAAAGACGTTCATATTGTTGCGTTGACCGGCTGGGGCACCGACCAGGACCGCGTGCGCACGACAGAAGCGGGATTCAACGCGCACTTGACCAAACCGGTAGAGCCGGATGTGCTGGAAGCCTATCTGGCTGGGCTGCTTACCGAGCGCAAGCAAGCCGCTACAGGGCATTGACCGGGACAAGTGGCCGAGACCTCCGCCACCGTGCAGTTCACCTTAAAAACGGCGTCCTGCCCTTTGGCAGCGGGCGCAAACAGCTACGAAATCAATAGCGTCACGCCTCCGCGTAAAACCCCGAGTCACCCCGCACGCCTAATTTTTTCCGGAAAGATGCCTGGTCAAACTTTTCGTCTTTGAACTTTTTTTGAATCACGGCTTGCGCTGAAGCCACTGCATCTGCATCGACCCATTGAACGATGGTCACGACATTGAACTCGGCGTCCCCGGAAGTTTGGGTGAGCAGATGTTTTTGCAGGCACCCCGGGAGGCCAGCCAACGTTCGATGAACCTGCCGAATCTGCTCAACAAACTCCGCCAGCGATCCGGCGGGCACAACAAATTTGTCCACCCGGAACACGGGACCGGCAGCGCCGACTGAAAAATCATCTGCCATTTGATAACCCCTTAATTGCCAATAGAAGACCACGAAAAGACCAAGAAAGGCCAGAGCTTAAAACCTCAAGTAAAGTTGAGGTCAAGAAAAATCTCGGAAAGTTTTTATGGCCACATCTCTGGAACAAGCAGGCATATTCCCAACCCTCTCGGTCGGCGACATGGCGCGCCGCAGCGGAGTGGCGGTTTCAACACTGCACTTTTACGAGTCAAAGGGATTGATCAGCAGCAGCAGAACCGAGGGGAATCAGCGCCGTTATGCACGCACCATGCTGCGGCGTGTCGCCTTCATACGCGTCGCGCAGCGGGTAGGCATCGCACTTGCGGACATAGAAGCCGCTCTTGCACACCTGCCCGGCGATGCAGCGCCAAGCCGGACAGACTGGACCCGTCTGTCTGCCGCCTGGCGTGACGACCTGGACGAGCGCATAACGCAGCTGCGAAAACTGCGTGACACACTGGACGATTGCATAGGCTGCGGCTGCCTGTCCATTGACAAGTGCCGCTTGCGCAACCCTTATGACAAATTGGCTGATCAGGGCGCCGGCCCGCAACGCCTGTGGATCACTCGGAGGCAGAACACTGACACCCCATAACCCGCCGGGGTACAGTTAATGAGAAAAAAGGCCTCTCGCCCTTTAACAACGCGCGCAAGTCGCTACAAAATCAATAGCGCCCGAAAATCGTTGACGTTGGTGTGTGTCGGGCCCGGCGAGACCAGATCGCCCAGGGCCGCAAAGTAGCCGTAGGCATCGTTGCGGTCCAGAAAGCGGTCGATCTTCATGCCTTGCGCCATGGCGCGCTGCAGGGTGTCTGGAGCCACATAAGCGCCGGCGTTGTCTTCAATGCCGTCGATCCCGTCAGTGTCTGCGGCCAGCGCATAAACGCCCTCCTGCCCCTGCAAGGCCAGTGCCAGCCCCAGACAAAACTCGCCCGCCCGTCCGCCGCGGCCTTTGGCGTCGCCGGGTTGCAAGGGACGCACGGTGACTGTGGTTTCACCGCCGCTCAGAATCACGCAGGGGCGGCTGAAGGGCTGACCCTTGCCTGCCACCGCACGCGCCATTGCCGCGTGCACCTTGCCTACCTCACGCGACTCGCCCTCCATCTCGTCGCTGAGAATGTGCGCCTGCAGACCGGCTGCACGGGCTGCTGCCGCTGCGGCTTCAAGCGACTGCTGGGGCGTGGCGATCATGTGGACTTCATGACCCTCGAATGCAGCGTCCCCCGGCTTGGGTGTTTCCAGCGCCCCTTTTTCCAGGTCTGCCCGTACGGCAGGGGGCACGTCAATGTTGTAGCGCTTGAGAATGGCCAGCGCATCCGCGCAGCTGCTGGCGTCCGCAACGGTGGGGCCGCTGGCGATGATGGAGGGGTCGTCGCCCGGCACGTCGCTGATGGTCAGCGTGATCACCCGGGCTGGCGCGCAAGCGGCGGCCAGGCGGCCACCCTTGATGCGCGAGAGGTGTTTGCGCACGCAATTCATTTCGCCAATGTTGGCGCCGCTGTTGAGCAGGGCCTTGTTGATGCCCTGCTTGTCTTCCAGTGAAAGACCTTCGGCAGGCAGCGTGAGCAGGGCTGAGCCGCCGCCCGAGATAAGGCACAGCACCAGATCGTCTGCCGTCAGGCCCTGCGTAAGCGCAAGAATGCGCTGCGCTGCGGCAAGACCGGCGGCGTCGGGCACCGGGTGGGAGGCTTCCACAATTTCTATGCGCTGGCGCAGGCCAGCCGGGCGTGGCGGAATGTGGTGGTAGCGGGTGACAACCAAACCTTCCAGCGGTGCATCAGCCGGCCAAAGCGCTTCTACCGCTTGCGCCATGGAGCCACCGGCCTTGCCGGCACCCAGAACAATGGTGCGGCCCTTGGGAGGCGGTGGCAAAAAGGCAGCGGTGTTGTGCAACGGCAGGGCACGCTGAACAGCGGCTTGGTACAGATATTCAAGAAAGGCTTTGGGTTGGGTGGCTGGGTTGGGTGCGGTCATTCATGTCTCCAACCCGCTATTGTGCCGCCGCAGGGCGCCAGCGCCGGCCCTTACAGGCCAAGTCCGGTTACTGCCGTATCCGCCCGGTTGCCGTGATGATGGTCAACTCGACAAACTTGGAACCGGAGCGCATGCCCGGTTTGAAACCGAGCTTATAGCCGCCCAGATCAAGGTTGTCGATGCTGTCCAGTGCGGCAACAAACCCTTCCCGCGAAATCTTGCCGCCCATGCGCCGCGCCGCTTCAACGATCACCGAGCCCGTGATGTAGCCCTCCATCATCGCGTAGCTGGCGGGCACTTCGAGGTTGGGCGTTTTGGTGACGGTGTCATTGAATTCCTTGGTCAGGCGCCCGGTAATTTTGTACGGGTTGGGCGTGACTTGCGTGATGGCCACGCCTTTCATCTGCTCTTCTCCAAGGCGCTGCGAAATCTGCTCGATATCGGCGCCGGAATGTGCAAACAACTGGGCTGTCCCACCGTCAAGCCGGTATTTCTCGATAAAGGCTGCAGCAGCTGATCCGCTGGACACCATGATGATGGCCTGCGGTGCAGCAGCAACAAAGGTTTCGATGACGGCGTTGGGAACCCGTGCCGTGCCTGGCGCGTAAGAGCCCTTGACCGTTACCTTTGCCCCCTTGCTTTTCATCACCTCCTCGACAGCAGCGACCAGCGGAGCAGCGCCAGGGCCTTCCTGATAAAACAATCCCAGGCGGGTAATGCCGACGGTTACAAGGTGCTCGGTAATCTTGTTGATTTCGTCGCGCAGATTGGCGCGAACGCTGTAGATGAGGGGTGATTCACCACGGACCTCGTTGACGCGGTAGCCGACAAGAGGGATGTTTTCTTTTTCAAGCATGCCGGATTTCACCAGCTCATCAATGCTGCGCTCCCCGAAAAATCCCGCGAGAACCAAAGGCTTGTTTTCAGCAAGCAAGGCCTTGGTGGCGGTGACGGTGTCGGCCGCCCGCCCCGCATCATCCTTGCGGACCAGGGTAAAGGTGTGCCCGTTGACGCCGCCCGCTTTGTTGGCGTTGTTCAGGGCCAGCTGGATACCTGTGGAATAAGCCCTCGCCTGCGTGCCCTCCAGTCCCGACAGCGGTGCGACCTGCCCCACAACGATTTGTGCAGCATCGGCGCCCAGGGACGCGGTGATAGAGACGACTACGGCAAGTGGCCGAATCAGGGTAGATAAAAGCTTCATGTGGTTGTCTCCTTTTATTGACGAGCGTAAACCGCTTCGATGCAATAAATTGAATCACGGGGCCAACACGATGTCGATAAGAGATATTACGCACTACCTACCACTACTAAGGGGTCGCGGCTTCTGCCTACGAGGGTTTGTCCCTGGGTCTAGGGAACCCTGGCGCCCGCCTCAAACCACTGCCGGAGCAGTGCCCGCTCTTCCTCCAGCATGCCCGTAGAGTTGCTCATCGGCATGGTCTTGCTGACCACCACCTGCTGGTACACCGACTGCGCGTGCTGCTTGAGCAGTTCAGGCGAATCAAGGCGGATATTTTTCATCTGGACCTGGGCACCGTGGCACATGTAACAGCGCGCTGCCAACACGGTTTGCAGCTTGTCATAGTCCAGCCGTGCTGCTGATACCGGACTGGCAGGCACCCCGCTATGTGAGGGCGCGGCGACATTGCCCGATACGGCTACCGGCATGGGTTTCATCCAGACAACAGCGGCCACGATGAGCGCCACACCAACAGCGGCGTAAGGAGCGGGATGCCGGTTGCGCCCCAGCTTGTAGCCATGGCGCATAACAAAAAATTGCCGGATCAACGCACCGGCCAGCATCATGATGATCAGGACCAGCCAATTCTGCGGATGGCTGTAGGTGAAGCTGTAATGGTTGCTCAACATGGCAAACAGCACGGGCAAGGTGAAATAGGTGTTGTGCACACTGCGCTGCTTGCCGCGCTGGCCATGCACCGCATCAACCGCTTCGCCTGCCTTGATACTGGCCACAACCTTTCGCTGCCCCGGAATGATCCAGAAAAACACATTGGCACTCATGGCGGTGGC
The DNA here is from genome assembly GCF_035638815.1 of Polaromonas sp. Lineage (GTDB taxonomy): Bacteria > Pseudomonadota > Gammaproteobacteria > Burkholderiales > Burkholderiaceae_C > Polaromonas. The sequence goes on from NZ_DASQZG010000024.1 coordinate 57,548, forward strand.
AACCATCGCCCCCACCAGCAAAAACGCCGCGCGCCCCGCAAACAATTGGCAGGCCAGCCACGACGCGCCGCACACCAGCACAAAAACCAGCGCGCCAATGACGGCCTCTGCATTTTTGCGTTTACCAAACATCCGGCAAATGCCGTCGTAAAGCAACCAGAACACCACCAGAAACGACAGGGCAGCCGTGATGGCAGCAGCCGGCGACCAGTTCATCAAGGATTTGTCGATGAGATAGGTCCCGGCATTCCACAGATAGGAAACCGTGAACAGTGCAAAGCCGGACAGCCAGGTGCTGTAACTTTCCCAATAAAACCAGTGCAGGTGGCGAGGCAGTTCAGGTGGCCGGACTGCAAACTTCACCGGGTGATAAAAACCACCGCCATGCACAGCCCAGAGCTCGCCGGTTGCGCCCTGGCGCTTCAGGTCTTCATCGACCGGAGGCGTCAGGCTGGAGTCGAGAAACACAAAGTAAAAAGAGGATCCGATCCAGGCGATGGCGGTGATGACGTGGACCCAGCGCAGCAGCAGGTTGGCCCAGTCGAGAAGGTAATTTTCCATGTCTCAACTTTCAACCCACTCACCACTGCGGGCGCTGTAAGCAGGCAATTGGTCACGAACTCGAGGCGACCCGGCAGGTCACCCGGCTCCGCTGCGACCGGTGATAAAAGTGTATGCGATCTTTACCGGCGGCTACGCGTCAGCAACTGGGCGGCAACAGACACGGCGATGACCTCGGGCTCTTTGCCCACGACATCCGGCAGCCCAATGGGGCAAGTCACCTGAGCCAACTCTTCTTCGCTATAACCTCGTGCCGTGAGGCGATGCCGAAAGGTTGCCCATTTGGTCTTGCTGCCAATCAGACCGATAAAGGGCAGGTCCGCCCTCTCGCGCTGGCGGTCGAGGCAGGCGGCCACGATGTCAAGGTCCTCGGCATGGCTGAAGCTCATGATCAGGACCTGCGAATCAGGCTCCAGGTATCGCACCGCCGTCTGCACCGGATCGGAGTGTTCGCAAGTGATATTTGGCCCCCACGCTTGCTCACTCCGTGTAGCGCTCTGCCCCCCGAGGGGGTTCATTTTTCCTTGGGGCTGCCCGGCGGAAAAACCTTGCTCAGCATCCGAAAAAATTCCGTCACGACTGTCAAACCAGCTCAGCGCAAACGGAAGCCGCGATAAAACCTGAACCAAAGCATGGCCGACGTGCCCGCCGCCAAAAAGAGCAACTGCTTGTAAATGTCCGTTCAGGCCGGATTGGAGAAGCGGCACATCGCCGGGGCCCACTTTCTCATACCGTAGTCCGACGACTCCGCCGCAACACTGCCCAAGTGAGGGGCCGAGCACAACACGCACGAATTGCTCACAGCCGTCACCTTGAAGGTGCGACTTTGCACGGGAAATGGCTTCGTATTCAAGGTGGCCGCCGCCGATGGTGCCTACGACCGCATCAGCAAAGACGGCCATCCAGGTTCCAGCCTCCCGCGGCACCGAACCCTCAGTAGAGTCCACCCGCACCAGCACAGCAGGCTCGCGGGAAAGCCGCTCCAGAAATTCACGCTTGTGTTGGCTCACAGTACAAACCCTTTAATACTGGCATTTTCTTTTCGACATGCCGCCGGCAAATTCGGCAAAATATGGACAGGGTATTTGGCCGAACGCAACCAGTCTGCACCATAGCAGCACGCGTTCAGCCTCCACTACAAGGAATGTATGTCTGATTCTTCTCCACGCCGCCTGTGGCTACTGGCCGCGCTGTCAGCAGCAGTAGGCGCGCTTGTTTCGGCCTGCAAAACGGCGCCTGAACAATCCGCAGGCACATCCGGCGGCTCCCCGGAGCCGAGTTCGCCCGTGACTGGGCCTATCCCTGCCGCACAGGGTTCTGCGCGCGCTTCACCGGCAACGACACCACGTGCATACCGCCAAAGCGGTGCCAGTCACCTGTATGGTCTTCATGCAAACCGGATTTACAAGGGAAGAATGCCGCCGCTTTTGTATGCCGTGGGCGTGTTGAATGTGGAGATCAACCAGGTCGGCACTGTCACGCGCCTCGACTGGATGCGCGCACCCAGACATGCACCCGAGGTCATTGCAGAAATCGAACGCATGATCAAAAACGCGTCCCCGTTTCCCGCACCGACGCGCATTGGGAAAGTTGTCTATACCGACACCTGGCTATGGCACAAAAGCGGCAGGTTCCAGCTCGACACCCTCACTGAAGGGCAGGATTAGGCCCCCACGGTCGCTCACTTCGTGTAGCTCCCTGCCCCCCGAGGGGGCCGCTGCGCCTGCGGCCCGGCGAAGCCGGTTCCGCGGCCCCTGCTTGAATTAAGACCCCCTGCCCGTTCCTCCTGAGCTTGTCGAAGGATGCCCCTCTGCCGGTCTACTCAATCTTCAAGTTCTGGGTTTTGACGACATTGCGCCAGGCGCGGTAGTCGGCTTCAATGAAATGCCCCAGCAATGCGGGAGAGCCCGGTGCGGCTTCCACGGCGTCGGTTTTGAAGCGGGCCACCACATCAGGCAGAGCCACAACCTTGTTGATCGCTGCATTGAGGGCGTTGACGATGGCCGGTGGCGTACCTGTCGGCGCCATCAGCGCAAAGTAGTTCACCACGTCAATGCCGGGCAGGCCGGCTTCGGTCATGCTGGGCACATCGGGCAACGCACTGGAGCGCTTGGCACTGGTCACGGCAAGAGGTTTGATACTGCCGCTTTTGATAAACGGAAGCAACGCCGGAATGGTGCCCGTGACAAGCTGGATCTGCCCGCCAATCATGTCCATCGTGGCGGGTGCAACGCCGCGGTACGGAATGTGGGTGATAAAGGTTCCGGTGCGGGCCTTGAGCAGCTCCAGCACGAGGTGGTTAACGCCGCCCGCACCTGCCGAACCGTAATTGAGCGCACCGGGCTTTTGTTTGGCAAGCGCGACCAGCTCTTTCATGGAGTTGGCCGGAAGCTTGGTGTTCGCCGCCCAGACCAGCGGTCCGCTGGCGATCATCCCGACGGGCGTGAACTGGCGCAGCGGGTCGTAGTTGGCGCTGGGCAAAGACGCCGCCACGGTGGTGAAGGGTGAAGCCACCAGCAGCAGGGTGTAGCCATCCGCCGGGGACTGCGCGACAAACTGGGTACCGATGGCACCTGAGGCACCTGCGCGGTTATCCACCACAAAGGTGGCGTTCATCGACTCACCCAGCTTTTGTGCAATCAGCCGCGCCATGGCGTCGGTACCCGCGCCCGGGGCAAACGGAACCACGATCTTGACAGCCCGGTCGGGATACACACCACCCGGCGCCGGAGCGCTGGCCGGCGCTTGCGCCCAAACAGGCGGAGCGGCCAGACTTGCGGCAGCGCCCGCAGACAACAACAGGGCTTGACGGCGGCTCAGGGCGCCCTTTTTGGGATGGATGTTCATGGGGTGAATAGTAGTAAAACTTTCGATTGTGTCCAGGCTGGATGACGCCCGGATGACAGGCGAAGGCGATCAGGGACCGGTTATGTGGCGCTTTCAGCTTCCCCGATACGTGGCATAGCTCCAGGGGCTCACCAGCAGGGGCACGTGATAGTGCTGCGTCGTATCGGCCACGCCGAAGTCCAGCGTCACCTTGTTCAAAAAATTGGGCTCCGGCAAGCTAACGCCGCACCCTGCAAAATACGCAGCCACGTCAAACACCAGTCGGTAGGTGCCGCGCTGCAAGGTGTCGTTGTCATACAGCAAACCGTCCGGGTTGCGTCCATCGCTGTTCAGCACAAAGGATTTCACCAGCGTGGACTGTGAACCCTCGGTGGTGTAAAGCTCAACAGCCATCCCGGCAGCCGGTGTGCCATGCATCGTGTCCAGAACATGTGTGCTCAATCCCATGTGTTCCTCCCTTTCATAGACTAAAAGTGTATACACTTTGCTTGCTTCACGGTATCATTTGCCGATGGACTTGCCCACCACCAGCGCCATTGTTGAAGCCCTGACCAAGGCCATTGTGGAGCATCGGCTGCACCCCGGCACCAAGCTGGCCGAGCAAAAACTGGCCGATCACTTTGGTGTCTCCCGCACATTGGTGCGCCAGGCCCTCTTTCAACTCTCGCAAAACGGGCTGATCCGGCTGGAGCCCGCGCGCGGCGCTTTCGTTGCAACCCCGTCTGTGGCGGAGGCTCACCAGGTGTTTGCCGTTCGCCGCATGCTGGAGGCGGAAATGACGCGAGCCTTTGTTCGCGGCGCAACGCCGGCAAAAATCAGGGCACTCAAAGATCACGTGGCCCAGGAAAAACTGGCAGTTCAACAGCAGGACGTGTCCGCCAGAAACGAGCTGCTTGGCGATTTTCATGTGCGCATGGCCGAGTTGATGGGAAACGAGGTGCTGGCACACATGCTGGGCGATCTGGTTTCGCGCTGCTCCCTGATCACCCTGATGTACCAGAACGCCAGCGCTGCCGAACACTCACACGACGAACACGCGAACATCGTCAAGGCTCTGGCCGCAAAGGACGAGGAAACAGCGGTGCACCTGATGATGGAACATCTTGAGCATGTGGAGAAGAGCCTTACCTTCGACCGGAAGATGCCGGTCAACGAGATTTCGATGGCCCTTTCATGACCCCCTACCCCAGAGATTTAGTCGGCTACGGCCGCAATCCACCCCATGCACGGTGGCCAGACCAGGCCCGCATCGCTGTGCAGTTTGTGCTGAACCACGAAGAAGGCGCAGAAAACTCGGTGCTCCACGGCGACGCGGGTTCAGAGCAGTTTCTGTCCGAGATGGCCAACCCGCCCAGCTATGCGGACCGGCACCTGAGCATGGAAGGCATTTACGAATACGGATCGCGCGCCGGCGTCTGGCGCATCCTGCGCGAATTTGAAAGGCGCCAGTTGCCCCTGACCGTGTTTGGCGTCGGCATGGCTTTGCAGCGCCACCCTGAACTGACCGCCGCCTTTGTCGAACAGGGACACGAAATTGCCTGCCACGGCTGGCGCTGGATCAATTACCAGAATATTGACGAAGCGACCGAGCGCGCGCACATGCATCAGGCTGTGGAAGTCATCACGCAGATGACGGGCCAGCGCCCTCTTGGCTGGTATACCGGCCGGGACAGCCCCAACACGCGTCGGCTGGTTGCTGACGAGGGCGGCTTTGAATACGACAGTGACTACTACGGCGACGACCTGCCCTTGTGGATGAATGTCCGCAAAACCGATGGCACTTTGGTCCCCCGCCTGGTGCTGCCCTACACCCTGGATACCAATGACATGCGGTTTGCACTGCCCCAGGGCTTTGCGCAGGCTGATGATTTTTTCGTCTACCTGCGCGACAGCTTTGATGCGCTGTATACCGAAGGCGACCCGAACGGCCTGGATGCGCCCAAGATGCTCAGCATCGGGATGCACTCCCGCCTGCTCGGGCGGCCCGGGCGCATTGTGGCGTTGCAGCGTTTCCTGGACCACGTACAACAACACGACAAGGTGTGGATCTGCCGCCGCATTGACATCGCGCGGCATTGGCAAAAAGTACACCCCTGCAAAGATTGATCATGACGCCCTCCCTTGAACAACTCAACGCCGCGCCGGTCATGCAGGCCGCCGCCTGGCTGGACGGCCTGTACGAACACTCCCCCTGGATCGCCGAAGCAGCGCTCGCACACCGGCCTTTTCAGTCGCTGGCGCAGCTCAAACACGTGATGGCGCGCATCGTCAGTGACGCGGGTCGTGACGCCCAGCTGGCGCTGATCCGCGCCCACCCTGAGCTGGCGGGCAAGGCCATGGTCAGCGGCACGCTGACAAGCGATTCGGCCAGTGAGCAAACCAAAGCAGGTCTCACGCAATGCACGGCAGAAGAGTTTCAGAAAATTCAGCAACTCAACGCTGACTACAACGCAAAGTTTGGCTTCCCATTCATTCTGGCGGTGCGCGGCCCGCGAAGCACAGGCCTGGGCAAGCAGGAGATCATCGACACCTTTGAGCGTCGGCTGGCGAATCCGCCCGACTTTGAACTGGGCGAATGCCTGCGCAACATCCACCGCATCGCCGAGCTGCGCCTGAATGACAAATTCGGTCTGAACCCCCATCTGGGCAACACGGTCTGGGACTGGCAGGAGCAACTTAGCACCTTCAGCGACCCCGGTTATGCAGAAAAGGCCCAGCTCACAGTCACCTACCTGACCGACGCGCACCGCAGCGCCGCAGCGCAGATTGAGAAAACCATGCGTAACGCCGGTTTTGACGAGGTGGCGATGGATGCAGTCGGCAATGTGGTGGGTCGCTACAAAGCATCCAAACCAGGCGCCAAAACATTGATGACAGGGTCCCACTACGATACCGTGCGCAACGGCGGCAAGTACGACGGGCGGTTGGGCATTTTTGTGCCCATCGCCTGCGTGGCTGAACTCAAACGACAGGACAAACGCCTGCCCTTTGACTTTGAGGTGATTGCCTTTGCGGAAGAAGAAGGCCAGCGTTACAAGGCCACATTTCTCGGCTCGGGTGCGCTGATCGGCCAGTTCAATCCTGCCTGGCTGGACCAAAAAGACGCGGACGGTGTGACCATGCGCGAGGCCATGCAGCATGCAGGCTTGCCAGCGACTTTGGACGCCATTGCTGCCTTGCAGCGCCAGCCAGCTGACTATCTTGCCTTTGTAGAAGTGCATATTGAGCAGGGCCCGGTGCTGAACGAACTCGACATCCCCCTGGGCATCGTGACCTCCATCAATGGCGGAGTGCGTTACCTGTGCGAGGTGACCGGCATGGCCAGCCACGCCGGCACCACGCCCATGAACCGGCGCCGCGACGCCGCTGTGGCTGTGGCAGAGCTGGCCTTGTATGTCGAACAACGCGCAGCTCGCGACGGCGACTCGGTCGGCACCATCGGCATGTTGCAGGTGCCCAGTGGCTCCATCAACGTGGTGCCTGGCCGCTGCCAGTTCAGCCTGGACTTGCGTGCTCCCACTGACCCGCACCGCGACGCCATGGTGACCGATGTGCTGGCCGAACTCAAAGCGATTTGCAAGCGCCGGGGCCTGACCTACTCTGTCGAGGAAGCCATGCGCGCTGCCGCCGCGCCCAGCGCACCCGATTGGCAACAGCGCTGGGAGCGCGCGGCAGGCAGCCTGGGTGTGCCGCTTTACCGAATGCCCAGCGGCGCGGGCCACGACGCCATGAAACTGCACGAGGTCATGCCGCAAGCCATGCTGTTTGTGCGCGGGCAAAACTCTGGCATCAGCCACAACCCGCTTGAGAGCACGACCAGCGATGACATTGACCTGGCGGTGCGGGCGTTTCAACATCTTCTGG
>NZ_DASQZG010000025.1:0-15561 GCF_035638815.1 Polaromonas sp.
GTCGGCGGCATGCAGGTGTTTTCATTCCTCGCCATTCCCTTCTTCGTGTTTGCCGGTGAGCTGATGCTTTACGGCGGCATTGCCGAGCGTATTGTGCGTTTCGCCAACAGCTTGGTCGGCCATGTGCGCGGCGGTCTGGGCATGAGCAACGTCGTCGGCTGCACGCTGTTTGGCGGCGTGGCGGGTTCCGCTCTGGCCGACGTGTCAGCCATGGGCTCGGTGATGATCCCGCTGATGAAGAAAGAGGGCTACGACGCGGACTATGCAGTCAACGTCACCACCCACTCCGCTCTGGTCGGCGTGCTGATGCCAACCTCGCACAACCTGATCATCTTCACGCTGGCCACCACGGGCATCGCCTCCGTCAGTGTGCTCAGCCTCATTCTGGCCGCTGTCATCCCGGCCTTGCTGCTCACGCTGTGCAACCTGGCCGCGGCTTATTACGTGGCCGTGAAGCGCGGCTACCCAACACGTGGCGACTTCAAGGGCTGGCACGAGGTCATGGTGGCCGGTGTAGCCGCGTTGCCCGGCCTGCTGATCGTCGCGATCATCCTGATCGGCATTCTTTCCGGCGTGTTCACCGCAACCGAGTCAGCGGCGACAGCTGTGTTGTGGGCTCTGTTCGTGACGGCGATTGTCTATCGCTCGCTGAGCTGGAAGAACTTCATCAAGGCATGCGCCAAGGCCTGCAAGACCACCGGCGTTGTGCTGCTGTTGATCGGTATATCCGCGGCTTTCGGCTACTTTATGGCGCTGTATGAAGTGCCGCAAAAAACCGGCTTGTTGATGACGTCAATCTCCAGCGAACCCTGGGTCATCTTTTTGATGATCAACGTGATGCTGTTCATCCTGGGCACCTTCCTCGACATGGCTGCCACCATTCTGGTGTGCACACCCATCTTCCTGCCGATTGCCATGCAGTTCGGTATGGACCCGGCGCAATTCGGCATCGTCATGCTGATCAACTGCGCCCTCGGCCTAAACACACCACCGGTGGGGGTGACGCAATTCGTCGGGTGCGCGATCGGGGAGATATCGGTCGGGGAGGTGATGAAGTCCATCCTCCCCTTCTACGGTGCGCTGACCTTCTGCCTCATGCTGGTCACCTACGTGCCTGCTTTTTCGATGTGGCTCCCCAGCATGTTTGCGCGTTGAGCCGGTGTCCCAAACAAAAGTTTCATGACTATTTCGCACGTTATCCGGCACGTTCGCATCACACCCATTGCGTTTCGTGACCCGCCGCTCCTGAATGCGGCCGGCATTCACGAACCCTGGGCCCTGCGTTCGATCATTGAGCTGGAAACCGATTGTGGCCGCGTGGGCATCAACGAAAGTTACGGTGATCTGCCGATGCTGCAGGCGCTGGCCAAGGTGGCGCCCACGCTCGTCGGGCTTTCGCCTTGGGCTCTGACCGAGATGGAAGTGCGCGTTGCTGCGCAGGTCACACCTCCGGCGCAGACCGCGTCGGAATTCCTCGGTCAGCAGGTATCGCTGGCGCCGGGCACCCATGTGTCCAAAACGGTAGCCAAAGTCATCAGCGCCTTCGAGGTTGCCATGCTGGATCTGCAGGGCCAACTGGCAGGCGCGCCCGTGGTGGATCTGCTGGGCGGCGCGGCCCGCGACCGGGTGCCGTTTTCGGCCTACCTGTTCTACAAGTACGCCGAACACATCGACAAGCCCTCATCATCCGGTTACCCGGCCGATCCCTGGGGCGAGGTCCTCGCGCCAGAGCAGTTGGTGGCGCAGGCGCGCCGAATGATTGCGCAGTACGGCTTCAAAAGCATCAAACTCAAGGCCGGCGCCTTGCCACCGGAGCAGGAAGCCGCAGGGTTGCTGGCGCTTGCCGACGCCTTTCCCGGTCTGCCACTGCGCATCGACCCCAATGCCAACTGGACCGTTGCGACCAGTTTGAAAATTGTGGAAAAACTGCGCGGCGTGCTGGAGTATTACGAAGACCCTGCGCCTGGCCTGGAGGGCATGGCTGCCGTTGCGCGTGAGTGCGAGGTGCCGCTGGCCACCAACATGGTGGTGACCGACTTTGCCGAGTTCCGCCGCAACGCCGACATGGGTTGCCCGGTGAAGATTGTGCTGTCCGACCACCACTACTGGGGCGGCTTGCGTGTCACACAACAACTGTCGCGTCTGTGCAGCACTTTTGATCTTGGCCTGTCCATGCACAGCAATTCGCACCTGGGCATCAGCCTGGTGGCCATGACGCACCTGTGTGCCAGCGTACCGCTGCTCACTTACGCCTGCGACACCCATTACCCCTGGCAGGACGAAGAGGTGGTGGAGGGCGGCCGGTTGCAGTTTGAGGACGGCAGCCTGCGCGTGCTCACGGGCCCCGGTCTGGGCGTGACGCTGGACCGCACGGCCCTGGCCCGCCTGCATGACAACTACCTGCACTGTGGCATCCGCAATCGCGACGACCTGGGGCAGATGCGCAAATACGACCCGGCGTTTACTGGCGCACAACCCCGCTTCTGACCATGCCCACCACTAATTCTGAACAATCTGCACACACGGCCGCCTCGGCCACCTGGGTCTACGTTTCCAACGCCGACAGCCAGGACATCTCCGTTCTGGAGCTGGACCGCAACGCTGGCACGCTCAAACCGGTCGCCACCGTCCCCGTTGGCGGCACGGCCATGCCCATGGCGGTCAGCAAGGACAAAAAATTTCTCCATGTGGCGGTGCGGTCGCAGCCCTTTCGTGTCGTCACCTTCGCCATCGACGGCGCCGCTGGTGGCCTGAAGAAGCTGGGCGAATCAGCGCTGGCTGACAGCATGTGCAACATCGACCTGGATCCGAGCGGCAAGTGGCTGTTTGCGGCGTCTTACGGCGGCAACAAGATCACCGTGAACAGCATCACCGCCGAAGGTGTTGTCGGCCCTGTGCACCAGCTGTTGCACACCGCACCCAATGCACACGCCATCCATGCCGATGCGTCGGGGCGCTATGTATTCGCCACCAGTCTGGGCGGTGACAATCTGTCCAGCTGGAAGTTCGACGCTGAGAAAGGCCTGCTGTCACCCAACGCCCCCGCTCTGGTGAACGTAGCGCCGGCCAAAACCGGCCCGCGGCACTTTACCTGGGACAAGGCTCAAAAATTCATGTACTTGCTCAACGAGCTGGACGGCGGCGTTGACGTGTTTGCCTATGACAACGCCAAGGGCAGCCTGCACCACCTGCAGCGCAGTACAGTCGTGCCACCGGCTTTTGATGGCAAGGTCTGGGCAGCTGATTTGCAGATTTCGCCGGACGGGTCCTATCTGTATGGCTCGGAGCGCACTTCCAGCACGCTGACCACTTTCAAAGTTGACGCGGCCACCGGGCAAATTCAGGTTGTGGGCCACACACCGACTGAAAAAGTACCACGCAGTTTTGCGGTCGACTCAAGCGGGCGTTTCCTCATCGCCTGCGGCCAGGAGTCGCACAGTGTTTCGCTGCACCCCATCGATGCTGCGACCGGGCTGCCCGGCGCGCCATCGCGCCTGCCCGTGGGCCAGAACCCCAATTGGGTTGAGATCGTCGATTTCTGATGGCCATGCCTGAAATCAGATCCCCGCTGTCCATCCGTATGCATGTTGCGGACAACGTCGCCATCGTGGCTAACGATGGCGGCCTGGAGCCGGGCGCTGTATTTGCTGACGGACTGGTCCTGCTCGAACGTGTGCCGCAAGGTCACAAGGTGGCGCTGACCGACCTGCCCAAGGGTACGGCCGTGCTCCGCTACAACGTGGCGATTGGCTACGCCCTGAAAGACATTCCCGCCGGCAGCTGGGTGCATGAGCGCCTGCTTGAGATGCCGGCCGCACGCGGACTTGAGGGCCTGCCGATGGCAACCGCAGCGCCGGTGCGCATGTCGCCGCTGGAGGGCTACACCTTTGATGGCTATCGCAATGCTGATGGATCTGTGGGCACCCGCAACATCCTGGCCATTACGACCACTGTGCAGTGCGTAGCAGGTGTGGTTGAGTTTGCAGTCAAGCGCATCAAGGAAGAATTGCTCCCGCGTTTTCCCAACGTGGACGATGTGGTGGGCCTGGAACACACCTATGGCTGCGGCGTAGCCATAGACGCGCCTGACGCCATCATTCCCATCCGTACACTGCGCAACATCACCCTCAACCCCAACTTTGGCGGCGAAGTGATGGTAGTCAGCCTGGGCTGCGAAAAGTTGCAGCCTGAGCGCTTGTTGCCGCCAGGCAGCTTTGCCATTGTTGATGAGCGCAAGCCCGCTGCTGATGCAGCGCTTGATGTGGTGTGCCTGCAGGCTGAAAACCATGTCGGCTTCATGTCGATGATTGATTCCATCATGCAAACCGCCGTGCGACACCTGGAGCGGCTTGATGCGCGGCGCCGCGAGCCCGTACCCGCCAGTGAGCTTGTGGTGGGTGTGCAGTGTGGTGGCAGCGACGCTTTTTCTGGCGTCACCGCCAACCCCGCGGTCGGTTTTGCTACCGATCTGCTGATACGCGCCGGCGCCACCGTGATGTTTTCTGAAACCACCGAAGTGCGCGACGGTATTGACCAGCTCACCTCACGCGCCAGCACACCCGAAATTGCCGAAGCCATGATCCGCGAGATGGCCTGGTACGACGCCTATCTGCAAAAAGGCATGGTTGACCGCAGCGCCAACACCACACCTGGCAACAAAAAGGGCGGCTTGTCCAACATTGTTGAAAAAGCCATGGGCTCCATCGTCAAGTCCGGCAGTGCACCCATCACCGGCGTGTTGTCGCCCGGTGAAAAGGTCAAACAAAAGGGTTTGATCTATGCCGCCACACCGGCCAGTGACTTCATCTGCGGCACGCTGCAGGTGGCCGCGGGGATGAATCTGCACGTGTTTACCACCGGCCGCGGTACGCCGTATGGCCTGGCCGAAGTGCCAGTCATCAAGGTGGCCACGCGTACCGACCTGGCCAGGCGCTGGCATGACCTGATGGATATCAACGCCGGCCGTATTGCCGATGGCGACGCCACCATTGCCGACGTGGGCTGGGAGCTGTTTCACCTGATGCTGGAAGTAGCCAGCGGCCGCAAAAAAACCTGGGCTGAGCACTGGAAGCTGCACAACGCGCTGGTGCTGTTTAACCCCGCACCCGTTACCTGACGCCGGCTTTCAAGCCCGGCATTTTTCTTTCCCTTTTCCTTTCTTTTCCAAATGAACATGACGCCTCAAGACCTCAAAACCATCATCGGCTCCGGCCTGCTTTCATTCCCCGTGACCGACTTTGATGAGCAGGGCGATTTCCGTCCCAAGACATATGCAGAGCGTCTGGAGTGGCTGGCACCTTACGGCGCCACAGCGCTGTTTGCGGCGGGCGGCACCGGTGAGTTCTTCTCGCTCACAGGTGACGAGTACCCGGCCATCATCAAGACCGCCGTGGACACCTGCCGCGGCAAGGTGCCCATCATTGCTGGCGTGGGCGGCACCACCCGCTTTGCGATTGCCTGCGCACAAGAGGCCGAGCGCCTTGGCGCGCACGGCATATTGCTGCTGCCGCATTACCTGACCGAGGCCTGCCAGGACGGCTTGATTGCCCACGTGGAAGCTGTGTGCAAAAGCGTCAAGTTTGGCGTCATTGTTTACAACCGCAACGTCTGCAAACTCACGCCCGAATCGCTGGCGATTCTGGCCGACCGCTGCCCCAATCTCATTGGTTTCAAGGACGGCTTGGGCGACATTGAGACCATGGTCTCCATCTATCAGCGCATGGGTGACCGTTTTGCCTACCTGGGCGGCTTGCCCACGGCAGAGGTTTATGCGGCGGCGTACAAAGCGCTGGGCACACCGGTGTACTCGTCAGCGGTCTTCAACTTCATCCCCAAGACCGCCATGGATTTTTACCATGCCGTCGCCAATGACGACCTGAAAACCCAGCACCGCCTGCTGCACGACTTCTTCATGCCTTACCTGGCTATCCGCAACAAGGCGCAGGGCTACGCGGTCAGCATCATCAAGGCGGGCGCAAAAATTGTGGGCCATGACGCTGGCCCGGTGCGCGCGCCACTGACAGACCTGAAGCCCGCCGAGATGGAAGAACTCGCCGCGCTGATCAAGACACTCGGCCCCCAGTAAGCACGCCCAACCGCTTAAGCAAAGAAATACATGACCACCAAATACGACAACCTCATCAACGGCCAATGGGTCGCGGGTAGCGCCTACACGCCCAACATCAACCCGTCCAATCTCAGCGACGTGATTGGTGAGTACACCCAGGCCAGCGCAGCCCAGCTTGACGAGGCTGTGCAAGCCGCGCGCGCTGCGTCTCCCGCATGGGCTACCTCTGGCATTCAGGCACGTGCCGATGCGCTCGACAAAATCGGCAGCGAGATCCTCGCCCGTAAAGAAGAGCTGGGCACGATGCTGGCTCGTGAAGAAGGCAAAACCAAGCCCGAAGGCATTGGTGAAGCCGCCCGCGCCGGCAATATCTTCAAATTCTTTGCTGGCGAGTGCCTGCGTCTGGCCGGTGAGATCGTTCCCTCGGTGCGGCCTGGCATTGGCGTTGAAGTCACGCGTGAGCCCGTGGGCGTGGTGGGTTTGATCACCCCGTGGAATTTCCCGATCGCCATCCCGGCCTGGAAAATTGCGCCGGCGCTGGCCTATGGCAACTGCGTGGTTTTCAAGCCCGCGGACCTGGTGCCAGGCTGCGCTTGGGCGTTGGCAGAAATCATCAGCCGCAGCGGCATCCCCGCTGGCGTGTTCAATCTCGTCATGGGCCGCGGCAGCGTCATTGGCGACCCACTGGTCAACCACCCTGGCATTGACGCCATCAGCTTCACCGGCTCCCAGGGTGTGGGCGCACGTATTGCCCAGCAGTGCGCGCTCAATCTCAAGAAAGTCCAGTTGGAGATGGGCGGCAAAAATCCGCAAATCATTCTGGACGATGCCAACCTGGAGCAGGCCGTCGAGCTGAGCGTGCAGAGCGCGTTCTTCTCCACTGGCCAGCGCTGCACCGCGTCCAGCCGCCTGATCGTGACCGACGGCATTTATGCCAAATTTGTAGAAGGCGTTACCAAACGCATGGCCACCCTCAAGGTGGGCGATGCACTGGCTGCCGGCATCGACATCGGCCCTGTTTCATCGCTCTCTCAGCTCGAGCAGGATTTGAACTACGTCGACATCGGCCAGAGCGAAGGTGCGGTGTTGGTGGCAGGCGGGGACCGCCTCAAGCTCGCCACCGAAGGTTTTTACATGGCCCCGGCCCTGCTGACCGATACCACGGCAGACATGCGTATCAACCGCGAAGAAGTGTTCGGCCCGGTGGCCAGCATCATCCGCGTGAAGGACTACGAGGCTGCACTGGCTGAAGCCAACAACACGCCGTTTGGACTGTCCGCAGGCATTGCCACCACATCACTCAAATACGCCACCCACTTCAAGCGCCACAGCCAGGCCGGCATGGTGATGGTCAATCTGCCAACTGCGGGCGTGGACTACCACGTGCCATTTGGCGGCCGTAAGGGCTCCAGCTACGGCGCGCGAGAGCAGGGCCGTTATGCGCAGGAGTTTTTCACCACCGTCAAAACGGCCTACACCCTGGCCTGACGCTTCGCTCGCGCCTATCACCACAACCCAAGCGAGACCACCATGTCACACCCCAATGCCTATCAGTCGTTTCCCAACAGTTTCAAGCGCGACTTGCTGGCGGGCAAGACACTGATTGGCTGCTGGGCAACGCTGTCCAACGCCATCACCACAGAGGCGCTGGGGGTTGCGGGGTTTGACTGGATTTTGCTGGACGGTGAGCACTCGCCCAACGACGTGACCACCTTCATCCCGCAACTGATGGCGCTCAAAGACAGTGTCAGTGCGCCGGTGGTGCGCCCATCGTGCAACAGCGCTGTTGAAATCAAGCAGTTGCTGGACGCGGGGTTTTATAACTTCCTGATCCCGTTTGTTGAAAGCGGTGAAGAAGCGCGCCGGGCTGTGTCAGCCACCCGCTACCCGCCGCAGGGCGTGCGCGGTGTGTCCATGAGTCAGCGCAGCAACCGGTATGGCACGGTGCCGGATTACTTCAAGGGCATCAATGACCAGATCTGCGTCATGGTGCAAATTGAAAGCCCGGCTGGCGTTGCCGCCGCACGCGACATTGCATCGGTTGAAGGAGTTGACTGTGTGTTTGTGGGTCCATCAGATCTGGCCGCGGGCCTGGGCCACTTGGGCAACACCGGCCACGCCGATGTGCAGGCCGCCATTGCTGCGGTGTTTGCGGATGCCAAAGCCTGCGGAAAACCTAGCGGCATTTTGGCGCCGGTAGAGGCAGATGCCCGCCGCTACCTGGCCATGGGCGCCACCTTTGTTGGTGTGGGCAGCGACCTGGGCGCCTTCCGCTCAGCCACGCAAGCCCTGCATGACAAGTTTCGCGTATGAGATTTCTGTCATCCCGGCCTGTCTCGCGAGAAGTATGGCTGGTAGAGCGCAGCGATGGATCCCGGATCTAGTCCGGGATGACAAGCGTGCGGGTGAGATGAATGTGTCGAAGAGTATTTTTTTCTGTCATCCCGGCCTGCGAGCCGGGATCCATGCCTCGCAAGAAGTAAGGACGCTGGAGCGCAGCGATGGATCCCGGATCTAGTCCGGGATGACAAGCGTGCAGATGAGATGAATGTGTCGAAAAGTATTTTTTCTGTCATCCCGGCCTACGAGCCGGGATCCATGCCTCGCAAGAAGCAAAGCCGCCAGAGCGCAGCGATGGATCCCCCCGGATCAAGTCCGGGGCAGGCTCCTCAAGTCCGGGATGACACACATAGATAGATGAATGAATTGAGGAGTATTTTGATATGAGCAAATTGGGATTCATCGGCCTTGGCATCATGGGTGCGCCCATGGCTGGCCATCTGGTCAACGCCGGGCACGAGGTGTTTTTGGCCACCCGCAGCGCAGTGCCTGCAGCACTGTTGACTGGCAAGGCCGTGGCCTGCGCATCAGCGGCTGAAGTGGCAGAAAAAGCCGACATCATTTTCATGATGCTGCCCGACACGCCGGACGTGCAAAAGGTTTTGTTTGGTGACAAGGGTGTGGCCGCAGGCTTGGCCAAGGCTGGCAAGGGCAAGGTGGTGGTCGACATGAGCTCCATCTCGCCGATGGACACCAAAGAGTTTGCGCAGAAGATCAACGCACTGGGCGCTGACTACCTGGATGCACCCGTCTCCGGCGGAGAAGTGGGCGCCAAGGCTGCAAGCCTCACCATCATGGTCGGTGGGCCTGAGGCAACATTTGAGCGCGTCAAACCCCTGTTCGAGCTGATGGGCAAAAACATCACACTGGTGGGTGCCAATGGCGACGGGCAAACCTGCAAGGTGGCCAATCAGATCATCGTGGCGCTGAACATTGCCGCCGTGGGCGAGGCGCTGCTGTTTGCCAGCAAGGCCGGCGCAGACCCAGCCAAGGTGCGTCAGGCGCTGATGGGCGGCTTTGCGGCCTCGCGCATTCTGGAAGTGCATGGCGAGCGAATGATCAAGCGCACTTTCAATCCCGGTTTTCGCATCGGCCTGCATCAAAAAGACCTGGGCCTGGCCCTGAGTGGTGCGCGCGCGCTGGGTGTGGCGCTGCCGCAAACCGCCAGCGCCGCCCAGCTGATGCAGGTGTGCAGTGCCAACGGCATGCAAGACCTGGATCACTCTGCGCTGGTGCGCGGCCTTGAACTGATGGCCGGGCATGAGGTGGCCAAAGCCTGAGGGCCTTGGCGCTATTTCTGTGTAGTGACCATGACACCGCAAAACCAGCACACCTTTTTCAACCCGGAGCGCAAGCGATGGGGCTGAAGTGATGACAAAAGCCAGCATCACGCTGGGCTGACAAATTTCCCGGAAGAAACCAAGGTGCGTTGCCAACGGCGGGTTGGCAGCGATGGAGAGGCACGTGCGTACCCCGTCAGGCGAAGCCATTTTTTAACAACCAGGAGACAAGACATGCGTACTTTCACTAAAACCCTTTTGTGCCTTTCACTCGCGCTTGGCGCTGGCGCCAGCATGGCCCAGACAAAACTCCGGGCGTGGAATATTCACCCCGACGGCTACCCCGTGACCGAGGCCATGAAAAGCTTCGCCGAGCAGGTAGGCAAAGCCACCAGCAACCGTTATCAGATCGAAATTTTCTCCAACGGCTCTTTGGGTGACCAGCCCAAGGCCGTGCAGATGCTCAAGACTGGCGAGATTGATTTGGCCGAGTTCAGCTCTGGCCCCTTGTCTGATGCGGTGCCCGGCATCAAGGTTTTGAACCTGCCGTTTTTGTTTACCGACTCGGCGCATATGTTTCGCCACCTGGACGGCAAGCTGGGCGAGCGCTTTGCCACCAACCTGAAAAACGCCGGCTTTGTCGTGCTGGGCTGGTATGACGGCGGCGGCCGCTCTTTCTATTGCGCCAAACCCGTCAACACACTGAAGGACCTGGCAGGCGCCACCATCCGCGTGCAGCAGTCCGAGATTTACCTTGAGATGATTAAGCTGATGGACGCCAAGCCAGTGGCCCTGCCATTTAAAGACGTGCTCGGCGCGCTGCAAGAAAACAAGGTTGACTGCGCTGAGAACAACATGCCATCGTATGAAGGAACTGGCCACTACAAAGTAGCCAAAAACGTGTTTGTCACCAACCACGTTGTGTCGGCCGAGGCGCTCGTTGTATCCACAAAGCTTTGGGACAAACTTAGCGCCGAGGACAAAAAAGCCTTCTCTGCAGCAGGCGCTAAATCTGCGCTGCTGATGCGCGCCCTGTGGACTGCCCGTGTGGCATCCGCCACAGAGATCGCAACCAAAAACGGCTCAACCTTCGTCAAGCCGCGCGATGTGTCTCCCATGGTTCGCCGCATGAGCCCGCTGTACGGCAAATACATGGCCGACCCCACCACACGTGAAGAGCTGCTGACCATCATCGCCAAGTAAGAGTGATGGTGTCGGTTTGCTATCGAGTTGATAGCAAACTTTGTCCGCGGTTATTGGGCAGAAGCCGCTTTTTATTCGCAATCGCGAGTGAGTAGCGGCTTTTTGCTTTAAACAAAGCGAAAGTGGCAACGGGTGCGCTCAGCCGCACGCGGCCCGCTGCCATGTCATCCCCGACCTTGGGCGTCATCCCCGACTCGATCGGGGATCCATCCCCGCTCCCGACTCGTCCCCCCTTTTGCCCTGAGCCCGTCAAGGGGCCCAGTCTTGTCATCCCCGACTTGATCGGGGTTCCATGCCCCGCTTTCCTGCAGCCTGTGGCAGACTGCGCTGTCCCCCAACAGCCCAACAAAAACATGACCATCCAGCTCCACACATTCGACACCCCCAACGGCCGCAAGATCAGCGTCGCGCTGGAAGAAATGGGCCTGCCCTATGAAGTGCACGTCGTCGACATCAGCAAGGGCGAGCAGTTTGACCCGGCCTTCCTCAAGATCAGCCCCAACAACCGCATCCCCGCCATCATTGACCCAGACGGCCCAGACGGCCAACCCATCAGCGTGTTTGAATCAGGCGCCATCCTCATCTACCTGGCAGAAAAGACCGGCAAGTTCTTGCCCAAAGACACACGTGCCCGCGTGGCGGTGCTGGAGTGGCTGATGTTCCAGATGGGTGGCTTCGGCCCCATGCCCGGCCAGGCGCATCACTTTTTGGGCCTGACCAACGAGGCCGACAAACGCTACGGCGCAGAACGCTACCTGGCCGAGACCCGCCGACTCTATGGCGTCATGGACCGCCGCCTGGCAGGCAACACCTTCATCGCCGGCGAAGAAATTTCAATTGCCGACTTCGCCATCATTGGCTGGGCATGGCGGCACGAGAAGCACAAGGTCGACCTCGCAGATTTTCCGAATGTGCTGCGCTGGTATGGGGTGATGATGGCGCGGGACGGGGTGGGTCGGGGGTTTGCGGTGGCGTTGAAGCGTCCCTGAACGACCGGTGCCCCGCTACAAATTACATAGCAATCAGTGTTTGTCCTCTAAGGGCTGACCATCGATTTGTTTCCCCATCTGAGGCTCTAGAATGACGACAGGGGGAGGGGGCATGACACCAGAAGCGAAAGCCAGAGTCGGAATCGACGCGCTGCTGCAGCAAGCGGGCTGGCACGTCTGCAATGTCGCCGATGCCAACATCCATGCTTCTGTAGGCGTCGCTATTCGCGAGTTCCCCCTCAATCCGGGTTTTGGTTTTGCCGACTACCTTCTGTACGTCAATGGCAAGGCATGTGGCGTCATTGAAGCCAAAAAAGAAGGCGCCACGCTTTCGGGAGTTGAAGTTCAGTCTGGACGCTATTCGCAGGGTCTGCCGACTACCCTGCCAGCCTGGCAAAGGCCTTTGCCCTTCCTGTGGGAATCAACGGGAGTTGAAACCCACTTTACCAATGGGCTTGATCCTCACCCACGTGCCCGTGGCGTATTCGCCTTCTTCCGTCCCGAGATGCTGGTGCAGTGGTTATCCGTTCGGGCTGAACCTGTCGAAGCCATCCCTTCGACAAGCTCAGGGCGAACGGCAGAAGAGCCTTTGGCCATGTACGGCGCAAGCTCAACTTTTCTTGCCCGCTTGCAGCACATGCCTCAGCTCATCACCGAATGGGGTGTAGGCGGCGCAAGCTACAACCTGTGGCCCGCGCAGATCACTGCCATCCAGAACCTTGAAAAAAGCCTGGCCGCCAACAAGCCCAAGGCCCTGATCCAGATGGCCACGGGCAGCGGCAAGACCTTCACCAGCATCAGCTTTATCTACCGCCTCATCAAGTTTGCCGGGGCGCGGCGCGTGCTGTTTTTGGTGGATCGCGGCAACCTCGCGCGCCAGACCAAAAAAGAGTTTGACGCCTACGCCTCACCCTACAACAACTACAAGTTTGGCGAAGAGTACATCGTCCAGCACCTGCAGAACAATCAGCTCGACAAAAGCGCCCGCGTGGTCATCTGCACCATCCAGCGCATGTTCAGCATGCTCAAGGGGCGAGAGCTGCCGGAAGAAGCCGACGAAGAAAGCACCGAGGGCGCAGAAAGCCTGTTCAAGGACCCGACACCGATGGGCTACAACCCGGCCATCCCCATCGAGACCTTTGACATCGTCGTCACCGACGAAGCGCACCGCAGCATTTACAACCTGTGGCGCCAGGTGCTGGAGTATTACGACGCTTATCTGATCGGCCTGACGGCCACGCCCAACAAGCAGACCTTTGGCTTCTTCAACCAGAACCTAGTCATGGAGTACGGCCACACACAGGCTGTAGCTGATGGCGTGAATGTCAACTACGACGTGTACCGCATCAAGACCGACGTGACGGAAGCCGGCGCCAAAGTTGAAAAAGGCTACTGGCTCGAAACGCTGGACAAAGCCACCCGCCGCAAGACCGCCTGGCAGCTCGACGAAGACTTTGAATACGACCCCTCGGAGCTGGACCGGGCGGTGCAAACGCCGGACCAGATTCGCACCGTGGTGCGCACCCTGCGCGACAAGTGGCAGACCGACCTGTTTCCCCAGCGCGAAGAGCTGCCCAAAACCCTGGTGTTCGCCAAAGACGACAACCACGCCGAGAAGATTGTAGAAATCCTGCGCGAAGAGTTTGGCCGGGGCAACGAGTTTGCGCAGAAGATCACCTACAAAACCACGGGCACCAGCCCCGAGCAACTGATCAAGGACTTTCGCACCGCCTACTACCCGCGCATCGCCGTCACGGTAGACATGATCGCCACCGGCACAGACATCAAGCCGGTGGAAATCGTGGTCTTCATGCGCAGCGTCAAAAGCCGCAGCTTCTTTGAGCAGATGAAGGGCCGCGGCGTACGCATCTGCAACCCGACTGACCTGCAGCAGGTCAACCCAGGCGAGCATGTCATCAAAGACCACTTCGTCATCGTCGATGCGGTGGGTGTATGCGAGCGCGACAAAACCGACAGCCGCCCCATGGATCAGAAAAAGGGCGTGCCGTTTGACAAGCTGCTGCAGGCCGTGAGCCTGGGCAATGTGGAAGACGAGGTCCTATCAAGCGTCGCCGCCAGGCTGGCCCGGCTGGACCGTGACCTGAGCGATACCGACAAAGGCAAGATCGCTGAGGCCAGCGGCGGCAAAAGCCTGCAAGACTTGGCGCGTGGCATTGTGCAGGCACTCAATATCGACGCCACACAAGACATGTCGCCCGCCGAGGCCGAAAGCAAGCTGCGCGAAGCGGCCAAACCCTTCAGCAACCCCGACCTGCGCAACCTCATCCTCAAGCTGCGCCAAAAGTCCGATCAGGTCATCGACATCGTCACCAAAGACACCTTGATCTCAGCCACCTTCACCGAAGGCTCAGACCGGGCCAAGGAGCTGGTGCGAAGCTTTGAAGCCTTCATCCAGCAGCACAAAGACGAAATCACCGCACTGCAAATTTTGTACAACCGCCCCACGCGTGCCCCACTCAAGTTTGATGACGTCAAAGCCCTGGCTGATGCGCTACATGCTCCGCCGCACCTGATCGACGAAGGTGCCCTGTGGCAAGCCTACGCCGCCATCCGCAAAGACAAAGTCAAAGGCGCCAGCCAGCGCCGCCTGCTGACCGATCTGGTCAGCCTGGTGCGTTTTGCCATGCAGCAAGACAATGAGCTGGTGCCTTATCCAGAGCGGGTACAGGCCAACTTCAAGGCCTGGCTTGCGCAGCACGGCCAAAGCACCCAGCCACGTCATTCCGGCCAAGGCCGGAATCCAGGTACCCCATTCACCCCCGAACAAATCCACTGGCTAGAAATGATCCGCGACCACATCGCCGCCAACCTTGGCATAGAAATAGACGACTTCGAATACGCCCCCTTCAACACCGAAGGCGGTTTGGGTAAAGTACACCAGCTCTTTGGGGCGGAACTGCCCAAGGTGATTGAGGAACTGAATCGGGAGTTGGAGGCGTGATTTCTGTTGATGCGTTGTTGGAAAAGCCTCTGCCTGCAGGTTGGACATGGAAGGCGATGGGGGACATAGCTGATGTTGTTAGCGGCGGCACGCCTAAAACCTCTGACGCCACCAACTTTGGCAGCGGTGACATACCTTGGCTTACGCCCGCCGACCTCTCTGGTTACGCTGAGAAGTATGTTGCCCACGGCGCGCGATTTTTGAGCTCGAAAGGTTTGCAGTCTTGTAGCGCCAAGGTCATACCGGCGGGGGCGGTTCTCTTTACATCCCGTGCTCCGATTGGATATGTCGCTATTGCGAGTAATCCAATCGCAACGAATCAAGGCTTCAAGAACTTTGTTTTGCGCGGTGACGTGCTTCCTGAGTACGTGTACTGGTGGCTAAAAGGCGCCAAGCAACTGGCGGAAAGTCTTGCGAGTGGCACGACGTTTCTGGAAATTTCCGGTACCAATGCTAAGAAGTTGCCGATCCCAATCGCTCCTTTGGCGCAACAGCGTGCAATCGTCGCCGAACTCGAAAAACAGTTCTCCCGCCTCGATGAAGCCGTCGCCAACGTCCAGCGCGTCAAAGCCAACCTCAAACGTTGATATGGCTTCTCTCTGTCAACAGGCCACAGCGATTTCTCTGCACCTTTACAGATAGTAGATTCTTCCTCTTTGGCCGGATGAGGAACGCGGCGGAGCCCTTTAGCTGCCACCCGATGTGGATGCGCGACGGTTG
>NZ_DASQZG010000026.1:0-113901 GCF_035638815.1 Polaromonas sp.
GGTAGCCTTGCGGAATGCCGTCCCCTGCCGCCTGCAGGCCGGCCCGCACACGGGCAATCGTGCCGTGGTGGTCCATGCCCTGGATGTTGATGGCCTTGGTAAAGCCACGCTCCCACTTGGCCAGGTGGTAAGCCACATCAGGCACAAAGTAGGTGTAGCTGCCGTCGCCCTTTTTCATCACGCGATCTTTGTCGTCGCCGTAGTCGGTGGACTTAAGCCAGAGCGCGCCGTCCTGCTCATAAGTCTTGCCGGCTTCCTTCAGTTTGGCGACGGCCGATTCGACCCGACCCGAGCTGTACAGGCTGGACTCGAGGTAGTAGTTATCGAAGCGGACCGAGAAGGCCTGCAAATCCAGATCCTGCTCGTGGCGCAGGTAAGCCACCGCAAACTGGCGAATCGCATCCAGGTCTGTGATGTCGCCAGAGGCCGTGAACTCCCGGTCATCAGACTTGACGGTTTTCTTGTCCTTGAAGTCCCGGGCAATGTCGGCGATGTAGTCGCCGTTGTAGGCAGGCTCCGGCCAGCCGGCATCACCAGGCTTGAGCCCTTGCGCGCGAGCCTGGGTGCTGGTGGCCAGCGTATGGATCTGCACCCCGGCGTCGTTGTAATAAAACTCGCGGTGCACGTCCCAGCCCTGGGTTGCAAACAAATTGCAGATGGCGTCGCCCAGCGCCGCCTGCCTGCCATGGCCCACGTGCAAAGGGCCGGTCGGGTTGGCTGACACAAATTCAACCAGCATGCGCCGCGCTTTGTCGGCGGGCCTGGTGCCATAGCCGACGCCAGCCGCGAGCACCTCGCGCACGGTCTCCTGTTTGGCGGCGGGTTTGAGCCGAAAGTTGATAAAACCCGGCCCGGCAATGTCAATTTCATCAACCCAGCGCTGGTACACCGGCGCTGCCAGCAGCGCGTCGCGCAGGCTTTCCGCGAGCTGGCGCGGATTGAGCTTGAGCGGTTTGGCCAGCTGCATGGCGGCGGTCGAGGCGAAATCACCATGCGCAGCAACCTTGGGGGATTCGAAAGCCGCCTTCTGGCCGGCGCCGGGTGACAGTTTTTCCAGCTCGGCGGCCAGGACCGCGAGCAATTCTTGTTTGACTAGGAGCATGGCCTGATTTTACGGGCCGGTATCCCTGTTGCCCCCTGCGCAGCTTGGGCATGGCAAAATACAGTTTCATTCAAGAGAGTGTTTGCGCATAGCGCAAACCGCCGAAGGCGCAATCTCCCATGATCGCTCAGGCTCCCGTATTGAATGAAAAACGCCGAATCTGGAGAGCGTTGCCGCGCAATGCGGTGACCACCGAAGGAGCAAAGCCTGCACAGCGCCGAATGCGCCAGAGGCTGAATCTCTCAGGTACCAAGGACAGTGGGAGCGGCACCCTGGCGGGTGCACGCTGCCGCTCTGAAATGCTACTTATTTCATAGCTGCTTACGCGCATGCGCCGTGGGCTTGCGACCTTTTTTCCTTGGAACTCTCATGAAAATCACCGTTTTAGGCGCCGGCGTGACCGGCATCACGTCTGCCTGGTTTCTGCACCAGGCGGGTCACGAGGTAACCGTTGTGGACCGTCAGCCCGGCGCGGCGCTGGAAACCAGTTTTGCCAATGGCGGGCAGGTCTCGGTCAGCCACGCCGAACCCTGGGCCAACCCTGGCGCACCGCTCAAAGTGCTGAAGTGGTTGATGCGCGAAGACGCGCCGCTGCTGTTTCGCTTGCGCCCGGACCTGAACCAGTGGCTCTGGGGTCTGGACTTTCTGCGCCAGTGCACACCGGGGCGTACACGCCACAACATCAAACAGATGGTGAACCTCGGGGTGTACAGCCGCACCAAGCTGCAGCAGTTGCGCGCCGCCACCGGCATGGACTACCAGCAAAAGACTGAAGGCATCCTGCATTTCTACACCAGTGAAAAAGAGTACGCAGACGCGCAGGGTCCTGCCGCCGTGATGCGCGAGTACGGCTGTGAGCTCGACATGAAAACGCCGGATGAATGCGTGGCCATTGAACCCGCGCTGGCTGCCAGCCGCGGCCAACTGGTAGGCGGCAGCATGACGGCGAGCGATGAGTCGGGCGACGCGCACCAGTTCACCAGCAAACTGGCAGCGCTCTGCGCCTCAGCCGGTGTGGCTTTTATGTACAACACCCGCGTCGTGGGCGCGCGCAAGGAAGGTGACACCTTGGTGGGCGTGCAGATCGCCAATGCCGACGGCATCGTAAGCGAGCTGAAATCCGACGCCTATGTGATGTGCCTTGGCGCTTACAGCCCGCAGTGGGCCAGGCTGTTGGGCCAGTCGCTGCGCATTTACCCGGCTAAAGGTTACTCGGTCACCCTGCCCGTCATCAACGAGGCGGCTTCCTTTAATGTGTCGCTGACCGACGACGAGTACAAGCTGGTGTTCTCGCGTCTGGGCAACCGCCTGCGTATTGCCGGCACTGCAGAGCTGGACGGCTACAACACCGACCTGAACCTGGTTCGCTGCGAGGCGATTGTGCGGCGCGTGCGCCAGCTTTTTCCCGACATGACCGATGGGCAAAACGCGCAGTACTGGACCGGCTTGCGGCCCGCCACGCCGTCCAATGTGCCGTATATCGGCGCCTCCAAAACCCGCAACCTGTTTCTCAACACCGGGCACGGCACCCTGGGCTGGACACACGGCTGCGGATCGGGCGCAGCAATTTCCGACATCATCAGCGGGCGCGCGCCCGAGGTGGACTTTGCTTTTACAGGCTTGGTGCCAGAGCGACGGGGGCTCTGGATGGGCAAGCCAGCGACGGCTCAGGCCTGACGCAGGCGGTCGCGGGCAGCGTCTTTCACGGCCCGCGTCAGCCGCTGCGCGAGCACTGGCTCCCGCGCCCAGTGCTGCCAATACAGGGCCACGTCCACGTAACGGCCCGGCAGCACCTCAGCCAGCGGCGGTCGGTGCGCGCGGCCGGCAAGCAGCAGCTCTGGCACCATGCCCCAGCCCATGCCCAGCTCCAGCGCCACCTCGAACGCATCCACAGCAGGCACAAAATGGCGCGGGTAACTCGCATTGCGCAGCTCAAAGTGCTGCTCAAGAAAAGTGTCCTGCAGGGCGTCTTTGCGGTTGAAGATGACGGCCGGGCTTTCCAGCAAGTGGTGGATAGACAGCGCGCCCTTCGAAGCACCTTTTTTCCACTGCGCGATCAAGGCCGGTGCCGCCATGCAGCAATAACGCATCGTCCCCAACGGTTCAGCCACGCAGCCGCGCAGGGGCTCTGCCAGAGTAGTGACGCAGCCGCTCACGTCGCCGCTTTGAAGCGCGTCATGGGTGTGGTCCTGATCGTCAATCACGATCTCCAGCAACAAATGGTGCTTGCGCAGGGATGCAGCCATCCCCGGCAGAAACCAGCTGGTGAGAGAGTCAGCATTAACGGCCACGCTCAGACTGCGCAACTGAGCCGACTTGCCAGTTGCACCATGGCCTTGCTGCCCGTCCAGCGTGCCCAGCAAATCCGCTTCCATCAAGCGGACCTGACGCAAATGTGCCAGCAAGGTCTGGCCCGCCGGCGTTGCACGCGCGACCTTGCCGCGCACCAGCAGACGCTGGCCCATGCTGTCCTCGAGTGCCTTGATGCGCAAGGAAACCGCGGCCAGAGTCAGGTTCAGCGCTTTGGCGGCGCCGCTGAAACTGCCGTGTTCAATGACGGCGGCAAGGGCATCAAGCTGGCGAGCATCGAGCATGTAATTGGTTAACTTTTAATTGAGCAAATTTGATTTTAGTTAATTTTCTTAAATTTATATGCCGTGCGGCAGATACTTTGGCTGATGACATCCCTGATCAACTCCTCGTTTTTTGCCGGCATGGTGCTGAGCCTGTCGCTGATCATGGCGATCGGTCCGCAAAACGCGCACATCATTCGCATGGGCTTGTTGCGCCAGCATCTATGGTTGACCATCGGTGTGTGCGTTGCGACCGATGTGGTGCTGATCGCCATCGGCGTGGCGGGGGTGGCGCAACTGGGGGATACGTCGGGCTCGGTTCTGCACGTCATGACGGCAGCGGGCGCCATTGTGCTTTTTTTATACGGTGCGCAAGCCCTGCGCCGCTTTCTCAAGCCGGCCCGGCCCGCGGCACCTGATAGCGCAGAAAAACCAGCGGGCCACACCACGCGCCGTCAGGCCGTCGGACTGGCGCTGGCGCTTTCCTGGCTGAACCCGCATGCCTGGCTGGACACCGCCGTATTGATTGGCGCGGCTTCGCTGGCGTATGCCCAACCCCACAACGCTGTATTTGGCGTAGGCGCGGCAACCGGATCGCTGGTGTGGTTCACCGGCCTCGGTGCAGCACTTTGGTGCGTGGGCCACCGGCTTGATTCACCTGCGATGTGGAAGGCACTCGATCTGCTGGTCGCTCTGATGATGTGGGGCACTGCTTTCTGGCTACTGCGAAGTCTGCTCTAGGAACCGAAGCCGCGCGCCAGAAAAACTGCGGCGAGGGGAATCAAGGGAAGAATATGCGCCTGGACCATCACCAGTTTTCGCACTTTCTGCACCTGCACCGGATCAGGCAGCGCGCCGCTCGCACGAAGCTCGCGCCGCCACCTGGCAAACATCAAGGTGGGCTTGATGGATAGCAATCCGATGCCGATAAACAACGCCAGCTTGACGTAAAGGAGGTAATTCGCACCGTACCAGGGCCCGCCCTTGACCCCGTAAAAGACACGTAGCAATCCCGTCACGAAAACCGCGCCAGCTGCAACCCCGTAAATCCCGTCAATTCTGGCCAGCCGTTCGACAACCGCGGCGTTCATCCATTCGGCGCGGCACAAGGCTGCTTCACTCGCAAGAAACACCACCATGGTCAGAATCGCAAGAATATGGGCGTACGCTAGCAAGGCTTCCAGGGTCATGGGGTGTGGCTCCTATTCCGATTTTTTTTGTCAAGCGCGCTGGGCCCGGGCGCCGGCCCAGAAAGCGGGCCGACCGTAATTCTCTTTGAGAAAGTCTATCCACAAACGCACCCGTAAAGGCAGGTGCTTGCGCTGCGGAAACACGGCGTAAATCCCGTTGGGCGGTGCATCAAAAGCTTGCAGCACCGGCACCAGTTGGCCCGCGTCAATTTCGGCTTCCACTTCCCAGGTGCTGCGCCAGGCAATGCCGTGGCCGTTGATACACCAGTCGTGCAACACCTGGCCATCTGAACAATCCAGCGGCCCACCGGGTTTGAGGTGTACCAACTCACCAGCTACCTGAAATGCCCAACCCCGGGTTTGCGACGCATCGCTGGACAAGGTGAGGCAGGCGAAGCGGGCCAAGTCTGTGGGGTGTTGTGGGGTGCCGTGGCGCCGCAGGTATTCGGGTGTGGCCACACACATGCGCCGGTTGTCGGCCAGGCGCACGCTGACCAGAGAAGAGTCAGGCATGTCGCCAACACGCACCGCGCAATCAAAACCCTCACCGGCCAGATCAACCACGCGGTCGCTCAGGTTCAGCGAGATCGTCACGTCTGCATGCAGCTCGCGAAAGATGGGCACCAGTGGCGCCACATGGCGGCGGCCAAAACCCGCCGGCGCAGTGATGCGTAAATGTCCGCTGGCCTTGACGCCTCCCGCAGACACGCTGGCCTCGGCATTGGCCACATCGATCAGCAGCCGCTGGCAGTCCTCCAGAAAGGCGCTGCCTTCATGCGTCAGGGATATGCGGCGCGTGGTGCGAACCAGCAGCTTGACGCCCAGGCGTCCCTCCAGCGCATCCAGTCGTCTACCCATGATGGCAGGCGCAACGCCCTCCGCGTTTGCCGCGGCCGTCAGGCTGCCCCGGGTCGCCACGGAAACGAAAGATTCGAGCTGCTTGAGTTTGTCCATCGCGCCGATTATGCGAATAAAAGGTGGCAATGGCGGCCAAAACCTCTTTCATTATGGCTATGAGGTCGATAGTCGGGTCGCAAAGTCTTTTCTTCTTGATAAATACTGCTTGGGCCTGGATACCCACGGTCTTTACCGGTTTGCGCCTACGCGGGGAGGGGCGGCGGTGAGATACAAATGGTGTTGACGCCGCAACTCCAAGCACCTGCACATTCCGCAGCTGTCCGGGAAAACGGGCTCTGTCTAACTTCCAAGGAGTTTTTTTTATGAAGTCTTCCATTATTCTTGCCGCTGCCCTCGCTGTATTCGCACTGGCCGCCTGTGACAACCGTCCCGCCACCGTTGTGACACCCGCTGTCGTTTCCGTGCCTACACCTGTACCTGGCCCTCCTGGCCCTGCAGGCGCTACTGGCTCTACGGGATCCACTGGCTCCACAGGTTCAACTGGCTCCACCGGTTCCACAGGCTATACCGGCGCAACTGGTTCCACTGGTGCAACCGGCGACACGGGCGCAACTGGCAAAACCGGCGACACCGTCGTGATCGTTCCAGCTACGCCAGCGAAACCGTAATACCTCTCTCGCAAAAAAAGGGCCCTCTCGGGCCCTTTTTTCTTTTGCGCGTTGCCATTCAGATCCGCCCTGATTTCTCAACGGTCGTGACGATATATCAACCGGCGACGCCGCCCTCAAGCAAAGCCTGGATTTCCTTTTCAGCGTAGCCTATCCCGCGGAGCAAACTGTGCGTGTGTTCGCCCAGGCGTGGTGGACTCATGCGCACGCCTGGCCGCGTTCCGCCCAGGGTCAGCGGCATCAGTACGGTAGGGGTGGACTCACCCGCCCTCTTGCCATCCGGCAGGGTCATGGACGCCAGTCCCCCTGTCGCTTTCAGGTGGGGATCATTGAAAAGATCTTCCGGGCGAGTGATGGGTGCGTAAGGCAAACCGTTTTTTTCGAACACGGCCCCGATGTGCGCAGCGCCGTGAACTGACAGTGTGGACCTCAGCAAGGGGATCAGCCATTCGCGCTCTCGAACCCTGTGGTTGTTGCTGAGAAGCCGCACGTCGTCCCGCAGATCGGACAGGCCGAAGGCCTCACAAAACACGGTCCATTGGGTGTCGCTGACCACTGCTAAAAATATCTGTTCGCCATCCTTGACGGTGAAGACGTCATAGACCGCCCATGCTGAAATCCGGCTGGGCATGGGTGCGGCGGGCTCGCCGGTGACGGCGAACTGCATCATGTGCTGCGCCACCAGAAACACATTGTTTTCAAACAACGCGGACTGCACCTCTTGCCCTTTGCCGGTTTTTTCCCGCGCGGCAAGCGCGGCCATAGCGCCAATGGCGCCAAACATGCCGCCCATGATGTCATTGACGCTGCTGCCAGCGCGCAGCGGATCGCCCGGCCTGCCCGTCATGTACGCCAGCCCGCCCATCATCTGCACCACTTCGTCCAGCGCGGTGCGGTGCTCATAAGGCCCCGGCAAAAATCCCTTGTGACTGACATAGATCAGCCGTTCATCCAGTTTTGAAAGGCTTTGATAGTCCAGGCCCAGCTTCTGCATGGTGCCCGGCTTGAAGTTTTCGCTGACCACATCAGCGGTGGCTATCAGCTTGAGCGCGATCTCGCGCCCCTCGGGCGTTTGCAAGTCCAGCGCGATGCTTTTCTTGTTGCGGTTGAACAAGGGAAAAAACCCCGAGCCCGAGCCCAGCAATTTTCGGGTGTTGTCGCCCTTCAAAGGCTCAACCTTGATGACCTCTGCGCCCAGGTCTGCCAGCACCATTCCGCAGGTGGGCCCCATCACCATGTGGGTGAACTCGACGACGCGAAGGCCGACGTACGGCAGCGCATTTTGGTTTTGGGATGGGGACGCTTCAAGCATGTTGGCTTCCGCGCACAAAGTTTTTCGGCAGCCCTGCCTCGGGCGTCATGCCGTACAACGGTTCGTCTGGCAGACCGGCGTGCAGGGGCACGCGTGCCGCAAACAGCCTGGGCAAGTCAACGCCTGTATTCACACCCATTGCTTCAAACATGAACACCAGATCCTCCGTCACCACATTGCCTGATGCCCCGGGAGCATAAGGACAGCCGCCAAGCCCGCCCAGAGAGGCGTCAAATGTTCGCACGCCTTCTTCATAAGCAGCCAGGCAGTTGGCCAGCCCCAAGCCACGCGTGTTGTGCATGTGGGCGGCGCCGGCCTTGTTGCCAATCTCGGCTCGCAGCCGCCTGAAGAGGCGCCGTACCTGGGCCGGATTTGCGTAACCTGCGGTATCTGACAAGCCCGCTTCGTCGGCACCTGCCTCCATGCATTGTTCGGCCAGCCACATCACCTCGTCCTCTGGGACGTGGCCCTGTAGCGTGCACCCGAACGCGGTGGAAATCCCCACCTCCACGCCGACATCGGGCGCAAGGTGCCGGCGCAACGCCGCAATGGCACGGACTTCTTCAATCATCTCTTCCCGGGTCTTGCGCACATTGGCCAGCGAATGTGCAGCGCTGGCCGAAACCGGCAAACTCAATTTGTGTACGCCCGCCTCCAGCGCGCGCTGCGCGCCACGACGATTGGGAACCAGCGCCATCACGGTCAGGCCCGGCAAGGTGGTGGCGTGTTTCACCATCTCGGCCGTGTCCGCCATTTGCGGCAAATAGCTGGCCGGCACAAAGGACCCCACTTCGATTTCGCGCAGACCAGCGTCGTACAAAGCGGTGATCCAGCGCAACTTGTGGGCCGTGGCCATGGTGCGGGGGACGCTCTGCAGGCCGTCACGCGGTCCGACTTCGCTGATCAGCACATGATTTTCAGGAGAAATTGGCATTCATCAAATATTCTGTCAGATAGAATAATGTTCTTTCTGAAGAAATATTGTAGCAAGTCCACAGCGCTGTCAGTTCACCCCATGCCACGCAAAGCCCAGACCGAATCCCTTGCCGATGCAGACGCAGCGCCGGGCGGGGCTGCGTCTGTGGACCGCGCGCTGACCCTGCTGTCAGCCTTCAGAACCGGTGACACCTCCCTGAGCCTGGCCGAACTGGCTGAGCGCACCCAACTTTATAAAAGCACTGTGCTGCGCTTGCTGGCCTCGCTGGAACACGCGAGGCTGATTCAGAAACTGGACGATGGCCGCTACGCACTGGGCGCGGAAGTTGCCCGTTTGCACGGGCTGTATGCAGCCGCGTTTTCGCTGGACCGCGTGGTGCTGCCGGTTCTGCGCGAACTGGTTGCCGCCACTGGCGAAAGTGCGGCTTACCATGTGCGCCAGGGTGATGCGCGCCTGTGTCTGTACCGCGTGGATTCCCCGCATCCCATCCGCGACCACATAAAGGCTGGCGATGTGCTGCCGGCAGATCGCGGCACGGGCGCTCGCATTTTGATAGCATTCAGCACCCGTGAACAAAGGGCAAGAGGCCAAAAAGACCATCAGCTCAACGCCCGCATCCGCGAACAGGGCTACTACACCGCTGTGGGAGACCGGCTGGCCGAAGTCGCCGGCATTTCGGCGCCGGTGTTCCGTGCGGACGGCACCCTGGCCGCGGCATTGACCTTAACCATGCCCGCACATCGGTATGTTGAACGCCACATCAAGGCGGTGGTCCGCGCGGCCGGCAAACTCAGCGGAGAGGTCTGATGCCTGGAGATCAGTCCTGCGCCGCCAGGGACTCGACGCGCCACTCGATGTTGAGCGAGAGCTGCTCATCTTTGCCCAACACGCGCAGACCCGGCTGACCTGGCATGTGGAAGGCATCAATCGGCTGCGTGATCGGCTCAAAGCAGAACGCAGGGCCCTGCGGCGGCCGATAGACCAGGCAGAAGTGCTGATCAGCACCGCCGTCCCGTTCAAAGTCCGGCATGCTGGCGGTAAGCTGCAAGCCCAGCTCCGGCCAGGAGATTCGGGCCGTGCCGCCCCAACCGGTGTAGCAGTTGTCCATTAGCGGACCGTTGGCAGGCGCGCCTTCGTTGAGATTCCAGCCCGCTGGAAAGTTCGCCGTGTGTTCGGTCGGTATGGGGTCATTGCCACAGAGCCAGACGCCCTGCACCGGCGCACTGATGCTGGTCTGCGGCGTGCGCGGAAACCAAGGATGCACGCCCAGGCCATAGGGCAACGGCTGGTCGCCACGATGACGGACCTGCACGTGTTGGTTCAGGCCCCCTGCTACAAGCTTGAAGGTCTGAACAGCGTCATATTCATAAGGGTTGCCGTCGAAGCTTGTGGAGACCAGCGTCATGACCAGCGTGTCCGCCTGCGGCTGTGAAATCTGCCAGGGTTGCAGCCAGCCGTCGCCATGGATGGGGTACACCTCGCCGCTGCGGTTGGGCGCCATGGGATAAAACTGCCCATCCTGGGTGAAACCGCCGCCGCTGATGCGATTGGACCACGGCACCATGGCAAAGGATGCCGTCTGGTAGAGGTCGTTCGTCTTTCCGTCCCACGGCCGCCAGAGATCAATCGGTCCCTGCGGACGATCGAGCTGCCAGGCGGCGACGCTGCCGCCCAGGGAGGGCACAAGCCCAAGGTGTTGGCCAGCATGACGTAGCCAGACAATGGGGT
Source organism: Polaromonas sp. (assembly GCF_035638815.1). Classification (GTDB taxonomy): domain Bacteria; phylum Pseudomonadota; class Gammaproteobacteria; order Burkholderiales; family Burkholderiaceae_C; genus Polaromonas. The sequence goes on from NZ_DASQZG010000026.1 coordinate 10,369, forward strand.
GCAAAGGGTCACTCATCGAAGATCTTTCAAAGTCAAGGCCGCGCAACTCTCACCCGGCAAACATATTGGCGGGGATGCCCGGGCAATCCATGGGGACAGCGAACAGGCCGCCCGCCAGCGGCTCGGCGGCCAGCTGCACGGCCGTAAGACCGGTGCTGGCGCTGGTAATAAAAAGTGTGCGCAGATCCGGCCCACCAAATACGCAGTTGGTCACCTGGCTGACCGGCAGCGGCACGCGACACAACTCCCCGGCACTCACCGGATCATGGCAACTCACGCATGAGGCGCCCCAGTGCGCAATCCACAAGCGGCCTGCAGCGTCCGTGGTCATGCCGTCGGGCACGCCGTCGCCGGGGCTAAATGCAAGCCACAGGCGCTTGTTCGACAAAGTGCCGCTGGCAAGGTCGAAGTCATACGCATAAATGCGGCCATTCTTGGTGTCGTTGAAATACAGAGTCCGCCCATCGGCCGACCAGGTTGGGCCGTTGGTAATTGCAAAACCTTCTTCATGCCGCGTGCAGCGCCCGTCCGGGTCAAAGCGGTACAGCGCCCCGGTCGCGTCGGTGCAGGCGAAATCCATGGTCCCACCCCAGAAACGGCCTTGCGCATCGCATTTCCCGTCGTTGAAACGGTTGCCCGGCAAAGCGGGCTCGGGCTGGTGCAGGTAGCGCGGCTCACCGCCTGATGCAGGGTCAAACAGTGCAAATCCGCGCCGCAGGGTGACGATTAATCCGGGGCCCTGGGCCCTCTCTGCCACCGCAGATATCTCTTCAGAAAAGGCCCACGTCGTGCGCTCTCCAGTGGCCGGATGAAAACGGTGCAGACGGCAAGAAAGAATGTCCACCCAGTAAACCGACTGCTCGCGCTGCGACCACACAACACCCTCCCCCAGCAGAGCTCCGGCTGGCACAACACATTGCGGCTTACCGTACACAGGCTTGGAAAAGGCAGGCTGAGGCGGGGTGTCCGCCTGGCGATCAAAGGTGCTCAATCCAATCTCCAACTACGATATCAGGGTCCGGCTCGCGAATCTCGTCGCGTTAAATCATATCAACGCACAGTGGTGCTTGAAGCCTGGTATTTCGAACTAAATTCATACTTAAATTGCAATGCCAAACACTCTTACCGTTCCCAATATGCGCGCACCTCAAACAAGCCTCTTGTCCCACTTTCCCAGTCTTCAAGGCCGCAACGTTTTTGTAACCGGCGGTGGCAGCGGCATAGGCGCGGCCATCGTGACAGCGTTTGCGCAGCAAGGCGCACGCGTCGCATTTATCGACGTCGCGAAAGATGCCAGTGAAGCCCTGGTGAAGGAGCTGGTGTTGGCCGGCCATGCAGCCCCCTGGTGGCGGGTATGCGACGTGCGGGACATCGCAGCGCTGCAGCAAACCATCACCGAAGCGGCCGCAGCCCTTGGCGATTTTTCGGTACTGGTCAACAACGTGGCCAGCGACGACCGGCACAGTCTGGAGTCCGTGACCCCCGCCTATTACGACGAACGCATGGCGATCAACGAGCGGCCCGCCTTTTTTGCCATCCAGTCAGTTGTGCCCGGCATGCGGCGCCTGGGCGCCGGCTCGGTCATCAATCTCGGCTCTACGGGCTGGCAAGGCAAGGGGGCCGGCTACCCCTGTTACGCCATCGCCAAATCGTCCGTCAACGGCCTGACACGCGGCCTTGCCAAAACGCTTGGGCAGGACCGCATCCGCATCAACACGGTGTCGCCGGGCTGGGTCATGACCGAGCGGCAAATCAAGCTCTGGCTCAATGAGGAAGGCGAGAAAGAACTGGCGCGCAACCAGTGTCTGCCCGACAAGCTGATGCCGCACGACATTGCGCGCATGGTGCTGTTTCTGGCGTCTGATGACGCAGCGATGTGCACCGCGCAGGAGTTCAAGGTGGATGCCGGGATAGTGTGACCTTCAGTCCATCGCAAGCTTGCGGCCACACAGGGTGAGGGCTGGCGTCGGATCCGGATTTCAGTCCGGAATTACACCCATCAATGTCACAGATAACTAACTTTTTGATTAATTAATTATCGGTTAAGTATCAAATACAGTTGAGGTGATGGCCTGTTGCCGTGCAGCGGGCGTATCCGTTCGCTGCGTTTTTGGCGCTTGCCCGCCGCGCTCCGGGTTTCGACGCCTGGCAGCGCGATCTGTCGGCGTCTTTTTGCCAGCGTAAACTTTTCGCTTTTTCTCCCTTCCATTTTTGAGGTTTCTTCATGACTACAAGTCCACGCACATCGCTGCACAGCCTGCAGGTGGCCACCGTGCTGCAACGATTTATTGATGACCAGGTTCTGCCCGGTACCGGCGTTGACAAGGCGACTTTCTGGAAGGGTTTTGACGCCGTTGTTCAGGACCTGGCGCCAAAAAACATCGCCTTGCTCGCAGAGCGCGACCGGCTGCAGACCGAGATGGACAGCTGGCACAAAGCTAACCCCGGCCCGATCGCCGACATGAAGGCCTACCGCGCCTTTCTCGAACAAATCGGCTACCTCGTGCCATCTCCAAAAAAGGTACAGATCACCACCGGCAACGTTGACGCAGAACTGGCCAAGCAGGCCGGGCCGCAACTGGTGGTGCCGATCTTGAATGCGCGTTACGCGCTCAACGCAGCCAATGCACGCTGGGGCTCGCTGTATGACGCGTTGTATGGCACGGAAGTCATCCCCGAAACGGACGGCGCCGACAAAGGCAAGGGCTACAACCCGGTGCGCGGCGCCAAGGTGATTGAATACGCCCGCTACGTGCTGGACCGCACGGCACCATTGAGCAAGGGCTCGCATATCAACTCGACTGGCTACGCTGTCAGGGGTGGCAAGCTGGTGGTTTCGCTCAAGGGTGGCAAAAGCAGTACGCTGGCGGATGCAAAGCAGTTCATTGGCTTTCAGGGCAAAGCCTCTGCGCCGACTTCTGTTCTTCTACAGCACAACGGCCTGCATATTGATATCCAGATCAACCGCAACACCCCCATCGGCAAAACTGACGCGGCTGGCGTCAGCGACCTGGTGCTGGAAGCGGCTCTCTCAACCATTCTGGATCTTGAAGACTCGGTGGCCGTGGTCGACGCGGACGACAAGGTGCTGGCATACAGCAACTGGCTGGGCATTTTGCAGGGCACGTTGACCGAAAGCGTGACCAAGGATGGCAAAACCTTCACACGCGGGCTGAACCCGGACCGCGAGTACACCTCCCCCAATGGCAAGCCCGTCACGCTGCATGGCCGCTCGCTGATGTTTGTGCGCAATGTTGGTCACCTGATGACCAACCCCGCAGTGCTGTACACCGCTGCCGATGGCTCTACCAAAGAAATCCCCGAAGGCATTCTGGACGCCGTGGTTACCACCACGATTGCTATTCATGACCTCAAGCGCAAAGGTAAAACCGGCATCCGGAACTCACGCAAGGGCTCGGTCTACATCGTCAAACCCAAAATGCACGGCCCGGCAGAAGTCGCCTTTGCAGCCGAACTGTTTACACGCGTTGAAAAAATGCTGGGCCTGCCAGATAGCACCGTCAAGCTGGGCATCATGGACGAAGAGCGCCGCACCAGCGTCAACCTGCAGGCTTGTATTGCAGCAGCTTCAAGCCGCGTTGCCTTCATCAACACCGGCTTCCTGGACCGCACAGGCGACGAGATGCACACCGCCATGCACGCGGGCCCCATGATCCGCAAGGGCGACATGAAAACCAGCGCATGGATTGCGGCCTATGAAAAAAGCAATGTGCTGGTGGGCCTGTCATGCGGCCTGCGTGGCAAAGCGCAGATTGGCAAAGGCATGTGGGCCATGCCCGATTTGATGAAGTCCATGATGGAGCAGAAGATTGCCCACCCCAGGGCCGGCGCCAACACAGCTTGGGTGCCCAGCCCGACCGGGGCCACGCTGCACGCGCTGCACTACCACCAGGTCAAGGTCAGCAAAGTGCAAAAGGATCTGGAAAAGACAGATGCCAACAAAGAGCGCAACACGCTTCTCAATGGCCTGCTGCAAGTGCCAGTGACAGCGACGCCCGACTGGGATGAGGCAGCCAAACAGCAGGAGCTGGACAACAACGCGCAAGGCATTTTGGGCTATGTGGTGCGCTGGATTGACCAAGGCGTGGGTTGCTCCAAGGTGCCCGACATCCACAACGTTGGCCTGATGGAAGACCGCGCCACGCTGCGCATCAGCAGCCAGCACATCGCTAACTGGCTGCTGCATGGCGTGGTGAGCAGGGCGCAAGTGAAAGAAACCTTCGAGCGCATGGCAGCCGTCGTAGACAAACAAAACGCCGGCGACAAGTTGTACCGTCCCATGGCTGGCAACTTTGACACCTCGGCGGCTTACAAGGCCGCCTGCGACCTCGTCTTCAAAGGCCTGGAGCAGCCTAGCGGCTATACCGAGCCACTGCTGCATGCCTGGCGGCTCAAGGTGAAGGCTGTCGGTTGACTTCCGCGCCGCAACAGTTTGCTATTTAATTTATAGCGACTCGCGCCCGCCATTAAAGGGCCAACGGTCGTTTTTCTCTATAAACCTGAACCAATGGCGCCCGTGGGCGCCATTTTTTTTGCCAGCGGCCCTGGTTTGGCCCCCAGGTTCAGCCGCTTCAGCACGCTACGCCCACAAGCCCCGGATTCCCCGCTGAATCCAGTTGCGATCTTCCCGCGTATCACTTGCAGGCGGCTCGAACGCTCACCCGCTGTGGCGGATTCCACAGATCGAACCTCAACAACTTTCAGGAGTTTTCTATGAAGAAACTAATCATTGCAGCCGGTGTTGCCGTTCTGCTCAGCGCTTGTGCCGGCGGCATGTCCAACAGCCAGATGTCCGGCGGCCCGTCGGTCATGGTCGGCGGCGCAGCCATGTTCCCCACAAAAGACATCATTGACAATGCCGTCAACTCGAAAGACCACACCACACTGGTTGCCGCCGTCAAGGCTGCCGGCCTTGTTGACACACTCAAGTCGCCAGGTCCTTTCACTGTGTTTGCACCGACAAACGCAGCGTTTGACGCCCTGCCAGCCGGCACCGTTGCCACTTTGCTCAAGCCCGAGAACAAAGCCACGCTCACCAAAATCCTGACCGCACACGTGGTGCCCGGCAAACTGGACGCAGCCGCCTTGAGCCAGCGTGTGATGGCCGGCAATGGCCGCACCACCCTGACCACCGCTTCTGGCGACAGCCTGATCGTCACAACCAGCGGCTCCAACGTGATGGTCACCGATGAAAAGGGCGGCGTTGCCATGGTCAGCATTGCCAACGTGTACCAGTCCAACGGCGTGATCCACGTGGTCAACAAGGTTTTGGTCCCGAACTGATTTTTTTGCGCGAGCACCCCGGTCAGCTGGCCATCCCGGCGGGTGGCGGCTGGCGCGGGGTTTTTTAGCCACAACAAACTGCAACGGTTTGTTGTGGCTTTTTACTGGGCGAGAGGTCTGGCCGTCGCATGTTCAGCAAAAGACGCATTGACGCAGCCCGCGGCGCAAACCAGTACAACTCCTGATTTTGTAGCAGGCAAGCACCGTCAAATAAGGGCCAAGAGGCTTTTTTATGCCTCCACACAAGGGGGACGTACGCTAAGGCGGCGGGTCCATCAACGGCTATAGCACACGGACCCAGTGTATTTAAATGTAATCGGCCGCTTTTTTGGTAGCCAACCAGTTAGGAATCGTTACAAGAAATTCTGGAACAGCCATTGGCAAAAAACAAGTTAAGCACACACTTCGTCTTTGGGGGAGTAAATCGCGGGCTGTCAAAAACTCCCCTTCCCCATTTGAACTTTTTCACACACCCCGTCTTCAACGATGCCCGCCCACGCTGATGTTTTCGACCGCTGTCTGAGGGAGGCTTCCGAAGCTGCGCGGCCTGCGCTTGAGCGATGCATCAGCCACGCCGTAGCAGCACTGCAGGTCGCCGAAACCCAGAGCATGAAGCTGGCAGAGCGTGACGAGCTTGCCCTCGCCTGGCGCGAACTCCTCAAACACGGTGACAACTGGTGCGCGCAGTACCCTGCAGTTTTACTGGCCGCCTTCACCACCAAATCGCCCGGCGCAACACCACCCTCGGGGCAGCTGCTCACGCCGCGTGCGCCGCGTCCCGACCAGAGTCGCGATCCGGTCGCCGACATGTTCTCGCTGGTCGATGACGCCAAGGTGGAGGATGACATTGAGTCCGCGCGGCTGCTTCAACAGGTATTGCCGGTGGTAGAACAGTCTTTAGCCGAACTGGACGCCTTAATGAGTTCAGCGCAGGGACTGGTCAACGTCAGTCCCGAATTCAATCCGGTGCGGCCTGACGTTTTTGCGCAGACATTGCGTGACCTCATCGCTGGCACCACGTCAGAGCCAGCCATCAGCGCGATGTGGATCAAACATCTGGCGGAGCCTTTGGGGCGTGAGCTCAAACAGCTTTATGAGCGCCTGATCAATCTGCTGGAACTCTCGCAGGTGACGCCGGCCAGCTACCGGGTATTGCAGAACCCGGTGACAGTGGCCAAGGCAAAAGGCGGCACAACCGTCAGCGCCAGCGCCAGCTCAGCCTCTGGGCAGGACGCATCGGCCAAGTCCAGGGGCGGTGCGGTCGGTTATGCGTCCGACGAAAGTCCGACCCGCAACCCGCACCCCTACGCGGACCTGTCCAACTACGAAATCCGGGACGAGTTGTTTCAGGACTTTTTATTTCGCGGCGGTGGCAATGCCGATCACGGTCTGGCGCCTTCTTACTACGCCACCATTGAAGAAGAACTGACCGCGCTGAAAGCAACGCCGGACTCGGCCCCCGCGCCGTTGCACGACAGCCGACCCGCTGCCGAGCCCGGCGATTACAAGGGCACCCGCAGTGATCCGCAGCGTGAGGCACTTCCGGCCGGGGATTTTGCGGACGAGGACACTCCGTCGCGCATTGTGGACGTGCTGAGCCAGCTGAGCTCGCAGGTCTGGGGCGTGTACGGACGGGCGCGCGAGCGGGCCCTGGTGCGCACGCAACTGAAAAAGGACGCCACGCGCGTCGGGCAGGTGCTGGGCATGGAGGTGGTGCGCAAACTTGTCAACCAGGTGGCGCAAGACCCCCGGCTGCTGGCGCCGGTACGCGAAGCAATTGTGGCGCTGGAGCCATCGCTGCTGCGCCTGGCAATGGTGGACCCGCGGTTCTTCAGCGATGCGCAGCACCCGGGCAGACGTCTGATGGAGCGCGTTGCCCAGCGCAGCTTCAAGTACAACGATGAGTTTGGCACGCCTTTTGAAGCATTTTTCCAGGCGGTGAGCCAGGGCTTCAACGCGCTGAACACCCAGACCATAGAGGACGCCCGCCCTTTCGAAGCCGAACTGGGCACACTTGAACTGCTCTGGCAATCACAGGACCGTCAAGAGCAGACCCAGCGGAGCGCTATCCGGCAGACCATGCAGTTTGCTGAAGAGCGGCAAAGCCAGGCCGACCAGATTGCCTACGACATGAGCATGCGGGCCGACCTCGACCACGTACCGGGCGTGGTGCTCGACTTTCTCTTCGGGCCCTGGGCGCTGGTGTTGGCACACGCTCGCCTGACGGACCAGGCGCGGCAGATTGACCCCGAAGGTTACGGTTCGCTGGTCACGGATCTGTTGTGGAGCGTCAAGCGCGACGTCACACTCAAGCGTCCTGCCAAACTCATTGAAATGATTCCGGGCATGCTGGGCAAGCTGCACGCCGGACTCGCCTCACTGGGACAGGATCCGCGCGAGACCGAATCCTTTTTCAAGGCGATGGAAAAACTGCACCGCCCGGTGCTCAAGTTGCGCCGCGTGCGTAGCCGCCGCGACGCGGCAGAGTCAGAACCAGCGCCGCTGGAGGTGATGCTTGAAGAAGCTCCTGTAGAGGAGACCGATCTCAGCGACCTCCTCCCCGCGACGGCCGAACAGCGCAAGGCCAAGGTGGCAGGCCAACCCTGGTTGACACCGCAGGAACTGGACAATGCCGGCTTTGAAGACACCATGCCCTCCGGACCAGCTGAGCTCAATGAGGAGCATTCTGAAGACACGGTGCAGCCCCCTGCAGAAACCGAAAATCCTGAAGAAGGCCCAACGGCGCAAGCCAAACCCGGTGCAGAACAGGTCTTGCTGAGTCTGCGCGAGGGAAGCTGGGTCGATCTGCACTCCAAGCGCCGCTGGCTGCGCGCCCAACTGATATGGGCCAGCACACGGGGCACGCTGTTCATGTTTGTCAGCCACGGCGGTCAACCTCACTCGATGACCAAGCGCATCTGCGAGCGCCTGATCACCCAGGGCCTGCTGCGTGCGGTCAATACCGAGGGCGTTGTCGACCATGCACTGGACGCCTTGCGGGCGCAGAGCGAAGCGCCAGCAGAGCCCGTGTCCCGGGTCTAAAAGGCGCGCGTGGTTGCACGCAATGTGTGAAGTCTGGTAAATAGGCCCTGTCCTACGACGGCTTGCGGGCACGACTCCCCAAAATCCCTGGCGCACTGCGCAAAGCTCGCAGTTGAATTGAAGACGCAAGAATCACTTGCGTCTCCCCTTGCCAAGGAGATTTATGCCATTCGCAGTATTTTCGGGCCCAGGCCAGGCAGTACTGCCCGACTGTTTTCGCGCCAGCCTGCAGCCTACTCAAGGCCCCCGTTTGTCCTCACGGCGCAAAGACGTGGGCTGCTGGCGACGGGAATCCGCCCTTGGGGGTGGCCCGGCTGGCACCGCTTCTGGAGGCGCAGCTGCGCTCGCAGCCGGAACGGGTACTGCCGCAGGATTTGAGAGCGCCAAAGCCGGCGTACTTCGCACCGCCGGCGAAACTTGTGCCGACAGTTGCAAAACAGTCCGTACGGGCGACTGCAAATCGTCTGCAACCAGGGCTTCCTTGGGCCCAACCGCCACCAGCACAGAGCCCGGCGCGATCTCCGCACCTACCGGAAAAGCCCGCGCGGGTTTCCCGTCCACTGAAATCAACGCGGCCCCCTGGCCCCGGCCATCTGCAATCACGCCCGCCAGGGTCAGCCGCTCAACCGCCGGCCGGGTCGACGCGTCCAAAACTGGCGGTGAAGCGCCCAGGAGTCTCGCCAGGTCTGAAGGGCTGGTGATGTTGGGCGGAAGCACAGCGGGAATCGCACTGCTACCTGTGCGGCTGGCGCCGGACATCACGGCCTGCGCCCAATACCAGCCCGACGCCAGCACCAGCAGCCAGACCACCGCCGCACCCAGACGCGGAACTGTCGCCACTCGCAAATTCATCATGTGCATGCCTTCATCCTACAACTACCCTGACAACTTCCTGTCCCGACCAGTTTTGACGCCAGCCCACAAGGCAAAGCGGGTGCATGGCTTCCTGAACCGGGGCTTCACACTGATCGAGTTGATGGTGGTGCTGGTCATCATTGGTGTACTTGCCGCGCTGATTGTTCCCAACGTGCTGGACCGGGCGGACGACGCCCGTGTCGCAGCAGCAAAAACCGATGTCAACAACCTCATGCAGGCACTCAAACTCTACCGCCTGGACAACCAGCGTTACCCAACTGCCGAGCAGGGCCTGCAGGCACTTGTCGCACGCCCTGCTGCGGCACCGGTCCCCTCCAACTGGAAGTCATACATAGACAAGCTGCCCAACGACCCCTGGGGTCAACCTTACCGCTATCTCAATCCCGGGCTACAGGGTGAAATTGACGTGATGTCGTTTGGCGCAGACGCCCAGGCAGGTGGCGAAGGCAGGAACGCCGATGTGGGTAGCTGGCAATAAGCGCGCCGGTTTCCCGCTTGGCTCCGGCATGACCCTGCTGGAGCTGATGGTCGTTGTCGCCATCATTGCCATCGCAAGTGTCGGCATCAGCCTGTCGATTCGCGACTCCTCCGAGGCCCAGCTGGAACGCGAAGGCGTGCGCCTTGCTGCGCTGCTTGAAACGGCGCGTGCTGCGTCACGCGCCAGCGGCACTCCGGTACGGTGGCACGCAACGGAAGGCGGTTTTCATTTTGAGGGCCTTGCGCGCGGAACACTTCCTGAGCAATGGCTCGGGGCAGGAATTTTTGCCCAGCCTCCGGCAAGTTTGGTGCTGGGCCCCGAACCCATCATCGGGCCCCAGCAGGTTTCCCTCAGAGCATCCGCCTCTCCGGGTCGTCTTCTGAATGTGGGAACCGACGGGCTGCGTCCTTTTATGGTTCAGGGTGCAGCGCCAATATGAAGCAGCGTGGATTCACCCTGATCGAAGTCCTGGTCGCGCTCGGCATGGTGGCAATCACCCTGATCGCCGGCCTGAGCGCCAGCATGGCATTGACCCGCAGTACCGAGCGCTTGCCCGAAACCATGCTTGCACAGCTCTGCGCCAACAACGCGCTGGCGCAAATGCGCCTGTTTCCCCAACTGCCGGCGCTGGGTGACAGCACCGCAACTTGTCTTCAGGCTGGCCATCAGTTCGAGGTGACGCTGTCGGTCGTGCAGGCGGCTAATCCCGACTTCAGGCGAGTGCACGCGCAAGTCCACCGGCAAAACCTCAGGCTGCTCAAACTCTCCACGGTGGTCGGGCGGTATTGATGAAGCACCTCAACCGCCACGCCGGTTTTACCTTGGTTGAACTGCTGGTATCGCTGAGCGTGATGGCCTTGCTGGCCGTCATGAGCTGGCGCGGGCTCGACGCGATGATAGGCGCGCAACATGCCAACCAGCGCCGCTCCAGCGAGCTGCAGGGGCTTCAGGCCGGGCTCGCCCAATGGACCACAGACCTCGACATGCTGACCGCCACCGGGGCCGTCAATGCGTTGCACTGGGACGGCCAGGTGGTGCGCCTGACCAGACGCAGCAATACCCCGCCGACCGAGGGCCTGGTGGTCGTCGCATGGTCCAGCCGCGCCACCGGCAGAAACACGCAATGGGTACGCTGGCAATCGCCAGCATTGCAAAACCGCAAGGAACTGAGCGACGCCTGGGCGCAGGCGGCACGATGGGCTAGGGGCAGTGGCGAGGCAGACTTCCAGCGTGAAGTTGCAGTGACGCCCGTAACCAGTCTTCGCATTCTTTTTTATCGCAACGGTGCATGGACCGAAACCGGCTCCGCGAATGCTGCGGTGGCGACAGACGTCAGCGGCGTGCCGAACGGGGTGCGCCTGATCCTGTCCCTGCCACCGGGAAGCGGTCTTGAAGGCACGGTGACAAGCGACTGGGCCAACCCGTTGGCGAACGTGGGCAAGTCATGACACACCAACCCCAAAAAGGCTTGATCGCGGCGTCGCGGAACACAGGCGCTGCCCTCATAGGTGCCATGCTGACGGTGTCCCTGGTCGCAATTCTTTCAGCCAACGCCTTCTGGCAACAATGGCGCAGCGTGGAAGTTCAAACCGCTGGCCTCAACCAGCTGCGGGCGAGCTGGCTACTGACCGGCACGCTGGATTGGGGACGTGCGAAGCTTCACGAGGACGGCCGTCTGGCTGGCGGTATCGATCATCTGGGTGAAGCGTGGGCGCAGGAGATAACTGACATCCCGCTTTCGGCCTTTATGGCGCTTGGAGGGGCGGGCTCCGTGCCGCGCGGCGCATTGGACGAACTCCCGGAGGCGTTTGTTTCGCTTCAACTGAGTGACGCGCAGGCCCGCATGAACGTGATCAACCTGATTGAAGGCCAGAGCATCTCTGCCGCCTGGATGGACGCGTTTGGCAAGCTGTTTGCCGCGCTGGGCCTTCCTGCGACAGAGCTTGACGCCCTTGCAGAGAATCTGCGAGTGGCCAGTGCGGGAAGCGGCGCGGCTGGTGACACAAGCACGGCCCCCCTGCTTCCCCAACAAGCCGCTCAGCTGACAGGGCTCGGCCTGACGCCATCCACTTTGAAGGCGCTTGAACCCCATATCACCGTGTTGCCGGTGCGTACGCCGATCAATCTCAACAGCGCCAGCGTGGAGGTGATGGCGGCAACTGTGCCCGGCTTTACGCGGTCGGACGCGGACAGGGTGGCCGCGTCCCGAAAAGGGACCCCGCTGCAGTCCGTGGCAGACGCAGGCGTTCCTGTGCAGCTTATTAACGGGCAGTTAAGCGTGGTGTCACGCTTTTTCGAGTTCAGGTCCGCGCTGCGCATGGGGCCCATGGTGATGACAGAGCAGGCCCTGCTTCAGCGCGAAGGCCTGGACGTGCGCCTGTTGTGGCACAGGCGCCCCGCTACACCTGTTGTGCCTCATATATGACCACCCTGATTTTTTGCCCCCCGCCTCAGCCCGAATCGCCTGACGCGCGCTGGCACTATGTCATCACACATGATGGCCTGTCTGTCGCGGAAGAAGGCACAGCGTCGGTTTCAGACCTCGCCGCGTACCGGTCGCCTGACTTCAGCGTCGTGGTGCTTGTCCCCGCCAAGTTTCTGTCGTGGCACCGGGCGCAGTTGCCCCAGGGAGTGGCGCTCAATTCCGTCCGCATGCGCGCGGTGCTGGAGGGATTGCTCGAGGAGCAGCTACTGGATGAGCCCGCTTCGCTGCATTTCGCCCTGTCGCCGGGGTTTCAGGCAAACACGCCGCAGTGGGTTGCAGCCTGCGACAAGCGCTGGCTTGCCCAGGGGATCAAGGCGCTGGAAACCGCATCGTTCACCCCCCGCAAGATCGTTCCCGAATGGGAACCCACGAGCCATGAGGTTCATTGGCATGTGAGCGGGACACCCGCCCATGCACAACTGACCGTTCAAGGTCCGGAGGGGGTCAACCACTTTCCTTTGACGCCAGATGCAATGGCGATGGTGCGCAGCACCCCTGCCCTGATCACAGACATCCCCGCTACGGCTGAACCTCTCGTGTCGGATCTTGCTGCGCAACTTCTTGCCCACACCGTCACGCCCCTGACGGTCGCTGCGCGATGGGTATTGGCTTCACGCTCTGCCTGGAACCTGGCGCAGTTTGAACTCGCCAGCTCGACGCGCTTGCGTCTGCAAAAACGTGTGCAGGAGGGCTGGCGTGACTGGCTGCATGCACCCCGTTGGCGCGCAACTCGCTGGGGTGCAGCCGTGTTGCTGGGAACGAACCTGCTGGGTTTGAATGTGATGGCGTGGCAGGAGAAGCGCCAGCTGGAACAGGCGAGCGCCGAGGTGCGCAGCATGTTGAGCCGCAGTTTTCCCGAGGTGAAGGTAGTTGTGGACGCGCCACTGCAAATGGAGCGCGAAGTACGCCTGCTCGAGCTCGCAACCGGCGTGCGTTCTGCCGACAGCCTGGAGGCCATGCTGGATGTACTCAGCGGTACTCTCGCGCCCGGCTCTGTTTTGCAAAGTGTCGACTACAGCGCGGGGGAATTACGCGTCAAGGGTGTGGAAGTTGCCCCGGCAGAAAGTGCCGCGCTGATGGCCCGGCTCCAGGGGCGCGGCTATGCTGGAAAAGCCCAGGGCAACACACTGGTTGTGCAGCCGCGTCCAGGTGATAGCAGGTCGCAACGATGAATGCATCCTCGGCACGTGTACGCGGCGTCTGGCGGGGGCTGGCAAAACGCGACCAAACCATTCTTGGGCTGGGCCTGGCTTCTGCCATCGCCATGATTGTCATCTTGCTGGGAATCATTCCCGCAGCAAGAACTTTGCACAGCGCGTCCACGCGCCAAGCCCAGGTGGATAAGGTGTTGCTTCACATGCAGGTTCTGCAAGCGCGCGCGCAGGCTTTGCAAACACAGCCCCGGCTCAACCGCGACGAAGCCTTGCAGGCACTACAGGCCTCACTTCCACTGCTCGGTGACAACGTTCAAATGGCAGTCAACGACCAGCGGGCCACAGTGACAGTGCTGGCCGCACGCCCGGACGCGCTCGCCCAGTGGCTCGTGCACGCGCGCGTCAACGCACGCGCCATTCCGCTCGAGGCGCGACTGATCCGCAGCAGAACAGGAATCGAGGCGACCTGGGATGGCACGCTGGTCCTGACCCTGCCAACCCGTTGAGGATGCCCCCTCATCATCTGCACCCTTTCTCACCCCTCCCCGACATGACAATCACCTCTGCTTCACCACGCTTTATCCGCCCTCTTTTCGCAGCCATGGTCCTGCTGCTTGCCGGTGCCTGTTTGGCGCAGTCCAGTACTGGCGGCGCAGGCGCGCCACGTCGCGGCGAAGACATCACGCTCAACTTTGTCAACGCCGACATTGAGGCCGTGGCCCGCACCATGGCCATCCTCACCGGCCGCAATGTGGTGGTGGATCCGCGCGTCAAAGGCGTTATCAGCCTCACGACAGAGCGACCGGTCAGCCCAGCGGTGGCGTTCAACCAGTTTGCGGCGCAATTGCGGACCCAGGGATATGCCGTGGTGGACTCTGCCGGTCTCTACAAAATCGTTCCTGAAGTCGATGCCAAGCTGCAAAGCGGCGTGGTGTCAGCAGGCCCCGTGGCGGCATCCAGCAACCAGATCGTTACCCAAATCTTCCGGTTGAACCATGAAAGTGCGCAAAACCTGTTGCCCGTGCTGCGTCCGCTGATCAGCGCGAACAACAGCATCAATGTCAACCCGGGCAACAACTCCCTGGTCATCACGGACTACGCGGACAACCTGCAGCGACTCGGCCGGATCATTGCGGCTCTGGATGTGTCCAACGCCAGCGACATCGAGATCATTCCCCTCAAAAATGCGTTGGCGACCGATCTGGCCCCGCTGGTCACACGGCTGATCGAATCAGGCAGCGCCGCCAGTGGCGCACCAGGACAGACCGACACGTCGTTTCGCACCACTTTGATTGCCGAGCCTCGGGGAAACTCGCTGATCTTGCGCGCGGCCAACCCTGCGCGGGTTGCCCTGGTGCGTTCGCTGGTCGAGAAACTCGACCGCCCCCCGGCGCCCGGAAGCGGTGGGGAAAGCGGCAATATCCATGTGGTTCACCTTAAAAATGCGGATGCCACACAGCTTGCCATCACCTTGCGCGCGGCCCTGGTAGGTGAACCACAGGCCACGCTCGCCACGGGCGGCGTGGTCACGCCGTCTGCTCCGCCCGGCGCGCCCGGTGCGACGGGCGCACCGGGCGCAAACCAGGCCACCGCTCCTTCAGGCGCATCAGCTTCGCGCCCGCCATCAACAGGCGGTCAGATCCAGGCTGACGCATCCACGAATTCGCTGATCATCAGCGCGCCCGAGCCGCAATACCGCCAGCTGCGCGCGGTCATCGACAAACTGGATGGACGCCGCGCCCAGGTGTTTGTGGAGAGCCTGATCGCTGAGGTCAACGCCGACAAGGCGGCAGAGTTCGGCGTCCAGTGGCAGGGGCCTCTGGGTCGGTCCGGCAACAGCGTGATCGGCCTTTTGGGCACCAACTTTGGCGCGGGTGGCAACAACATCATTAACCTGGCGACGCAGGGACTCAGCGGCACCACGCCCAATGGCGTGACGCCGGGTGCCGGGCTGAACTTCGGCGCATTCCAGCGGACCAACGGCGTTTATGTACTGGGGTTTCTCGCGCGGTTTCTGGAGCAGACCGGCAACGGCAACATCCTGTCTACACCCAACCTCCTGACGCTCGACAACGAGGAAGCCAAGATTGTGATTGGCCAAAACGTCCCCTTCGTCACAGGCCAGTTCACCAACACCGGCTCCGGCAATAACGGCTCGGTTAACCCGTTCCAGACCATTGAACGCAAAGACGTCGGCCTCACGCTGCGGGTAAGACCCCAGATCAGCGACAACGGGACTGTCAAGCTGGCGATTTATCAGGAGGTCAGCAGCGTGCAGGCCTCCTCCGTCAATTCGGCCTCTGGCCTGATCACCAACAAGCGCTCCATCGAGTCCAGCGTGCTGGTGGAAGACGGCGCCCTCGTGGTCCTGGGCGGGCTGCTGCAGGATGAATACTCGGGCAACCAGGAAAAGGTACCCGTGCTGGGGGACATTCCGTTCGTTGGCAATCTTTTCAAAAACGAAACACGCACGCGCAAAAAGACCAATCTCATGGTGTTCCTGCGCCCGGTGGTGGTGCGTGATGCGCCCTCCAGTGACAGCCTTTCCATGGACCGCTACGACTTGATGCGGGGCATTCAGCAGGGTGCACAGCCCGCGCCCAGCACGATGCTGCCCATCGATCCTGCTCCGGTACTGCCGCAGCGCGCGCCGGCTCCTACCGTGCCACGGACCAACTGAACATGCCTGTGCGCTACCCTCTGCCCTACGCGTTTGCACGCAGCTACCAGCTCCTGCTTGAGGAAAGCGACGGGCTGCTCACGCTCTGGCATGCGGGCCATCCGGCGCAAGGCGCCTGGAACGAGGTAATGCGCAAATACACAGTACATGCCATTCAACAGGCAGACCTGGGCGTGCTGGCGCAACGCATCAGTACGGCCTACGCACAGGGGGAATCCAGTGCAGCCACCGTAGCCAGCGAGGTCGAGAATGATGTCGATCTGCCCCGCATGATGCAGGAGCTTCCCGCGGTAGAAGACTTGCTGGCTACCAGTGATGACGCCCCCATTGTTCGATTGCTTAATGCATTGCTGACACAGGCCGCACGCGATGGTGCCAGCGACATCCATATTGAACCGTACGAACAACATTCGGCGGTCCGGTTTCGCGTGGACGGCACGCTTCGCGAGGTGGTGCAGCCCAATCGCGCCCTGCATGCAGCATTGATTTCGCGGTTGAAAATCATGGCAGACCTCGATATTGCTGAAAAACGCCTGCCGCAGGATGGCCGGATTTCCCTGCGCATAGGCACCCGCGCGGTGGATGTGCGGGTTAGCACCTTGCCCAACGCGCATGGAGAGCGTGCCGTGTTGCGCCTGCTTGACAAAAGCGGTGCCAAACTCAGCCTGGAATCTGTAGGCATGGAGGGCGACACGCTTCGGCGTTTCACCGCCCTGATCACGCAGCCACACGGCATCATCCTGGTGACTGGCCCCACGGGATCAGGCAAAACCACCACGCTCTATGCAGCCTTGAGCCGCTTTGACGCGTTGAGCAGCAACGTCATGACGGTGGAAGACCCGGTGGAATACGAACTGCCTGGCATTGGACAGACGCAGGTTAATGCGCGAATTGACCTCGACTTTGCGAAAGCCCTGCGTGCCATCTTGCGACAGGACCCCGACGTCATCATGATTGGCGAGATCCGCGATTTTGAAACTGCACAGATTGCGATTCAGGCCTCGCTCACGGGGCATCTGGTTCTTGCCACACTGCACACCAACGATTCGGCCAGCGCGATCACGCGCCTCACCGACATGGGGGTTGAACCCTTCTTGCTCAGCTCGTCTCTGCTGGGTGTCCTGGCGCAACGACTGGTCAGAAAACTGTGCGCACCATGCGCCGGCAAAGGTTGTACGGCTTGCGCGCTCACAGGCTACACCGGGCGCACGGGGGTGTTCGAGCTGCTGGTCACGAATGATGGCATTCGCGAGCAGATCCATAACCGCAACTCGGAAGCAGAGATCCGCCGGGCAGCGCTCGCATCCGGCATGACACTCATGCGCGAGGACGGTGAGCGGCTGGTACGCGCGGGACTGACGTCTGCCCAAGAAGTCATGCGCGTGACGCGCGATTGACGCGAGCCCTCTGACGACTCGGCGGATTTTCATGCCTTCCTATTTTTTTGAAGCCCTCACTGTTGAGGGACAACTGCGCAAAGGCGTGGTCGAGTCCGATACTGTGCGTACAGCGCGCAGCCTGTTGCGGTCTCAAACGCTGATCCCCTTGCGTGTGGAGCCGGTGAGCCCCGGCACTTCGGGCGCTACACAATCCCCGCAGAGTGGGCTGCGCAGTCGCATGTTTTCTGGCAGGGCTTTCAACGCGACTACCCTGGCGATATGGACCCGGCAGCTCGCCGGCCTGGTGAGCTCCGGCTTGCCACTTGAAAGAGCCCTTACCGCATTGGCGGATGAATCCGAAAATGAAGGTCAGCGCCAACTGCTTGCTGCACTTCGCGCCGACGTCAACGAGGGGACCTCGTTTGCCGGCGCACTTTCCCGTCATGCCGGTGAGTTTTCTCCCATTTACGTGAGCGCCATTGGTGCGGGGGAGGAAACGGGCAAGCTCGGACTGGTTTTGTTGCGCCTTGCGGATGATCTGGAGGAAAGACAAACACTGAAGTCAAAGCTTGTTGGCGCAGCGTTGTATCCAGCCATTGTCACGGTGGTGGCGCTGGTCATCGTCGCCTTCCTGATGGCTTATGTGGTGCCCCAGGTGGCGACGGTGTTTACCAGCAGCAAGCGGGCTCTGCCCTTCGTCACGCTGGCCATGCTCGCGGTCAGCAACTTTGTGCGTAACTGGGGACTGGTGGCTTTGATTGTTTCAGCCCTGGCCATGATGGGCCTCTCGCTCTCACTGCGGAAACCGGCCTTCCGGACCCGCTTCGACGCGGCGTGGCTAAAGCTGCCGCTGGTGGGCAGGCTTTCGCGCAATTACAACGCGGCCCGTTTTGCAGGAACGCTGGCCATGCTGACGGGTGCCGGGGTTCCCATCCTGAAGTCGCTTCAGGCGGCCGCTCAAACCCTCTCCAACCATGCGATGCGTGCTGACGCGCTTGAGGTGCTGACCCAGGTGCGGGAAGGCACACCCCTTGGACTGGCTCTCGGACGGGTCAAGCGGTTCCCCGGCCTGCTGGGCATGTTCGCCCGCCTCGGCGAACAAACCGGGCAACTGCCCGCGATGCTGCAACGCGCGGCGACTCAGCTGAGTACCGAAGTACAACGCCGCGCGCTTTATCTCACGACCATCCTGGAGCCCTTGCTCATTGTGCTGATGGGGGGCGTCGTCATGCTCATCGTGCTGGCCGTGCTGCTACCCATCATCCAGCTCAACCAGTTCGCTCGCTGACCATCACGCGACATGCATCAAACGTCTGCCCTGCCCGCCAACACGCTTTGTGTGCGCTGGTAGAAGCCGATTTCATTGATGGTGATCATCGGACGGTTTGTGGTGAACGTTTTTTCCATTGACGCGAGTTGCGCTTTAGCCAGAGCGGTCTGGCCGCGTTTGGCTGCGGCGAGTCCAAGGACCGCGAATGGATAGGGATCCAGCGTGCCTTTTTCCCACCCCACAGAGTTGCTGCAGAGAAAACTCCAGGCACGGTCGTAATAGCCTGACAGCTCCGTCACACCAAACACCTGCGGAAACACCTGGCAGCTGGTGCCCGGGTAAAACGAGGTATCCGTCTGAATGGACAGATCAGCCATGCGGAACCCGCTGGGGGCCGCGCTGAACAGACCCTGCAACGCTGTGCCGATGTTCTTGGCAAACAAGTCGTAGTAGGCAGCGTCAGCCGTATCGCCCCGCTCCCTGAGCATGGCTGAGAAATCGCGCAGCCCGCGATACACCTCGCAGTTGTCCATCAAATATCCAGCGTTGTTCGTCTGGCTTCGGGGCGCCTGGAACACGCTGGTCAAACCATTGGGCTTGACGGATATGGCGATGTTTCGATACGCCATGTCCTTGAGCCGGGTCTTGTTCTTGTCCCACCAGGCCCAGTTCTGGCTTGCACGCACGTAGCGCACAGCCAGCGTCAGGGTGGTTGCGGCGTAAGAGTCATCCGAGTCGGCCATGGCCAGTGTGAAGCTGCTGGGATTGGCACGGCCGAAGGGGAAGTGCACGTCCTTGATGGACATGTCCGGTTCAAGCTTGCTGATGTACAGGTCCAGGTAGGTCCGGATGTACTTGTCCAGATCGGGCGCATCGAGGTATTGAACGATGGAGATGAGTCCGAGGTTGGTGAAGTACCAGTTGGACAATCCGTTGGGCGCAATTTCGTAAGCGCCGGCATAGGGTCCCGTAGGAATCCGCAATGCCTTGATTTCTGCCACGGCGTTGATACCACCTGCTGGCGGGGGTGGGACACAGGCATCCACAGTTTGGGCAAGGCTGGAGCTCATACCGCCAAGTATGGTGGCACTCAGCGCAGCAGTTCGAAGGAAAAAGTTTCGTCTTTGCATAAAAGTCCCATGAAATAAGTCGTCGGTGAAAGAGGCCTGTCAACACCCCAAACTCATTTCCAGTCAACTGCCCTTGGAGGCAACTCTGGTATGGAGCTCGGCTGTTCACATGGCCCTAATGTGAAGCGGAATGGTGAACCGGTCCGCTATGTGCGACAGACCACATAGCCGTAGGAGTTGGACTACATGGCGTAGACATTTCGCACCACTCTTGCCATCCAATTTGTAGGACGCGGCTTACAGGATTTTTTAATGGCCTAACGCCTCGCCCTAAAGGCGAAAGGGAACTGGCTCCCCCAGTAAAGCGCCGTAGAAGCGGCTGACATTTTGTAGGCATTGGCCTACAACATGAGCTCGCGTAGTTATCGCAGTCCGCGCGTAAATGTAGGACTACTCTTACATCAAATTGAGCCGGATTAAGAGTCTGAACGGCGGTTACAGGTCAGCGTACAGTGTGCAAAAAAGCTTCCCCGATGTCGGGAAATAGTCACGAGAGCACCTGATTTCGACTCTTTATGTAATTGTTTGTACCTTCGACGGAAACAGATTTTTACGTAGACATCAACTGTCTTACGGATGAGTCCCCTAACTTGCTGCAAGCGTCTGGCGCTGTGGGCCCTTTCTGACATAGAAGCAGCCGATCGACCGAGGTAAAAGCCCCGCCGCAAGCGCGACCATCGCGGAAATGCCCACGAAGCTGGGGAAATAGTGACTCCCCGATCTAAACCACGCGTCAAGAACCATGAACAAGTTTGTCCGATCTACCCCGTACGCCCTCACGGTCTTTGTTGCCCTGGCGAGCACAGCCATGGCCGCTCCGCAAACTGGTGTTGCCGCCTTTGTGAGTGAGGGACGAACCTATCAAGCTAGCTACGCCGCCAGGAATCAGGCCATTTCAGTCACCATCGATGGAATCGTTTATCGCGGCAACTATGCCGCGCATGCGAAGGACAGCAGTTTGGGCGCTGGCGACGCGCCAGTGGGCAAGTGGGGCCGCGCGTTCTTGTTCGCCAGCAGCGCCAAGGTGTTGCAGTGCCAGCTTGATTCAGGTTTCCCGCGCGTCAGTGGGCGCTGTCAGGGGGCGGACGGGCGAAACTTTGATTTAAAGCCCGGTGCACGGGTTAAACGCCCGCGTTCAGGGTCGGCCGCCGCAAGGCCTTCATCCTGATAACAGCTATGAAGATCGACTGAGGTCGTCGTGCGGCACTGCAAAAACCTTCCTCACAGGGGAATCACTTGTTGCTCCAAAAGGACTTGTCTCTCGCCAATCGTCTGATCGCGCTCATGCCTGCGGCTGATCGCGCATTCTTTATTGAACACAGTGAAATAGTGGACCTGAAAGTCCAGACGGTCCTCGTTCACGCCGGAGAAAATCCCGACCACGCCTACTTTCCGGTGGACTGTGTCATGGCAACGCTTTTACCTCTCCCGGGCAGCCAAGGCCCGGACCGCGTTGAAGTTGGTTTGGTGGGCAACGAAGGCATGGCGCCCTCTTCAATGGTGCTGGGTGTGGACACCGCCGCGTTCACGGCGGTCGTGCATGCTGCAGGGCGGGCCTTCAGAATTCATCGCAACGCATTTGGAAAACTTCTGGCATCCGACACCTGTTTGCGCACCGTTCTCAACCGCTACATCGAGGTTCGCATGAGCCACCTTGCGCAGCAAGTGGCTTGCAAAAACGGGCATACCGTAGAGCAACGGCTTGCGCGCTGGCTCCTGATGACGAGAGACCGGGTCCAGGCCAACGAGCTGTTCCTGACGCATGAAGTGCTTGCCCAGATGCTGGGAGTGCGGCGCGAAAGCATCACCCAGGCAGCGCGTTCGCTGCAGCGGCACGGACTTATCAGTTACACCCGTGGGTATGTGATGCTGATGGATACGGAAGCTCTGACCCAAGTGGCCTGCCCCTGTTATCGGAGTGACCTTGCCGTGTACGAGCGCACACTCCGGCAGCCTCACAACGCCGGAAACCGTCTCCCTATGGTGGAGCCGGAGAGGGCTTTGTCCTGAGAGTCGGGCTCTCGCAGCGACCAAATCAGCTCCAGCTCTGGCCTTGCATTTTCTGCTGACCAGTCTGCTGCCCTTGCACCTGTTCCTGCTCCCCCTCTTGCGCGAGGGTCACTTCTGCGGGCGCGTCCACTACTTCGGTCTGCTCATCCATGGCAGCTTCCGGGGCTCGTTCGTCGGCGACGGTCGTCCCAACGGAACTCACAAGAAGGTGAATGAAATGAAGCTTGGCGACCACCTCGTGCGGCAAGACAAAGGGGTAGAAGTCGGGTTGGCCCATGGCGCGCGACATCTCGTTCAGCATCGTGGTGAGCTGGGTCCAATGATTCAAAAACGCCAGGAAGCTTTCTGCCTCAGGATGGTCGGGCTCGTATAACGCGTCAAGCGTGAAAGCCGTGAATTCAAGTTGAGCGATGTCTGGGGACAGACCAAAACTGAGCGCCGTGTCCACCGTGTCACGCATATGCAGGTAGTGGGCCCAGCACTCTGCCCAGTCTTCCCACGGATGCACGCTGGCGTAAGCGCTCACGTAATGGAGCGCCCAGTCAGGACGAGGCCCCTCATCGTAATTAGCCCGCAGGCTGCTCGCGTAGTCCTGCGTTTCGTCGCCAAAAAGCATCCTGAAGGGATCCAGCCACGGGCCGCCAGCCACCAACCGGTCCCAATAGTAGTGGCCCACCTCATGGCGAAGATGGCCCAGCAAGGTCCGGTAGGGCTCGTGCATGGCCTTTCTCACGGCCTCGCGTGTGGCGTCGTCCGCCTCGTTCAGATTCAGCGTGATCAGCCCGGTGTCGTGTCCCGTCAGGATATGTGGCCCGTAATCCGGCGAGCGCAAAAAGTCAAACATCAGACCAGAATGAGGGTCTTCGCTCACACGGGACGTCAAAGGCAAGCCCAGCACCAGCAAGGCCGAAACCAGGCGGCGCTTGGCGAGCTCTACACGGCCCCACAGCACTCCGTTATCGGGATGCTCGGGATCGTTGAGGTCGGGGATGGTGCGATTGAGTTGGCATGCGCGGCATAGCAGGCCCTGAGTTTGTCCTGCGGTCACGGGCACGAGCCAGTTGCAGGCAGCAGGCGTGCGCAGGTTGCTGCAACGCAGAAATGCGGGCGCGCCCTCATCTGCATCCCAGGCCACCCAGGTATCTGGCTCATTGCCCGGCTTCAACGGCAACAGTCTCGCCTGCCCGGGGTCATACCCCAAGGGTGTGCGACAGGCCAGGCAAATACTGTTTCTGAAGAAAACCGGACAGCCGCACTGGCAGCGATAGGCACGTCCTGCGAGCCCAAGCAGATGCGCATGGTTGGCAGGCGATGAGGAGGTATGAGGCAAGGCGTCTTTTATGGATTGAGACCAAGCGGCGCCGGGTCAGATCAACACACAAGTTTGCCATGTTTGCGTGGCGTGCATGGGGCATCATGTCGTGTGCGCGTGTCAGAGCAGACTGACAAAACACGGCCGCATGGGCCCCCACATCAGTCGTGGTCATCGGGGTTTTATCATGTGACGCCCCTTTTAATTTCATCCGAGGAAAACCATGCCCACTTACCACGTCGAAATGATGGAAGGTCGCACCATCGACCAAAAGAAAAAGCTCGTGGCCGAACTCACCCGGGTCAGCGTTGAAATTCTCGGTGGCGCGCCAGAATCGGTCGATGTCATCATCACGGACATCAAGCGGGAGAACTGGGCCACGGGCGGCAAGTTGTGGTCGGAGCGCTAGCGATTCCTGGCGACCTGCAGCCGCGTTAGACTGCCAGCATGTCCTCGTCCATCGCCTCCGTCGCCACCCACTGCCCGCTTTGCGGGCTGGCAAACCAGTGCGCGATGGAGATAGAACGCAGCACCGGCATTCCCCAGTCGTCCTGCTGGTGCACGCGAACCGATTTCCCGCCAGCGCTGCTTGAAAGCATTGCACCTGAGGCCCGGGGCAAGGCCTGCATTTGCCAGGCGTGTGCCCAGGCGGCCAACAGTGCCGCTCCAACAACACAAGAGAACTGAGCACAGCCATGTGCCAGTTGTTGGGAATGAATTGCAATACGCCGACAGATGTGACCTTCAGCTTCACCGGTTTTGCGCAGCGTGGCGGCAAGACCGATCATCACGGCGACGGGTGGGGCATTGCCTTTTTTGAGGGTGACGGTGCGGAAGGCTGCGACAAGGGATTGCGCCATTTCGTGGACCATCAATCCGCCTGCGAGTCACCCGTGGCAGAGCTGATACGGCGCTACCCCATCAAAAGCCGCAACGTCATTGCCCACATCCGCAAGGCGACGCAGGGCCGGGTCGCGCTGGAAAATTGTCATCCGTTTGTGCGCGAGTTATGGGGCCGTTACTGGGTGTTTGCGCACAACGGCGATCTGAAGGACTTCAACCCGCGACTGCATGGCAGCTTCCGTCCCGTGGGCAGTACGGACAGTGAGCGCGCCTTTTGCTGGATCATGCAGGAGCTTGCCAAATCGCACGCTGGTGTGCCGTCCATTGCCGAGCTGACACTGACGCTGCGCGAGCTGGCGGCACAAATCGCGCCGCACGGCACCTTCAACTTTCTGCTGGGTAACGGCCTTGCGTTATGGGCGCACGCTTCCACCAGTCTGTATTACGTTGAACGCAAGCATCCTTTTGCGCACGCCACGCTGAGTGATGAAGACCTCAGTGTCAATTTTGTGGAGCACACCGACCCCGGCGACAAGGTGGCGGTGGTGGTAACCGCGCCTCTGACCACGAACGAAGACTGGCACGCGTTTGCGCCGGGTGAGCTCAAGGTCTTTGAGGGTGGCGCGCTCAGGCCTTGAGCGCAGCTTCCAGCGCGTCGATGAACATTGCCGCCACATCAAAGCCCGTCTGATCAAAGATTTCCTGAAAGCAGGTCGGGCTGGTGACATTGATTTCGGTGACGTAGTCCCCGATCACGTCCACACCCGCCAGTAACAGACCGCGTGCCGCCAGCACGGGGCCAAGCGCGTCGCCAATTTCCTGGTCACGTGCTGACAGTTTTTTGGCGACACCCAAACCACCGGCAGCCAGATTTCCGCGCACCTCGTTGCCTTGCGGAATCCGCGCCAGGCTGAAAGGCACGGGTTTGCCGCCTATCACCAGGACGCGTTTGTCACCCTCGGTAATTTCGGGCAGGAATCTCTGAACCATCACACTTTGCGCGCCGTCCTTGTTCAGTGTCTCGATGATGCTGCCCAGATTCAGGCCATCGGCCTTCACGCGGAAGATGCCCATGCCGCCCATGCCGTCGAGCGGCTTGAGGATGATGTCCTTGTGTTCGGCGTGGAAGCTCTTGATGTCCTGCGCGCTGCGGGTAACCAGCGTCGGGCCGCTGAATTGCGCGAATTCCAGAATCGCGAGTTTTTCGGGATGGTCGCGCAGGGCACGCGGTTTGTTGAAAACTTTGGCGCCTTCGCGCTCGGCCTGCTCAAGCAAATGTGTGCTGTAAAAAAACTCGCTGTCGAAGGGTGGATCTTTGCGCATCAGCACGGCGTCAAAGCTGGTCAACGAGTGACGCTCTGGCGCTTCGCCGGTGAACCAGTTGTCAGCATCCCCCGTGAGCTTGATCGATCGCGCAAGCGTGGTCACTTTTTCACCGGTTTGCCAGCGTATGTCTTTGGGCTCACAAACACTGAGCGTGTGGCCGCGCCGCTGCGCCTCACGCATCATCGCAAAGGTTGTGTCCTTGTATATCTTGAAAGAGGAGAGAGGGTCGGCGACAAAAAGGATGTGCATGAAAAACTCGATCAGTGGATGGGCAGCACCTTAAAGGCTGCGTTGGCGATATTGTTGTACAAATAGCGCAACCGCGCCGGCCACCACGCCCCAGAAGGCCGAGCCTATGCCCGCAATCACCACACCCGACAGCGTGACCAGAAAAGTGATAAGAGCCGCTTCGCGGTGTGACTCGTCACGCATTGCCTGCGCAAGGCCGCTGCCTATCGTGCCCAGCAAGGCCAGCCCGGCAATGGCCACCACCAGTTCTTTGGGGAAAGCCGTGAGCAGACCGG
This sequence comes from Polaromonas sp., assembly GCF_035638815.1. Lineage (GTDB taxonomy): Bacteria > Pseudomonadota > Gammaproteobacteria > Burkholderiales > Burkholderiaceae_C > Polaromonas. Next base: position 36,182 of record NZ_DASQZG010000026.1, read on the forward strand.
TGACCGCCGCGCCAAAAATGCCGATCACCACGTAGATTGCTCCGCAGGCCACTGCAGCGGTATACCGTTTGCGCGGGTCTTCATGCGCCTCTGGACCCATACAAATGGCTGCGGTGATGGCACTCAGGTTCAATGCAAATGCGCCGAAAGGCGCGAGAACCAGCGTTGCCAGGCCGGTCAACGTGATGACTTTGGACACCGGAATACCGCCGTCGGGCGCATCCGGGCCATAACCCGCCGCACGAATGGCTGCAACGCCGGGAAGGTTTTGAGACGCCATGGTCACAACAAAAAGTGGCAGAGCCAGACTCACCACCGCGGCAAACGTGAACTGGGGAGCGACGAACACCGGCACGGCGAAGGAGAAGTTCATGGCCGTCCAGCTCATCTCACCACGTACCGCTACAAATACCATGGCACCCAGCAAAGTCAGAACCACCGCATACCGCGGCATCATGCGTTTGCCAAGCAGGTAGATCGCCAGCATCAGGAGCACCAGAGGCAATGCCGTCTGGGCAGCCGCAAAGGCCTGAATGCCAAAACGCGCCAACACGCCAGCCAGCAAGGCCGCGGCAATAGCCATCGGGATTTTGTTCATGACCTTTTCAAACCAGCCGGTGACGCCAAACAACGTGATCAGCGCAGCGCTAACCATGAACGCCGCGACCGCCTCACCCATAGAGAACCCGCCGGCCAGCCCGGCCGTTGCCAACACGGCCGCACCAGGTGTGGACCATGCCACCATGACCGGTTTTTTCAACCACAGCGATGGAATAACAGAGCACAGCCCCATGCCCCAGCCGAGGGCCCACATCCATGAAGTGATCTGCTCAGGCGTGGCGTTGAAAGCCTGTGCCGCCTGAAAAACAATGGCCACTGAGCTGGTAAAGCCTACGAGGACGGCAACGAAACCCGCGGTGAAGGCGGAGAGGTTTAGGTCTTTGAAGAAATGCATGGCGGGATTTTGGCAGGGTTGCATAACCGGAATAGGCGCCAAAACAGATCCTTGGTCGTTCAAGCTAAGCCTGTTGTAGCCTGTCTTTTGCTCCATATCCAGCAACGAAGCAAAGAGACGCCACCACGTTATGCTCCTCCCATGGGTGAATTCGACCTGATCGCACGCTACTTCACACGCCCCACCGCACAAGCCGTGCTGGGCGTAGGCGACGACTGCGCGCTGTTGCAACCAGCGCCGGGTACGCAACTGGCCATCTCCAGCGACATGCTGGTCGAAGGCCGGCACTTTTTCGCCGACGTTGATCCCCACACCCTCGGACACAAAGCGCTCGCCGTTAACCTCAGTGACCTCGCAGCTTGCGGTGCCAGGCCACTTGCCTTCACCCTGGCACTGGCTTTACCACGCGTTGATGAAACCTGGTTGGCGCCGTTTTCGCGCAGCATGCTGGCGCTCGCCGACATGCACGGTTGCGAGCTTGTCGGTGGCGACACCACGCGAGGCCCCTTGAACATTTGCATCACCGTCTTTGGCGAAGTGCCACAAGGACAGGCTTTGCTGCGCTCCGGTGCACGTGCGGGTGACGACATCTACGTCAGCGGTACTCTGGGCGATGCAAGACTGGCGCTTGACGCGATTCGCGGGGACCTTGCCCTGCCGGCCGAATTGCTGCAAGACCTGCGGCACCGCCTGGAGCAACCCACACCACGTGTGGCGCTGGGCCTGGCGCTGCGTGGCGTCGCCAGCGCGGCTGTTGATATCAGCGACGGCCTGACTGGCGACCTCGGCCATATCCTGAAGGCCTCCGGCCTGGGGGCCACGATCGAGACCTCCGTTGCTATGAATTTACTAGCTGCCCGCGCCCATTCTGCCTGGGCTAACGAGCTTATTTCTCACGAAAAATGGCTGCAATGTGTGCTGGCGGGTGGTGATGACTACGAGTTGGCCTTCACAGCGCCCGTAACAGCGCGTGATGCGGTGCAACTGGCGTCGCACTACGCGCAAACACCAGTGACCCGCATTGGTCAGATAGATGCCGCACCCGGTCTGCGTCTGATCGATGCCCATGGGCGGGAGCTGCGACGCCAGGACGCGTCCTTCGACCACTTTGCCTGACCAAGCCGGGCGCTTGCTGCCCGCGCCTGCCCTGCCGATAATCAGCGCTTGCGCCTGCGCGCCCACACCTTGAGCCCGATGCTTCCCCCTACCTCACATTCCCAGAGTATCCCTGCGACCCCCGACCCGACGGAGGCACCACGCAGGCCTACCGCGCGCTTCATGATGTCGCACCCGGCCCATCTGATCGCGCTTGGCTTTGGCTCGGGGCTGAGCCCGGTGGCGCCCGGAACCGCCGGCACTTTGTGGGCCTGGCTGGCCTTTGTGGTGCTTTCGCTCTGGTTGACGCCAACGCAGATGGGTGTGCTGATTGCCGCCTCGCTGGTGGTGGGCTGGTGGGCGTGCACCGTCACCGCCAGAAACATGCGCGTGCTGGACCCCGGCAACATTGTGTGGGATGAGGTGGTCGCCTTCTGGCTGATCCTTTGGCTGGTGACGCCGGCCGGTTTGGGTGCGCAGTTTGTCGCGTTTGTGCTGTTCCGGTTTTTTGATGCCGTCAAACCCGGGCCGGTGGGCTGGGCTGACCAGGCCTTCAAGGGCTTGAACGCACGGGGCGGCTTTGGCATCCTGTTTGATGACCTTGTCGCTGCTTTTTGCACCTTGCTGGTCATCGCCGCATGGCGTTTTCTGTGACTGCGCACATGCTACTAAATTCAGAGCAAACTCTGCCCGCCATAAAAGGGCAGCTGGCCGATTTGATGCTTAAACGCGGCTGGATGCTGGCCACAGCCGAAAGCTGCACCGGCGGCATGATTGCGGCGGCGTGCACTGACCTGGCCGGCTCCAGCGCCTGGTTTGAGCGCGGCTTCGTCACCTATTCCAACGAGGCCAAGTCTGAACTGCTGGGCGTTGATGCGGCGCTGATTGCCCGGCACGGCGCGGTCAGCGAAGAAGTGGCGCGCGCGATGGTGCAAGGCGCCATCAGCCGCTCCCGCGCACAAGTCGCCGTCGCGGTAACCGGTGTCGCAGGGCCCACGGGCGGCAGCGCGGCCAAGCCGGTGGGCACGGTTTGGTTTGGCTTTCAGGTCAACGGCCAGCTCACCAGTGAAGTCCGTCATTTTGACGGTGACCGGGCGACGGTTCGCGCGTCCACCCTGGAGCACGCATTGCAGCGACTGCTACAACTTTTAAAGTAAATCCCTGATGCACGCCGCCCCCGCCGCTGCCGAGTTGATTGACTCCGCCACCGCCTGGCGCCGTCTGCTGATCACGCTGGCGCTAATGACTGTCGGTGCCGCCGGCATGTATGTGGTGCCTGTGGTGTTGCCCGCAGTGCAGGCTGACTTTGGTGTGGCGCGGGCCGACGCTGCGTTGCCCTACACCTTGCTCATGATCGGCTTCGGCATCGGCGGCATGCTCATGGGGCGCCTGGCCGATCGTTTTGGTGTGACCATGCCGCTGAGCCTGGGCGCGGTCGGCATGGGCCTGGGTTTTGCTGCGGCCGCGCTGTCGGGCAGTGTCTGGTTGTTTGCGCTGGCCCACGGCGTTTTGATTGGCCTGCTTGGCAGCTCGGCCACGTTTTCGCCCTTGTTGGCCGATACCTCGCTCTGGTTCCTGCGGCGCCGCGGAATAGCCGTTGCGGTATGCGCCAGTGGCAACTACCTGGGCGGCGCGCTATGGCCCCCCATCATCCAGCACTTTGTTGAAAGCGTCGGCTGGCGCCAGACCTACTGGGGACTGGCGGTGTTTTGCAGCCTGGCGATGCTGGGCCTGGCCCAGTTGATGCGGCAGCGTCCGCCTGCACTGGCATTGGCGCCGGTTACCGTTCGGGGTGTCGCCGCCAGCGACCGGCCCTTTGGCCTGTCCCTCGGGCAAGCGCAGGCGCTGCTGTGTGTGGCCGGTTTGTCCTGCTGCGTTGCCATGTCCATGCCGCAGGTGCACATCGTGGCTTATTGCAGCGACCTTGGCTTTGGCGCGGCACGCGGCGCTGAAATGCTGTCATTGATGCTGGCCTGCGGCATTGTGAGCCGGCTGATCTCTGGCGCCATCTGTGACCGCATTGGCGGGCTGCGCACTTTGCTGCTGGGTTCTGCATTACAAACCGTAGCGCTGGTGCTGTTCATTCCGTTTGACGGCCTGGTCTCGCTCTATGTCATCTCGGCCATGTTTGGCCTGTTTCAGGGTGGCATCGTCCCAAGTTACGCGATCATCGTGCGCGAACATTTCCCTGCAGCCGAGGCTGGCGCCAGAGTCGGGACGGTCATCATGTTCACCATGCTGGGCATGGCGCTGGGCGGCTGGATGTCGGGCAAGGTGTTTGACCTCACGGGTTCCTACAACGCAGCTTTCTTCAACGGCATTGCCTGGAACCTGCTCAATTTTGCAGTGGTGCTGTTTTTGCTGCGCCGCACGCTCAAGCCCCAGGCGCGCGCCGCCTGACAGGCGGCGTCTTGCCCGCTGTCAGGGGAGGCTTGTCGTCACCCTGCCCCGTCCAGGCTTCATAATGCAACCCGGCCAGGCCCAGCGCTCGATGGCCAGTAACAACAAAACCGGGAGAAACCATGTCTTTACGTCTTGCCTTGTCCACCCTCTTGCTGGCCGCAGCCCCCACCGCCGTGATGGCGCAAGCGATGCCCGACGGCTTTCTTTGCTGCAATATGCGGACAGACGGCAAGTGGATCAGCGATATCAACTACGTGGCGCCAGGCAAATACGTGCTGCCCGCCGGCACGCCGATCAAGGTGACGGGTTATGGCCGGCACCGCGTGATGACGCAAATAGAAGGCCAGCCCCAGATTCTGGGCAACGACTACAGCCGCGACTTGCAACTGGACACTTTTGCGCAGCGCTATGTGGTGGCAGCCAACCCGCAAACCAAAATCAGCACCTTCCCGCCCCGCGTTCGCGAAGCCATCAAGTCTTCACGACTTTTCGTCGGCATGACCCGTGAGCAGGTGCTGATGTCCGTGGGCTACCCCGTCACCAGCGAAAACCCCCGGCTTGAAGCCAATATCTGGCGTTACTGGCTCAACATGAATGAAGAATTCCAGGTGGTTTTTGATGCGCAGGGCTTGGTCAAGGAAATTGGCGCGCTGCCCTTGGCACGCAGCCAGATCGTGATGGAGTAAAAACCGCGCTTCCTGCCTACGCGGCCGGGAGGATGTGGGCCTGCAAGCCGCAGCGTCGCGCAGGCCCCACCTCGCAGAACGAGTGCTTCGGCCGTAGTAATGCCCCGGCCCAAAACGCGTTTCGCGAATCAGGCGGTGCGCTTGCTGACGGCAACCCACACACCGAAGGCCAGCATCCATACAGAGACCAGGCTGGCTGATACCGCGATCGGCACTGGGAATGCAATGCCGACCGTGGGCAAGAACATGCCGAACAACAGTGCCGCCGACACTAGCCCCAAACCGGCTAGCCAAGCCGGGGTGCTGCGCAAACGCAGGGCACCCATCATGGCGATGCTGAGCGACGCTGCCATGAAGAGGGCCACGCCCAGCAGCTCACCAATGCCGCCGCCCCACACGGTCACTGCGCGAAAGACGGTCTGTATGACGGCCTGGCCTTGCGGGTCCGCCGACGCATGCGCTGTCGCAAGCTGCGGCATGACGGTGAGCCAGCGCAAGATGCCAATACTGCGGGCCAGCACCGACAGCGCCGCAAAGGCGATCACCAACTGGGCCATCGGGTGTGCGAGATTACCGAAGACACGGCGCGCCACCACCAGCATCACGGGTAACACCAGCACTGAAAAAAGCAGATAGACCCCGTAGCCGGCAGCAACAGCTCCCTGCTCTCTGAAGATCGCGGCCAGCTGGTCTGCAGCCGGCGCGCGTAGTGATGCCGGCCAGCCGATGGAGGGGCCCAGGATGGCGATGGGTGCAAAAGAAAGCAGGCCAGTGCCAATCAGGATAGCCGCGTCCAACAAGCGGTTGGGTTGCGCGTGGGCCGTCGCAGGAGCTGGGTCAGCCGGAAAGCGATTGGCAGTCAGAGTGTTCGTCATGAGATCTCCAGGGAATGGTTAAACGGCAAAAAATTGACGGCATTGAGTTCAGGCTGAACGCAGCGCCGGCTCTTGTGTGTCGGTCAGCAGATCGGCAAGCGCCTGTTGAACCGCTTGAGCAAGCGGCGTGTGGGGCTCGGTGCCGATGAGCGCCTGCAAACGGCTGTTGTCCAACGCGTGCGGTGTGTTCCAGACATAACGCGTCTCCACCAGCGACTGCATGGTCGGCATCACCACCCCCAGCACCCTGAGCAGCGGCCAGGGTAGGGCATCGACCTTGAGCTGCGCGTCCTCCGCCAGCCAGCCACGCGCGCGTGCCACAGGTGTGATCGCGTCAAGCCAGTCCTGGCCGGTGAGCTGGTAACCGCGGAAGTGAAACGTCTGCGCACCGCGCAATACCTCGCGCCGCTGCGCCACGCGCACGAAGGTCTGCGCCAGATCTGGCAGGTAGGCCCAGGCGGTGGGAATGTGCAGCGCGGCCGGGTAGCCCATGCGCCCTTTGGCGATTTTGGGCACCAGCACCCGATCAAAGAGTGATCCCGTTCCGCTTCCAAAAAAGTCCCCTGCCCGGATCACCGCGCTGACCAGGCCATGCGCTTGCGCCGCCTCTTCCAGTTGCTGCTCGAGTCCGACGCGGACCTCGCCTTTGGCGTTGCTGGGGCGCTGAGGCGTGTCCTCGCGCAGCACGCCCGGCATGGTGGCGCCGAAGTTGTAGACGTTGCCCGGAAACGTCAGCAGCGCGTCGAGGACTTTGGCGACGGCAATGGCCGCGCGCATCTGGCCCGGCGCCTCCGTGCGCCAGGCCGCATTGGTGTAGGCGGCGTTCATCGCGTGAATCACCACTGACACCCCACGCGCCTGAGCTGCCAGCGCGGCGGTGTCCTCCACGTCCAGGTCCACCCACCGGATGAGAGGATGCACTGCGCCCGAAACGGCACGGGGAGAGCGTCGCTGCGCCAGCACTGTCCAGCCCGCACTGGCAAACGCCTGGGTGGCAGCGCGGCCAAAGCGGCCTCGGGCGCCAAGAATGAGAACGGAAGGCGGGTGGTTCATGCAAAGCTCCGATGGATGTCGATGAGGTGATTGTGAAAACTTGCAAGCTGTTCGACAATCCACTAACTCTTTACAACTGATATGCACAAGTGAATATCAACAACTTCGACTGGCGGCTGGTACGCTCATTTCTGGCAGCGCTGGACCAGGGCAGCCTGCTGGGGGCCGCCCGGGCACTGGGCGCCACGCAGCCCACCATGGGTCGCCATATCGCCGAGCTGGAAGCCCAGCTTGGCGTGGTGCTATTCGAGCGCACGGGACGCGGACTGCTGCCCACTCCGACCGCGCTGCAGCTGGCACAGGCAGCGCGGGCGATGGACAGCGCCGCCAACCAGCTGGCGCGGCAGGTGTCCGGCGCGGAAGCGGGTGCATCGGGAACAGTGCGCATCACGGCCAGCCAGCCTGTGGCGTGTTACCTGCTGCCGCCCATCCTGGCGCGGATGCGTCTGGCGCTGCCCGAGGTGCAGGTGGAGTTGGTGGCGAGCAACGCTGTCAGCAACCTGCTGCGGCGCGAGGCCGACATTGCCGTACGCATGACGCAGCCCGATCAGGCTACCCTGGTGGTCAAGCGCATCGCCAAAATCACGCTGAGCACCTATGCGCACCGCGACTATCTGCGCCGGCGCGGCACCCCCCGGCAACCGCTCGACTTGTTGCAGCACGATCTGGTGGGCGCCGATCGCGATGAAACTATTCAGCGCGGCATGACAGCGTTTGGTGTGCCGGTCACACGCGAGTCCTTTGTTTTTCGCAGTGACGACCTGATCGCCTACTGGGAAGCCGTGCGCGCAGGGCTGGGTATTGGTTTTGTTTCAGACTACATGGCCGCGACGGACAAGGAGGTAGTGGCCATCTTGCCGTTGATCAAGGTGCCGCCGCTGCCGGTGTGGCTGACCGTGCACCGCGAAATCCGCACAAGCCGCCGCATCCGGGCTGTGTATGACTTTCTGGCGCAGGCTCTGCCTCGTGCGCTTTAGGATGCACGCTGAGGGGGCGCATATTTGACAAGCCCCCGTTTTCCCCGGGTGGTTGATACACAACAGCCGGATGCAGCCATGATTTGAGGTTAAATTGGCCTCTCACCCCTTATATACGGGCGTAAGCAGCTATTGTTTACATAGCAAGGGACGGACCTACAGAGGCCGTACCCCGGTCCACATTCACACGTTTGACAGGAGTTGGTATGCCTTGGGTTCTGCTTTTTATTGCCGGTCTGCTGGAAGTGACGTGGGCCATCGGCCTGAAGTACACCGAAGGCTTTACGAAACTTTGGCCGAGCATTGGCACGCTGGTGGCCATGGCACTCAGTGTCCTGCTGCTGGGCTTGGCGATGCGCAGCCTGCCGGTCGGGACAGCCTATGCGGTGTGGACCGGCATTGGCGCAGTGGGTACGGTGATTCTGGGCATCGTGCTGTTTGCTGAGCCCGCGACGGCGGCGCGAATTGGCTGCGTTGGCCTCATCGTTGCCGGTATTCTGGGACTCAAACTCACCAGCCCAACGTAGCGCCTGGTGGGCCGTTGGCTCCCGGTATGTAAAGTAGTGCATCACGCACTGTGCGGCAGCAACGGGCGTGTAGAGTTGGTTTTTCGCCCGTGGCACACCCGCTTGACTGGCGAATTGAACAGGGACTTGATGCTGATACCGCGATGGATCCAGAGAATTTGGCACAACGCTGCTCCGGCAGTGAGCTGCCGCGTATTGCGTTCGTGGCGCCAAGTCGGTCGTATCGCTTGCGCGATGGGAGTACTGGTGATGGCACCAGGTGCACAGGCACTTGAGTTCCAGTACACCAACCCATTCACCGAAGGCCCCCAGGCCGGCGTTGCACGCGGTCTGCGAATCAGCGGTCAGGTTATGCAGGGAGATACGGCCAGGCTGATTCAACTCTTCAAACGCAAACCCGCGGACGCATGGTCGGCACTGGGCCGCGTCGAGCTGGCGATATCCGGCGGTGACCACACGGAGGCGCTGCAGCTGGCAGAAACACTGGCCCCGCTCTACCCCTACGTGGTGGCGACGACCGACTGTGCCGGGCCCTGTGCCCTTGTCTGGTTGTCCGGGGCCTGGCGTTTGGTTCCCAGAGGGCGCATAGGTCTGCAAAAACCGCCCGCCGTTTCAACGGCCAATGCAGTGCCCCGACCGGGAGATGCACCGCCGGCCTTCGACGTGCAGGCCGCACGGCTGCGCAGCTATCTGGTCAAACAAGGTTTGCCTTCACAGCTGTATGAGCGCGGCTATGTGGAAAACAGCGACCAGGTGTACTGGCTCTCAGAGGAAGACACCAACGCAACCGGCACCTGGCCTCCCTACTACTTTGAAAAGCTGCATCCCAAGTGCCCCAAACTCAACGAGAGCGAAGAGTCCTTTCATGCCCTGCGCCGCTGCGCTGCGCGGCTGGTGATCAGCCAGAAAGCCTTCGCACTGGACGCGTTGCTCAAAGGCGTGAACGATCCCTGGTGGAACGACAACAAAGACCTGTTTTTCAACGCGCCCCGGTGACCGTTCAGGCCACCATCGGGAATTTTTATATCTCAAGACTCAAGGAAATCTTTCATGCGACACATCCTCAGCGCCGGTATTTGTTCATTGGTACTTTCCACCGCAGCTTGTGCGCAAGCCGATGTGGCTGCGGCCGCTGCGGCCAAAGAAGCCGGTGCGTCCGTCACCTCAAGCGGTCTGGTTTACCGCGCACTCAAAGAAGGGACCGGCGCCAGCCCTGCGGCCAGTGACACCGTGAAGGTGCACTACCGCGGCAGTTTTCCCGATGGGCGCGAATTTGACAGCTCTTACAAACGCAACGAGCCAACCGAATTTCCGCTGAACCGCGTGATCCCCTGCTGGACCGAGGGTGTGCAGAAAATGAAAGTGGGCGGCAAGGCCAAGCTCACCTGCCCGGCAGCGATTGCCTACGGTTCGCGCGGAGCCGGTGGCGTGATTCCGCCGAATGCAACGCTGCAATTTGAAATTGAGTTGCTGGAAGTCAAGAAATAGGAACAACCCTCGGCTTGTCATCCCGGGCTTGACCCGGGATCCATGCTGGCATGACCCAGACTGACGGTTCATCGTGAGATGGATCCCGGGTCAGGCCCGGGATGACAGATCAGTTGCGCGCGGATTGACGCAAACTAAGCCGCACCGGTGGCCTGCACGCCCGCCGTGATCTCGTAAGAGCGCAGGCGCGCCTTGTGATCAAAAATCTGCGAGGTGATCATCAACTCATCAGCACCTGTGCGGGCAATAAAGTCCTGCAAGCCGTGCCGCACGGTATCGGGCCCGCCCGCTGCAGCGCAGCTGAGCGTCTGCGCCAGAATAGCCCGCTCCGGTGGCCCCAGCCGCTCTGCATAGTCCGCCACTGGCGGCTGTAGCCTTGACGATCGCCCACTGCGCAAGTTGACAAAAGCCTGCTGCATGGAGGTAGACAACAAACGTCCTTCTTCATCTGTATCGGCTGCAAACACGTTGAAGCCCAGCATCACATAAGAACGCCCCAGCTGCGCGGATGGCTTGAAGCGGCTGCGGTAAATGTCGATGGCCTGCATCATCTGCGCCGGGGCAAAGTGCGACGCAAAAGCAAAAGGCAAGCCCAGCTCGGCGGCCAGTTGTGCGCCGAACAGGCTGGAGCCCAAAATCCAGACCGGCACATTCAACCCCGCGCCCGGCACGGCCCGCACACGCTGGCCTTCGGTCACGGGCCCGAAGTAATGCATCAGCTCCACCACGTCCTGCGGAAATTCGTCGGGGTTGGCATTCAGGTCGCGCCGCAGTGCGCGCGCTGTCACCTGATCAGAGCCGGGCGCCCGGCCCAGTCCCAGGTCAATACGGCCAGGAAACAAGGACTCCAAAGTGCCAAACTGTTCGGCAATGACCAGCGGCGAATGGTTGGGCAACATGATGCCGCCAGCGCCCACCCGGATACGCGAGGTGCCTGCCGCCACATGCCCAATGACCACAGCGGTCGCTGCGCTGGCAATGCCGGGCATGCCGTGGTGTTCGGCGAGCCAGTAGCGCTGGTAACCCCAGCGATCGGCGTGTTGTGCAAGGTCAAGGGTGTTGCGCAGCGACTGTGCGGCGTCGCCGCCCTCCGCGATGGGGGAGAGGTCCAGAACGGAAAAAGGAATCATGCAGGGCAGATGGGTCGGCTTGAGGCTTTATCAATGCCTTCAATACCTCATGGACCCACGCCCCGCTGCAATTTATTGAAAGAGGTGTACGCGACTGCTCGCGAGGAGCTTGTGGGCCTGGGCCGACATCTGGTGCCGCAAGGATGGTGAGGGGTGGACGGCCAGGCTGCCATGGCTGCGTTTTGACTTGTCCAGATAGGCCTTGACATCTGCGACCGAGACGCCCACCGCATCTACCGCTGCGCGCAACTGCTCAGAGGTGCAGCGCAGCTTTTCGCCCCAATACAGCTCTTCCCATGGCTCATACACGTTGACCCTCTGGGCATCAGCCGGGGCGCGATTTGAATGCTGGGGTCTCATGTCGTCTCTCCTGAGATAGTCGTCGGAAGGATGTTTATACGTCCGCTATGTGACAAGGACTAGGGGCAATGGTGTTAGTTGGGGGGCCCGGGGCAATATGTCACAGGGTTTGCGCCGCCGCTCATGCTTTTTGATGCAAAAAAGCAATTTCACCGCTGCGGCTTTATACAGGTGTACGATTTCCATACTCGTCCTGCAGCTGTGTATTCCACTTGTATAGGCCGCGCGCAGCACCTTGAAAGCCTCCATGCACCCCAATCAGCAAACCCTCGAGAAGTTTTACGACGCTTTTTCGCGTCTTGACTCCGGCACCATGGCGCAGTGCTACGCGCCCGATGCGAGTTTTGACGACGAGGCTTTTTCGCTTCGCGGCCACAAGCAGGTGACAGGCATGTGGCACATGCTGTGTGATGCCACGAAGGCGAAAGGGCGCGATGTGTGGAAGCTTGAGTACAGCGGCATCCGCGCCGATGCCACCAGCGGGCAAGCGCACTGGGAGGCGCACTACCGCTTCAGCGCTACCGGGCGCATGGTGCACAACATCATTGACGGCCGCTTCACCTTCACCCCGGAGGGATTGATTGCCACTCACCGTGACAGTTTTAATTTTTGGGCCTGGTCACGCCAGGCACTGGGCACACCCGGCGTTCTGCTTGGCTGGACGCCGTTTCTGCGTGCCAAGGTTAGTACAACCGCGGCGCGTAATTTGCAGAAATATTTGTCCGCCAGGACCTGAGAGGAAACGCACCATGGCCTCTACCCTGCCCGACACCTGGTTTGAAGGTTTTGAAGCGCGCGACTTCGAGGTCAACGGCACCTCCATCTTTGCCCGCTTTGGTGGCAACCCGCAGGGCCCAACGCTGTTGCTGCTGCATGGCTTTCCGCAAAGCCATGTCATGTGGCACCGGGTGGTGCAGGCATTGCGGTCGCGCTACTTCATTGTGTTGCCTGATCTGCGCGGTTATGGCGACTCATCCAAAGTCCCCGGCCTGCCCGATCACAGCAACTACAGCAAACGCAACATGGCGCAGGATGCCGTGGGCGTGATGGAAGCGCTGGGCCGCGGCAGCTTTTACCTCTGCGGTCATGACCGCGGTGGCCGTGTGGCACACCGGCTGGCGCTGGACCACCCCGCACGCGTGGACAAACTTTGCCTGATTGACATTGCCCCCACGCTTGACATGTACAACGCTACCGACATGCGTTTTGCAACGGCTTACTACCACTGGTTCCATCTGATCCAACCCAACCCGCTGCCTGAAACCATGATTGGCGGCAACCCCATCGCCTATCTGCACGCCAAGCTGGGTGGCTGGGGCAGCAGCGGCCTGGGTTATATCGAAGCCGAGGCGCTGATCGAATACGAGCGCTGCTTTTGCGCACCTGAAGCCATTCACGCAGCGTGTGAGGACTACCGCGCCAGCGCCACCATTGATTTGGTACACGACCGCGAAAGCCGCACGCGCGGAGAAAAGGTTGTGTGTGACATGCAGGTGTTGTGGGGCGAGCGCGGTGTGGTGCAAAAACTGTTTGACCCCCTGGCCCTGTGGCAGGCGCAGTGCACCGGCATCGTCAGCGGCCACGCCATGCCTGCAGGGCACTTTATTCCCGAGGAGTTGCCACAGGAAACCGCCAACGCTTTGGCTCAATTTTTTAATACCCCAAAGACCTCATGACGCTCAAATCAACCTCAGCCGCGATGCGCTTCGCCGCAGCTTCAGTATTAGTCGCAACCACAGCCCTGCTGGGCGGATGCGGCACATATGAGCCCATCAACCCGGCGTATTTCAACATTGAGCAAGGCCAGCTGCCCACGCCGAACACCACGCTTAACATTGCCGGCCTTGGCCCCTGCACAGACAACCCGGACCGCAGCCTGCACCTGGACGCCAGCAAACCTGTTCACGTGTTGGTGCACGGCTGCTTCGGATCGTCCGGGCAGTTCAGGGGCTTGGCCCAAGTGCTGGCCTTTCATGGCCAGCAGACAGCGTGTTACACCTATGACGACCGGGCCAGGTTGTCGAAGGTTGCCAGTGACCTGCAGCAAGCCATGGGGCAACTGGCTGCGCAAACCCGTGCACCGCAAATCACACTCATAGGTCATAGCCAGGGCGCACTGATTGCCCGCAAGTCGATGACTGAATCCATCAGCCAGACATCGCCCGTCGGGCCATCCAGTTTGCGCCTTGTCACCATCTCCGGCCCTTTTTCGGGCATCGATTCGGCACGCACTTGCGGCAAGTCATGGCTGTACCCACTCTCCATCGGCCTCCTGCCTTTGAGCTGCTACATCGCCACAGGCCCCAAGTGGGCCGACATCACATTCTCTTCGCGCTTCATCCGCGAGCCGGGCACCCTAGCGCCGCAAGTGACTGACTACCTGAAGATCGATACCGACGAACGCAACACCTGCCGGCGCGAAGAAGGTGGACGCTGCGTGGAGGACGATGATATTTTCACCTTGGCGGAGCAGCGCCAGGCGGCTGTCGAGACCGACACGCGTACCCGGCGCGTTGAGGTCAATGCGGGCCATGTAGAAATTGTCGGGGACAAACGCGTAGCCCCCACCAAACTCATCTCCGTACTGCAAGAGCAGGGCGTACTGCGCCCAACCCCCGTAGCGCAACTGCCAGCTTTCAGGCAGTTGCTTGCCCGCGTGTATGAAACCGCCCCCGCCACTCAGCAGAACCAGCCAAAAACCGCATCTCAACCTTGAATTCGGAAACCTCTCACGAACATGCCCCAACCCATCACCGTACGCGCCATCCAGCAATCTGACTTTGACGCATGGAAACCCCTCTGGGACGGATACAACGCCTTTTACGGCCGCAAGGATGAAACCGCACTGGCACCAGAGATCACCCAGGCCACCTGGCAGCGCTTCTTCGATCCGCTGGAACCCGTCTTTGCACTGGTGGCAGAGTCCGATGGGAAATTGCTGGGCCTGACCCACTACCTGTACCACCGCAGCACCACGCGTATTGAACTGACCTGCTACCTGCAAGACCTGTTTACCGACCCATCAACACGCGGACGCGGCGTGGGCCGTGCGTTGATCCACGGCGTGTACGAGCAAGCCAAAGGCGCAGGCATCAAGCGCGTGTACTGGCAAACACACACGACCAATGCAGCGGGGCGCATGCTGTATGACAAAGTCGCCGCGCACATGGGCTTTCTCATTTATGCGCAGGATGTTTGACCAATATTGGCGCTAGCTGGCTATCACTTCATCAATGAGTGGGCCAAAACCGCTGCCCTTGTCGTTCACTTTGCCGTCGTCACAGACTCTGAGATGGCGGACCCGCAAAGTTTGGTGCCACGGTTGCACATAACCTCTGCTTTGTCAGCAATGTGTTTACGTCAGAGGATGAAGCGCTCGCACGGTGTGAGACACAGAGAGTGACATAAATTCCGTAGCGTTGAGGAACCGGCTAGCTCCATCCATCGCTGGATGAACACCCATCCCAACTCAACTGGGTGACCTTGGCTCGCGCGTTTTTGCGTCATCGCTGAAAAGCCATATGAATCAAGGGCGTTTGAAACGCGGCCCACCCGCGAGCCGGGGAATTTCATACCGTTTCATTTTTTGCTGCAATGCACGATTGCCTTTGGCGCAGTTCGGGCGCATAGTGAATCCAAGAGAGTTGTCCGTCCACCGCTTGACGCAGTAGCGCCCACGCGGTGTTTTTAAACCCCAATCCAGTCATGGAAAAGGAGTCTCTTTATGAATTTGACGATCAGCGGCCACCATCTTGAAGTCACCCCCGCGCTGCGGGGCTATGTGACCAGCAAGCTGGACCGGATTACGCGGCATTTTGATCAGGTTGTAGATGTCAAAGTCCTGTTGACGGTTGATAACATGAAGGAAAAAGAAAGACGACAACGAGCGGAGTGCAATGTGCACGTCAAGGGCCGCGACCTGTTTGCCGAGTGTTCACACGCTGATCTTTACGCCGCCGTCGATCAACTGGCGGACAAGCTGGACCGTCAGGTCGGGCGCTACAAAACCAAAACCCAGGACCACCATCACGTGGCGGCCAAAAAAATGCAGATGTAAAGCTCCGATCACGGGTTCTTTTCCCGCCATTGGTTGTTATTTCCCCCTATAGCCACAAGCCGCCTTCCGTCAGGCGGCTTTTTTGTGACTTATTGATCCTCCAAGGGGGTGAGGGTGCATAATTTGTGCTCCAAATAGCGTTATGAACCGTCTTTCGCAAATTTTGCCCCCTACCCAAGTGCTGGTGAGCGTAGAAGCCACCAGCAAGAAGCGCGCTTTTGAAGAAGCCGGTCTGCTGTTTGAAAACCAGCACGGCCTGAACCGCGCCTTGATCACCGACAGCCTCTTCGCGCGGGAGCGGCTGGGGTCGACCGGCCTGGGCCACGGCGTGGCCATCCCCCACGGGCGCATCAAAGGCCTGAAGGCGCCGATGGCTGCGGTGTTTCAGCTGCGGGCCCCCATTGGCTTTGATGCGCCGGACGAGCAGGCCGTCGGATTGCTGATTTTTCTCCTGGTGCCCGAGGCCGCCACCCAGAAACACCTTGAAATCCTGTCCGAAATTGCCGAGCTTCTAAGCGACAGCGCCCTGCGCGAGCAGATCAAGGCCAGCACCGATGCGGCAGAGTTGCACCATCTGATCGCGTCCTGGCAGTCCAGCCACGCGGTCGCCTCCTGATTTCATGACCCGGCTGCAGCTTATTCCAACTCAATTGGCATGAAGCCCACCGTCGTCAGCGCCGACGTCCTGTTTGAGGACCACCGCGCTGCCCTGAAGTGGGAGTGGGTTGCGGGGCTGGGAGCTTCAGAGCGGCGTTTTGACGAGGTGGCCGTTCGCGCAGCCCGGTCGGGCGCCGATCTGGTGGGTTACCTCAACTACATCCATCCTTACCGAGTGCAGCTACTGGGCGAGCGGGAAGTCGCCTATCTAACCGACGGCAGTCCTGAAGACTGCGCCCGCCGGATCTCGCGCATCGTCACGCTGGAGCCGCCGGTGTTGATCATTGCCGACGGACAGGTTGCTCCGGACACACTGTTGTCCATGTGCGAGCGTGCCCAGATTCCCATGTTTGCGACGCAGGAGTCGGCGGCCTTTGTCATCGACGTGTTGCGGGCCTATCTGTCCAAACATTTCGCCGACCGAACCTCCATGCACGGCGTGTTCATGGACATTCTGGGCGTCGGCCTGATGATCACCGGTGAATCCGGTCTGGGCAAAAGCGAGCTCGGGCTGGAGTTGATTTCCCGCGGCCATGGCTTGGTAGCCGACGACGCGGTGGACCTGTACCGCATCAACCAGACCACGATCGAGGGGCGTTGCCCCGAGCTGCTGCAAAACCTGTTGGAGGTGCGCGGCATCGGTTTGCTCGACATCAAGGCCATCTTTGGCGAGACCGCTGTTCGGCGCAAGATGCGGCTCAAGCTCATCGTGCATCTGGTGCGGCGCGAAACGCTGGAACGCGAGTACGAGCGCATTCCTTATGAACCATTGATGCAGGACGTGCTCGGCATCCCGGTGCGCAAGGTTGTGATTCAGGTGGTGGCCGGCCGCAATATTGCGGTGCTGGTGGAAGCCGCGGTGCGTAACGTGATCCTGCAATTGCGCGGCATCGACACTTACCAGGAGTTCGTTGAGCGCCACCGCCAGGCGATGGAGCGGGGAAGCTAGCCCCCACGGTCGCTCACTGCGTGTAGCTTCCTGCCCCCCGAGGGGGCTGCTGCGCCTGCGGCCCGGCGGAGCCGGTTCCAAGGCCCCTGCTTGAATTTGGGAGCCCGCACGCTTGTCTATGGCGCGTCGCGGGTTTGCAGGCGTGACATCAAAATTGCTACTAAATCGATAGCAATCTTCGCCCGCAAATAAAGGGCAAACCCTGTTTTTTGCCAACAACCAACGGGAACAGGCTGCCCGATTAACTCAAAGGTGAGTGTGGTGCCGTGGAGAGCTTGGCCGGTGCGGGCACTTATCCTTGGTGCAATTGGCGTAAATCGACAGGGAATGGTCGGCAATGGCAAAACCCTTGGCCTTGGCTACGGAGTGTTGCCGTTTTTCAATGTCGGCGTCGTAAAACTCCTCGACCCTTCCGCAGTCCAGACACACCAGGTGATCGTGGTGCTGGCCTTCATTGATTTCGTAGACGGCTTTGCCGGCTTCAAAGTTGCTGCGGTTGAGCAGCCCCGCCTGCTCGAACTGGGTCAGCACGCGATACACGGTTGCTAGCCCGATGTCCGAGCGGTCTTCCAGTAACACGCGGAAAACGTCCTCAGCCGTCATGTGGCGCTGCTTACCCGCCTGGAAGATCTCAAGAATTTTCAGACGGGGCAGGGTCGCCTTCAACCCGGTGCTTTTGAGTTCGTCGATGTTGCTCATGCAAGAATCCTGAGGAAAAAATGCCCCGTCAAGGCAGAGGTAAAGCCCGCTGTTTGCGGGGTGGCCTGGGCCGCGGCTGGCAGCACCCTGCCGCTACAATGGGCCATCATATCGCTTACACCCCTCTACTATGTCAGCCATGCCCGCAAATTATCGTTACGGCGTCCGAACTGCCTTCACCGTTCTCGCCTGTGTCGCCCTGACCGCGTGTGGCAGCATGAAAAGCATGACCGGCGGGTTGAGCGAAAGCAGGATCAATCCCGTCAACTGGATCACTCCCTACAAAATTGAAGTCGTTCAGGGCAACTTTGTATCCAAGCAGCAGGTCGAGCTGCTCAAACCTGGCATGCCCAGGGCCGCGGTGCGGGATGTACTGGGAACGCCCCTGCTGACAAGCGTGTTCCACGCCGATCGCTGGGATTATGTTTTCACCCTGAAGCGCCAGGGCACGGAGCCCCAGGCCCTCAAACTCACCGTATTTTTCAAGGGCGACGTTCTTGAGCGCTTTGAAGGCGACGACATGCCCAGCGAAACGGATTTTGTCGCCGGGCTGGACTCCAAACGCAAGCTGGGCAAAGTGCCTGTGCTTGAGATGACCGAAGAGCAGCTCAAGGCCGCCGAAAAAAAAGCGCCGGTTGTTGCCGCTCCCGCCCCGGCGCCCGCCAGCACACCGGCCGCAGTAACTTATCCACCGCTGGAAAGCCCGGCACGGTGAGCGGCGCAGCCCAGCACCGTCACCGGATTGCGGTGGCAGGCGCCAGTGGGCGCATGGGCCACATGCTGATAGAAGCCATTCGCGCCAGCGACGACTGTCAGCTCGCAGGCGCCCTTGACATCGCTGCAAGCCCTGCACTGGGCGCTGACGCGGCAGCCTATCTGGGTCAGACCACTGGCATCAACATCACATCAGACGTTCGCGCGGGCTTGTCCGGTGCGCAGGTTCTGATTGACTTCACCCGGCCCGAAGGCACGATGGCGCACCTGGCGGCTTGCCGTGAGCTCGGGGTCAAACTGGTCATTGGCACCACCGGATTTTCAGACGCGCAAAAAACCGAGATTGCCGCTGCAGCCAAAGACATTGCCATCATGATGGCTCCCAACATGAGTGTCGGCGTCAATGTCACCCTCAAGCTGCTTGAAATGGCAGCCAAAGCCCTGAACACCGGCTACGACATCGAAATTGTGGAGGCCCACCATCGCCACAAGGTTGATGCACCGTCGGGCACTGCGCTCAAGATGGGTGAGGTCATTGCAGCAGCCCTTGGCCGCGATCTAAAGGATTGCGCGGTTTATGCCCGCGAGGGCGTAACAGGCGAACGCGACCCCTCGTCCATCGGTTTTGCAACCATTCGGGGTGGCGACATCGTGGGCGACCACACGGTGCTGTTTGCCGGCATTGGCGAACGTATCGAAATCAGCCACAAGTCGTCCAGCCGCGTCACCTACGCGCAGGGCAGCTTGCGGGCCGCGCGTTTTCTGGCGGGGCAATCGAATGGCCTGTTCGACATGTTTGATGTGCTCGGTTTGAACTGAGCGTCCTATGAATGTCCTCGCGCTGATCACCCAGGGCGATGCCGTTACAGCATTGGTGGCTGGCTTGCTGCTGGTCATGTCCGTGGCCAGCTGGGTGGTCATCTTCTGGAAGGCCTGGGTGCTCAAGCGTGCAGTTGGCGACGTGGCTCGCAGCACCGCGGCGTTCTGGCAGTCTCCAAACCTGACCGAGGCGCAGCAGCGGGTCACATCGTTTGACCGCGAAGCGCTGGTGTTGCCGCTGATTGTGGCCACTCACATCCGTGAATCCGGCACGTTGGCTTCAAGCGGACAGCGGTCCCAGCAACTGACCCGTGTTTTGCGCGATGCGTTGCATGGCGTTCTGCACAAGCTGCAGTTTGGCCAGGTGCTGCTGGCCACCGTGGGCTCTATCGCGCCTTTTGTCGGGCTGCTTGGCACTGTCTGGGGGATTTACCACGCACTCATCGGCATTGCCGCAGCGGGCCTCATCACCATTGACAAGGTCTCCGGTCCGGTTGGTGAGGCCTTGATCATGACCGCCGCTGGCCTGGCGGTGGCTATCCCTGCCGTGCTGGCTTACAACATTTTTGGGCGCAGCATCAACCGCATTGAAGCCGACCTTGAAGGCTTCGCTTACGATCTCCGCGAACTGTTGAATGTGTCGGGCGAGGCGAGTCGCGAATTTTCCGACGGGCCGCCCCTGGGAAAATTAGTCCCTCTTTCGAGTGAAAGGGGCAGCGCACCGCCGGAGGCTCGCGAAGCGACAAGCGTGGGGGCTCCGTGAATTTTGGCCGTCTCGAGCGTGCTCAAGGCGCGCAACCCATGAGCGAGATCAATGTCACCCCGCTGGTGGATGTGATGCTGGTGCTGGTCGTGATTTTCATCATCACCGCGCCGCTGCTGGCCAGTTCGATCAAGCTCGATCTGCCCAGAAGCGATGCGGCCAAACCGGGCGAAGCCGCCGCATTTTTAACTGTTGCAGTCGACAAGGCGGGGCAACTTTATCTGAATGAGCAGGCGGTCTCGCTACCCCGACTCGCCGAAAACCTCAAACAGAGCGCAGGTCAAAACCCAGATACCGAGGTGCAACTGCGCGCCGACGAGGGTGTGCCCTACGGCAAGATTGTCGAAGTGATGGGCGTTGCGCAAAAGGCGGGACTGAACCGTATTGGTTTTATCGCTAGCGCACCGCCGCTAACGGACTCTGCAGCTTTGTCTGCGCCCGCCGCAGTTCCCGCAACGCGCCCGTAGCCTGACCGGGCCCGCTGGCACCGCCCAGCGCCTAAAATCCCTGAATTCGGCAGCATTTACTGCTTACTCTCTCTTTTTTACTTCGCGCGCCATGCAAGACAGATACAACCACATCGATGTTGAGCGCGACGCGCAGAACCAATGGGTAGCCGCTGACGCTTACCGCGTTACCGAAGACCGCTCCCGGAAAAAGTTCTACGCCTGCTCCATGCTGCCCTACCCCAGCGGCAAGCTGCACATGGGCCACGTGCGCAACTACACCATCAACGACATGCTCGCCCGCTACCTGCGCATGAAGGGCTACAACGTGCTCATGCCCATGGGGTGGGACGCCTTTGGCCTGCCTGCCGAAAACGCCGCGATGAAAAACGGTGTACCGCCGACCAAGTGGACCTACGACAACATCGCCTACATGAAAAAGCAGATGCAGGCGATGGGGCTGGCCATCGACTGGAGCCGTGAAGTCGCCACCTGCGACCCGAGCTATTACAAGTGGAACCAGTGGCTCTTTTTGAAGATGCTGGACAAAGGCATTGCCTACCGCAAGACCCAGGTGGTGAACTGGGACCCGGTGGACCAGACCGTGCTGGCCAACGAGCAGGTCATCGACGGCAAGGGCTGGCGTACCGGCGCAGTGGTTGAAAAGCGCGAGATTCCGGGCTACTACCTGAAGATCACCGACCACGCCGAGGAGTTGCTCGACAGCGTCAGCACCAAGCTGCCGGGTTGGCCCGAGCGCGTCAAGCTGATGCAGGAAAACTGGATTGGCAAAAGCGAAGGCGTGCGCTTTGCCTTCACCCATGACATCAAGGACTCGTCTGGCGCGCTGATCGGTGACGGGCGGATGTACGTTTTCACCACGCGCGCAGACACCATCATGGGCGTGACCTTTTGCGCTGTGGCGCCCGAGCATCCGCTGGCGCTTCATGCGGCCACGACGAACCCCCAACTCGCCGCCTTCATTGAAGAATGCAAGTCCGGCGGCACGACCGAAGCCGAACTTGCGACCCAGGAGAAGCGGGGCTTGCGTACCGGCCTGTCGGTCGTGCACCCGCTCACCGGCGAGCAGATCGAAGTCTGGGTCGGCAACTACGTGCTCATCAGTTACGGCGATGGCGCGGTCATGGGTGTGCCAGCGCACGACGAGCGTGACTTCGAGTTCGCCAAAAAGTACAGTCTGCCCATCAAACAGGTCACGGATGTTGCAGGTAAGACCTACAGCACAGCGGCTTGGGACGACTGGTATGGCGACAAGCAGCAGGGCGTGGCTGTCAACTCCGGCAAATACGATGGGCTTGGTTTCAAGGCTGCTGTGGACGCGGTCGCGGCGGACCTGGCCGCCAAAGGCCTGGGCGAGAAGAGAACCACCTGGCGCCTGCGTGACTGGGGCGTGAGTCGCCAGCGCTACTGGGGCACGCCTATCCCCATCATCCATTGCGAAGCGCACGGCGCAGTGCCCGTGCCCGAGAAAGACCTGCCCGTCGTCTTGCCGCAGGACTGCGTGCCCGATGGCTCTGGCAACCCGTTGCACAAGCACGAAGGCTTTCACGCCGGCGTGGTGTGCCCCGTCTGCGGCAAAGCGGCCCGGCGCGAGACCGACACCATGGACACTTTTGTGGATTCGTCCTGGTATTTCATGCGCTACTGCGATCCGAAGAACGCCGAGAAGATGGTCGCGGAGGGCGCGGACTACTGGATGCCGATGGACCAGTACATTGGCGGTATCGAGCACGCCATCCTGCACTTGCTGTATGCGCGCTTCTGGACCAAGGTCATGCGCGACCTGGACCTTGTGAAGATTGACGAGCCCTTTACCAAACTGCTGACGCAGGGCATGGTGCTCAACCACATCTACTCCCGCAAGGGTGCCAAGGGTGGTGTCGAGTACTTCTGGCCCGCCGATGTGGAAGACCTGTATGACGAGCATGGCAAAGTCACGGGCGCCAGGTTGCGCAAGGACGGCTCGGCGGTGACCTACGAAGGCGTGGGCACCATGAGCAAGAGCAAGAACAATGGCGTCGATCCACAAGACCTGATCGAGAAATACGGCGCAGACACCGCGCGGCTGTACACCATGTTCACTTCACCGCCCGAGGCCACGCTGGAGTGGAATGATGCGGGGGTTGAAGGTTCGTACCGCTTCCTGCGCCGCGTCTGGAATTTCGGGGTGAAACTGAATGCTATGAATTTAGGAGCTGAAGGCGCCCGAAAAACAAGGGCAGAAGCCGTATTTGATAAAGAATCACAAGCGCTGCGCCGCGAAGTTCATACGGTGCTCAAGCAGATTGACTACGACTACCAGCGCATGCAATACAACACGGTGGTGTCTGGCGCCATGAAGTTGTTGAATGCTCTGGAAGACTTCAAAGTAGATGGCGCCCCCACGCTTGCCGCTTCGCGTACTGCGCTGCCCCCCGAGGGGGCTGAGCTTGCTCGGGGCGGCCCTTCGCGTCACTCGGCATCAGGGGGCTCAGCATTTGCACTGCACGAAGGCATGGGCATCCTGCTGCGTTGCCTTTACCCGGCGGCGCCCCACCTCACACACGCTTTGTGGACAGACCTGGGTTTTGCCAAAGACCACGGTGATCTGCTCGACGCCCCCTGGCCCGAGGTCGACGCGGGCGCGCTGGTGCAGGATGAAATCGAACTGATGCTGCAGATCAACGGCAAGCTGCGCGGGTCAGTCACTGTCCCTGCCGGAGCTGACAAGACTGCCATCGAAGCGGCCGCCCTTGCCTCCGAAGCTTTCATCAAGCAAGCAGCAGGCGCGCCACCGAAAAAAGTCATTGTTGTGCCCGGTCGTCTGGTCAACATCGTCGTCTGAGGAAGCAACCATGCAACGTCGTGTTTTCGTATTGGCTTCTTTGGCGACCCTCGGCCTCAGTGCCTGTGGCTTTGCACTGCGTCAGGCGCCCAAGCTGGCGTTCAAAAGCATTTATACAGGGATTGCCGAGGGCTCTACCCTGGGGACCGAGCTCAACCGCAATCTTGAGGCCAGCGGCGTGCGCTTGATCCGCGATGCACGCCAGATAGAAGAGGCTGACGTCATCCTCGAGGTGCTGAACGACCAGCGTGAAAAAACCGTGGTGGGTGTGAATGCTTCGGGTCAGGTGCGGGAATTCCAATTACGGACCCGTTTCCGGTTCCGACTGCGCACGCTGAGGGGAAAGGTTTTGATCCCGCCTGCGGAAATTCTGCTGCAACGCGACATCAGTTTCAACGAGTCGGCGGTCCTGGCCAAAGAGGCGGAAGAGCAACTGCTGTACCGCGACATGCAGACCGATATCGTGCAACAGGTCATGCGGCGGCTTGCTGCAGTCAAAGAGCTTTAGTCTTTCTGTCCGGGTGGCACTGAGAACGCCGGATCACCAGCAGGACTACCTTTTGCGACCCTTCTCGGGGCTGAACATATAGGCTGATATGGCCTCGGTCAATCGGGCTGCCTGCTGCACATGGTCACCATTGCTGATCATCAAGCTGGTAACCAGCGCTTCTATGACCAGCAAAGCAGAGACAGAACTGCTGGACAAGACCGGGTGTGTTGAATTCGCAAACAGACCCTCGTCTGCGACAGCGGCCAGAGGTGATGCCATGGAATCCGTGATGGCCAGCGTGTAAGCCCCGCGGTCTCTTGCGTACTGTGTCAGGCGGATGGCATCGTCTGCATATCTGGGAAACGAAATTGCGATCAGCACATCGGTCTTGCCGATATTCATCAGCCGACCGGCCGCGACTTCTGTGCCGCCAAACTCCACCACGTTGACAAGCTGCGGACAGAAAGGCTGCAAGTCCAGCGCCAGCATGGCGGCCAGATGCGAGCTCAGCCCAAAGCCCATGATGTAAACAGTGGAGGCCTTGGCGAGCCGGCGCGCCAGCTCCGCCAGGCGCTCGGGGTCCAGACCTTCGGCCGTGGTGCGCGCGTTTCCAAGGGTGAGCGCAAGACTTTCGGATACCACGGACAAGGTGCCGTCCTCGCGGGCGACCACGCCGCGCAACTTTTCCACGGGCTGCAGGACACCCTGCAACACCTCAGCCATCTCGGCGCGCAGCGCAGAAAAGCCGCTCATCCCCAGGGTGCGCGCAAAACGGCTGAGGGTGGCTGTAGAGGTGTGGGCGTTGGCCGCCAGTTCTTCAATGCCCCAAGCGGTGGCCCGCACCGGATTGCGCAGCAAAAAGTCTGCAGTGGCGCGGTTTCCCGGGGTGGCGAGGGGGTCTGACAACACCGTTCTCAGCCTTGCGCCCAGGGGGGACTGCGCAAAAGCCAGTTCGGGCGGCGCGGCGGGACGAACGGGACTAGGGGTTTTCACTTGGAAGGGTTTTTTCATGTTTTACAAATATGAAAATTATGATACAAACTCGCATCGGCCAGCGTACCGCAGTAAAAAAGCAGCTGACCGGTGAAGCAACTTCTTTTTAACCAGCTTGATGGTGACCACAAGAACAATGTTCGATTGTGGCCAGTTCAGGCGCTGCACATGGGGATTTTTATGATTCGCAAACTTACCGCTACTGCGCTGCTCCTCCTGAGCACCGCCGCTTTCGCCCAGGCGCCAAACTGGGGCAAGATCCGCATCGGTGTCGAAGCCAACTACCCGCCGTTTTCCCAGATGGGGACGGACGGAAAGTTTTCCGGTTTTGACATCGATATCGCCAACGCCATCTGCGCCGAAATCAAGGCCGAATGCACCCTTGTAGCTCAAGAGTGGGATGGCATGATGCCCGCACTGAACGCCAAAAAATTCGACATGATCGTGGCGTCCATGTCCATCACTGAAGAGCGCAAAAAAGCCGCAGATTTCAGCAACTCCTATTACGACATTCCTTCCGCATGGGTTGCAAAGACGGGTACTTTCCCCGAAGTTAATCCAACGACCTTGAAGGGCAAGAAAATCATCGTCACGCGAAATACGCCGCGCGCCGCTTACGTGCTGGCCAACTACAAGGACAGCGAGATCCTCCAGGTGGCGAAAGAGGCGGAAGTAACCATGGAGCTGGCAGCAGGTCGTGGTGATATCGGTTTTGGCTCGTCGCTCGCAGCGACGGCGGCCTTCCTCAAGTCGCCTGAAGGCAAAACTTACAGCAAGGTGGGCGCACCCATCAGCCTGGGTGGCGCCAAGGACGGTGGCGGCGTGGGCATTGCCATGCGCAAGGGAGAAGAGTCGCTGAAGACCAAAGTCAATGCCGGACTCAAGCAGATCACTGCCAACGGCGTTTACAAAACCATCAACGACAAGTACTTCGACGTCAACATCCGCGGCGAGTAATCAGCATCGCCGGGCAACCGGCGAGCTGTTTGCATCTGACGACTCACATTACAGCGGGGATTTATGTTGCTTTACGGATACCTGCCGGCAATTCTTGAGGGTCTGTCCCTGACCCTTCGGGTGTCGGCGGTATCCCTTGCGATCGCCTGCGTTTTTGGCATTGCTGGCGCTGCTGCCAAGCTCTCCCAGTCACGCGCATTGCGCTGGACGGCTGAGATCTACACCACGCTCATTCGCGGCATGCCAGAGCTGGTGCTGATGCTGCTGATCTTTTACGGCGGACAGATTGGCATCAACAAGCTGGCTGAATCGCAGGGCTGGGACTATATCGATATCCCGCCTTTCCTGGCTGGCGTCCTCACCATCGGCTTTATCTTTGGCGCCTATCTGACCGAGACATTTCGTGGCGCCATTCTTGCCGTGCCCAAAGGGCAGTCCGAGGCAGCGCTTTCGTTTGCGATGTCGCCCCTTAAGGTGATGTGGCGAATCGTTTTGCCACAAATGGTGCGGCATGCGATTCCGGGGTTCTCCAACAACTGGTTGATCATGATCAAGGCGTCAGCACTTGTGTCCATCATCGGCCTGGATGACATGGTGCACCGCGCTGGGCTGGCGTCGGCGACCACTCGTGCTCCTTTTACCTTTTACCTCGCCATCGCGCTGATCTATCTCACGCTGACGACCGTGTCGATCATTCTCCTGTCGCGCCTGGAAGCCCGTTACAGCCTGGGGCTGAAGAAAGTGCAGTTCTAAATGGACTGGAAAATCATTGCAGACAGTCTGCCGCTCTACGTAGAGGGCATACGCACAACCCTGGTGCTGCTCGCCATCAGCCTGGCAAGCTCCTTCGTATTGGCCGTCCCACTGGCTGTTGCCCGCGTGTCGCCACGGCTTTGGTTGTCAAAGCCCGTCTGGTTTTTCACCTACGTGCTTCGTGGCACGCCCTTGCTGGTTCAGCTCTTCCTGATCTATCACGGGTTGGCGCAGTTCGAGTTCATTCGCGAGAGCGCAGCTTGGGTCTTGCTCAAAAACGCATGGTTCTGCGCCTGGCTTGCCTTTACCCTGAACTCCACCGCCTACACCACCGAAATTTTCGCTGGCGCTCTCAGGGCCACGTCAGTAGGGGAAATTGAAGCGGCTCGCAGCTATGGCATGAGACCATTCAAACTGTACAGCCGGGTGTTGTTGCCAAGCGCGCTACGCCGATCGTTGCCGCAGTACAGCAACGAGGTTGTCGGCCTGATGCATGCAACGGCCATTGCCAGCACGGTCACGCTGGTGGACATCACCCGCGTGGCGCGGGACGTCTATGCAAACCACCTGCTTGTGACAGAGACATTTGGCGTCGCTGCCATCATTTACTTCGTCCTCACCTTTGTGCTTGTCGGGATTTTCAAGTTGCTGGAAAAGCGCTTTCTCAGGCATTTGCAGACGCAAAGAGCAACCGCGCCCGACGCACACCTGATCAAAGCCTGATATGCAAACACAAACCATCAACCTGATGGAGATCGCCCCCGGCGTGCGCCACAGTTTCCAGGTCATTCGCTTCGGTACCCCCGGAACGGGGCCCAAAGCGTATTTGCAAGCCGCACTACACGCCGACGAGGTACCCGCCATTCTGGTTGCGCAGGCGCTCAAACGAAAGCTTCAGGCGCTGGAAACGAGCGGACAGTTGTGCGGTGAAATCGTGCTCGTGCCTTACGCCAATCCGGTGGGTATGACGCAGCAACTCCTGGGGCAGCATCAAGGCCGGTTTGATTTGCGCGATGGTGGCAACTTCAACCGTCACTATTCAGACGTTACATCGCAGGTGGCCACCATGGTGGGAACACAACTTGGGGCTGATGCCGACCAGAATGCGGTGCTGATACGCGATGGATTGCGCAAGGCCGTGAGCGCACTCAGCGCACAGCATCTGGTTCAGGACATGAAAAACCGTCTCCTCCAGCTGGCCGTAGACAGTGATGTGGTCCTGGACCTGCACTGCGATCACGAAGCCGTCATGCACTTGTATGCCCTCACGCCCCAGCGTGAGTTGGCTGCAGAACTCGGGGCGTTGTTGGGCGCAGAGGCCATCCTGCTGGCGACCGAGTCGGGCGACTCGCCATTTGATGAGGCCTGCAGCCGCCCGTGGTACGAATTGCAGCGCCAGTTTCCCGATAAACCTGTTCCGCAGGGATGCTTTAGCGCGACCATTGAATTGCGTGGGGAATCCGATACCAGCCATGAACTGGCCGAGCAGGACGCAGGGGCGATCGTTGAATTTTTGCGTCGCCGCGGGTTGCTGCTGGGCGACGTTCCGGCGCTTCCCGCGCCGCGCTGTCAGCCCACACTGTTGTCGGGTTCGGAGCCCATCACGGCGCCGCGTGCGGGAGTGGTGGTGTTTCACAAACGACCTGGGGACCGTGTTGAAGCCGGTGATGTGATTGCCGACCTCGTTGACGCTTCTACGGGTGCGGTGGAGGCAGTGCGTTGCCGGTCCGGCGGCGTTCTGTACGCGCGCGGCGGTGCGCGCTGGGCGCTGCCGGGCAAGCGCCTCGGCAAAGTTGCCGGTACAAGTCTGGCCCGAACGGGCAAGCTGCTAAGCCCCTAGTAGGCGTGGGCAGGTCAGTGGTTGACTTGCCTGCCCACATTCAAACACTGAGGAGATGACATGACACGCCGTTCCATTTACCTGCTGCTTCTGGCAGCTGTGCTGACAGGTCTTGCATTGCTGGCCTGGCCTTATCGCAACTACGTTGTTCCACTGAAGATCGGCATCGAAGGCAGCTACCCGCCTTTTACCAAGACAGAAGCGGACGGCCGTGTCACGGGTTTCGAGATTGACCTGGCTAACGCATACTGCGAGCGCCTGAAGGCCCGTTGCGAGCTGATCAAGCTTGACTTTGACAGCCTGCTGCCCAAACTCAAAGCAGGTGAGGTTGATGCCGTGATGGCCTCGTTGACCATCACCGAGGAGCGGCTCAAACAAGTCGACTTTTCGGAGAGCTACTACAACGTGCCCAGCATATGGATAGCGCGGACGGGTGCCCCCCATTCATTGGTTCCGGGCATGTTGAAGGAAAAGTCTGTATCGGTTTTGAAGGGTTCACCGCGTGAAAACTGGGCCCGTGTGCAATATCCGGAGGCCAAGCTGGTGTCTGCGGCCAAGGAGACGGACGTCTATGCGCGCCTGACAAGCAACGAGGCCGAGTTGGGACTGAGTTCTGCTCTGGTTGCCAAAACCAAATTTTTGACGCTGCCTGAAGGCAAGGATTTTGCGCAAGTCGGCCCACCCGTGTGGATTGGAAACGGCGTTGGGGTGGCGGTGAACAAAGGCAATACCGTGCTGAGCAACCGCTTTAACCGTGCCATTGCCGCAACCGAAGAGCGCGGTGAATACAAGCGTATTGCAGCGCGCTACTTTGACTTTGACATCAATAACCGAAAGTAAATCGTGAACGCTTCCATGATCCTGCAGGCCTCCGACATCCACAAGCGCTTTGGCACCAACGAAGTGCTCAAGGGGGTGACCGTGCAGGCACGCGCTGGCGATGTGATATCGATGATTGGCTCCAGTGGCTCCGGCAAAAGCACATTCCTGCGTTGCCTCAATCTGCTGGAGCAGCCCAACAGCGGACGCATTGTGGTGGATGGGGAAGAGCTGGTCCTGGTGCCGGATACGCGCGCCAGTGCCGCCGGTGCATTGCGGGCCAGGGATCCGGCGCAGCTGCAGCGGCTGCGCGCACAGGTGGCCATGGTGTTTCAACACTTCAACCTGTGGGCCCACATGACCGCGGTTGAAAACATCACGGAGGCACCCGTTCACGTACTCGGACTGACCAAGGCAGAGGCGCTGGAGCGCGCCCATTTGTATTTGAACAAGGTTGGTGTGTATCACCGCAAGGATGCTTATCCGGCGCATCTGTCCGGCGGTGAGCAGCAACGCGTGGCCATCGCACGGGCGCTGGCGATGGAGCCCAAAGTCATGCTGTTTGATGAGCCGACCTCTGCGCTCGATCCCGAACTGGTGGGCGAGGTCCTCCGCGTGATGCGCTCAGTGGCCGAAGAGGGCCGGACCATGATTGTGGTGACGCACGAGATGAGTTTCGCGCGTGAGGTCAGCAACCACGTTGTGTTTCTGCACAAGGGGCAGATCGAAGAGCAGGGTGATCCGCGCGAAGTGCTCAGCAAGCCCTCCAGCGAGCGGCTGCAGGCGTTTTTGTCCAACAGTTTGAAGTAGGGTGGGAGGGCGCTAACCGCCCGCCCTCACGTGCACCGCCAGATCAGCGCATCAAGGTGCTTTTGCCAAACAGGCTTTCAACCAGGTCAACGGCCACTTCAGCGGTCTGGTTGCGCACGTCAAGCGCGGGGTTGAGCTCCATGATGTCCAGCGAGCCGAGCAAACCCGTGTCAGCAATCATCTCCATGCAAAGCTGGGCCTCGCGGTAGGTCGGTCCACCGCGTATGGTGGTACCCACGCCGGGCGCCACCGATGGGTCCAGAAAGTCAACGTCAAAACTCACGTGCAGGTGAGTGTCAGAGCCAACGTCTGCCAGAGCCGCTTCCATGGTGCGCTTCATGCCCATCTCGTCGATGTAGCGCATGTCAAATATTTGGAGCTCGGAATCGCGCGCGAAACGTTTCTCTCCGGCATCCACGCTGCGAATGCCAATCTGCCGGATCATTCCCGGCTCCATGGCAGGCGTGGTGCCGCCTATCCGGGTCAGCTCTGCGGGGCCATGGCCACACAGCACTGCCACCGGCATGCCGTGCACATTGCCGGTGGGTGTCAGGGCGCTGGTGTTGAAATCGGCGTGCGCGTCCAGCCACAGCACCAGCAGCTTTTTACCCTTGTCCCGGCAATGACGTGCCACGGCGCTGATGGAGCCAATCCCCAGGCAATGGTCGCCGCCCATGAGCAAAGGTAATTCACGCGCGCAAAGCGCAGCGTAAACAGCCTCGTGCACTGCGGTGTTCCACGCGGCCACTTCATTCAGATGGCGATACCCGTCAACCGGCGGCAGCCAGGGGTTGGCCGGACCGATCACATTGCCGCGGTCCGTCACGGTCAATCCGTGGCTGCGCAAAATGTCCTGAATACCTGCGACGCGCAGCGCTTCCGGGCCCATGGATGCGCCCCGGCTGCCGGCGCCTATGTCGGTGGGTGCGCCAATCAGGGCGATGTAAACGCTCATGTTGCGGCCATCGCGGTCAGTCTGACCGATGCGGGCTTGGTAGCACGAGCAGTAGCAGTCGGTTGTGCCGACTCGACCAACAGGCCAAAGAGGTCTTTCGGGTTGTCCAGATGGGGAATCAGGTCGATTTGCTGCCGCTCACCCGCTGCCTTGACCTGCAAGGCATGCAGGTAGCGCAAAGCCGAGTAATCCTCCAGCGCGAACCCGACCGAATCAAAAATGGTGACTTCGTGGTCTCCGGCACGCGCCGGGGCTGTGCCGTTGACCAGCAATGCAAATTCGGTCACGGCAAAGTCAGCAGGCAACTGTTGAATTTCGCCCTCGATGCGGGATTGCGGCTCGTACTCCACCACCACACGCGCATCGGACCTCAGCAGAATATCGGCGTGCAGTTCGGTTTTACCGGGGCAGTCGCCCCCCACGGCATTGATGTGCATGCCAGGTTCGATCATCGTTGGTGTGAGGATCACTGCGTTGCGTTTGTCGGCGGTGACGGTGGTCACGATGTCGGCTCCCTTGACGGCTTCGGCGATGGAAGGGCTGATAACGATGTTGAACTCGTTCAAGCCGAGGGCCCGCAGGTGAGCCGCCAGCTTTTGTGTAGCAGCCAGGTCAACGTCGTACAGCCTGATCTCCCGGATACCGACCATATGATAGAACGCGATGGCCTGAAACTCGCTCTGCGCGCCGTTGCCTATCAGCGCCATGACGCGGCTGTTGTCCCGTGCCATCCACTTCGCGGCCAGGGCGGACATGGCCGCAGTACGCAGCGCGGTCGTAATGGTCATTTCTGAAAGCAGCAGCGGATAACCCGTAGCAACGTCGGCCAGCACACCAAAGGCCGTCACGGTCAGCAGGCCGCGCGCCGTGTTTTGCGGGTGCCCGTTGACATACTTGAACGAGTACTGCTGGCCATCGCTGGCGGGCATCAGTTCGATCACGCCCACGGGCGAGTGAATGGCGTGCCGTGCAGACTTGTCAAAGTCCGCCCAGCGCCGGTAGTCTGACTCGATTTCTTGCGCCAGACCGCTGATAAATTGGGCCGCGCCCATGCTGCCGACGAGGCGTTTGATGTCTGCAATTCCGATGTAATCCACCACGATGTGTCCTTGTTCGCCGCGCCCGTGCGCAGCCGATCAGGGATTGTCTGAGAGCGCGCAGCCAATTAAAAGCCAGTGATTTGTATAATTTGCTAGGTTAGTTAAACAAAAAGCCAGACGTGACTGGCGATTTGATACAAAATGGCGCATGGACGATACCGACCGCCAATTAATCTCCCTGCTTCGTGACGACGGACGAGCGTCGGTTGCTTCCCTTGCCAAAAGTTTGCGGGTTTCACGCGGCACTGTGCAAAACCGGCAGGCCCGGCTGGAGGCGGATGGAACCATCGTGGGGTATACCGTTCGGCTCAAGCCCCTGGCTGAAAACCACCGCATCCGCGCCCTCATGACCGTGTCCGTGGAGGGCAACCGCATTGATCAGGTAATCCGCGACCTTCGCGGCGACCCTGCTGTGAGCGCATTGCACACCACCAACGGCAGATGGGACATCGTTGCCGAGCTGCGAGCCGACAGCCTGGAAGCATTTGACGCTGTCCTGGGTCGTGTGCGTTTGCTGGACGGCATCGCCAACACCGAGACCAGCCTGTTGCTGTCAACCTACAAGCTCTAAACTTCAACGATGCAACTGGCAAGCGCACAACTGTCGGAACACCTCAAGCGTGGGCTTAAAAGTCTGTACACGCTGCACGGCGATGAGCCTCTGCTGGTTCAGGAATTTGCCGACGCTTTGCGTTCGGCTGCGCGGGAACAGGGTTACACAGAGCGCACGGTGCACACCGTTGCCGGCGCCCACTTTGACTGGAGCGAGGTGCTGGCCAGCGGCGGCTCGCTAAGCCTTTTTGCAGACAAACAGATTGTCGAAATCCGCATCCCCAGCGGCAAGCCAGG
The DNA here is from genome assembly GCF_035638815.1 of Polaromonas sp. GTDB lineage: Bacteria > Pseudomonadota > Gammaproteobacteria > Burkholderiales > Burkholderiaceae_C > Polaromonas. Next base: position 69,246 of record NZ_DASQZG010000026.1, read on the forward strand.
CAAGGACGGTTCGGCAGCCTTGCAGCAAATAGCGGAGCGGGCACAGGGCGATGACAGCACCTTGACCCTGATTTTGCTGCCCCGGCTGGACAGCATAACCACCAAGGGGGCGTGGTTTGGGGCGCTGGAGAGTTTTGGCACCACGGTCAAATTTGACGCCATTGACCGCCGAAGCCTCCCCCCATGGATTGCGCAACGCCTGCAAATACAAGGCCAGCGCGTGGCTGCAGGCGAGGAAGGCCAGCGAACCCTGCAATTTTTTGCCGACCGCGTGGAGGGCAATTTGCTGGCGGCCCACCAGGAAATCCAGAAGCTGGGCCTGCTGTACCCGGCGCAAGAGGGTGCGGTGCTGAGCTTTGAACAGGTTGAGCAGGCGGTGCTGAATGTTGCCCGGTATGACGTGTTCAAGTTGTCGGAAGCGGTGCTGGGCGGGCAGACCCTGCGTGTGCAGCGCATGATCGATGGCCTGCAGTCCGAGGGTGAGTCCGAGGTGCTGGTGCACTGGGCTCTGGCTGAGGACATTCGAAGCATGAAGAGGGTCAAAGATGCCATCCGCGCGGGCCGCCCCATGCCCATGGCCCTGCGCGAAAACCGGGTCTGGGGAATCAAGGAAAAGCTGTTTGAGAGGGTGCTCCCGCAAATCGGCGACACCACGCTGGCCAATCTTCTACACGCCGCGCACAAGGTGGACGGCATCGTCAAAGGTCTGAAGCAACCCGACTGGCCCGTTGACGGCTGGCAGGCGCTGCATCGCCTGGCCCGTATGGTGTGCGAGCAGTGCACCGCACCCGCAGCAGCACCCCGCGCCGCGCGCCCGTCGGCGGGTGGCGCCAAGACTTAGCGCCATGCAGAACACAGCCTCGCTTTCCAAAAAACTGACGCGCATCGGGGCGAGCTTGTTGGGGGTGGCGCTGGTCTCCATTGGGTTGACGCTGTGGGTAACCTGGCAACTCGAAGGCGGCGCCGCCGCCGTCAACGAAGCCGGTCGCATGCGCATGCAGACCTGGCGCCTCGCCAGCTCGGTGCAGGCCGGCGTAGAGCGACGCGAACTTCAGGGACTGGTAACCCGGTTCGATGAAAGCCTGGCCTTGTTGCGCGAGGGAGACCCTTCGCGGCCCTTGTTTGTGCCCTGGGACGACCAGGTGCGGTCGCGTTTCAACGATGTCGAGTCCCTGTGGCGGACCCAGCGGCCGCTGTGGCTGGCCGAGACGGCTCCGGCGGCGCAGGAACTGCTGGAAGCGGGCGGGGCGTTTGTCGATGCTAGCGATCAACTGGTCCTTGCGATCGAGCAGCATCTGTCCCGTCTGACCGCCATCCTGAACCTGTTTCAGGTGCTGATGATGGTGCTGGCCATTGGCGGCGCGGCCATCATGCTGTTCACCGGCTACATGTATGTGATCAATCCGCTGGCGCAACTCCGGCAGGGATTGCACAAGCTGGAGTCCGGAGATTTCAAGACGCGCATCGACGTTGAGACCGTGGACGAGTTCGGCCAGGTGGCGGCCGGGTTCAACCACATGGCGGTAACTTTGCAGTCGCTGTATGTAGGGCTGGAAGCCAAGGTCGAGGCAAAGACGAAGCGCATAGAGTCACAACGCGCTCGGCTCGAAGCCTTGTACAAGGTTAGCGCCTTTCTGGCCCAGTCCGGCAGCATTGACGAACTTGCAAGCGGCTTTGCGCAGCGCGTGCGGGGGTTGATGAAGGCCGACGCTGCCGCAGTGCGCTGGTCGGATGACGCCAACCAGCGCTACCTGATGCTGGCTTCAGACTGTTTTCCAAAGGAACTGGTGGAAGAAGAGCGCAGCCTGTTGGCCGGAGCGTGCGCCTGCGGCAACCTGCGGGCAGATGCGCGCACCCGCGTGATTCCCATCCTGAGCCACGACGAGGCGCCCGTGCGCCACTGCGCAAAGGTCGGCTACGAAAGTGTCGTCACGGTGCCGATCCGGCTCCAGCAGCGCCTGCTCGGTGAATTCAACCTGTTCTTTCGGACGACAGTCCTGCTGAGTACCGACGAAATTGAGTTGCTCGATGCACTGGCCAGTCATCTGGCCAGTTCACTGGAAGGCTTACGGGCCGATGCACTGGACCGCGAGGCTGCAGTCGCGGAAGAGCGGGCTCTGCTTGCACGCAACCTGCACGACTCAATTGCCCAGTCACTGGCTTTCCTGAAGATCCAGGTGCAATTGCTCCGGGGTGCTGTGCAAAAGGGCCAGGCGCCTCAGGTGCAGGCGGCACTTGATGAGCTGGACGTCGGGCTGCGCGAAAGCATCGGCGATGTGCGGGAGTTGCTGGTGCATTTCCGCACGCGCACCAATACCGACGACATCGAGCAGGCCCTGCAGGAAACCCTGCAGAAATTCCAGAGCCAGACGGATTTGGCGGCACATTTGCAGGTCCAGGGCCAGGGCCTGCCGCTGCCGTCGGACGTGCAAGTGCAGGTGCTTCATGTACTCCAGGAAGCCCTGTCCAACATACGAAAACATGCGGGCGCTACGCAGGTCGACCTTGAGGTGCACAAAGGGGCACGCTGGCGTTTTGTGGTGCGCGACAACGGCGTTGGCTTTGACACGGGCAAACACCCCGGCCAGTCTCACGTAGGACTCAACATCATGCGCGAGCGTGCAGGACGCATAGGCGCCGTGGTCGAGATCGTTTCCTCGGCGGGGGTGGGCACCACCGTGACGCTGACACTGCCGCCACACCCGGAAGTCGGCGGCGGCACGGTCAGGACGGCGGGGTCTGCGATGGCGGCTGCAGGCATGCATGGAGGCTGAGAAAAAGACATGACCATCCCCGTTACCCTCCTCGTCGTGGACGACCACACCCTGTTTCGCCGAGGGCTGGTGGCGTTGCTTTCCCAGGATGAACGTTTTCGCGTGGCAGGCGAGGCGGGCGACGTTGGCGAGGCACTGCGCTGTGTGGAGCGCAACCCGCCCGATTTGATACTGCTGGACAACCACCTGCCAGGTGTTTTAGGCGTGGACGGCATTGCGACCCTCAAGGATGCCGCACCCGGCACCCGCATCCTGATGCTCACGGTCAGTGAAAACGAAGCTGACCTGTCTGCAGCGTTGCAGGCGGGCGCTGATGGTTATCTGCTGAAAACCGTGGAACTCGACAGGCTGTCGGAGTCCATCATCAAGGTATTGGAGGGGGAGTCGGTGGTCAGTCCGGAGATGATGACCAAGCTGGTGACCGCCTTCCGGTCCAGGTCGTCGCCGTCCTCTCATGACGAGGTCGCTGCGCTCAGCGATGGCCGCAGCGCGGAGCTCTCTGCGCCGACCTTGCCGGACGACTCAGCCATCGCGCTCTTGTCAGCGCGTGAACGTGAGGTGCTGGCGCTGGTCGCACGCGGCGACAGCAACAAGGTTATCGCGCGTGAACTCGATATCGCGGAGACAACGGTGAAAATTCACGTCCAGCACATTTTGCGCAAACTGCAGCTCAGCTCGCGCGTGCATGCCGCTGTATACGCTGCCGGACGGGACTGGAGTTGATATAAATCAGCTGCGGGCCAGTTAGGCCCGCCTCTAGTTCTTCAGAACTATTGCCGCCTTGTTCCAAAGGAGGATATTCATACAGCGGTAAAAAGCCGACAGTCATGCCATGTCCCTGGAGAAGAACATGGCCTCTGAACTCGGCAACTCAAGAAAAGCGTGGGCCGTGCTGATTGTCAGCACGCTGGCCTTTACCGTCTGCTTCATGGTGTGGATGATGTTCGGCGTCATCGGCATCCCGATCAAGAAGATGCTGAACCTGAATGCCACAGAGTTTGGTTTGCTTGCGGCCACACCTGTGCTGACCGGCTCCTTGATCCGGGTCCCTCTTGGCATCTGGACCGACCGTTATGGCGGGCGCATCGTCATGGCTCTCCTCATGGCCGCCACCATCCCTGCGATATGGCTCATGGCTTACGCCACCGTGTACTGGCACTTTCTCGTGATTGGCCTTTTTGTCGGTCTGGCGGGCGGGTCGTTTTCTGTCGGCACGCCCTATGTGGCGCGCTGGTTCCCCAAGAACCGACAGGGCATGGCCATGGGTGTGTACGGCGCTGGCAACTCCGGTGCCGCCGTCAACAAGTTTGTTGCGCCTGTGTTGCTGGTGGCGTTTGGCTGGGCCATGGTGCCGCAGGTTTACGCGGCCATCATGCTGGCGGCGCTGGTGCTGTTCTGGCTGTTCAGCCACAGCGATCCGGCCCACCTGGTGCCGAGTCATGTCAAGTTCAGTGACCAGCTCAAGCTGCTCAAGGACCCCAAGGTCATCAAGTACTGCCAGTACTACAGCATCGTGTTCGGCGGGTATGTGGCCCTGTCACTGTGGATGGTGCAGTACTACGTCGGCGAGTTTGGTCTGGATATCCGCGTGGCTGCGCTGCTGGCTGCCTGCTTTTCCCTGCCGGGCGGCGTGCTTCGCGCCTTTGGCGGTGTGTTGTCCGACAAATACGGCGCGCACAGCGTCACCTGGTGGGTGATGTGGGTCAGCTGGATCTGCCTGTTTCTGCTGTCCTATCCGCAGACTGATTTCACCATCCTCACCGTCAATGGCCCAGCGACCTTCCACATCGGCCTGAATGTTTACACCTTCACGGCGCTGATGTTTCTGCTGGGCATTGCCTGGGCTTTCGGCAAGGCCAGCGTTTTCAAATATATCAGTGACGACTACGGCGCCAACATCGGCGCTGTCAGCGGCATTGTGGGTCTGGCCGGCGGCCTGGGCGGTTTCGTCTTGCCCATCATTTTTGGCGGCCTGATGGACCTGACCGGCGTTCGCTCCAGCGCCTTCATGTTCATGTATGGCGTGGTCTGGGTCTCTTTGATCTGGATGTACTGGACCGAGGTGCGGCGCACCGAAGTCATGGGCAGCCACGCCGGCGCACAAGCCTGAACCCTTCATTTTTGAGAAACACCATGAACACCAAAACCAGTCCAAGCACTGACATCACCGATTGGCGTCCCGAGGACGAGCAGTTCTGGGAGAACACCGGCAAACGTATTGCCTACCGAAACCTATGGATCTCCGTGCCCAGCCTGCTGTGCGGCTTTGCGGTCTGGGGCATGTGGGGAATCATCACCGTGCAGATGCTCAACCTGGGCTTTCCGTTTACCCAGGCCGAACTCTTCACCCTGACGGCCATTGCGGGTCTGGCCGGTGCCACCATGCGAATCCCGGCGTCCTTCCTGATCCGGCTGGCCGGTGGGCGTAACACCATCTTCCTGACAACGTCGATGCTGCTGGCGCCGGCCATCGGCACCGGCATCGTATTGCAGCACCCTGAGTGGCCGCTGTGGTCGTTTCAGTTGATGGCCCTGTGGTGCGGGGTGGGTGGCGGAAACTTCGCCAGCTCCATGTCGAACATCAGTACGTTTTTCCCCAAGCGCTTGCAAGGCACGGCATTGGGCCTCAATGCCGGCCTGGGCAATTTCGGTGTGACGACCATGCAGATCGTCATACCGCTGGTCATGACCATGAGCCTGTTTGGAGGCTTGGCGGGCGAAGCGACCACACTGGTAAAAGACAGCGGCTGGATTCTCGGCAAGATTGCTGCGGGTACGCCTACCTGGATACAGAACGCCGGCTTTGCCTGGCTGTTGTCACTCGTGCCGCTGTCCGTGATCTGCTTCTTCGGCATGAACAACCTGAAGACAGTGACGCCCGACACCGGCGGGACCATCCCGGCCTTCCTCAAAATCATCTGGCTCTACACCCTGTCGTTCGTGCCCGCAGGCGTCGGCCTGTATCTTTACCTGCCAAAGCCCACAGGTTTGGGGCTGCTCAACATGTGGATCGCCATGCCATTGATTGTGGCAAGCACTTTGCTGGTGCTCAAGCTCACGGCCTTCGGCACCATGAAAGAAGGCATCACCAAGCAGTTTGCGATTTTCAGCAACAAGCACACCTGGTCGCTGACCTTGTTGTACATCGTGACCTTCGGTTCCTTCATCGGGTTTTCGATGGCCCTGCCGCTGGCCATCACGGTCATCTTCGGCATCAGCCATGTACCTGATGCCGCAGGCGTGATGCAGCACACGCTGAAAAATCCCAACGCGCCTTCGGCACTGACCTTTGCCTGGATTGGCCCCTTTGTAGGCGCGCTCATTCGCCCCGTGGGTGGCTGGGTGTCCGACAAGGTAGGCGGGTCCATCGTGACCCAGATCATCTCCGCCGTGATGGTGCTCGCTTCGGCTGCGGTGGGTTACGTCATGCTGCTGGCCTACAAATCGGCCACGCCGGAAGAATATTTTTTACTCTTCATGGCCTTGTTTATCGTGCTGTTTGCTGCCAGCGGCATCGGCAATGGCTCCACCTTCCGCACGATTGGCGTGATCTTCGATCGCCAGCAGGCTGGCCCGGTGCTCGGCTGGACCTCGGCCATTGCCGCTTACGGCGCCTTCATCGCCCCAGTGGTCATAGGCGCGCAAATCAAGGCGGGAACGCCTGAAAACGCCATGTATGGGTTCGCCATTTTTTATGCCTTGTGCCTGGTCCTCAACTGGTGGTTTTACCTGCGCCCCGGCGCCGAGATCAAAAACCCCTGACCTGCCGTTAAAACGAATTTACCGCCATACCGGAGAACCCAATGAGCCACTTTCTTGATCGCCTGAACCACTTTTCAAACCCGCGTGAATCGTTCTCGGAAGGCCATGGCGTCACCACTGCCGAAGACCGGACCTGGGAAGACGCCTACCGCAATCGCTGGGCGCACGACAAGATCGTGCGCAGCACCCATGGCGTGAACTGCACGGGCTCATGCTCATGGAAGATCTACGTCAAAGGCGGCATCGTCACGTGGGAAACCCAGCAGACCGACTACCCGCGCACCCGTTGGGACATGCCCAACCACGAGCCGCGCGGCTGCGCGCGCGGTGCCAGCTACAGCTGGTACCTGTACAGTGCCAACCGCGTCAAGTACCCCATGGTGCGTGCGCGTCTGCTCAAACATTGGCGCGAGGCACGTTTGACGCTGCCGCCGGTGCAGGCTTGGGCAGCGGTCGTGCAGGACGACGCCAAACGCCGCGACTACCAAAGTGTGCGCGGCCTAGGTGGATTTGTGCGCTCCAGCTGGGACGAGGTCAACGAGATGATTGCGGCCTCCAACGTCCACACGATCAAGAAGCACGGCGCTGACCGCATCATCGGCTTCTCGCCGATTCCGGCGATGTCCATGGTCAGTTACGCCGCTGGCTCGCGTTACCTGTCGCTGATTGGCGGCGTGTGTATGAGTTTTTATGACTGGTATTGCGACTTGCCTCCATCGAGTCCGCAAATCTGGGGTGAGCAAACTGACGTGCCTGAGTCGGCCGACTGGTACAACTCCGGCTTCATCATTGCCTGGGGCTCCAACGTGCCACAGACGCGCACCCCCGATGCCCACTTCTTTACCGAGGTTCGCTACAAAGGCACCAAGACCGTGGCGATCACGCCCGACTACTCCGAGGTCGCCAAGCTCTCCGACCTTTGGCTGCACCCCAAGCAGGGCACCGATGCAGCAGTTGCCATGGCCATGGGCCATGTGATCCTGAAGGACTTCTATTTCGGCGGCAACGGCAAGCCGCGCTCCGCATACTTCGATCACTACGCACGCCGCTACACCGACCTGCCCATGCTGGTCATGCTGAAAGAGCACCAACTGGAAAACGGCGAAACCGTGATGGTGCCGGACCGCTATGTGCGCGCGTCCGACTTCAACGGCAAGCTGGGCCAGGCGAACAACCCCGAGTGGAAAACCGTGGCCTTTGATGCGCAGGGCAAGGTTGTGTTGCCACACGGCGCCATTGGCTTTCGCTGGGGCCCCGATGGTCGTGCAGATGCCGGCCAATGGAATCTGGAATCCAAAGAGGCGCGTCAGGGTGACGAGGTCGCGCTCAAGCTGTCGGTCATGGAGGGTGATGCACCCAGCACGGACAGCGCCAAAGTCGGTTTTCCGTACTTCGGCGGCATCCACCACGACCATTTCCAGAACAACGAGCACAGTGACGTGCTGGTACGTACCGTGCCGGTGCAACGCATTTCCCTGGGCAAGGCCGGCGAGGAGCGCTCAGCCCTCGTGGCCACAGTGTTCGACCTGCAGGTTGCGCAGTACGGCATTGCCCGAGGCTTGCCCGGTGAGCTGGCCGCTGCCGACTTTGACGACAACACGCCTTACACCCCGGCCTGGCAGGAACAGATCACCGGCGTACCGCGCGCCCAGATCATCGCCGTCGCACGCCAGTTTGCCGACAATGCCGACAAGACCGAAGGCCGGTCCATGGTCATCATCGGCGCCGGCATGAACCACTGGTACCACAGTGACATGAACTACCGCAGCGTCATCAACATGTTGATGATGTGCGGCTGCATCGGCAAGAGCGGTGGCGGCTGGGCGCACTACGTGGGTCAGGAAAAGCTCCGGCCCCAGACCGGCTGGACACCACTGGCCTTCGCACTAGACTGGATTCGTCCACCCCGGCAGATGAACTCCACCAGCTTTTTCTATGCCCACACCGACCAGTGGCGCTACGAGAAGCTTGGCGTGGACGAGGTGTTGTCGCCGCTCGCCGACAAGAAGCTTTATGGCGGCAGCATGATTGACTACAACGTGCGCGCTGAGCGCATGGGCTGGTTGCCGAGCGCACCGCAATTGCAGACCAACCCCATGCAGGTGGTCAAGGACGCGCAGTCCGCGGGACTCGATGCGAAAGACTATGTGGTCAAGTCGCTCAAGGACGGCTCGCTCAAGATGAGTTGCGAGGACCCGGACCACCCGGCCAACTGGCCGCGCAACATGTTTGTCTGGCGTTCCAACATCATCGGTTCGTCAGGCAAGGGCCACGAATACTTCCTCAAACATCTGCTGGGTACGGACAACGGCGTGCAGGGCAAGGACCTGGGCGCGGAAGAGGGCAAGCCCGAGGAAGTGGTCTGGCATGACAAGGCCCCGGAAGGCAAGCTGGACCTGCTGGTGACGCTCGACTTCCGCATGAGCACGACCTGCCTGTACTCCGACATCGTTCTGCCGACCGCCACTTGGTACGAAAAGAACGACCTCAACACCAGTGACATGCACCCCTTCATACATCCCCTGTCCACCGCGGTGGACCCGGTGTGGCAATCGAAGAGCGACTGGGAGATTTACAAGGGCTTCGCCAAGAAATTCAGCGAGCTGTGCGAAGGCCATCTCGGTGTCGAAAAGGAAATGGTTCTGACCCCGGTGATGCACGATTCACCCGGCGAGCTGGCCCAGCCTTTTGATGTCAAGGACTGGAAGCGCGGCGAGTGTGAACTGGTGCCGGGCAAGACGGCGCCCCAGATGCAGGTGGTCGAGCGCGACTACCCCAACGTCTATAAACGCTTCACGGCTGTCGGCCCCCTGCTCAACAAGGTGGGCAACGGCGGCAAGGGCATTGCGTGGAACACCGAGATCGAAGTGCGACAACTCGGCGAACTCAACGGCCTCGTGACCGAGCCCGGCGTGACCCAAGGCATGCCGCGTATCAACAGCGACATCGACGCCTGCGAAATGGTGCTGCAACTGGCACCGGAAACCAATGGTCACGTGGCGGTCAAGGCTTGGGCGGCGCTGGGCAAGCAGACTGGTCGTGAGCACACACATCTGGCGCTGCACCGCGAAGACGAAAAAATCCGCTTCCGCGACATCCAGGCGCAGCCGCGCAAAATCATCAGCTCGCCGACCTGGAGCGGCATCGAATCAGAGACGGTGTCGTACAACGCCGGCTACACCAATGTGCATGAACTGATCCCATGGCGCACCCTCACGGGCCGCCAGCAGTTCTACCAGGATCACCCGTGGATGCTGGCTTTCGGCGAGGGCTTGGCCAGCTACCGGCCGCCGGTGAACCTGAAGGCCACCGCCGGTGTGCACGGCATCCGCAGCAACGGCAACACGGAGATACTGCTGAACTTCATCACGCCGCACCAGAAGTGGGGCATCCACTCAACGTACACAGACAACCTGTTGATGCTGACCTTGAGCCGGGGCGGACCCATCATCTGGCTCAGTGAAGACGACGCCAGGCTCATCGGTGTGGAAGACAACGACTGGATCGAGGCTTACAACGTCAACGGCGCGATTGCGGCTCGGGCTGTTGTCAGTCAGCGCGTCAAACCCGGCATGGTGATGATGTACCACGCGCAGGAAAAAATCGTCAACACGCCGGGTTCGGAGATCACCGGCCAGCGTGGCGGCATTCACAACTCGGTGACGCGCATTGTGCTCAAGCCGACGCACATGATTGGTGGTTACGCGCAGCTTTCCTGGGGCTTCAACTACTACGGGACCATTGGCACCAACCGCGACGAATTTGTTGTGGTGCGCAAGATGGACAAGGTGGACTGGCTGGATACGCCGCGTGACGACGAGCGGGCTTTTGCCGTGCAACAAATGGGAGAAGCAGCATGAAGGTACGCGCACAAATCGGCATGGTGCTGAACCTGGACAAGTGCATCGGCTGCCACACCTGCTCGGTCACCTGCAAAAACGTCTGGACCAGCCGCCCCGGCATGGAGTACGCCTGGTTCAACAACGTCGAAACCAAGCCAGGCATCGGTTACCCCAAAGAATGGGAAAACCAGGACAAATGGAACGGCGGCTGGGTGCGCAAGGCCGACGGCTCCATTGAGCCGCGTCAGGGCGGCAAGTGGAAGTTGCTGATGCGCATCTTCTCCAACCCGAACATGCCGCAGATCGATGACTACTACGAGCCCTTCACCTTCGACTACGCCCATCTGCAGGCGGCGCCAGAGATGAAGGCAGCGCCGACGGCGCGGCCACGCAGCCTGATCACCGGCAAACGCATGGAAAAAATCGAATGGGGCCCGAACTGGGAAGAAATTCTGGGCGGCGAGTTTTCAAAGCGCAGCAAGGACGCCAACCTGGCGAACTTCGAGCAGGTCCAGAAAGACATGGTGGGCCAGTTCGAAAACACCTTCATGATGTATTTGCCACGCCTGTGCGAGCACTGCCTCAACCCGGCCTGCGTGGCGTCCTGTCCTTCCGGCTCGATCTACAAGCGCGAGGAAGACGGTATTGTGCTGATCGACCAGGACAAATGCCGCGGCTGGCGCATGTGTGTCTCGGGCTGTCCGTACAAGAAAATCTATTACAACTGGAAAAGCGGCAAGGCCGAAAAATGCACCTTCTGCTACCCGCGCATTGAAGCCGGCCAGCCGACCGTGTGCAGTGAAACCTGCGTGGGCCGCATCCGTTACCTCGGCGTGGTCTTGTACGACGCCGACCGTATCCAGGAAGCGGCCAGCGTCGAAAACGACAAAGATCTGTACCAGGCCCAGCTCGACATTTTCCTGGACCCGAACGATCCGAAAGTGATCGAACAGGCGCGGAAAGACGGCATTCCGGAAGCCTGGCTGGAAGGCGCCCGCCGCAGCCCGGTCTACAAGATGGCGGTGGAGTGGAAGGTGGCGCTGCCGCTGCACCCCGAGTACCGCACGCTGCCCATGGTCTGGTACGTACCGCCGCTGTCGCCCATCACCTCGGCGGCCAACGCCGGGCATATCGGCGTCAACGGTGAGTTGCCCGACATCGCGCAGATGCGGATTCCCGTGCAGTACCTGGCCAACCTGTTAACCGCAGGCGACACGGCACCGGTGATTCGTGCCCTGCAGCGCATGCTGGCGATGCGCTCCTACCAGCGCAGCAAGCATGTGGACCAGGTGCAGAACCTTGCGGTGCTTGAGCAGGCCGGCTTGAGCGTGGCCGAGGTCGAGGAGATGTACCACATCATGGCGATTGCGAACTACGAGGACCGCTTCGTCATTCCGAGCACGCATCGTGAATACGCCGAGAACGCGTTCGACATGCGCGGCGGTTGCGGCTTTACCTTCGGAAATGGTTGTTCGGACGGCGCCAGCGATGTCAGCCTGTTTGGCGGCAACAAGAAACGCACTATTCCCATCAAGGTAGAGGTCTGAACCATGGCATTTTTTAATAACACCCCCGCCGTTGCCACGAAGACACTGCGCGTCCTGGCACGGTTGCTGGGCTACCCAGACACCGAGTTGCGCAGTCATCTGGGCGCCATGCGCGAGGCATTACATGAAGAACGTGCCCTGGGGGCGCAACGGCTGACCGAGCTGGACAGCCTGATTGAAGCGCTTGCGCTTGCGCCAGCGCTGGAGACCGAGGCGGCCTATGTCGAGTTGTTCGACCGGGGCCGCGCTACGTCCTTGCACCTGTTCGAACACGTGCATGGGGATTCACGTGATCGTGGCCCGGCCATGATTGATTTGGCGCAGACCTACGAGAAGGCCGGCATGTACCTGGCCGAAGGGGAGATGCCGGACTTCCTGCCCGTGGTGCTCGAATTTACCTCCACCCAGCCACCACGCGAGGCGCGCGAGTTTCTGACCGAGATGGCACACATCTTCAACGCAATTTTCGCGGCATTGCAGCAGCGCGAGAGTGCCTACGCCTCCGTGCTGGGAGCTTTGCTGGAGTTGGCCGGCGAAAAGGCCCAGCCGGTGCAGATCGCGGCCGAAGAACCTGTGGACACAGTCTGGGAGGAGCCCGTGGTCTTTGACGGCTGCTCGACGAAAGGCCAGGCCAGGCCCGACCAACCGCAACCGATTCATATCGTGCCTCACGTACGCAAGGCACAGCCCACACAAGGAGCACAAGCATGAGCCCCGGACTTCACGGATTCTTTTTTGGCGTCTATCCCTACATCTGCCTGACCGTTTTCCTGCTCGGTAGCCTGATCCGCTTTGACCGCGACCAGTACACCTGGAAAAGCGACTCCTCGCAGCTTCTGCGCACAGGCCTGCTGCGCTGGGGCAGCAACCTGTTCCACGTGGGCATCCTGTTCCTCTTCTTCGGCCATCTGGTCGGCCTGCTGACGCCCCATGCGGTGTATGGGATTTTCATGGACGCCGCCTCCAAGCAGCGCATGGCGATCTACGCGGGCGGCATTGCTGGCGCCATCTGTTTCATCGGTCTGTCGATGCTGATTTATCGCCGCATGTTCGATGAGCGCATCCGTTACACCAGCCACAAGACCGATCTGGCGATCCTTCTGATTCTGTGGGTGCAGCTGGTCGTGGGTCTGATTACTCTGCCTTATTCGTGGGGACACGCCGATGGCAGCGTGATGCTGATCCTGGCCGAGTGGGCCCAGCGCATTCTCACCCTGCGTGAGGTGGACTCTGCAGCGCTGGCGGTACTCCCCTGGCCGTATCGCTTTCACATCGTGTTCGGGATGACCATCTTCCTGCTGTTTCCGTTCAGCCGCCTGGTGCATGTGTGGAGCGGCTTCGGAGCGGTTGCCTACCTGTTCCGTCCCTACCAGATGGTGCGCAGCCGCCGTCTGGGTGTTCCTCGCGCCAAATCGCCCGGCGCTCCTTGACCTCTTTGCATGAACCAGGGACTCTCCATGACCACTCAAACTCTTTCTTCACCCTTTGCAATCCAGGGCTGCGGCAGCGGTTCTTGCGGGTGTGCTTCTTCCGCCGCTACACCTGCCCCGCAGCAAGCCCTTGTCAATGGCATCGCTCTGCATGCGCCCGGGCAACGGCTGGACGCGGCCACGCTGCGTGAACTGGCGTATGCCGAACTGCTGCGACAGCACGCGGTTGCACAAAGACTTCTGTCGCGCCATACCGGCCTGATCACTCCGGAGTTGGATGACGCCCAACGCGAAATCATCGAGGCCATGATCGACCAGGAGGTGGTCACGCCTCACCCCACTGGCGAAGAAGGTCGACGCTATTACGAAGCCCACAAAGCGCAGTTTCTGGTGGGACAGGCTCTGCATGTGCGGCATATCCTGTTTGCCGTCACACCCGGTGTCAACGTCCAGGCGCTCACCGTGCATGCAGAGCGCGCCCTGCTTGAGCTGTCGCACAAAGGCGTGGCCCCGGGGCGTTTCGCACAGCTGGCTGCCGAGTTGTCCAACTGCCCAAGCAGCGCTCAAGGCGGGGACCTCGGCTGGATAACACCTGACGACTGTGCCCCCGAGCTGGCAACTGAGCTGTTTCACCTGGAGCATGCGCAAACCGGTACTGGCGTGCATCCGCGCCTGTTCCACACACGGTTTGGTTTTCACATCATCGACGTGCTGGAACGACGTAGCGGCACGCTGCCCGCGTACGAAGAAGTGCGCGAGCGCATCGCAGCCTTGCTGACTATGCAGTCCCGGGCGCGGGCGCTGCATCAGTACATGAGCCTGCTGGTGGGGGAGGCCGAAATAGAAGGTATCGCTCTTGAGGGAGCGGATTCGCCCCTGGTGCAATGACCGAAAACGCCGCCCCCGCAGACGAGCTGCTGCTGCGTTTGCGGCGTTTTCACTCTGACTATTTTCCGTTGCATCAGCAGCGCTTTCAGGATCTGGTGGCACAGGGGCAGCATCCCAAGACCTTGTTTATTGGCTGCTCGGACTCACGGGTGGTCCCATACCTGCTCACAGGTGCAGGTCCGGGCGAACTTTTCATCGTGCGCAATGTGGGAGCCTTCATTCCGCCGTATGACGGCTCACACGGGCTGCACGGCACCACGGCGGCGATCGAATTTGCGGTGCTCAGCCTGCATGTGGAGCGCATCATTGTTTGTGGCCACAGCCACTGCGGCGCCATCCGCGCCGCCTATGAGGGCGTGCCCGAAGAAGCGGTGGCGCTGCAGGCCTGGCTCAAGCTTGCCGACGAAGCCCTGCTGCCAGTCCAGTCTAGCCCTGAGGCCTTGCGTCGTACCGAACAGCGCATTGTGGTTTTGCAACTTGAGCGTCTGATGGCTTATCCCATGGTTAGGCGCGAGGTCGAGAAAGGCTTGTTGACCCTGCATGGCTGGCATTACGTGATTGAGGACGGTGAAATCCACATCTTTGATGTACGGCAAGGAAGTTTTGTGCCCGCCGCGATAGCCTCCAACAGCGGCACTGGCCCGTACCAACCCTATGTGGAGCACGATGGACAAATTATCAGTATCTGAGGTGGACGCAAGCGCGGGTGTTGATTCGGCCGCGGTGGCGGAAATTCTGCAGACCCTGGCCCATGATTCCGGCCTCAAGCCCTGGCGCTTGGGCGGAAAAAGCCTTGTCCCGGTGGTGCAGGGCGGCATGGGCGTGTGTGTGTCAGCCGGGGGCCTGGCGGGCGCGGTGGCCAGCATGGGTGGTGTAGGCACCTTGTCCTCTGTAGACTTGCGCCGCCTGCACCCTGACCTGATGGCCAAGACCGGGCACCTGGACAAAGAGCCTGATGCAGGTGCGCAAATCGATGCTGCCAATCTGGAAGCGTTGGACCGCGAAATTCGCCGCGCGCGAGAGCTCTCGCAGGGGCGGGGCCTGCTGGCCGTGAATGTGATGAAGGCCCTCACTGCCTACGAAGCCTATGTGCACCAGGCCCTCGCCAGCGGAGCCGATGCGCTAGTCGTTGGTGCGGGCTTGCCACTCGATTTGCCAGATCTGGCAAAGGATTTCCCAAGGGCAGCGTTGATTCCCATCCTTTCCGACGCGCGTGGTGTGCAGTTGCTGGTGCGCAAATGGCAAAAAAAAGGACGTCTGCCTGATGCCATCGTGATTGAACATCCCGGTCTTGCGGGTGGACATCTGGGCGCAGCTAAGGTTGCTGATCTGCACGACGCCCGATTTGATTTTGAGGTGGTCATCCCGCAGGTGCTGGAGTTTTTCAAGACTGCCGGCATTGAGCGCGACATCCCTTTGATTGCTGCGGGGGGCATCAACTGCCGCGAGGACATCCTGCGCCTGCAGGGACTGGGGGCATCAGCTGTGCAACTCGGCACAGCGTTTGCCGTGACCCAGGAGTGTGACGCCGACCCTGCTTTCAAAAAGGTATTGGCCGACGCCAAACCGGAAGACCTGGTGGAATTCATCAGTGTGGCCGGCCTGCCTGCGCGTGCAGTGCGCACGCCGTGGCTGGATAAATACATGCGGCTGGAGCCCAAGCTGCAGGCCGCTGCCCACTTGAAGAAAAAGTGCAACATGTCGTTTGACTGCCTGTCGCATTGTGGTCTGCGCGACGGTGTGTCCACTATGGGCCAGTTCTGCATTGACCAGCAGCTGGGTCATGCGTTTGACGGCGACACGCGTCAAGGCCTTTTCTTTCGGGGTGCTGCCCGGCTGCCTTTTGGCAGCCAGATCCGTTCGGTGCAAGAATTAATGCAATGGCTGCTGGGCGGTATCCGGCCTGCGGCGACTATTGCAGGAGCGTGACATGAAACGCGAGCAACTCAACCGGCCTCAGGATATGACGGCCACGCAGCCCATCAGCCAGGACGTGCTGAAGGAAAAGTACCTCAAACCCGGCGAAACAGGCGTGGAAGACCTGTATCGGCGCGTGGCGCGAGCCCTGGCATCGGTCGAGCCCGAAGCGGACCGCGCAAAACACGAGGCCTTGTTCCTTGAGAACCTGCACGCCGGCGCCATAGGTGCTGGCCGCATCATGAGTGCGGCCGGCACATCCATCCAGGCCACACTGATCAACTGCTTTGTGCAACCTGTGGGCGACGGCATCCAGGGCGTTGACGATGGCGGCTACCCCGGTATTTATGAGGCCCTGCGCGAAGCGGCCGAAACCATGCGGCGCGGTGGCGGTGTGGGCTACGATTTTTCACGCATCCGGCCGCGCGGCGCAGAGGTCAAGGGCACGGCGTCCATGGCCTCCGGCCCGTGCAGCTATATCAATGTGTTCGACCAGTCCTGCTCCACCGTCGAAAGCGCCGGTTCACGGCGAGGCGCGCAGATGGGTGTGCTGCGCATCGACCATCCGGACGTGCACGAATTCATCACTGCCAAGCGCACGCCCGGACGCTGGAACAACTTCAATGTCTCGGTCGGCATGCCGGACGCCTTCATGCAGGCGCTGGCCGAAGACCAACCCTGGGAACTGGTGCACAAGGCCAAGCCCGGCGCTCCGTTGATGGAGCAGGGCGCGTTTCAACGTGCCGATGGCCTGTGGGTTTATCAGACGGTGGCGGCGCGTGAGTTGTGGGACACCGTGATGCATTCGGCCTACGACTTCGCTGAGCCCGGCATCCTTTTCCTGGACCACATCAACCAGGACAACAACCTGCGCTACTGTGAAGATATTGCTGCGACCAATCCTTGCGGCGAGCAACCGCTTCCCCCCTACGGCTGCTGCGACCTCGGACCCATCATCCTCACGCGGTTTGTGCGCAACCCTTTTGGCTTCAACGGCGTGCCGGATTTTGATTTCGAGGCTTTTGCAAAGTCCGTGACCACGCAAGTCCGCGCGCTGGACAACGTGCTGGACGTCACCTTCTGGCCGCTGCCGCAGCAGCAGGCCGAGTCCGCTGCCAAGCGGCGCATTGGTGTCGGTTTCACTGGTCTGGGCAATGCGCTGGCCATGTTGTGCCTGCGGTATGACGCGCCCGAGGGTCGTGACATGGCAGCACATATTGCTGTGAGCATGCGGGATACGGCCTATGCTGCGTCGGTGACGCTTGCGAAAGAAAAAGGCGCGTTTCCGAAGTTCGATGCTGAGGGCTACCTCGCCGCAGGCACCTTTGCCAGCCGCTTGCCGGCCGCTTTGCAGCAGTCCATCCGCGCCAGCGGTATCCGCAACAGCCACCTGCTGTCGATTGCACCCACCGGCACGGTCAGCCTGGCGTTTGCGGACAACGCATCCAACGGCATTGAGCCTCCGTTTTCCTTTATGTACCGGCGCAAGAAACGCGAGTCTGACGGCAGCACTACCGAGTACGCAGTGGAAGACCATGCCTGGCGCTTGTACCGCGAGCTCGGTGGCGACGTGGACAAGCTGCCCGGCTATTTTGTGTCGGCGCTTGAGATGTCGGCGGACAGCCACATTGGCATGATGGAAGCGGTGCAGCCGTTTGTGGACACGGCGATCTCCAAGACCGTCAACGTGCCTGCCGACTACGCCTACGAAGATTTCAAAGGTCTGTATCAGCAGGCCTGGCGCGCAAAACTCAAGGGCCTGGCTACCTACCGGCCAAACGCCATTCTGGGTTCGGTGCTCGAAACCCATGCGGACCCTGCAGCCACGCCAGCGGCAGCGCCTGCCGTCGACCCGATGCGCACGGTGATCGAAAGCCGACCCAAGGGCGCGCTATCGGCGGTGGCGGAAAAGGTGGATTACTGGACGCAAGAAGGGCGCAAGACGCTTTATATCGTGGTGTCTTTTCTGCCGGTTCCTGCTGCCATGGGCGAAGGCACGGTTGAGCGCGCCATCGAATTTTTCATGCCCGTTGGGCAAAGCGGTGAGTCGCAGCAGTGGATCACCTCCAGCATGCGCATGTTGTCGCTGGCGGCGCGCGGCGGTTTCCTCGAACGCGCGCTCAGTGACATGCGCAAGGTCGCCTGGGACCGCGGCCCCGTGCGTCTGGGAACCTACGAGAAAGCCGATGGCACGCGTGTGCCGCTTTGGCACGATTCGGAAGTGGCCGCCATTGCCTATGCGGTGCAGAACATCATCGCGCGGCGGGCGCGGCAACATGCAGCCGGCGCCTCACCTGCGGTGGAGCCCCAGGTTGACATGGCGCTAGCACCGCCGGTGATGGCGGGCAAGAAGTGCAGTGAGTGTGGCGCCCACGCAGTGATCCGCAAGGACGGCTGCGACTACTGCACCCAGTGTGGTCACCTCGGAGTCTGTGGATGAGCGAACACGCGTTGCCAGTTACGACGGTGCGCTCCGGCAAACCCTCGGTCAGCGAGCGCGCCAGGGTAGACCGCCGCTGGCGGCCAGGTCACCTGCTGTTGGCGCCGCATCGGCTGGGTTTCTTTCTGGCAATGATCATTCTCGTGACTGCCGGCGCCTGGTGGGCGCTGGTGCAGCTGGACCGTGTCAGCGTGGCGCTGAGCCTGCCCTACGCGCTGTCGCCTTCGCTCGTACATGGCGCCGTGATGACCTTCGGGTTTTTGCCGCTTTTTTTCTCAGGTTTTCTTTTTACTGCCGGACCCAAATGGCTGGGCGTGGCCCCGCTTGCGCCCCGGCAGCTGCTGGCGCCTTTGCTACTTCAGGTAACAGGCTGGCTGTTGTGTCTGGCCGGTGCGCACCTGCATGGCTTGACGGCCCTCGCCGGCTTGGCTCTGTCGGCTGCCGGACTGACCTGGATGACCGCCCTGTTCTGGCAGTTGCTGCGGCGCAGCCCGGTTGAAGACCAGATCCATGCGCGTGCCATCGGCAGTGCGTGCATCGTGGGTTGCATCGCTCTGGCGGCACTCCCCATCAGTCTGTTGCTGGGTGCGCCGGCGGTTGCGCGCGCCTTTGTGCTCACAGGTTTGTGGGGCTTTGTGGTCGTGGTGTACGTCTCGGTGGCGCACCGCATGATTCCGTTTTTCACGTCCAGTGCCCTGCCTTTTATCAATGCGTGGCGGCCGTTCTGGGTGTTGTGGCTCATGTTGTCTGTGGCTGCTGTCGAGGTAGCGGCGGTGTGGATCGAGCTGGATGGCCGTCCGCCGGGCGCGGCGGGTACTGTCTGGATAGCCGTGCGCGGTGTTTTTGAACTCGCGGCTGGGATCGTATTCGTCTGGCTGGCAGTGGTGTGGGGACTGATGCAAAGCCTGAAGAACCGGCTGCTCGCCATGCTGCATATCGGTTTTCTGTGGTTCGGCCTGGCCCTGGTGCTGGGTGGGGCGGCGCAGTTGCTGGGCATTGTGGAGGACACCCCCGTTCTGCCCCTCGCCGCATTGCACGCCTTGACCATGGGTTGCCTGGCTTCGCTCATGCTGGCCATGGTGACGCGTGTGTCTTGCGGCCACAGCGGGCGGGCCCTGGTGGCGGACGGTCTGGTCTGGTCCCTGTTTCTGCTGCTTCAGGCCGCTACGGTGCTGCGCATTGTCGCCGCCGCACAAAGTCCTTTTCCAGCATGGCTGCTGGTTGCGGTCGTGCTGTTGTGGGTCGGGATCATGGGTGTGTGGGGTGTGCGACTGGGCAACTGGTACGGCCGCCTGCGCGCCGACGGTCGCCCTGGCTGAGAAGGACCGGAAATGAACCTGCTTGCTTTTCCCTCCCGGCCTCCTGTGGCCGCCGCAGTCGAGGCCGATCCGGCGCTGCTGGCGGCCGCGCTCATGCAGTCGCGACAGACCATCTTGCCCAAGCGCCTTGTGGCGCCCGGGCCTGATGCAAAACAACTCGATGCGATTCTGACAGCCGCTGCCACAGCGCCAGACCATGGGCAGCTTCTGCCGTGGCGATTTGTGCTGGTGCCGCAGGAAGCGCGCGACAGGCTGGGCGATGTTTTTGCGGCTGCGCTGCTGGCGCGAGATGCACTGGCCGCAGCGGAGCAAGTGACGCAGGCGCGCGAGAAAGCCTATCGCGCGCCCTTGCTGATGCTGCTGGTGGTTGACGAAAAACGCGGCGATGCAGACATTGATTTGGCCGAGCGCATTGTTTCGGCAGGCTGCGCCGTGCAGAACATGCTTCTCATGGCGACCGCGCTGGGGTATGGTTCAGCGTTGACAAGCGGCAAGGCCCTGAAATCTGATGAACTGCGCGCATTGTTCGGCCTGGATGCGGCCGAGCATGCGCTGTGTTTTGTCAGCATCGGCACCGCGCTGTCGCGCAAACCCGCGCGGTTGCGGCCGGCGCCGCGTGATTTTGTGACCAGCCTGTCGCCTGATGGCGATGCGGCAGATTCTTCGTTTTCCTTGTGACTGGATAGCTTCATGGACATTCTGAGTTTTGATGACCTTCTGCAGGCGGCCCGCGCCCAGCCCGATCCGCAGCGCCTGCTATTCGTGTTTACCGGAGTTGAATTGCCGGAAGACAGCACCCCGGTGCAACGCGAGCGATTTCAGGCCGGCCAGGGCGGGGCGCTGGTGCCCCTGATGTGTGTGGACAAGCGGCCTGAGGAACTGAGCTCTTTCGCTGCGCTGGTGCAGGAGTCGCGCCAGTTCGGTCACAACTGGGGCCTGGTGTTCGCGGCAGCCATGTCGGGCTCGCCGAATCGCGCGCCGACGACGGAAGACGCGGAGGAGCCGCTGCAGCGCATGGTCGAGTCCATCAAGCAGGGGCAGATCGGCGCATTTATTCCGTTTGATCCGCAGGGGCAACCGGTTCAGTTTGGCTGATATGGCGGTGGTCAGGCGGACGGTACAGCCAGCAGCTGTGCCTGGTTTTCTTTCACCGGGCGCCGGTTTTGAAGAGCCGTTTGAAATGCTTGCTGCCTGTCACGAGCGGGTTGAACGCATGCTGGCCCTCCAGGCACGGCTGCAGCAGCACCTGCTGGACAAGGGGCGGGACGAAGCTGCGCGTCAGGCCGCACGCGACGTGATGCGTTACTTTGATCTGGCCGCGCCGCTGCATCACCAGGACGAGGAGCTCCATGTGTTTCCGCCGCTGATGGCCGGGCCGGACGCCGGCCTGCAGGCTGTGGTGGAGCGCCTGATGCAGGATCACCGCGCGATGGAGCAAGCCTGGCCCGAAGCACGTGGCGTTCTGGAGTTGATCGCTCACGACCCTGAGACAGAATGGACGCCTTTGACCGCAGCACAGACGGCGGCGCTGAACGGATTTGCTGCCCTGTACGTGCGACACCTGGCTGATGAAGACCAGCTGGTTTACCCGGCGGCCGCGGCGGCGCTGACAGGACAAGCCCTGCAGACGATGAGCCGGGACATGATGCAGCGCCGGGGTGTTGCTGCCGGCAACTGATCCTGTGGCCCTGATTCGAGGCAAAATAGCCCGATGAACGCGCCCGACTCCCCACAAGCCCTCGCTGCCCGCAGCGACCTCCCTGACCTGATGAAGGCCATGGGTTTGAAGGCAAAAGTGGCTTCTGCCCTTGTCGCACGGGCGCCAGCTGCTATCAAAAACAAAGCATTGCTGTCCCTGGCCGGTTTGCTGCGCAGCCAGACTGCACCGCTCCAGGTGGCCAATGCCAAGGATGTGGAGCGTGCCAAGGCTGCGGGTCTGGCGGCGCCCATGGTGGACAGGCTGGTGCTGAGCCCCAAAATCATCGAGACCGTTGCCGTCGGTTGCGAGCAACTGGCGGCCATGCCGGATGTCATCGGCGAGATCATCGGCATGAAGCAGCAGCCCAGCGGCATCCGCGTAGGTCAGATGCGGGTGCCTATCGGCGTGTTCGGCATGATTTACGAAAGCCGGCCCAATGTGACGATCGAAGCCGCTTCACTGGCCATCAAAAGCGGCAACGCCTGTATCTTGCGTGGTGGCTCTGAAGCCATCGAATCAAACAAGGCGCTGGCCGCGCTGGTGCAGCAGGCGCTGACGGCCGCCGGCTTGCCGGCCGACGCCGTGCAACTGGTGCCGACGGTTGACCGGGAGGCGGTTGGCATTCTGATTGCCATGCCGCAGTACGTGGATGTGATCATCCCGCGCGGTGGCAAGGGCCTGATTGAGCGGGTCAGCCGTGACGCAAAGGTGCCGGTCATCAAGCACCTGGATGGCAATTGCCATGTGTATGTGGACGACCCTTGCGATATGGCCATGGCGGTGACGGTGGCGGACAACGCCAAAACCCAGAAGTACAGCCCTTGCAATGCCAGCGAGGGCTTGCTGGTCGCGCGCGGTGTGGCCGCAGACTTTTTGCCAAAGATAGGCACTATTTATGCGGCCAAAGGTGTCGAGATGCGCTGTGACGCGGAGTCCAAAGCGATCCTGCAAACCATTCGGGCTGAGCCTGTCGAAGCCTTGCTGCGCGACGCGACCGAGCAGGACTGGTACGAGGAATATCTGGCACCCGTCATCAGCATCAAGGTGGTTGCGGGGGTCGACGAAGCCATTGCGCACATCAATCAATACTCCAGCCACCACACCGACGCCATCCTCACCCGGGACCACCTGCACGCACAACAGTTTTTGCGTGAGGTTGATTCGGCAAGTGTCATGGTGAATGCGAGCACCCGCTTCGCTGACGGCTTTGAGTTTGGCCTGGGCGCTGAAATCGGCATCTCTACCGACAAGTTTCACGCCAGGGGCCCGGTCGGCATTGAAGGTCTGACTTCACTCAAATACGTTGTGTTGGGCAATGGCGAGGTGCGTGTTTAACGCGTTGCGTTCGTTCAAGATCCACCCGGAGCCGTATGAAAGCCATTCCCCGCCCGTTGCCCTTTGTGCTGGTTTCCTCCGGGCACGGCACCATGATTGTTAACCGCAACGATTACCGCATGGTCGACGACAAGCGCGGTTATGGCGTAGGCCATCAGATTTTTGAAAGCTCGTATTTCGACCCGCAGGAGGTCCAGCTTGCGCTGGACATGCTCAGCGTACGACGGCAGGTGCACGGCGACGGGGTCGTGGCGATTGATGGCGGCGCCAACAGTGGCGTGCACACCGTGGAGTGGGCCAAACACATGCATGGATGGGGCCAGGTCATTGCCGTTGAGGCGCAGGAGCGGGTGTTTTACGCGCTGGCCGGCAATCTGGCGATCAACAATTGCTTCAATGCGTCGGCGCACTACGCTGCGCTGGGCGCAGAAGAAGGCAGCATCACCGTCCCCAAGCCCGACTATTCAAAACCTGCCAGTTTTGGCTCGCTGGAATTGCGCCAGAGCGCGCGCAATGAGTTTATTGGCCAGGCCATCGATTATTCGGCCGCTGGCGGCCAGCCCGTCAAAATGATCACCGTTGACGGCCTGGGCCTGAGCCGGCTCGACTTTTTCAAGCTGGACATTGAAGGCATGGAGCTTGAAGGCCTGGCCGGCGCCCTGAAGAGCATCGCCGCCTACAAACCGATCATGCTCATTGAAACCATCAAGACCGACGCGGCGGCACTCAAGCGGCTGCTGGACGGCCATGGCTACAAGCAGGTTCAGGTGGGTATTAATGTGTTGGCTATCCATTTGGAAGATCCGTGCCTGACGCACATTAACTTTGCCTGAGCACCGAACGCTTACTACAAAGGCTCGCGCTTCGGTCCGGCTTGAAGCGCGGCCTTTCGGCCCAACCTCTTCTGTTTGCTGCCTTCTTTCCAGAGGATTCCATGGTTCCGCACCTCATCACCGCCCTGAACGGCCCCATCAACGAGCTTGAGCAGCGCATCCTCGACACCACGCCAGCCATTGAGCGCTGGTTCCGGCTGGAGTGGATGGAGCACACGCCGCCGTTTTACAGCTCGGTCGATATCCGCAATGCTGGCTTCAAGCTGGCACCGGTGGACACCAACCTCTACCCCGGCGGCTGGAACAACCTGACGCCCGAAATGCTGCCGCTGGCCGTGCAGGCGGCGATGGCAGCGATTGAGAAAATTTGCCCGGAAGCGCGCAACCTGCTGGTGGTGCCGGAGAACCACACGCGCAACACCTTTTATCTGTCCAATGTGCTGCAGCTCAAGCGCATTTTTCACCAGGCCGGGCTCAATGTGCGCTTTGGCTCGCTCAGCCCGGACATCAAGGAGCCGACAACGCTGACTTTGCCCACCGGCGAGCAGATCACGCTGGAGCCGCTGATCCGCACCGACCGGCGTTTGGGGCTCAAGGATTTTGACCCCTGCACCATCCTGATGAACAACGACCTGTCGGCAGGCGCGCCGGGCATGCTGGAGGACTTGAATGAGCAATACCTGCTGCCACCGCTCCACGCCGGTTGGTCAGTACGCCGCAAGTCGCGGCACTTTCAGGCATATGAAGAAGTCGCCAAGCGTTTTGCCAAGCTGCTGGGTGCCGACCCCTGGTTGATCAACCCGATGTTTGCCAAGTGCGGCGAAGTCAATATTGCCGAAGGCGCTGGCATGGAGTGCCTGCGCACCAACGTCGATGCCCTGCTGACCAAAATCAAGCGCAAATACAAGGAATACGGCATCAACGAAAAGCCGTTTGTCATCGTCAAAGCTGACAACGGCACCTACGGCATGGGCATCATGACGGTGCGCGACGTCAAGGACCTGGACGAGGTCAACCGCAAGACCAAAAACAAGATGAGCACCACAAAAGACGGCCAGCCGCTGTCCGAGGTCATCATCCAGGAAGGTGTGCAGACCAACGAGCGCATCAATGACGCCGTGGCCGAGCCGGTGGTCTACATGATGGATCGCTACGTGGTCGGCGGTTTTTACCGTGTGCATGCGGACCGGGGCATTGACGAAAACCTCAACGCGCCGGGCTCCAGCTTTGTACCGCTGGCTTTTGCCGACAGTGGCCGGCTGCCGCAACCGGGTGAAAAACCGGGCTCCAGCGGCCCCAACCGCTTCTATATGTATGGCGTGATCGGGCGCCTGGCCATGCTGGCCGCCAGCTACGAGCTCGAAGCCACGGATCCCGACGCCGAGGTTTACGACTAAAAAAGGGCCGTTCAGGCCCTTTATTCCTGGTCTTCACAGTCAAATTGGCACTTGCCCTTGTTCCATGGGCGAAGTTCGCTATGTAATTGGTAGCGAGTCAAATCCGGGCCTTGACGCTCCAGATTGTTACGAGTTGTTGCACTGCAACAAAACCCCAGATTTTCGCTTTTAGGGGTGCTGACTGACTTGCGTGGGACGGGCCGAGGCGCAAAATAGCTTTCCCACGGTAACCCTTCCCGCGGCTGGGGGCAAACAGTTAACCCAGCCAAAGCGGGAATTTTTTTGTGTCCAGTAAAAAATCATCCCTCGCGGCGCTCACCCTCGGCGCCATCGGTGTTGTCTACGGCGACATCGGCACCAGCGTCCTGTATGCCGTCAAGGAAGTCTTCGGCTCCGGGCACGTCGCTTTTACCCCCGACAACGTCTACGGCATCCTGTCCATTTTCTTCTGGACGCTCACCGTTATCGTGTCTATCAAGTACGTCGCGCTGGTCCTGCGCGCCGACAACCACGGCGAGGGCGGGCTGGTCGCCATGCTTGCCCTGGCATCGCAGGCCGTCAAGGACAAGCCCGAATTGCGGCGGATTCTGTTAATCGTCGGCATTTTCGGCACGGCGCTTTTTTATGGGGATGGGGTCATCACCCCAGCCATTACGGTGTTGTCCGCCGTAGAGGGCCTTGAAGTCATTTCGCCGAAGTTTAAAGAGTACGTCGTCCCCATTACCTTGATGATCCTGTTTGCCTTGTTCGCGGTGCAAAAGCGTGGGACCGCAGGAATTGGTAAATTTTTTGGCCCGATCACGCTGGTCTGGTTCGGGGTGCTGGCGCTGCTGGGCGTGGCGCAAATCATCACTTACCCAAGCATTCTGCAGGCGATAAGTCCCCACTACGCGCTGATGTTCATGTGGGCCAACCCTGGAACGACCTTCATTATTCTGGGTGCGGTGGTTCTCTGCGTGACGGGCGCGGAGGCTTTGTACGCTGATCTTGGGCATTTCGGTAAAAAGCCGATTCGCCTGGCCTGGTTTGCGGTAGTCATGCCCGCCCTGACCCTGAACTACTTTGGGCAGGGCGCGTTACTCCTCAAAACACCCGAAGCCGTCAAAAACCCGTTCTTTCTGATGGCGCCGGATTGGGCCCTCATCCCGCTCGTGCTGCTGGCCACCATGGCGGGCGTCATCGCCTCTCAGGCCCTTATTACCGGCGCTTTCAGCGTGACCAAGCAGGTGATTCAACTCGGGTATCTGCCGCGGCTGAACATCCAGCACACCAGTGTGCGGGACACCGGCCAGATTTACATCCCGATGGTTAACTGGGGCTTGTTTGCCACCATCGTGCTGGCGGTTGTGATGTTCCGCTCCTCCAGCAACCTGGCAGCGGCCTACGGTATTGCGGTCTGCACAGACATGCTGATCACCACCATCCTGACCTTCTACGTGATTCGCTACGGCTGGAAATATCCGCTCTGGTTGTGTGTGGCCGCCACCGGCATTTTCTTCGTCATTGATTTCGCGTTCTTCGCATCCAACCTGATGAAACTGTTTGCTGGCGGCTGGTTCCCGCTGGTCATTGGCGGCATCATCTTCACGTTGATGATGACCTGGAAGCAGGGCCGCGCCATGCTCAACGCCAAGCTGCGTGACGATGCAATTGACCTGCCCGGTTTCCTGGAGGCCGTTTTCATCAATCCACCGGCACGGGTCGAGGGCACAGCGGTTTTTCTTACCGCCGAGCCCGGTACCGTGCCCAATGCGCTGCTGCATAACCTCAAGCACAACAAGGTGCTGCACGAAAACAACCTGTTTGTGACAGTGCGCAACCACGAGGTGCCGTGGATAGGTCTGGATAAACGCCTGGCCATTGAGTCGCTTGGCCATCATTGCTGGCAAGTCGTTATTCATTACGGCTTCAAAAACGATCCTGATGTTCCGAAAGCACTGCAGCAAATGCGCGGACGCGGCTGCGAGCTGGACAACATGACCACGAGTTATTTCCTGTCGCGCGATGTGGTGGTGCCCACCATAGGCGGGGGCATGGCGCAATGGCGCGAGAAGCTGTTTGCGCAGATGCATCACAACGCGAGTGGAGCGGCGGATTTCCTGAATTTGCCTAATAACTCTGTGGTGGAACTGGGTAGCAAGATCGAGATTTGATCTCCGGCATTGTTATCCCGCACGCCGGATCGAGTGCGGGGCACGCTATGTCCGGATCCATGTCCGCTTCACTTTCGCCCCGTTCTGTCTCGTTCGGACCGAGCTTGTCGAGAGATGTGCAAGCGTGCTACGGCGGTGCATTTTCATACAAGCCGGCCTCTCCGGCTTGTTAGAGGCAACCAGGAGATCCCAAGCTGGCGTTACCCATGACGCTAGGGGTAGAAAAAGTTAAACCGGCAAGCCCCGAAACTTCATCGCCGCCTGCCTGATCACCTCAGCCAGCAACCTCTCCCGCCCCTGCAACTCCCGCAACCACCGAGCATCGTTATTTGAAAGCTCAACGCTGCTGCGCAAGAGATGAATGCCACCACTCGCGCCCAGCGGGCCGGCGTGGGGACCGAGTTTGTCCATGGTCATCAGGATGTGGTCGCGCAGTGCCATGTGCTCGCCGGTGGCGGGGTCCACGTACACCGCTTCAAGCCCGAAACGGCAGGCTTGAAAACGGTTGTAGGTGTAGACCAGGTAGTCGTCTTCGGTTGGCGTGAAGGGCTGGTCATTCATGAACCAGGAGGCCAGGGACTGGACGTAGCCCGCCAACGCGGCCGCGCGGCCGACAGTCAGCGGGGTATCAAAAACGCGGATTTCGATGGTGCCAAACTCTGGTTTGGGCCGGATGTCCCAGTAAAAATCTTTCATGCTTTTGACCACGCCGGTGCGCGTCATCTTGTCAAAGTACACCCTGAATTCATTCCAGGTCAGGGCCAGCGGCGCGCGGCCGGACAAGGGAAAAGCAAAGACTGAATTGAGCCGCGCTGAATCAAAAGCGGTGTCCTGCCCCTGCACATAAGGACTGGATGCCGAAAGCGCAATGAAATGCGGAATGTAGCGCGACATGCGGTGCAGGGTTAGCAGCGCGGTATCTGCATCGGGGCAACCAACGTGGACGTGCTGGCCAAAAATCGTGAACTGTTTGGACAGGTAACCGTACAGCTCGGAGAGCTCGCGAAAACGCGGTTTGTCGTAAATGCGGCGTTCGTGCCACTGCTGGAAAGGGTGCGTCCCGCCGCCCACAACGGCGATGTTGAGTTTGTCTGCGCACTTCACAAGCGAATCACGAAGCTGGGTGAGCTGGCCCAGCACTTCGGCTGAAGACTGGCAGATACCGGTCGAAATTTCGATCATGCTGGATGTCATTTCCGGCACCACGCTACCGGGCAGCGAAATCCTGCTCATCAGGCGAAGCATGTCTTCGGCGTAGGGCGCCAGGTCGTAGTCGTGTGTGTTGACCAGCTGCAGCTCCAGCTCGACGCCGAGAGACAGCGCTCCCGATTTCTGGAACGGTTCCAGGGTGCTGGCGGAATGATGGATCAACGCAGTTCTCCAGCGGCGGTATGCAGGGGTTTGGGTGCTTCGTGCGCGGTGCTTTCGCGAGCCCGGTGCAATGCAAATGTGGCCAGAATGGCGCCCAGCACTTCCATCAGCAAGATAGCCGGCAAGGCAATGCTGGCGATGCGGGGCCCGAGTTGGGGCGATGACATTACAAACTGTGACACTAGAAGCAGCGCCACCGATGACATGGGTGACATGGCGCAGCCCACCCAGAGGGCCTGCGTCCAGCTGGTTCCACTGCCCATGTTCCCTAGGGCCACGCCCACGATCTTGGCAAGGGCGCGCGCCAAAACAAGTGCGATGACCAGACCAGCAACCGGACCGGTCCAGTCAGCCTGCGCCGCCACCACGGAGACCAGCACAAACATCAACATGGTGAGCATGGCCGAGGCGGTGCCCATCTGCCGCGGCCATGACCACGGGCGCGGATTGAGTTGTTTGAGGATCATGCCGCCCAGCAAGGCCGCCAATGGAGCAGAACCACCAAAATGCGCCGCCAGTGCAGCGCCTGCCGCAATCACGGCCAGCAGCAGGATGGCTGTGTTTTCGCTGGCCGGGCTCATGACGCGCAAGGCCGAACGCAGCGCCAGCGCCAGACCTGCACCCACCGCCACCGACAAACCCAGCACCACGGCAACGGGGTATACCGTGTCACCCAAGCTTAGCTCGCCCACATTCATCATGCCCGCGCGGGCGCTGCAAAACGTCAGTGCGTACAGCGTGCTCAGCGTAGACAAAACCATGGCCCGTTCAGTCACAGGCCCGGAGGCACGCGTATCCATGATCACCCTTGACAGCACGGCGGGAGATGCCGCCATGGCCAGCAGTGCCAGTGGTTCGGCTACCGCTGGGCGCACGTCAAGGAAGGTCAGCGTCAGATACACGGCGCCAAAGGTCAGCGCAGATTCGGCGACGCTTTGCACCAGCACCATGGGGTTGTAGCGAAACCAGCGCAGGGGAATGCGGCCACCGGCTTCAAACAGCACCACGGCAACGCCCAGCTCCAACAGAAAAAGGCCTGTTCCCTGCAAGGGCCAGGGCGCGCCTGAAAACCCTGCCAGACCGGCGAGGCCACCAACCACGGAGTAACCCACAACCTTGGGAATACCCGCGTAGCGGCGCACCAGATGCCCGGCCAGTGCGGCAACGGCAAGCAATACAGACCATTGAATAGTGGCCAGGCCCGCGGAAGGCCTGATCCAGTCCGACCAGAAGGTCAGCAATTCATCCATGAAGAAAGGCTCCGGCTCGTTGAAAATCTGCAGCCACGCGGCGATGCCAGCGGGCGCCCGGAGTAAGAGTCTTGCCAAGCAGCATACGCTTTGGCGAGTAAAGCCTTGTTAATTTATGTCACTGCCCTCACGGGCCGTGTAGGACAAGGGCTGAGATGCCTGTTTGGCTTCCCAAGGCGGTATGCGAGCTACCTGTCCGGGACGAAAAAACTGCCCGGCTTGCTGCGCAAGCGCGCCCAGATGGCCGAACGGATACGCGCGCGGTCGATGCCGCTGACGTTGTGGGCTTGCAGCGCCAGTCTGAAGGCAAGGTAAAAACTCACGCCGAGATTGAGCGCGCCAATCACGGGAATAGCTGCGACGCACCACCACCATGCGGGTAGCCAGAAAACGTTCCAGCCCAATGATGCACTGGCCGCTGCCAGTTGCCCCGCCGAAAGGGTGACATGGCGCACTTCAAGCTCCAGACCGAAAAAACCTGTCATAGGCGGAATCAGGCCAAGCATGAAACCGAGGGCAATGTTGGACGTGAAGCCGGAAATGTTGTCGTGCATGAAGGCCGCCCAGCGCCGCGCACGAGGAACGCCCAGGGCCCTGGTGATGCGCGGGTTGTAACGTATGGCTGATGCCAGCCGATACAACACAAACCAGTTTTCCACCCAGCCGCCTATGAGGCTGGCGGCAAACAGGATGGTCCCGGTGAATGCCGCCCACAGCAGGGTGGGCCCCAGCAGGCTCAGGGCGTGCAGGACTTTTTCAGCCTCGTAGATATCAATCATCGGGCGACCAAACCCCAGCGCCATGGCGCCGCTGATGAGCAGCACCACGGGTACTACCATCAGCACGTTGCCAAGAACGGCCGCAACCTGCGAGCGGACCAGATGTGTGACCTCATCCACAAACTCGCTGACGGCCTCGCCCGTGCGCAGATCCTTCAGTTTGGCTGCCATGGCCGGCGCGGTCATGGCAGGTTGTTTGGTGGCGAGTGTGAAATGCATCAGCTGGATCAGCACAAAGCTGCCGGCGTACACCAGGCTGGCCACAAAACCGCCCCAGAAGGCGGAAAGTGCCAGACCAACGATCGCAAATTTGAGCAAGGTGGTCACCGCCGTTAGTGCGCCACCACCGGCTGCTTTTCCCAGCATGTCGATATAGGACGCCCGGTCCCTTGTGATGTAGCGCTCTCCGGTCTCTGCCCCGCGCTCGGCCACCTTGGCGGCCAGCAGCGTGGAGTTTGTCGAGATCAGTGCCCGTATGCTGCGCCGCTCTTTGGCCAGCAGCACAAGCCGGGCCAGCAACTGCATGGCGCTGCTGGCGGGTTTTTCAGACAGCAGGCAGTCCAGCAACTCGCGAATTCGCAGAATCCGCTCACGCAGTTGCCGCAGGCGGAATACCAGACCCACGGAAATGCCGTGTTCGTTGAGATGGGCATACACCGAAGAGGCCGCGCCGCGGCATGCCTCCAGCCGGGTTTTGAACTGGTCCACCGCCAGGTGCAGCGCGCCGCTATCCCGGCCGTGGGTCGCCAGGGCCGAGCGAATGGCATCCAGATCGGATGGCAGGTGGTGAAATGGGCGTGCCATCAGGGATTGGGCGTTCATGCGCAAACGCAGCTCGGGTGAAAAGCCGGTCGCACTGACTTGACTGGTGCAATAAGTCAGAGCCTCCAGCAAGACGACCTCCCAGTTTCTGAGCAGGGTGCCTGCAGGAGCGTCTTCCTGGTGGAGTTCGTCCAGAGCCGGGTCCGCAGCTGGTGCCGGGCTCAATAGCCCGCCCAGGCGAGACAGCGTTTCTTCATCGATCAGCCGAAGCCACTGTGCGTCCGTGGATGCCGGGAACAGGAGCATGAACAGCTCGGTGGCGTGTGTGGTTTCCGGCGTACCGGGCATGAGCTTGTAGCGAAGCCGCTCGCCCAGCTCACTCAAAAACGCCGCGCGCGGGGCAAAGCCAAAGTCGGCCAGCAAAGGGGTGGCGTCAACCGTGCCGACCAGGGTTCGCCACCACTGTTGCAGCCGCTCCGGAAACCCGGTGCGTGTCACCGCCGCATCCATAAAAAGGTGAACTCTGGCCAGTGCCGCCTGCGGATCGCTGGCATCGCCCCGGATCCATTCCATCAGGCTGATAAGCCAGAGGTGGCGGCGGGCCAGCTCGGCCGAAGGGTCCAGCTGATCCAGCAGTTGGGCCAGGTTGCGCATGCGCCCGGGTTCCGTCAGTGCAACACCCGACCACCACCCACGCCGTCGCCGGGGCTGGTGGGGTCGCGTGCGTCCAGAAGAAACATGGGGATGGGCGATTCAAACCGTTCGCCGTCTTCGGCAACGCAAAAGTAGCTGCCGTGCATGGTGCCCGTCGGCGTGCGCAGGCTGGAGCCGCTGCTGTACTGGAACGACTCACCGGGCTTGAGTAGCGGCTGGTGACCCACCACACCCAGGCCTTTAACTTCTTCGGTGTGCCCCTTGGCATCACTGATGATCCAGTGGCGCGAAATCAGTTGCGCAGCAACCTCGCCAGTGTTGGTAATGGTGACGGTATAAGCAAAGCCGTACACGTCGTCCTGAGGCGAGGATTGTTCAGGCACAAAGCGGGGCTGAACTTCACAGGTAAATTGGTATTTCGACATGGCGATGGAAAAAGTAATGCGCATGTTAACCGCGCCTGATTGCCGGATCATTGCCGGGTCATTGCGGGTGGGAAGGTCGGGCTTGGGGCTCTACTGGTTCCCTGGGTCGCCGCATGCTGCGACAATTCGTCCATGATGCCAAACAAGTCACCGGTGTACCGGATTGCCCCTTCCATCCTGTCCGCTGATTTTGCCCGCCTGGGCGAGGAAGTGCAGAGCGTGATCACCGCCGGCGCCGACTGGATTCACTTCGACGTGATGGACAACCATTACGTGCCCAACCTGACTTTTGGTCCCATGATCTGCAGCGCGCTGAAACCGCACGCCAAAAAGGCCGACGGAACTGCCGTGCCTATCGACGTTCATCTCATGGTTCAGCCGGTGGATGCCCTCGCCGCGGCCTTTGCTGACGCTGGTGCTGACCTGATCAGCTTTCACCCCGATGCTTCCGCCCATGTGCACCGCAGTGTGCAAGCCATCAAGTCCCAGGGCTGCAAAGCAGGGCTGGTGTTCAATCCGGCCGCGCCGCTGGATGTGCTGGACTGGGTCATCGACGACATTGACCTGATCCTCATCATGAGTGTCAACCCGGGATTCGGCGGCCAGAGCTTTATTGACTCAGCGCTACGCAAAATTGAAGACGCCCGCAGGCGCATCGACGCGTCTGGCAGGGATATCCGGCTGGAAGTTGATGGCGGCATCAAGCTCGACAACATCGCCCGCGTAGCCGCCGCCGGCGCCGACACATTTGTCGCAGGCAGTGCGATCTTCGGGAAGCCCGACTATAAAACCGTCATCGACGCGATGCGGAGCGCTTTGGCAACGTAATCCGCCTGGGCTGCGCTCACGTGATGGAGGGGCCGGAAGACCCTGTTCAGCCGCCCGTGCCTGCTGTCGATGCCGGTTTAGTCCGCATTTGACCTGGATCGGTGTATCGTCTGCACATTGGTGCCGACCAGATGCCGTTCAGACAATGCGCCAGCGCTACTGCGAGACATGACGGAATGAAGCTACCTTTTCGCACGACCATCAACTTCGCTCTGGCGATTGGCTTCAGCCTGATTGTCTTGAGCATCGCCGCTTCCTACAGCACCATCAACTTTCTTGTCCAGGCTGCGCAGCAGGAAACGCAGGCCAGGGAGACCATCATTCTCCTGGAGCGGCTGGTTTCGCAATTTAAAACCGCGGAGTCCCTGCAGCGCAGATACCTGCTGATCCCCACTGACAAGGACCTGGCGGCGTACCGGCAGGCCGGCGAACGGGCGCGCGTCGCGCTTCTGGACCTGCGAAGCGCGGCGGCACTCAACATTGGCAATCAGGAATTGATGCCCCTGCTTGGGCCCATCGGGCGACGCATGGAGCTCATGGACCAGGTAGTCAGTGTGAGGCAGCAGTCCGGGTTGGCGGCTGCCACCGCCCTGATCGACAGCGATGCCAATCGGCAGCTGCATGAAGAAATCGACGGTTTGGTCAGCCGGGTGAAAACCGACGAAGCCGGGACACTGGAGCGCTTCAGGGAGAAGGCCCGGCAAAACGCACAAACCGTCAAGGTCTGGATTTTGATGGGCGGGTTGCTCTCCCTTAGTGTTCTCGCGTGGGCGGTGTGGCTGATCATCCGGGCTCAGGCCAAGCGCAAGCTCGTCGAGGCCCGCCTGTCGGACAGCGAGGCTCTGAGCCGGGCCGTGACCGAAAGCATGGCCGAGGGTGTGGTCACTGCCACGCAGGACGGCACCATCGTGAACGCCAACAGGGCCGCCCGTAAACTTTTTGGCTACAGCCTTGAGTCCATGCTGGACCGAAAAGTCACCATGTTGCTCCCGGCCCGCTATCAGATGGGTTTCACCGCTTTTTATTCAGCACTCGCAGATCGCCGCCCCGGTTTCAAGGAGTCAGACACGCAAGTAATGGGGCAGCGCAGTGACGGGGTGGAGTTTCCGGTCAATGTGTCTTTCGGCGACGTCGAAATAGGTGGGCGACGGCTTTTCACCGCCATCATCCGCGACGTCACTGACAGCAAGCGGATTGCGCAGGCCTTGCGCGACAGCGAGGCCCAACTGCGCCAGGTGACCGACACCGTTCCCGCGCTGATCGCCTACCTGGACAAAAACCAGCGCTTCCAGTTTCACAACAAGGCTTACAAGGAAGCGTTTGGCCTGTCGCATGAACAAATTCACAACAAGACCATGCTGGAGATCATTGGCCCCGAGGCTTATGCCAGGGCGCGCGAACATGTGCTGGAGGTGCTGGCAGGCTACGCTGTGCGGTATGAGCGCGAGCAGGTGCTTGCCAGCGGCGAAGTCCGTGAATACGTGCTCAATTATTTCCCCCGGTATGGCGAGGGCGAGGATGAAGACAAGGTGATCGGGTTTTACGCGATGGGCAGTGACGTCACCGAACTCAAGCGTATTGACCGCATGAAGAGCGAGTTTGTGTCCACGGTGAGCCACGAGCTGCGCACCCCTCTGACATCGATTCGCGGTTCTTTGGGGCTGGTGTGGGGCGGCGTTGCCGGCCCGCTGCCGGAAAAGGCAAAGGAACTGGTCGGGATCGCCAAAAGCAATTGCGAACGCCTCATCCGGCTGATCAACGACATTCTCGACAGCGAAAAAATCGAGTCGGGCAAGATGCGCTTTGAGATGCAAACGCTCGAGTTGGCCTCGCTGATGGCTCAGGCGCTGACGGCCAATGAAGGGTTTGCCGCGCAGCACCACGTCAAAACAGTCCTGATCGAACCGGGTGCGCCCGTCCGGGTGAGTGCCGACAGCGACCGGCTGATCCAGGTGGTGACCAACCTCTTGTCCAATGCCATCAAATTTTCGCCCCCTGAAGGTGTTGTGCCGGTTGTCCTGCAGAGGCGGCCGGGGTGGGTGCGGGTTGAAATCAGCGACAAGGGGCCAGGCATTCCCGAAGAATTCCGTAAACGCATTTTCCAGAAATTTTCCCAGGCTGACTCATCTGACACCCGTCAGAAAGGCGGTACAGGGCTGGGCCTGAATATTTCAAAAGCGATCATTGAACGCATGGGGGGAAGCATCGGGTTCACGACCGAAAGCCAGGTGGGCACAACGTTCTACTTTGAGTTGCCAGAGTGGAAGGAAGCGCCGCCTGTGACTGCGCCCATGGGCTTGTACGCCGTCGCGCGTCCGCGTGTGCTGGTGTGTGAGGATGATCCCGACATTGCTCAGTTGATCGGCATGATGCTGGACAAAAGCGGTTTCGATGCAGACATGGCGCATACCGCTGCTCAGGCGCGAGACTATCTCAAGATGGAGTCGTATGCTGCCATGACCGTGGACGTCAAATTACCCGACGCCAACGGCATGGACCTGATCCGGGAGCTGAGACAAGTGGGCCGGACCCGCAATCTTCCCGTTGTGGTGTTGTCGGTGACCTCAAGTGAGGATCAATTGGGGCAGGGGCACGAGGACCTGGCTATTTCGGGCTGGCTGGATAAGCCAATCAATGAACTGCGCCTGTTGCAAGTGCTGAAAAATGCTATCAAAACCGGGAAAGCCTTGCAGTCTTGAGGGAGCTTGATAGCTCGCTGCAGATTGGGGGCGGTCCTGCATCAGGACAAAAAAACGGGGCTTGCGCCCCGTTTAAAGTCTGTACTTGAGGCTATATCAGCCGGCTTTGCCCAACAAGGCTTCCTTGAGTTTCCAGTCTGCTGGCTCGGGACCGAGCCAGATGCGCATCATGGCGTTGAAAAATTCGACTTCCTTGAATGGCTCGCCTTGGGGAACGCCCTTGATGGTGATAACTGTGCCCGAGCCGGGAACCCAGTCAATCGTGAAGACGTCGCCAGTCATGAGTTTCTTTTGGTCAGAGAAAATTTGCCCCATCCTGATCAGTCCGGGTACCAGCTTGGACATCTCCGCCTTGGGCGAGTTGTCCCCCACACCACGTGAGAACAGTTTGCCGAGTTCGTTGGAGTCAATGTCGCGCATCATGACGATTTGCATGCGCTTGGCCCCCGGTGTCGCCAGCACTTCGTCCGTGGTGGCGGCCTTTTTTGTCAGGTACAGGCCCGCAGCGTACACCTTGAACACGGCTTTATAACGCACGCCCGCGCCGTTAAGAACCAGCTTGCTGCCACGCACGTCCGTTGCGTCTTCGATTTTGACGCCAGCCACGTCGACGGTAGCTGCCGCGGCGCCCCATGACAGTGTCAGGCCGGCAACGATGGCGATACATTGCTTCATCAAGTTCATAGAAAGTCTCCTAAAAAGAACGGTCGTTCGATGGCGCATTTTGGCGCTGGCCGCCGGCCTGATCAACAGGGTTTGCGAGTATGGCCCGGTAAAGCAAGCGTAAATCGAATCCGGGTTTGCTACACTTCGCGCTCTATGTTCATTCACCGCATCATTCAGACAGGTAGCAGCTACCGGGGAGCCTGGCCCTGGCGGGCCTGACAGCTCTCGCATGAAATGCCAGTCCGCCTGGCCGTCATGCAAGCCTGTTTTGATGCGCTCCTTTGCACCACGCGAGGAGCATTCCCCCGGCTTCGGGGCGTACGGAATGATGGTGGCCATGCCAGCAGGCGTGATTTCCACCCGTGAAGGAACTTGTCATG
Source organism: Polaromonas sp. (assembly GCF_035638815.1). Lineage (GTDB taxonomy): Bacteria > Pseudomonadota > Gammaproteobacteria > Burkholderiales > Burkholderiaceae_C > Polaromonas. The sequence continues at coordinate 106,396 of NZ_DASQZG010000026.1, forward strand.
ATCTCTGAGCTTGAATTCAAAAGCCTTGCGCAGCAGGGCTACAACCGTATTCCATTGATGGCAGAAGCATTTGCCGATCTGGAAACCCCTTTATCCCTCTATCTCAAGCTGGCGAACTCCAAGGACGGCGGCAAATTCAGCTTTTTATTGGAATCCGTTGTTGGCGGGGAGCGTTTTGGTCGCTACAGCTTTATTGGTCTTCCTGCACGCACCTTGATTCGCTGCGGCGGCTTTGGCCCGGACATGCTGACCGAAGTCGTCCGGGACGGGCAGGTGATTGAAACCTCAAAAGTCAATCCGCTCGATTTCATCAGCGAGTACCAGAAGCGGTTCAAGGTCGCGGTGCGGCCCGGCCTGCCGCGGTTTTGCGGGGGACTGGCTGGCTACTTTGGCTACGACGCTGTGCGCTACATCGAGAAAAAACTGGTGGCTTCCTGCCCGCCCGACACCCTGGGCTGCCCGGACATCCTGCTGCTGCAATGTGAAGAGCTGGCGGTCATCGACAACCTCTCCGGCAAGCTGTACCTGATTGTGTATGCCGACCCGGGTGAGGCCGAGGCTTACACCAATGCCAAAAAAAAACTGCGCGAGCTGCGTGAGCAACTCAAATACGCCGTCAGTGCGCCTGTCGTTAAGGCCTCGCAGGCTTACCCTGCCGAGCGCGAGTTTGCAAAGGCAGACTACCTTGCCGCGGTTGAGCGGGCCAAGGAGCTGATTGCCAGTGGTGACTTCATGCAAGTGCAGGTCGGCCAGCGCATCAAGAAGCGCTTCACCGAGTCTCCGCTGTCGCTGTACCGGGCGCTGCGTTCGCTTAATCCCAGCCCCTACATGTATTACTACCACTTTGGTGATTTCCATGTAGTGGGTGCTTCGCCAGAAATTCTGGTTCGGCAGGAGAAAGTCGAGGCTGGGCAAAAAGTGACGATCCGCCCCTTGGCCGGTACGCGGCCCAGAGCGTCGTCGCTTGAAGCGGACTTGGCGGTTGAGCAGGAGCTGATCAACGATCCCAAAGAGCGTGCCGAGCATGTGATGCTGATCGACCTGGCGCGCAATGACATTGGGCGTATTGCGAAGACCGGCACGGTCAAGGTGACCGAGGCTTTTGCGGTTGAGCGGTACAGCCATGTGATGCACATCGTGAGCAATGTTGAAGGCGTGTTGCTGGACGGCATGAGCAGCATGGATGTGCTCAAGGCTACTTTTCCGGCTGGCACCCTGACCGGTGCGCCCAAAGTGCATGCGATGGAACTGATTGACCAGTTAGAGCCCACCAAGCGCGGTCTTTACGGCGGCGCCTGTGGCTACCTCAGTTACGCCGGAGACATGGACGTGGCGATTGCGATCCGCACCGGCATCATCAAGGACCAGATGCTGTACGTGCAGGCGGCTGCCGGTGTGGTGGCCGATTCGGTGCCTGAACTTGAGTGGAAAGAAACAGAGGCTAAGGCGCGCGCCTTGCTGCGTGCGTCCGAACTGGTTGAGGAGGGTCTGGAATGAGTCACAACCTTCTTTCCGTTGCGCGCTGCGAGTCCATGACCGAGGTGCGCCAACATATAGATGCACTCGATGACCGCATTGTCGCCCTGCTGGCCGAGCGCAGCGCCTATGTCGCGCAAGCGGCGCGCATCAAACCAAGCGCCGACAAAATTGTCGATCATCCACGCATCGAATTCATCATCGACCGTGTACGTCGGCAGGCCAGAGAAGCCGGTGCTCCCGAGCCCGTCATCGAGGCGGCCTACCGTGCCCTCATTGCGGCATCGATTGACTTCGAGCGCGTCGAGTTTGCGCGCATCAGGGAAGGAGCTGCATCATGAAACTCCTGATGATTGATAACTACGACTCCTTCACCTACAACATCGTCCAGTACTTTGGCGAGCTGGGCGCAGAGGTGGAGGTTTTTCGCAATGACGAGATCACGGTTGAAGGCATTGCATCCCGTGCTCCGGACTTGTTGGTGGTGTCTCCCGGCCCTTGCTCGCCGGCCGAGGCGGGCATTTCCGTCGCTGCGATTACGCATTTCGCCGGCAAGCTGCCGATTCTGGGTGTGTGTCTGGGCCACCAGGCCATAGGCGCGGCCTTTGGCGGCAAGATCGTGCGCGCGCAGCAGCTCATGCATGGCAAGACCAGTGAGATCAGCACCACTCAGGAAGGCGTGTTTGCAAACCTGCCGGCCCGATTCACGGTCAACCGTTATCACTCGCTGGCGATTGAAAAATCGTCCTGCCCGGGAGTGTTGGCGGTGACCGCGTGGACTGACGACGGCGAGATCATGGGGGTGCGTCACAAAGAGCTGCCCATTCAGGGCGTGCAGTTTCACCCTGAATCCATCCTCACCGAACACGGGCATGCCATGCTGCGCAACTTCCTTGAGCAAACATCATGATTGCGAACGCTATTGTTTTTATAGCTAACTGCGCACGTGATACAAGGGCGGGAGGCCGAAATGACTGTTGATCTCAGAAGTGATACGGTCACCCGGCCCACACCGGCGATGCGGGAGGCCATGCAGGCTGCGCCATTGGGAGACGATGTTTTTGGCGACGATCCCAGTGTCATCGCCCTGCAGGAAAAAATCGCCGGTCTGCTGGGCTTCGAAGCGGCACTGTTCGTGCCCACTGGCACGCAAAGCAATCTCTGCGCAATCCTCAGTCATTGCCAGCGCGGTGATGAATACATCGTGGGGCAAATGGCTCACTGCTACCGCTGGGAAGGTGGCGGCGCCGCTGTGTTTGGCAGCGTTCAGCCTCAGCCGCTGAACCACCAGCCGGACGGCACACTGGCCGTTGCCGACATTGAGGCCGCCATCAAGCCCGACGACGCGCATTTCGCGCGCACCCGTCTGCTGGCCCTGGAAAACACATTGGGCGGCAAGCTGCTGCCTTTTGAATATGTGCAGCAGGCGACTTCGCTGGCAAGTAGCAGGGGGCTGAGCCGTCATCTTGACGGTGCCCGCCTTTTTAACGCTGCCGTGGCACAAGCTGCACAAACTGGCCGTAGCCCCCTGGCTGAAGCGCGGCTTATCGCGCAGTGTTTTGACAGCATTTCTGTGTGTTTCAGCAAAGGGCTGGGCGCGCCGGTTGGATCGGCGCTGTGCGGCTCGCGCGAATTGATTGCCCGGGCCCACCGCATCCGAAAAATGGCCGGTGGCGGCATGCGCCAGGCGGGCATGCTGGCCGCTGCGGCCACGCATGCGCTTGATCACCACGTCGGCCGTCTGGCTCAGGACCATGCGCTGGCGCAACGCCTGGCTGACGGTCTTGCGGGTATCGAAGGTCTGCAGGTTGAAGCGCCGCAAACCAACATGGTGTTTGTCGATCTGACGGGCGCGGCACGCCACAAGTCTGCCGCCTTGCTGAAACACTTGGCGGGGCAGGGTATTGAGGCGACCGGGTTGTACCGCCTGCGCTTTGTCACCCACCTGGACGTTGACTCAGAAGGCGTAGACCGCGCAGTCGCAGCCATCCGCCAGTTCTTCAATGAAGGGGGAGCACGTCTTGCCTGATTTTCAACATCTGCTGCTTTTTATGGCGGCGGGCTGGCTGCTGAACCTGACACCCGGCCCGGATGTGCTGTACATCGTGACCAACTCCCTGCGCTCAGGCGCGCGCGCCGGCATCGTCGCCGGTTTGGGCATTACGGCCGGTTGTTTTGTTCACATCTTTGGAGCGGCCGTCGGTGTTGGCGCTTTGCTCGCCACCTCGGCCACGGCGTTTACCGTGTTGAAGTGGATTGGTGCGGCATATCTATTGTGGGTCGGCGTGAAGATTTTGTTTTCCCGGGGGGCGCAGAAAAGCACCGACCTGATGGCCATCGCAGCTGCCGAGCCGCAACGTCCGTTGAAGGCGATTTTTATCGGCGGTTTCTGGACCAACGTGCTCAATCCCAAGGTCGCCATTTTCTTTTTGGCGTTTGTGCCGCAGTTCATTGCGCCTGACGCCTCGAACCCGGCGGTGGCATTTGCCCTGCTGGGCGTGTTGTTCAATCTCAACGCGATTCCCATCAATACGGGCTGGGCGCTGATGGCCGCCTGGATGGCCAAACGCGAGGCCGTGCAGCGCGGCATGCACTGGTTGGACCGTGCGGCCGGCGTCATGTTCATCGGATTTGGCATCAAGCTTGCCATGTCCGACAATCCTTCAGCCAACTGAGAGAGCACCATGCCCCTGAGCAACAAAATTACTCCACAGGAAGCGCTGCAGCGCACCATCGAGCACCGGGAAATTTTTCACGACGAGATGCTCAAGATCGTGCGCCTGATCATGAGCGGCGAGCTGTCGCCAGTGATGACGGCGGCGCTCATCACTGGCCTGCGCGTCAAGAAGGAAACCATTGGCGAAATCACCGCAGCTGCACAGGTGATGCGCGAGTTCTCAACCAAGGTGCATGTGCCAGACAGGGCGCATCTGGTGGACATCGTCGGCACGGGCGGCGATGGCTCCCACACTTTCAATATCTCCACCTGCTCCATGTTCGTAGCGGCCGCAGCGGGCGCCAAGGTCAGCAAGCACGGCGGCAGAAGCGTGAGCAGCAAGTCAGGCAGCGCAGACGTGCTGGAAGCGCTTGGCGTCAACATCAATCTCTCGCCCGAGGCAATAGCAAAATGCATTGAGGAGGTTGGCGTTGGTTTCATGTTTGCCCCCAACCACCACCCGGCGATGAAAAACGTCGCGCCCATCCGCAAAGAGCTGGGCGTGCGCACCATCTTCAACATACTGGGCCCGCTCACCAACCCCGCCGACGCACCCAACATCCTGATGGGCGTTTTTCACCCCGATCTGGTGGGCATCCAGGTGCGCGCATTGCAACGCCTGGGCGCAGAACACGCGCTGGTGGTCTATGGCAAAGACGGCATGGACGAGGTGAGTCTGGGAGCCGCAACGGTTGTGGGTGAGCTTAAAAGAGGCGAGATCACCGAGTACGAAATCCACCCCGAAGACTTCGGGCTGGCCATGGCCAGCAACCGCGCGCTGCGGGTCGAAACGCCGGAGCAGTCCATGCAGATGCTCAAAGGAGTGCTGGACGGCGAGCCGGGCGCCGCGCGCGACATCGTCATCCTCAATGCCGGCGTGGCGCTGTATGCCGCCAACGTGGCTGACAGCATCAAAACGGGGATTGATCTGGCCCGAAAAGCGATCGACTCCGGCGCCGCCAAAGGCAAGCTGGAGCAACTGGTTTCCACCACCTCTTCACTGGCCGCTTAAGTTCACCATGTCCGATATCCTGAACAAAATCGTTGCCGTCAAACGTGATGAAGTTGCCGCGGCCCTAAAACGCACTTCCTTGGCAGCCATACGAGCCGACGCCGAATCCCGGATGTTGACGCGGGATTTTGCAGGCGCCCTGCGCGCCAAAATCGCCACCGGAAAGCCTGCCGTGATCGCCGAGGTCAAAAAGGCCAGCCCGTCCAAAGGCGTGTTGCGCAGCGACTTTATTCCCGCGGACATCGCCCAGAGTTACGCTGAGCATGGTGCAGCCTGTTTGTCGGTGCTTACTGACAAGGATTTTTTCCAGGGCAGTGTGGACTACCTGAAGCAGGCCAGGGCTTCTTGTGGCCTGCCGGTGCTGCGCAAGGACTTCATCGTTGACCCGTACCAGGTCTATGAATCACGGGTCATGGGTGCCGACTGCATTCTTCTGATCGCCGCCTGCCTGGACGATGCTGAAATGAAGGCGCTCGAAGCCCTGGCTTTTTCGCTGGACATGGCGGTTCTGGTGGAAGTCCATGACCATGCGGAGATGGAGCGGGCGCTTAAACTGAAAACGCCTTTGTTGGGTATCAATAACCGCAACCTCCAGACTTTTGAGGTCTCGCTCGAAACCACGCTCGCGCTCAAAAAAGAGGCGCCCGCCGACCGGCTGCTGGTCACTGAGTCCGGCATTTCGACATTGGCCGACGTGGCGCGCCTGCGCGAAGCGGGTGTACAAGCTTTTCTGGTGGGAGAGGCGTTCATGCGAGCCGAAGATCCGGGGACCGCGCTCGCAGGCCTTTTCCCGGATGCTACTCATTAAATAGCAAACTATGTCCGTTCTGAAAGGGCGACAGGCCGATCTGGCCTGCAATGCCATGCCAACGCCCGAGACAGGGGTGGCGCACGACGGGACGTGTCTTGAGCGGTGGGATCCTGCGAGTTGGCCTGTGGCGGCTGATTGGGCCGGGCATACGGCGCAATTCCTGGCCAGCGGAGCGGGGCTCGCGCTGGGTTCGTTTATCGGCCGGCGTCTTTCAGCGGGAGCCACGGTTTATCCGGCGCAACCATTCCGGGCGCTTGCCTTGACGCCTCTGGATGATGTGAAGGTTGTCATCCTTGGGCAGGACCCCTACCACGGAGCCGGTCAGGCGCATGGCCTGGCCTTTTCTGTTCCTGAGGGAGTCAAGCCACCGCCCAGCCTGCGCAATATTTTCAAGGAGTTGGCCCGCGACCTTGGCCAGGGTCCGGGAGTTGGCGGGTCGCTCACGTGCTGGGCTGAGCAAGGTGTGTTGCTTCTTAACACTTGCCTGACCGTGGAGGATGGAATGCCCGCCAGTCATGCCAAGCAAGGTTGGGAAGCGCTCACTGACAAATTAATTTCTGCTGTATCCAGCAAATCGGAAGCTGTTGTTTTCATGTTGTGGGGTGTCCATGCCCAGGCCAAGCAGGCTCTCATCGACAGCCGTCGTCATTTGGTGCTCTGCGCCAATCATCCGTCGCCTTTGTCGGCTTCACGCCCGCCCGTTCCCTTCATCGGGTGTGGCCATTTCAGGGCGGCCAATGACTTCCTGCGAAGCCGGGGAAGACGCCCGATTCAGTGGTAATCGCATGTTGTTTCCGTTGCCAGCAGTCAAATTTCCATGGCATAATCTGAGGTTCGCCAAAGGAGAGGTGGCCGAGTGGTTAATGGCAGCAGACTGTAAATCTGCCCTCTAACGAGTACGCTGGTTCGAATCCAGCCCTCTCCACCAGCGATGAATTGATAAGCAGGCATTGGTCTGCAAATGGTTGATAAGCGATTGGTCCGGGCAGTTGATGCCGTGTTTCGGGGTTGTTTGAGCGTAAAGACGTTCAGAGGCGTATGAAAAGGCGGCTGATGCGGGAGTAGTTCAATGGTAGAACCCTAGCCTTCCAAGCTAATGACGCGGGTTCGATTCCCGTCTCCCGCTCCATATCGATTGCGCTGGTTTGATTAGACGATTGGCAAGTTTTTTGAATTTGGCCCATTTGGCTCAGTGGCAGAGCACTCCCTTGGTAAGGGAGAGGTCCCGGGTCCGATTCCCGGAATGGGCACCATTTAGTGGCCAGGTCAGGACGGTTGTCCGGCTGGTTGTTGGGTGGTAAGTGCGGTGGGAAACCACTTTCGTAAGTAAATTCTTCAGGTATTTGGAGTCGAAAAATGGCAAAAGGCAAATTTGAGCGGACAAAACCGCACGTCAACGTAGGCACCATCGGGCACGTTGACCATGGCAAAACCACACTGACAGCGGCGATCACGACCGTGCTCGCAGCCAAATTCGGCGGCGAAGCCAAA
>NZ_DASQZG010000027.1:0-148848 GCF_035638815.1 Polaromonas sp.
CAAGTCAGACGTGTTTGATTACATCGAGGGTTTCTACAATCGAGTTCGCAGGCACAGTCATCTTGACCTTCTGAGCCCGCTGGCATTCGAGCAGCTTCGCACTGGAAGCTGAAATGTGTCTACGGAAGCGGGTCAAGTCCAGCTGCTCCCGTAGCAGCGTTGCGCCGCAGGATGTCGCTCTTGATGTCGCCGTCGAAGTCGGATCTGGCAGACTTTAGAAGCACGCTGGTGTCGCTGAACGTAAGCTTCTCGATATTGCTCAGGGTGTCTGTCCACTGGCACGGTGCCTTTGATGACCCCCAGTTTCTCCTCCACCATGGGACGGCCAATGCTGCGGGCAGCTGCGAGCACATACTGCACGTCGGCGCTGCCGCCTTCCTCGGGCGGGGTGCCGACCGCGATGAACTGAATGTGGCCGAAAGCCACGGCCTCTAGCACACTGGTGGTGAAGCGCAGTCGCCCCGCCGCAACGTTGGTGCGCACCAGCTCTTGCAAGCCGGGCTCGAAAATGGGGATACCGTTTGTGTTTAAGGCTTCAACTTTGCCGTGTCCAAGTCAAGGCTTGTTGCCCAGCTCGGCCAGGCAAGAGCCTGTTACAAGGCCGACATACCCGGTACCTATCACTGCTATTTTCATAATCGGTTTGCAGCAAATTCAAAAAAACTACTCAAATCTTCAGAAAGTAACCGCTTCGCGCAAACTACAGCCCTGTTGGTCTTTAGCTGAAAGCAAAGGCTCTACCCCCATTTCAGGCCAAGTAATACCAATCCCGGGGTCGTTCCACGAGATGCAGCGCTCATGCTGAGGCGAGTAATAGTCTGTGGTTTTATACAAAAATTCGGCCGTCTCGCTCAACACCACAAAGCCGTGGGCAAAGCCTGAAGGAACCCAGAACTGCTTTTTGTTTTCAGCCGAAAGATGCAAACCCACCCATCGCCCGAAGGTAGACGAATACCGTCTCAAGTCCACAGCCACATCAAACACCTCGCCTTGCAACACCCGCACTAGCTTGCCCTGCGGCTGCTGAATTTGGTAATGCAGGCCACGCAATACATGCCGAGCCGACTTGGAATGGTTGTCTTGCACAAAATCAACATTTAAACCCGTGGCATCCCTGAACGCTTGCACATTGAAACTCTCAAGAAAGAAACCCCGCTCGTCTTCAAACACCATCGGTTCAAGAACCAAAACGTCTGCGATAGCGGTTTGCGTTACTTTCATCAAAATATCTTTTCCTTCAATAGACCCACCAAATAATGACCGTATCCGTTTTTGGCCATCGGTTGCGCTAGTTTCTCCAGTGCCCCAGCGTCAATCCAGCGATGTCGATAGGCAATCTCTTCAGGGCAAGCAACTTTGAGACCCTGGCGTTTTTCCAGCGTGGCAATAAACTGACTAGCGTCCATCAAGCTGTCATGGGTACCCGTGTCGAGCCAAGCAAAGCCCCTGCCCATAATTTCGACGTTCAATTGCTCTCGATCCAGATACAGGCGGTTGAGGTCAGTAATTTCCAACTCGCCGCGCGCCGATGGCTTGAGGTGGCGGGCCAAATTAACCACTTGGTTGTCATAAAAATACAAGCCTGTCACCGCGTAGTTGGACCGGGGCTGCATTGGCTTTTCTTCCAGTCTGAGCACACGGCCTGCGGCATCAAACTCCGCCACACCATAGCGCTCGGGGTCATGAACGTGGTAGGCAAACACACTGGCTCCCACATTTCGTGCCTCGGCGTTAGCCATAAGCTGCTGAAAGTTGTGTCCATAGAAAATGTTGTCGCCCAGTACCAGGGCAGACGGATCGCTGCCAATAAAGTCAGCACCAATGATGAAAGCCTGTGCCAGCCCGTCGGGACTCGGTTGAACGGCGTATTGCAGGTTAATGCCCCACTGGCCCCCATCGCCCAGCAGTTGCGCAAAGCGCGGTGTGTCTTGTGGCGTACCGATGATCAATATGTTGCGGATACCCGCCAGCATGAGCGTGCTAAGCGGGTAATAAATCATGGGCTTGTCGTACACGGGCAGCAGTTGTTTGCTTATTGCCAAGGTGGCAGGGTGGAGCCGGGTACCTGAGCCCCCCGCCAGGATGATGCCTTTGCGTGTTGAAGTCATCGTGATTACCGCCGTTTTAGTTTTGTTTAGTTGGTGACGTATTGCTTTTTCACTCAGTCTCGGTAGGAACCGCTTTGCACCTCCGCCACCCATTCGGGGTGGTTCAAGTACCACTGCACCGTCTTGCGAATGCCGGAATCAAACGTTTCAGCTGTTTTCCAGCCTAGCTCCCGTCAAGCTTTCGGGCATCATCCGTCAGCTTGGACACATAAAAGTGCGCTAGTGCGACATTGCGACATTACGATAACCCCGCACAGCTCATCAGGCTACTTGCGCTGTCCAACACACGGATGGCCACCTGCGCGGCTGTAACCGATAGCGTTGTTCCATCACGCGAGAAATATTTTCTTATACCTGCTTCTCAAACTGAGACCATCCCAAAGTAATTGCAATTTAAATGTACAGTACCGCACCGGCCAGTACCGTGAGCAAAGGCTGCCAACAATTTCAGAACCAATCTCCAAGGGTTTGACACACAAGAAGATCGCAGCGCAACTTAACAAATCACCGGCGACGGTCCGTAACCATTTCCGGGATCTACGGCAAGCTACAGGTCAATAACATTGCTGAATTGGTCTAGGCCATAAGCGCTACCTGCAATCGCTGCAACACCGAATATCAGGGCTAGTACCGCAAGCAACCGAAGAAGTGCCACCGGCGGCCTAATGCGGCTCTGGTGAAAGCATATGAAACGCCAATCAAGTAGTCTCCGCTCCGCCCACACCCCGGAGCATCAAAAGCGCGAAGGACCCAGCGTACAGTCCATGCGCTCAAGAGCGCCGGAATTATCTTGTTGCGGAAGCGTTTGCCGGCGCAACCCCTGCTGAGGCTTGCCGGCGAGAAGAATCCCGAACATCGTAAGAGCCGAAAACTTCCCGGGCCGAGCGAGTCTCCGGCAATATGTACACGATGCCGTTGGTGCCCGTAAACGCCGGGCTCACCACGTTTTCGTAAAACTTGACCGGCACATTGATGCAGCCATACGAAATACGGTTGTCCTGTGGCGTAGGCGAGGCAAGGCGTTCAGCGCGACGCTCTTTTGGGCTTCCTGTCACCACCCGATGGAGCGAAAGCGCGGAGTCATAGTCCACCCAGAGAATTTCTTTCCCATCAATGTCGCGGTCCAGATTTGCCACAAAACGGCCAGCGGCCGTGGTTCGTTCGTGGGGACGAATGCTGGACAGTTTGCGCTCGCCGATGCCGGGAGCGGAATCATCGCCGATCGCCATGCCCAGCAGCGCTGCGGCGGCGCCACGTAACTGCCCTTGAGCGTCAAAGACAAACACCCGGGCTTGCACTTTGTCGACAATCATGAAAGGCAATCTGGTGTTGTTGGCTGAATCCACCACCCAATCCGCCAGTTTCTGGGCTTCCAATGACGCCGTCTCTTGCCCAAAATTTGCCAACTTGATTGAACCCGGGGCCTGCTGCGACTCGGCAGGAGCGGCGGGCGTGGCAGGCATGGCGACGCGAGCATCCGGCGCACTCGGCGCGGGCAAGTTCTGCGCAGCTGCAACAGATTGCAGCAAAACCCCAGCGGGGATCAGAGTGAGCAACATGCATTGCCTCAGCATTAGGCCAAGCTTGCGGGCGCTGCTTGCCAACATGTCGACCGTATTCTGTTTTCGCGGGCTTCGCATCGTGATGTTCCTGTGTGCAAAAAAGTACGTGCAGGGCAAAGCAAATCGTTGAAAGGCCTAAACCACACCCGTGCCGGTCTAGTTTTTCAGTTTACGCCTATCCCTCGATCCGTGCCGCCCCGGGCTTACCCCAGACGTAAGTATGGCGCGGAAGTTTTCACCTCCGCGCCATTACACGAATCACTAAAACGTTAAGTTTTAGTTACGACCCTGCTTCGCTGGACGGGCAGGTTCGACATACACAGGTGCTGGTGCCACCACTGGAGCTGGAGCAGGTGGTGGGGCTACCACGACTGGAGCTGGCGGGGCTACATAGACGGGCGCAGGAGCGACATAAGCCACAGGCGTCTGGGCTTTGGGGCCAAAACGGTAGACCAGGCCAACGGACGCCATGTCGACATGGCCGCGGTTGCGAATCGGATCATTGATGCGATAGCGCTCAAGTTCGGCACGAAGAGCCAGAGCCTCGGTGATCGCGTATTGGACGCCAATACCCAACTTGAGGTTGGTGTCGTTGGTGCGGGTGCTACCAGTGTACGCAGGGACCAGTCCAGTGCTTGCGAAGTTCGCACGATTTTGGGCGTAGGCGGCACCGATACGACCGAACACGGAGAACTTGTCCGTCAAAGGCGCGGTACCTACCAAATCAAGATTCAGACCGCGGATGCGGTTGTTGACACCAAATGAACCGGCCGGAGTTGTATTGGCTCTGTAGTCAAATTTTCCCAAATCAAAATAACCACCTTCTACGGCAAAGTAAGGCGTAAATTGATAGCCGCCAAACAGCTTGCCGCCGGTGCTGCTGTTGTCTTCCGATGACGAGTTCACGGTGAAGCCACGGTTCAACAAGTAGCGATTAACGTCGCCGTTGTTGAAGTCGGAGCGAGTAGCACCCAGGTTGGCGCCAATATAGGGGCCGACAACTTGCTGTGCGGACACCGTGGTGCTGCCGAGGGTTGCCAAGCCAGCTAGCGCGAGCAGACTGAGCTGACGCTTAGCTGCGGTGAATTTCAAGGCGTTCATCATCTTCTCCTGAGGATTAAAAGTTGCGAAAAAAAACTAAATGGAGTGGACTCTTTGCTGGCGGCTCGGATGATCTGAAAAATCTATGTTGCACACCAGCGCTGACTCAGGTTTCAGTATGTTTCGCTGGTAACCAGCCGCCTGTAGGAAAAAATCCCGTGGTGAAATTTCATAGCCAAAAAACAACAGTGCACATAAGTTAACGCCGTCGGGGAAGACGGACCATGTCGGGACGCATCAATCATCTAGCGTCACCTGGGTCGTTTTGTCAGAGCCCGTCAACAGCGCTCCGGCGAGCTTTTTTGAAAGCAAGTGCGAGAAGACGTTCTGATTGAGCCTGGGCGTAATTTGAATCAAGGCCTCTCACGAAGTCGGGTAATTTACTGACGCAGGCGCATCTTCAACCCGCGGATACTCTCCGCTGTTTGATTTTCACCCGCACCTGTTCTGCTTTGCTTCTCTCCCTCGTCACCGTGAAACCCTCTGCCAAGGCTGGCCGATTCTTGCGCCACTTATGCCTGACAGCGGGCGTAGCTTTGGCACTGGGCGCATGTACCGCACAACAGCAGGAGCCCGATGCCGCCCCCCAGACAAACGCCCAGGACTATCCTCCAGTCATAACTGCGCCTGATCCGGGCGTGCTTTTAATGCTGGTGCCCGACGGGCAGTCCGTGAGCGATCCACGCGTGACAGCCTGGATCGATGCAGCCTCTGAAGAGGGCGTGCGCCTCAGGCCAGTCACCGATCGCAATTTCAAATCACTGGGAACCCAAGCGCTCGGTTTTGCAGGCCTTGTACTTCCGGACGGGATACACCGTGCCGCCAGTGACGATTTGATTCGTGCCATTCGCAGCTACACCCGGGACGGCGGTCAAACCATGTTGGTGTACGACTTTGGCGTGCTAAAGAGGGACAGCTTTGGTCGTCTTGTTTATCCGGATTCACACTCTCGTCTCAGCGATATCGCAGGCGTTGAATACGCCCTCTACGAAGAGCTGCGCGAGAAAACGACTGGCCTGGGGCCCATCGTCGCCAAGCGGGAGTCCTTGCGTGACTTGCTGGTGCCACCTGGAAAATCACTTCCCTACAACGGCGCATCTTCCTCCCCCGTCGCCAAGACGGATCAAGCGCAACCCGCGACAACGCCTGTGCCCACTGCCACCGCGACCAACCCCACAGAAACCTACTGGGACGAGGACGCCTACAGCGGATACATCCACGGAAATCTCACGTATCCCAGCTTCGCGACTCAAGGACAGTTTCCCGGAACTCTTCTCGCGAGGTCTCCCGAATTCGGCGTTGCCGCAGGAGTGCAAAAGTATGGACAAGGCACCGTACTCTTTGTCAACATGCCAGTCACCTACCTGAAGCTGCGTACGGACGGCTTGCCCATGCACGGTTTCCTGCGTTACTTTGTGGAGCACGTTGTCAAGATGGCGCGGCTTTCTCCCATGCCTGACGCCATACCAGGGCTGGTCCTTAATTGGCACTTTGATTCCATGGCAGCCCAGGTGCCAACCCTGGCACTGGAGAAGCTCGGGGTCTTTGATGGCGGCCCGTTCTCGATTGACATCACGGCCGGACCCGACACCATCGAATTTGGGGACCGCCTGGGCTGGAATCTGGATAACAACCCGGTAGCCCAAGGCATCCTTCAAAGACTCCACAGTCGCGGCCACTCGATTGGCAGTCACGGCGGCTGGATACATGACCATTACGGCGACGGGGCCGATGAAAACAACAAGGCTGAGTTTTTGCCTTTCCTTGAATTGAACAAGGCTTCCGTTGACCGTGTGATCGGCCAGCCCATGCGAAGTTATTCCGCGCCCCAGGGCAACAACGCGACCTGGGCGATGGACTGGCTGGAAGCTCAAGGGGTGGTCAGCGCCTATTTCACCGGACACACGGGGCTGGGGCCCACGCGACACTACCGCGATGGAAAGCTTCGCAATCCGAACATGTGGATCTTTCCGGTAACGCCGCAGGGCCGCTATGCGGTGTTTGACGAGTTTGAGTATTACAAAGTACCCAAGAAACAGATCGTTGACTGGTACCACAACATGGTCGACTTTGTCATCGAAAAAAATACAAGTCGCCTGATTTACATGCACCCACCTTGGGCCTACGAGTGGAAAGACGTGCTGCTTGATCTACTCGCGTACGCCAAAGCCAAGGGTCCCGACCACTTTCGCTGGTACACCCCAGAGCGTCTGGCCGATTTCATGAGTACCCGCATAAAAGTGAGTTGGATCGAAGTTCGTACCGAATCAGGTGCAACGCGTTTCCGGGCCAGCCATCCCGAAAACCTGAAAGAAATGGTGTGGCTCATCCCTAAATCACGCAGTCCGCTTCAACCCATCATCGAATCAGGAGCGGGCGCCGTTGTCGAAGACCGCGCGCATTGGCTCGTGAAGGCGGGTAGCGGTACTTCGCTCGCCTTTGTCGTTCAACCCCGATAAAGCGACTCGGCAGCCGCAGCGCGATCACTCGGGCAAAAAAAGCTGCTGTAAATCGTTCAGAAAATCGAACCCCCTGGCCGTTGGCCGGACGTGCGCGAAGTCCCTCTCGATCAACTCTTTTTGCTCAGCCTCTTTCAGGCCGGCCTCGATGGCAGTCAGGGGTAAACCGGTTCTTTCGGCGAAGTCGTGCAGCTTGAAACCCGCACGCAAACGCAAGGCGTTGAGCATGAACTCAAACGGAAGGTCAGCGCGGCTGACTTCGCTTTCCCGCGCGAGCGGTGTGCCAGCCAGCGCTTTTTCCATGTAGAGCCGGGGATCCCGAAAACGCACCTGGCGCACCACGCGGTGCGCAAAACTAAGTTTGCTGTGCGCGCCTGCGCCTATGCCCAGATAGTCACCAAACTTCCAGTAGTTCTGGTTGTGCAAACAAGCGTGACCGGGTTTGGCGTAGGCAGATACTTCATATCTGTCCATGCCAGCTGCGCCCGTCATCTCCGTGATGCGGTCCAGCATGGCGTACGCATCATCCTCTTCCGGAAGTGTCGGCGGATATTTGGCGAAGTAGGTGTTGGGCTCAACGGTCAGGTGATAGATGGAAATATGCGGCGGCTGCAGCGCCAGCGCCTGGCGCATGTCCTGCTCCAGGTTTTCAAGTGTCTGGCCCGGCAGCGCGTACATCATGTCGAGATTGAAGGTGTCAAACGATTGCGCCGCCTCCTCAACTGCGGCGATGGCCTGGGCCCGGTCGTGCACTCGGCCCAGCGCTTTGAGATGCTGGTCATCAAAGCTTTGCACGCCAATCGACAGCCGGGTCACCCCTGCATGGCGAAAGGCCTTGAACCGATCTCTCTCAAAAGTGCCGGGGTTGGCTTCGAGCGTGATTTCGCAATCCGCTTCGAGTCGAATCCGCGCGCGGATATCCCCCAACAGCCTGTCTATGGCCTGCGGTGAAAACAGGCTGGGCGTGCCTCCACCAATAAAAATGCTGTGCACCGTGCGCCCCCAGATCAGTGGCAGCGAAGCCTCGAGGTCGGCCATCAACGCATCAAGATAATGCCGCTCAGGAAGTTCCCCTTTTGCTTCATGCGAGTTGAAGTCGCAATAAGGGCATTTCTTGAGGCACCACGGCAGGTGTACATACAAGGACAGCGGAGGCAATGCGCTCAGCCTGAGAGTCCCTTCCCGCATGTAGTGCTGGATATCCTGCATCGCGCCGGAGGCCTCAGCAGGGGCGCTGACGACTGGTATCGGAAAACCCATGAGACTCAGAGCCAACGCTCACGCATCAGGTTCATCATCTGGCTGACGGCTTTTCCCCGGTGGCTGTTGGCGTTTTTTACTTCCACCGGAAGCTCTGCAAAGGTTTTGCCAAATTCCGGAATGAACATCACCGGATCGAATCCGAAACCGTTGGTGCCAGCGGGAACGCGGGCAATCTCGCCACTCACGCGGCCGACGGCGATCAGCGGCTCAGGGTCGTCAGCCGAACGCACAGCCACGAGGGTGCTGACCATCGCAGCGCGGCGCTGCTCAATATCCGCCATCTGCTCCAGCAAGGCACGCACATTGTTGTCATCGCCCTTTTCATAGCCAAACCGCGTGGCGTAAAAAGCAGTGTCCACGCCAGGCAGCCCGCCAAAGGCATCCACGCACAAGCCGGCATCATCGGCCAATGCGGGCAGGCCACTGGCCTGCGCGGCATGGCGTGCTTTAGCAAGTGCGTTTTCAACAAAAGTGCGAAAAGGTTCTTCAGCCTCGGTTACACCCAGATCAGACTGCCGGATCAAGGTGACACCCAGGGGAACCAGCATGGCCTGCAACTCGGCCAGCTTGCCCGGATTGTTTGACGCGAGGATGATCTTCATGAAAACGGCACTTTGCCCTTTATCGGTGGCAATAGTTTGCTATCAATTAAGTAGCGATTGTTTCTGCATCTGCACCAACTCACTGATTCCTTTTTCCGCCAGTAGCAGCAAGGCGTCCATCTCCTTGCGCGAAAAGGCCGCCCCTTCCGCTGTACCCTGCACCTCTACATAGTGCCCGGCACCCGTCATCACGACATTCATGTCGGTATCGCAGCCCGCATCTTCGATGTACTCCAGATCGAGCAAGGGCGCGCCCTGCACAATGCCGACCGATATCGCGGCCACGTGGCCAAGGATGGCGGTTTCCTTGAGCTTTCCTTCGGCGATCAACTTGTTAACTGCGTCTTGCGCTGCCACAAACGCGCCGGTGATGCTGGCGGTGCGTGTGCCCCCGTCGGCCTGAATCACGTCGCAGTCGAGGTGAATGGTTCTTTCGCCCAGCTTTTTCAGATCAAACACTGCGCGCATCGACCGGCCGATAAGGCGCTGAATCTCCTGCGTGCGGCCGCTTTGTTTGCCACGCGCGGCTTCGCGGTCGCTACGCGTATGCGTCGCGCGCGGAAGCATCCCGTACTCGGCAGTGACCCAACCTTCGCCGCTGCCCTTTTTGTGGCCAGGCACTTTTTCTTCAACCGAGGCCGTGCACAGCACCTTGGTGTTGCCAAACTCGATGAGCACCGAACCTTCGGCATAGGAGGTGTAAGCACGGGTGATACGCACAGGGCGCAACTGGTCTGCAGCACGTGCGCTGCTTCGTTGAAATGAACTCATATGCTGGGGCTTTCTGGCGTCATTACGCCGGACGGTAAAATCGGGGGAGGCTCTGGCCTGCAAACCGCCACTGCAGCAGCGGCAGCGGCAGCTGAAATGTTAGGCTTTTCTTTCGGCGGAGCGGCGAATCGCTTCGTTGATTTCGGCAATTGATCGCTCAATCGCCGCGTCGTCCAGGTCTTCGATGCTGCCATCAAGCACACCCGCCTGTATGGTGGATGCAAACACGCCGTCCATGATGCTGTCAGTCGATACACCGCGTGTGGACTCAAAAGCGTCTGGCGTTTCCCACTCCATCGCCAGCACGGTGACGTTGTCGCTGTGCTCGCCGCCATTGCGCAGGGCATGCTCGACCATATCCGGGACGGAATCCGAAACACTGTTGGATGACATGTGGCGCACAATTTCGGCGTCGGTGAGGCTACCCCAGAGGCCATCCGAACACAGCATTAATTTATCGCCCTGCTGCAAAACCACCGGGCCGGCGATGTCCAGCACTGGCTTGGACGGCGACCCCAGGCAGGTGAACAAAATGTTCCGGTTCACGCGGTCCAGTTTGATGATGCCGGCGTTTTGCTGCTCCAGGTATGAGTGGTCACGCGTACGGGTCAGCATCTCGCCATTGCGAATCACATACAGCCGCGAATCCCCGCAGTGAACCCAGGTCGCCCCGGTATCCTGAAGGATCGCCGCAACCAGCGTGGTGCGCGGGGTGTCGAGCATTCCTTTTTCACTCGCGTATCGAATGATCTGGTGGTGCGCCGCCATCAGGGCGGAAGACAAAAACTCGGTCGGGTCCTTGACCACCGGTTTCGCTTCCTTTTGGTAAAGCGCAGAAATGGTTTGCAGCGCCAACTGGGCAGCCACCTCCCCTTCCGGATGCCCACCCATGCCATCTGCCAGCACAAAAAGACCGGACTCCCGCGTGTAGCAGTAGCCCATGCGGTCTTCGTTTTTTTCGCGCCCGCCTTTTCGACTAACCTGAAAAACTGAGAATTTCATTTGAATTTGGTGGCGAAGCCGGTTGCCTTGCGCGCGGTTTTCTTGGTGTCTGACACCATGTTGTCAAACTGCAGACGCATTTTTTCGCCCACCGTGAGTTTGGTGTATCGCCGCTCGCCCTCGCGACTGAGCTCTTTTTGCAACGCAAATACTGATTGAGGCCGGGACAGCGGGTCCAGCGACATGCACCACTCCACAACCTCGATCAGGTTGTCAGAGTACACACCGCGAAGCCGTGACAGCGCCAGGGACAAACGGTCTTTTTCCAGGCGCTGAGGCGCGTCGTTGGGTGGATAGCCTTGCATGGTCGCGTAAATACAGGCGCCGATGGCGTAGATGTCGGTCCAGGGGCCCATGGACGAGTCACGGCGGTACATTTCTGGCGCGGCAAAACCGGGCGTGTACATGGGCCGGATGAAGTTGCCCTCTTTGCTCAAGACCTCGCGCGCCGCGCCAAAGTCGATCATCACGGCCTTGTTGTCGTCGGTGATGAAAATGTTGGCTGGTTTGATGTCCAGGTGCAGCATCTTGTGCTGATGCACGATGCGCAATCCTCGCAGGATTTCATCAAATAGTGAACGGATCGTGGACTCCCGAAACACCTTCTGCTTTTTCAGTTCGCGCGCAGTGATGATGAAATCCTGCAGGGTCCCGCCCTCCAGATAATTCATCACCATGTAAACGGTCTCGTTTTCGCGGAAGAAATTCAGCACGCTGACCACAGATGCGTGCGAGATTTGCGCCAGTGAGCGCCCTTCCTCGAAAAAACTCTTCAAACCCAAGCGGTACAGCGACAGCTTTTCGGGCTGCACCTGCGGCAACAAATCTCCGGCCGAGCGGCTGGCCAGCGATGAAGGAAGGTATTCCTTGATGGCAACCTGCTGGCCTTCGTTGTCAACAGCCAAGTAAACTACCCCGAAACCGCCCGCCGACAACTTGCGCACCACGCGATAGCCGCCGATGACGGTATCCGGTGGAAGTGGCGCGGGCTTGACCTTTGACATAATTCGGGATTGACGCCAGGTGATGAGATCACCCGGTCCTGTTTTTCTTAAGAAGAGCGTACTACTAAATGTCAGTTTACAGCATGACGGGCTATGCAACCGTCCAGTCCAGCCCCGCGCGGACGGCTACAGAAACCGACGCCAGCCCGGATGCCAATGCCCGCCTGGGAGTAGAAATACGCTCCGTCAACAGCCGGTTCCTGGACCTAGCCTTCAGGCTCCCGGACGAGTTGCGGCATACGGAGCCCGCCTTGCGTGAGGCGCTGATCGGCAAGCTCAAACGCGGCAAAGTCGAACTGCGCGTTTCACTCGAAAGCAATCAGGGCAATGGCCTTCGCGCCCCCGCAAGCGCAACCTTGCAGCGCTTGGGCTCGATGGAAGACACCGTCAGATCATGGCTTCCGGGTGCAGCGGCGCTGAGTGTGGCCGACATCCTGCGAATGGCGGCAGGTGAAGACAAAAGCGCACACGACTACAGCGACGAGCTGCTCAAGCTGGCCAAAAAGGCGCTAAAAGAGCTTCTGGCCGCTCGAGAGCGCGAGGGCGCACGGCTTGCGGAAATGTTGCGGGATCGGACTGCACAATTGCGGGCACTCGCCGCACAGGCCGTTCCCATGGTGCCCAAGCTGGTAGAGCAGCAGAAGGCCCGATTCATGGAGCGCTGGAAGGAGGCCATGGCCTTGACCGACGGCAGTACCTTGCCAGAAGCCGCCCAAGACCGCGCCCTGCTGGAGGCGACCTCCTTTGCGATACGCATTGATGTGGCTGAAGAGATCACCCGTCTTTCATCCCATCTTGACGAAATTGACCGACTGCTGGCCAATGGCGGGGAAGTGGGCAAACGGCTGGATTTCCTGATCCAGGAGCTGCACCGGGAAGCCAACACACTGGGCTCAAAATCAACCTCCCTGGAGCTCACCCATGTCTCGGTGGATATGAAAGTGCTCATCGAGCAGATTCGCGAGCAGGTTCAGAACATTGAGTAGCCCCGCCGCGCACTGAGCCCATAACCATTAAAAAAACCAGCCTATGGATTACCCAGGAAACCTGTTTGTCGTCGCCGCGCCCAGTGGTGCTGGGAAATCCAGTCTGGTCAAAGCCCTGATGGAGCTGGACTCGCGCGTGCAACCGGCGGTGTCACACACCACGCGGCCACCCCGAGGCCAGGAAAAGCATGGCCGCGAGTACTTTTTTATCTCGCCGGAAGAGTTTGACGGCATGGTTCTTCGGGATTCGTTTTTGGAATGGGCCCATGTGCACGGACAGCGCTACGGCACATCCCGCCAAACCATTGAGGAGCGCGTGGCCCACGGCGCTGATGTCATCTTGGAAATCGACTTTCAGGGGGCGGTCAACATCAAGCGCATCTTCGCCAATGCTGTGCTGATCTTCATATTGCCGCCCAGCTGGGAGGAGTTGCGCTCGCGCCTGCAGCGACGTGGCGAAGACGCACCCGATGTGATTGAACTGAGGCTGAAAAACGCCGCCACTGAGATGGAACAAGCCCACGAATTCGACTTCGTTATAATCAACGAGTTATTTGAACGAGCGGTTTTCGACCTGAAAACCATTGTTCATGCACAGCGACTCAAGTTTGCGGCACAACGCCGTGCCCGTGCCGAGACCTTCAAGGCCCTGAACATTGCCTGAGCTGCTACACATTCCCGATATTGCAATTTAAACCGGAGACTCTCATGGCCCGCATCACTGTTGAAGACTGCCTGGAAAAAATCCCCAACCGCTTTCAGCTGGTTTTGGCCGCTACCTACCGCGCCCGCATGCTGAGCCAAGGACATGCGCCAAAGATTGAGAGCAAAAACAAGCCCGGCGTAACTGCCTTGCGCGAAATCGCCGATGGCAAAATCGGCCTGGAAATGCTGAAAAAAGTACCCGGCTGAGTCAGTCCCTACTTTCAAAAAGCACCGCAACAGCGGTGCTTTTTTCATTTCAGCACGCCTTAAAGACCGCTCTTTGCATGTTTTATAGCTGTCGCGATACATTTAAGGCATGAGCGCTTTGGTTTCACCCGTCGTCAGCACCAAGTCGACCCCGGCCGCGGCCAACGCCGCGGCGGCGAGTTTTGCCGCGCTGACCGCCAAGCTGGACTACATGAGCGCCGCCGATGTTGACAATGTCAGGCGCGCCTATCGCTTCGCGGACGAAGCGCATCTGGGACAAATCCGCAACGGCGGCCTGCCGTATATCACCCACCCCATCGCCGTCGCCCAGCAGTGTGCCGAGTGGAAACTGGACGCCCAGGCCCTGATGGCTGCGCTGCTGCACGATGCCATTGAAGATTGCGGCGTCACCAAACCTGAACTGATTGAACGTTTTGGGGCGCCCGTTGCCGAACTGGTGGATGGCCTTACCAAGCTGGAAAAGCTGGAGTTCAACACCCGCGAAGAAAACCAGGCGGAGTCTTTCCGCAAAATGCTGCTGGCCATGGCCCGGGACGTGCGCGTCATTCTCATCAAGCTTGCTGATCGCAGCCACAACATGCGGACGCTGGGCGATGTGCCGCGAAATAAGTGGGCCCGGATTTCCCGCGAAACTCTGGACATCTACGCCCCCATTGCCCACCGCCTGGGTTTGAACTCAACCTACCGAGAGTTACAG
Organism: Polaromonas sp.; assembly: GCF_035638815.1. Classification (GTDB taxonomy): domain Bacteria; phylum Pseudomonadota; class Gammaproteobacteria; order Burkholderiales; family Burkholderiaceae_C; genus Polaromonas. The sequence continues at coordinate 14,489 of NZ_DASQZG010000027.1, forward strand.
GATCTGGCCTTTCAGCACTTGTACCCCTGGCGCTACGCCACGCTAACCAAAGCCCTGGCGCGGGCGCGCGGGCGCCGGCGGGATGTCATCAAGCGGGTTCAGTCGGAGGTGGATGCAGCTTTTAGCCATGCGGCCATGCAGGTGCACATTTATGGGCGCGAAAAGGCCCTGTATTCCATCTACCGCAAGATGGATGAGAAACACCTGTCCTTTGCCCAGGTCACAGACATCTACGGTTTTCGCATCATCGTAGGCGGTGTCACAGGCTGCTACACCGCACTGGGCGTGTTGCATCAGCTGTACAAACCGCTGCCGGGCAAATTCAAGGACTACATCGCCATCCCCAAGGTCAATGGCTATCAGTCACTGCACACCACGCTGGTCGGCCCATTCGGCACCAGCATCGAGTTCCAGATGCGCACCGAAGCCATGCACATCGTGGCCGAGTCGGGCGTCGCGGCGCACTGGCTCTACAAGGCTACTGATCCTGATAGTGATGCCTCCCAGCGGCTGGGAACACAGTGGCTCCAATCCTTGCTGGACATTCAGCACGAAACGCGCGATGCCGCCGAATTCTGGGACCACGTCAAGATTGACCTGTTTCCCGACGCCGTCTACGTGTTCACACCCAAAAGCCAGATCATGGCCATGCCACGCGGCGCGACGATCGTCGATTTTGCCTATGCCATTCACAGCGATGTTGGCCACCGGGCGGTGTCAGCCAAGGTCAACGGTGAGCAGGTACCCTTACGCTCCGAATTGCGCAATGGCGACGTGATCGAAATCATCACGGCCTCAGTCTCCAGCCCCAACCCGGCCTGGTTGGGTTTTGTACGCACTGGCAAAGCCCGTTCAAAAATTCGGCATCATCTCAAGACCATGGCGCTCAGCGAGTCGCAGGAGCTTGGTGAAAAAATGCTGGCCCAGGCGTTGCGGGCAGAAGGCATTGAGCGGCTCCCCGACGACGACGAAAAGAACCACACGACCTGGGAAAAAATACTGCGCTTTTCGGGAAACCGGTCCAGAGCTGATTTGCTCACCGATGTCGGACTGGGCAAACGCATTGCCAGCATGGTTGCCAAACGCATCGTCACCCTGCTGGCTGAAACCGGCGAAAAACCGGATCCTCTCCTGATGAGCCGCGAGCGATACACGGCCCATGAATCCATTTCGCAAGGCGCACTGGTATTGGATGGAAGCGAAGGCGCGTCAGTGAAATTTGCTACCTGCTGCCGCCCGATTCCGGGTGACAGCATTGTGGGATATCTGGGCCGTGGTGAAGGCCTGACGGTTCACACCGACGACTGCACAGTCGCCAAAAAACTGCAGCACCGCGATAGCGAGCGCTTTATCGCCGTGGATTGGTCAGACGAGCCCTCGCGCACTTTTGAAACCGGCTTGTTGGTGACCGTGACCAACGGAAAAGGCGTGCTGGCGCGGGTGGCCGTTGCATTAACCAGCGCGGAGGCCGACATCACACATGTGGACATGGCCCAAGAATCAGCGCAAGACGCGACTGATCTGCGTTTTGGCATAGGGGTGCGTGACCGTGTGCACCTGGCCTCAGTCATGCGAACCGTCAAACGAACACCCTCGGTTCTGCGCGTGCAACGCGCCAAACCCGGCGTCTGAAAATCTTCAGTGCTGGACTGCGGGCTGCGGATACAGCACCTTAAGAACCTCGATGTCTCTCGCTCCCGCTGGCGTGAGCAGTTTCACTTCGTCCCCGACCCGGGCCTTGAGCAAGGCACGCGCCACAGGGGAAATCCAGCTGACTTGGTTCAGCGCACTTTCCGCTTCATCGATCCCAAGAATAGTCACCGTCTGCTCCGCACCCTGCTCGTCTGCATAGGTAACCGTCGCGCCAAAAAACACCTGATCACTGCCCCGATGAACCGAAGGGTCTGAAATCTCGGCTATTTCCATTCGTTTGGTTAAAAACCGGATCCGTCGATCAATCTCGCGCAGGCGCTTCTTGCCATAGTGATAATCGCCATTTTCGGAACGGTCGCCATTGCTGGCAGCCCAATGGACAACCTCCACCATTTTGGGTCGTTCGTTATCAATCAGGTCCAGCAACTCGGCCTTGATCCGCGCGTAGCCTTGCGGCGTGATGTAGTTTTTTCCGCCAGCGGGCAAAGGCGGCAATGACAAGTCGTCATCGTCGTCTGAGTCGGTTTCTTTGTTGAAAGCTTTGCTCATGGAAGCCCGAGGCAGGCAAATGGGACATCGTAACGAAAAAGCCTCTAGAACATCACTGTTCTAGAGGCATCCGTTTGGTGCGGCTGGCAGGAATTGAACCCACTACCCCTTGGTTCGTAGTCAATAAAGGTTAGTAATTTTCCCTGCAAAGAAAAAAGCGAATTTCACTAATATTCAATTAAATCAATCACTTATAAGAATAATTAGTCCAGCGCGGTCCAGCGACATCCACGTAAGCAAGCGTACAACGGTGACGGAACGGTGACCAGGACTTAAAATGGTGGCTATTGATTTCATCCGAGTACACATGACCACCATCACCGACAGAGCAATGCAAGCCTCACCGAAGGAGGCGGATCAGTGGATTACGCAACCCTTTAAACGCGGCACCGGGGTCTTCTTGGGCCGAATCACGTCAACTGGTGAGCGACTTTTCTACTTCCGTTACACAGACTCAAAGGGCAAGCGTCCATTTCTGCCTATTGGCAATTACCACCCAAAAGGAAAGGCCGGCGGACTGACATTGGCCCTCGCGTATAAGCGAGCAGCCGAGCTTTCCACTCTGTACCAAACCGGCGTGCACGACCTACGAGAACACTTCATCGAAATCGAGGCGCAGAAGGCTTTTGCCGTTGAAACAACGAAGCAAGAACTAGCTGCCGCCAAGGTTGCAGAAGAACTCGCAATCAGGCAAAGAATCACCGTGAAGGCACTATTTAATCAGTGGGCAGAAGTCGAACTACAACCTCACACGACAAAAGAAGGTAAACGTGTTGGCCGTAAAGATGGTGGCCAGTACACAAAGGAGCAATTCGAGCGTCGCGTCTTTGGTCCGATAGGTGACAAGGAAGCGAAACTGGTCACGAAAGCAGACATTTTTAAAATCCTGGATGACACCAAAAAAGCGGGCAAGCTACGCACCGGAAATGTGCTGTTGGCAGATTTAAAGCAGATGTTCCAGTTTGCACTGGCCCGCGAAATTATTAACAGGAACCCGCTGGACACCATAACGAAACGTCAAGTCGGAGGTGCAAATGTCGTTCGCAAGCGGAATCTGGAAGAGCCTGAAATACGCGCACTGGCAACCGGACTAAAAAAAGCGGGTATGACTCGCCGAGGCGAAATTGCAGTAAAACTGATTTTGGCTACATGTTGCAGGATCAGCGAATTGATGGGCGCTACGTGGGAGCATATCGACCTAGAGGCGTCGACTTGGCACCTACCAGAAACTAAGAATCAAAGACCACACACCATCCATTTGTCACCCTACGCAAAGCAATTGTTCCAACAGCTTTTAGAACTCCGAAACAGCGATTCAAGGCAGAGTGGCAAGCTCCTCCCATGGGTTTTTCCAAACAAAAGTAGAAATGGTGCCGTCTGCATAAAAAGTTTCGGCAAGCAACTGAGTGACCGGCAACGCCCTGCTGAGCAGCAGATGACCAACCGTACACACAGCACGACAGCACTATTGTTGCCAGGTGGGCATTGGACTGCACATGACCTAAGGCGGTCAGGATCAACAGTTATGGCAAAGCACGGAGTAAGCACAGATGTGATTGACGAATGCCTGAATCACATGATTGCGAGCCAGATGGGAAGGGTCTACATCCAAGATCGCAGACTTGATCAGCAAGCCGCAGCATTTAATCTTCTTGGGGAGAAACTAGCCGAATGGATTCCAGTCTAGCCCGCCGACTTTCTCACTAAGACAATCGCCGAAAAGTGGCTATCGACGGATTGAAGAGCGTTGAAGCTGAGTCAGTTAATGCCGCAGCCATGGCATTCCGGAAGGCGCTGGTTGAGCCCTCCTTGGGCACTGCACGCACCCATCCGCAACCTATCTGGCGCTAAAAAATACGCCGACAGTTAAATATGACAGTTCAAAAGCCGACATCAATAACTCGCACGGACTTGCATGCCTTGGTATGGCGCGAACCACGGTCGAAGCTCGCGCGTATCTGGGGAATTTCCGATGTCGCTATCGGGAAATTATGCGCCAGAGAGTGCATCCCAGCACCGCCGCCTGGCTATTGGGCAAGGAAGGCAGCTAGTGGCAAAGCGTCAATAGTCCCCCTGCCACTCCGGCTACCTGGCCAAAGAGAGTTGATTCAGATTCGTACGATGAATCATCACGAGCTGTGGAATAGCCCAGTCGATCTAGACGCAGAAATATCGCCTCCGACCTATGAGCACACCGTCGACTGGATAGTGCAAACCGCATTTGCACGCCTTGGTCCCTTTCGCGCCAAGAGAGATTTATCAGAACCACATCGTGGTTTACGCCGTGTGCTTCGTTCTGAGGCGAACAGAGCGGAAAAATTTAAAGATAGAGATTGGTCTTTTTACAAGCCGCACTTTTTGGAGCCCAGGTTTCAGCGCCAGCTACGCATTTTTAGCAGTATCTTTACCATCTTGGATTCCATTCAGGCGGTCTGCGATGTCGTTGAAAGGGAAACATGGATTCAAGGAGTGGGTCACATTCATCATCTCGTCGCGCGTATCTCCATCGGTGCATCAAGTGTTCAGCTTCAAATTCTTGAACCTGAGAACCCCAAGGGGAATAGTGACCTGCCACGGGGTAGTGTTACAACACTTCGCGTGGGCAGCAACGACAAAAGTGCAGACTTTTTGGACGAGCCTGTCGCGAAAATTGAACGGCGCCTTGACGACGTCATCAAGGCAATACTCACTCTTGCCGAAACCCAGATGCGGACTACCGATTTTTTAATCTACGAAAGAAGAGTTGAACGCAAAAGCCAGATGTTGGCTCAAATTGCCGAAAGCAAGCGCAAAGAACAAGAGCGGCGCCTGGCCGCAACCAAAGCCAGGAAGGAAGCGATCAAAAAAGAAATTGTCGATGCCGCAACCAACTTGCGCCATGCTCAGGACATTCGTAACCTTGTCGAGGCAATGGCGGGACACCCAGACTGGGTAGGTGATGAGCGCCAAGCTTACTTAGCTTGGTCAGAAGCTGCATTGGCAGAGGCAGATTTAATTGACCCAATGCGTCAGCCAATCCACAGGTGCTTTAGCGCTTGGAAGGGTTAGTGCATTCAGTGAATTGCTAGCAAGTCGAGCCAACTTTGACCACGACGCCAAGGTACTACTTTTACTGTTGACCCAATGCACTCTCATGCAAAAGTCAGCTTTCAGTTAGCTCGCGCGATATGGCTTACGCTGTCTGCAAATTTCATTTGTGTGACGCCCTCAGACTGAACACAGTCCTTTTCTGTTTTGCAGAGAGGGCATACGGCCATCACGATGTCTGTTTCCAGACACAAATCAATTGAAATGCATTTGTCAACCATTCTGGGATTCTTTTAGTGCAAAGAGAATTCGTCGGGTGAGCTAAATTGGATTAAAGTCGCGTTCGGTTCGTCGTTTAAAGGTCAAGATTCGCGCTTTTCATCGAGCTGTAGCTCGCACATTACATCGCGAGACGGTAGGTTCGATTCCTGCCCGTACCAAATTTTATTAGCATGCCTCAACTCGATAGGAAACAACAACTTGCCTTCTCGCGCAGCTCATCCTTTAGGCGCTTGCAAGGAAAAATGGGCAGTGCTACATACAGACTCAACACTATTTTTGTTGGCCTTGAGCACATCGCGGCCGGAAAAGGACAACTACCTGGCGGGTTTGCAGTAACTTGGAAGGCCCCAGAGAGCAGTGAAGTAGCCAAACAAGTGGCCGATCAGGCGAGGCTCTTCGCATGCTTGGCCGCAACTGCGTTGGCATACGATGTCGTCGACCAGTACATTGAAGATATCTCAAGTGAGCCGTGGATAACTCTTTCTGAGAGCACCAAGCAGATCGCAACCAAAGCAGTTACCAGGCCTTCAAACCAAGGGGGCGCATATGGTTTGCATGAGCGCGCGCTTGCCATCGCAAAAGAGCTAGAAGTTGATGAACCCCTGCATATTGCACTTCTCGAATTTTTGGCGAAGTGGCGCAACAGTACTGTTCATGGATCAATTCGAGATGCCAAGCTATCTGATGCATCGCAGAAACTTCTTCAAAATGAAGTCGCAATTTCCGAAGCATATTCTCACCTAAACATCAAACTGGCACTCGACAACTTCAAGTCGAAAAAGACACCAGTACCCAAAGAAATCACGTCATTAATTGCCTCGGCTCAGAATTTACTTCGCAAGTTGGATGAAGCCGCAATTAAAGAAGCGTTCCCAACGACGGATGCCGTAGAGAGGTACTGCCTTTGCATTTTTCGAGGATTATTTGTTACCGAGAGCGGTGTACTTACCGGCAGGCTTAACGAGTACTTCACGCGGCCTTCGGATTGGCGAAGAAAATTTCTCTTGAAGACAATTGCGCCAAATGGGGTTACCGCAACGGGGACCCCAACATCACCGGCTGTCGGAGACGACTTCTTCGATCGCTTGGCGGCAGAAGACCCCAAGCAACTACTGAAAACGCTGACAGAGTAGCTTTCCGAATCAACCTCAGTTTCAAAAGTCGGCTTTCGCTGCGTGCTTGACTCTCGAAAGATTAGTGGCTTCAGAATGTGTTCAAGCATTCAAATACACGTATACGCTAGCTCGCGAAATTCCCAGCGTTTCGGATATCTCCACTTTAGACATGCCTTCGGCGACCATTTGCTGCAGTTTCGCGACCGCCGCTTTGTCCAGGGCCGGTTTTCTTCCCTTGTATAGCTTCTTGCTTTTCGCAATCGCTATCCCCTCTCGTTGCCGCTCCTTAATCAGTGCGCGCTCAAATTGACTGACCGCACCCAGCAATTGCAGCATTAAAGTGGAATACGCTGTTTTGTGGGCATCTGCTCCAGTCGCAGGGGGCTCGAAAGTCAAGTTTTCCTTGGTGAAGGTAACGCTTATCCCCTTGCCAGTCATCGACTCCACCACCTCTTGCAAGTCACGCAGTGAGCGCGAAAGCCTGTCCATGCTGTGCACATAGATATGGTCGCCCTCGCGCACAAACTCGAACATTGCTTGAAGTTGGGGCCGATTGGTGTCTTTACCGCTGGCCTTATCGGTAAAGGTTTTATCCAGGACCACGCCGTCTAGTTGGCGTGCATCGTTTTGATCCGCACTACTGACGCGAACATAGCCAATACGCTTGCCGCCGCTGGCGGTCTTCGCTGCACTCATGTGGAACTCCATATTCAAATAGTTAGCGTCTATTTGAATTCTAAGAGTCATTCTGGAATATGTCAATAAACTGAAATTTGGAGTCTATTTAGACACTACTGGTGCGGCTCGAAACCGTCTATTTAGCGTGTACTTCAAATAGATACGTCAATTCCGGACAGCGGCGGCAATTGCTGGTCAGGAAAGCCGCTCCAGAGCCGTTAAAACACCGGTAGCAGCGTCAAGACTGGCTACTGAATGGGACTTGGCGCTGTTAAGTCGGCACGTCTTGTACGCTTCTTGCGCATTTATTCAGCGAAACAAGCGGAATCGGTTGGCAAGCCGCTTCAAAGTGGCGATGGCAGCTACACACTCCCCCTGCCACTCCTACTTGGATGATGTCCTTCTATAAATGAACGAGCGGAATTTCGAAAAAACTGATACCGAAAGGTCGCCCTGAGCAGCCAGTTAGACCATCAGTCAGACCACCAAAAATCAGGCCAATGTGCGAGGGCTTACCGAATTTTGTATGTGGCAAGACAGCCCAGTGGTTGCAGACCCTCATTACGGCGGGTCACAGGGGTTTGACCATATGCTCGATCTGATCAAGGACATATGCGGAGGCCTGATTAAACATGTCAGATTAAGAGTCAGGCTGCATGATGCTCGTTGCCATCAGCTTTAACGCTGCAATATTTATGCAGCTTGGCGGCTGTCACATACCCAACCAGCGGCGCACACGAATAAACAGGCCTTCACCCGCTAAGGACGTTAATCCTGAGGCTACGAGGGACTCTATTTTTGCCGACGTCTTGGTCGCATTGCTGCGATCAATTAACACCTTCTTAGCGTGCGCATCTTTGGCTTTGACCATCGCAATCTGTTGAGCAGTCATGGGCTTAGCCCAAACCACTTCATTCTTGATAATGAGGTAGTGCGAGCGGCAGGGAAAAGACCAATTTCCGATGGACGGTTTTAAGGTGACCGTCCCAGCATCTCGCTTGTATGCCCACCCTGCTGGATTCAATGGGGTCACCACTTCCCTACCGCAACCACAACAGCACAAATGCAGGGCTGTCCGGAAGCGGTCGGAAATGTACAGAACCCCTTCGCTGAGTGGCCGAGGGGCCGACTCAACGAACTCGACTTTCACTCTTTGCGTTCTCACTCAATTTCCTTTGAAGCTACAACCCGCAGGTGCAATTTCTGGTCGAACACTGTGAATACACGGTGATGAGAGCGCCTATGTTCTAGATAAAAAGAGCGGTACTGTTTCCAGCAGATCACCGCATGCGCCGCGTTGCACATATTCATGTCAGCAACCTGGATGTTGGAGCGATAGAGGTCATCGCCTTCATCATTAAATGTCGGCACACTTTCAAAGAAGTGCTTGTGCTGTTCTGGAGTGCTCAGCGTAACCCGGAACATTCCATGAAGCCCAATCGATTCCTGGTTCATTTGCAAGTCCATGCCGACATCGATAAAGGGGATACCTACTGCCTGCAGGTATTCACAAATTAAGCGCCGTGATGGGCCAGAGTCCACCGCAACAAAGACGAAATCCAACTCGCTAAGCAACTGTAGGTTGTCCGCAGTGATGCGGCAGTTGTGACTTACGATCCCATTGCGCATTGGGGCGTAGCGCTCGGCAAAGTATTCAACCTTGGAAAGCTTACGTGCCAAGTCTTCTGCGCTTGCAGCACCCGGTGCTCGGAACGCATTGTGGGTTTCAAACTGATCTCCGTCGTACATGTGAATCTCCCCAACAGGGGTCTTGGAAACCAAGTCCAAGATGTACGAACCTGTGCCGCCAAGTCCAATCAGACCAATTTTTTCCGTGCGCAGCTTGTCGGTAACAGCAATGATTGCGGCGCGCACTGATGCCATGTCCTCGTACTTAAACACCTCTGCCTCCTTGGAGTAAGAGTAGTTTTTGCGCGTTTTTGCACTGACTCCATGTTCAATGACCCCGGCTTGCGCCTCAATCAAGCCGATGTAATGCTGCATCTTTTGCGCATAGGTCGCGAATTGACTGACACCAATAGGCTTGTTAGAGAAATACACGCTGGCTACCATTCCCTCCCACAAGTGAATAGGGCCGCGCTGGGAAATTAGCCCCTCCATCGGCATACCAGACGCATAACAGGGTACATCTCCAACGAACCACGCCTGATGATGCGGCGGTGGACCCATCGGACAGATCGTTGTCCCGAGATTGCAAACCAACGTACCCCGACGGACCAGTTTGTTGCTGTCAACGTAAGGCACGTTGAGCACCATCAAGTGGCCCTTGGTGATGGCTACTTCGTACCCCAGCTCAATCAGAGGGCTGATCGACGGATCAAGAACGATTTGTGATGCCGACATTGAACACCATCCCTTCTTTCAGTTTGACTTCGCCGCCAACGCCAACTGAGCCATCGGGGCCGTGTTCGCTGCTGTACGTGATCTCATAGACCTTGTCGGGGCCGGGAACGTCTCCTGGATAGGCCATCTCCACAAGTTCCTGGTAAGTAAGTCTCGTCTTCGGAACCATGAACTCACGTGTGTTTACGAAGATGCGAACCTCCTTTTTGGAAGCAGAAGATGCGCCGTGACTGCCATCGTCAGAATGGACTTTAATTGCGTGACTCATATGGGTATTACCTCGTTAAGTCTGGTTAAATGAACCTGTTTATCCTAAGTTGTGAGCTTGGATCAGCAGGGCAGCCTAAGTGTAGCAGAATAATTCTGCTTAAAGCAAGCTGTTTAACGAGATTATTTGATAGCCGAGTATTTAAACTCGATGCCGCCTGTCTGGGCGGCATCTTCAGATCGAAGAAGGTAGCCTTGCGTCACGAGATTTTTGAGTCTGGTACTGGCATTGGGGACAGACAGGCCCAGGTCGGCGGCAACTTGCGATGTGAGTACCGAACCTCTTTGAAGCACGTATTCAACAAGATCACGGGTCGACTTGTTGAGCTCGGGGCCAATGATCTCGAAGTTACTGTCATTCCAGATGACCAATGGCTGATCTTTTGCCAACGCAGCGTAGCTCCAGTTGTCAATGAGATCACGGTTCACCAATTTCGTAAGGTAGAAGCCCTTCTCTCCACGGAGTTGTTTCGCAAGTGCGACGACACTCTCACGAGGGAATGATGCATCTGTCGCAGTGATGCCGTCCAATGAGATTCCAAAGATGTTGCATGAAGCGTTTTGCTCAACGAATTCGGAGAGCTTGCGCAAAACCTCTTTGCCTTCATTGTTGCCATACGGGTGATCCGAACTCGTAAAGGTAAGCAGCGATGTAAGCATTGACTTCTGGTTCATTTAGCCTATTTAATCAGATGGGCCGCTTTGGGTCAAGCTGAAAATCGAAACAGATGTGCGTGCCGGCAAGCTTGACTAGATTTTGCGAATGGTTAAAGGTTGTACCGTCTGGGCTGTGAACAACAACAAACTCAAAGTCTTCCAGTCTCACTGTAATCTTTGCTTTGTATTTCTTTGCTACCTCGCTGGATTGCTTAAGTCCCAATCCGCACCCGTCCGTTACTTTCTGGCTAATTCTTCCCTCAGAAAATACTGCCTGCAATAGTGCAACTTTCGGTGGCAGCGGAGAGGTGGCAATCTTCGTTGCGAGTTCAGGATATCGTTGAGACAGAACTGGCATCAGCGTTCCGACTATCCCGAGTCCGCTATCCGAAATCACAGTCTGAATATGGTTTGCCTTCTTGTAAAACTGCAATCCTGCGAATCCCGGCGTTTCCGCTCCCGAGTGCTCTTCAACGTTTTGAAGCAGCTCAGATAAAACAGTAAAGGCGGGAACCGAATAGCTATTTCCGGCACAGGCAACAAAACTATTCTTTAAAAGTTTCGGGATGTTCTCTGCAGGTGCAACCGGATCAATTTTCTTTAGTTCAACCAAACCCTCATTGTTCCCCTTAAATTCGATTGCCTTCGATCCTACAGGACGCTTTGGAAGCACCGCAATTGATGGAAGAAGATGCTCAAAAAAGCCGGCGCGGTCAAGATAGGTGAGAGTTGGCCTACACCTACTGAAATCCAAGGTAACTCGTTTATGGATAGCCGCAAGTTGATTTGAAAATGCTAACAACCGGGCTAGCGCATCCATCATGATCTTGCAGCCATCCCCAAAGATAAAGGAGACAGCGGGCATCGAGCACTCAAGAGGAGAACCAGTCTTACGGACAGCTTGCTCAAATCCCTCAGACGTAAGCCACCCGTTGCCTGGAAATCTAACTTCAAATACACGATCAGAAACTACGTACCACCGGTATGTTTCATCCACAGTAAACACAATTGGATTTCCATAAAGAACTGTGTTGACGTGCGGACGTTCGACATCCAACTGGGCGGCGATTTCTCGGGCTTTTAGTCCTGGGCTAGATTGAAGGATTACCTTTAGCTTCTCAAGCATCGTTGGGTTTGCGATCATTCAATGTGCAGTAACCTGACCGTTCATCAGCAGGGGTAGGAGCCAATCGCGAAGTTGGGACAATTGCTGGTTAGCCCTAGTATTGATGGCAATTTTTTCGAACGCAGGCTCAACGGCGGCGGCAAACTTTTCAATGACCTCGCCTGTAGGAATAGCGAGATTGGTCAGTTCAATGTCAGTCGAGACAATGGAGTCGAAGACGGAGCCTGAAGACTTGACCTGCAGGTGATGGATCAACTCCTTGGCGAGAAAAAACAGAAACACATGGCTGATGCCCGGCTTGGGGCGCAACGCATAACATGATTGGTTCATTGCCATGTCGACACCTGCTAGTACGAGTCTACCCACTGAACCACGCGCAGTGATGAAAACGGTATGCTTACCAAAACGCTTGGTACTACTTCCTTTCAATCCTTCTTCGGTGATGTAGTCTGCCGTCGAAAACTTGAAAATGGCTCCACCAGCATCTGTAGGGGTAAAAAAGGGAATATCACCGCCCCAAAATTCTGGATTTTTCTTGGTGGGCGTTCCACCTCCCAGTAAATCTGCAACGGCGAGAACGCTTGAATCACACCACCCCTTTGGAATCTCCCGTTTCAACGTGGGGTTGAAAACCATTTGGCCGCCGGAGGATTTGAAGGGTTTGCCGTTGGCGTCGGGGAAATCGAACTGCACGAACCAGTAGTCGTACAGCGTCTTGGTCATCGCCTCCAGCTCGGCGTTGATGCGGTTGTTGCAGTCGATTTTGGCGTCAATATCTTTCAACAAGCCGGCGACTTTCTTTTGCTTCTCAATTCCCGGTATTCGAATTGGGAATTTCGGCATCTCATTCAGCGCGATTCGGTCCACAGTTGCACCGGTGATTGTGTTGGCAACAATTCTTTGCTGAAAAGCTGGAGATAGATAAGCGTAAAGAAGGTACTCGGGGATCACCTTGCCTGAACGCGGCCGAAGTAATCCCATGCGACGCCCTAAACATGCTCTAACACCATCAGGCATCAGAGCAGCTTCCCCCAATCGAGTTTCATACGAAAAAAGTAGATCACCTTTTCGCGGTGTAACTCGCTTTGTCCACTTTTTAAAATCTTCCTCGCTGACGCGAGCAGACTTGGATAGATCGAGACGCCCTTTCTCAAGGCTAGAAATGCTTAAGAAAAAAGGCCCAGCATCTGTCTTTACGGGTGTTGCGTGCGGGCCATCAAAAATCTCGGCAACTTGCCCCACAGTGGTCATCAAATCAACCATTCAAAGTCACCCCAGCCAACTGCTTCTTAATCTTCCGTTCCAAACCGGCGGACTCTTTGAATAAGTCGTCCAGTTTTTCTGTGAATTTGTTCATCCTGGCATTGAATTGCCTTTTCGTCAGCGCAACATATTCGATCTTCACATCGAAGTATTGTCCTGCGCTCAAGCTGTAGTTCTTTACTGCGATCTGCTCGTAACTGACGGACACCGAGAAATTTCCCTCCTCCTTCTTAGAATTAAAGTTGGCAATGATGCGGTCTTCCTCTGCATCGGATAACAGGGTTTTCTGGTTCTTGCCGTCTTTGACCTTGGTACCCAGACCAGAGGCATCGATCAGTACCACATCGGCCTTATTAGCCGCGTCAATAAACAGAATGGAGACGTTTGTCCCAGTGGTAGCGAAGATATTGCTGGGCATTGAGACCACACCCGCCAACATCTTGTTGTCTACCAAGTGTTGGCGAATGCTTTTGTCAATGCCGCTTTGTGCAGTGATAAATCCAGTAGGTACCACCACGGCAGCTTTACCGCTGGGCTTCAACGAATAAATGATGTGCTGCAAGAAAAGCTGGTAGATAGCCATCTTGTCCACGGCCTGCTTGGGGGTGTTCGGCACCCCGGCAAAGAAGCGCACTTGGTGCTCTTTGCTGTCCAGCTCATTTCTGAAGTCGGAAAAATCCATCTTGAAAGGTGGATTGCTGACGATGTAGTCAAACTTCTTGAGTGCTTTGCCATCCCGGTGGTAGGGGTGGAGCACGGTATTGCCCTGGATGATATTGGGAATGGAATGAACCAGGTTGTTCAAGATCAAGTTGAGGCGCAGAAGGCTAGAGGATTTTTGCGAGATGTCTTGCGAGTAGATGCTGCAGCGTTGCTCGCCAATAGCGTGGGCAATGTTCATGAGAAGCGTGCCGGACCCTGCGGAGGGGTCATAACAGCTCACGTTTTTGACCTTGCCGCGCACCTTTTCTGGCACGAGGATAGCAGCCATGATCTTCGCTACGGCATGCGGGGTGTAGTACTCGGCATACTTGCCGCCGCTGTCTTTGTTGTAGTCCTTGATGAGGTACTCAAACAGCGCTGCGTAGAAATCGTATTTCTCACTAAAGATGCGCTCAAAGCTGAAATCGCCCAGCTTGTTGATGACGGCGCGGCAAAACGCGTCGCGCTTAGACGTGTCGGTGATAAATTCGCTGACGCGGTCAAAGAGGGTGATCTTGGTACCGCCCTCGGTTTTGACGGCAAAAATGTCGTTGTTGGTGATGGCAATGTCGCGCAGAGTGTCGTCAAACAGCTTGGCAAATTCGGGGGCATTCTGGCGGCCAAACAAGTGGGCGATGAAATGCTCCGGCTTCAATCGGGCAGTGTCTGGACCCATCTGCATCTGCAGCATGTCCAAATCATTCGCGCTCAAGGCGGAAATGGCAGCTTCCCAGCTTTCGGCCTTGGCAAGGGCTGGCCGGATTTTCTTGGCCTCAAACGCAAATTTGTCGTTCAGGAACTTGTAGAGAAAGACCTGGGTGATGATTTTGAATTCATTACCGTCGTTGCCCAGGCCGTAATTAGCACAGATGGACTTCAGACTGTCGATGAGTTCGCGGGTTCGTTGTTCAAATTGTTGGGTTACCAAGCTTGTGCTCCAGGGTGGCCACCGCCCGTGCGGGTGCCTGCGAAAAATTCATTCATGTATTCCGACACCACCAAGTGGTTGATGCTGCGGGTGGCGTCGGGGGTCAATGGGATGTGTTGATGGGTGTAGAACTCGTCAATCACAATGGGCTGCATCATCCGCTCGAAATATTTTTCGTTGTTCAGAAGCTGGGTGTTTTGCAGCACTTGTTCGTCCGCCTGCGCTTTTACGCCGACCAACGCTTCAAACAATTTGCGCTCGGTTGGAATCAGGTCGCCTCGCTCTCGCAAGCGCTTGTGAATGCGGGTGTATTTGGCATCACCGCGGTATTTGGCTCGCAATTGGTTGTTTTGGCGGTTTAGCTCTTTCACCTTGTCGTGAATAGCGTTGAGTGCGCCGATATTGGCGTTCATGTCTTCTTGGCTCACTTCGCTGAGCTTTTTGTTCTTGAACAGCCGCTCCAGCTCTTCACGCAGGGTAACGAACTTGGGGTCTTGCTGGTCGAAATTGTCCGCCAGGGCTTCACGCGTCTGACGCAGAGTGTTTTTCAGCTTATCGGCCAAGACCAGTTCTTCTTCTCTGATCTTGGCGAATTTGAAAATTACGTCTTCGAGCGCGATGTTGAGCAAGTTGCTGGTGTCAGTTTCAGATTCGATAGCCTCTTTGAGGTTGAGGAGGTCCAGGTGGTTGCAGGTTTCGCGATAGAGCTGGCCGAGCTTATGAAAATCGAGTTCCTGCAATAGCCCGTACTCGTCTTGCATGCGAATCAGGTTGTAGAGGTTTCGGGCGTCAGCCAGCGCTTTTTTCAGCGCCAGCACGGCAGTTCGGTCTTGGATTTGGTTCAGCTGTTTTGAAAATTCTTCGGCGTTCTTAATGTCGAAGCTGAAGAGGAGGTCTTTGATGGCCTCGATTTCATGCCTGATCTCCTCGGCCGACTTGAACAGGTTGGAGTAGTTTTCGATCTCATCGCCCAGCTCGGACTGCAACTCGTCGAAGTAGTCCTTGTTGGTTTTGTCGAATTCCTTGCGGATGTCGGCAAAGTCCACTACATAGCCATATCGGAAATCTTTGTAAGTGCGATTAACCCTCGTGAGCGCCTGCAGCAAGTTGTGCGCCTTGATGACGCGCCCAAGGTAGAGCTTTTTCAGGCGTTTGGCGTCAAATCCGGTGAGCAGCATGTTATAGACAAACAGGAGGTCGATCTTGCCGGCCTTGAAGGCTTCCACCCAATCCTTGCGCTCGTCTTTGCTTCCTACATCGTGCAGGATCAGCGCGGCGCTCCTAACGCGGTTTGCAAGCTGCGCACGTTCTACATAGTTGCCCGTTGGGGCATTTGCAAATATGGCTTGCCCTGAGTCTCGGCCAACTACTGTTGACGATGAGGGATCGGCGTACATCGCTGTGAAAATGCGGAACATTTCACCGGCTTGATCAGCGCTGTCACAGATCACCAAACCACCAATGCTGGCGTCGCCATAGGCGCCGCGGCTTTTTTCAAAGTCACGCACGATGTACTCGAGCATAGGCTCGACGAACGTTGGATGGGAGTAGATCAGTTTGCGATCTACATCCCCCTGCTTTAGGCGAACCGTAGCGAGTGCCTCTTGTAAAGACAGCTTGTAATTTGTGGAGATTTCTTCGCGTATCAGCCTAAGGGTGTAGCCGTCGGCAATGGAGGCGTTGTAGTAATATTTGTGGATGTAGTCGCCGAACAGGGCACGCGAGTTGTAGTCGTCACCGAGCAAGGGCGTGCCAGTGAGCCCAATTTTGATGGCGTTGCGGTCTGACTGGCTGAGATTGGCCAGAAAGCTGCCCTGCGGGTTGTAGCTGCGGTGCACCTCATCCAGAAAGTAGACGCGCTGGATGCTGAAGTCGTAGTCCTCGGCCCGCACCACATCTGGGTCATCCAGAAATTTCTGAATATTGACCACGGTGATTTCGGGCTTTCCACTGTGGTTGTGCAGCACCTGTGTGGTTTTGATGTCGCGCGCAAAGTCAGCGCGGCTGTCGACAGTATGGACCACCAGCCCCCGGCATGCAAATTCGCGTTGCGCCTGCGTAGCCAGATCAAGGCGGTCAACGATAAAGTAGAACTTCGGGATGACGCCTTTGCGCTGGAAGTAATCAGTAAGAAAACGAGTGTTGTAGTAGGCCAGTGCGGTTTTGCCGCTGCCTTGGGTGTGCCAGATGATGCCCTTCTTGACGCCTTCATCAAGCTTCTTCTCGATGGCTTTGGTAGCAAAAAGCTGGGGATAGCGCATGACGTGCTTTTGCAAGCCGTCTGACTCCTTGACATAGACTAACGCAAAACGCAGCAAGAAAGCCAAGCGCCCACGGCTAAAAAGTGACGTGCAGATGCGGTTGGTCGGCGTGTCTGGCGATTTGTTGCTCAGAAACTCGGGGCTGTGCTTGATGACGTTCAGGTTGTTGTCGCGCAGCACGTCGTTTTCGAGGGCGTCGTCCTCTGCCGCCAATAGCTGAGAAAGGTCCAGCGTCTCGACTTCTCGGTCTTCTCGGAAGTAGTTGAAGACGGGCGAGTCATAGGAAGGGCTGGCGTAGAACGCCCCTTCAATTGGTTGGGGCGAACCGTCTTCGTACTCCATGTTGTTGGAGAAGACCATCAACTGGGTGATGTTGATAAAGCGCCTGAACTTGGAGTTTCGGCTGCGCGTGATTACGCGATTGCGCTCGGCTAGCACGCCTTCACGGTTATTGGGTTTTTTAACCTCGATAAAAGCCAAGGGCATGCCGTTGATGAGCAATGTGATGTCGGGCCGGAATTCGTCGTCACCATTCTTGCAAGTAAGCTCGGTGACTACATGGAAGCTGTTGTTGTCAAAGTTTTCGAAGTCAATGAGTCGGATTCCAGAACGGTCCGTGAGCTTTTCATAAAAGGCCTTGCCGAGGTCTTCGTTGTCCAGTGATAGCTTGACGTCGGCCAAAAGGCGATCAATATCTCCTTCGTCTATACCGGAGTTGAAGCGTGCGATGGCTTCTTGGAAAAGCACAGGAAAGATGTTCGTCTCTCCATCCCAAGCGGAATTTTTTAGTGAGAGATAGCGATAACCGAGCCGCACTAGATGCAATATCGCGGGAATTTTTACCCTTGAATCTTCACTGAACACCATGCGACTGACTCCCGAATTTAAATATTATGTCTGCACTCTTCAATGCCAAATTTTTCTTGCCCACGTGCAGAGATCGCTCTGGATTGCGGTAAAAGCGTGATTTTCTTTTAGAGCAACGGAAGGGTACTCGTTTTGGCAACTACGACCTTCGGCAATGCGACCAACCGATCAGCGGGGTATGCCGCATTAAGTCCCTGCCCTAGGGCCCCCAGACAGCGGGTCAACGTGATCTACCCGATACCCAGGGCAAGCACCACGGCGAAATCCTGTTGCCGGGCATGGATTCTGCCGCTTGAAGGCGAGAACTTCAGCCGCTGACCTGGGTAGCCTCTCCGCAAATGCCGGTAGGGTCAGACACAGAGCCAGGATGACCGGCAGTTAAATCACCCGCCGGTACAGCCACGTGGAAACGCTACCTGTGTGTACCCCAGACGATCAAGCAGGCTGACTACGCGGGAACTTTCGGCATCGCCTGAACCTTGTTCAGGACCTTTTGACCGTCCGGCACCCCGGACATAGTCTTCAAAAAAATTTGATTACGACCAAGAATTTCCTTGATTTCGGCCGCACGTAGCGGCTTTTGCAGAATGGTGAAGTTTTTCAGTTTTTGGAACCTGCACACGTCTTTGTT
Organism: Polaromonas sp.; assembly: GCF_035638815.1. Taxonomy (GTDB): domain Bacteria; phylum Pseudomonadota; class Gammaproteobacteria; order Burkholderiales; family Burkholderiaceae_C; genus Polaromonas. The sequence goes on from NZ_DASQZG010000027.1 coordinate 32,859, forward strand.
TCCGTGATGCTCTCTATCCGACCATTCACCCGTTCCTTTTCCAAACGCAACGATCCCCTGCCGATTCTCATATAAGAATACCCAATCATCTTTTCTGATTCTATTTATATTCTCTTTCCATGGATCGTAGAAGGCCGCAGCGATTCCTTCCTGCAGCATCATCTCCTGATCTTCATCGCCATGTGATTTATTAGTATTCAGAATGTGAAAGCCACTTGGCTTATCTACGCCTTTGTTTTCGAGTGACTTGGTCGCCTGTTCAACACCGGTCTCGAGGAGGAGCAATGCACCATCCTGGCGAGTCAAACCAAAATTGTCCGAGAACTCGTCCACAAATGACAGGACATTTTCGGGCATTCTCAGAGTGATGGTTTTGAGGGACTTATCACGGCCCCGTGATTGCGCGATCAGTGCGTCTAGCTTGCTCATTTCAATTCCTTGCTGTGAAAACTGAATAGTACCCGAATTTTTCTAGAATGTTAGAAAATTCTTTTCAAGTAAGAATAAATATTCTCATGGCGATAGGTAGCCTCAAGTGCGGCATCCATGTCGGTCGCCGACAACATGCCGAGATTGCAAACGCGTGCGTATTCAATGGGGTAGCTTCCCGGCTTGCGCTAGCAAATCACATTGCTAAAAGCGCCGACCGATGCCGTCCGTTTCACTCAAGGTCAAGCCTTGCTCGTCGCTTGGGTGGTTTGGGACGAGTTGCCAGTTGCGAAAGCATAAAAAAAGCCCAGCAAGCCGGGCGTAAAGTCATTTTCATGACGTGCAGCCAGGGAGGCCAGCCGCAAGATGATGTTAACGGAGTAGCGAATCATTCGCGTAATATTTGGCTTTGAAACAGTCGGAGAATGTCATGCCAGTAGTAGCAATTCCAGAAAGGGACGAGAAGGAATTTCAAGCATTGCTTTCAGAACTACAGCTTGATCGCTCGCAGTTCACATTGAAACTCACTGAGCATCGTGCCGCGACATTTGGTCCACGAGTGAAGACCATCAAAATCTCCTGGACGGATATTTTGGAAGCTGAGTACAGCGCATCAGAGCCCACCAGCTGGGTCGAACAATTATTTGCCGATTTCGAAAATGGACTCATACCAAGCATCCTCGCCGAATCCAGGGCCGCGCACAATGCCGCCACAAACTCCATTGCTTGATCAATTCCGTATCGTTTTCGAACAGTTTGAGTGCTGAAGTTGTTCCTCACGGAAATACGCGATCGGCCAGGCCGCAAGAATTTCCGTTACTTCGGTGATTTTGTCTGGTGAGTTGGTTCAGCCATCTACGCTGCATGCGCTGTGTGAGCATTCAAGTTCTAGAAAGCATGCCGTTTCAGCGATCCAAAATCATGTTTCCGTGACCACCGCTGTTTTCACTAGCAAATTCGAGTGTTTTTCCGTGACTGTTACTGTCCAAAAACGGCGGATTTTGGTAAAATTAAGCCACTCCCGACAGCTATTGCGAGACCGTTTCTTGGACCGATGCCGTTGACTCCCAACGCTCCATTTGTGCAAATGCGCCACTCACTTGCTGCCTGACGTCCGGCATCTTTCGTTCTGAATGATGTGCGGTAGATGATGGTTCTCATCGTCTAGAAAACTCTCACCCCTTTCGATCACATCCAGTCCTGACAAATTCAGGCGCTGAATGGCTGCGCTCACGATTCGCTGGTTTTGCTTGATGGCAATTGCGCGAGGCGCAGCTATGCCTGAACGAAAGGGGGAATCTGAAACCACCAGGAGTTCCCCATGAAAGAAAAGTCACGGCTTAAGGCCAGCGCAAGCGTTCCCGTTCCACCACTTACTCCCAAGGAAAGATCAGCGCCAAAGTTGCCGTTTTTCTCACTTGGTCAGATTGTTGCCACACCTGACGCGCTAGCAGCCATGGAGAAGTTTGGCGTCCAGCCATTGACACTGCTGCAGCGACACATCAGTGGCGATTGGGGGGAATTGAATTCCCTCGACAGCCACCAAAACAGCCTTGCACTGGTCAACAACGAACGCCTGCTTTCCAGTTATTCGATCGACGGAGGAAAGCTCGACGATCCGCAGGGTGTACGTGTGTGGATCATTACCGAGTGGGACCGCTCTGTCACAACATTGCTCTTGCCCTCGGATTATTAGCATGCAGAAGCTCACACATCAGTTCGTCACCGGCGTCCGCGCGGACACCGAGGTTGAATATGGCTTTCAAGGAAGTAAGCGCGTGCGCTGGGACGATCTCCACATACAACAGAGCGAATTGGATGGCGCCTGCGGAGTTGTCTGCTCACTCCAGTGCGCGATGATTCTGGAAGGTCTAAAGCGCGAAGACGTGGAGGAAATCTCCAATGCAAAGACTGGGCCACTTCAAGCATTGTGGAAGCTAGCCAGCACCACATACTTCGAAGGGACAGACGAAAAGCAGATAGATGCGCTCATTGGCGTCTTTAAGCCTCGACTACGCAGCAAGTCGTTTAGTGGTGGGAGGACCAAAGAACTGGCGCACGAGATTGCAGAGGCTATCGACGCGGGACACGTTCCTATTCTTTGCCTAGAGCACCGTAGCTGGCGGCACTGGACGTTGGTAGTTGGCCTTGAAATTTCGGACAAGAAAGCGCCCCGTGCACTTCTTTGCCTAGACGCTAGTAACAGCCGTCCGCCATGGGGTGTCTTCTACAACGCCAGATGCTCACTGCAACACAGTAGCTACGGCAAGAACCGTAAACCCAAAAAGTACAGCCTGCAGTACGCCACCGTCGACGGTGGACTGTGCAATGTTCGGCTGAGCGGTTTGGTCATTGTCAAGCGCGGTCTGACTGCAGTGCAGTAACGGCCGTACCGCTCTCCATTAATTCAACATGAGGTATCCCCATGAACAATGTTGCTTTTTGCCAAAGCAGCCGTGGCCGCGCCATTCAACGCCACTCTACGGTCGACGCATATGCGAAGGACGTTCGCCAATTTACCCAGACATATGGCGGGACAATCCCCTGTACCGCCGATGAACTTATCTCTTACATACAACTGCTGGCGAGGCGTGTCGCGCCATCCACCATCGTCCGTCGAGTCATGGCATTGCAGGATGCTCACGTGAAGCAAGGTCATGCGCCGCCGACAACTGACGAACGCATTAAGACGGCCATGCGAAGTTTGGCCAAAGGAAAGCCACCTGAAAATCTCTTGATCGGCAAAAGAGTCAGTTATGAAGTTGGCGCAGTCTTGCAAAAGTCGTCCAGAGTCGCGGCCCCCATTACCCGAGCATTATTGATGCGGATGCTTGACTCCATGGGAACCGGCAAGCGCAGTCTCGACAGACGAGACAAGGCGATCTTCCTCCTTGGGTATGTGGGCGGTCTGAAACGCGGCGCGATCTGTGCGCTTAATCTGGAAGATTTGTCATTCACAGCGGATGCGCTGCTGCTGCGCTTACGCTCAGCAGCGGGGGCGGACTCACTGGGCTTCGGCGCTCCTCCATCGCTGGATCAGGAAGCAGCTACTGTGCGCATGCTGGCCGTACCGTTTACGAGGGGGCCGCTCTGCGCAGCAACGGCTTGTCAAGAGTGGATTGCCCACAATGGACTGGAAGGACGGCAAGGGCCACTCTTTCCCCGCTTTGCGCGGTCAGGAGAGCCGGTATTGGACGAAAGACTGGACTCAGCATACGTATCGACGCTTTGCAAGCGACGCCTTATGGATGCCGGAATTGCGGACGTCTCTTCATACAGTGGAGAGAGCTTGCGGCGAGGTTACGAGCTTGAAAGCAAGTCCTTGCGCCGCCGCTGATGCTCGATTGCTGGGGGCGCTCGGGAAGCTGCAGTTTCCGTGACTCAGATCGACAAGCCAGGACAAATCCCGTTTCCGTGACTTGAAGTCGATCTGGCGGTCCCGGTCAGTCAGCTATCGAATGCTCCAAACTCGGCCGTTAACGGTCTAGGACTGGCTTTTGCGTGGCGCTGGCGGCGCTTCTGCGAACGGTTTGTACTTGGGAACGCTGGACAGCAAGGGATTGAGCAAATCGCGTGGATCAACGTCTAGAGCGACGGCAATCCGCTGAACATTCCTGATGGAAACGTTCCTTAACGCGCGCTCAATTCCGCTGATGTATGTGCGGTCCAAATCGCTCACGTCGGCTAAAGCCTCTTGTGAGAGGCCCAGCGAGTGCCGAACTATACGGACATTGCTGGCAAAGACGCAAAGCAACTGGTCAGGATCATCATGCTTCACAACCGATCCACGCCCGGACGGACTGAGTGGTCGCCTGTCCAGGATCGGTGGTAACGAGACTTTCTTTTTACTGGTGGCATTCACGCCGTCGATGTTCCGCAAACGACGACGATGAGGCTACGGACTATGAGTCACAGTGACTTATAGTCAACATATTCTTTTGAAGTCAACAGCGCATAAACAAAGGAATAGATGGTTAGGGGCGCCGGGACTAAATGTCTGGGGCCGCCCCGAGCCGGCATTCGGATCAATCTCAGTCAATCTAGCAATAAAAAATCAAGGGTGCTAAAAATGAACGTCACAGATGAACTGCTGAAGCTCAATGAACTAAAGGACAAGGGGGCACTTACTCAAGACGAATTCGACATTCAAAAGGGTAAGTTGCTGTCTGGCGGTGAACCAGTCAAGCCAAAGAAAAAGAGTTCAGGACTAATTTGGAAAATACCGCTCGCGGTCATAGGTGTTTCGATCGGTCTGATTGGCATGAATAGCGGTACGGACAAAATCAAACAGAGTAAAAGTGAGACAGACCAGTCGGAAACGCTCGCCAAATCTTCCGTCTCAAAGAGTCCTCTAAACACAGTCGCCGAAACTGTCCGACTGCCTGACGGCAGCACGGTAACAAAGTCACAAGCTGTGCCTTTATGGACACCTCAACCAGAGTCAAAGCAAGAGGACGACTTATGCTCAAACTCCAAAGAGCCGATGGAGTGCTTAAACAAAGAGTTTGCAGAGGCAGATAGCTTGCTCAATGCGACCTACAAGCAAGTTATGGCGAGGATGGACGCATCGCAACAGGGCACACTTAAAAAGCAGCAGCAAGCTTGGATAAGTGAAAAGGAAGACAAGTGCGAAAAGGCCGGTGCAGAGAACGCAGGTAGTCAGTTGGAGCGCCTGAAAATTGCGAAGTGCATGGTGCGGACGACAGAGCAGCGAACCTCCTATCTGGCGGGCTTACGCCTATAGGCAGGCAGAAGTAAGGGAGACGCAGAATCATCCGATCACTGCCCGCATCTACCTCGAAGAGGTCACAGTTCTTGCGCTCCCACCCTCGCCTCCGATGCGGCCAAGCATTTGAGACGTCCTTGGACACTAATTCGGGCCACCGACTTATCGTCAACGGCTGCCGTATCGGTGTCTGGTTCCCATGGTTAAAAGCAGGGGACACACGCATTGGCTCTTTCTCGCTTTTTGGCAAAAGCCAGCTCAAAACGAGGAAAACACGTCCAAGTGCCGCGTTCGGTCAACTTCAGTCACCAGGAGCCGTTTTACGGTCAATTTCGGTAGACCGGCATACTGCGCTGAACCAGTCCATAAAACGGCTCTCTGCGGCCGTTCTGGTGCGTTTTGATGACGGCTTTAGACCAGAACGATCCCCGTGGCCGATCAGCGAGCTAGTTCTGACCGGTTTTGGCAGTTTTCCGGTCAGAAAGCACCAAAAATCACCAAAACAGGAATTTGGCTCAGTTTCCCAGTCGCGACCGGCTGGACCGACTAGTTGCAGTAGCCGCTAGAGTTCAAATGCCGTTCGCTTATGACCACTGTGACAGTTGTAGCGAAACCGCTAACTACAGCGCTTTAGCGCGACGGCAGTGTGACCGACGGGCAACTTCAATTTCAAGCGAATCCGACCGTCTTGTAGCCCGGAAAAAAATCACAATGACGGATCATAACAACCCGAGTTGGTGAAAAAAAGGGGGACCGAAGCCCCCTTCCTGCTGATCCGCATCACAAAACATTTAAGCGGACGCCGCGGAACTCGTTGTGTGTGCTTTTGCGACCGTGTTTAACACCTTCTACCCTACTCAAGTACTTCACAAAAGTTTGAATGTCTAACGGCATGATAGTTTGCGACTTGCAGAACTTTTTATATGCGACAAAGGCGACGCTGCTGGGCAATGAACTTTTCTTATCGCGCACACATCCCTCTTCTATCCAGTAGCGGATGGAATCAAACTTGCGGCGAGCGGCCTCGGTAGCCCGAGTCACCTTGCCCGCTTTAGGCATACCTGTTAATTTGTTAGCCTCGATGGCACCTTGTATTAGCCAGTTCAGAATGCCGGGAGCCTCAGCGTACAGCGCAAGCTCCTCCTCGTGGTTCTGATTTTTGAACTTGCGGCTGAACGGCAGGATGACCAATCTGCGCCACATAGCCTCGTCCTGACTATCCACATATGGAACTTTGTTTGCAGATATCCATGGCACGCCGTCAACCTTGAAGTTCTTTTGGCTCCCCAAAAGAGCGCGCGCGCTCAAATCGTCACCGCCAGAAATTTGTTTGAGGAAGGCTTCATCAAATCGCTGCTTTTTTGCTTCAGTGCATTGGAGCATTCGGCCGCCAGCTAACGCCATGATTGCTGGACTAGCGTTGTTTGCATCACGAGCGTATGCGTTGTGCATCAGGCTCGGGGCGACATTGATTGCCAACGGCCCCAACACCTTGGCCATGGTGTGAAAAAGAGTACCTTTGCCGTTGCCACCCTCACCGTAAGCGACGAAAACTTTCTGCTTCTTTGTGTGCCCGCAAATCGTATAGCCGAGCGCGTGCTGGAGATAAAGGCCGTAGGCTCTGTCCCCGCGCGTCACGAAGTCGATGAACTTCTTGAACTTTGGGCAGTCTGCGGCTGAATCTAACGCCACCGGACATTGAAGTGTGAAGTAGTCGTCGGGCCTTCCTAAGCGGAACGCGCCAGACACCAGGTCCACGACACCATTCTCAACTGCCAATAAATTTGGCTTCGCGTCGAACTGAGTCGACTCTGCTTTCAGCCTGGGGTTAGTACTTGCATCATTTAGAAGTCCTTTGACGCGCGCGGTAGTCAAGCGTTTTCCTATGAGTGCGGCGGCAGCGTTGTCGCGAGCCTCTTTCGCCCGCGCGTACATTGCCTCAATGGCCTTGCGCGCGACCTCTGTGACCTTAGACTCATCTTTTTTCCAGATTTGACCCACAAATGCAAGCCAGTGCTTGGCGTCTTGGACATAGCAGAGCTGACCCGAGACCGCGGCACAAAAGTGATCCTCTAATTCAAAAGATGTATGCGGCAGCGTGGTCGAATGATTCGATTTCCAGCCCTGCTTCATGGCCAGCTTAAAAATAAATTTGGCGGTGCACCTTCTGCCTTTCTCGCCGGAAAAACTTGCCCACTTCTTCTTTTGTTTGGCCTCATCGTATTTACTCGATTTCTTACTCCATGCGTTCCAGATGACAAATGCTCGTTGGGTAGGGCTGGTGTTATGCAGGGCCATGCCAACTTGCAGCCATTCCTGGTAATCGTCGGCGCTGCTGATCGCGCCCAGCGCATCGCTAATTTCATCCAGCTTGACGTCGGTGTCCACGTCACCAGCAGCCGGTTGGAAATTCACCGCCGGCTCAACCTTACCGGGTATATCAATACTTAACTGCGCAAACAGTTTCTGTACGCGCCGGGGCTGAAGGTTTTTGCGCTGGTAAACAACTCGAACAACAAATGGAACGCGGTGTTTCCGGTTGATAGTTCCGGGTAAACGCATAACACGCGCCAGATCAATCACGTTGGGATCAGTGCTGTGGGCCTCTGCCAGCGCTTTCTGCAGCGCCGAAAAATTTCCCAACTTCACACCGCGCACGAGCCAGTAGGCGTGGTAGTGTGACGGAGACGTTTCGACGATCAAATGCGGTTTCAGCTCCTTGATCTGTTTCAGCGTCAGGTTGCCGTCGACGTCGATAAACAGCGCGGTTACGCGCTTGACGTTTTCGGTTCTGCGCTTGCCAACAATATGATTGACCGCCATGGTGATCCCGCTACCGCCGCGGTTTGCTTGGGTGAGCTGTTTTTTCAGCTCGCCAAACGTACCGGTCAATGACTGTGTAGTCACGTTGCCGTTCTTGCGGTCGTCGATAGTTTGAAATGCCGCAGCATCATCGCCGTGAAAGAGTGCCACGAATTCAGCAGCCGCACGCATATTCAGTGCGGGCGCAGAGGCTTCGTCTTCGCTGTTGAGCAGAGACGCTTTCGCTTCTGTATCTTTAAAAATATCAGTCATATAAAAACCTTAGAAAAAGAGTTGCCTAGCTCAGTGCCAGAACGGCAGTTGAGCGAGAAGAGTTGCGTGTGTATTGAGTACGGTCTCACTGTGCGTACCGTTGTGAAACCCGGAGCAGAATGCTCCTGAGAGCTATGCTATTTACAGCCCCTCCCCGAGGGTGGAACAGGTGGAGGATGATTAGAGTTACAACAGCCGTTTTCTCTTTTTTTATCTCTTTTTTATAAAAATAAGAAAACCACTACCGGCAACTAGAAAACATGTTCCACCTCTTCCACATCTGTGGCTGGGAGGGGCGCATTTTTAACCGCTGCCAGCGACTTCCAGTAGCTTGCGGATATCCTCAACCCGCCATGCTGTGGTGCGAGGTCCAAGCTGGACCCCTTTGGGCCACTTACCGTCCTGTACTCCTTTCCACCAGCTACTTGAGCTAACGGGGAAAACTGCTAGGACTGTCGGAAGACGCACAAAGCCGCACTCTGGAAGTACAACGCCCTTAGGAAGTTCGATTCGTTTAGGCATAGCTAAACGTGGATGAAATTGAGGATGCTTGACACTGGGAACCTTTCACTTGTTGTGGAAGATTCGATGATTCCCGAATACCGGATTGATGTAAAAAGGTGAAAAGACGTCGCTCTTCACCTGTTTACCCATTAACGCCAATCGTCTAGGAATCCGGGCTATGTGGGCAAACTAATTGGTGTTGTCGCGCCCGATTTTTTCTTAGGTCGCACCTCCACCATAACTGCGATTTGCCGGTAGCGAAAACGACTGCATTCCAGCGCCTCGCTAAGCTGCTGCTCTTTCTCTGTCCTGAGGTCCTTCAAGGACTTGTCAAACTCATTGTTGGCCAGGCGCAGTGCAGTTTCATCGTCAAAGCCGTGTGCAAATAAATCAACAAGTCGCAAATAGGTGAGAAATTTGCTCCTTTTGGGCTTGAAACTGACAAGAGTATTCCCTGCAGATCGCTTCAGAATTTTGCCCTGGCGCTTTTCGAGTGCGCTCTTCGCCACTTGTGTCATCTTGGCTATCGACCGCTTATTGCTAAGCGTGCGAAGCAGGTCGAACACAATGGCCACTTGACCGTAGCTCAACCTCAAATGCACTTTGCGTGAGCCAATTAGCTTCGCGCCCATATTGGATTTCACTGAAATGGCAGCTTCCGCGAACGTTGGTCGCTTTAGTCCACCGTCCTTGCGACGGGAGTAATACTCTTCAGAGTAATGTTTAAAAGACTTGAGACCATAGGCCAGAGCAATCTCAGCGCAGCTATCGACCAAGCTCAGATCGACTTCATCGCAGTCATTGATGAAGCCAGGGTTACGGCGAAGAAATTCCCACGCCCAGCGCCGAGGAGACCAGGACTGGTGGCCTATGTATTCGGCAGCGTCTATGCCTGTCGGCCGTAAAACAACGTCCAATGGTTCGCCATCTTTTTGGTCATTCGCTGCGCTCACGTTGGCTCCAGTTGTTTTGCAAAGATGTTAGCTTGCAAGTGCGGAGCTTGAAAAGGTAGCAAACATATGGAGCAATTAGCGCAGAACCCGTACTCACAAGGCAATGGGGTGAAATGCTCGTCGGGAGACCAGAATACGAGTTGCTGTCTTCGCACTGAGAGCCAAGCGGGAAGAGCATTGACGGAAGTCCAGTACTGTCCCAAGCCAGCCAGCGGCTAACGGTGACTGAACGGTGACCAGACGCAGCTCCGCAAGTAAAACTGCAGCGCACAAAGAAAAACAGCCTAGAGACATTTAATCTCTAAGCTGTTGTTCTATAACGAGTTTTGTTATGGTGCGGCTGGCAGGAATTGAACCCACGACCCCTTGGTTCGTAGCCAAGTACTCTATCCAACTGAGCTACAGCCGCTAAGCCTCGAATTATAGCCCATTTGGCTAGAGGCTCCGATTGAATGGTAGGGCGTCACAGACTTGAACTGTGGACCAAAGGATTATGAGTCCTCTGCTCTAACCAACTGAGCTAACGCCCCACGCAAGCACAGATTGTAAAGGGCTACTTGCTGTGGCTCAGGGCCGTGCTGACCATCTTGGCCGTGATGTCGACAATCTGGATCATTTTTTCGTAAGGCATGCGCATGGGCCCGATCACGCCCAGAGTGCCGACCACTTGCCCATCCACTTCATAAGGCGCGGTCACCACTGACAACTCCTGGTAGGGCACAACCTGGCTCTCGCCACCGATGTAAATGCGCACGCCTTCAGCGCGACTGGAAACATCCAGCAACCGCATAAGCTGGGCTTTTTGTTCAAACAGATCGAACAGCTTGCGCAGGTTTCCCATGTCGCCTGAAAAATCGCTGACGGTGAGCAGATTGCGTTCGCCCGAAATCACCACTTCGTCGCGCGCCTCAATCGCTTCCGAGCTCACCTGAACCGCTGCCTGCATCAAGGTGGCGATCTCTCCGCGCAGGGCTTCGACTTCGCGTTGCAAGCGCTCGCGCACTTCCTCGATGGCCATGCCTGCGTAATGCGAGTTCAGGAAGTTACTGGCCTCGATCAGTTGTGTCTGGGTGTAATCGGCTTCGGTAAAGATCACGCGGTTTTGCACGTCGCCGTCGGGCGAGACGATGATGACCAGGAACCGCTTCTCGGACAAACGCAAAAACTCGATGTGGCGAAACACCGACGTGCGACGTGGAGCCATCACCACCCCAACAAACTGGGACAGGCTGGACAGGATATTGGCGGCGTTGCTGAAGACTTTTTGGGGCTGGTCAGGCGCCAGCTTGGGGTGCGCAAGCGCATTGCTGGCCGAAAACTGGTCACCCTGCATGGTCAGCATGGTGTCGACGAAGAGGCGGTAGCCGCGTGCCGTAGGAATGCGGCCCGCAGATGTATGGGGGCTGACGATCAGGCCCAGCTCTTCCAGGTCGCTCATGACGTTGCGTATGGTGGCCGGCGACAGATCCATGCCGGAAGCCTTGGACAACGTGCGCGAACCGACCGGTTGGCCGTCAGCAATATAGCGCTCTACCAACGCTTTAAGTAACAGGCGGGCACGTTCGTCAAGCATGAAGGCATTCTACGAAGCTTGTCATGGATGTTGTGATGTAATTTGACGATGAAGTCGCAATTTCGTCACGTCGCCCTGATCGGGAAGTACCAGGCACAGGGCTCACGCTCTGCCGTGGAAGAAATTGCGAGATTCCTTCACACCCAGGGCTGCGAGGTCACGCTGGAGCAGGACACGGCCAGCAATACGGGCCTGACTCAGTACCCGGTGCTCGATGTCGCTGGCGTCGGCAAACATTGCGACTTGGCCCTGGTGGTGGGCGGTGACGGCACCATGCTGGGCATAGGCCGACAGCTGGCCCAGTTTGGCGTGCCTCTGGTAGGGATCAACCAAGGGCGTTTGGGCTTTATCACCGACATCGCATTTGACGAATTTCAGACCGCACTGGAGCCCATGTTGCGTGGTGAGTTTGAGGAAGACCGGCGCTGGATGATGCAGGCCAGCGTCGTGCGCGATGGCCGCTGTGTCTTCAACGCTAACGCCATGAACGACGTGGTGGTCAACCGCGGCGCCACCGCCGGCATGGTTGAGCTTCGGGTCGAGGTCGATGGCCGTTTCCTGTCCAACCAGCGCGCCGACGGACTCATCATTGCGTCGCCTACAGGCTCAACGGCCTACGCCTTGTCTGCAGGTGGGCCGCTTCTGCATCCGTCCATTCCAGGCTGGGTGCTGGTGCCGATTGCGCCGCACACCCTCTCCAACCGTCCGATCGTGTTGTCTGATGGCGGAGAGATCACGGTGGAGATCGTGGCGGGCCGCGATGCCAGCGCCAACTTTGACATGCAGTCACTTGCCAGCCTTCTCCACGGCGACCGCATCAGCGTGCGCCGGTCTGAGCACCAGATGTGCTTTTTACATCCGAAAGGCTGGAGCTATTTCGATACCTTGCGCAAGAAGCTTCACTGGAATGAAGGGGTGGCATGAGCTGCCGGGCCGTTCCCAAAGCGAATACCGCAGCTCATAGAGCGAAGGTCATCCTATGAGTCTCAAGAGCATCTCGCTGCGTGACTTTGTCATCGTCCGTGAACTTTCACTGGAGCTGGAAAACGGTTTCACCGTGCTGACCGGCGAAACCGGCGCTGGCAAATCCATCCTGATAGACGCGCTGCAACTGGCGCTAGGCTCACGCGCGGATGCCGGGGTGGTGCGTGAAGGTTCGGCGCGTTGTGAAATCAGCGTCACGTTTGATACGCCTGCCCAGCTCTCGGGCTGGCTCGATGAGGCTGGATTTTCTGCAGAAGACGAGCTGCTGTTGCGGCGGACCATTGACGCACAGGGTAAGAGCCGGGCCTGGATCAATGGCAGCCCCGCCACCGCCACGCAGCTTCGCGAGATTGCCGACTTGCTGGTGGACATCCACGGGCAACATGCCTGGCAAAGTCTGACTCGTCCTGATGCCGTACGCGGGTTGCTTGACGCCTATGCGGGCCTTGGCACAACGGCATTGACACAAGCCTGGCATACCTGGCGAGGCACGCACAAGGCCCTGACCGAGGCTGCCGCCGCACAAGACAGCCTGCAACGTGAGCGTGAGCGCCTGGCCTGGCAGATTGGCGAGGTTGACAAGCTGGCGCCGGGGGCTGATGAGTGGGACGAACTCAATACCCAACACAGCCGCCTGTCCAATGTACAAGCGCTGCGTGATGCTGTGCAAACCGCTGTTGATGCGCTGCAGGAGTCAGACGACAACGCTGCTGCCTTGCTTGGTCGCGCCTTAACATCGCTACAAAATCAGGAGCACATTGAGCCGGAATTCAAAGGGCTCGTTGAGGTTTTGAGCAGTGCACTGGCGCAAGTGGAAGATACAGTGCACTCGCTGCATGGCTATGCTCGTCACGCCGAGCTGGAGCCGCAGCGCCTGGCCGAATTGGACGAGCGTCTGGCACTTTGGGTCAGTCTGGCGCGACGGTACAAGCGACCCCCAGCCGAGCTGGCCAGTCTGCTGGCATCCTGGCGTGTTGATTTGCAAAAGCTGGATGCAGCGGCGGATCTGGCCGCTCTGGAAAAAGCCGAGGAGCTTGCCAAAGCGGCTTACATGGAAGAAGCGCGCAGCGTTTCCAAAGCTCGTGCAAAAGCAGCCCCCTTGCTGGCCAAAGCCATCACCCAGGCCATGCAGGGCTTGGGCATGCAGGGCGGCAAGTTTGAAGTGGCATTGACCAGGCTGGAGCAGGCCGCGCAGCACGGCCTGGAGCAGGCCGAATTCCTGGTAGCCGGCCACAGCGGCAGCACCCCCCGGCCCGTGGGCAAGGTCGCTTCGGGCGGCGAGTTGTCGCGCATTGCCCTGGCTATTGCGGTCACCACCAGCCAGCTCGGCCAGGCACAAACCCTGATTTTTGACGAGGTGGATTCTGGCGTGGGCGGGGCGGTAGCAGAGACGGTGGGCCGGCTGATGAAGCAATTAGGCAAGGACCGCCAGGTCATGGCCGTGACCCACCTGCCCCAAGTAGCTGCCTGCGCCGACCAGCACCTGATGGTGGCCAAGCGCACCGACAAGGGCGAAACAACCAGCACGGTTGAAGCCATCCACAGCGAAGCACGCGTTGCGGAAGTGGCGCGCATGCTGGGGGGCGAAAAACTCTCCAGCACCACGCTTGCCCATGCCAAGGAGATGTTGGGTCAATGAACGAAATCACCTCTTCCCCAGCCGTGCTCGACATGGTGCTGATAACCGGTATGTCCGGCTCTGGAAAATCGGTTGCCCTGCATGCGCTGGAAGACGCTGGCTACTACTGTGTCGACAACCTCCCGCCCGAGTTGCTGCTGCCTTTCGTTGCACTTGAAAAACAAAACGGCGCCAGAAAGGTCGCAGTCGCTATGGACGTGCGCAGCGCCACGTCGCTGCCCCTGGTGCCCGAACAACTGAGGCAAATGGGCGAACAAGGTGTAGCAGTTCAGTCCATATTTCTGGATGCCAGCACCGACACGCTCCTGCGGCGTTTTTCCGAAACAAGGCGGGCCCACCCGTTGTCGCGGCGCCATGCTGTCGATCAGCAACGTGCACTGGTCGACGCCATCGATGAAGAGCGCGAGCTGCTGGCCGAGATGCGTGAGCATGCCCACGTGATTGATACCAGCATGATTCGCTCATCCCAGTTGCAGGGATACGTGAAGGCGCTGATTGCTTCGCCTGCCGCTCAACTGACGCTGGTGTTTGAGTCTTTTGCCTTCAAGCGCGGCGTCCCGGTGGACGCAGATTATGTGTTTGACGTACGCATGTTGCCCAACCCGCACTACGAAACCCCCTTGCGCCATCTGACGGGCAAGGATCAACCGGTCATCGATTACCTCCAGGGCCACGCTGAGGTGGGCGAGATGGCCAGCCATATCGAGCAATTCATCGGCCACTGGTTGCAGGCCTTGGTGCGCGACCATCGGAGTTATGTCACGGTGGCCATCGGCTGCACCGGCGGCCAGCACCGCTCGGTCTATCTGGTGGAGCAGCTATCCAGGGCCTTCAGTGCAAAATGGATCACCCTCAAGCGCCACCGGGAGCTTGACGCCGGTGCGTAGAAACTGCAAAACGCTACTTATTTGATAGCAAACTATTGCCGCAAATAAAGGGCAAAGTCGCGTTTTCTTTAAACAAAGTCCAGCTTAACCAGACATTTGGCCTGAGCTACGATGGTCTACGTCTGCGCTGTGTGCAATTATTGAGTCCTCGCGCGCTGCACCAGCATCTTTCTGATTGGCGCCGGTAGTCCCAACACCTCCCAATCCGCGCGTCCAAACCAGGCACCCTCATCCGAAAAACCTGCAGCTTTTGACTCGCTCGCAGTCAGCGCCAGAAGCATGGGGGACAGGCGCAAATCCTTATGGGTGAGTACGTGCACAAAGGGCGGGAATGCGTGCAACCGGCTTTGCTGCCGCTTGGGCAAGTTACTCAACAATTCTTCTTCTGTGCCAAACACCGGCAGGCAATACAGGCCACCCCAAATGCCGGAGTCCGCGCGCCGCTCCAGCCACACCGCGCCGTCGGCCCGCTCAGCCCACAACAGGCTCAGCGCCATGGCGCTGCGCCTGAGCTTGCGGGTTTTGACGGGAAAGCGTTCGGGCGCGCCGAGGGCAAAACCTTCGCAAATACTTTGCACCGGACACTGCTGGCACGCGGGCTGGCGCGTCGTACAGATAGTCGCACCAAGGTCCATGACGCCTTGCGTGTAACGCGGCATGGTGTCGAGCAAATTGCGGCGCGGGAGCATGGCCGTGGCTATATCCCACAGCGCCCGCACCTGCTTGCCTTCGGAGAGATCGCCAGGAAAAGCAGTGATGCGGCTGAGCACCCGTTTGACGTTGCCGTCCAGAATCGCCACCCGCTCGGAATAACAGAAGGATGCAATGGCAGCTGCGGTAGACGGCCCAACGCCGGGAAGCGTCTGCAGCAGCTCGGCTGTTGGGGGGAATTGACCGCCGTGCAAGTTGGCAACATCCTGCGCGCAGCGGTGCAGGTTTCTGGCGCGGCTGTAGTAGCCTAGACCACTCCACAAACCCAGCACCTCGTCCAGAGGCGCTGCAGCCAAATCGACTACCGTCGGGAAACGCGCCAGAAAGCGGGTGTAGTAATCCAGAACCGTAGCAACCTGCGTCTGCTGCAGCATGATTTCGGACAGCCACACACGGTAGGGATCACGTGTGTTCTGCCAGGGCAGGCTGTGGCGGCCATGGCTTTTCTGCCAGCGCACGATGCGTGCGGAAAACCCCGAAGCAGATGACACAGCAGCGGCCAGCAGCGCTTATGCGGCCTCGCTCAGTGGTGCGGGCCTGGTGGCGGCGTCGGCTGGTTCCTCGGCCCCTCCCCTGCGCGCGGGCATGCTAACCAGCCGCGCAGTCAGCTCGTTGAGCTTGCTGTCAAGCTCATCAATTCCGCGCTCGTTTTTATCGATCTCGTCGATGCGCTCATCCAGGCCAGTGGCGGCCTGCTGGATGCGCTCAATCGCTTCAATACGGCGGCCGAAATTGCGCCTGCGCTCTTTGAGTTGCGCATCAAGCTGCGAAGCCGCAGATTTGTTCCACAGCTCAACTTCACCCAGCGCTGTCTCATACACCACACGCAAACGCGTGGCGAGGGCACGCACCAGCCGCTCCGCAAACTCCGGCTGGGCGAGCTTGAGAATGTTGCCCACACCCAAGTACTGCAGGTGACTGCGTTCAATCAAATCCAGGTCCTGCAGGAAGCGGGACATCTCGGGTTCTTTGGGCGCCTGCAGCGAAAAACCAAATTCGGAGTTGAGCTGAGTGAACGATCCAGCCAGCATGCTCTGAATTTCTGCGCTGGTGCTCTGCGCCTTTTGCAGGCCTTCACGCAAACGGGAAAAGGTCTGGCCATAGGCTTTTTTGATGCCCAGCTTGATCCCGGGCTCCTTCAACGCCGCGGTCAGTTGTGCCAGCTCGGATTTCAGCGTAGGGGTCCCCAGCAAGTTGAAAACATCCCTGAGCAACTTCAAATGAATGGAGCGCACGGCATGGATCTTCGCGCCGCTGGTGTTGAAATCGACCTGCTCCTGCTCAATGCGCGAGCGCATGTGCTTGATCACCGAGGTGTTTTTACCGCGCAGGCCGCGCAGCTCGATCATCTGCTCGGCCAGGTCCCGACGGCGGATGTGAATGGTGCGGCCAGCCTCAGCCCGGAGCTCCACAATACCGCCAGCTACCGCCGATCGAAGGATTTTCTGCCGCTGCCCCATCACACCCTGGGCAAGTGCCAACTCCAGGCCCGGCAAACGGCTGGCCTTGAGCAACTCGTCATTGCCGGTGACTTTGGCGACCAATCCTTTTTGTGCAGAAACGGGAATAACCTGCGCCAGTGGCAGACCCAGAATGTCGGCCGACGTGGCCCGTTGACGCTCGATTTGCGCCTCCATCTGCGCGGGTGTGCTCAGCGCATCCCACAGCGTGTCGATCTTGTTGAGCACTACCAGGCGGGCCTCGTTGTCATCACCTTCGGTGATCAGGTGCTCGCGCCAGATCGCCAGATCGGATTTGGTGACGCCAGTGTCAGCCGCCAGAATGAAAACCACCGCATGCGCCTGGGGAATCAGGCTCACCGTCAATTCGGGCTCGGCGCCAATGGCATTGAGACCCGGGGTGTCCAGAATAACCAGACCCTGCTTGAGCAGCGGATGGGCGATATTGATCAGCGCATGACGCCACTTGGGCACCTCGACCAGGCCGTCGGCATTGACTCTAGGGTTGTCTTCCGGAACGTCGTCGTGCCAGAAGCCCAAAGCACGGGCTTCGTCATGGGTCACGTAGCGGACTTCGGCGACCTTTTCGAGTGCCTGCGCCAGCTGAACCGGATCGTTCACATCCAGGTCAACACGCGTCCACTTTTCAGGGACCATGCGCCACTCCATCAGCGCCTGAGTTTGCAGCCGGGTCTCGATAGGGAGCAAACGCAGGCACGGCGGCACGTCAGCGTCATAGCCCAGTTCGGTCGGGCACATGGTAGTGCGGCCTGCACTGGCCGGCATGATGCGCCGCCCGTAACCAGCAAAAAAGATGGCGTTGATCAGCTCAGACTTGCCGCGCGAAAACTCGGCAACAAAAGCGACCATGACCTTGTCAGAACGAACCTGTGACTCAAGCCGATGGAGGCGCTCCTCCACAGCGGCATTGAGCAAGTCGTGGTCTTTCAACCATTCAGACAGCAGTTTCAGACGTAAGGCAAACTCGCGCCGCCAGGCGCCGTGCTGGTCAAATTGTTCGTTAAAAGACATGGTGGACCATAGGGAAAGGTCAATCAATATAGCATCGCCCACCTAAAACAGCTACCGGCCGCCGGGTCTGTGGTTTTCAGGGTTTTTGGCAGTTGACACAGAAAAAGGTGGACCGCTGCCCTTGTCGAATGGTTTTGATGGGCGCTGCGCAGACTCTGCACGGCAGACCCGCCCGGTCGTACACCATCGCGTCAAGCTGAAAATAGCCGCTTTCGCCCTGGGCATTGGAAAAATCCTTCAGGGTGCTACCGCCCTTGGCAAGTGCCTGGGACAGCACTGTGCGAATCGCCGCGTGCAACCTGACGGCGCGTGGTTTGCTCAATCGGGCAGCCCGCACGGTCGGACGAATCCCGGCCAGGAACAAGGCTTCCGATGCATAGATGTTTCCCACCCCGACAACGATTTCTCCGCCCAGCAAAACCTGCTTGATCGCAGATTGTTTTTTCTGCAAAGCGTGATGAAAACCCTCCGGCAAGAAATCATCGGTTAAGGGCTCTACACCCAGACGCCCGAGCAGCTTGCGCGCCGTTGGGTGATCCTCGGCTGGCGCATACACAACAGCACCAAAACGCCGGGGATCGTGCAGGCGCAAATGACCTGCCGTGGTTTGCATCTCGAAATGATCGTGCTTGCCCGCCGGCGACAGGTCAGCTCCGAAGCTGAGGCTGCCGGACATGCCCAGATGAATCAGAAGCAGGCCGCCGCTGGTATCCAGCAACAGGTATTTGCCGCGCCGGCGAACCTGATGCACGGTATGCCCTTCCAGGTGCGACACATCGCAGCCCAGGGGCCAGCGCAAGGGTTTGCCCATCTGTACGCCCATGATTTGCGCGCCAGAAATGCGGTCCGCAAAGCTCAGACGTGTAACTTCAACTTCGGGCAATTCGGGCATGGTTGAACCTAGAAACCGGAGTTGGACGCGCCCGAGTGGGTTGTCATGGGGTGGGCGGGCAAGGCGGGACGACGACGCGGGCTCATGCCCGCAAGGAGGAGCAACGCCGCCAGCACGCGCCAGGGCGACTCAATCGGGTGCGTAGCGCTGCCTCCTGGATGAAGAACGCGTGCGAGAGCGAGTAAATGAGTGTTCATGCGGTTTTGCCAACGGACGATGAGCGGTCAACTGCGGTTTCTAGGTTCAATTATCATGGCTCGATGAAAAAATTTATCTGCGCTTTTGCTGCTTTTTGGCTTGCCGTGCCCGCAGTGCTGGCCCAAACCGCGCAGCCCGCGCCGGCGTTGCCGCCAGCCGCACAGCCCGAGGCCCCCGCGGCGGCACTGGCTGCTCCCCGCCCTTCCGGCCTGGACAGTGAACTGTTCTACCAATTGCTGATCGGCGAAATCAAGGCCCGCGAAGGAGATGCACCTACCGGGTTTGCGGTCATTCTGGACGCCGCCCGAAAAAGCAACGACGCGCGGCTCTATCAACGCGCTGCCGACATCGCCTTGCTGTCCCGCTCGGGCGAGGCTGCGCTTCAGGCGGCGCGCGCGTGGCGCCAGGCACAACCTACCTCGCGTGAAGCCAACCGCTACGTGTTGCAGATCCTCGTTGCATTGAACCGCATCAGCGAAACAGCCGAGCCGCTCAGGACCGAGTTGCAACTGGCCCCGCCTGCCGAACGGACAGCGGCTATTGTGAATTTGCCACGCTTTTATGCCCGGGCCAGTGACAAAAAGATGGCGGCGGGCGTGCTGGAGCAAGTGCTGGCTGAACAACTGAACACCCCGGCGACAGGAGCAGCAGCCTGGACTGCCTTGGGTCGCATGCGGCTGGCCGCCGGCGACGTGGAGGGCGCACTCGGCGCCGGTGACAGGGCGCAAGCTCTGGACCCGCTTTCTGAAGGACCTGCGCTGTTGGCCCTGGATTTGATGGATCCCAAGTTTCCACGCGCGGAAGGCCAGATACAAAAATACCTCAACAGCAACCCGACGGCCCTGCCCGAGACTCGCATGGGTTATGCGCGTGCGCTGATCGACGCGCAACGTTACCCCGAAGCCAGCGTGCAACTTCAACAGGTCACGCGGGCCAAGCCCTCGTACCCGGATGGCTGGCTGGTACTGGGAACCCTGCAACTTCAGGACAACCAGTTGGCGCAGGCGCAGGCCTCCTTGTCCCGCTACGTGGAGCTGGCCCAGCAAGCCCCGGATCAGGATCAAGCCAGCCGCGGGTTGTCGCAGGCGTATTTGGCTCTTGCGCAGCTCGCTGAAAAGCGCAAGGACTTCGCAACGGCAGAAGTCTGGCTTGGAAAAATTTCCAACTCCCAGGAATTGATACAGGCCCAGACTCGACGCGCTTCCATACTGGCCAAACAGGGCAAGATGGCTGAAGCGCGCCAGTTGATCCGGCAGCTTCCCGAGCGGACGCCAGAAGAAGCACGCGGCAAATTAATGGCAGAGATAGGATTGTTGCGCGAGCAAAAGGACTACCGCGGTGCACACGATCTGCTGGCTCAGGCAGTTGCAAAATTCCCCGACGAACCCGAGCTGCTTTATGACCAGGCCATGATGGCCGAAAAAATCGGCGCGCTGGCAGACATGGAGCGGCTGCTCCGCCTTCTTGTTCAACGCAAACCCGACTACCACCACGCCTATAACGCGCTGGGGTATTCATTGGCTGAGCGCAACCTGCGCCTGCCCGAAGCCAAGCAGCTGATTCAAAAAGCACTGGAGTACGCACCCGAAGACCCTTTCATCAAGGACAGCCTGGGCTGGGTTGAATACCGTCTGGGCAACAAAGCGGAAGCCATCAGGATTTTTGAGGCCGCCTACAAAGCCAAACCAGACGCAGAAATAGCAGCACACTTCGGCGAAGTCATGTGGAGCGTGGGGCAACGCGACAAAGCCATCGCCGTCTGGAAAGAGGGGATGCTGCTGAATCCCGAGAATGAGACCCTGCTTGAAACGCTGAAACGCTTTGGCGTCAGGTTGTAATCGATGCACGAGTTTCTGATGACATTGCCACGCTGGTCCCGCCGTTGGCTGTACTGCGTCCTGGCTGCTACTTTTTTTATAGCAGGTTGCGCCCACCCTGTTTCGGCGCCCCCTCCCATTGAGCAAGGCCAATCGTTCTGGGCGGGCCGCATCAGCCTGCACGTACAGAGTGACCCGGCCCAAGCATTTTTTGCGGGGTTTGAACTCAAAGGCAAGCCTGAGCAAGGCGAGCTCACGCTCACCAGCCCTCTCGGAAGCAATCTGGCTGTGTTGCGCTGGTCACCAGAGGAAGCTGTCCTCGATTCAGGTAACCGTGTGCAGCGATTCGCATCGGTCGATGAACTGCTTGAAAAGGCTACCGGCGCGTCCGTACCGTTGTCAGCGTTGTTTGACTGGCTGGACGGAAAAAACGCAGCAGCAGGCGGGTGGAGTGCGGACCTTTCGCAGCAAGGTCAGGGGAAAATATCGGCCGTGCGCGACATCCCGCAGCCGCGGGCGGAAATGCGCATTGTTCTCGCTCAATAAGACGGATGAACACCGTGTCAGCCGCGCCGCTGAAAGCCATCTACGACGTCCCCGCACCGGCCAAACTAAACCTGTTTTTGCACATTACTGGTCGACGCGCTGACGGCTACCACCTCCTGCAATCGGTGTTCATGCTGATCGACTGGTGCGACACCCTGCACTTTGAGTTGCGCACGGACGGCAAAATTTCCCGCAGGGACCTGGGAAATGAAGCCGCCGAAGCTCTCCCAGCCGAAGATTTGATCGTTCGCGCCGCGCGCGCCCTGCAAATGGCTAGTGGGACAAAGCTGGGAGTGGATATCGGGCTGGAAAAGCGCATTCCTGCCCAGGCCGGTATGGGCGGCGGCTCGTCGGATGCCGCCAGTTGCCTGCTCGCCCTGCAGCGCCTGTGGGGCGTGCGCCTGCCCGCAGCGCAATTAAAAGCCGTTGCTCTGGGTTTGGGCGCAGATGTACCCTTCTTTCTCAGCGGCGGCCACGCCTGGGTTGAAGGGGTGGGCGAAAAAATCACGCCGATCACCCTCCCCGCCGCCCGATTTGTGGTGGTCAAACCTGCTGCGGGCTTGCCCACGGAGGCGATTTTCCGGTCGCAGGATCTGAAGCGTGACAGTAAAACTGCTACAATCCAAGGCTTTGCTGCAAACGCAAATGGCCTTGTTTACGGATTTGGCCATAACGACTTGCAGCCAGTCGCCCAGGCCTTGTGTCCGCAGGTCAGCCAGTCGCTTGACTGGCTCGCCGCACAAGAATTGCAAGGCCGTATGACTGGCTCGGGAAGTGCTGTATTTGCGCAATTGCCGCACGACAAGGATTTGGCGGTCGCTCCCGGCGACTGGAAGATTCGCAAGTGCAGCAACCTGGAGGCTCATCCTCTGGCGGGTTGGTAAACCATCTGCCATTGAGTTTGTTTTCAGGAATAACGAATACTAGGTTGATTGCCAGCTTTGCAGATTGTCATTTTTTGACAGCGTGTTATTGCTGACAGTGGACCTGTGTAGGGGTGTCGCCAAGTTGGTTAAGGCACCGGATTTTGATTCCGGCATTCGCAGGTTCGACTCCTTCCACCCCTGCCAAAATTTCAGATCCTCGATGAGGATCCGTGTTTCCGGCCCCTCTGGGGCCCATGTTTTTGGACCCTCGGGTCTGCGCTCAACCGGGTCACACGATGCAACCGCAACACGCCGACTTCATGCTTTTCACTGGCAATGCCAATCCGAGCATGGCCTCCGAGATTGCCCAGCACTTGGGCATTTCTCTGGGCGCAGCGCACGTCGGCAGGTTTTCGGACGGCGAAGTCACGGTTGAGATTCAGCAGAACGTGCGCGCCCGTGACGTGTTTGTGGTTCAGTCCACCTGCGCCCCGACCAACGAAAACATCATGGAACTGCTCATCATGGTCGACGCGCTCAAGCGCGCATCGGCTGAGCGTATTTCCGCAGTGATCCCCTATTTCGGCTACGCCCGCCAGGACCGCCGTCCGCGTTCGGCCCGCGTGCCTATCAGCGCTAAAGTGGTAGCCAACATGTTGCAGGCCGTGGGCGTCTCGCGCGTGTTGACCATGGACCTGCATGCCGACCAGATCCAGGGCTTTTTTGATATCCCGGTGGACAACATCTATGCATCGCCGGTATTGCTGGGCGATTTGCGCCTGAAAAATTACAACGACCTGATGGTTGTTTCGCCAGACGTCGGCGGCGTGGTTCGCGCCCGTGCGCTGGCCAAGCAGCTGGGCTGCGACATGGCCATCATCGACAAGCGCCGGCCCAAGGCCAACGTGTCAGAAGTGATGCACGTGATCGGCGACATTGACGGCCGCAACTGCGTGATCATGGACGACATGATTGACACGGCCGGTACGCTGGTCAAAGCGGCTGAAGTTCTGAAAGAGCGCGGTGCGAAAAAGGTGTATGCGTATTGCACCCACCCGATTTTTTCAGGCCCAGCCATCGAACGTATTGCCAAAGGCGATGCGCTTGATGAAGTGGTGATTACCAACACCATCCCGCTTAGCCATAGCGCGCAGGAATGCAAAAAAATTCGCCAACTTTCCGTGGCGCCGCTGATTGCCGAAACAATCCAGCGCATCGCCAGGGGTGAGTCGGTCATGAGCTTGTTTTCGGACCAGGACAATCTGTTCTGATCTGAGGCAAAAGGTAGCTGCCCTCGTATCGTGACCTGTTCACGACACAAAATGCAGCAATTCAAGGCACCAGCCTTTTAAACCAGAACGAGACTGGTCGCGGTCCGTTCTTTATTGGAGTTAATTATGAAATTCGTCGCTTTTGAGCGCGCAATGCAGGGCACGGGTGCGAGCCGCCGTCTCCGCATCACCGGTCGCACGCCCGGTATTGTTTATGGTGGTACAGGTGAGCCAGCGCTGATCGAACTCGATCACAACGCACTGTGGCACGCCATCAAGAAAGAAGCATTCCACGCTTCCGTCCTCGAGATGGAACTGGGCGGCAAGACCGACAAGGTTCTGCTGCGCGATCTGCAAATGCACCCTTTCAAACAACTGATTCTTCACATCGATTTCCAGCGCGTTGACGCCAAGACCCGCCTGACCATGAAAGTGCCTTTGCACTACAGCGGTGAAGAAGAGTCGCCAGCTGTCAAGGCCGAAAACTGCTTGGTCAACCACGTGCTGACCGAGCTGAGCATTTCCTGCCTGCCAAAAGATCTGCCTGAATTCATCGCCGTCGATCTGACAGGCCTGAAAAAGGGCACCTCGCTGCACGTCAAGGACATCACATTGCCCAAGGGCGTGAAGTTTGTGGGCAAAGGCGGCCAGGACAACCCGGTTCTGGTTTCCGTGTCTGCGATCTCGGCCGAAGCTGAAGCCGATGCCGCAGCAGCCGCTGCTGCAGCAGCGCCAGTCGATCCGAAAGCCGCCAAAGCTGCTGCTGCCAAAGACGCCAAAGCTGGCGCCAAGGCCGACGCTGCCAAACCTGCCGCCAAGAAGTAACTCTCTGCCCACGGCGCGGGTCTGAAACGACCCAAGGCCCTTGCCCTCTCTGGAGGTCAAGGGCTTTTTTTTGGCATCCTGCTTGTGTGCTGCCCCGATAATCCGGATTGCGGGCCATACCGGAGCCGCACATTTTTCCAAAACATGATCAAACTTTTTGTTGGCCTGGGCAACCCGGGCCCGGAATACGAAGCCACTCGCCACAACGCCGGTTTCTGGTGGACCGACGCGCTGGCGCGCGAGCTAAAACTGAGCCTTGCGCTCGACAAAAACTATCACGGCCGGGTAGCGCGCACCACCATGGGGGGCCAGAACATCTGGCTGCTGGAACCGCTGACCTTCATGAACGTGTCAGGCAAGTCGGTTGCCGCCCTCGCCCGGTTTTTCAAGCTTGCGCCTGAAGAAATTCTGGTGGCCCATGACGAACTTGACATCGTGCCCGGCCAGGCCAAACTCAAGTTCGGCGGCAGCCACGCGGGCCACAACGGCCTGCGCGATATCCACGCACAGCTTGGCACCGGCGATTACTGGCGGCTACGCATCGGTGTCGGGCATCCCGGTGACAAGGCCGAGGTCATTAACTGGGTCTTGAAAAAGCCTTCTCAGGAACATCGTGTGGCGATTGAAGACAGCATTGGTCGGGCAATCAAGGCTCTGCCGGCGTTACTGGCGGGAGAGATGGAGAAGGCGACCATGATGATTCATACCAGTGCGCCGCCTCGGCCTAAGCCACCTCGTAAGACCGAAGAAAACGAGTGATCGTTCGGGAGAATTTGTTCTTCGTGCCTTGGTGGCCCCCCCTGCAGGCCGGGTCTCGCCCCGGCCCGCTCCCGACTCCGCTCCCCCACCCCTTCTGTATGCGCCGAGGAGCGGAGGTTCAGACGGATCAGGACTGACACTTGTTTGAGCCGAAGGCGAGTTTGTGTCAGACCCCGGCTGAACCGAGCACCGCAGGTTTCCCGCAGCGAAGCGTAGGGACGCAGACAGCAGGGTCGCCTTTTCTTTTGCTTACTTTTCTTTTGGCGACGCAAAAGAAAAGTGAGTTGCCGCCGGGCAACCCCCGGCTTGTAGGCAAAACACCAACGCATGAAGAAGAAGGTGGCTCGACAAGCTCAGTCCGAACGGAGGGGCAGTAGGAAGTGAACATGGATCCTGGCTCAGCCCGGGATGACAGAGAGGGGTGCGGAGGCAACAAAACTGTTGCTACAGTATTAATAGCAAACTATGCTCATAAAGAAAGGGCGAATCCGGCATTTCACCACTAAGGCTACGTCGACAAGCCCCAAAAGCAAAAATCGCTACAAAACCCGCGCCACAACCTCACCCGCAGCCTGCTCAGCTTGCAAGCGCCGGTACTTCTCCCACAAGGTCTCCTTGTTTTCGATAAAAGCAGGATTGAGCGGAATACACGCCACGGGACAGACCTGCACACACTGCGGCTCATCAAAGTGCCCAACACATTCCGTGCAGCGATTCGGATCAATTTCGTAGATTTCCTTGCCGAGATAAATGGCCTGGTTGGGGCACTCGGGCTCGCATACGTCGCAGTTGATGCATTCGTCGGTGATCAGCAAGGCCATGGGTTCACGCGCCTTTCGGCGCCCCCGCTGCATGCGCCTTGCCAAGGGCGGCGACAACGTTCGCGCTGACCATCTGGCTCACATCGCCACCCAGTTTACTGATCTCGCGCACCAGAGTGCTGCTGATGCATTGCAATGACGCATCAGGAACCAGAAAAACGGTTTCAACTTGCGGACGGAGCTTGCGGTTCATCGCTGCCATCTGCGCTTCGTAGTCAAAGTCGGTGATGTTGCGAATGCCGCGAACAATGGCCGCAGCTTGTTGCGCCGTACAAAAATCCACGATCAAGCCGTCGAAGGGCAGCACGTTGACGTTGCCCAACGCCTTCGTTTCCTCCTGCACTTGTTGCAAGCGTGCTTCAAGCGAAAACAAGGTCTTTTTATGGTGGGCTGCTGCGACACCAATGATGAGCTGGTCAAACACCCCCGCTGCGCGGCGTACGACGTCCTGGTGCCCCAGCGTGAAGGGGTCAAACGTGCCGGAATAAACCGCGATGCGTGTAGGTGTCGCCATGGGTCAATTATGCCCCGCCGCCCCAGAATTAAGGCGTGTCAGCTTGAGCGCCCATGCGCTGCAGCAAATGAAAATGAACTGCCCCAGCCTTGCCGCTGCGGTGAACCTGAAGCCCATAAGGTGCGAGGGTTTCATCGGTCCAGGCCTGCGGCGCCTCCAGGTACACATACCCGGAGTCAGCCACCACTGCCGCAGCCGCTTTGAGCGCGGGGTCAAACAGCGGTGAATCAAACGGCGGGTCAAGCAGCACGAGTTGCTGGCTGGCGGGCGCCTGCCGCCTGAGCACGGAAACGCCGTCTCCGCGCTCTATCTGCACCATGTTTGCCTGAAGCTTGAGTTGCAGTGCTTTGAGCTGAGCCACCAAACCGGCGTCCTGTTCGCAAAGCAGCACTTCTTTGGCGCCACGTGAAGCCGCTTCAAAACCCAGCGCGCCTGTCCCGGCAAAAACATCCACACAACGCCAGCCAGTCAAATCACGGCCCAGCCAATTGAACAGCGTTTCGCGCACGCGGTCGGGGGTGGGCCGCAAACCCGGCTTGTTGGCTACCGGGAGTTTGCTGCGCTTGTACTGGCCGCCAATGATGCGGACCACGCCGGGAAGTTTGGCCGGGGCACGCTTCACCTGTGGTTTGCCGCCGGGCTTGGTTGCGGTTGTTTTCATGGCGCAGCGCCCACAATCACGGTGACCATTTTTTCGGGTTGCAGCTTGCGCGCAAAGGCTGACTTGATGTCCGCAGCGCTGACCTTCGCAATCTGCGCTGTCCAGGTGTCGAGGTAGTCCAAGGGTAAATCGTTCCAGGCAATGCCCGAGAGACTGCCTAGCAGTTTGCGGTTACTGTCGAGCTGCAATGGAAAGCCGCCTATCAGATTGTCTTTGGCGGCCTGCAGTTCGGCCTCCAGCGGGCCCTCAGACACAAAGCGGGTCAGTACCTGCCTGGCAACCTCGGTGGCTTGCGCGGCCTGGTCTGGCCGCGTTTGCAAGCCCAGCGTGAAGGCGCCCGCATGCCGACCCGGTGAGAAATAGCTGAAGACGCTGTAGCTCAAGCCCCGCTTCTCGCGCACCTCATCGGTCAGGCGGGAAACAAAGCCACCCCCGCCCAGTATGTAGTTGCCCACCGTCAAGGCAAAAAAATCAGGATCGTTGCGCTTGAAGCCCGGCTGACCGATCATCACGTGGGCTTGCGCTGAATCGAACGGGATGCGCAGCAACTGGGCCCGGTCCAGCGGCGGCACTTCAGGCACCACAGGCAAAGGCGGCGCTTTCGCACAATCGGTCGCAGGCAAGCGCGACAGCAGCCCGGCCACAGCGACATCGGCCTGCGCCCGCGTGAGCGCGCCCACGATGCTCACGCGTGCATGGCAGCGGGTGATGTAGCTTGCGTGAAAGGCCTGCATGTCAGCGACGCTGATGCGGTTCAAGGTGGCCTCGTTGAGCTCGAACCCATAGGGGTGCCCGCTGTACAAAACTTTGCCAAACTCGCGGGCAACCACACTGGCTGGACGGGTGTAGGACTCTTTCAACTGCGCGATCAGCCTTTGCCGGTCGCGCTGCCACACTTCCGCCGGAAAAGACGGCTCGGCAATTTGACGTGCAGCCAGTCGCACGGCCTGATCCAGCAAGTCCGCTTCGGTCAGGCTGCGCAGCGAAAAACTGAAGCGATCAGCCCCGGCCGATGCGCCAAACTGCGCGCCCAAATCCGCCCAAGCTTCGCCCAAGGCGTTTTCGTCCAAAGCAGGCGCACTACCCCGCGCCGCAACGCCCTTGGACAACAGGGAGGCCGTCACACCGGCCAGCCCGGATCGGTCAGCCGTCACGCGCCTGCTGCCCGCGTCGAAGTCAATTTGCACATCCACCATGGCGATGGCCGGGCTTTCGATCAGATAAACCTTGGCGCCCGTGCTCTGCGTCCAGTGCTGCACGGGGATGGCGGCGTGCGCGAATATGGGGCAAAAAAGCGATAAAGCCCACGCAGTACGGGCGCAGATCGCTCTCAATTTCATAGCAAAAATCACGTGAAGTCCTGAGGCGTCGGGGTTAAAAAATGTCCTGGCATCAAGGCATCAGTGCCTCAACGCTGCGGGCGCCTGTCGCGGCGGGCGGTTCGGATCAGGGGTTTGCGGAATCAGGGTGGCGATGGTGAGTTGGTCATCACCAAAATAACGTGCGGCCACTGCCTGAACTTCGGCGCTGGTGACGGTGCGCAGTTGCGCAATCAGGCGTCTGTCGGTATCCAGCGGCAAGCCATTGATCCAGTATGAACCCAGGCTTTGCGCCTGGCTGAAAACCGCATCCAGCTTGTAAGTCTCGCTGGCTGCCCACTGGGTTTTCACGCGCTTCAACTCAGCTTCACTGACGCCGTCACGGGCAACCAGTGCCACCTGCTGGCGCAGAGCGTCGGCCACCTGTGCGGCCGTTTTCCCGTTTGCAGGCACGCCGTCGAGCATGAAGGTCTGAGGACCCCGGCCTATCAATCCATTGGACGCACCCGCACTGTCAGCGACGCGGTTGTCGCCCTGGGTCAGCGCCCTGTCCAGCCGGGCGCCGCTGTAGCCGTCAAGCACGGCGGCAAGCACGGTCAATGCCAGCGCGTCGCGGTTGAATGCATCGCTGCCAGGCGCGGCATCGACAGCACGCAAACCGGGTATCTTGAATGTCAGGCTGACATACGCCTGGCTGGCTACAGCCTTAAAGTCCAGTCGGCGCAAGCCGGTCTGCGCCGGCTCTACACGAGGCTTGCGCGCAGGCACCGGACGCGCTGCCATGCCGCCGTAGTATTTTTCGGCCCAACGCCTTACCTGCTCTACATCCACGTCGCCTGCCACCACCACTGCAGCGTTGGCCGGGACATACCAGCGGCGATAGAAATCGCGCGCGTCGTCCGGGGTCATGGCGTCGAGGTCACTCATCCAGCCCACCACGGGCCGTCGATAGGGCGAGGCCACAAACACCATGGCATTGGCCGCTTCAAACATCAGGCCGCGCGGCGAGTCTTCGGTACGCAGGCGGCGCTCTTCCTTGACGACTTCAAGTTCTTTGTTGAACTCCTCATCTGCCCACTGGTTGCGGGCAAAGCGGTCCGCCTCCAAACGCATCACGTCCTCCAGCTTGTTGGAGGGGATTTGCTGGTGGTAGCCGGTGGCATCCCGGCTGGTAAAGGCGTTGTCACGTCCACCCAGCGCCGCCACGCGGCGCGAAAACTCGCCTGGCTTCATATCCGGCGTGCCTTTGAAAAGCATGTGCTCGAGCACGTGAGCAACACCCGTCGTGCCGTCCACCTCATCCATGGAGCCAACCCGCAGCCAAAGCATATGCGCAGCGGTAGGTGCACGGCGGTCCGTTTTGACGATGACGGTCAAGCCATTGGCCAACTGAAACTGGGCGACTCGCGCCGCGGTTTGGGCTGATGCCGAAAGTGAGGCAAAAAAACCGAATGCAAGAAAGAAGCTCGTCCTGCAACGTGATCGGAAAAACTGGATAAATACCCCCATCAAGCGGACCCCGGTGTGTTTCATAGAATAGTGTGACTCCCAAAGCATATCCAATGTTCAGTTTCTTCAAGAAAAAAAAGCCCGATAGCGCGCCCCCTCCGGCATCCATAGCGCCCTCACCACCTCCTGCCCCCCTGCCTCCAGTCGCGGCCACTGGTGGACTGATTGGCAGCGCGCTGGTCACACCCATTGAAATTCCTCTGCCCGGAACGGTACTGACGGGGCGTGAAAACTGGGTGAGCAAGCTGCGATCGGGCCTGAACAAAACCGGCGCCAGTATTTCCGGCGTATTTACCGGCACCCGCATTGACGACGCACTGTATGAGGATCTGGAATCCGCCCTGCTGATGGCCGACACCGGCGTGAGCGCCACCACCCACCTGATCGAAGAGGTCAAGCAGCGCGTAAAAGACAGCGGCGTTACCCATCCGGTCGCCGTCAAAAACATTCTCACTGAAGCACTGACCCAGTTGCTCAAGCCGCTGGAGCAGGCACTGGTGATCGGCGAACACAAACCGACCGTCATCATGGTTGCTGGGGTCAATGGCGCTGGCAAAACAACGTCCATTGGCAAACTGACACGGCATCTCGCCAGCGAAGGCGCATCGGTGCTGCTGGCCGCAGCCGACACATTCCGTGCCGCCGCGCGCGAGCAACTGGAAGTGTGGGCTGACAGGAACACGGTCGAAATCATCAGCCAGGAAGGCGGCGATCCGGCAGCTGTCAGTTTTGATGCAGTGAGCGCTGGCAAGGCGCGTGGAAAAGATGTGGTGCTGGTCGATACCGCCGGACGACTGCCGACCCAGCTGCACCTGATGGAAGAGCTGCGCAAGATCAAACGCGTTGTCAGCAAGGCGGACGCCACAGCGCCGCATGAGGTGCTGCTCGTCATCGACGGGAACACCGGACAAAACGCCCTGAGCCAGGTCAAGGCCTTCGACGAAATTTTGCAATTGACGGGTCTGATCGTCACCAAACTGGATGGCACAGCCAAAGGCGGCGTGTTGGCTGCGATTGCTCTGTGGGCGCGAGAACGCTCAAAAGCCTCACCTAGCCTGCGCCCGGTACCGGTGTATTTCATCGGGGTCGGTGAAAAACTGGAAGACCTGGAAACCTTCAACGCCCGGGAATTTGCGCAAGCCCTGCTGGCTTGAACTTGAACGCCATGGCGCATCTGTCTCTTGAAGAAGCGCTCAGTCTTGCCACCGGCGCGCTTCGCAAGGCCGGCGCAAACCAGCACATGGCGGACAGTACCGCTAAGGCTTTGGTCCAGGCCGAGGCGCAGGGGCTGTCCTCTCACGGACTGAGCCGCGTGGCCCAGTACGCCACCCACCTTCGCAATGGCCGCGCTGACGGCGCTGCGGTGGCGTCCATCTCGCGGAGCAAGGGCGCCGCCCTGCTGGTGGATGCGAAACACGGCCTGGCGTTTCCAGCCTGCGAGCTTGCGGTTTCCACAGCCATCGACACCGCCCGCGAATCAGGCGTGTGTTTTGCAGGCGTGAACAACAGCCACCACTGCGGCGTACTGGTTGATCATCTGCGCGCTGTGGCCGACGCCGGGATGGTCGGACTGGGTTTTGCCAACTCGCCCGCAGCCATGCCAGCCGCAGGGGGCAAACATGCAATTTTTGGCACCAACCCGGTGGCAGCCGTCTTTCCAAGACGAAATGCCGACCCCTTGATGATTGACCTGTCACTCAGCGAAGTGGCGCGCGGAAAACTGATGATTGCGGCCAAAGAGGGCAAGAGCATTCCCCTGGGTTGGGCGCTGGATCAGCAGGGCAATCCGACGACCGACCCGAACCTAGGCTTGCTTGGCTCCATGCTGCCCCTTGGCGCAGCCGGCAGCCCCAAGGGCTCCATGCTGGCGCTGATGGTTGAGCTGCTCGTCACGGCGGTTATCGGCGCCCAGTTTGGTTTTGAAGCATCGTCCTTTTTTGTCGATGAGGGCAACGTGCCGCGGCTGGGGCAAGCGTTCATCGTGATCGATCCAGGCGCGCTGACCGGAAGCGACATGTATTACGACCGCATGGAAACCGTGATCCATGAAATGCTGCTTGACGATGGGGTTCGGCTTTCCGGCGAACGCAGACTTGCCCTTGAGCGCGGGGCCCTGAAGTCAGGGTTGTCCATCCCCGACGCACTCATGCAACAACTTCGGACGCTATCCGCCTGACTCCCATTACAGCACTCGCTTGAAAACGCGATTGCAGCCACAAACTAACTGATTCCGAAATCCCGGGATTTTCCAGTGCCCAGTTTTATTAGCCGCGTTCTCCGTTTTTTCCTGCGCCTGGTGTTCCTGGGTTTCGCGTCGCTGTTCGCGCTGGTTCTCCTTTCCGTCGCCCTCGTTTTTCTCGCCGTGGGGATGCTGACATCCCTTCTTACCGGGCGAAAACCAAAGCCGGCCATGGTTTTCGGGCGTTTTCAGCGCTTTTCGTCGCAAACCATGTGGCCTGGCGCCGGTACGCGCAGCGCCCCCACTCAAATGGACATCGTGGACGTGGAAACACGCGATATTTCAGAGGATAGGCGACTTCCTCCGGACAGACCCTGAAACGGCGGTCGATTTGAGGCCTTGGACGCCCTCGTTCCAGCTCGTTCCCCTACACACTGCAAGTGAACCAATCGGCAAAATCGTACACAAACAAGGGTAAACACGGATTAGCCTGACGCTATCCACGTCATTGATCCTGTTGTCTGGCACTCTCTATGTGAGAGTGCTAATATTGCGCCAGAAAAGGAGTTCTGCTCTATGTCCTCTATGTCTTATGCCCTCTCTCCCCAGGTTGCCCCGAAGGCAACCGAGCTCGCGGCCGCCAATCCCTGGTCGCTGCTTCCACCGCTGGGCAACCTGGACGCTTACATTTCGGCCGTCAACCGGCTGCCTATGCTCACCTTGGAGCAGGAGCAGGAATTTGCCAGAAGTCTCAAGGAAAACAACGATCTGGATGCAGCCGGGAAGTTAGTGCTGTCTCACTTACGCCTTGTGGTGGCCACTTCCCGCAAGTATCTGGGTTACGGTCTGCCGCATGCCGACCTGATTCAGGAGGGCAATATCGGCCTGATGAAGGCCGTGAAGCGCTTTGACCCCGACCAGGGCGTTCGGCTGGTCAGTTATGCCCTGCACTGGATCAAGGCCGAGATGCATGAGTA
Source organism: Polaromonas sp. (assembly GCF_035638815.1). GTDB lineage: Bacteria > Pseudomonadota > Gammaproteobacteria > Burkholderiales > Burkholderiaceae_C > Polaromonas. Next base: position 65,986 of record NZ_DASQZG010000027.1, read on the forward strand.
CATTCTGAAAAACTGGCGCATGGTGAAGGTGGCAACCACCAAAGCCCAGCGCAAACTGTTTTTCAATCTGCGCTCCATGAAGCAGGGTTTCAAGGATGACGCGGATGTGGCGACTCACCGTGACACCTTGACCGAAGGCCAAATTGATTCCATGGCCAAGACCCTGAACGTCAAGCGCGAAGAGGTCATGGAGATGGAAAAACGCATGTCCGGCGGCGACGTACTACTGGATCCCAGCCCCAGCGATGATGGCGAAGAAGCCTATGGCCCGATCGCCTACCTTTCGGATGCTACTCAGGAACCAACCATGTTGATGGAGTCACGCCAGCGTGACTACCTGGCCAGCGATGGCATCACCACGGCACTGGAGGATCTGGATCCCCGTTCACGCCGTATCGTTGAAGAGCGCTGGCTCAAGGTCAATGATGATGGCTCTGGCGGCATGACGCTGCACGATCTGGCTGCTGAGTACAAGGTCAGCGCCGAGCGTATTCGCCAGATTGAAGTGGCCGCGATGAAAAAGATGAAGAAGGTCCTGGCCGCTTACGCTTGATAACTTTGGCCTGACAGCTTTATTGGCAATGCCGGTCCAAGCGGCGATTGCCCAAGCCTGCACCCGACCATCGCGTGCAGGCTTTTTTGATCCGCGTTTTTTCAGTTTTTGAGCAGCAACTTGACGTCAGACGCCAGCCCCGCTGCGCCGCTTCCGTAGCGGCTGTAAAGGCGGACACGCCCCTGCTGGTCAAAAACATAACTGCCTGCCGAGTGTTCCAGCGTGTAGCTGGTTGGTGTCTTGCCGTCGACTTTTTTGTAGAAAATCTTGAAGTCTTTGGCCAGCTGCGGCAGTTTTTCCAGTTCGGGGCGCAGGGCCAAAAAGGTCGCATCGAAGTTGGCCATATATGCTTTGAGCACCTCCTGCGTGTCCCGCTCAGGGTCAAGTGTCACAAACAGCCCCTGCAGACGGTCGCCGTCTTTGCCCAAAAGCTTCTTGATTTCTGCCAGTTCTGCCATAGACGTCGGACACACGTCAGGGCACTGCGTAAAGCCAAAAAACACAATCACCACCTTGCCCTGGAAGTCCTTGAGACTGCGCAACTGCCCGTTGTGATCGGTGAGTGAAAAGTCTTGGGCATAGTCTGCGCCCGTGATATCAATGCTGTGAAATTGCAGCTTGCTTTCGGAACACGCGCCCAACAGTCCCGCCGCGATGGACAAACCACCCAGCGTCAGCCATTGCAGCGCGCTACGCTTGCGAACAGGAGAAGAGAAAAAACTCATACGAGGTAATGGTCCAGCAGCAAGGCCGCAAACAAAACAGACAGGTGAATCAGTGAAAAACGAAATGTCTTGCGCGCCAGGGCGTCCGAATAGTTGCGCCACAAACGCCAGCCGTACCAGCTAAAGCCGAAGCTCAACACAACTGCCGCCATCAAGTACAGCCACCCGCTCATTCTGAAAACAAAGGGAAGCATGCAGGCGGCAAACAACACCAGTGTGTAGAGAAATACCTGCAAACGCGTGAACTCGTTGCCGTGCGTCACGGGCAGCATGGGCAGCCCTGATTTGCGGTAGTCTTCGACGCGATACAAGGCCAGCGCCCAGAAGTGTGGCGGTGTCCAGAGGAAAATGATCAGAAACAGGATCAGCGCTTCAGGACTGACATTGCCTGTCATTGCGGCCCAGCCCAACACCGGCGGCATCGCGCCAGACGCGCCGCCGATCACGATGTTTTGCGGCGTCAGCGGCTTGAGAATGACGGTGTAGACAACGGCATACCCGACGAAGGTTGCAAAGGTCAGCCACATGGTCAGCGGGTTGACCCAGATGTACAGAATCAATGAGCCAAGCCCACCCAGGGCGGCGGCAAACGTCAGTGTCAGCGGGTTGCTGATCTGCCCCTGCGCTGTCGCGCGCCATGCGGTGCGCTTCATCTTGGCATCAATTTGCTGCTCGACCAGACAGTTGAAAGCAGCGGCGGCGCCAGCCACCAGCCAGATACCCGCGCATGCGACAAGTGCCAGTTTCACTTCCGCCAGCCCGGGCACACCAGGCACGGCCAGCACCATCCCGATCAATGCGCAGAACACAATCAACTGCACCACACGCGGCTTGGTCAGCGCGTAGAACTGCGCAAACTTTGACGGCACAAAAGGCGCAACAGTTGCGGAAGCAGTGGAGTCGTTGGGATTCATAAGGTCGAAGCCCCCGATTTTGACGCACTCCCTGCTGCCGAGACGCCCGAGCTGGAAAAAATAGCCCCTGTGAGTGCCACCACCAAAGCCGCAGCACCCCCGGTGTGAGACACCGCCGCTGCCAGAGGCCAGCCCAGCAATACATTGCCCAGGCCAGTAGCAAACTGCCAAAGCGCAAGCCCGCCTATCCACATGGCGTAGCGGCGCATGGCAGGCACCCGCCCAAGCTGCCAGGCCAGCAACAACAGGGCGGTAAACACGACGTAAGCCGCGAGCCGGTGCACGTAATGAATGGCAGTCAAAGCCTGGAAACTGATGTTGCCGCCCTCCGCGCCTGCGCCTAGCGCACGCCAGAAGGTAAAGCCCTGGCTGAAATCCATCATCGGCCACAAGCTACCCTGGCACGCCGGGAAGTCAGTACAGGCCAATACCGCGTAATTGGTGCTGACCCAGCCGCCCAAGGCAATCTGGAACCACAGCAAGACAAAAGTCGCTATCAGAAGTACCCATACCCTGCGGCTCAACGAGGTCTGCACTTGCCCGCCCTGCACTTGCGCATAACGCACGGCCTGAGCTTGCAACAAAGCAAGCAGCAAGAGGCCTCCCAACAGATGAAGCGTGACGATCAGCGGAAACAGCTTCATGGTGACGGTCAGCGCGCCAAACGCGCCCTGGATACAGACCCAAAACAAGGTGGCCAGCGGCAGCCACAGTGGAAGAACCTGGGCCACACCGGCGCCATCGCTGGCCGCCCTGCGCCGCGCCCACCAGGTCGCTATGGCCAGGGTCATGATCAGCACACCAACCGCTGTTGCAAGATAGCGGTGAATCATTTCTATCCAGGCCTTGGAATGCGTCACCGGCCCGCTGGGCAAGGCAGCCTGCGCCTCGCTGATGGGCTGCTTCGCGCCCAGAGGGCTCGCGTGGCCATAACAACCGGGCCAGTCAGGACACCCCAGTCCGGAGTCTGTCAGGCGTGTGAAGGCGCCGAACAACACCAGGTCAAAGGTGAGAAACAGCGTGAGCAATGTCAAAACCCGCAGGCGCCGCGATATGGGCTGGTTTTTATTGCGCAGCCACACCCAGGCCAACGGGCCCAGCGCAATGACCAGGCCCATGGCCATCAGGCGAAGTGCCGGGCCAAAGTTATAGAGTTCTTGCGTAACCATTGATGTGCGGTTTCAGCGGCCGGCCTTGTCCCAGGAGCCGGAAGCGCGCATCAGCCGTTCCAGGTCACGCTTGGCCTGGGCGGCTCCAGCAGCGTCCATTTGGGCAGGGAAACGCATCATCCAGTTGCCGAACGGATCAACCACGTACAAGTGGTCTCCCAGGCGCTTGCCGGGTGCAGACTGGAGCCACTGTTCGACCCCTGAAACACGCAGCACGGTGGAGCCGTGCAGTGCCGCTTTTAGCGTCTCTGGCACGGCCACGCTGTCACTGACCAGCCAGACGCGGTCGAGCCGGTCTTTCTCTCGGCCCAGTGACTCGCGCAGCTGGCGCTGAAAATACACATGCTGCTGGCAAGCCGCGTCGCACGCCCCGCCTGCGACGCTGACGAGCAACCATTGCCCCTTGAGCGATGCCAGATCGACCTGGCTCCCATCGGCTGTCAACGTAGCCAAAGCCGGCAAAGGGCGCTGCGGATCAATCAACTCGCCGTAATTGCGCCGGCCTTCAGGGCGAATCACGTAATAGGTGATATACGACGCGATGACGGGGGCAGCACACACCAGCAAAACGGCCAGCATCTTCCAACGCCCGGCCCGGGTGTCTGGCGCCTGCGCTGTCAGGGCTGTATTGGCCTGAGGCAATGCATGAACCGTCAGGTCGAGAGGCTGGTCCCCGGAAAAGGCGCCAGGCGGCTGGGAGGAGTTGGGTGGCTGATTTTGCACAATGAAACTGGACGGTTAGGAAGGCTGCGAAAGCCGCTTTTTGCGACGCGGAAGAATCAACTGAAACCACACAAAGAGACCAAGAAACAAGGCGCTGAGGCTGAACCACTGAAAGGCATAGCCATAGTGCTTGTCCACGCCGGATGTGGCGATCGGCCAGTCCCTGAGCAGTCCTTCACTCGCGGGATCGGTCTGCAGCAAGGAGGCTGCAAGCAGGGGCGCGCCAATCTCGGCACTGAAAGCTGACACGTCCAGATTTTGCCGGATGCGTCCACTTCCCATCTCGCCCATCTCATATAACTTCGAAGGCGGCGGGGCCATGCGGCCTTTGACAGTCACCACACCTGCTGGAGTGGCGACCTCAGGCAGTCGCGAGCGATCAGTAAAGTCGCGCGGCACCCAGCCACGTTGCACCAGAATCGACTGCTGACCGCCGGCCAGTGCCAAAGGAGTCATGACCCAGAAGCCAGACTTGCCACCCATGGGACGGTTGTCGAGGTAGACCGTATGAGCGCTTCGCCAGGTGCCTTGCAGAACAGCCGGGCGATGGGTCAGACTTGCTACGTTTTTTGTAGCTAACAGCGCCCCATTATCAAGGGCGAGTTGACCTTTTTGCTCTTCAATGGCGGTCTGAAGGGCTTCTTTTTGTGCGGCGCGGCGCAGCTGCCACTGGCCCAAAGAAAACGTCAGCCCGCAAGCCAGCACCGCTGCCAGCGTCAGGATCCAGAAGCGGTAGTTAAGCAAGGCGAATCTCATGCGCAGATAATTCGGTTCATGACTTATCTCGTAGCACTGGCTTTTTTGGCCATCATCGCCAGCCTGGGCGCCGCACTTTTTTTCATGTTGAGGGGAGGCACCGATGGCAAGGAAAAAACCAGCAGCATGGCACGGGCCCTGGCCTTTCGCGTCGGGTTTTCAATTGTGCTTTTTATCTGCATTTTGATTGCCTGGAAGATGGGGTATATCCAGCCCACGGGCATTCCTTCGGCCAAGTAAAAAAAGCGCCTCGCGGCGCTTTTTTCCATCCGTCTGGGTTCAAAGCCAGTAGACAAGAATGTAAAGGCCCAGCCACACCACGTCCACGAAGTGCCAGTACCAGGCAGCGCCTTCAAAACCAAAATGACGGTCGGCAGTGAAATGTCCGCTCTGCAAACGCAAGGTGATGAACAACAACATCAACATGCCGACAAACACGTGAAAGCCGTGAAAGCCCGTCAACATGTAAAAGGTTGAACCGTAAACGCCGGAAGAGAGTTTCAGGTTCAGATCACTATAGGCATGCGCATACTCATAACCCTGCACACACAGGAAGATGATGCCCAGCAGAACGGTCGCCCACATGAAGGCAATGGTCTTGCCGCGGTGATTTTCACGCAGCGCGTGGTGGGCGATGGTCAGGGTGACACCAGAGGTCAACAGCAAAGCTGTGTTGATGGTTGGCAGCCAGAAGGGCCCCATGGTGGTGAAAGGCTCAACGATGCCTGCTGGCGATGCCGTGACGCCTGGCGCCACGCTTGGCCAGATCGCCTTGAAGTCAGGCCACAGCAAGGCGTTCTCGAGGCTGCCCAGCTCGGGCACCGAGTGCACACGCGCCCACCAAAGTGCAGTGAAGAACGCGCCGAAAAACATCACTTCCGAGAAAATGAACCAGCTCATGGCCCACCGGAAAGACAGGTCGATCTTGTGGCCATAAAGCCCACCTTCGCTCTCGGCCACGGAAGCGCGGAACCAGAAAAACAGCACCGCAAGCCACATCACCATGCCAAATGCAAGCGAGATCGCTCCCCAGCCTGCACCATTGATCCACTGCCCCGCACCCAGGATGACAAAAAACAGGCCGGCGGATGCCAGGACCGGATAAGCCGAGGGCGCCGGTACAAAATAATGGGGGGTTCCCGCATGGGCTGCTGAAGACATTTCCAACTCCTGTTTCGCTATATTCTGAAATTCACTCAATCGATTTGACGGGCGGCCACGCGGCTCTACACGGTTCTATTTGCCCACCACCCAGGTCGCCAGAAAAATCAGGCCACCCACGAAGACCACGACACCTGCAAACCCGACAGCAACAATGTGCAGCGGCTTGAGCTGCTGGACATCCTGCTCGTAATCACCCCGGGCTCGCACACCGAAAAAAGACCAGCTCACCGCCTTGATGGTGCGCCAGAGCGAGCCCTTGCGTGTGGCAGACGGCGTCGTACTCATGCGCCCGGCTCCTGCTTCGGCGCTTCCACACTCACCGCCGCAACGGGTGCTGCGGGGGTTTTTCCACCGACTTCAAAGAAAGTGTAGGAAAGGGTGATGGTAGTCACGTCTTTGGACAGTTTGGGATCAATCACAAAGGCCACTGGCCACTGCTTTTTCTCTCCAGGTGCCAGGGTGTACTGGCTGAAACAAAAACATTCGAGCTTGTTGAAGTGTGCACCCGCCTGAGACGGCGCGTAACTTGGAATCGCCTGCGCCGACATGGTGCGGTCCTGGACATTCTGAAACTCGTACATCACCGTTGCTAGCTCGCCGGGATGCACCTGCACCGACCGCACAGCGGGTTTGAACAGCCAGGGACCGCGGGCATTGGCATCAAACTCCACCGTGATGCTGCGGCTGGTGTCTACCTGCGTGTTGGCCGACATTTTTGGCGTCGCGCCAGGAATCTGCCTGTCCCCGAGGGCCAGGATGTTGATGCCGGTCATCTCGCAGATGGCCTTGTAGATGGGCACCAGCGCATAACCGAAAGCAAACATGCCGAGCACAATCACGCCCAGCTTGCCCACCATACGGAAATTTTCGCGCTTCAGGCCCATGGATCAACCTTTGCCAAAAAAGACCAGCCGGGCCATGAAGCCAAGAAAAAACACAATGGCAACGGACGCCAGTATCAGCCCCAGCCTCGTGTTGTTCTTCTTTTGTTCAGGTGTCATGGCGTAGCAGAGGTCCCTAAAGCAGTTTAGTAACCCAGCACCTTGGTGGCGGTGGCGTCCAGACGGGGTGGTGTCTCAAAGGTATGGAAAGGCGCAGGAGAAGCGACTTCCCACTCCAGACCTTCCGCACCTTCCCATGGGCGCTGCGGGGCTTTCTCACCCTTGCCGCGCATGGTGGGTATGACGATGAAGAGGAAGAAATAAACTTGCGCCAGACCGAAGCCAAATGCCCCCACCGAGGCCACCATGTTGAAGTCGGCAAACTGCATCGGGTAGTCCGCATAGCGGCGTGGCATGCCGGCCAACCCGAGGAAGTGCATCGGGAAAAATGTGATGTTGAAGAAAATCAGCGACATCCAGAAATGCCATTTGCCGCGCGTCTCGTTGTACATCACACCCGTCCACTTGGGCACCCAGTAGTAGTAGCCTGCGAAGAGAGCATAGAGTGAGCCGGCCACCAGCACATAGTGGAAGTGGGCCACCACGTAGTAGGTGTCCTGCAACTGGATGTCAATCGGTGCAACCGACAAGATCACGCCGGTGAGGCCACCCATGGTGAACACGAAGATGAAACCGACTGCAAACAACATCGGCGTCTCGAAGGACATCGAGCCCTTCCACATGGTCGCAATCCAGTTGAAGACCTTCACGCCCGTAGGAACCGCAATCAACATGGTCGAGTACATGAAAAAGAGCTGACCGGTCACAGGCATCCCGGTGGTAAACATGTGGTGAGCCCAGACCACAAAGCTCAGGATGGCGATGGAGCCCGTGGCATACACCATGGACGCGTAGCCAAACAGGCGTTTGCGGGCAAAGGCCGGGATGATCTGGCTGATGATGCCGAAGGCCGGCAAGATCATGATGTACACCTCGGGGTGGCCGAAGAACCAGAAGATGTGCTGATACATGACCGGATCACCACCGCCGGCTGGATTGAAGAAACTGGTGCCGAAGTGGCGGTCAGTCAGCGTCATGGTGATGGCGCCGGCCAACACGGGCATCACAGCGATCAGCAGGTAGGCCGTGATCAGCCATGTCCAGCAGAACATCGGCATTTTCATCAGCGTCATGCCGGGAGCGCGCATGTTCAGAATGGTCACGATAATGTTGATCGATCCCATGATGGAGGACGCGCCCAGGATGTGCAGCGCAAAAATACCGGCATCCATGGAAGGACCCATTTGCAGGGTCAGGGGAGCGTACAGAGTCCAGCCTGCCGCAGGTGCGCCACCAGGCATGAAGAAGGAGCCGGCAATCATCACGCCAGCAGGGATCAACAGCCAGAAACTGAAATTATTCATGCGGGCAAAAGCCATGTCAGCTGCGCCAATTTGCAGCGGAATCATCCAGTTCGCAAATCCCACAAACGCCGGCATGATGGCCCCGAACACCATGATCAGACCGTGCATGGTGGTGAGCTGATTGAAGAGCTCAGGGTTGACCAGTTGCAGCCCGGGCTGAAACAGCTCGGCCCGGATGCCCAGCGCCAGAACGCCGCCCAGCATGAACATGGTAAAACTGAACAACAGGTACAGCGTACCAATGTCCTTGTGGTTGGTCGCAAATACCCAACGACGCCAGCCCGTGGGGGCATGGTGATCATGGTCATGCGCGTGATCGTGATGGTCTAGAACTGCACTCATCTGGCTTCCTTTGATGGCTTGTCTGCGGCTGGTATGTATTGGCCGATGGGAGACGGTATGGTCTGGTGGCTTGTTTACTTGCGGGCAGCCTGAAATTCAGCTGGCTGCACGAGCTCGCCGGTCTGGTTGGACCAGTTGTTGCGGGTGTAGGTGGCCACGGCAGCCAAATCGGTGTCGCTCAGCGACTTCCATGGGGGCATGGCGCCGCCAGCGGCACCGTTGAGCAAAATCTGGATTTGTTTGCCATGGTCCTTGTCCAGCACAATGGCCGAGCCGTCGAGCGCCTTGATGGGACCGGCACCTTTGCCCGTTGCCTGATGGCAGGAGGCGCAATTGGCGGCATAGACTTTTTCGCCACGCGCCTTGAGCTCAGGCAGAGCCCAGACCTTGGAAGGATCATCCGCCTTGGCTGCGGCTTCCTTGGCTTTGACTGCCACCCATTTGGAATAGTCTTCGCGCGAGACCACTTTCACGTGTACCGGCATGTAGGCATGCTCTTTGCCGCACAGCTCAGCGCATTGGCCGTAAAAGTCGCCCGTTTTTTCGGCGCGAAACCATGTGTCGCGAACAAACCCCGGGATGGCATCCTGCTTGATACCGAAAGCCGGCACCGCAAACGCATGGATTACGTCGTTGGCCGTGGTGATGATGCGGATTTTCTGGTTAACCGGGACAACCAGCGGGTTGTCCACCTTGAGCAGATAGTTATCAGGGGCTTCGCCCTTTTTGGGACCGCCGTTGTTGGACATTTCGCGGTGCGTGCTGTCCAGCGTGGAGACGAAGCCAATGCCTTCACCTTCCCCCTTGATGTAGTCATAGCCCCACTTCCACTGCATGCCAGTGGCCTTGATGGTCAGATCGGCGCTGGTGGTGTCCTTTGAGGCCACCAGCAGCTTGGTAGCAGGCAGGGCCATCACGATCACGATGACAAAAGGAACAATGGTCCAGATGATCTCGACAGTGGTGGATTCGTGAAAGTTGGCAGACTTGGCGCCAACAGACTTGCGATGCTTCCAGACCGAATAAAACATCACGCCGAACACCGCCAGAAAAATGACGAGGCAGATGGCCATGATGAACCAGTGCAGCCATTGCTGCTCTTCGGCAATCTTGGTCACCGCGGGGTGCAAATTGAGCTGATTGACAGCCGGGCCACCAGGCAGGTCGTTCACCGCGTAAGCTGCATTGCTCGCCCAAACCGCCAGCCATGCCACAAGGGCGGCTGGCTTGCGGCTAACTTGCATGGCGAAGGTTTTCAAAACTGCGCCTGCTTGCTTCATGCCTGACCCTATCGTTGTGCGTACGTTCATCGTGATCACTTTTATTGCCCCAATTACCGACTGATTAGCTGAGTAAACCGCTGATTATAAAGTTAGCCCTGCCCCTACCGGGATCACCCCGGTCCAAACGCTCTGACTTTCCCGCCTTGACTCAACATCCACGCAACGCTTGACGAATTTCCCGGGCCAGTGCGGGCCGCAATTCAGGGCGCACATGGCGCCCCACCTTGACAGACTGGCCCTGCCCCGACACCTCGATCAGCGATCCGTCGCCGGCTTTGGGTTCAACACGAACCCACTGCCGATTGAACTCTGCGCGCTCCAGACGTCCTGCGCTTTCAAGCTCCACCACCAGCTGGCCGCCCTGCAAAACAATCCGCTCTCCGTCAGTGGCGTGGCGGGCATAACTCCAGAACGCAGCAACCACCAACAAAAGCTCAAGTGACGCAAAAGGCAGCACCAGAGGGACACCCTGAGACCAGAAAAACGCGGCGATGCCCAGAGACACGCCGCACAGCGACACATAAAGCCAGCCAAGCTGGACAGGAGTCACGGAACAATTGCGTTTGAGCAGCCATTGAACAACTTGCGGCCCCTGCCCGCCGGAGCTGGATGCAATCGTGAAACGAACTGCTGAGTTGGTGTGCGACACAGGTGCAACACTTGGAAATTCGCCGCCGATCAAACATATTCGGCCGCCAGGTGCGTGGGAACATACCCAAAAATTCAACTTTGGATTGTAGCCGGGATTACCCCGTACAAGCCCCTTAGCGAGGCTTAAACCCGAGTGAGCCGCCCGTGGTAGGCAACCTCAACTTCCCCCGCGCGACCCCTGCAGGATGGCCCGCATGTCCTGCACGGACACGGCGCTCAGGGCACTGACCTTGACCTTGGGCTGGGGTTTGAGCGCATGACCATAGATGATCTCAAAGGTCAGGGTCAGCTGGCCATCGGCCTGGCGCGGCATGTGTTGCTCCAGTGACTGGATCAGACGCTGCTTCCATTCCCGGCCGCGCAAGGTGGAAAACCGCCCGGGGTGCAGGTTACGCCCCAATTCGCGCAATTCGAGCAACAAGCGCTCAGCCGTTTCAAAGGTCAGCGTGATGCGCTCCATGTCCATGACCGGTTCAGCAAAACCGGTTTGCACCAGCATGTCACCCCAGTCATGCATGTCGGTTAGCTGGTGTCCAGCAGGCGGCCAGCCCATGGCGTGATAAACCTCGCGTAACTCCCGTGTGGTGTCAGGGCCCAGACACGAAAACATGACAAAACCGCCAACCTTCAGCGACTCATGCCACTGCGCCAGCAAAGCCTGAGGGTCGGAGGCTTCGTGCAGCGCCATGTTGGCCCATAACATGTCCACCGTGGCTGGCGGTGGCGACTGGAAAACCACCGGCGGCGCAACCCATCGTTTTGGGCTCCACCATGGACTCACTATCTTTTTAATAGCATTCTTTGCCCGCAGTTCCTGGGCTTCCACCACAAAACACGATGCATCCGCGTACGCTGCAGCGAGCTGACGGTGCGCCCGCAAACCGCCGCGCACGGCGCCCCAATCGGCCCAGGCCTTGGGTTTGAGTTTGATCCATTGCAGCCTGTCCAGCATGCGATGCGCCACCTCCTCATGCAGCCACGGCGACGCCAAAGGCGCCACCTGCTGCCAGCGCGCGGCGGCCTGCGGGTCGATGGTGGGGGGGCGGTCGGTTGCCATGGAGTAGCCAAAAGAGGAAAGCGGAGGGAAAGCGCCGAGTATATTGACCGCATGTCGCTGAGCCCTCCATTCCTGGCGTCCGCGCTGCAAAACCTGGCCAGCCAGTGCGCGGTCTGCCACTCCTGGCCTGCGCGCCGTGTTTGCATTTCATGCATGGCCCGCTTCGGGCAGGCCATACCCCGGTGCACTACGTGCGCTCTGGCCCTTCCTGCCGATCTGTCCATGGGAAAGGGCCGCCCGTCAGCACAATGCGCGGCCTGTATCCGGCATCCGCCCCCGCTCCACGCCTGTTTTGCTGCCGTCGCTTATGCCTATCCATGGTCCGTGCTTTTGACGGACTACAAATTTGGTCTGGATGCAGCGTGGGCCGGTGAATTCGCGACTTTGCTGGGCCAGACGCCGGGCGTGAGCGAGGCCTTAACCAACCTGGAGGCCCGCGACCTGTTGATTCCCATGCCGCTCTCCGCAGAGCGCCTTCAGTCACGCGGCTTCAACCAGGCGTGGGAGCTTGCCAAGGCACTTGCCGTTCAAAGTCGCTCGCCGGTCCGACCGGACGCCCGACTGCTGCTTCGCATTAAAAACACCCCGCCCCAGGCACAGCTCAAGCGCGAGGCGCGGCTGCAGAACGTCAAAGGCGCTTTCATCGTCGATCCTTTGCGCACTCAGGAAGTCGCTTGCCGCCGCGTGGTGCTGGTGGATGACGTGATGACCAGTGGCGCGTCGCTTTTCACCGCCGCGCAGGCCCTGCGTGACGCCGGTGCCGCGCATATCACCGCGCTGGTTATCGCGCGCACTGAGAACTAGAGCCCCACACGATGGCCCCCACGGTCGTTCACTTCATGTAACTCCCTGCCCCCCGAGGGGGCCGCTGCGCCTGCGGACTGGCGAAGCCAGATCCGCGGCCCCGGCTTGACGAAGAGCTGCCCGCCATGACCCACTGTTGGAGGGTTCGGGACCGACGACAATCTCATCATGTTCAACATCGTTCTCGTCGAGCCCGAAATACCACCCAACACCGGCAATGTCATCCGGCTGGCTGCCAACACAGGTTGCCGCCTGCATCTGGTGGAGCCGCTGGGGTTTTCGATGGACGACAAACACATGCGGCGGGCCGGGCTGGACTATCACGAGTACGCTGAGCTGAGGCGCCACGCGGGGTGGCAGGCTTTTCTGGATACCGAAAACCCCGACCCCGCCCGCCTTTTTGCGCTGACGACGCGCGGCACTCGACTGGTTTACGAGTGCGCCTTTCAGGCCGGCGACTGGCTGGTGTTTGGGTCAGAGACCCGGGGCCTGGCGCCAGAACTGCGTGAGACCTTCGCCCCTGAACAGCGCCTCAAGTTACCGATGCTGAGCGGTCAACGCAGTCTGAATTTGTCGAATGCGGTCGCTGTGACCGTATTTGAGGCCTGGCGGCAAAACGGATTTGCGGCGCCAGGTTGAGGATGGCTCGTCAGGGGTAGCGCCTCACCAGTGACTCAGCCACGCAGACAGGCTTGGTCGCACCCTCCCGCTCCACCGTCACTTCCCAGGTCATCTGCACACCATCGTTGTCAATCGGCTCGCAGGCCAGCAGTTTCATGCGCGCACGCAGGCGGCTGCCTACCGGCACTGGCGCTGTAAAACGCACCTTATTGAGTCCGTAATTAACCCCCATGCGGCTTTGCACAATTTCAAAGGCGGATTCGAAAAACTGGGGAAGCAGCGACAAGGTCAAAAAGCCGTGTGCGATCGGCGCGCCAAAAGGGCCGCTTGCTGCTTTTTCCGGGTCCACATGAATCCACTGGTGGTCGCCCGTTGCGTCGGCAAACAGATTGACCTGTGCCTGGGTGATGGTCAGCCAGTCGCTGACAGCGACTTCCTCGCCCACGCAGGCGGCCAGTTCTGAAAGTGTCTGAAAAGTTTTCATCGCCCCACTGTAGCGGGGCGCCAGGCGCAGGCTTGTACTGCCCGCGACAGCCAGACTATTGGTCCAGCCAGCGACAGATCCCCGCCCACTGTTCCAGGTCTTTTTCAACCCGGCTTGGGGCCACGTCAAACAGGGTGAGGCCGCGGGCTGCCAGGTGAATATAGTTTTGCGTGTCCCGTACGTACCCAAGAACGGGCAAACCCAGACTCTCGACGAAGCTGCGCAGCTTGTCAGCGGCGATGGTCCGCGCATCAACACGCATGCCCACAATCCCGACCTGCATCTTGCCGGCATGACGGTGTTCTGCCAACTGGTCCAGAAAGGCGCGGGTGGCAAAGATGTCAAACACGCTGGGCTGAAGCGGCACGATCAGCTTGTCGGCCATTTTGACGATATCGTTGAAGCGCCAGCCATGAAGCCCGCCCGGCGTGTCCAGCACCACGTGGGTTGTGCCTTTGGGCGGTCTGGCGATCAGGTCCGCGTTGACGTCCCAGGTGGTCATGGGTCGCGCGGCTGGCGGCCGGAGCCCAAGCCATAGGCGCGAGGACTGCTGCCGGTCCGCATCTCCCAGCATGACCGCGTGGCCCTGGCTGGCGTAGTAGCCTGCAACATTGGTAGCCAGCGTCGTCTTGCCGACGCCGCCCTTTGGATTGGCAATCACAACCACAGGCATGCGAATCTCCTGAAATTTTTACACGATGGTAACTGGTAAAGCCCGTGGCACCGCCATTAGCGCCTGGTCATCCGCCGCTTGCATGCGCGCGCTGCGCAATACCGATCAAATACGCCTTTTGCCCAATGATCACGGGGAAAGTTTGCTATGTTTTGAGTAGCAACGATGTACCGGGTCGTCGGGGCCCAGTTAATTGCGTCTTTCCTGCGCTTCCTGCCTTTGCTGCTGCATGGCGCGGCGCTCCGCACAAATAGGGTGGTTGGTGAAGGCGGGTTTGGCGCATTGCTCGTTCATACAAACCTGAAAACCGAGCAAAATCCGGTCCTCGCAAGCCTGCCGCGGGCTGCCGGCAGGGGCTGCGGGTCTCGGCTCGACTGTCGCCGTGGCGGCAGCTTCTCTTGCCGCCGGCTTGTCGGACGAAGCCCTGGATTGCTGCATTTTTTCGAGTGCAGCAGCGACCCGCTTGGCCGCTGGCCGGGAAGCAGGGGCCACAGGCGGCACCGCTGGCGCTGTGGCCACCGGACCAGCGGGCTTGGCGGCTGATGACTCGGCGGGTAGCGCGACAGGCGATGTCATCGCCGGAGTGGCAGTCACCGCACCAGGCGCGTCGGGGGTGGCCACATTGGCAACTGGCGCTGGCGCCCCTGACAACAACTTGAAAGCAATACCGGCCACTACCAGCAATGCCACACCAGCGAGTGCCAGCACCGGCATTTTGGAACGGCCGGCAGGTGGGGGGCTTGGGACCTCTGACGTCGCCTTCGCAGGGGCTGGCTCTGCGGATACCGCTGGCGCTGCATCCGTTAATTTGGCGCCAGGTGGGGACACGGCCGCCACCGCTGGTGCAGCGGGGGCAGCGGAAGGCGCTGCGGCGGGCGCCGCATTTGCAACCATGCGGGTCGCATCGGGATCGTCAGCCGCAGGCGCTTCTGCGGCGCGCGGCATAACGAGCGTCGGCTCCATGCCGTTTTGAGCCTGCAAACGGCTCCACTGTGACTCGGGCTCGCGGGACACCGGGAGCGTCCCGGTAATGGTCATCGAGTTGGTGAGTGATGCCTCAGACACGCCATTGCCAGTGAGCTTTTTGACGCGGCGTCGCGCGAGATCGGCGTAGATGCCGGAAGGAAACTTGTCAAGAAACCCCTCCAGGTCTTCAAGGTCGTCGGTGTCCTTGATGTCCTTCCAGTAGACCAGCTCCAGCTCCTGCGTGACAGTTGACCCGCTGTCCGTACCCGACGTCCTCATCTTGATGGTGGAACCGCCCACGCGGGATTGCGCAATCCCTGTGTCCGTGGCCATACCGCCCGGGCGGCCGGGCTGGCTGACTGGGGGAACAATCGTCGGGTCAGACACCTGGTTGCTCGCCTGCTGCAGCGCTTGCGCAAACTCCTCTGCACTTGCAAAACGCAGATCCCGCTTTTTGGCGAGCGCGCGTGACACCACAGCGTCGATGGCCGGCGGCAACAAGGCATTGATAGCGCTGGGCGCGACCGGGCTGTGGCTGACGATTTGCTGGATGATGGAAAAATCGGTATCGCCGTCAAACGGCCTTTTACCCGTCAGCAACTGATACAACACAATGCCAGCGGCAAAAAGATCAGAGCGGGCATCGACCGGCAGGCCCTGCACCTGCTCGGGCGACATGTACTTGAGGGTGCCGACCATGGTGCCCTGGGTGCGCGTGGCCTCGCCAGAATCCTGTATACGCGCCACGCCGAAATCGGTCAGTTTGACCCTGCCGCTCGCTTCTATTAACAAATTGGCTGGCTTGACATCGCGGTGCACGATGTTTTGCCGGTGGGCATATGCCAGCGCAGACAACAACTCGCGAACCATGCCCAGCGACTGCTCCAGCGAATAAAGTTTGCCGCTGTCCAGATGATGCTTCAGGTCTTCGCCCTGAATGAACTCCATGACCAGATAGGCCATGTCATCGTGGCGGTCCGAGTCATAAACGCTGACGATGTTGGGGTGTTGCAGCCGGGCCGCCGAACGGGCTTCGGTTTTAAAACGCGCCTCGTATTCAACGGCGGCTTCCTGCGAGAGGTTTTCCACCTTGATGGTCTTGATCGCGACGCGGCGGTCCAGATTGGGATCAAGCGCCTCATATACCAAGCCCATCGCACCCTTGCCGAGCACGCGAACAATGTCATATCGACCAAGCTTTTTCAGACTCATGGGGTGATGGCGCGCCGGCGGGTAACGTTTGGAAACAGACCGATTTTAGCCTGCGACGGCAGCAGCGATGAGGGGTAAATCCCCTCAGTTACTGATCGAAAAACTGATCAGGGGACTGCCCTCTTTGCGCTCACAACCAGCAGAAATCTGGCCGCTACCGACCAGATAACACTCTGTACGGCGCAGCACCACCGCTTCGCTCTGATTGCCAAAGTAAACCCAGCTACCGTAGCTTGAAGCGTCGCTCAGCACAAACTGTCCGCCGCGCCACTCCAGCGTGGCGTGCATTCTGGACACGCGCGGGTCGTTCAGGGCCAGCGAAGCGCCTGCACCCCGCCCGATCGAGACTTTGGGACTCGCCGCATGGATTTTGACCACTTGCTCGCCGGCCACCAGCTCCAGGACTTGCCTGGAGGCTTCTGACACCATGGAGCGACCCATCATCGTGGCGTCCTCGTCGC
This sequence comes from Polaromonas sp., assembly GCF_035638815.1. Taxonomy (GTDB): domain Bacteria; phylum Pseudomonadota; class Gammaproteobacteria; order Burkholderiales; family Burkholderiaceae_C; genus Polaromonas. The sequence goes on from NZ_DASQZG010000027.1 coordinate 82,849, forward strand.
GCCCGGTATGCCACTCGACGCGGTAGATGTGACTGGCTTCAGCCTTGCCGCGCAAATGCATGGGGCCCAGGCTGCGCAGCGAGGCACGCTGCAGGGGTGCCAGCGCGGTCCAGACGTTCTGGGTGGTCAAAATCTGGGCCGCACCGGCCAGATCAGCCAGGCGCGCTGCTGAATTAACCGTGTCGCCGAAAAAGTCGCCGTCGATCTCAACCACCTCGCCCGACTCGATACCCATCTGCATTTGCACCGGCGGCCCGCTGCCGCCGGCCAGGATGGGCTTGTCGGTCAGGCGCTTCTGGATGCCAATGCAGGCAGCGAGCGCATCGCCTTCATTTGGGAAAACAACAAATAAGCCGTCCCCCAGCAATTTAACGATGCGCCCGTTGTGCTGCTCAAAATCCTGGCTCATCGCGCCCACTAGCTGGGTGAGAAAACGCGATGCGGTCTCGTCACCCAACCGCTCGAACATGCTGGTGCTTCCCACCAGATCGGCAAACACAACCGTGGTCATGCCGGCTGCCTAGCGGTAAACGGTGACACATCAGGTATTGGGCTCATCCGGGGATTTTCACCGATTCACCGCCGGCATGTGGTGATGTTTTCACCCTACTTTGGGCGGGTGCGTCTATTTCAGACCGTCCCAGAGCAGCTTGCAGCCGGTCAGAAACATGCCGAAGTAGAGCAGACGATAAAACAAAACCGGATTGATGCGCCTTGCCAGCCTCACGCCTATCCACACGCCAATCGGCGCAATCGGCAGGAGCACGAGGGATGTCGCCATGTTGCGCAGATCAAGCAGGCCAAGCCAGGCGTAGGGAATCCATTTGGACAGATTGATGACAAAAAAGAAAAAGGCCAGTGTTGCGGTGAAGTTCAATGGCGACAGGCGCAGGGGAATCACATAGGCGCTGATGGGCGGACCACCGGCATGGGCGATGAAACTGGTGAAGCCGGAGGTAACGGTGAGCACCGCGCCCAGCCAGCGCGGCGGCGGAGGACTGTCGGGCCGCGGGGGAAACAAAAGTCGCTGGGCCAGAAACAGCAAGGTGAAGGCGCCGACAATTCCCGCAACCGTGTTGGCGGCAAGTACCTTGAAGAGCAGCATGCCGGTCAGGGTCCCCAGCAGACCAAAAGGAACCAGAAACTTCAGCAACCGCAGGTCAAAATTTTTGCGAAACGCTGCCATCCCAAGCAAGTCCATCAGCAATAGAACCGGCATCAGGATGGCTGCCGCCTCGGGCACCGTTACGGCCAGCGCCATCATGGGCACAGCCAGCGAGCCAAAGCCAGCGCCAAAACCACTTTTGCTGATGCCCAGCAGCAGCACCGCAGGGATGGCGATGGCGTAAAAAAATGGGTCTGTGATCAAGGGGAAGCCGCTTTTGTGAGAAAAATAAGCGTTTCGCCCTTTATGCACGGGCGATAGTAGCTATCAAAACAGGAGCGCGTGCAAGAGGGCGGCGCTGAAAAACTTTGCCTTAAACGCGCTCAAGAATAATCGCAATCCCCTGCCCCACACCAATACACATGGTGCACAGGGCATAACGCCCGCCGGTACGGTGCAGCTGATTCACGGCGGTGGTTACCAGTCGCGCGCCAGACGCGCCCAGGGGGTGGCCCAGCGCAATCGCGCCGCCATTCGGGTTGACGCGCACATCGTCGTCCTGCAGGCCCAACAGCCGCAGCACCGCCAGCCCTTGCGCAGCAAAGGCCTCGTTCAGTTCGATCACGTTCATTTGCGCAAGACTCAAGCCCGTCAGATCCAGTACTTTTTGCGTTGCGGGTGCGGGCCCTATGCCCATGATGCGCGGCGGTACACCGGCCGCTGCCATGCCAACAATGCGGGCCCGCGGCGTCAACCCGTTTTGCCTCGCAGCTTCCTCATTTGCAATCAGCAGCGCACACGCGCCGTCGTTGACGCCGGAGGCATTCCCAGCGGTCACGCTGCCGTCCGGCCGGACGGCGCCTTTAAGTTTTGCCAACGCTTCCATCGAGGTTTCGCGGGGATGTTCATCCTTGCTGACCACCACGGGCTCGCCCTTTTTCTGCGCGATGCTGACTGGCGTGATCTCAGCGTCAAAGAAACCCGACTTCTGCGCGGCCACCGCTTTCAGCTGTGAAGCCAGCGCCATCCTGTCCTGATCCTCACGGCTGATGTTGTAATCGGTCGCCACGTTTTCGGCGGTTTCGGGCATGGCGTCCACGCCATATTTTTCTTTCATCAGCTTGTTGACAAAGCGCCAGCCAATGGTGGTGTCGTAGATCTGCGCGGCGCGGCTGAAAGCGCTCTCGGCCTTCGCCATCACAAAAGGCGCGCGGCTCATGCTTTCAACGCCACCGGCAATCATCATGCGGGCCTCACCCGCCTTAATGGCGCGCGCGGCGGTACCCACCGCATCCATGCCGGAGCCGCAGAGACGGTTGATGGTGCTGCCCGGCAACTCCAGCGGCAAGCCCGCCAGCAAGCTAGCCATGTGCGCAACGTTGCGGTTGTCCTCGCCGGCCTGATTGACGCAGCCGTAGATCACGTCTGTCACCGCGAGCCAGTCGACGTTGGGGTTGCGCGCCATCAACGCCTTCAAGGGCACGGCGCCCAGATCGTCGGTGCGCACGCTGCTTAGCGAGCCGCCATAACGGCCGAACGGAGTACGGATCGCGTCGCAGATAAATGCTTCGATGGTCATGGTGTCTCTCTGTTTTCCGTTCGCACTGAGCCTGTCGAAGTGCTTGCGTGAAGATGTGGTGAAAGGGCTTCGACAGGCTCAGCCCGAACGGATGGGTGAATTCACTTCTGGATCGGCAGGCCGATCAGTTGCTCGAGTTCGGCGTGGTCCAGTCCGTCAACTACATCGATGAGCTTCAGTCCCGCTGGCAAGCATTCAAGCGTTGCAAGCTCCGAGTAGATGCGCTTGACACAGCCGATGCCAGTGAGCGGATAAGTGCAGGTTTTCACCACCTTGCTCTCACCCTTTTTGGTCAACAAATCCATCATGACCCAGGTTTGCTTGGCGCCGATGGCCAGGTCCATGGCGCCGCCCACCGCTGGTATGGCGCCCGGCTCGCCGGTGCTCCAGTTCGCCAAGTCTCCCGTGCTGGAAACCTGAAACGCGCCCAGCACACAGATGTCCAGATGACCGCCGCGCATCATGGCAAAACTGTCGGCATGATGGAAATAGGCACCGCCCTTGAGCAGGGTTACGGGCTGCTTGCCGGCGTTGATCAAATCGAAGTCTTCGTCAGTCTGAAGCGGCGCAGGACCCATGCCAAGAATGCCGTTTTCGCTCTGCAAAATGACCTCAATGCCTTCAGGCAAATGGTTGGCCACCAAAGTGGGCATGCCAATGCCGAGGTTCACATAAGCGCCATCGTGAATGTCCCGTGCGACGCGGGCCGCCAGTTCGTCCTTGCTGCGTTTTCGGTAAGTCATGATTTGAAGCCCCCGCCCTGCGTTGCCACACGGTCGATTTTCAGAACCTTGTGCACAAAGATGCCCGGGGTCACGATGTGCTCGGGATCCAGTTCGCCCAGCTCGGCAATGTCATGCACCGTGGCAACCGTGTGTTTGGCGGCGGTGGCCATGACCGGGCCAAAGTTGCGGGCAGCCTTGCGGTAAGTCAGGTTGCCCCAGCGGTCTCCGCGCTCGGCCTTGATCAAGGCCAGATCGCCGTGAATTGGCATTTCCAGAACATGCGGTTTGCCGTTGATTTCGCGGGTTTCCCTGGCCGTTCCATCCGGATTGTTGGCCAGCGCGGTGCCATAAGCCGTGGGCGAAAAAAAGGCCCCTATTCCGGCACCTGCTGCACGGATTCGCTCCGCCAGATTGCCTTGAGGCACCAGCTCCAGCTCCAATTTGCCGGCGCGGTACAAGCCGTCAAACACCTGACTGTCAGCCTGGCGCGGAAAACTGCAGATGATTTTGCGCACCCGCCCCATCTTCAGCAACGCAGCCAGGCCCAACTCGCCATTGCCCGCATTGTTGTTGACCACGGTCAAGTCTTTGGCGCCCTGCTCTATCAGGCCGTCAATCAATTCGATGGGAATCCCCGCCGTGCCGAACCCGCCTATCAGAACAGTCGCACCGTCCCGCACATTGCCCAGCGCGTCGGCCACTGAGCGGGCTATCTTGTTAATCATCTGACACTCTCCGACCTGCAGTCAATGAAGCACCTGTGACCCGCATTAACGAGTTTTTGTTCTTATGTAGAACAATTGTTCGTATAATGAATTTTAGGAGATTTTCCCCAACATGGCAATTGCGGCCAACTCAAGCACCCCGGATGGACTGCCCGGCCCCAAACCGGGCGACAGCTATGTCCAGTCTTTTGCGCGTGGACTGGAAGTCATCCGCTCGTTCAGCGCCCAGTCGCCGCAACAGACACTCAGCGAGGTCGCCATGCGCAGCGGTCTCAGTCGCGCTGGTGCGCGACGCATTCTGCTCACGCTGCAAACACTGGGTTACGTCACAAGCGATGGAAAACACTTTTCGCTGACGCCGCGTATCCTGGACCTCGGCTTTGCCTACCTCTCGTCCATGCCCATCTGGGGGTTGGCCGAACCCGTTATGGAAGGGCTGGCGGCAGAGGTCAAAGAGTCGTGTTCAGCGGCCGTGCTGGAGGGCACAGACATCGTTTATGTGATGCGTGTGTCCACCCACAAAATCATGAGCATCGCGCTGGGGGTCGGCTCCCGACTTCCCGCGTATTGCACATCCATGGGCCGTGTTTTGCTGGCCGGTCTACCAGACAAGGATGTCATCGCTTGCCTGAAGGCTTCACGACCCGCGGCTTTAACGCGGCACACCGTGACAGACCTCGAAGCACTACGCCAGAAAATTGACCAGACACGCAAGCAGGGCTGGAGTCTGGTCAATCAGGAATTGGAAGAAGGATTGATATCGATGGCAGCGCCGATTCGCGACCGGTCAGGGCGCACGGTTGCGGCCCTTAATATCAGCGGACAGGCCAACCGCAGCGGCGCCAAACTGATGCAGGAAACCATGCTGCCGCCACTGCTGGCCGCAGCACAATCAATCTCTCACATGCTCAATGCTCAGCGCTGACCGTGGACCAGCGCATCCCGGTTTCAGGTGCGTCAGGCCTTCAGGATTTACGCCCGCCCATCACCAGCACCACGGCGCCCAAAACGATGGCCCCGAGACTGAGCCACTGCGGGAAGTTGACGGTTTTTTCTTCTTTCACCGTGAGTTGAATCGGACCGATTTTTGCAGCGGTCGTGTCTTTGGTGAAGCTGAAGCCCCCGGTGAAAAAACCGGCCAGGCCCAGCACGATCAAAACGATGCCGGTGATTCTCATTGCGTTCATATATTTTTCCTCGCCGGATGATTGGATATACCGGAGCGCGCTTGCCGGTATCCCGCTGCCGTGCCAGTAATTTACGCGAAGAGTCCCGAAAACACCGTAGGACATTCCCGAGCGGGCACAAAGAAGCCGGCCCTTCGCATGCTACGCTAAGTACATGTTCACTCCTTCGCAAGCCGATGTCCGCCGATTTTTTTGCTCCGTATATGCCAAAACCCAATCGGGACAGCCGCTTGAAGCTATCGAAACAATAGCAAGCCAATGGCTTGAGGATCATCCCGAGTACCACCGGGATTTTGCGGATGTCAACGCGGCGCTGGAAAAGATGTACGACGTTGAGGCAGGCAACACCAACCCCTTCCTGCATCTTTCCATGCACCTGTCCATCAGCGAGCAGTGCTCCATTGACCAACCACGCGGCATACGTCAGGCCGTGGAATTGCTCGCAGCCAAGCGCAATTCACTGCACGACGCACACCACGAAGCCATGGATTGCCTGGGAAAAATGGTCTGGGAAAGCCAGCGCGCGGGACGCCAGCCGGACGGGGCGGCCTATATTGACTGTGTGCAGCGCCAGGCTACAAAAGATTGAATCCACACAAATAAAAAAGCCCCGGGTTGCGGGGCTTTTTTATTTGTGTGGAAGCAGCAGCTTACCGGAATCTTTTCTGCGGAATCACTTGCAGGTCACCCTCAACAGAGGCCATGTAATTGGCCAGTAGTTTCAGTTCTGCGTTGGAGTACTGCTTGGCCATGCCGGACATGATGGCGTTGCCGCGCCCGACCTTGGCGTTGTTCTCAACCTTGTAGGCCTTGAGCGCCACAAACAGATAGTCGGCATGCTGGCCACCCAGCTTGGGATAGCTGGGATCAATCGGCTTGCTGAAATCTGCACCGTGGCAGGAAGCGCAATTGGCTTTGGCCAAAAGGGCAGCCACGGCAGGACTTGGCGTTTTGGCTGTTCTGGTGGCCGGTGCAGCACCCTCGGTAACGCCATGGGCGCTGTAGTAAGCGGATAAATCGGCAATATCCTGGTCGCTCAGCGTCTCGGAAATACCGCGCATCGTGGGGTGTTTGCGCTCGCCTTTTTTGTAGGCGTTCAAAGCAGATGTAAGGTATTTGGCGCTCTGACCCGAGATCATCGGGACTTTGTACACCTCTGGAAAGCTGGCCTGATAGCCCTTGATGCCATGACAGCCGATACACATGGCGATCTTGGTTTCGCCGGCTTTGACATCGCCCTTGAGGTCCTGGGAATGGGCCGTTACCGTCACAAATGAGACAGCAAGGGCGAATATCGTGGTGAACAGCTTGGTCATTTTGCGCGCACAATCAGGTGAGAATTTGCTATAAAAACAGTCTCTGATTATATCTGCGCCTGCTGCGGCCAAGTCAGGCGCGCTGCCAATCACCGCAGATTCACCGCCCTCCAGTCCCCTCTTTGCTGCAAACCATGAAATTCCAAGGCTCCAAAAACTACGTCGCCACGCAGGACCTGATGCTGGCGGTCAACGCCTCCGCCACCCTCAAAAAACCGCTTCTCGTCAAAGGTGAACCCGGCACCGGCAAGACCATGCTGGCCGAGGAAGTGGCGCAGGCGCTCAACTTGCCGCTTCTTCAGTGGCACATCAAGTCCACCACCAAGGCGCAGCAGGGTCTGTATGAATACGACGCAGTTTCGCGGCTGCGGGACTCGCAACTGGGTGATGAGAAGGTCAAGGACATCCACAACTACATCATCAAGGGTGTGCTCTGGCAGGCCTTCACCGCCGACGAACCCGTGGCGTTGCTGATCGACGAAATCGACAAGGCCGACATCGAGTTTCCCAACGACTTGCTGCGCGAAATCGACCGCATGGAGTTTTACTGCTACGAAACGCGCGAGCTGATCAAGGCCAAACACCGGCCGCTGGTTTTTATCACCTCCAACAACGAAAAAGAACTGCCCGACGCCTTTTTGCGCCGCTGCTTTTTTCACTACATCAAGTTTCCCGACGCCGAAACGATGAAGCAGATTGTCGACGTTCACTTTCCGGGGTTAAAGAAAGAACTGCTGGCTGCTGCAATGAAAACGTTTTATGACGTGCGCAACCTGCCGGGCCTGAAGAAAAAGCCGTCGACCAGCGAACTGCTGGACTGGCTCAAGCTGCTAGTGGCCGAAGACATTCCGCTTGAGGCCCTGCAAAGCAAGGAAGACAAAGTCGCCGTGCCGCCTCTCGTGGGCGCACTGCTCAAAAACGAGCAAGACGTCACCTTGTTTGAAAAACTGGTGTTCATGCAACGCCACAACCGATAAACCGCTAAAAGGCCTGTCGCACCATGACGCAAGAAACCCGCAAACTGCTGCTTGAGGGCGTGTCCGACGCCGTTGGATTTGTTGGCGGCGCACTGGCTGCTTTTTGGCTGGGCCGTCTTTTGGGCTTTGACATCTTCGCTGAAGGTTATGGCAACAGCGCCATCATCGGCATCGTGATGGTTGGCATAGGCGGTGGTCTTGGCCTTCAAATAGCGCGGCGCTGGCGCCGTGCGCAGGTCAAAAAGGAAAGCGACGAGCCATGAGCTTTGTGCAGGCGGTCACGCTTTCAGATCGCGGTGTGGAACTGGTGCCGCTTGCCTTTGAACACGAAGCCGGACTGCGCGCTGCCGCTGCTGATGGCGAGTTGTGGAAGCTGCGCATCACCTCTGTCCCGGAGCCGGAGCAGACCAAAACCTATATTGAAGACGCACTCAAAGCCCGCGAAGCCGGCCACCGCTTTGCCTTCGCCGTGAGCGACGCCGCTACCGGCACGGTTCTCGGCAGCAGCAGCTATCACGACATTCTCCCGGCCGTTAAACGCGTTGAGATTGGCTACACCTGGTACGCCGCGCGCTGCCAGCGCACCCACGTCAACACCACCTGCAAACTGCTGATGCTGACACACGCCTTTGAGACGCTGGGCTGCAACGTGGTGGGTTGGCGTACCGACAATTTCAACCACGCCTCGCAGCGCGCCATCGAGCGCCTGGGCGCTCGCAAGGACGGCGTGATCCGCGGGCACGCGTTGCGGCGCGACGGCACGATTCGCGACACCGTCATGTACAGCCTGCGTTCGGGCGAGTGGCCGGAAGTGAAAGCTCAGCTGGTGTACATGCTTGACAAACCAAGGTCATCCTGAGGAGAGTCAATATGCTGATCGACTTCTTCTACACCCTGCGTTCGGCCAAGCTGCCGGTCTCCGTCAAGGAATACCTGACGCTGCTCGAAGCGCTACAGGCCGGCGTCGTTGGCCCTAACAGTGGCACACCCGACGGCGAGTTTGGTGAAGGGGCGTACAAGATCGACGACTTCTATTACCTGAGCCGCACGGTGCTGGTGAAGGACGAAAAGCACTACGACAAGTTTGACCGCGCCTTCGCGGCCTACTTCAAGGGTGTCGAGATGATTGCCGACTTCACCAAGGACATTCCGCTGGAGTGGCTGCGCAAAAACCTGGAGCTTGAACTGAGCCCCGAGGAGAAAGCCAAGATTGAAAAAATGGGTTGGGACGAACTCATGGAAACGCTGAAAAAGCGTTTTGAAGAGCAGAAAGAGCGCCACGAAGGCGGCAGCAAGTGGATAGGCACCGGTGGCACCTCGCCCTTTGGCGCCAACGGTTTCAACCCCCAAGGCATTCGCATCGGTCAGGAAAAAAGCCGCAACAAAAGCGCCGTGAAGGTGTGGGACCAGCGTGCGTACAAGGACTACGACGACACGCAGGAGCTGGGTACACGCAACATCAAGGTGGCGCTGCGCCGGCTTCGCAAGTTTGCGCGCGAGGGGCATGTTGAAGAGCTGGACCTGGACGACACCATCCGATCCACAGCCGCCAACGCCGGCTGGCTTGACATCAAGATGGTGCCCGAACGCCACAACAACGTGAAGGTGCTGCTACTGATGGACGTGGGCGGCACCATGGACGAACACATCGCGCGTGTTGAAGAACTGTTCTCAGCCACCAAAACCGAGTTCAAGCACATCGAGTTCTATTACTTCCACAACTGCGTCTATGACTTCATGTGGAAGAACAACCGCAGGCGCTTCAGCGAAAAGTTTGCCACCTGGGACATCATCCGCAAGTACAACAAGGACTACAAACTGATCTTTGTCGGCGACGCGACCATGAGCCCCTACGAAATTTTGCAGCCAGGCGGCAGTGTTGAATACAACAACGAAGAAGCCGGCGCCGAGTGGATGCAGCGCCTGACCAACGCCTTTCCAAAGTTTGTCTGGATCAACCCGGAGCCTCAAGGCGTGTGGCAATACCGTCAGAGCATCAGCGTGATCCAGCAACTGGTGAATCAGCGCATGTTTCCCCTGACGATCAAGGGGCTGGAAGAGGCGATGCGGCTGCTCTCGAAGTAGCTTGCGAGCCGAGCCCCGCAGGCGCTTGCCCAGCGAATACAATTTGGGCTCCCCGCGAATTGCCGGGATTTGCCGCCATAGTTCAATGGATAGAACGAGTGCCTCCTAAGCGCTAGATACAGGTTCGATTCCTGTTGGTGGTACCAAACGCTCCAGTTTTAATAGCAGACTTCTCCGGCCCTATAAGGGCAGAACCTTCAAACGATCCACATTCAGAGCGCGCATCGATCAATCGAAGCTGCGCACTGGTTTTGGGATGGCGGCCGTATCTGCACTCGCTGCGTGTCGCGCCGTGAAGAGACACAACAACGGAGCCACCGCAAACCCACCAAACAAGGCGAGGGCCGCACCAGCGGTGCCCTGCACACCGCCAGGGCTGCTCAAGCCGCCAAGGTTGGCGACCAGGCCCGCCAACGCTGCGCCCATGGCGGTGGCAAACAGCTGGACGGTCATGATGGATGACGCCGCCAGGTTTTCTTCGCCCGGTGGCGCAATTTGAAGCACGCGGGTGCTCAAGTGCGGCCAGGCGATGCCCACGGCAAAGCCGAGGGCCAGCATGGCGAGACAAATCGGTACGAGCACCTGCCAGCTCCCGTTGCTGGGCGTGGGTACCCATGCGGCCAACGCAAGCATGCTGGCCAGAGCGACGGCAGGTGCCGTCCGTATCGCCAGTGTGATGCGGCCGCCTGTGGCACCCGAACTCATCACGGAGCCCAGTGTCCAACCTGCGGACATGATGGCCGCCAGATACCCAGAGGCCAGCGGCGACTTCGCATGCAGCACCTGGAAAAAAAGCGGTGCAAATATTTCGGTGCAGGTAACGGTTACGGCCAGCAAGGCCATGGTGACGTAAAGGGCACCCAATGCTGCACCACCCCGCAAGGCGTCTTTGGGCAAGAGGCGGGTGCTGGCGCGTTTTTCAACGGCGAACAGCGAGGCGGCAAGAAGCGCTGCACTCAGCACGCCCGCTATATTCCACACCGCGTCGCGGCTGACGCTGCCTGCAGACACGGCGATCACCGCACTTGCCAGCAACACAAGTTGCACCCACGGCACTGGCGAGGGCACTTTTTCACGGGTGTCGCGCCCGGGAATTACCGCCAGCGCGAGCAAAGTAAAGAGTCCCGCCGCCGGAACCAGGGAGCCAAACGCCAGGCGCCAGGCATCCATCTGGGCAAACACGCCACCGATGGCGGGCCCAAGAAGCGTGGCCACGCCCCACATGCCCGACAGCACAGCGATTGCACGGGGCCACAGGGCCTCGTCGTACACCAGGCGAATCATGGCGTAAGGCAGCGCCAGCAGCAGGCCGCCGCCGAAACCCTGTACAAAGCGCCCACCCAACATGACGGGCATTGAAGGCGCCAGCGCGCAGGCCAGGGAGCCCAGCGCAAACACCAGCGCACCGGCCACATACGCAGCACGCGGACCAAATTTTTCAAGCAGCTGGCTGGCCAGCGCAGCGCTGATGATGGAAGCGATCACAAACAGCGCCGTGTTCCATGCGTAGTAATCCAGGCCGCCAATGTCACGCACAACAGACGGCAGGATGGTGGTGCCTATGTACAGGTTCACGGCATGCAGTGCCACACCACCTGCCAGAGCCAGTGTGCGGACCGCGTTCGCACCGGTCAACAGGGCCATCCAGCCTTTAGATGGATTGCTCATGACAGTTGCTCCGGTCCGAAAGCCAGTCCGTCCAGCTTGTCGGGGTTGCGCATGATGTAGATGTTGGTGGCCTTGCCTTCGTCGTTGTAGGCAAAGGTGATGGCAGCCGCGATCTCGCCGTTCGCGCGCAGCTGGATGGCGCGCCCCCCGTTGATCTCGCAAGCCACCCATTCATAAGCGCGCCAGAAGCGGGCCAGTTGTGTCGCGATAAGGGTCAGCACACTGCCCCTGCCTTGCACCACGCCTTCGATAGACGGAACCTTTCCGCCGCTGTCAGCGCTGACAGCGATGTCGTCAGCAAGGAGACTTGCCAGCGCCTCTGTGCTGCCCGCGCTGATGGCTTCGCGGAACGCGAAAAGAAGTTCGTCCTGCACCCTGGGTGGCGTCACATGCCGCACCTTGCCCTGGGCAATGCTGATGCTGGCACGCGAGACCAGCTTGCGGCAAGCGGCTTCTTCCATCTCCAGCATCTGCGCCACGTCTGCATACGGCATGTCAAAAATATCGTGCAGCAGATAGGCGGCGCGCTCTTTGGGCGTGAGCCGCTCCAGCAACAGCAAAAAAGCCATGCTGAGCGACGACGCCAGCAAGGCATGGGTCTCCGGCGTTTCTTCCGTGCGGGTGTGAATCGGCTCGGGCAGCCAGGTGCCGATGTAGTCCACACGGCTGCGTTGCGCATCGCGCAGCATGTCAATGCAGTGCCGCGTGCAAAGGGTAGTAAGCCAAGCCGCTGGTGTAGCTATGGCCGCGTGCTCGGCCCCCTGCCATTTGATGAAAACGTCCTGCAGGGCGTCCTCGGCATCGGCACGCGACCCGAGAATCCGGTAAGCCAAGCCAAACAAGTGCCTGCGCCTATCTTCAAAGACGGCGACGGGGTCGATGTTTACCACGGTGCAAGCCTCAGTGTGCCGAGATCTGGATGCGGTTCCAGAGGTTGATCATCGCAATGGTCGCCGTGAGGGCGCCGATCTCCTTGTCAGAAAAAACCGCACGCAGCCGGCCACGCAGGCGCGCGTAGTCGGTTTTGGGGTCAAGCAAGGTCAGGGCTTCCGTCCAGGCCAGCGCCGCTTTCTCAGCTTCGCTGAAATCACTCACATGCGCCCAGACGATCAGGCGGTCCAGCCTGTCGCTGGTTTCCCCATCGTCACGTGCCTCGCGGGTATGCATCTTCACGCAAAAGCCGCAGCCGTTGATCTGGGAGGCGCGCAGTTGCACGAGATGATGAATTGTCTTGTCAAGCCCATACTGGTTGACCGAGTCGTGCACCTTGACCAAGGCGGAAAAGATCGCGGGCACAACGGCGTCGAAACGAACGGGAGCGGTATTGGAGGCGGTAGCAACTGTCATGGTGTTTTCCTTTAAAAGTTGGAGGGAACACCGTATTGACGATTGAGCAGGTCTGTTTGTGACGTGTGAAGAACTGAAAACAGCGGCAGCTGAAAAAAGGATTCGAGACCGTGAAAAGGCCCGCTGGGTAGCCAGGGAGTTTGCTACGCTTTTAATAGCTGCCAGCGCGAGCAAAACAAGTGCAAAGGGCAAAAATGGTAGGCAACCTTCTTTCCAGAATCCAGGGCTTCAGTCCCGCTTTGCCCACTCCAAAAACTCCGGCTGATAGCCCTTTGACTTTAAAAAATCTGCCATGGCGTAGCCAGTGCCAGCGGGCCAACATTTCACGTCTTCGTGTGCGTAGAGCTTGTAGTCCACCAGCTCTGGAGAAAGTTTTACCTCGCCGTGGCCCACTGCGCTGTAGGCAATGATGATCTGGTTCATGCGCTGGAAGTCGTAAACGCCGATCAACTTGAGGTCGGTCACGTCGAGATTGGTTTCTTCCTTCACTTCACGCGTGATGCCGCCCTCGGGCGTCTCGCCCGCTTCCATAAAACCGGTGATGAGCGCATACATCTTGGCCGTCCAGGCTGCGTTGCGCGCCAGAAGGATCTTGCCCTGATGTTCAATCACCGCGGCCAGTACGGGCACCGGGTTGTTCCAGTACGTGAAGTCGCAGGCAGGACAGCGCAAACGCGCTTTTTCGCCACCATCTTCCATCTGGGTGACCATGGCTAGCGGGGTCGCGCAGCTGGGGCAATACTTGAATTCTTGGGTCATGGGTTCACATCTTCATCTTGCGAAATTTCAAGGATGTCATCCCGGACCTGATCCGGGATCCATGCCGCGGGAACCACTGTTGTGGCTTGTGAGGCATGAATTGCGGGTCAAGCCCGCAATGACAGAGGCGTCGGTCAGGCTGGAAACACACCTGTCGAAAGGTAGCGGTCACCACGATCGCAGACGATGAAAACAATCACCGCATCTTTCACCGTCTTGGCAATCTCCTGGGCCACCCAGCAGGCGCCCGCGGCCGAGATGCCAGCGAAGATGCCCTCTTCGCGCGCCATGCGCCGGCACATGTCTTCTGCGTCAAGCTGACTGACCAGCACCAGTTCGTCCACGTGGCTGGCATCGTAAATTTTTGGCATGTAGGCTTCTGGCCATTTGCGTATGCCCGGTATGCGGGAGCCTTCACTGGGCTGCGCACCGATGATTTTGATCGCAGGGTTTTTCTCTTTCAGAAAACGCGACACGCCAGTGATGGTGCCTGTTGTGCCCATGGCGCTGACGAAGTGTGTGACCTTGCCGCCGGTGTCGGCCCAGATTTCCGGGCCAGTGGTTTCATAGTGGATGCGCGGGTTGTCGTCGTTGGCAAACTGGTCCAGCACCCGGCCCTTGCCGTCCTGCGCCATTTGCTCCGCCAGATCACGCGCGTGCTCCATGCCGCCACTTTTGGGCGTGAGGATCAACTCGGCGCCAAAGGCCTTCATGGTTTGTGCGCGCTCGATGGACAGGTCCTCCGGCATGATCAGCACCATGCGGTAACCCTTGATGGCTGCGGCCATGGCCAGCGCAATGCCGGTGTTGCCGGAAGTGGCCTCGATCAGTGTGTCACCGGGCCGGATGTCGCCACGCTCTTCCGCACGCTTGATCATCGACAGCGCGGGGCGGTCTTTCACCGAGCCAGCGGGGTTGTTACCTTCGAGTTTTCCAAGGACAACATTGTTTCGCTGTGCGTTGCCTTCGGCCTGGATACGTTGCAGAGCCACCAGCGGCGTTTTACCGATGGCGTCTTCGATAGTGGGGTAGGTCATACCCTGCACTGTGCCATAATTCGCCTCTTCGCTCCTTCCGCCCGGGTGGTGAAATTGGTAGACGCAGGGGACTCAAAATCCCCCGCCGAAAGGCGTGCCGGTTCGATTCCGGCCCCGGGCACCATAGCAAAACTGCTATGAATGAGTATTACGTTCTGCGCCACAAAATCATTGCGCAGCACAATGCCAGCTTTCTCCAGATCAGCAGGAACTTATTGTCCTGATACCAGCGGCACCAACCCCAGGACCCAATCCCTCACCGCCTTGACAGTTGGACTCTCCCGCTGCGCCTCCGGATAGACCAGGTGAAAGGGCTCGCCCTTGAACTCGGGGCCAAAAGGGCATACCAAGGTGCCCTGCCGCAATTCGTCGCTGATGAGCGCGCGGCTCATGAGCGCCACGCCCTGGCCGGCGATTGCGGCAGAAATGGTGTGGGTTTCGTCCGAGAACACAGAGCCGACTGAAGGGTCCAACCCACGCACTTTCGCCAGCTTCTGCCAGCCCGTCCAGCTGATGGGCGCGCTCCTGGCGTTGCATGATTCAAAGTGCAGCAGCCCATGACGCTGCAGATCCAGTACCCGCTTGAGCTTGAGCGCCGGACTGCAGGTTGGCACAAAAACGTTGTCAAACAATTTATGGGCGACCAGCCCCGGCCAGCGGCCGCTGCCGTAGCGGATGGCAATATCGGCGCTATGCCCGTCCAGTGCAACAGGCTCGTGTGTCACATGAATGCGCAGGTCCAGGCCCGGGTGCAGCTCGCTCAGCCGACCCACATGGGGAAGCAGCCACCGCGAAGCTACCGCTGGCGTGGTGGACAGCGTGACGTGCCTGCGTTGTGGAACGGCGCGCAGACGGGCCACGGCACCGGCCATGGTGTCAAAAGCATTGCCCACATCGTCAAGCAGCTCACGCCCTGCGGCGGTCAGCTCCAGCTGCCGCGGCTTGCGCAAAAACAGCTGCACGCCCAGCCAGTCTTCCAGCGTGCGCAACTGGTGGCTGATAGCAGTAGCGGTGACGGACAACTCCTCCGCTGCGCGCTTGGCACTGCGGTGCCGGGCCGCAGCCTCGAAGGCGCGCAGGGCAGAAAGTGGTGGCAGGGTGCGGGCATTCATGGATGAGAAAAATTATCAGGTATGCGCAAGGAATGATCAGTTGTCGGCAGTCAGGCTAACCGTTAAATTATTCCATATCCGCGGGTAACACATGATTTCAACTCATCCGAAAGAGACTCCAATGACCAAACTTCTGCACATCGACTCCAGCGCCCGGCCAGGCCGCGCCGGAGAGCATCCACACGGATCACAAACCCGGCGCATGACCCATGCCTTTGTCACGGGCTGGCTCGCAGCGCGACCGGACGACGTGGTGACATACCGCGATCTCGGCACCATGCCACCCAGGCCAGTGCATCACGAATGGATTCCTTCCGCATTCACGCCGGAGGCACAGCGCTCCCCCGCCCAGCATGCTGCCCTGCGGGAGAGCGATGCGCTGGTGCATGAACTCCAGGCAGCCGATGTGGTGGTGATCGGCATGCCCATGTACAACTTTGGGATGCCGTCAGCATTAAAGGCCTGGGTGGACGGCATCGTGCGCGTCGCCCTGACTTTCAATTTCGACCCGAAACTCGCCGACCCGTACATTCCCCTGCTGGCGGAAAAGCCTCGCCGGGCCGTCGTGCTGACCTCGCGCGGCAGCCGCGGCTATGATGCAGGCGGGGCGCATGCCGCCATGAACCATGCTGACACAGCGCTGAGGGATGTGCTTGCTTTCGTCGGCATCACCGACGTGCAGGTGATTGCGATAGAAGGTGAGGAAGTCGGTGGAGAGGTACTTGCGGACTCGGCGGAGCAGGCGCTTCGCAGGATCGACATGCTGCTGGAAGACTGGCTGCCAGTCGCGGCCATGCCGGCGTGATGGTCCACGCCGGGAACCTGCTCCGATACCCGCGACTCTTATTGCACCCGCTGAACATCCAGGGTGGACAAAGCTGGTGCTGCATTCCCCCATGACTGGCGAATATACGTGGTGAGAGCCGCAATCTCCTCATTGCTCAGGACCTGCTTGAAGGGAGGCATCCCGAATGGGCGCGGGTTTCCAGGTGTGCTGGGGTAAAACCCGCCCCGGCGAATGATCTGGACCAGATTATTTGGCGAGTCGAGCAAAACTGCACGGTTGCCGGCCAGGGCGGGATACATGGACGTCGCGCCCTGCCCTTTGTCGCCGTGGCACGCGGCGCACTTCTGGTCGTAGATTTTTGCACCGCGAACCATGACATCGGACGATGCTCGCGGGGCGTCTTTTTTCTCGGTCTCGTGCACGGCAATCGAGGCCAGATACGCCACCATGGCTTTCAAGTCTTGCTCACTGAGGTATTGCGTGCTGCTGTAGACCACGTCAGCCATGGGCCCCGACACCCCGCCATGGGAAGCAACGCCATCCTTGAGAAGTTTCACTGCATCTGCAGGCGACCACTTTTGCAGTCCAGCCTCGTTGGGGCTCGCCAGCGAAGGGGCGTACCACGCCTTATCCGGCATCAGGCCACCAGCGAATTCAGTGTTGAGGCTCGTGCCCCCCAGGAAGTTGCGGCTGGAATGGCAAGCCGCGCAATGCGCCAGGCCATCAACCAGGTAGCGGCCGCGCTGCCATTCAGCAGTCCTCCCGCCTGGCGCCTCCAACGTGCCTGGACGGAAGAACATGGCCCGCCAGATGGCCAGCGCCGCCTGCGTGTTGTAGGGAAAGCGAAGTTCATGTGCGCGGTTGGCCCGCTCAACTGCGGGGATGGTGCGCAGGTAGGCAAAGAGCGCGTCGGAGTCTTCACGCGTGATGTTTGTGTAGCTCGGGTAGGGGAAAGCCGGGTACAGCAGCCGGCCGTCCTTGGACCGCCCATGGTGCATCGCGCGCCAGAACTCGGAATCAGTCCAGCTGCCCATCCCGGTTTTTGGGTCCGGGGTGAGATTGGATGCGTACACGGTGCCGAAGGGGGTTTGCACGCCGTGACCGCCCGCAAAATCCGTTCCGCCGGCGGTGCTGTGACAGCCCATGCAGTTTCCCGCGCGCGCAAGATAGGCGCCTTTTTCCACGAGCGAAGGGGCGGCTTTGGGGTCCCGCCGCTGATCGCCGTGGAGTGATTCCTCACCCCGCACGTTGAGCCATGCGACAAGGATGACGATCAGCACCGGACATGCGATCGCGAGCAGCACCCCGCGAATCCATCGGCGTCTGGACGAGCGCGGCTTCGCGCTCACGGATTCAGGCCTCCACAACGCATGGGTAGTGCTTGTCGGGATGGTGGCGCAGGGTGTGTCCCGCTGGGAAGGGTCTGCGCCGAAAGCCACTTCGCCATCACCGAGACTTCTTCAGGCGTAAGTAGCCTCGCCACTTCTGCCATGCAGTCGGGCGCCGTGGCCTTGCGGTTCCCCGTTCTCCACGCGCCCAGTTGGGCAACCAGGTAGTCAGCCGGCAGTGTGAGAAGGCCGGGCATTGCGGGCATCATCCCGGCCATTTGCGAGCCATGGCAAGTCGTGCAGGCCGCAAGCCCGCGATCCGGCGCACCGCGGAGAACCAGGTTTTCCGCCATCCGTTGCTCGGCAGAGGTCAGGGTGCTTGCCTTCGCGCTGGGGTAAGGCAAATCCAGCTGCGAAAAATACCTGGCGATATCTCTCAGATAGTCGTCAGACATGTGCTGAACGAGGTGGTTCATGGCTTCATACCTGCGAAGCCCGAGTTTGAAGTTTTGTAGCTGGTTATAGAGATAGCCCGCCGGTTTCCCGGCAATACGCGGGAAGTAGCCCTGGTTCGTAGCCCGGCCCTCCCGCCCGTGGCAAACCACACAGGCCTGCATCCGTTGCGCCATGGTGTCCTGAACCGCAGGAACCGTGGTTTCCACAGGCAAAGTCTGCGCGTGGAGCGCCCCTGCGCCCGCGAAGAGGACAGCGGCAGTGGCCAAGCGAAGCATGGTGCGCATTACCCGGTCCGCAAACTGGGTACTCAGCGCGAGGCGATCTTCATTCATGATGTTCATAAGACTTTATCTTTGCCGTCTCTCCACTGACTGCGCCAGAGCGAGCGGCATTGTGCATGGTACTTGGCCCAGTGCCGCGCGCCCTGAACCCCACCATTTATGGGGGTCAGCCGGGACTGGACAAGATGCCCATCTGCAGCACTTGCAAGGCAAGGGATTTAGGCGCATTCTTGCATCGGGCTTTCCACCCCCTTCAGGAGTTCCCCATGCGCTCAACACCACAATGGCTCTCGCGTCTTGTTGTCCCCCTGGCCTCCGCTGCCTTCTTGAGCGTCTGCGCAGCGCATGCCGCGTCCGTACAGCCGGCGGCGCCGCAGGTCATGATGGACGCACTGGCAAAGGCGAATGCAGCGGTGGTCGGTGTCAAGGTCACTGCGGCCGCAGACGCACGATCTGCTGAAACCCTGGGCGTGCGGCGTACCGGCTCGGGCGTGGTCATCGGGTCTGACGGTTTGATCCTGACCATTGGCTACCTCATGCTGGAAGCCGAACAGATTGAAGTCATCACCCAGGACAACAAAACCATCCCCGCGCGCGCGGTGGCCTACGATCTGGCCACCGGCTTCGGGTTGCTCAGGCCCCTCTTGCCACTGCGCGGCATCAGCAGTGCCAGCCTTGGCAGCATCCAGAGTCTGCAGCCCGGCGACCCGCTCATGGCTGTCACCGGTCCGCAGGCCAACGACGATGGAGATGTCAGCATGACGCGTCTGGTGAGCAAGCGGGCCTTCTCCGGCACCTGGGAGTACCACATCGAGTCTGCGCTGTTTACCAGCCCGCCCATCCAGGCCAACGGCGGCAACCACAGCGGTGCGCCGCTGTTCAATCAGCGAGGCGAATTGCTGGGCATAGGCTCGTTGTTCGTCTCCGATGCCACCGGGCAAAACATGCGCATGCCCGGGAACATGTTTGTGCCGGTTGATTTGCTGCGCCCCATCCTCGCGGAGTTGCAGCAGTCCGGTACCAGTGGCAAAAGCCGCCGGCCGTGGCTGGGCCTGACATCCAACGACCAAAGTGGCCGGATTCAGATCCTGCGCGTCAGCAAGGACAGTCCGGCGCAACTGGCAGGGCTGGAAGCGGGCGACGTGGTGCTGGCGGTGGACGATGCCAAAGTGGCGACGCTGGAGAATTTTTACAAAAAGCTGTGGGACCGCGCCGCGCCGGATGCCGAGATCAAACTCACGGTGCTGCAGGGCGCTGACATCAAGACCATTGTGCTGAAGGCGCAGGACCGCATGCTGAGTCTTAAAAAGCCTTCCGGGATTTAATTCTCAAGCAAAATTGGCACTTTGCCCTTTAAGCACGGGCGGTGGTAGCTATTATTTTGATAGCACATTGGGCAGGCCGTCAGCCACTGTCGGGTAGCGCAGCCGCACCCGCAGCTCCTGCTTCAGGCGCGTGTTGTCCAGGCGCCGCGACTCGCTCATGAAACTCAGCAGCATCAAAGGGAGCTCTTCCTGGGCAGTGTCGCGCGCCACGCGGGGTGGCCGGGGTAGCTGGTACAGGTCAGCCGCCAGATCAAAGTAGTCACCCATTTTCAGTTGCGTGTCATCGCTGGCATTGGTGATGCGCTGTGGTTTGCCGCGCCACAACGCTGCCACACAGGCGCGCGCCAGATCGTCGGCATGGATATGGTTGGTGTACACGTCATCCAGCTGCGCGAGCACGGGTGTGCCCTTGATCAAACGGCCACGCGGCGTACCGCCTTCACGATCGGGAGCGTATATGCCGGGAATGCGCAGGGTGTGCACACGCACGCCACTGGAGCGGCCAAAAAAACGCACATGACTTTCTGCATCCACCCTTCGCTGCGCACGGGGCGTATGGGGGTTGACGGCACGGGTTTCACGCGCAGACTCGCCCTTGCAGTCCCCGTAAACCCCGCTGGTCGATCCGTACACCAGTGCCTGAGGCAAGCCGCGCAGCCGGAGTACCCGCATCAAAGTCAGCGTGCGCGGGTCACGGCGCCAGTCAGGCATGTTGTCGCCCGGTGGGGGTGGCGCAAGGTGAAGCACACGCGTCGCCAGGCCCGCCAGCCGCCGCAAGGTGGCGGGCTGGTCCAGGTCGCCGCGCAGGGGCACGATGCGGCGGGCGCGCAAGGCGGCCACCCGGTCAGAGGAAGAGGTCAGCGCCAGCAAGTGCACGCGCGCAGGCAATTGATCAGCCACACGCAAGCCGACGTCGCCGCAGCCGACGATGAGGACACGTTCACGCCGGAAACGGAAAGGCAGGGCACCGAGGGGGTTTTGGTTTGAAGGCAAAATTGGGGGCTGTGCTGCAAAACAGCAAAGCAAAAAAAATAGCGGATAACGCCTGAGGATACCCAATATGACTTTTAACGTCACCGTGCTGCCGAGTGGCCGGTCTTTTACTGCCAATCCGGAAGAGACCTTGCTGGCAGCGGCCATTCGCCAGGGAATCGGCTTGCCCTACGGCTGCAAGGACGGCGCGTGCGGATCCTGCAAGAGTAAAAAAATTGATGGCCAGGTGACCCATGGCCCGCATCAGATGAAGGCGCTGTCCCATGAGGAAGAGGAAGCTGGCTTCATTCTCACCTGCTGCGGCGTTGCGCAGTGCGACCTGGTGATCGAGTCGCGACATGTGACCGACGAGAGCGCATTCCCGATCAAAAAAATGCCAAGCCGCGTGAGCAGCATGGCGCGCGCCTCGCATGATGTGATGGTGGTCCGGCTGCAGTTGCCTGCCAGCGACGTGTTCAAGTACCACGCCGGGCAGTACGTTGAGTTTTTGTTGCGCGATGGCGACCGACGCAGCTACTCCATGGGCAATGCGCCGCACATGCAAACCACCAACCCGGGCATTGAACTGCACATCCGTCACATGCCGGGCGGCAAGTTCACCGACCAGGTCTTTTCCACCATGAAAGAAAAAGACATTCTTCGCATTGAAGGCCCGTATGGCAGCTTCTTCTTGCGCGAAGACAGCGGCAAGCCCATGGTGTTGCTGGCTTCAGGTACCGGCTTTGCGCCCATCAAGGCGCTCATCGAGCACATGCAGTTCAGAGGCATCACGCGTCCTGCCGTGTTGTACTGGGGTGGCCGCCGCCCGGTTGATCTGTACATGAGCGAGTGGGTAGAGGCCAAGTTGGCCGAGATGCCGAACCTGAGCTATGTGCCAGTCATCTCTGACGCCTTGCCTGAGGACAACTGGACCGGTCGTACCGGGTTTGTTCACAACGCCGTGCTGCAAGACATCCCTGAGTTGTCTGGCCACCAGGTGTATGCCTGCGGTGCGCCCATCGTCATTGAATCGGCGCAAGCGGCCTACACCGCGGCGGGCTTGTCCGACGAAGACTTCTATGCGGACTCTTTTGTCACCGAGAAAGAAAAGGCCGAGGCGACCACCTGACGCGTGCCCGGTAGTGGAATGTCATAGGTTGGGCTGCGGTGAATTCTTGCAACAATGGCCACCATGACCCAACCTTCCTTCCCCCTCTCCCGTACTCGCCGCCTTGCCATGCTGGCTGCGGCGTCGCTGGCCCTGACCACCACACTGGCGCAAGCCCAGCCCAAAGTCATGCGCATCGTGGTGCCCTACGCACCGGGCGGGCCGATCGATGTAACGGCACGCCTGATGGCCGAAAGGGTGAAGGACTCGCTGGGCACCGTCATTATTGAAAATCGCCCCGGTGGCGGCGGCAACATTGGTGCCGATGTGGTGGCCAAGGCCGCACCCGACGGATTGACCATTGGCATTGCGGCCGTAGCTACCCATGCCATCAACCCATGGTTGTACAACAAGATGCCGTACAACGCGGCAACAGACTTTGCACCCATCACGCAAATGCTGCGTGTGCCCAATGTGCTGGTCATCAATGCAGAGACCGCCAAACGCCTGAACATCAACACCCTGGCTGACCTGATCAAGTACGCCAAAGCCAATCCGGCCAAACTCAATTACGGCAGTGGCGGAAATGGCAGCGCGGGCCATCTCGCTGGCGAAATGTTCAAGGCGCAAGCAGGCATTTTCGCGCTGCACATTCCGTACAACGGTGGCAACCCGGCGCAATTGGCCTTGCTGAGTGGGCAGGTTGATTTCAATTTCGATAACCTCGCTACCGCAGCGGCCAACATCAAGGCGGGCAAACTCAAAGCACTGGCGGTGACCACAGCTCAACGCAGCTCAGTGCTCCCCGAAGTTCCAGCGGTGGCCGAGACGCTGAAGGGCTTTGAAATTGACACCTGGTGGGGCCTGGTTGCGCCAGCGGGCACCCCCAAAGACGTGGTCACTAAATTAAATCAGGCCTTTGTTGCGGCGCTGAATTCACCTGAGGCCAAAACCCGTTTTGCCGCCTTGATGGCTGAACCAGTGGCCAATACGCCCGAGCAATTTGGCGCGTTCATGAAAAGTGAATTGGTGAAGTACGAAAAAGTGGTGAAGGCTTCCGGCGCCCGGGTGGACTGAACGCACCCGTTATGTGGCTTTCAGGCTCAATGCCTGAAGTGACGCACACCACTGAGCACCATCACCACACCGCGCTCATCAGCAGCGGCAATGACTTCCTCATCGCGCATGCTGCCTCCGGGCTGAATCACGCAGCTTGCGCCCACGTCAACCACGACGTCCAGGCCGTCGCTGAAGGGGAAGAAGGCGTCGCTGGCCACGGCAGAGCCCGTTAGTTCAAGACCAGCATTGGCGGCCTTGATGGCGGCGATGCGTGCCGAGTCAATGCGGCTCATCTGGCCCGCACCTACGCCCAAGGTCATGCCGTCGCCACAGAACACAATCGCGTTGGACTTGACGTACTTGGCAACCTTCCAGGCGAACAACAGGTCCAGCAACTGGGCCGGAGTCGGTTGCAGTTTGCTGACCACTTTGAGGTCGGCCAAAGCCAGCTCGTGGTTGTCTGCGGTTTGCATCAAGAGGCCCGAGCCGACGCGCTTGACGTCCATCAGGTTGCGACCCTGCTTCCATGCGGTGTCTCCACCGGGCGGCAGATCAATCTGCAAAATGCGCACGTTGACCTTGGTCTTGAACACCTCCAGCGCCTCGGGCGTGAAAGCGGGAGCCATCAACACCTCCACAAACTGTTTGGAGACCTGTTGCGCAGCAGCTTCGTCCAGCGTGCAATTGAACGCAATGATGCCGCCAAAGGCTGAAGTCGGGTCAGTTTTGAAAGCCTTGGTATACGCTTCAAGCGGGTTTGCGCCAACCGCTACACCGCAGGGGTTGGCGTGTTTGACGATCACGCAGGCCGACTCCTGAAAACTCTTCACGCATTCCCACGCGGCATCCGCGTCGGCAATGTTGTTGTAAGACAGCTCTTTGCCCTGGAGTTGTTTGGCGGTAACCAATGAACCGGGCGCGGGATACAGGTCGCGGTACAACGCGGCCTGCTGATGTGAGTTTTCCCCGTAACGCAGATCCTGCACCTTGACAAAGCGGCCATTGGCCTGGCCGGGAAACATGCCCTGGCTGCCGTCTGCCTGAATGCCCGAGAGATAGTCGCTGATGGCGCCGTCGTACTGGCTGATGCGGTTGAAGGCTGCGACGGATAAAGCGAACTTTGTCTGCTCAGTCAGCTTGCCATCGGCCCTGAGTTCATCAAGGACACCGGCGTACTGGGAGGCGTCGGTTAGCACTCCCACATCTTTCCAGTTTTTGGCAGCCGAACGCACCATGGCCGGGCCGCCGATATCAATGTTTTCAATCGCATCTTCCAGCGTGCAACCGGGCTTGGCAACCGTGGCTTCAAACGGGTAGAGATTGACAACCAGGAGATCAATGGTGTCGATGTTGTGGGTCTTCAGCGCGGCCATGTGCTCTGGCAGATCGCGACGAGCCAGCAAACCACCATGGACGTTGGGGTGCAGTGTCTTGACACGGCCGTCGAGCATTTCCGGAAAACCGGTCAGGGCCGCTACCTCCGTCACCGGCAGCTTTTCGTCAGCCAGCAATTTGGCGGTCCCGCCTGTGGAGATCAGCTTGATGCCCAGCGCATGCAGCGCGCGTGCAAATTCAACAATACCGGTTTTGTCGGAGACGGAAATCAGGGCGTTCATGTTTTTCTTCTTTGATGAAAAGGATGGGGATTCGTGTCGCAGCGGCTTAATTGGGTGGCTCGATTGAGCGGCCTACTTGATCAGCTTGTGCTCCAGCAATTTTTTGCGCAGGGTGTTGCGGTTCAGCCCCAGCCACTCGGCTGCACGGGACTGGTTGTGGTCAGCTTGTTGCATGACCACTTCGAGCAGCGGTTTTTCAACCACCCGCACCATCATGTCGTACATGCCGTCCGGCTCAGTGCCGCGCAAATCCTTGAAATAGCCTTCCAGGCTGGTTCGTACACATTCTTCTATATGTTTTTTGCTCATGCGAGCTCTCCCTCAATCGTCTTGTCTTGTATCGCCTGGGCATCCGCACCTACCGGCATCCGGTCCATGCGCGCGCCCAAAACATCAAAAAAATCCGCAACACCCTGCAGTTGCGCTTCGCAGTCCTCGATGAGGTTCATGCGTCCCCGAAAATCTTCCCCGCCCGGCAGCGATTTCACATACCAGCCTATGTGCTTGCGCGCCGTACGCACGCCAGTGAAGGTGCCATAAAGTTCATAGTGATCCACCAGGTGATCCAGCAACAGGCGTTTGACTTCTGCCACCAGCGGCGGCGCAAGATGTGTGCCCGTCTCCAGGAAATGGGCAATTTCCCGGAAAATCCAGGGCCTTCCTTGCGCAGCACGGCCAATCATGACTGCGTCTGCACGGGTGTAGGCCAGCACATCGCGGGCTTTTTCCGGGGTGGTGATGTCGCCATTGGCCACCACTGGAATACGCACGGCGGCTTTGACGGCGGCAATGGTGTCGTACTCTGCATGGCCCTTATAACCCTGCTCGCGCGTGCGGCCATGCACACTGAGCATCTGCACACCCGCAGACTCAAACCCGAGCGCCAGAGCGACAGCATTCTTGTGCGACTCTGCCCAGCCGGTCCGCATTTTCAAAGTCACAGGCACACCCCGCGGTGCGCAGACAGCCACCACGGCCTCCGCAATCGCCAGGGCCAGCGGCTCGTCCTGCATCAGGGCGGAGCCTGCCCACTTGTTGCAGACTTTTTTGGCGGGACAACCCATGTTGATGTCGATGATCTGCGCGCCACGATCGATATTGAACGCTGCGGCCTCGGCCATCATCAGTGCGTCTGTTCCGGCGATCTGCACGGCAATCGGTGCAACTTCACCATCATGGTTGGCACGACGGGATGTTTTGAGCGTGTCCCACAGATCACGGCGCGACGTCACCATCTCGCTGACCGCATAACCCGCGCCCAGCGATTTGCACAATCGCCGGAAGGGTCGGTCTGTCACCCCGGCCATCGGTGCAGCAAACAGATTGTTTGCCAAAACGTAGGGGCCGATGTTCATGGGGGGCTGGTGATGAATGCTGAAAAAGGAGGCACGATTGTAGCTGCCTAAAATTTCAGCAATCGAAATTTGCACACGGAGTTGTAAGCGCCTTCCCTACAGCTTCAACCCAGGGTGCTGCCTATACTTATTGCAAATGGAACTGTGGATACAACAACTGATTGAAGCGCTGGCGCTGCCCCAGTTCGGCTTGAGCACAGTTTTTGTGGTTTCATTTATCTCTGCGACCTTGCTCCCATTGGGCTCGGAGCCTGTGGTCTTTGGACTGGTCAAGCTCAACCCCGCCATGTTCTGGCCCGCCATTCTGGTTGCCACAGCGGGAAATACCTTGGGGGGCGCACTGGACTGGTGGCTGGGCTACGGCGCGCACAAGGTCGTTGACAAGTACTCACACTCGTCACATCACGGACGTGCCATCCGCTGGCTGGAAAAGCTCGGGCCGAAAGCTTGCCTGCTGGCCTGGTTACCGGCAGTCGGCGATCCACTATGCGCGGTCGCTGGATGGTTGAAATTTCCGTTCTGGCCCTGCGTGTTTTACATGGCGATAGGGAAATTCGCGCGCTACTTCCTGATGACGGGCGCGCTGATCTGGGCCTTCCCCGGTGGCTTCAAGTTTCTGGGTGCCTGAACAGCAGGCGACTAGAACTTCTCGTGGGGCTGCAAGTAGCGCCACTGCCCAACCGGCAGGCTGCTCATGGGCACACGCCCGACGCGGATGCGTTTCATGCTCTGCACGCTCAGGCCCACGGCTTCACACATATAGGCGATCTGCCCCGGCCGCTCGCCCTTTAAAGCAAAGCGCAGCCTGGTCTCGTTTTGCCAGCTCACCTTCGCGGGTGGCAACAGCACCCCATTAAAGGTAAATCCGTGCTCGACACGGTTCAGGCGCGCGAGACCTCCCGAAACCAGGTCTCCGGTGACTTCAACAATGACTTCATGCTCCATCACAGATGCATCTTCGCTGAGCTTGCGTGCAATACGCCAGTCCTGCGTGAAAACCACCAGCCCGCTGGCTGGCGTCGCGAGCGGCGTTGCCAGCGTGTGGGCGTTGAAATGTTTTTTGAGTGGCCGGATATCGGATACGTCCATCTTGAAATGGTTGTCCACATTCAGGAGTGAAGCCGCACCCTCTGCGCGGCTAGAGGGCGCATCCAGACCTGCTTCGTAACCGGCGGGTTTGTGCAGCAGCAACGTCACCGCCGTCGGCGCCAGCAAGCTGGCATCAGCGTCCACTTCAATCTTTTGGGCCAGTACGCGGAACTGCGGCTCTTCAACCACCTCGCCATCCACGCGCACCCAGCCACCTTCGATGTACTGCTCGGCCTCGCGGCGCGAGCATGCCAGCATTTCAGCCAGACGTTTGGCGAGGCGGACAGGTTCGTTCATACGGCCTGCGTGCCTCTTTCAGGCCGCCGTCGAACCGGCTCCGCCGGGCGACAGGGGGCGTCCCCTGCAAGGGGAGGATGGGCTACACGCAGTGAGCCCAGGCAGGGGTGTATCCATCTAGCTGCTAAAAAGGAAATTCATCACGTCGCCATCCTTGACCACATACTCCTTACCTTCGCTGCGCATCTTGCCCGCGTCCTTCGCGCCCTGTTCACCTTTAAAAGTGATGTAGTCGTCAAAGGCAATGGTTTGCGCGCGGATGTAGCCCTTTTCAAAATCAGTGTGGATCACCCCTGCCGCTTGCGGGCCAGTGTCCCCGACATGAATGGTCCAGGCGCGCACTTCCTTGACGCCTGCCGTGAAGTAGGTCTGCAGGCCGAGCAATTTGAAAGCAGCCATGATCAGGCGGTTCAAGCCTGGTTCGTCCTGCCCAATTTCGGCAAGGAACATTTTTTTGTCCTCTTCTTCCATATCAGCCATTTCGGCTTCCATCTTGGCGCAGATGGCGACCACGGGCGCATTTTGCGCGGAGGCGTAAGCCTTGAGGCGATCCAGAAAAGGATTGTTTTCAAAACCGTCTTCCGCCACGTTGGCCACAAACATGGCAGGCTTGGCGGTGATCAGGAAAAACTGGGACAACAGCGGTAATTCTTCCTTGCTGAACTCCACGGTGCGCACGGGTTTGGCCTCGTTGAGTGCCGCCTGGCACTTCTCCAGAATGGCCACCAGTTTGACGGACTCCTTGTCGCCAGAGCGCGCGGTCTTGGTCACGCGGTGCAAGGCTTTTTCCACGGCTGCCAGATCGGCCAGACACAGTTCTGTCTGGATGACCTCAATATCAGAGATGGGATCAACCTTGCCCGCAACGTGGATGACGTTGTCGTCTTCAAAGCAGCGCACCACATTCACGGTCGCGTCGGTTTCGCGGATGTGCGCGAGAAATTTATTGCCCAGGCCTTCGCCCGTGCTGGCGCCTGCCACGAGTCCGGCGATGTCCACAAACTCGACAATCGCCGGAACAATGCGCTCGGGCTTGACGATCTCGGCCAATTGCGTCAACCTCGCGTCAGGGAGCTCAACAACGCCGACATTCGGTTCGATGGTGCAAAACGGGTAGTTTTCCGCAGCAATTCCCGCTTTTGTCAAAGCATTGAACAAGGTGGATTTTCCGACGTTGGGCAAGCCCACAATTCCGCACTTCAAACTCATGAGAAACCTTCAAAAACAGGCTGAGAAGTGTATGCGATACGCCAGGGGGCATCTGGCGGCACTGCTGTTGACCACATTACTGAGTCTTCTGGCGGGCCCCGGCCAGGCCCAACCGGTGCTTGTTCTCGATGATCAAAAACCTGAAGTGAACCTTCAGGCAAGCGGCCTGGTGTGGATTGATCCCACAGGGGATACCACCATTGGGCAGATGGTTTCAGGCAAAGACCGCCCGGTCATGACCGCTGCAAGACCTGATGCCATTCACGCACTGGGACCGCAGCCCGCCCTGTGGCAACACTACCGCATCAGTAAGCCTGCTGGCTCCCAGCAGGACTGGTTACTGGAATTCCCCTTGCCGCTACTGGATCTGGTCACAGTGTTTCAAAAAACAGAGGGGAACGGCTGGGAAGGCATGACTGCAGGCGATACCCGGGCCGTTTCCAGCTGGCCCGAACCAGGCCGGTATGCGCAATTTCCGCTGCTTCTGTCTGCCGACCGCGTAAACGATGTGTATGTGCGCATTCAGCATGTCACAAGGGTCAACATTCCGGTCAATGTCGTTTCCCGCAGCGAACGAAGCCATCGCCTGCAGCTTGAATACCTGATCATCGGCGTGGTGTTTGGTGCCCTGCTCTTGCTGATTGTGGCGGGCGCGGCGCAAAGCTGGGTATATCGGGACGTTGCCTACGGCTGGTACGCCGTTTATGCCGCCATCATGACGCTGGTTGTCGCCACGACCAGTGGCATGGCCGGGCACTTGTTGTGGAGCAACTATGCAGCCTGGAACAATGCCGCGCAGGGCTTTCTCGGTCTGCTTGGAGGCAGCACAGCCCTGCTGGTGATCCGCAGCCTTTGCGCACTGTCGGGTCGACACCACCGGTTTGATCTTGTCGCGTATGGAACAGGCCTTGCAGGGCCCGCTTTTGCGCTGGTGTATCTTGCGATGGACCGGCAGTGGGGTGTACATCTGCTGGCCGCCTATCTGAGCGCGGTCGTCATCCTGGGCTTAGCGACCTCGTTTCTTGCCTGGCGGAAAAAAGATGTTGTCGGGGCTTGGGTGCTGGCAGGATTTACGCCGTTGGCCATGGCCACCTTGCTGGTGATTGGACGCATTTTCGGGTGGGTACCAACTTCCTGGCTTTCGCAGTATGCGCTGATGCTTTCGCTGGCCATCGAAGTCCCCATGCTGCTCGTGGCGCTGAACGTGCGGTCCCGAGAGAGGCATGGCATTGAGGCCCGTGAGCAGGCGATGTCCAGCCAGGACGCACTGACGGGGCTGCTGGCGACCCACCTGTTCGATGACAGGCTCAGGCAGGTGGTGTCGCGCGCCAAACGCTACAAGGAACCTGCGGCGGTGGTTTATATCGAGCTGGTGAACTATGGCTACGTCAAACGGACCTACGGCATCGCGGTGGCCGAGCAAAGCCTGTTGCGCAGCGTGATCAAACTGCGCCGCATTCTGCGCGATGTAGATACCGTGGGGCGGGTCGACGAAGCCCGCTTCGGGCTCATCATGGAAGGCGTGTCATCCCGGGAGCCAGTCACTGAGCTGGCTGCACGCCTGATCGCAGCCGGTTTGATGCCACTCAAGGGCCTCAAACCGGAAGTTGTGCTGCAGTTTCACGTCGCCTGTGTTGTGCTTGACGAGCGGTTGATGGATGGGCCTGAGCTGTCGCAATCGTTATCTGATCTTTTGGCCAGCATGGCCGCGCGCACCCGACGGCCCATCCGTTTCCTTGAGCCGGAGTTGACACGGCCCATGATGCTGGAGCCTGACTCCATGATGGATGACAGCGATACCGCCAGCGAGCCGGCCCGGCAAGTGGCATAACAGTCCCGCGTGCCTTAGGCAAAACAGTAGTTGGCCTTGACGGTCTGCCCCACCTCAAGCAGGTAATCGGTTCCCTGAAGAACGATCAGGTTCATGCCGAAAGTAACGGCGCCATTGACCCTTGCATCCTGACGGTAGGTCTGCAGCGTGTCGCCTACCTCGGGGCTTACCAGGGCGGTCAACGGATCAACGTTTGGAATGGGGCAACGCGGGCACGGCTTGACGGGTTTGAGACGCGCCGCGCCCTGCGCCGTGCTGATTTCCAGCAGATCCAGTCTGTCTTCATCATGCGGTGACAGATCGGCGCCTTCCACCTTATTTCCCAAAACAATATTCGGTCTGAAGCGCTCCATACCCACAGCCGGGGAACCGCGCGCGGCCAGTTTCTCATTGAACCCGTCCAGCGACGCCTGGCTGATGACCAGCACGGGATAACCATCGCTGAACTGGTTCAGCGCCTCAACCTCCCCCGTCCAAAGACGGCTGCTGGCTCGTTTGTGCTCCGGATCAAACCGAACGAGACGCACTCGGGTGCCGAGGAAATCGCTGAACCACTGCGCCGCGATCGGTCCCATGTCATAGGCCTTGACTTCGTCGCCCCAGATCTGGACGCGCACCGGCGCCTCAACCTGGTCCAGCGCCACATGAAGTGCCAGCATGCCGGGCGCGCGCAACACCATGTCGTGGTGCTTGAGCTGTGGCTGTATCAGGGCCATGCGCGGAAATTCGCGCTGGGTAACAAACACCCCCTGTTCATCGACCACCATCCAGGCGCGGTCAAACTCCAGCCCTGTTTCAGTCAACAAGGCTTCCCTGACCTGAACACCCGCACAGGATTTGACGGGATAGACCCACAAGCTGGCGATCGTCGCCGTGACGTCGGCGTCCGCGGCGCCAGATGTGTCGCTCAATGATTCGCTCACTTGCCTGTCCTTCAAAAATCACGCCAATCGCGGCGCATGCCCGATTTTGCCTTGCCTTCTAGAATGAGCCATGTCCAAGCCTTTTGATGTTTGTATTCGCGGTCATGGCGTGGTGGGCCGTACGCTCGCCCTGCTGTTGGCTCGTGAGCGTTTGCGTGTTGCAGTGGTTGAGCGTCCCGTCGCCGCCAACCCCCCACAACACCCCCTTTTGCAAGACGTGCGTGCCTACGCGTTGAACAGCGCATCACGCCAGTTGCTGGAGTCACTCAGGGCGTGGCCGCAAGGCGCCTTTGCCACTCCGGTGCGTGAAATGCGGGTCTGGGGCGACGACGGCGGCCGGCTCGATTTTTCGGCGCAACCAGAAAGCGATTCGGCTCTGGCCTGGATTGTTGACGTGCCTGCGCTGGAGCAGCAGATCGCCGAGGCCTTGCGCTATCAGTCAGAAATCGAAACCGTGGCCGAACCCGTGAAGGCCGCGCTTCAGGTCGTCTGTGAAGGACAAAAAAGCAGCAGCCGCAATGAGTTTGGCGCGGTGTGGACCTCCCGGCCGTATGCCCAGAAAGCCATCGCGGCGCGCCTGCAGAGTGACCAGCCCCACCGCGGCGTGGCCCGCCAGTGGTTTGGTCAGGGTGAAATACTCGCTTTGTTACCGATATCCGGCGCAGATGGGAACTCCGTGGCGCTGGTCTGGTCTGTCTCCATGGAGCGGGCAGCCGCGCTGGAAAAATTGTCGGCGCAAGAGTTTGCAGTCGCAGTTCAGACGGTCTGCCATACGGATGGCATGGAAGTCGGTCGGCTGACCTTGAGTAGCGGACTTTCGAGCTGGCCCTTGACTTTGTCCAGCGCCGAGCGCTGGACAGGCCCGGGCTGGGCTCTCGCGGGGGATGCAGCCCACACCGTGCATCCGCTGGCGGGACAGGGCTTGAATCTGGGCCTGGCCGATGCGGCCGGTTTGGCGGAAGTGATCAGGGGGCGCGAGTACTGGCGCGGCCTCGGAGACGAAAAGTTGCTCCGCCGTTATGAACGCGCGCGCAAGGCCGACGTCGCGGCCATGGGTGCAGTGACAGATGGATTACATGGCCTGTTTGCGCAAAACGATGTGCGCTGGCAGGTTTTACGCAATTGGGGAATGAATGTTTTTGCGGGCAGTGGCCCCATCAAGGCCTGGGTCACCCGACAGGCGATGGGGCTTTCGCCGGTCAGACCTGGCAAAACCGGGCCCTGAGACTTCCACAGTGGCGCGCCGCAAAGCATCCCATTTCTGATTGCATCAACAGGAAAGTAGTCAGTGAAATTATTCAAATCAATTGCCAGCGGAGCGATCTTCGCCTTGAGCGTCGGCTCTCTCTGGGCGGATGAAGCAGCGATCAAAAAAAACCTGGCCGAGCGTATTCCCAACCTGCCGAAAATTGAGGAAATCAGCAAAACGCCCATGCCCGGCCTGTACGAGTTGCGTACCGCTGGCGGCGATATTCTTTATTCGGACAGCGAAGGCAACTATCTGGTGCAGGGCACTTTGTGGGACACCCGGCAGCGCCGTGACCTGACCGAAGAGCGCATCCAGAAACTCAATGCAGTGGCGTTTGACGCGCTCCCTCTCAAAGACGCTTTCACCATCGTGCGCGGCAACGGCAAGCGAAAGCTGGCGGTGTTTGAAGACCCCAATTGCGGCTATTGCAAACGCTTTGAACGGGACATGCAAAAGGTCACCGACGTCACGGTGTATATGTTTCTCTATCCCATCCTCGGGCCCGAATCCACTGAGAAATCCAGAAATATCTGGTGCGCCAAAGACAGGGGCAAGGTCTGGCTGGACGTGATGGTGAAAGACCAGCCGGTCCCGGCGGGCAATTGCGACGCCAGTGCATTGGCCCGAAATGTGGAGTTCGGCAAAAAACACCGCATCACCGGTACGCCCACCCTGATTTTTGCCGACGGCTCACGGGTGCCGGGCGCCGTCAGCGCCCAGCAGGTTGAGAAGCTGTTGAGTGAAGCCAAGGCGCCTTGAGAAGCCTGATGCGGCGTTTGTAAGCAAAACATGGGCCTAGCCCTTTAACAACGGGACAAGTTTGCTATGTAATTTATAGCGAATCAATCAAGAGATGCCCGCCCCGACTGATTTCCGTCCATGAGAGGGCGTTGCTGTATTCTTTTGACCTATGCCTCAAAGCCCATCCAAGCCGCGCTTGCCAACATCCTCAGCCATCACCTACCGGGTTGAGATCGCTGATCTTCACGCCCACCTGTTTCGCGTTGCGCTGACCATTGCCCAGCCCGCCGCGCTGCAGAGACTCACGCTGCCGGTCTGGATTCCGGGCAGTTACCTGGTGCGGGAGTTTTCCAAGCATCTGCAAGGTTTGCGCGCCAAACAGGGGACCCGTTCCATCCCGTCCAGACAAATAACGCAGCGCGACAAATGCAGCTGGGAGGTCGCCTGCGTGGCAGGCAAGCCCCTGGTTGTGACTTATGAGGTTTATGCCAACGACAACTCGGTGCGCACAGCGTGGCTGGACGCGAACCGGGCCTTTTTCAATGGCAGTTCGCTTTGTCTGCAGGTTGAAGGGCAGAGCCAGGGTCCTCATCGTCTTGATATCGCCGCGTCGCCTGCCTCCCCGGTCTGGGACGTCGCCACCGGTCTGACCCCGCTGAAAGTCAACAAGCGGGGTTTTGGTAGTTACCTGGCTGCCAACTACGACGAGCTTGTGGACTGTCCCGTCGAGATGGGGGCCTTCTGGAGCGGCAGCTTTACGGCCTGCGGCGTACCCCACCGCTTTGTGGTGGCCGGGGCGCCGTCCGGCTTTGATGGTGACAGACTGCTCGCGGACAGCCAGAAAATTTGTGAAGCACAAATCCGCTTTTGGCACGGCGGCAAAAAGCCGCCACACAAAAACTACCTGTTCATGCTGAATGCGGTCGATGACGGCTACGGCGGGCTGGAACACCGCAACTCAACCGCGCTGATCTGTACACGAAAGGACCTGCCGCGGGTCGGCGACAGCAAAACATCCGAGGGTTACACCACGCTGCGCGGCCTGATCAGCCACGAATACTTTCACACATGGAACGTCAAGCGGCTGCGCCCGGCCGAGTTTGCGCAGTACAGCTACAACGGCGAAAACTACACCCAGCTGCTCTGGTTTTTTGAAGGGTTTACCAGTTACTACGATGACCTGCTGCTGCGCCGCGCTGGCCTGCTTGACGATGCAGGTTATCTGAAGCTGCTGAACAAGACGATCAACCAGGTGATGCAGACGCCCGGGCGCCTGATCCAGTCGCTGGCGCAGGCCAGCTTTGACGCGTGGGTGAAGTACTACCGTCAGGACGAAAACACTCCTAATGCCACCGTCAGCTACTACACCAAAGGTGCGTTGGCGGCGCTGTGTTTTGACCTGAGCCTGCGCGCAGACAGCAAAACCGCCACGCCACCTGCACTCGACGATGTGATGCGCGCGCTGTGGCAGCGCTGCGGCGCCGGCCCCATGAGCGAGGCGGACTTTGCAGCCGCCTTGCAGGAGATCGGTGGTCGCTCCTACGCAACCGAAATCGCGAGCTGGGTGCATGACACGGGCGAATTACCACTGGAATCGCTGCTACAAGCCCACGGCGTGGGCGTGTTGCATGAACCAGCACAACTGGCGCAAGCCCTTGGACTGCGTGTGCAGGAAAGCAATGGCGTTCTCATCAAGACTGTCATGCGGGGCGGGGCGGCCGAGCGCGCTGGTTTTGCAGCAGGCGATGAATGGCTAGCCATTGAGCCGCTCCCCGGTGCCAGGGGCAAAAAAGGGCCCGCCGCAAGCCAGGGCTGGCGCCTGACCAAGCTTGAAGATCTGACGATGTACGCTGGCACGCAAAAAAAGGTGACCGCGCTGGTGGCGCGGGACAAACGCCTGCTGCGCCTGGACCTGTCGCTGCCATCCGGCGTGACAACATGGCGTTTGATCGTGCGGGATGCAGCGATGATAGGGCGCTGGCTCGCGCCCGCTACCTGACCCTACATTGAGGTCCGGCGGTCAAGCACGCGTTTGGCCTTGCCCATGCTGCGCTCTACCCCGCCCTCAGCGCGCAGCTCAACATCGGCCGTGACTCCAATGTAGGCCTTGATGTCGTGCTGCAAACGACGGGCCGCATCTTGGGCAAGCGAGTGACCGGGCGCCAGACCGGGGCGGGTTTCAATGACCACACTCAGGCAGTCCATTGCGCCATCGCGCGTCAGGATGCACTGGTAATGCGGCGCGAGTTCAGCGCGCTTGAGAATCAGTTCTTCAATCTGCGTGGGAAACACATTGACGCCGCGCACAATCATCATGTCGTCACTGCGGCCGGTGATTTTTTCCATGCGCCGCATGGTGCGCGCAGTGCCCGGCAACAGACGGGTCAGGTCCCGGGTGCGGTAACGGATGATGGGCAAGGCCTCTTTGCTCAGGCTGGTAAAAACCAACTCGCCCATCTGCCCGTCGGGAAGCAACTCACCGCTTTCAGGGTCAATGATTTCCGGATAGAAATGATCTTCCCAGATCGTTGGTCCATCTTTGGTTTCCACACACTCGCTGGCAACGCCAGGCCCGATGACTTCACTCAGCCCATAAATATCCACCGCATCCATACCCATGCGTTTTTCGATAGCGCAGCGCATGTCATTGGTCCAGGGCTCGGCGCCAAAGATACCCGTACGCAAGCTTGAGTTAGCGGCGGACAGTCCCTGCTTTTCAAACTCATCGGCGATGGCCAGCATGTAGCTGGGCGTGACCATGATGATGTCGGGCTTGAAATCAGCGATCAGTTGTACCTGGCGCTCAGTCTGCCCACCCCCGAAAGGCACAACCGTCAGCCCCAGCTTTTCGGCTCCGTAGTGCGCCCCGAGGCCACCCGTGAACAGCCCGTAGCCATAGCTGATATGCACCAGATCGCCCGGCCGCGCACCGGCCGCCCGTATGCTGCGCGCCACGCACGCTGACCACATGTCCACATCGTTTTTTGTGTAGGCCACCACGGTTGGTTTGCCAGTGGTGCCGCTGGACGCATGCAGGCGCACACATTGCTCGCGCGGCACGGCAAACATGCCAAACGGGTAGCTGTCCCTCAGGTCCTGTTTGGTGGTGAAAGGGAATTTGGCAAGGTCTGCCAGTGTTCGGCAGTCGTCGGGATGTACGCCTGCTGCGTCGAACCTGGACCGATAAACTGGCGAATGCCGGTATGCATGCCGCAGGGTGGACTGCAGGCGTTTGAGCTGCAAGACGCGCAGCTCGTCCACGCTTGCTTTTTCGATGGGCTCAAGAGGAAAACTTTTCATGGCTGGTCCGCAATCACACTACCGGCAATCTGCGCGCTTTTCCCGCGAAACATCGCCACCACCTCGCCACGCTGGTTGCTGACCTTCATATCGTAAATGCCATGCCGCCCCTGCAGGGTCTGCTCCACGCCTTCGCAGCTCAGTACGTCGCCCAGTTGCGCTGGTTTGAGGAATTCAATGCTGCATCCGGCCGCAACCGTGGTCTTATTGTGGCTGTTGCATGCAAAGGCAAAGGTTGAGTCGGCCAGCGTGAAAATCAGTCCGCCGTGACAGATGTTGTGGCCGTTGAGCATGCACTCGCGCACGGCCATACGCATCAGTGCGCGCCCCGGCTCGCAGATGACCAGCTCCATTTGCATAAACTCCCGCGACGCACTGTCGGCAGCAAACATCGCCTGTCCGACGCTGTGGGCTAAGTCTCTGGCGTCCATGGCTAGATACCTTTGAACGTTGGCGGGCGTTTCTCAAGAAAGGCCGTTACGCCCTCGATGTAGTCATGGGTTCGGCCCAGTGCGGACTGGGTATCTCGCTC
The DNA here is from genome assembly GCF_035638815.1 of Polaromonas sp. Lineage (GTDB taxonomy): Bacteria > Pseudomonadota > Gammaproteobacteria > Burkholderiales > Burkholderiaceae_C > Polaromonas. The sequence goes on from NZ_DASQZG010000027.1 coordinate 119,929, forward strand.
CAGATCAAGCTGGGCATCCAGGCTATTGGTAGCGCCCTCATGCAACAGGCGCCGCGTGGCGATGAGTGCCTGCGTCGGCATGGTTGCCAGTCGCTTGGCAAGCAGCATGGCTCTGCTCAGGCAGTCTTCATCTTCGCCCGCTACATCCCAGATCATTCCCCACTCCCGGGCGTCTTTAGCGCTCAGTTTGTCGCCCAGCAGGGCTGCACCCATGGCCCGGGCCAGTCCCAGCCGCTTGACCAGAAACCATGTGCCGCCCGCATCGGGAACAAGACCAATCTTGCTAAACGCCTGGATAAAGGTGGCAGCCGGCGCCGCGATCGCGATGTCACAGGTCATGGCCAACGATGCGCCCGCTCCCGCTGCTACGCCGTTGACCGCCGCAATAGTCGGCATGCGCAGCTTTTGCAGGCGCCGTACCGTGGGGTTGAAGGCCTGGTCAATCACCGGACCGGGGTTGGCGCGCTCCACCAGATCCGGACCGGGCGCAAAGTCGAATTCGCTCAGGTCGGCCCCGGCGCAAAAACCGCGCCCCGCCCCGGTGATCACCAGAGCGCGAATCCCCGGGTTGGCCTCGGCCCGATCCAGGCCGTCCCACAAATCACGGTGCATCTGCCGGGTAAAACTGTTGAGCGCTTGCGGGCGATTAAGCGTGAGCAAGGCTACAGCGCCTTCCTCGGCGTACAGCACGGTGGATTCGAGCGGGACATCGGTCATAAGCATCTCCTGCCGCAAATTTAGCATTAACCGACCCATCGGTCGGTTAATATTTTCCCTTGCCAGTGCTGCCGGGCCGCGTGGCATGATTGATCAAAAGGACCTCTCCATGACATACGAATTGATTGTTACCAGAACCGAAGGCCGCGTGGGTATCGTCACCCTGAACCGGCCCAAACAACTCAATGCCCTGAACGACCAGCTCATGGACGAGCTGGGCGCGGCGCTCAAGGCTTTTGACGCAGACGACAACATCGGCTGCATGATTTTGACTGGCAGCGAGAAAGCCTTTGCGGCCGGCGCAGATATTGGCGCGATGGCGGGCTACAGCTTTGCGGACGCCTACAAGGGTGACTACATCACGCGCAACTGGGAGCAGATCCGCAGCATCCGCAAACCGGTGATCGCCGCTGTCAGCGGCTTTGCATTGGGCGGCGGTTGCGAGCTGGCGATGATGTGCGACTTCATCATTGCGGCGAACAACGCCAAATTTGGCCAGCCTGAAATCAAACTGGGGATCATTCCCGGTGCGGGCGGTACTCAGCGTCTGCCGCGGGCGGTCGGCAAAGCCAAAGCCATGGACATGGTCTTGACCGGCCGCATGATGGATGCCGCCGAAGCCGAGCGCAGCGGCCTGGTCAGCCGTGTGGTGCCGCTGGAAAAGATGATGGACGAAGCGCTGGGCGCCGCGCTGCAAATTTGTGACTACGGCCAAATAGCAACCATGGCGGCCAAGGAATCCGTGAACCGCGCCTACGAAGGCACGTTGTCAGACGGCATCACGTTTGAGCGCCGCCTGTTTCACGCCCTGTTTGCAACCAGCGACCAGAAGGAAGGCATGGATGCCTTTGTCACCAAGCGGAAGGCAGCGTTTACACATAGCTAGCCCCCACGGTCGCTCACAACGCGCAAGCTCCCTGCCCCCCGAGGGGGCCGCTGCGCCTGCGGCCTGGCAAAGCCAGATCCGCGGCCCCTGCTTGATTGAAGAGCGAACAGCTGCGCAGCGGGGAGGCAATGGTAAGGGGGGCTGCTTGGTTTGGCTATAATATCTGTCGCGCGGTGATATAGCTCAGTTGGTTAGAGCGCAGCATTCATAATGCTGATGTCGGTGGTTCAAGTCCACCTATCACCACCAAGATTTCGGGGCCTGGGAGAGAAGTACTTCCGGGCCCTTTTCACTTTACAGCCTCTGGATAGACACCATGAAACGCTGCACAAAAGATCTCCTCAAGGCAATGCCAGCCGTGATGCTGGCATTTTCAGCCATCCTGACGGCCGTCCCAGCCTCCGCGCAATCCGACACCCCCGTACCCGAGAATGTCCGCAACTTTCCGAAAGCTGCCCTGCGCGGAATGCTGGTGGTCCGCACGCCGCCCGAAATCAGCATGAATGGCAAGGCGGACCGGCTATCGCCCGGTGCTCGCATCCGCAATGTCAACAACACCTTTGTCACCTCAGGCGCTTTGATCGGGCAGGAACTGCCCGTGAACTACACCCGCGACAGTGCGGGCCTGGTGCATGAGGTCTGGATACTGAATGCCGCTGAAGTGCAGGAAAAACGCGAAGGCATGCCGGCGCGTAATTTCAGCTTCGGATTCGAGTCCACGCCCGCTGCGCAGGACGACGGCAAGACGCCCTACGACCAGTTGCCGCGCTACAAACAGTAGCCCCTTTTTATAAAGCGGAATCGGCACATCGCCCTTTATCCACGGGCGATTTCAGCTACCTTTTCGATAGCAAATCATGAGCAAAAAAGTTTTTATCAAAACCTTCGGGTGCCAGATGAACGAGTACGACTCGGACAAAATGTCTGACGTGCTGCACGCGGCACAGGGCTACGAGCCCACTACCAATGTGGACGAAGCCGACCTCATCCTGTTCAACACCTGTTCGGTGCGTGAAAAGGCGCAGGAAAAAGTATTCAGCGATCTTGGTCGTGTGAAGCACCTGAAGAAAAAAGGCGTGTTGATTGGTGTGGGTGGATGTGTCGCCAGCCAGGAAGGTGACGCCATCATTGAGCGGGCGCCGTATGTTGACGTGGTCTTTGGCCCCCAAACCCTGCACCGCCTGCCAGAGCTCCTGGCGAAGCGCCAAAGCCTGGGCCGTTCGCAGGTGGACATCAGTTTTCCAGAGATCGAAAAATTTGACCATCTGCCGCCCGCCCGAGTCGAAGGTGCTAGCGCCTTTGTCAGCATCATGGAAGGCTGCTCAAAATACTGCAGTTATTGCGTGGTGCCCTACACGCGTGGCGAAGAAGTTTCGCGCCCCTTTGAGGACGTGCTGGTCGAAGTCGCCGGTCTGGCTGACCAAGGCGTGCGTGAAATCACTTTGCTGGGTCAAAACGTCAATGCCTACCGCGGCCCCATGGGCAACACGTCGGACATTGCCGATTTCGCCACGCTGCTGGAGTACGTGTCCGACATCCCGGGCATAGAGCGCATTCGTTACGTCACCAGCCACCCCAATGAATTCACGCAGAGTCTGATTGACGCCTATGCCAACCTGCCCAAGCTGGTGAACCACCTGCATCTGCCCGTGCAGCACGGTTCAGACCGCATCCTGATGGCCATGAAGCGCGGCTACACGGCCATGGAATACAAGAGCACGGTACGCAAGCTGCGCGCCATTCGCCCCGACTTGGCGATGAGCAGCGACTTTATCGTCGGCTTTCCCGGCGAGACGGACGACGATTTCAGCAAGATGATGAAGCTGATCGACGATGTGGGTTACGACACGTCGTTCAGCTTTATTTTCAGCCCGCGTCCGGGCACACCTGCCGCCAATCTGGCAGACAACACGCCACATGCTGTCAAGCTGCAGCGCCTCCAGCAACTTCAGGCGGCGATTGATAACAATGTCCGCGCCATCAGCGCCAGCCGGCTCGGCACAGTGCAGCGTATTCTGGTTGAGGGGGCCTCGCGGAAAGACCCGTCCGAGCTGATGGGCCGTACCGAGTGCAACCGCGTGGTCAACTTCAAAGGTCAAGCCCGGCTGATTGGCCAGATGATTGATGTCACCATCACTGAAACCTCGCAGCGCTCGCTGCGGGCTGAAGTTGTGCAGCGGGAAGATCTGGCGCTGCCCGCTTGAAGAGTCGCGCCCGGCGCTGACGCCATTCAGTTGCTACCAATTTAGTAGCAAACAATGGCCGTTGAACAAGGGCAAACGCCCAATTCGGCTAGCAATCGACAGCGAATCAGAACTTGGGCATGCCTTTCATGCCGCCCATGCGCTTCATCATTTTCATCATGCCGCCGCCCTTCATCTTTTTCATCATGCCTTGCATCTGCTCAAACTCATTGAGCAGGCGGTTCACCTCCTGAACCTGCACACCCGAGCCCGCGGCAATGCGGCGCTTGCGGGTGGCCTTGATCAGCTCTGGCTTGCGGCGCTCCAGCGGCGTCATGCTCTGGATGATGCCTTCCTTGCGGCGTATGTCCTTCTCGGCTTTGCCCATGTCGACCTGGCCCGCCTTGGCCGCCATCTCCGCGGGCAGCTTTTCGAGGAGGCTGGACAAACCTCCCATGCTTTTCATCTGCTGGAGCTGGGCTAAAAAGTCATTCAGATCAAAGCCGCTGCCGGACTTCATCTTGGCGGCGAGTTTTTGCGCCGCTTCCATATCCACACCCGCGGTGACCTGCTCCACCAGCGCCAGGATGTCACCCATGCCGAGGATGCGCCCAGCGTGACGCTGGGCATCAAAGACCTCAAGCCCGTCAATTTTTTCGCTGGTGCCCGAGAACTTGATCGGCGCGCCCGTGATCTGCCGCACGCTGAGCGCGGCCCCGCCACGCGAGTCACCGTCGGTCTTGGTCAGGATGATGCCGGTCAGAGGCAGCGCCTCCTTGAAGGCTTTGGCGGTGTTGATGGCATCCTGGCCCTGCATGGCATCCACAACAAACAGCGTTTCAACCGGATTCAGGGCGGCATGTAACGCCTTGATCTCTGCCATCAACGCTTCATCGATCGCCAGCCGGCCAGCAGTATCCACCAGCAGCACGTCGAAAAAGTGCTTGCGCGCATAGTCCAGTGCTGCCAGTGCAATATCCACAGGCTTTTGGTCTGTGCTGCTGGGAAACCACTCTGCACCAGCCTGCTTGGTCACGGTCTTGAGCTGCTCGATAGCCGCCGGCCGGTAAACGTCGCCTGAAACCGTCAGGACTTTTTTCTTGCGCTTCTCGATCAGGTGTTTGGCCAGCTTGGCGGTAGTGGTTGTTTTACCCGCGCCCTGCAGACCGGCCATCAGAATGACCGCCGGTGGCTGGGCAGCCAGGTTGATGTCACTGACGCCTTCGCCCATGGTGGCGGCAAGCTCGCGGTTGACGATGCTGACCAGCACCTGCCCGGGCGAGAGCGAAGCCATCACCTCCTGACCCATCGCCTTTTCCTTGACGCGGGCGATGAAATCGCGCACCACAGGCAAGGCCACGTCGGCTTCCAGCAAGGCCATGCGAACTTCGCGCAGCATGTCCTGGACATTGGATTCCGTGATACGGGCCTGACCGCGCATCTCCTTGACGAGGCGGGAAAGTTTGTCGGTAAGGGCAGAGGCCATGAGTCAGGCTCCACAACTGGAGCGATAGGGGGTAAAAGAGGGTCCGGGCGCGCAGCCCAGAAGCTAAACTGTAGCCATGATTTTAACTTTGAGCGCTGGGTGGGGTCTGGCCACGGCCTTGGGCGCCGCGCTGGCCTACGCGGTACTCGCGTTGGCGACACCCCATCTGCGCGATGGCACGACCCGGGGCATCGTGGCGTTGGCCTGGTTGCTCCATGCCATGACCCTGGCCATCGGACTGCTCGGCGAACCACCGCGCTTCGGGTTCGCCCCCGCGTTGTCCATGACGGTCTGGCTGGTGATGAGCGTTTATGCGCTGGAAAGCCGATTGTTTCCGCAACTCAAGGCGCGCTGGGCTCTGGCTGGCCTTGGGACGGCCGCCGTACTGCTGGCACTGGTCTTTCCGGGTTCTGCCTACACGCGCATCGCCTCGCCGTGGCTCCCCCTGCATTGGGCGCTGGGCATAGCTTCGTACGGTTTGTTCGCCGCTGCGGTGGTGCACGGCTGGCTCATGAACCGATCCGAGAAGTCCATCCGGTCAGCTTCGCAGGCTGATACCGGTGTTCCTTTGTTGACTCTGGAGCGATTGACCTTTCGTTTTGTGCAAGCAGGCTTTGTCTTGTTGACCGCAACCCTTTTGGTGGGATGGCTGTTTGCCGAGACGCTCTATGGCCCGGGTCTTGCGGGGCAATGGAACCACAAAACCGTTTTTTCTGTGCTGGCCTGGCTGGTTTTTGCCGGGCTGCTCCTTGGCAGGGCCCGCATGGGCTGGCGCGGCCGCAAGGCGGTTCGCGTGCTGTACCTTGGGTCTGGCCTGTTGCTGCTGGGTTATGCAGGCTCGCGTTTTGTGCTTGAAGTCATTTTGAAGCGCGCATGAAATACCTGATTGTTCTTGTTGTGGTTCTGGTTGGCATCTGGTTCTGGCGGAACAACCGTCGCGCAGCGCTGCGTGAGAAGGCGCAATCCCGTGCAGCAGCGAAACCCGTTGCGGGCCCCCATCAACATGCAACGGAGGTGGTGGAATGCGCAGTTTGCTCGCTCCACTTGCCCCGTATCGATGCGTTGCCTGGCGGACGAGGCATGTATTGCAGCGAAGCACATCGCCGGCAGGCTGAAAAATAGATGCGCGCCGAAGCAGGCCAGTCGTGGTTTGAGCCGGTAGACAAAGCTTCTGGCGTCTGGCACTCAGACTCACGCAGTGAATCGTTCGCCCGCCTGTGGCGCGCTTTTATGACTGCGCGGGTGACGATCGCCAGCTTGTTGCTGACATTGCAGGCGTCTATTTATGCGTTAGGCCAGCCGTTACGCGAGGGAATGATCCTGCTGTGTCTGGCCTATTTCGCAGCCGCCGTGGCGGTCCGCGTATGGGCTCACCCCAAGCCCCCAGGCAAGACTTTCGATTCGCAGTGGCTGGCCAGCGTGGGGGTCGATGTGCTGGCGTTCTCGGCGCTGAATTTTTTGCAGTCGGGCGCCATCAACTACACAGCACTCTTTGCCCTGCCAGTGTTGCTCGCCTCCGTGCTAGGGCCAATTTTGCTGGCTTTGGGTACGGCTGCCAGCGTAACCCTGCTGCTGCTCGCTGACGCGTGGTGGGTATCGCTCCAAACCACGGTCGACCCGACAGCGCGCTTTCTTCAGGCAGGCTTGAGTGGATCCGGATTTTTCGTTGTGGCGCTGCTGGCCAACCAGCTGGCCCTTCGCCTGTCGCGCGAAGAACAACGCGCGCAGAGCAGTCAGTCCATCGCACGCATGCAGACGCAAGTCAATGAGCTTGTCATCGACACCCTCGTGGACGGCGTGCTTGTGGTTGATACCAACGGCATTGTCCGTGCCGCCAATCCTGCATCGCGCCGTTTGTTGACCACGCAGGGCGTCGCTCGACCCGCCCCTTTCATGCTGGCAGCCGATGCCGCCTGGCAGCCCCTGGTCGAACTGGCGCAAATGACCTTTGTGCGGCGAATGCCGCAACAAGCCGACGTGAGCCTTGAGCAGGCGTCGGGCCACGCCAGGCGTCTGCAGGTGCGCACGCGTTTGGCGGACTCGCGCGACGGCTCGAATGAGAACCTGTGCGTGATGTTTCTGGAAGATCTGCGCGAGATGGAGGCGCGGGTTCGCACCGAGAAAATGGCGGCCATGGGGCGCATGTCCGCCGCCGTTGCCCATGAAATCCGCAACCCGCTGGCGGCTATCGTCCAGGCCAACGCCCTGCTGGAAGAAGATTTACAGGACGCGGGGCACCGCCAGCTGACCGGTATGGTCACGCAAAATGCGCAGCGGCTTGCCAGAATCGTTGAAGAAATTCTCAACATCTCGCGTGTGCAAGAGCAATCTCCCCAGGTTGAAACGCGGGCATTGGCCCTGGACGACACCGTGAGCAGCATCTGTTCCGATTGGGCCCTGCAAAACGCCTCAGGCCACCGACTCAAGCTAAGCCCGGGCGCCGCCCAGGCATTTGTCCTGTTTGAATCCGAACACCTGCGACGCCTGATGGTCAATCTGCTGGACAACGCCTTGCGTTATGCAAGCGGGGCAGCCGACGCGATTCAGGTGAGTACCCAGTTGCCCGCGCCGGGTCAGGTCAGGCTGTCCGTCTGGAGCGATGGTCAGCCCCTGGAAAAAACAGTTCAGTCCCATTTATTTGAGCCCTTCTTTTCTTCCGAAAGCCGTTCCAGCGGACTGGGTCTGTATATTTGCCGCGAACTGTGTGAGCGCCATGGTGCACTGGTGGGCTATCAGCGGGTGTCGCGCAGCGGCATCAGCGGCAACGAGTTTTTTGTGATCTTCCGGCGAGCCGACATGACGGCCGTATCAGCCCCCGTGACATTTGAGCCCCGGCCACTTGAGACCGGACGCGACTGGAGCCTCTCATGACCCCGTCCCTTCGAGCGAACATTCTGGTCATAGATGATGAACCTGACCTGCGGACCCTCTACGAACTGACTTTGTTGCGGGAAGGTTACCGGGTGGAGGCCGCGGCCGATTTGACGCAGGCACGCGCCCAGCTGAAGGAAAAGCAGTTTGACGCGGTGATCACGGACATGCGCCTGCCTGACGGGTTGGGCCTGGAACTGCTGCGGGAAATGGTCATCCAGCAGCGCCCTGAACGATGCGTCGTTATCACTGCACACGGCTCTGCTGAAAACGCGGTGGAGGCGCTCAAAGCCGGCGCCTTTGACTACCTGACAAAACCAGTAGATCTCAAACAGTTCCGCAGCGTGGTGGCATCGGCCATTCAGGGCTCGGCAGCACAAACAGTCCAGATGGGTGGGGAACGGAGCAAGGCTTCCCATGAAAGTGTTGCGGCTGCCAAACCCCATAACACCGGCACGCCTGCTGCTACGCTGCAGCGACTGGTGGGCGAGTCTGCGGTGATGCAGACAGTCAAGTCCCGAATCGCAAAAGTGGCGGGAAGCATGGCCCCGGTCTTGATTCATGGCGAGTCGGGTACCGGAAAAGAGCTGGTGGCGCGGGCGGTGCACGACTGCAGCCATCGCGCTGCCGGACCCTTTGTTGCGGTGAACTGCAGCGCCATCCCCGAGAACCTCCTGGAGGCCGAATTTTTTGGCGCGCGCAAAGGCGCTTACACCGGTTCAGCTCAGGATCGCCAAGGCTACTTTCAGGCGGCCAAAGGAGGAACCCTCTTTCTGGACGAAATTGGAGATCTGCCGCTTGCCATGCAATCCAAGCTGCTGAGAGCCATTCAGGAGCGGGTCGTCAGGCCACTCGGCTCTACGCATGAGGACACTGTTGACGTTCGCATCGTCAGCGCAACGCACAAAGACCTGGGCGCCGAAGTGTCTACGGGCTCTTTTCGGCAGGACCTGTACTACCGGCTCAACGTGATTGAAATCAAGGTCCCTCCCTTGCGAGAGCGGCGGGAGGATCTGCCCGACCTGTGCCGGGCCCTCTTGGGACGGATTTGCAGTGAATCAGGTTTACCCATAGCGGACGTTTCAGCGGAACTTCTGCAAGGTCTGCAGTCGCATGCCTTTGACGGCAATGTTCGGGAGCTGGAAAATCTTTTGCACCGCGCGGTGGCACTTGGCGAAGGCGGAGCCTTGCAACTTGAAGCGCCGACTACCCCTCAGGTACATGCGGCCCACCCTGTCACTGTTTCCGTGTGCGTGCCCGCGAATCTTCAGGATTTTCTGGACAATCAGGAGCGCGACATCTTGTGCAAGGTATTGCAGGAAACCGGTTTTAACCGCACAGCGGCGGCCAACAAGCTGGGGCTTAGCCTGCGCCAGATTCGCTACCGAATCGCCCGACTGAACATTGTTACCCCTGGCGGTGACAACACAATCGATGAACACCAGCCCTGAAACGGTTCCGCTCTGGAACAAGGGCTGGTACCGATTTGCCCGGGAACAGGCGTCACCCAACTATGGCTCACGGCCTGCCGGCGCTCGCATAGATTTGATCGTTGTGCACTCGATCAGCCTGCCGCCCGGCGAGTTTGGCAACGGCCAAATCCAGCGCCTCTTCGCAAATCAACTCGACTGGGACGCTCACCCCTACTTTCAAAGCATTCGGGGTCTGGAGGTTTCGGCCCATTTCTTTATCAGCCGTAACGGAGAGCTGTGGCAGTTTGTCAGCTGCGATGACAGGGCGTGGCATGCGGGCGAGTCTTTTTACCGGGGCAGAGCGAGCTGCAACGACGACTCGATAGGCATCGAGCTCGAAGGTCTGGAAGACGGTTTGTTCGAATCTGCGCAATACGAAACCCTTGCAAGCATCAGCGCAGCATTGTTGCGCCAATACCCGGTGACTCACCTGGCTGGCCACGAACACATTGCGCGCGGCCGCAAGCAGGACCCTGGAGCTGGTTTCGACTGGCCCTTGCTGCAACGGGCCTTGGGCTTGCCGGCTAAGTATTTTCCCGAAAGTGTCTGAGCTGCGCCACGGGTAATAAAACCCATCGGTACTCACGCGGGGAAAAGGGAAGTGAACTCCATCCACCACCGCGAGGCGGCGTAAGGCTTGCCAAGCAAAAGCGCGCGGGGAAACGCATGAACACGGCCCGACAAGCGTGCACGGCGTGACAGGACAAGGCTTTGCAGGGCGAACGCCCAGCGCAACAAGCACGCTCGCCTCGCCTCCCGAATCGCTACACAAAGTAACGACGACTCAAGATCTTAAAACACTACCGGTAGTGCTTGATCTCGCTTCGGACCCTAGGTATAGTGTCTAGGCCCCCATATTTCAAATTGATGTATTCGGGCTCCGCAACCCAAGGAACCCCCGCCAACCAGCCCTTAAAAAGCCTTTTATGGCAAGCGTCAGCTCATCCAGTTGCCCTGAATCACATCAACGCACCAACAACAAAATACAAAAGAGGAAATCAATGCATACAGCTCAGCATGTCGTCACCGCCACCACCGGCGCACCCACAGCTACCCACTCATCCGGCAGCAACACCCACAACAACACCCTGGCCCACTACCAGATCATCCGCCGCAATGGCGCGGTTGTTCCTTTTGAGCCAAACAAAATCGCCATTGCGATGATGAAAGCTTTCCTGGCAGTGCATGGCACCCAGGGGGCGGCTTCGGCCAGCGTGCGTGAAACAGTGGATGAACTCACCCAGGCCGTCATGCGTGCGCTGATGCGTTCGCGCCCCGGTGGCGGCACCTTTCATATAGAAGACGTTCAGGACCATGTTGAGCTCGGTCTGATGCGTGGCGGCCACCACGAGATTGCCCGTGCTTATGTTCTGTACCGCGAAAAACGTACGCAGGAGCGTGCCCGTCAGCCGCAGGCCGCGGCAGCTCAGGCACTGCAATTGCATGTCATGGACGGCGGCAAAAAGGTAACTCTCGACATTGGCAAGCTGCAGGCGCTGATTGAAGCTTCCTGCGCCGGCCTTGGCGCCGAGATCAAACCAGATCCGATTGTTCAGGAAACCATGCGCAATCTGTACGACGGTGTCCCCATCGATGAGGTCTACAAGGCTTCCATTCTTGCGGCCCGTACCCTGATCGAAAAAGATCCGGACTACACCTACGCCACCGCCCGCTTGCTGCTGCACACCATTCGCCGCGAAGTTCTGGGCGAAGAAGTCACCCAGGAAGACATGGGTACCCGTTACGCCGAGTACTTCCCTAAATTTATCGCCAAAGGTGTCCAAAATGAATTGCTCGACGAAAAGCTCCAGCAGTTCGATCTGGCCCGTCTGGGCGCCGCAATCAAACCCGAGCGCGACCTGAAATTTGACTACCTCGGCTTGCAGACACTGTTTGATCGCTACTTCCTGCACGTACGCAAGCAGCGCATCGAACTGCCGCAGGCTTTCTTCATGCGCGTGGCCATGGGCCTGTCGCTTGACGAAATCGACCGCGAAGCACGTGCCATCGAGTTTTACGAAATCATGTCCTCGTTCGACTTCATGTCGAGCACGCCGACGCTGTTCAACGCAGGCACCCTGCGTTCGCAGTTGTCGTCCTGCTACCTGACCACGGTGGCCGATGATCTGGGCGGTATTTATGACGCCATCAAGGAAAACGCGCTGCTGTCGAAGTTTGCTGGCGGTCTCGGCAACGACTGGACACCCGTGCGCGCCCTTGGCGCCCACATCAAGGGCACCAACGGCGAGTCACAAGGCGTTGTGCCCTTCCTCAAGGTGGTCAACGACACCGCAGTAGCGGTGAACCAGGGCGGCAAGCGCAAGGGCGCGGTCTGCGCGTACCTGGAAACCTGGCATCTGGATATTGAGGAGTTTCTGGAGCTGCGCAAAAACACCGGCGACGACCGCCGCCGCACGCACGACATGAACACGGCCAACTGGATTCCTGACCTGTTCATGCGCCGCGTGATGGAAAAAGGCAGCTGGACGCTGTTCTCGCCATCGGACACGCCAGACCTGCACGACAAGTTTGGTGTTGACTTTGAAAAAGCCTACACCGCCTACGAAGCCAAAGCCGAGCGCGGCGAGATCAAGCCGTCCCGCAAGCTTCAGGCCGTGGACATGTGGCGCAAGATGCTTTCGATGTTGTTCGAGACCGGCCACCCCTGGATCACCTTCAAGGACGCCTGCAATGTCCGTTCGCCCCAGCAGCACGTTGGCGTGGTGCATTCATCCAATCTGTGCACCGAGATCACCCTCAACACCAGCGATACCGAAACCGCAGTCTGCAACCTCGGCTCCGTGAATCTGGTTCAGCACCTGAAAGATGGCGCGGTTGACCACGAGAAGCTGAAAAAGACAATCACCACGGCCATGCGCATGCTGGACAACGTGATCGACATCAACTACTACGCGGTCAAAAAGGCACGCGACTCCAATATGCGCCACCGCCCTGTCGGTCTCGGCATCATGGGCTTTCAGGATTGCCTGTACGAGTTGCGCATTCCTTATGCATCGGATGCAGCGGTTGAGTTCGCCGACAAATCCATGGAAGCGGTCTGCTACCACGCCTATTGGGCATCTACCGAGCTCGCCAAAGAGCGCGGCAAGTACACCACCTACAAAGGCTCCCTCTGGGACAAGGGCGTGTTGCCACTGGACACGCTGGACATGCTGACCAAGGAGCGCGGCGGGTATGTGGAAGTCGACCGGTCTTCAACAATGGACTGGGACGCGCTGCGCAAAAAGATTGCGAAAGACGGCATGCGCAACTCCAACTGCGTCGCCATCGCTCCGACGGCCACCATCTCCAACATCATTGGCGTGGATGCCTGCATCGAGCCCTGCTTCGGCAATCTCTCAGTCAAGTCCAACCTGTCCGGCGAGTTCACGGTCATCAACCACTACCTGGTGCGCGACCTGAAACGCCTGGGCCTGTGGGATGACGTGATGGTGGTGGACCTTAAACATTTCGATGGATCGCTGCGCCCCATTGACCGCGTTCCCCAGGACATCAAGGCCCTGTACGCCACGGCTTTTGAAGTGGATGCCACGTGGCTGGTCGAAGCAGCGTCGCGCCGCCAGAAGTGGATCGACCAGGCGCAATCGCTCAATATCTACATGGCAGGTGCGTCCGGCAAGAAGCTCGACGACACCTACAAACTGGCCTGGTTGCGGGGATTGAAAACCACTTACTACCTGCGCACCATGAGCGCTACACACGCGGAAAAGTCCACGGTGAAGGCCGGAAAAATGAATGCGGTTGCGTCGGGCAACACGGACGACACAGGCAGCATGAATGCAATTGATGCAGCAGCGGCAACAGCTCACGCGCAGATCAATGAGTCACCTGCTACTGACATCAAGTTTTGCGCTATTGATGATCCGGGTTGCGAGGCTTGCCAATAACAAAATCGATCGCGCTGGCGGAATATTCCTACACGCGTTTCGATGTAATTGAGCAACACTAATTTGCAGCGATGTGAATGAACACTTTTCATTTTGTATCGCTGCTTTCATAATCCACTTATTGGAAACATCTATGTTGACTTGGGACGAAGAAACAAAACCATCGTTGCAAAAATCTTTGACCAGCGGCTCGCCTGAAAGCCGCTCGATGGAACTTCCGCCTCTTTCTTTGCAGCAGCCTCAAGCAACACCGCGCATGCTTGACGACAGCGCCCTGACATCCGCACCACACCGTACAGCAACTGACACGCCATCGGCTACTGCCACTACGCCAGTTGCGAAGCGCGTAAAAGCCGCAGACAAACGCATCATCAACGGTCAGACCGACGTGAACCAGCTGGTCCCGTTCAAGTACAAATGGGCTTGGGAGAAATACCTCGCCAGCTGCGCCAATCACTGGATGCCACAGGAAGTCAACATGACGCGCGACATCGCGCTCTGGAAAGACCCCAACGGCCTGACCGAAGACGAGCGCCGCCTGGTCAAGCGCAATCTGGGCTTCTTTGTCACTGCTGACTCGCTGGCTGCCAACAACATTGTGCTGGGCACCTATCGCCACATCACTGCACCCGAGTGCCGCCAGTTTTTACTGCGCCAGGCTTTCGAGGAAGCCATCCACACCCACGCTTACCAGTACATCACCGAGTCCCTGGGGCTGGATGAAAGCGAGATCTTCAACGCCTACAACGAAGTTCAGTCGATCAAGGACAAGGACCAGTTCCTGATCCCGTTTATCGACGCGATCTCCGATCCCAACTTCAAGACCGGTACCCAGGAGACCGACCAGACCCTTCTCAAGTCACTGATCGTGTTCGCCTGCCTGATGGAAGGCCTCTTTTTCTACGTCGGATTCACGCAGATTCTTGCGCTGGGCCGGCAGAACAAGATGACTGGCGCCGCCGAGCAGTATCAGTACATCCTGCGCGACGAGTCCATGCACTGCAACTTTGGCATTGACCTGATCAACCAGCTCAAACTGGAAAACCCGCTGCTGTGGACTGCAGAGTTCAAAGCTGAGATCAAGGCCCTGTTCCTCAAAGCAGTGGAACTGGAATACCGCTACGCCGAAGACACCATGCCGCGCGGCGTGCTTGGGCTCAACGCGTCCATGTTCAAGGGCTACCTGCGCTACATCGCCAACCGCCGCGCCACACAGATTGGCCTGGAGACGCTTTTTCCGAACGAGGAAAACCCGTTCCCGTGGATGAGCGAAATGATTGACCTGAAAAAAGAACGTAACTTTTTTGAAACCCGTGTGATCGAGTACCAGTCCGGTGGTGCTCTTTCTTGGGATTGACAGCGTATTTACAACAATGATTTCAAGAATTGCATTGACCATCGACAGCACCGAAGAGTGCGCGTTGGGCTTTGCTCCTGTGTTCGCGGTGCTGGGCCCGGTTATCCGAAGGCCCAACGCCGTGAATCGCTTCGCGTACTCCAAACGTGAAGTGCTCTTTGCAATGTGATCAAGGAGAAAACTATGGCAACTGCGAAAAAATCTGCGGCTAAAAAAGCTGCACCAAAGAAAGCCCCTGCTAAAAAAGTAGCAGCAAAAAAGCCAGCGGCTAAAAAAGCGCCAGCGAAAAAAGCAGCAGCGAAAAAAGCTCCTGCTAAAAAAGCGCCAGCGAAAAAAGCCCCGGCCAAAAAAGTAGCGGCTAAGCGCCCTGCTGCGAAAAAAGCAGCGGCCAAGAAGCCTGCGGCGAAGAAAGTCGCGAAAAAGGTAGCGAAGAAGGCTCCAGCGAAGAAAGCTGCTGCCAAAAAGCCTGCCGCGAAGAAGCCTGCCGCCAAGAAAGCAGCGAAAAAGCCCGCTGCGAAGAAAGCCGCGAAAAAACCCGCTGCCAAAGCACCCGCTGCACCGGCTGCCCCTGCGGCTCAGACTACTCTGAACCCGCAAGCTGCCTGGCCGTTTCCGACAGCCAGCAAGCCGTAAGCAGTAAGGTACTTCTGCTTAAAGCCCGACATCGAAAGATGTTGGGCTTTTTTTATGGCCGGGTGAAGGACCCAGCTCGTAAAAACTACAGCCCGGTTTGCGCGGATGTCAGTGTGTAGTTCTGGCCACCACGGTAGGCAATCTTGTGCGCGCCAACCCGATTGCCCAGTTCCGCGCATCGAGCCAGAGACCAGCCCTGCTCAAGACCAAACAGCAAGGCACCGCGGAACGCATCGCCACAACCCGTGGGGTCCACCACCTCTTTGGCTGAAACGGGGGCCACCAAAGTCATCTCGCCGGCAACCCAGACTTCACACCCTTGGGCACCCAGGGTCACCACCAAGCCCTGCACCTTCCGCGAAATTTCCGCGCTGGACAGCCCGGTACGATCGCTGAGCAACTTGGCCTCGTAATCGTTGACTGTCACCCAGGTTGCCAACTCGATGAAGTGGGCCAGCTCCTTGCCATCGAACATCGGCAGGCCCTGACCCGGATCAAAAACAAAAGGAATGCCTGCCGCCCTGAATTGCTCGGCATGCTGGAGCATCGCGTCGCGTCCGTCAGGTGAAATGATACCGATCTTGATATCGGGTCGCGCCTGAACCGTGGTGGTGTGAGCCTGCCCCATCGCCCCGGGGTGAAAAGCCGTGATCTGGTTATTGTCCCGGTCCGTCATGATCATGGCCTGCGCGGTGTAGGCGTGTGCTACCTCGCGGATAAATTCGGTACTGATTCCCAGCTTGTCCAGCCGGGCTATGTACTCTGCGCCATCGCTTCCCACTGTGGCCATCGGCAAAGGCGTGCCTCCGAGTTGTTTGAGGCTGTAGGCTATGTTGCCCGCGCAACCGCCAAACTCACGCCGCAGGGCCGGGACCAGAAAGGATACATTGAGGATGTGGAGCTGATCCGGGAGGATTTGCTCGGCGAACCGCCCCTCAAAACTCATGATGGTGTCGAAGGCCAGGGAACCACAAATTACAGCAGGCATGGATGTCTCAATTCAGTCAAGGATAAAAAGCAAGAACCCGATACCCTGCAATACGCAGGGGGGCAGAAGGTTTGGGTGAAGATGCTGCAGAGGCGCTGGCATTGGCGCTGGTGACCAAGTTTGAAACCCGGATGGCGACCACACCCGAAAATTCTGCGCCGGCAGCCAAAGCGCCCTCCGTGGCGCCCAATTCACCAGGGGCAAGTATTCGACGCAGAAGTGCCTGGTCCTGCGTATCGGTCAAGGTCAGTTCCAGCGAAGGCATCGCCAAAGCGATTGCGCCGGCATTTTTGATGACAACCTTCAGGCGGTAGGCATCGGTCGCGATTTTATTGAAAGAAGAGCTGTCAATCAGCACCGATTCAATCTGTTTCGACGGCTCCACTTCGCAATTCAGGGGGCCACACACCGCTTGCAGGAGAGGACCCAATGAAGGCATCCACGCTGCAAGTGTGTTTCGCTGAAAACGCGCCACCTGCGCGAACAACACAAGAAGCAAAACGACCGCAGTGATCGCGAGCAAGCTGCGTACGCCTGCCCCGCGCCAAAAAGCATGGCGGCGCGCATCCCGTACAAAAGACACATCGTGCGCGCTTCGATCAGGCTCCTCCGAGTCCACAAAAACTTCTCGCTGCACCCTCGTCTGCGTTTCACGCGCTGGTTCCGGATCCGGCAAATGGGATAGTTCAGGATTGACGGACGAAACAAAAACATCTGCGGCTACGTCAGGCGGCAATGACACCTGTATTTCGGCCATGGAGGGGGGTTGCGAAGCTTCCTTTACAACCATGCCGTTAACCGGCGCCGCGGCGGCGACCTGGTCTGTGCTTGGTGCTACAAGGGGCGCCCACTCCGCCATCGGCGTTGGATCTCCTGCCAACTCGGGAGTGGTCGGGTCTGCCCGCTCTGCGAGGAGCGGCGAATCCGAAGGAAGCAGATGAGCCGCAGCATCGAATACTTCCGAGCAATGTCCGCAGCGGACCCAACCTTGTGAGATCTTGAGTTGATCAGCGACGACTTTGAACATCGTGCCGCAGGCGGAACAGCGCGTAATGAGGCTCATTTAGCGCTGTATTGTAAGGTGGGCATACGGCGCGAAAGCAAGACGTGCGGGAGCTGGATCAGAGGCTGGCCGTCATTAAAATCCAGCCGTCTTCCTCGTCAGACACCCGCAATTGGCAGTACGGTGCATAAGCGGCCTTGAGCTCATCTGCCTGTCGGGCCAGAATGCCAGCCAGCACGAGCGCCCCGCCGGGCGCAACCCTTGCGCACAGCAAGGGGGCCAATACCTTGAGCGGCGTGGCCAGGATATTGGCCAGCACGGTCTGGTACACACCGTTAACGGCGTCCGGCTGGCCTGCGTTAAGTTCCACATGATTGGCTTCAGCATTGGCCAGCGTAGACTGGACAGCGGAGTCATCGATGTCGACCGCGTCGATGTCAAGTGCGCCAAATTTGGCGGCACCAATTGCCAGAATACCCGAACCGCAACCGTAATCCAATACGCGCTCGAGGGGCGCACGCGAAGCCGCGCCCGAAATCCACTTCAGACACATCCGCGTGGTCGGGTGAGTGCCCGTTCCGAAGGCCAGACCGGGGTCCAGACGGATCACCTGCTTTGCTTGTTCGGGGGGCTCGTGCCACGTGGGCACAATCCAGAATTCGGGGGTGATTTCTACGGGCGCAAACTGGGATTGCGTGAGCCGAACCCAGTCCTGCTCCTGGACAGCCTGGATGGCAACCAGTTCGCAATCGCCAAAAAAGTCCTGCGCTGCCAGCACCACGGCGGCATGGCGCGCCAGCCCCTCATCCGCAAAGTGTGAGACCACCCGCGAGCGCTCCCAGCCAGCCTTGGGCGGCGGCATGTCGGGCTCCCCAAAAAGTGCCTGTTCGGCGGGCGTGTGCGCGTCGGCATCTTCCACCGACACACTCAACGCATCCAGGGCATCCAGCGCGTCGCTGAGGTTTTCAACCTGGGCCACGGGGGCGAGCAAGATCAGCTCAAACATCATGCATCAGACACGATGAGAGCCGAAGACACGCCACACAATAAGGCACCACGAAGGCCTACCTGTCACGCTTGGACAACCATTCTTCAAGATAGTGAATGTTGGTGCCGCCATCCATGAATTTTGCGTCGACCATCAACTCCCGATGGAGCGGAATGTTGGTGTTGATGCCTTCGACCACCGTCTCTGCAAGCGCGGTGCGCATGCGGGCCAACGCCTGTTCGCGCGTGTCGCCATGAACAATGATCTTGCCGATCATCGAGTCGTAATTCGGCGGAACGTAGTAGTTGGCGTAAATGTGCGAGTCCACCCGCACGCCCGGCCCGCCCGGCGTATGCCAGGTGGTGATGCGCCCTGGCGACGGGACAAATTTGTAGGCATCTTCCGCATTGATGCGGCATTCAATCGAGTGGCCCTTGATCTCAATCTGCCGCTGGGTGAAGGGAAGCCTTGCGCCAGCCGCAACTTCGATCTGGGTCTTGACGATATCGACGCCCGTCACCCACTCGGTCACCGGGTGCTCCACCTGAACGCGGGTGTTCATTTCGATAAAGTAAAACTCGCCGTTTTCGTAAAGGAATTCAAATGTACCGGCTCCCCGGTAACCGATCTTCTTCACGGCTGCCACACAGCGCTCGCCGATCCGCTCGATCAGTTTGCGGGGGATGCCCGGGGCAGGCGCCTCTTCAATGACCTTCTGGTGACGTCGCTGCATCGAGCAATCACGCTCACCCAGCCAGACCGCGTTTTTATGCTGATCCGCCAGAATCTGGATCTCAATATGCCGGGGATTCTGCAGGAATTTCTCCATGTAGACCTCGGGATTGCCGAAGGCAGCGCCGGCCTCAGCTTTGGTGGTTTGCACCGCGTGAATCAACGCGGCCTCGGTATGAACCACCCGCATCCCGCGCCCGCCGCCGCCGCCCGCAGCTTTGATAATGACCGGATAGCCCACCTGTTTGGCCGTGCGCTTGATGATGACCGGATCATCCGGCAACGCGCCTTCCGAACCAGGCACACATGGCACGCCCGCCTTGATCATGGTCTGCTTGGCCGAAACCTTGTCGCCCATGATCCGAATGGATTCTGGCGTGGGGCCAATGAATTTAAAACCGCTTTTTTCCACGCGCTCAGCAAAATCGGCGTTTTCGCTGAGGAAGCCGTAACCCGGGTGGATGGCCTCGGCATCCGTGACTTCCGCGGCCGAAATAATGGCCGGCATGTTGAGGTAACTCAGCGCAGAAGGGGCAGGGCCTATACAGACCGACTCATCCGCCAGCTTGATGTATTTGGCTTCGCGGTCGGCCTCTGAGTAAACCATTACAGCCTTGACGCCGAGTTCCCGGCAGGCACGCTGGATACGAAGCGCTATTTCGCCGCGGTTGGCGATCAGTATCTTTTTGAACATGCGTCGATTACTCGATCATGAAGAGCGGCTGTCCGTACTCCACCGCCTGGCCGTTTTCGCACAGAATTCGGGTGATCGTGCCCGACTTGTCGGCTTCAATTTCATTGAGGATCTTCATTGCCTCAATGATGCAGATGGTCTCGCCTTCCTTGACCTGGCTGCCGACGTCCACGAAAGACTTGGCGCCGGGACTTGGGGAACGGTAGAAGGTGCCAACCATCGGAGATTTGACCGCATGGCCTGCCGGTTCGGCTGGAGCCTCGGCGGCAGCAGCGGGCGCTGCGGCTGCAGCGGGGGGCGCAACGGGGGCAGCTACCATGGTCATCGCTGGCTGCATCATGGGTGTACCGCCCGACTTGACGATACGAACCTTGCCTTCGGCCTCAGTGATCTCCAGCTCGGATACATTCGACTCCGAGACGAGGTCGATCAGAGTCTTGAGTTTTCTTAAATCCATTTTTGCTCCACGCGGTGAATTGCACGCTTACCGGCTGTAGACTAGAGAGGGCCAGAAGCCCTCACCAGCGGTTATTTTCAGCTTCGCACGTCTTTTGGCGTTTAAAGTGATTTTAATTGGTCAAATCCGGCAATCTAGCCAGATCGAGACGCGAAGTGTAGCGCATCTGTACGGCGGCCACAGAGGCCTCCCCTAGGATTTTCAAGCCGCCCTGAGCCGCCGCCAAAAAGACATGCCGAAAAGACCGCTCTGCATAGGACGCGCGCGCATCGTCTTCCAAAAATCGGAAAAGTTCCAGCATTCAGCAATAACTACATTCAAGCTACACGAATGCGTGCTCCAACGGCGACCGAAAATGCCATAGCACTCGTGCGTGTGAGAACGAACTGTAACGCAGTTCTGGCTAGACCAACCGCGCCCATTGAGCGAGATCGTCCGGACTGACTTTGCCGCTTTTCCGATGCAGCACCTGCCCAGAGGCGCCGAAGACGACCGTGAAAGGCAGGCCACCCGACAAATTACCAAGGGATTTGCTGAGTTCTGTACCCTGGAATCCCGCCATGGCGACAGGAAAGCTGAGCGGCTTTTTCTGCAACCAGGCACGTACCGCGCTTGGTTGGTCAATTGCCAAGCCCAAGACCTGCCAATTTTTTAATTTATGTTCCTGATAGAAGGCGTCAATTAACGGGAGCTCTTCAACACAAGGGGGGCACCAGGTCGCCCAAAAGTTGACCAGGAGGGGACGACTGGCAAACCGACTCAGCGCCAGAGGCGAACCATCCGGGGTCTCAAACGTCAGGCGCCAAAAATCACTTTGAGCAGATCCCCCTGCGGCACCAGACGGAACGTCAGCCTCGCTTGCCTGCAGGCGCCACCAAGCGAGCCCGGCTCCGGCCAACCCGGCACCTACTGCAGCGCCTCCATATATAAGAGAACGGCGCTTCACAATGGTGTCCCTGTTGGACCTGGCTGGGCTGGAGTCATCAGCAATTTTTGCACGTCTGCCAGGTCCCCACGCGGTTTGCGGCCTTTTGCGTCGTGCTTCAGCGCACCGCGCAGGTCGTCGTGGTCGTAAATCATCAGATGCACGCCAACAGTCTCATGCAAGGCCTTGCAGTAGCTGCTCAGGCTCAAGGCCTCTACGCTGCCGCCGGTAAAGCCGGTGACGGTCCGCGGCTCGTAGTCAACCTGATGGTCAATCAGGGCAATTTCGGCGGATTTGGGGTCATCACAAAAAAGCTGGATGTAAATATCAGAGAGCCGGGTGGCCGTGCCATGCCAGACGGCGCCGCCCAGGTAAGGACGAAATGGCGCCATGCGCTCCATCCAGGTCAGGGCCAATTCCCGCAAGGCGGCGAGCTCCGCCGACTGTGTTTCCGCGCAAAAAAGCGCGATGTATTCGCGCACCGCGTCTTCTATTTCATCGTTGCCTGGCAGTTCGCTGCGGCTGGGCAGGTCCATCTGTTTGACGGCGCGGCGTTTGGCGGGGCCGTACTCCAGACCTTCCTCAACCACCATGGCCGCGGCGACGGCGGCAATTTCCAGCTTCAGGGTACGTGGGCTCACGAGTCTTTTCCGCAATGTGTGAGGGCCGATTTTGCACGGTTTGCCAACTTGCAGTCACTGGCTTTTCTGCGAGGGCTAGGTGGGCATGGAAATTAGAATGGGCCCATGCACATACACATACTCGGGATCTGCGGCACTTTCATGGGGGGTCTGGCGGCCCTGGCGCGCGAAGCGGGGCACCGGGTGACCGGCTGCGACACCGGCGTCTACCCGCCCATGAGCGATCAACTGCGTGCCTTGGGTATCGAGTTGATTGAAGGCTACGGCGCCGACCAGCTGGCCTACCGGCCCGACGTTTTTGTGGTGGGCAATGTGGTGTCCCGCGCGCACGACAGCCATGGAAAACCCAAATACCCGCTGATGGAGGCCATATTGGACGCTGGCCTGCCGTACACCAGCGGTCCGCAATGGTTGTCGGGCCATGTGCTTCATCACCCAACGCACCATCCCACCGGCCCGCGCCACGTTTTGGCCGTGGCGGGCACCCACGGCAAGACCACCACCACCGCGATGCTTACCTGGATTCTCGAATGCGCAGGCCTTGAGCCTGGTTTTTTGGTGGGCGGCGTCCCGCTTAACTTTGGCGTGTCGGCGCGCCTGGGTACGGGCAATACCTTTGTCATTGAAGCCGACGAGTACGACACGGCGTTTTTTGACAAACGCAGCAAGTTCGTTCATTACCGGCCGCGCACAGCGATTCTGAACAACCTGGAGTTTGACCACGCCGACATTTTTGACGACCTCGCGGCGATCGAGCGGCAGTTTCACCACCTGGTACGGACCGTGCCCGCGTCGGGACGAGTTGTGGTCAACGCCGCGGAAGCCAGTCTCACCCGAGTCCTGGGCCAGGGCTGCTGGAGTGAGCGGGTACTCTTCGGCGCAAACGCTTCCCCTGGATTTTCTGCACGCGGGGAGCCTGCGGCCTTCGATGTACTCAAGGACGGGGCCAAGGTTGCGCGTGTCGAGTGGGACATCAGCGGCGTGCACAACCAGCTCAACGCGCTGGCGGCGATTGCCGCGGCAGAACACGTAGGTGTTGTGCCGCAGGCGGCGGCTGAGGCTCTGGCGGAGTTTCAAAACGTCAAGCGCCGCATGGAGGTGCGCGGGGTGCTGAAGCGAGACGGCGGCGCGATCACCGTGTATGACGACTTTGCCCATCACCCCACCGCTATCCACACCACCGTAGACGGCCTGCGCAGACAGCTGAACAGCCAGAGTAGCCGGGGTATGGATCGCATCCTCGCCATCTTCGAACCGCGCAGCAACACCATGAAGCTGGGCACCATGACCGCGCAATTACCGGGAAGTCTGGCTCAAGCGGACCTGGCTTTTTGCCACGCCGGCGGGCTGGACTGGGACGCCCGGGCAGCGTTGGCGCCCATGGGCGTGCGCGCTCAGGTTGCAGACAGTATCGAAGAACTGGTCACGCAGGTGGTGGCAGCAGCCAGAGCTGGCGACCATCTGCTGTGCATGAGCAACGGCGGCTTTGGCGGCATTCACGACAAGCTGTTAAAAGCACTGGCGCGCCCTTAATTGCTACATTTTTGATAGCTATCACCGCCCGGCACTAAAGGGGAAGAGCCCGATTTGACTCTACAAATCAGGCTCTTCCCCGCGCATCGAAAATTAGCGTGCCCGTCTGGCTTTGACTGCCTCTGACAAGCCCTGCAGAACCTCCAGCGAGTCTTCCCAGCTGATACAGGCGTCGGTGATGCTTTTACCGTATTCCAGCGCTTTGGCATCGTCTTTGCCTGGGGTGAACTTTTGCGCGCCCGGTTTCAAATGGCTTTCAACCATGAGGCCAAACACCTGGCGTGAGCCCCCGGCAATTTGGGCCCCGATGTCGCGAGCCACATCGCGCTGTTTTTCATGCTGCTTGGAGCTGTTGGCATGGCTGCAGTCAACCATTAATGTGGCTGGCAACTTGGATGCTTCCAGCTCCTTGCAGGCCGTCGCGATGCTGACAGCGTCGTAGTTGGGCGCCTTGCCACCGCGCAAGATCACGTGGCAATCCCGGTTGCCGTTGGTCTGCACCACCGCTACCTGGCCATTTTTATGCACTGACAAGAAGTGGTGACCGCGGGCCGCCGCCTGAATGGCGTCTGTGGCGATGCGAATGTTGCCGTCGGTTCCGTTTTTAAAACCAATTGGTGCCGACAGTCCCGAGGCAAGTTCGCGGTGCACCTGGCTTTCGGTGGTGCGTGCGCCAATAGCCCCCCACGCAATCAGGTCGCCAATGTATTGCGGTGAAATCACGTCCAGAAACTCGCTGCCAGCCGGCAGACCCAGGCGGTTGATTTCGATCAGCAGCTGACGCGCGATGCGAAGGCCTTCATCGATGCGGAAAGTTTCGTCAAGGTAGGGATCGTTGATCAGCCCCTTCCATCCAACTGTGGTGCGCGGTTTCTCAAAATAGACCCGCATCACGATTTCCAGCGTGTCGGCATATTTGTGGCGCTGCTCGACCAGACGGCGTGCGTATTCCAGCGCGGCCTGTGGGTCGTGGATGGAGCACGGCCCCATCACCACCAGCAGACGGTCGTCCTTGCCGGCCATGAGACGCTGGATGTTCTGACGCGTCTGCGTGATCAGGGTCTCAACGGCGGTGCCACTGATCGGAAAGAAGCGGATTAAATGCTCGGGAGGTGGCAACACAGTAATGTCCTTGATGCGTTCGTCGTCGGTTTCGCTGGTCTTGTCGACGGGGTGCGCATACCAGGCATCGCTGGCTCGGGTGGCTTTTGCATTCATGGCGGGGCTTCCTTATAAAACTTCTATCGATCAAATCAGCACATCAAAAGGCAAAAAAAAACCGCCGGGTGTCCGGCGGTTTTCAGGAATCTGTTGCGTATTTATCTGCTTACGCGAAGATCTCTCTACCGCCGGAGGCGCTTGAGAACCAAAAGTAAGCAAAATAAAACTTTGCGGATGACATGGCCTGAAATGTAGCACATGAATGTCGACACCCCGAAAACGCCGAGCCAGCCCTTCGAAGGCTCGAGAAGATCGGTTCAAAAGCGAACGTCTGCCAAGGCTCTCCGGTCAAGCCGGGGCCGCGGAACGGGCTTCGCCCGGCCGCAGGCGCAGCGGCCCCCTCGGGGGGCAGGAAGTTACACGCAGTGAACGACCGTGGGGGCCACATATTTCAGCCCCGCAGCCTCTCCCACCACCGTCTGGCCCGCCTCACGCGGGGCTCATCCAGCGCAGCTGACGCGGACTGGCCTTCCTCCTGCCCGCACACCTGCTCATACATGTCGATCAGCAGCATGCCCTCGCCCAGTGTTCGCCAGGCAATCAACTCAAAATCTTCCAGACTGATGGCTGCAGGCGATGGCATGGCGGACGGCCCCTGTTGGTTTACTGGCAACAACCATTGGCCAATCAGCACGCGGAAATTGTTGAGCGCAGTCAGGTAGGCAGCATATTCATACAGGCCGCGCCAGGTTGGCGTTAAGGAAATTACCAGCGTGCGATGCTCGCGCAAGATCGTCATCAAATCCATCAGCGGCGCGGCTACGGCGACGGGCTCTGGCGCAGTCTTCAGCTGCGCCAGTACCGACTCTATGCTCACCGACAGCCCCGCCATGCCCTCAGCCAGCTGCAGGGATTCCTCGTCGGCCATGGCCGAACGCAGGAATTGGCTGAGCTCGCCAAAGCTTTGAATACTGGGAACATGGGTCGCCGGATCAATGGGCAACCGTGAGCTGGGTGGGGTACTCATGGCTCGCCTGAGTCCTGGGCCCAGCCTGAAGGCTAGGCGGTTCCGCCTACCGTGAGTCCGTCAATACGCAGGGTCGGCTGGCCCACGCCGACCGGCACGCTTTGGCCTTCCTTGCCGCAGGTGCCTACACCGCTGTCAAGCTGCATGTCATTGGCAATCATGGTGACGCGGGTCAGCGCGTCCGGGCCATTGCCCACAATCGTGGCACCCTTGACGGGGTACAGAATTTTGCCGTTTTCCACCCAGAAAGCCTCGCTGGCCGAGAACACAAACTTGCCAGACGTGATGTCCACCTGGCCACCGCCAAAGTTGGTGGCGTACAGGCCTTTCTTGATGCTGGCCACAATTTCCTCCGGCGCCTTGTCGCCACCCAGCATGTAGGTGTTGGTCATGCGCGGCATGGGCACATGGGCATAACTTTCGCGGCGGCCATTGCCTGTGGGTTTGACGCCGGACAAACGCGCATTGAGAGAGTCCTGGATGTAGCCCTTCAAAATGCCGTCCTCAATCAACACGTTGCGCTGGCTGGCATGGCCCTCGTCGTCCACATTGAGCGAGCCCCGGCGATCGGCAATCGTGCCATCGTCCAGAACCGTGACGCCCCTGGCGGCCACGCGCTGACCAATACGGCCCGAAAACGCACTGGAGCCCTTGCGGTTGAAGTCGCCTTCCAGGCCGTGGCCAATGGCTTCGTGCAGAAGGATGCCGGGCCAGCCGGGGCCAAGCACCACGGTCATTTCACCGGCAGGGGCCGGACGCGCCTCCAGGTTCGTCAGCGCCGCGGTGACGGCGTCGTTGACATACTCGGCAATTTGCGCCTCATCAAAATAAGCCAGGCCAAAACGGCCGCCACCACCGCCGGAGCCCATTTCGCGGCGGCTCTCACCGGCGATTTTCTGCTCGGCAATCACCGTCACGCTCAGGCGCACCAAGGGACGGACGTCGGCTGCCAACGTGCCGTCAGCGCGGGCCACCATCACCACGTCGTATTCGCTGGCCAGGCCGGCCATTACCTGCACGATGCGCGGGTCTTTGGCCTTGGCGAGTTTTTCTACTTTTTCAAGCAGTTTGACTTTGGCCGTGCTGTCCAGGGTGGCGATCGGGTCCAGGTCTTTGTAAAGGGAACGGCTGGCGGCAATTTTTCGCGCGCCTACCTTGGCGCGGCCAGAACGCGTGTCCGCCGAGATGGTGCGCACCGTGCGCGCTGCATCCAGCAGCGAAGCCTCGGAAATATCGTCCGAATAAGCAAAGGCAGTTTTCTCACCGCTGACCGCACGCACGCCAACACCCTGGTCGATGCTGAAGGAACCGGTTTTGACGATGCCCTCCTCCAGGCTCCAGCCTTCGCTGCGCGTGTACTGGAAATACAGATCCGCGTCATCCACGCCATAAGAAGTGATTTCACCCAAAGCCCGGCTCAAATGCGCTTCTGTCAGTCCAAAGGGGGCCAGCAACAGCTTTTGCGCAATATCCAGACGACCGGACGTGGACTCCGAATTTGGGCGGGTACGGGATGAGGAAACCCGGACTGACTTGGAGGCTGGCGCCGAAGCAGATTTGAGTGAGGTCATGCGGCCATTGTAGGCAGTTGGCCCTCACCCGCGCCCCGCGGGGCTTTCCCTAGCAGCCTCGCAGCGCCACGAAGTCCAAGGGGCCAGTTCAGCCGCTCAGGTCGCTGGTGGTGGCGCCCGGGCCGTTGGTTTTACAGGACTCGATGCCGCCATCACGGGCAGAAGCGCTGGCATACATCTGGCTTTGCCCAATCACCTGGTTGTTGCCCGCACGCAGGGTGAAATAAGGCGACCCGTCCTTGCCGTCCAGCCGCACATAGTTTGCGTCATCAGCCGCATTTTTCTGCACCGATGCGATGCCTGCAAGGGCGCTCGCCTTGGCGTCGTACATCTCGCTGGCCAGGATGGTCTGGCCATTGGCAGCCAGCAGCGAGAAGAAAAACTGGTCGTTTTTTGACTTTTTGAGCTCGAATTTTCCAGCCATAGCGATGTTCCTTGGATTAAAAACAGGGTTGAACCAACAGGACTCTCGCTTGTACCCTGCTACCAGCTTTCGCGCAACCGCAAACCACACGCCGAGCAACAACGGGCTATCAACGCCCCTGTAGATACTTGAATATCGCCGCGTCATCAAGTTCGGCCAAACCTGCCTGATGTGCTTGTGCAAAGACCTGGGCGGCACGGGCGCCAAGCGGACCTTCAAAGCCGGCGGCACGCGCTGCTTCAACCGCCAGACATGTGTCTTTTTCTAGCAGGGTCACATGGGCGCGCGGCGCAAAGTCGCCTGCAATCGCACGGCGCATGCGGTCCGAACCTATCCAGCTTTGGCCGCTGGATTGCTCAATCACATCCAGCGTTTTCTCCAGATCCAGACCCATCCGGCCGGCCAGCGCCAGCACCTCGGCGGCACCCACCAGGTTGATGCCCGCCAACAGGTTGTTGACCAGTTTGGTCCGTGCGCCGTCGCCAGGGTTGCTGCTGATGTGAAACACCTTGCTCGACAAGGCCTGCAACAACGCGGCCTGTCGGTCGTACACAGTTGGTTCAGACGCCACCATCAGGCTCATGGTGCCCTCACGCGCCCGCTGCGGCCCGCCAGACATGGGCGCGTCGACCGTGTGGATGCCGCGCTCGCCCAGCCGGGCTGCGAAAGACTCAACGTCCTGCGGAGAAATCGTGGGGCACAGTATCACCGTGCGGCCGCTCTGCAGAACACCAGCCACGCCCTGCGGCCCGAACAACACCTCATCGGTTTGCGCCGCGTTCACCACGCAGACAATGACTGCTACTGAATTGATAGCTAGCTGCGCAGGTGTTTGCTGGGCTACAGCCCCAAAAGGCTCAAGGAGCTGGATGCGGGCGGGATCCGTATCGCAAACCTGCACTGGCCAGCCGCAATCCCGCAGGCGCATTGCCATGGCGCCGCCCATGTTGCCGACCCCAATGATGCCGACTGGATGACGCATGGCCTCAGGTCTGCACCAGCCTCTTGGCCTTGGAAATCGACATCAGGATACCGACCGCGAGGCCCAGCGTCACCATGGCCGTTCCGCCATAGCTGATAAAGGGCAAAGGCACACCCACCACCGGCAAAATGCCGCTGACCATGCCCATGTTGACAAAGGCATAGGTGAAGAAAATCATGGTGATGGCGCCGGCCAGCAGGCGCGAGAACAGCGTGGGCGCATCCAGTGCGATGGCCAGCCCGCGCAGTATCAGGAATACAAAGGCGGCAATCAGCGCCAGG
>NZ_DASQZG010000028.1:0-15947 GCF_035638815.1 Polaromonas sp.
CGCGCCATGCGCACCAAGGAAGACGCGGCGGACTATCGCTACTTTCCCGATCCGGATTTGCCGCCATTGGTTATTGGGCGGGACTGGGTGGAGAAAACGCGGGCAGAGATGTCGGAATTGCCCCGTGTGATGGCCGAGCGCTTTACGCAGGACTACCACCTGTCGGACTATGACTCAACAACTCTGACCCAGAGCAAAGGGCGTGCGAGATTTTTCGAAGAGGCCCTGGCAGCGGTACGCGTCGGCAATCCTGCAAAAGCGAGTGATGATTTTTATGCGAAGCAGATAGCAAATTGGGTGTTGGGCGAACTAGCCAAAAAACTCAACACTGACGGGCTAGACGAGAACAGGTCATGCGTATCTCCCACTCAGCTGGGGAAAATTCTGTCGGAAGTGATGCTTGGGACTATCTCGAACAGTGCCGCCAAGCAGGTATTAGATGCGCTTTGGACGGGCGATGGCACGGATGTTGAAGCCATCATCGAAGCCAAAGGCCTCAAACAAATGAACGACACGGGCGAGCTCGAAAAAATTATCGATGACGTCCTCGCTGCCAACGCGAAAAACGTGGAAGAGGTGAAGGCTGGCAATGCAAAGGCCATGAACGCGCTGGTGGGCCAGGCCATGAAAGCCACGAAGGGCAAAGCCAATCCTGCGCAGGTGAATGAACTGCTGAAGAAGAAATTGGGTTGAATGCGCCCGATCCGCTATCGCTATCGCTATCGCTATTAAAACAATAGCGCTTGGCGCCCGATTAAAAAGGGCGAGAGCCGCTTTTCATCATTATTTTCCGGCCGGAGCACTCCCAAGGGCCTTCGGCGCCGCCACGGCGCCCGAAAGCGTCCAAAGCTGCCTGAGCTTAACCAGCTCTTCGTCAAAGCGCATAGTGACCCGTCGCTTCTCCATCTCCTGCTCGGCAATAAAGCGTTTCTGCACGGAAAGGCTGCTTTCGTTTTCCTCAAGGCGCCTTTTCAGCGGCGCCGGCGCTTTCGCTGGATCGCTTTTGTAGAACTCAAAGTCCGTGTTGATGGCTTTGCGTTGCTCGCCCAGCTCAGTCGTGCGTTTACTCGCAGCCTTGATGACCTCGTCGATCTGCCCCAGGGCATTCGCGCGCTCTTTGTCGTGCACATCTCGCGCGGGGTAGCGCAACAGCAGGGCACGGTCACGGCGTTTTTCCTCGACCTCTCTCGCTGCAGCCTCGGCGGCCCTTTTGTCTTTTTCTTCCTGAGCAGCTCGCTCCTGCGCGGTCGGCACCGGAGCCACCATGCGTTTGACAGACCCTGAAGGCCTCAATTCTTTTTGCACGCGGTCACTGCACTCGGGCACCGGGCGGTCTGCCGTGATTTTGCGGCCCTTGGCATCAACACAGGAATAGATACCCTGCGCTGCAGCGATCTCGGCGCAACAGGCCAGCCATGTTGCAAAGCCTGTTTGAGTGATCCGCCGGGTGTGCAGCTGCAATGGGAGCCTTAATCAACGCCGTAGCGCTGTCGGTAATCCAGCACACGCTGGAAATTCAACTGAAGGTCTTCTCTGGACATGTGTTCGGTTTTGGAGGTTTTGCCCGCTTCATTTAGATACTGCAACAAATCCGTCAGACGGGCAATCGCGAAAACCTGTAGACCCAGTTCCCTGCTAACGAATTGCACGGCGCTGTGGTTGACGTCCTGCCCGTTTTCGATGGCCTTTTCCTGGCGGTCCAGGGCAATCGCCACCGCATGGGGAATGGCGCCCGCAGCCTTGATGATGGCGATGGACTCGCGGGTGGCGGTGCCCGCCGATATCACGTCGTCCACAATCAGCACCCGACCCTGAACCTTGGCGCCCACCAGCGTGCCGCCTTCTCCGTGGTCCTTGGCTTCCTTGCGGTTGTAGGCAAACGGGAGGTTGCGGCCCAGCCGCGCCAGCTCAATGGCGACAGCCGCCGCCAGCGGAATGCCCTTGTAAGCCGGGCCAAAAATCATGTCGAACTGAAGACCACTTTGCTTTTCCTCCAGCAGCAAACCGCGCGCATAAAATTGCGCCAGCCGGCTCAGCTTGGCACCGTCGTCAAACAAACCTGCATTGAAAAAGTAGGGGCTCATGCGACCAGCCTTGGTCTTGAATTCGCCAAACCGCAGCACACCCGACTCAATGGCAAACTGCACGAATTCCTGAGCCAGCGCCCGGCCCTCTGCGGTTTGGCTGCTGTGTGTTGAGGTCTGGCAAGCCGATCCTGTTGTTAGCGTCATTGGAAATCCCATGTTTAAATTAACCAGCCTGAACCTCAACGGCATTCGCTCCGCAGCTACCAAGGGCATGCAGGAGTGGGTGGCCCAGACCCAACCGGATTGTATTTGTGTGCAGGAGCTCAAGGCGCAGGCCGCTGACATCGCTGGCCGCTTCGAAGAAATCGCCGGGCTCAAAGGCCACTTTCACTTTGCCGAGAAAAAGGGTTACTCCGGCGTCGCGGTGTACAGCCGTCACGAGCCCACAGACGTGATCACCGGCTATGGCTCGACAGAGTTTGACTCCGAGGGCCGTTATGTTGAACTGCGCTTTGACCGCCCGGCCCGAAAGCATGCACCCAAGCTGTCCATCATCAGCTGCTACTTTCCGAGCGGCTCTTCTGGAGAAGAGCGGCAGGCGGCCAAATTCCGCTTTCTGGCTGAGTTTTACCCTTACCTTGCCAAATTGAAAGAGACCCGCGACTTTGTCCTGTGCGGCGACGTGAACATCGCGCACCAGGAGATCGATCTGAAAAACTTCAAGGGCAACAAAAAAAACAGCGGGTTCTTGCCGGAAGAGCGCGCATGGATGACCCGCCTATTGAGCCCGTCCGAAGCCCAGGCAGCTGAAGGCGCGCTGGAAGACCTCACAGACGGTTCGGGCCAACCCACGCAAAACGCCACACGCGGTGGCGGCATGGTTGATGTCTATCGCATGCTTCAGCCCACCACCACCGATGCTGCTTACACCTGGTGGAGTAACCGTGGTCAGGCCTACGCCAAAAACGTCGGCTGGCGCCTGGACTATCACTTGGCTACACCGGCGATGGCGGCCCTCGCGCAAAGCGAAACCATCTACAAGGCGCAGCGCTTTTCAGATCACGCGCCCATTACCGTGGACTACGGCCTGGAATTGTGACCGCTCCACCCCCAGGAAACACCCACCATGACCCAACTTGGCCAGGCTCTTGTTCATGTTCGCGCGGGACGCTGGGACGAGGCCCATCGCCTGGCGCAAGAGGACCACTCAGAGCTGGGTGCCTGGCTGCACGGCATTCTGCACATTCAGCAAGGCGATCTGGAAAACGCCGCGTACTGGTACGGCAAAGCCAGGCGTGATTTCCGCGGCTGCGGTTCTCTGGATGAAGAAGTGGCCCGCTTCGAGGCGGCGTTGGCGCAATCACTGGCCTGAAGCCCTGCGTCAAGGTACCATCCGCCTGTGCCGGGGGAGTTGAGGCATCGGCCGGGTAGTCCACGCCGACCTTGCGCGATCGCAGAAATAAAAAATGAAACTATCCGCATTCCATGACGGTTGGCAACACGCCCGTGCGCTACCGGTGTGGCTCGAGGTCATTTCAGGGACAGCACTCGTGTTTGCCCTACTGCTCACGGCTGCTTCTGCCCGGGCCCAGGTCACTCAGGACCACCGCACGGTGCACATCCGCGGCTCGACAACATTTGGGACCATCGTGCAATCGCTGGCCGAGCAGTACATGCGCACCCACCCTTCCACCACGGTGGTGGTCAGCGGAGGCGGAACGTCCCGCGGATACATCACGCTGCTGGACAATACGGCCGATGTAGCCATGGTCAGCGGCGCACCTTCTGAAGAAACCCTCGATGAGATCACCCGAAGTGGCGTGAAACTGGTCAATGTCCCGTTTCGGCGGGTGGCGATGGCAGCAGCCGTGCACTTCACCAATCCGGTCAACGATCTCAGCACCATCCAGCTGCGCGAGATTTTTACGGGGCGCATCACCAACTGGAATGCGGTCGGCGGGAAAAATGCGCCCATCAATGTCTATATCGGCCCGCCCGGCGATGGCATCACCAACACATGGCACGAAAAAATTCTGGGCGACGCCGATACCTTCACGCCGCGGGCCCGCAACGCCGAGCTGGAGCAAAGGATTGCGGGTGTGAGCGGCGACCCCTTCGGTATTACGTATCTGGCAACCGAATCACTGAAGGACCGAGCCCTGAAAGTCCTGTCGGTTGACAAGGTGATGGCTGGTGCAGACAGCGTGCTCAGCGGTCGCTACACGCTGACCGCTCCGCTGATGTTTGTCACGCGTGAAAAACCGTCACCCGAGGTGCAGAAGTTTCTGCACTTCGTCAACAACCTGTCTTTACCGATATCCAACTCGGTCTTTGCCTTGCCGGTCGCCAAATGAAAAGACGCCATCTTGCCGCCGGCCTTGTGGCAGGCACCGCTGCACTCACTGCTTATCCTGCATGGAAATGGCTGCAGACCCGACGTGCGCCCGCCCGGCACAATGCACTGCTCATCGGCGGCACGTCTGCGATGTATGACCTCAACGTTGCGTTGGGCAAGGAATTTGAAAAACAGTACGGCGTTAAAGTCATAGTCGAGAGGGGCGGGTCATTGCAGGGCCTGCTGGCAGCCAAACGCCATTCCATCGACATCGCCGCCATGGCGCGCGATCTTGAAGGCGCAGAAGCCGAACCACATGCCCACAACCATCTCATTGCAAGGGATGCCATCGCCGTGGTGGTCAGCGCGCGCAATCCGCTACGGCAGCTACGGCATGAGCTGGTGCGCGATATCCTGCACGGCAAGATCGACAACTGGAAGACGCTCGGAGGAGCCGACATCCCCATTGAAGTGCTGATGCGTCCGCGCGACTACCCAACCACCCGTTATGTCAGCGAGGTTGTTCTGGGAGGTGCCGACCTGGCGCTACAGGCGCGGTTCAAAAAAACAAAAGATGAGTTGCTGGCGGCGATTCGCCAGAACCCGTACGCCATAGGCTGTGTTGCCACCGACGACGGCGGCCTGCCGAACGACATTGTTGCCCTGGAAATTGACAACATTCCGATCACGCGTGAAACCATCCTGAGCGGCCGCTATCGGTACAAGCGATCGCTTTACCTCATGACTTACGGTGTGGCGCGTCAGCAAGCGCTCGATTTCATTGCCCTCGCCGAATCGGCTGAGGGTCAGGCCATCGTGCACCGCACCGGATTTATTCCGGTCCGCTAACCCCTCAAGGATCATCGTCTTGACCAACGAAGCACGCGGAATACTGAACGACTGGCTCAAGCGGGTGCAGCGCAATGAACGCCTGCGCAAGACCCTGGCCTTTCTGCTGATCCTGGTGTTGCTGGGCATCGCCGGCCACTATGTCTACGAGGTGTTGCCCAGAACCTATTCGATGAGAATCACGGGCGGCGATATCCTGGGCAACAGGCACTACCTTGCGGGTGCCTTGCG
The DNA here is from genome assembly GCF_035638815.1 of Polaromonas sp. GTDB lineage: Bacteria > Pseudomonadota > Gammaproteobacteria > Burkholderiales > Burkholderiaceae_C > Polaromonas. Next base: position 5,443 of record NZ_DASQZG010000028.1, read on the forward strand.
TGACGAGGTCTTGCCCAATGGGGTGAGTCTTGACGTGTTACCCTCTGAAGGATCGCAAGAAGCGCTGGCCGAGGTGTCCGAAGGCAAGCTGGACTTCGCGCTGATACAGGGCGGTCTGGAACTGCCCTATCCGAACGTGAGCCACGTTGCCAACCTTGCCCCCGAACTGCTGCACTTCCTGGTGCGCCCTGACATCAAGGACATAGCAGGCATGCGGGGCATGCGCATCAACCTGGGCAGCAAAAAGGGTGGCACGCGGGTCATCGCCAAACAACTGCTGGCATTTTCAGGCATGCACGATGGTGTCGACTATGTTGAAACCAACCTGAGCACCGAGGATTTGCTGGCACTGCGCAAGGACCGCATGCCGGACGTTATTGTCATCACATCGTTTGCGCCGTCCAACATCGCGGACTACATCGTCAGGCAACACGGCTACAGCCTGCTGGAGATTCCATTCCCCAGTGCGTTGGCCCTGCGGCAGGGCTGGGTAGCGGACACCAAAGTAATGGCCTACATGTACAGCGTTCAGCCTCCCGTGCCTCCGCGTGACGTCAAAACAGTGGGCGTCAATCTGCAGCTCGTCGCCAACTCCAACCTGGACCCGCGTGCGGTATTCAAAGTGCTGGAAGGCGTCTACAGCCCGGGCCTTCAGATGCGGCTGAAGATGAAATTTGACGAAGACAACATCCTCGAATCCTCCAACTATCCCCTGTCCAGCGGCACCCGCTTGTTCATGGACCGCAAGAATCCCTTTCTTTCCCAGGCGACCCTTAAAAAGATCGAATCGCTTTTCGGCCTGATTCTTTCTGTGGCGTCGACGCTGATCGTGGTGTTCAAATGGTTCAAGGGCGCCCCCCCTGAGGAAGCCAAGCCTGAAACGGACGATGCGTTTTTCGTCGGTTTGGCGGAACGTGCGCTTGCGGTAGACAGCAGCATCGACGCATCACCCGACGGACTGCTTTCGCATGAACAGAAAGATGCGCTGCAAAGAGAGCTGTCGGACATCAAGGCGACTGCCATGCGGCGCCTGTCGGCCAACGGGCCGCTGGCCAATGCCAACCTGGTACCGCAGCTTTTTGCCACCATTGCCGACTCACGGGCCCGGCTTGAATTTATGAGGGGAAAAACATGAAATCCAGTCTGCACCGTCGCGCCCGCCCTGCGGGTTTTGCTCTCATGTGGATCATCGCGCTGGCCATGTCCGGCTGCGCAACCGTCGCGCCACGGGACAGCTCCACAACTGCCCTTTATGAAGCTGCCATTGCAGACGCAGCCGTGGCGAGTCCCCGCAAAGTAAGTCCCCTCATGCCCCTGCCAGCGGGTGACAAGGTCCGGGTGGTGTCCTGGGTGACTGAAAATCGCATGCCCTGCAAACCACCAGAGTCAGCTTGCCCAACCACCACACCCCCGGCCCCCATCTGGGTCACGCTGGCCGGTGAAGTGCGTGCCCGCTGCAGCGCCTGGGGATTGCGTGGCAATGCCCTGCGCCAGCGTCTGGAACAACTGCTGGGGCTGCCTCTGGACCCTCCGCCTCAATTTCGCAAGGCGCGATTCGTCACCATGGAGGTCGCTCGCGAACGTCTCGACAGGCCCTGTCTGGGCATTGATGAAACCAACCCGCAAAGCCCCGTCTGTACTGTTGGCATCCAGGCCAACAGCGCGCCGGATGTGCGCGACTATGTTCTCAGGCAAATGGCGGACTCGTTTGTGGTGGGCGGCCCGGCAGGACCTGGCTATCCCTTCACCCGGCTGGGTTACACCTACGACTGGAACCCGGTCAACGCCAGGCCTAATCACTACGGTGCTTCTGAATTCCTGGTCCAGGCCAACACCCCGGCAACCGTTATCGCGCAACAGGATACTGACGACTACTGCGCTGCGCCCTGAACCTCATCAAGGTGTCCCTGCTCACCCGCTTTCTGGATGACACGACCCGCGCGGAGCTGTCACAGCGGGTGACACCCAACGGTTTCCGGCTTGAGGACGTGACTCGCGCGGGCACGCGCCATCCGGACAGCTTGATCGGCGTCTACGCGCCTGACCCACAGAGCTACGCGGTTTTCTGTGAGCTGTTTGACCCCATCCTCCAGCACTTTAAGCCGCCCTGCCACGCGGACCGCGATGACCGACCTCGTCTGAACCCGAGAGCGGTCGTATCCACCAGAATCCGGGTGGCACGAAATCTTGTCGGGCATGTGTTTCCGGCCGGCATGACGAGGATGGAGCGACTCAGTGTGGAGGCAAAGATCACTCGCGCATGCGGTGCGCTGGTGCCTGAATTTGGCGGGTGGATCAGGCGACTGGGCGAGCTACCAGGCCCGAAGTTGGTCTCCATGGTTTCAAGAGGCCTGGCGTTCGGGCCTGATGACCCATACATGGCCTCAGCCAATATTCATGCAGACTGGCCGATTGGCCGCAGCGTCTTCAACACGTGCACAAAACAAGTCTCGGTGTGGATCAATGAAGAAGACCATCTGCGCGTTGCAGTGATTCTGCCCGGCGCATCAATTGCTGCATGCTCCCAGGCAATGAATGCCGTCATGACGCACCTGGCAAACCATCTCGAATTCTGCAGGGACGCCGAGCGCGGCTATTTGACCAGCTGCCCCAGCAATGCAGGGTCCGCCATGCGGGTGAGTTACAGAATCGACCTCAATCTCGACCCGTCGCAGGAAGCCATTCTGGAAGAGCTGGAAACCACGGGTCGTCTTCAAATCCGCGGCGCGGCTGGAGAGCACGCACCGCGCGGCCGACTGATCGACGTCAGCTTGCGCAAGCGGGTCGGCATATCGGAGGCACACTTGCTGCAACACATGGAAGACTTGCTGGTACCGACCCTTTAAACGCTATCAACTTCATAGCGCATTCCGCGCGAGTCATATGGACAGGAAGGCGATTTCTCTACGAATCGATGATGCAGCGCATCAAGGCGGTGACGCGCATCGGGCCTGGCAGGCCATTCAGCCCTCCACCACGCAACGCGTGATCACCGGTGGCGACTCCCCCAGATGAAAAGCCAGCTTGCGGTCACGCAGCGCCACATCGACGGCGGTGACGCGGTCAAACCGGCGAAGGTGTTCAGTCCATGACTCGTCGGTGATGAGCTCGATGTACCTGCCGGGCTCCGTGATGTCCCGCAGCAGTTCCCAGGCCAGCGCACCCTGCCGCAAGCGGCTGCGACGGCTCTCCTGCATCAGCGCCCGAAACTCGTCTGCGCGGGCCGGGTCAATGCGGTACTCAATCGTGATGCGAACGTGCCCGCTCAAAGGCGGCGCCTCGGCGCTTGGCGCCTTGAACACGCGCGATGGGGTCAGGTCCTCTTCAATACTGCGATCACGCAGCAGCAGCTGGGTGATCATGATCGCCACCATCCCGGTCATGGCAGCTATCAGCATGCTGGTCGGCACGCTGCTGAGCGTGGCAACCTGGCCCCAGACAGCGGCGCCCAATGCGCTGGCGCCCATGATCGCCATTTGGACAATCGACATGCCGCGCGCCCGAACCCAGTCGGGCAAGGCCAGCTGCGCCGACACGCTAAGCGTGTTGGCCGTGGTGATCCACGCCGCACCGGCCAGCATCATGGCCAATGCAGCCACGTAGACATTGGGAATCAGCGCAACGACGGCTGTGGCCAGGGACTGCAGCAGCATGCCACCCAACACCAGCGAGTCCCGTGAAAAGGCGCGGCGCAACTGCGGAAGGCACAACGCGACAACGATCGCGCCTACGCCCATGGACGCCAGCAACAGCGTGAATGTTCCCGCGCCGCCCTGCAATTCCCTCGCCACAAGGGGCAGCAAGGCGAGCAAGGCGGTAGAGTGGAAAAAAAACAGGGCCACACGAAGCAGCACCGCACGCAGTCGGGCGGACTGGCGTACATACTGCACGCCAACTCGCATGGCGCTCACCAGCCGCTCGCGGCCTAGCGGGCTTGGCACATGCTCGCGGTGCCAGCGCATGATCACAAAGCCGGACGCAAGTGACAGCACGGCATTCAGGACAAACACATAGGTGCTGCCTGCGCCGGCAATCAGGGCGCCAGCCACCAGCGGGCCAATGATGCGCGACGCATTCATGGCAACACCATTGAGTGCAAGCGCGGCGGGCAACTGCGGTCTGGGCACCAGCTCTGGCACGGTCGCAGCGAACACCGGCCAGCGCATCGCCAGGCCCACACCATTGGCAAAAGTCAGGGCCAGCAACAGAGGCGCGGTCATGACGCCCGCAAAGGTGGCCACACACAGCAACACGGCCACGGCGGCCAGCCAGAACTGGGTGATGATCAGATAACGCCTGCGATCCAGAATATCGGCGAGCGCGCCGCTGGGCAGGCCAAGCAAAAACACCGGCAAGGTTGAGGCGGACTGAACCAGGGCCACCATCACGGGGGAGGTGGTGAGTGAGGTCATCAGCCATGCGGATGCCACGTCGTTCATCCACATGCAGATATTTGCTGCCAGCCAGGTGCTCCACAACAAACGGAACGAAGGCGAGTGCAAGGGAGCCCACGCGGAGAGTGAACCCGGGTCGGTTGAGGCAGTCGTCGCGGAGGAGTCTGGCAAGTGCGGGGGACCGGGATCAGGCATAAGCGGCCCCTATTGTCCGTAATGCTGCGCGAGCTTCAAGTGGTGTGGCGCAATGTCCGGGTAAAGAGGTGCGGAAACCAGCACGTGCGCCTCATTAGGCGCCCTTTTCGGCCCAAATGCGCTGGATCTGCGCCGAGAGCTCCATCGGATCAAACGGCTTGTGAATCACATCAATGGCACCCAGTTCGCGGTACTGGGCAATTTCAGTGGCCTGCACCTTGGCGGTCATGAAGATCACCGGGGTATTTGCCGTGGCTGGCATGTCGCGCAAGGCCTTCAGGGTACTGGGTCCATCCATGCCCGGCATCATGACGTCGAGCAACAGCAAATCGGCGTTCGCATTGGGAGCGGCGGCAAGCGCCTCGCTGCCCGATGCGCAGGCCACAACCACAAAACCGCCTACAGCCTCCAGGGCCATCTGCGCAACCGCACGAATATCAGGCTCGTCTTCAACGTAGAGGATTCGGGCAAGTGGTTTTGTCATTCGTGGTCCTTGTGATCAATCCGGTAATGTCAAGGCGCGCTGCGAATGAATCGCCAGCGGCTTGGGTGCAAAGTATGAAGTGGAAACCGCCGCGCCGCAACCTGAACGGCACCAGATTTGAGGAAGCAATGCAGTTTCCTTCATGCGGCAGGGAGGCTGACCTGCAGCGTGTCGATTGCCTGGGCAATCTCCGAGCGCTGGGTTAGCGTGAGATCAGCCCCTGCTTCAAGCGCGTGTTCGACCAGCAATTCCAGGGCCTTGGCGGCCGTACCCACATCGCGAAAGCCCAGAGTGCCAGCGGTGCCCGCCAGTGTGTGGGCCATCCGCTCAAGATCCTTCATCGGCTTGACCACATCAGCGTGTTCATTGACCTCGTGCCAGAGCGCGCGGATCTCTGCCATCTTTCCCGGCAAGCCGCTTTTATATTCGGCACGCTGGTCAGCGAGGAATTTCTGGAATTCTTCCTGCGGCGAACTCATGGGGCGCACCCTGGCCCTGCGATACCCGCAAGGGGAAAAGGTCTCCGAACGTCCGCAGGCTTCATCATGGTTTGAATTGATTAAACCATGTCGCGCCGAAGTTTTGCAATGATGGACATCACTCGCCGCGACGCCTCAAGCCCTCAGCTCTTGCGGGCCCGTTCGTATAAGGGAAGGACTCGTGGCAAGTTGCGCTCCATATCGGCAATGCGGGTGGCGCCAGCAGGGTGGGTGCTCAACCACTGCGGCGGCGCGCCTTTATTGGCCGCGCCCATTTTTTGCCAGAGGGTGATGCCGGCACGTGGATCAAAACCGGCTCTTGCGCCCAGCTCCATACCTACCAGATCAGCTTCGGATTCGTCTTCACGGCCGAAACGTAAATTAATCAGGTCCACACCGATGCTGGCAACTGTTTGGCCCAGATCACCGAGGCCGAACAGCTGCGACAGCACACTGGCGCCCATGCTGGTGGCCGCCGACTTGCCCATGCGCTCGCGTGCGTGCTCACGCAGCGCGTGTGCCATTTCGTGACCCATGATCATCGCAACTTCGTCGTCGCTGAGCTTGAGCTGTTCAATGATGCCGGTGTAGAAAGCGATCTTTCCACCAGGCATACAAAAGGCATTGATCTGCTGGCTGCCAATCAGGTTGACCTCCCACTGCCAGCCTTTGGCGCGCGGATTCCACGCGATCGCGTGGGGAATGACCCGCTGGGCAATGCGGCGCAGCCGCTGCAACTGGGGGTGACCAGCGGGTGCCAGCGCATTTTTGCTGGCGGCCTCCTGCATCATCTTGGCGTACTGCTGCTGGGAAGCCTGCTCAATTTGTTCAGCCGGAACCAGCTTGGTGAAGCCGGAGTTTTTACCAACCTCCACCCCCTCGCGCTGCGCCATGGCCGGGGCCGCGCCCAGCAACAAAACCAACGTCAGGGCAAGACTCGATGCTAATTTCATGGGCCATCTCCAAAGTAGAGGCGTATTTCAAAAATTGGGGCGGGCGTATTATTCCCGCATGAGCGAGACCATACCCGACCAGCCTTCAGACTCGCGTAAGCCGCCGCCGCATTCCGGGGTCAACCTTTCAGCCAACGCGCCAGCCCCGTCCCCAGCCGACAGACCCGGGTGGGCTCAGACACTCCGGGTTTATCTGGAGGCGCCAACCCTGCGCATGTTGCTGCTGGGTTTTTCAGCAGGGTTGCCACTGTTGCTGGTGTTTGGCACCCTGAGCTTTTGGCTGCGCGAGGCGGGTGTTGACCGCACAACCATCGGCTTTCTGAGTTGGGTGGGGCTGGCCTACGGATTCAAATGGGTGTGGGCACCGCTGGTGGACCGCCTGCCCATCCCCATACTCACGCGTCTTCTGGGACGGCGGCGCAGCTGGCTGTTGCTGTCGCAGACCGTGATCATGGCGTCCCTGGTCGGCATGGCACTGACCGATCCCAAGCAATCCTTGATGCCTGTGGTGTGGTGCGCCCTGGCCGTGGCTTTTGCATCGGCCACGCAGGACATTGCGCTGGACGCCTTTCGCATCGAGTCGGCCGACACACCGCGCCAGGCGGCTCTGGCGGCGGCTTACCAAACTGGTTATCGCATCGCCATGATCTGGGCGGGTGCGGGGGTGCTGTGGATTGCGGCCCGCGCTGAAGTCCCCAACGCCGGTGCGTATCAGCACGGCGCGTGGCAGACGGCTTATCTGGCAATGGCTGCTTCCATGCTCGTGGGCATGCTGACGGTGCTGTTTTCGCCAGAGCCCGCTGCGCGCGTACTTGCCCCGGCACGCAACGCTGCCGAATGGCTTAGAACCGCCCTGGTCGACCCCTTTGCAGATTTTCTGCGCCGTTACGGCAAACAGGCGGCACTGATTCTCGGCCTGATTGCCGTCTATCGCATCAGCGATGTGGTGATGGGCATCATGGCCAACCCCTTCTACGTCGACATGGGATACACCAAGGATGAAGTGGCAGCTGTCACCAAAATCTATGGCGTGATCATGACGTTGGTAGGCGCATTTCTGGGTGGCGTACTGGCCATGCGTTTCGGTGTGATGCGGGTGTTGATGCTAGGCGCCGTACTGAGTGCCGCCACCAATCTGCTGTTTGCCTGGCTGGGCTCACGCGGTCACGACGTGCAGGCGCTGATCTTCGTGGTCTCGGCCGACAACCTGTCCAGCGGCATTGCATCGGCTGCATTTATTGCCTATTTGTCGAGCCTGACCAACATCAATTATTCAGCCACGCAGTACGCGCTGTTCAGCTCCATGATGCTGCTCCTGCCGAAGTTTCTGGCCGGCTACTCCGGCGTGTATGTTGACGCCTACGGCTACAGCAACTTCTTCACAGCGACGGCTTTCCTCGGCGTGCCCGTCCTGTTGCTTGTCTGGCTGGCCTCTCGAATGAAATCGCCACCCCGCCCTTGATCAACGGGAGTAGCTTGCTATCAATACAGTAGCGCCCGGTTGCGCGCGACGGTTTACCTATCTTTACAGCGCCTTCAACACGACTTGTTGGCCCCTGCGCACCATGGAGGACATTGACTTTCAAAAGGATCCCCCATGAGTGAGAACCGCGAGAACAAGTTGGCCGCCGCCGGCTCAAGCCCGTTTTTGGGCGACAACGTCCTCACCGGTGAGGCAGGTCCCGCTGCGAGTGGCTACACTGAACAGAACTCTCCCACCCGCTCAGCGAGCCAAGCCATGACCCAGCAACTTTTGATGATCGAGGATGACACCCGTCTTGCGACCATGGTGGGCGAATATTTGCGTCAGTCGGGTTATGGTTTTACCCACGCTGCTGACGGCACGAAGGGGCTGGAGGCGCTGGAAGCGCGCAAACCCGACTTGGTGATTCTGGACTTGATGCTGCCCGACATGGACGGCCTTGAAGTCTGTCGGCGCATCAAGGCAATGGGCGGAGACTCGGCCCGCACAGCAGTGCTGATGTTGACCGCCAAAGGTGACCCGATGGACCGTATTGTTGGTCTGGAAATTGGCGCCGACGACTACCTGCCGAAACCTTTTGAACCCCGTGAACTGCTGGCCCGCATCCGCGCGGTATTGCGTCGCGGTGCAGAGCTTGGCCAGGCCGCGGGAAGCCACAAGACCATGCGCTTCGGCTCTCTGGACATTGATCGTGACGCACGCGCGGTGTCGGTATCGGGCCGCGTTTGTGATTTGACGTCCTATCAGTTTGATTTGCTGGTGGCCATGGCCGAGCGTGCCGGGCGGGTGCTCACGCGCGACCAGATCATGGAAGCCGTGCGCGGCCGTGAACTGGAGGCATTTGACCGGTCCATCGATGTACACATGGGCCGCATCCGCAACGCCATCGAGCTTGACGCCAAAGACCCCAAGCGCATTCTGACCGTGCGTGGCGTTGGCTACGTGTTTGCCAAACAACAGGACTGATCGTTTCGAAATGTGGCGCCGCATTGCCTCGCATTTGTATGTGCGCATCTGGCTTGCGGTGGTGGCCACCGTCATCGTGCTGACTTTTCTGGTGGGTGCGGCCTGGCGTCTTACCGCCGACTCACCCCTGTTGCCGATACGTGAAGTCCTGATCCTTAACGATGGCGGCGAGATCATTGGCACCACGCAAACCCGCCCTGATCGCAAACCCCGCGACGGTCTGGAGTTCAGCGTGATGACCAAATCCGGCGAGACACTGCATCTGGTGCTGCCACGCCCGCAGCGCCCGCCCGGCAACCCCTGGAATCGCCTTCCCTTTGGTTTTGGCTGGATGCTGGTGCTGGTTGGTCTGGCGGTGGCTGTCGGGGCCTACCCCATCATGCGGCGCCTCACGCTGCGCCTGGAGGCCCTGCAACGCGGGGTTGAGCGCTGGGGTGCGGGAGACCTCTCGGCCCGGGTCAACGCTGAGGGGCGTGATGAAGTCGCTTTTTTGGCAGAACGCTTCAACCACGCCGCGGAGCGGATTGAAACGCTGATGGATTCCCATAAGTCCTTGCTCGCGAATGCCTCTCACGAACTGCGCTCGCCTCTCGCCCGCATACGCATGGGCCTTGAACTCATGGGCACGGACGCCTCCACGCCGCAGCGCATTGAGATTTCGCGGAGCATCAATGAGCTTGATCAGCTGATCGACGAGATCCTTTTGGCCAGTCGGCTCGACGCGCGGCAGGCGGATGCTGAGCCGTTTGAAACGCTGGACCTCACGGGGCTTGCCGCCGAGGAGTGTGCGCGCCTTAACGTGGAACTGAATGCCGAACTGCCGGACGACCCGGGTGCTGCCGCACCAAACCGAACCGTCAACATGCAGGGATCGGCCCGCCTGCTACGCCGCCTGATCCGCAACCTGCTGGAAAACGCGCGCCGCTACAGCACCGGTGAAGTTACCCTGGAGCTGGAGCAAACCGGGACGGGTGCGCAGCGTCAGGCCGTGATACGTGTCAACGATCGCGGGCCGGGCGTCCCGCCCGATCAGCGCGAAAGAATTTTTGAACCCTTCTATCGCCTGCCCGGCGCCAGCGAGCGTGAGGGGGGCGTTGGCCTTGGTCTGGCGCTGGTCAAATCCATCACCGTGCGCCACGGCGGCACCGTGCGCTGCGAAGACCGGCCCGGCGGAGGGGCATCGTTTGTGGTGCGGCTGCCAGTTGGGGCCGCCTCCTGAAGTTTTCCTGCATTAAGCGCCTCTTCAACTTCGATTTTCCTCCTCCAATTGGAGGATGCGCGCACAGGCGCAATCAGCCACAGTCTCGGTGTTGCTGTGACAACACCGGAAGAGGCGAAAGGCAAGTCAACCTCAGATTGAGCTGCCTTCAGGGGATATAAAACATAACAAGCAAAAATAACAAGCGTTAGACAAGGCCACCGCGAGGTGGTCTTTTTTTTGCCCGTAGCCTGCTCCCATTGCAGCGGCTACCATCATCAGCAAAGCAACCAACCCAGGAGTTCACCGTGACCACGCCTCATTCGGCTTCGCCCGTAAACCAGGGATTTTCT
>NZ_DASQZG010000029.1:0-112923 GCF_035638815.1 Polaromonas sp.
CGGAAGGAGGTGAGAGCACTTCCGGAACAGCCAGACGCCGTGGTGCTGCTGGCGGGGCACAGGTAAGCCGACGCAATTTTGCGCCCACCGGATCGGGCGCGTCCGGTGACAGCAGCGTGCCCGGGGGGTCAACCGTGCTCGATTCGCTGGTTGATTTCGATGATTACGATACCGGATTCAGGCCTGACGGCTTCGAAAAGCCCGCGCGTTCCTGAATGCTTTTAACTTGCGTGCCTGCGTATTGGTGTGCACCCGGGGTCCTCGCACTGACAACCATGCCTGGCTGAGGGGGGTCAGCGGCGGACCTGTAAGGCGCCAGGATTAACAATATTTGTTGGTGTGCCTTTGATGAAGTTGACGACATTATCAAACGCAGAGCTGAAATACATCTCGTAGCTTTCCTGCTCCACGTAACCAATGTGTGGGGTGCAGATGCAGTTTTCCAGGCGCAGCAGGGCATGGCCTTGCAAAATGGGTTCCGATTCAAAGACATCGACCGCGGCCATTCCGGGGCGGCCGCGGTTCAGTGCGGCGATCAGCGCGTCGTGCTCAATGAGTTCGGCTCGTGACGTATTCACCAGCAGGGCGGAGGGCTTCATACGGGACAGGTCGTCCAGCGTGACTGCGCCACGCGTGTCGTCGAGCAGGCGCAAATGCAGGGTGAGCACGTCGCTTTCCTGGAAAAATTCGGCTTTGGAGGAGGCCACTTCAAACCCGTCGGCCTGGGCTCTTCCGCGCGAGGCGGGGCTGCCCCAGACCAACACGCGCATCCCGAACGCCCTGCCATATCCGGCAACGATCTGGCCGATCTTGCCGTAACTCCAAATCCCCAATGTTTTGCCCTTGAGCACCGAGCCCAAGCCAAAGTTGGTGGGCATGGAGGCGTTTTTAAGCCCGGCTTGTTGCCAGGCCCCGTGCTTGAGGTGTGCCACATAGTGCGGAATGCGGCGCATCGCCGTCATGATGAGCGCCCACGTGAGTTCAGCGGGTGCGGTCGGAGAGCCTATGCCCTCGGCAACAACAATGCCGCGCTCGGTGCAGGCTGCAACATCCACATGACTTCCGATCCGGCCGGTTTGCGCAATCATCTTGAGCTTTGGAAGCTTTTCGATCAACTGGCGATGCAAGTGGGTTCGCTCGCGAATCAACACAACGACATCGGCATCCTTGAGGCGGACAGAAAGCTGTCCGATACCTTTGACGGTGTTGGTATACACCTTGGCCTGATACGCATCTAGCTTGGCAGCGCAGTCAAGCTTGCGCACAGAGTCCTGGTAGTCGTCAAGGATCACAATATTCATCCCGATATTGTGCCTGCAAGTTCTACTGTGAGCGGTCAGGCGCGGTCCAACTTGTACCGGGGAGAAACAGGCCCGCCTGCCCGGTTAGCCCCTGTTGTTGACCTCTTTGCCCGAACAGTTCGCGGGTCAGGGTCAAGCAGTCTGCGTGGCTGCTTCCTTTTGGGCCATGCGATCGAGCTCTGCGCACACGTCAGCCATGCGACCCGAAATGACCATGCGACCGGCGCATGAAGGGCTGATGCCCGCTTCAAATTCACGCACGACTTTCAGGCGCCTGGGGGAGGTCGCCCGGACCACGGTTTGGCAAGGCTTGTGACCGTCGGCTCTCGCGGAACGGTTGTTAAGTGCTGCCGCTTTTAAAGCAAACCCTGTATTGGAGGGGATTGCTTGATTCAACGGATGTCTGGGTACTGTCCGGCGCGGCGACACCGGGTGGGTAGATGACGGAGAAGAAGCGGTTGAGGCCGGCATAAACAAAGCAGCCAACGCCTGCAGCGGTGCCAACAGAACAGTCAAAACCGGCGAACGTGAAAAACTGGTGATTCCCATGAGAACTCCTAAATTTAGAGGTTTACACAGGCAGGATTACATCTACTAGGCGATCCGCGAAAGCAGGGTGTTGGTCAATGGTTTGACCAAACGCCCGCCACCTGCTGCGCGGAAATGGGGGAACGGCGTGACTGCCCGCGGCCACTTGGGTCGAGGCAATTCGCAGGCTTACATCAGCATCGTGTTTCTGATCAGGCCTACGGCCAGCCCCTCAAGTTCAAACGCTTCACCGGGCTCGACCACAATGGTTTTGAAATCAGGATTTTCCGGGAGCAGTTCAATCAGGTGCTTGTTGCGGCGAAACCGTTTGACGGTGACTTCGTCTCCCAGACGCGCCACCACGATCTGGCCGTTTTTGACTTCTTTGGTTTGCTGCACGGCCAGCAAATCGCCGTCCATGATGCCGGCGTCACGCATGCTCATGCCACGTACCTTGAGGAGGTAGTCAGGTTTGCGCTGAAAAAGGCTGCTCTCGAAGTAGTAGGTATGGTCCACATGTTCCTGCGCAAGAATGGGACTGCCAGCAGCAACCCGCCCCACCAGAGGCAGGGCGAGTTGGGCCAGGCTTTGCAACGGCAAGGAAAACTGCTTGAAACGGAACTCATGGATGGAGCGAAGGGTGTCGGTGCGAAGGCGAATACCGCGGGACGTGCCGCTGACCAGCTCAATCACGCCCTTGCGGGCCAGTGCCTGGAGGTGCTCTTCAGCGGCGTTGGCAGACTTGAAGCCAAGCTCATTGGCGATTTCAGCCCGGGTAGGAGGGGCACCGGTGCGTGCAATGGCGCTCTGGATGAGTTCGAGGATCTGCTGCTGCCGCGCTGTGAGTTTGGGCATTTCGGCCGAATCTTGAAAGCTGCTCATATCGGGAACTCCTAGGACTGACAGTAGGCAAACACGTGGACAATCCCTTGCTTGATCTGGTCATTGGGCAGGACTGTTTTAATACCCAGTAACTGTATTTTCATCCAGTTTTAGCTGAAATGCAAGTTCTTCATTTATGAAACCTCAAACAATTGTGATTCTGGGCACTGGCGGGACCATCGCCGGACGTGCGGCTCGCCCCTCAGAAGCACTGGCTTATGTGGCTGCCCAGGTGGGTATTGACCAGCTGGTCGCTGATATTCCATCGATCACGGACAACGGGCCGGTTGAAACCGAGCAGGTTTCGCAGATCGACAGCAAGGACATGGGTTTTGCCATCTGGGCGGAGCTTGCGAACCGGGTTAACCACCACCTTGCGCGTGCAGAGGTTCAAGGAATTGTCATCACGCACGGTACCGATACGCTGGAGGAAACGGCGTATTTTGTGCACGCGGTGTGCAACCCCGACAAGCCCGTGGTGCTGACCTGTGCCATGCGACCGGCGACTGCTCTTTTCCCCGACGGACCACAAAATGTGCTGGATGCAGTAGCTGTCGCACGCCACTCAGGCGCGCGTGGCGTTGTGGCTGTGTGCGCGGGCGTTGTCCACAGCGCGCTTGACGTGCAGAAAACGCATACCTATCAGCTGGATGCTTTCAGCTCCGGCGATGCCGGTCCCACCGCTTATGTTGAGGCTGGGTCCCTCAGATTGTTGCGGAATTGGCCATCGGCCCAGGAAGAACGAGCGATTGCAGCTATGAAAACGATAGCAAAATTGGGCGCGGGTCCAGGCTGGCCGCGCGTCGAAATTGTCATGAGCCATGCTGGCGCGAGCGGTGCGCTGGTCGATGCTTTGCTCGTGCAGGGCGGGGTGCAGGGACTGGTTGTGGCAGCAACAGGCAACGGGACCATCCATCACGCGCTGGAGGCCGCGCTGCTCAAAGCCAGAGACGCGGGCGTGAGAGTGGTGCGTTCAACAAGGTGTCTGCAGGGCCGCGTGTTGGCAACGCCCGGTGACATCTTCCCGGACTCAGGCGGCCTGGGTCCGGTCAAGGCTCGCGTGGCGCTCATGTTGAGCTTGATGGTCTTGTAGGCTGAGTCAATGTTTGCCGCGCTCAAATCCCATGTCTGGGCCTATCCGGTGCTGGAGATCGTGCATATCAGCGGCATTGCGCTGCTCCTGGGCAATCTGGTCCTGCTGGAGCTGCGGGTATTCGGCTTGGGCGCGGCCTTGCAGGTGAAAGAACTGGCGCGTCTGAGTCTGGGCGTGGCGTTTGTCGGGTTCGGTCTGGCGGCAGCCTCCGGGCTTTTGATGTTTGCATCACAGCCTGCGGAGTTGTTGGCCAATCGGGCATTCACCCTGAAGATGCTGTTGTTAATGGCCGCAGGGTGTAATGCGGCATGGTTTCATGCCCGCGAGTCACTGCGCAAGCTTGATGCATTGGCTAGAGGCCAAATGGTTGTGTCCACGTTGATCTGGCTGGCCGTCGTCGCCTGTGGCCGCTGGATTGCTTATCTTTAATTCGGAAGGAGTCTCATGAAAAGACGTGATGTGATCAAGGCTTCGTTTGCGGCCTCCGCCGCCGGCGTCCTGCCAATCGTCGCGTGGGCTCACCACGGCTGGAGCAGTTTTGACCAGGACCGCCCGATTTATGTCGAAGGCAAGGTCGTCAAGGTGGTTTGGCAGAACCCGCACTCGGAGCTGGTTATTGAAGTACCTGCTGGCCTCAAGCTGCCGGCAGAACTGGCGCAACGCAGTTTGCCAGCGCAGACTGCGCCAGTGGACGGCAAGGCGCTGCTGGCCAAAACTGTGGTGCCCAATCGCAAAGACAAGCGATGGGAGGTTGAATTGGCGCCCTTGACGCGGCTGGAAGCATGGAAAGTCGCCGAGATCAAGCCCGGCGCTTCCGTTGCAATGGTTGGTTTTACCTTTACGGCAGAAAAGGGCGAGGCGATCGTGCGTGCCGAATATCTCTTTGTGGATGGCAAAACCTACGGGTTGAGATCCAGCCCCGCGTGACTTGTGCCCGCCCATGAAAAAGGCCGTCAGAAGACGGCTTTTTTGCTTGAGCAATGAATCAACTCACCAGGGCCTTGAAAGCTCTGTCGGTGATTTCATCAACGCCACCCATGCCGCTGATCGCGCGGTACTTTGGCGCCGCGTCGGGTGCGCCTTTGGCCCAGTTTGAGTAGTAGTCCACCAGCGGACGGGTTTGCGCGCTGTAGACCTCCAGGCGCTTGCGCACGGTCTCTTCCTTGTCGTCGTCGCGCTGAATCAAGGGCTCACCCGTGACATCGTCTTTGCCTTCAAGCTTTGGCGGGTTGTACTTGAGGTGGTAAGTTCGGCCCGATGCGCTGTGCGAGCGGCGGCCGCTCATGCGCTCAATAATGGCTTCAAAAGGAACATCGATCTCAAGTACGTAGTCAAGTCGCACGGCGGCCGCCTTCATGGCATCAGCCTGCGGAATGGTGCGCGGGAACCCGTCAAACAAAAAACCCTTGGCGCAATCGGGCTGCGCAATTCGCTCTTTGACCAGATTGATGATCAGGTCGTCGCTCACAAGCCCGCCAGAGTCCATGATTTTCTTGGCTTCAACGCCAAGCGGTGTGCCCGCCTTGACGGCGGCGCGCAACATGTCGCCGGTAGATATCTGGGGAATCCCATACTTCTGGCAAATAAAGGTCGCTTGCGTTCCTTTGCCCGCGCCTGGTGCGCCCAACAAAATCAGTCTCATGGATGTCCTCGGATTTCTGATGAATTAAAAGCGGAATGACTGGCCCTGCGCCGGGGCCCACCCGCATTATTCTGGGCTTGAGAATAACATGCACGCCCAGCGCAGGGCTTACACAAACAGCCGGCGCACCCGCTCAAGATCCTCAGCGGTGTCCACACCGGTTCCGGGCGCCTCATGCGTCACATGCACCGAGATGCGATGACCGTGCCAAAGCGCGCGCAGTTGCTCAAGCTGCTCAAGCCGCTCCAGTGGCGCTTGGGGAAGGGCCGGAAACTTCCGCAGAAAGCCCACCTGATAGCCGTAAATTCCCACATGGCGTAGCGGGGCGGGTAGGGTGGAGCCTGCTTCCCACCAGGCCTGTGCGGGGAAATCCCGCGCGGCAGGAATGGGCGAGCGGCTGAAGTAGAGCGCCGTGTTGTGCGCATCCACCACCACCTTGACCACGTTGGGATTGAGCAGTTCCTCCAGCGTGCCAATTGCGTGGGCAGCCGTGCTCATGACGCAATCGCTGCGCTGCGCAAGCAACCCGGCCACGGCGTCGATCAAAGCCGGGTCGATCAGCGGCTCATCACCTTGCACGTTTACCACGCGCTCGTCATCGCGCAGGCCCAGCACATCGCAGGCCTCGGCCAGGCGGTCGCTGCCGCTTGCGTGGTCAACACGCGTCAGTACGGCAGAAACGCCGGAGGCTTTGCAGATGTCAATAATTTCTGTGCTGTCGGTTGCAACCACGGTGCGGGACGCGCCACTCTTCAACGCGCGCTGGGCTACCCGCAGGATCATGGGCATGCCGCCAATGTCGGCCAGCGGCTTGTTTGGCAGGCGGGTGGAGGCGAGACGGGCCGGGATAATAACAGTAAAGCTCATGCCGCAGCTGTCACAGGCCGAGTTCTTCGTCGGTGAGGGCGCGGGCCTCGTTTTCCAGCATCACGGGCAGGCCGTCCCGAATGGGATAGGCAAGACGCGCGCTCCGTGAGACCAGTTCCTGTTTTTCGCGGTCATAGTCCAGGGGGCCCTTGGTCACGGGGCAGACCAGTAGTTGAAGCAGTTTGGTGTCCATGGTGGGATGGTAATTGAGAAAGCAGGGGCAGCAGCAGGGCGTCAAACGCTGCGAAGAACGAAGGCTCGGGCGAGAACTCCAGCGGCACAGCCAGCACCCCTGGCATGCGTGGAAAGAGCTTCACCGCATCTTTCTCTGTGCAAATCACTACTTTGCCCTTATCTGACGGGCGCGGATAGCTATCAAAATCATAGTGATCGGGAAGCGCGCGTGTTTCAGCCAACTGCAGGCCGCTGGCTGTGAGCATGGTAAAAAAAGCCTCGGGTTTGGCAATGGCGGCCAATGCCAGCAGAGGTTGGGTAGTCAGGCTGCTGAGGGCGACCTGGCTGCCATCAGCGCGCATTGCATAGTTCTTCAGGCGGCGGCTGGATGTGAACCCCGCAAAGGCAGCAATCGCGCCGGTATGGAGAACAAGGTCAACACCTCGGCCCTTGCGGCCGGTCCGCAGGCGTGCCGGCCACGGCTCCCGCAGCGGCCCCGCAGGCAATAGCCAGCCATTTCCTACGCCACGTTCGTCGAACACTGCGATCTCGATGTCGCGCTCAAGGGCATAGTGCTGCAAGCCATCATCACAAACAATGACCTGCACAAAGGGGTGCGCCTTGAGCAAAGCGCGAACCGCATCGTTGCGGGCATTTGCTACAAATACAGGAGCATCCGTCGCCCGCCGGATAAGGGCAGGTTCATCGCCCGACTCGTTAATCGGCGTTGTTGGCAGAACTTCCAGGCATTGTTCGCTGCTTCGCCCATAGCCGCGCGAGACCACACCTGCCCGGATACCGCGCGCCTGAAGATGACGAACAAGGGCAATGACTGCCGGGGTTTTTCCAGCTCCGCCCGCAATCACATTGCCCACCACCACGATGGGGACTGCCGCCCGTTCCGAGCGCAGGAAACCAGTGGCGTAAAGCAGGCGACGGAGCCGAACCAGGAGACCGTAGAACAGCGACACCGGCCACAACAGGCAAGCCAGGGGGCCGCGCCGCAGCCAGGCCCGCTGCAGCGTTTGCTCCACGTTTATTTGGCGCCGGCCTGAGCCGTGCTTTGCGTGGCAAAGGTGATCTGGTTCATGCCGCTACGCCGCGCGGCTTCCATGACGGTGATCACCGATTGGTGGGTCGCACTGGCGTCAGCGCTGATGATGATCACGCTGTCTTTGCCTGCCTTGGCAGCAGCGACAAGGGCTGCGCTGATAGCCTCGATGCTACGGCCTTCAACCGGCGTTTTGCTAACCATGTAGCGCCCGTCACTGCTGACCGACACAATGACTTCCTTGGGATAGTCGCGCTGCTGCTCGGCATCGGCAACGGGCAACTTGATCTGCAGCTCGGTGAACTTGCTGTAGGTGGTGGACAGCATCAGGAAAATCAAAACGACCAGCAGGACATCGATGAACGGGATCAGGTTGATCTCCGGCTCATCCCGCGATGTACCGTGAAATCTCATGACGCCGCTCCGCCGGGCCGTCCCAAGGAGTCGTAGCCCCTTTGGGGGGCAGCGTAGTACACGCAGTGACAAGCGTGGGGGCTCATGCTTTGCGCAGGGTGTTGAGATGCCGCACAAAGCGCTCAGAGGCGATTTCCATGGTCAGCAGGTAGCCGTCGACCCGTGCCCGAAAGTAACGCCAGAAGATCAGCGACGGAATGGCCACGATCAGTCCAAAAGCCGTGTTGTACAGCGCGATGGAAATACCTTGTGCGAGCTGCGCGGGATTGCCGCCGTTGGCACTGACCACGCCGCCTGATCCCGCCTGGGAGCCAAAGATTTCGATCATGCCGATCACCGTGCCAAGCAGGCCGAGCAGGGGCGCGGCAGAGGCGATGGTGGCCAGCGCCGCCAGATAACGCTCCAGCGTATGGGCAGCGCGCCGGCCAGTGCCTTCCAGTGTGGACCGCAGGTCTTCTTCGCTGATGCGGGGGTTGACGTTCAAGGCCCTGAACCCGCTGGCGAGCACCTCGCCAAGCAGCGAGTTTTGCTCCAGGTGTGAAACCACATCCGGGCTGGGCACACCCGCGCGAGACACGGTCATGGCCTCATCGAGAAGCTGGGGTGGGGCAATTTTTGCGGTTTTAAGGCTGAAAAAGCGCTCAATGACCAGGGCCAGAGCCAAAATCGAGCAGGCCACCAGAGGCCAGATAGGCCAGCCTGCGGCTTGTATGATGGAAAACAAAGCAAATCTCCCGGCAGATGATTGCTGTGGATTATGGACTACCGCAGTGTTGAAACGACGCCTCGCTGTAACGTCAGTAGCTCTGGGTGATGCAAATGGGGACTGTAGGACGTAACTCACAGAAGCTGTGGATAACTTTGTGAGCAATTACCCCTTGGAGTGCCCGCAAGCCGCGCCAATTGGGGCGTGTGACAAAACGATGAAATTTTGAGCAGAATAATCTCCATATAAATCAATGACTTTCACGAATTCATGTGATCTTCCCCAGCAAACATGCTGTTTCGATGTCTGGGCATGCCGCTCTGTGGAGTATTACCCCCGCAAAATCAAGGGCTTTGGGCATGTTTGAAACAGGTGTCACGCCCGTCGAAGGGGTTCAAGGCGTACGTGTCTGGCCCGTCGGCTCGCTGCTTCGCGCCATTGCCGACAGCCTTGAGGCGCGGTTTAACCCCGTGGCCGTGCGGGGCGAAGTCAGCGGGTTTTCGCGGGCGGCGAGCGGCCATTGCTATTTTTCCCTCAAGGACGAGCAGGGTCAGGTTCGCTGCGCGATGTTTCGCCGTGCGGCCGGCTTGATGGACTTTTCTCCGCGCGACGGCCAATTGGTGGAGGTGCGTGGCCGGCTCGGAGTCTACGAGCCGCGCGGCGAACTGCAGCTTATCGTTGAAGCTATTCAATTGGCAGGCAAGGGCAACCTGTTTGAACAATTCCTGCAGCTAAAGGCGAAGCTGGAGGCCGAGGGGTTGTTTGATGCGGGTAGAAAAAGAGCATTGCCGGTGCTGCCCAAAGCGATCGGAGTTGTGACGTCGCTGGGTGCAGCGGCCCTGCGTGATGTGGTCACCACGCTGCAACGACGCGCACCGCATATTCCTGTTGTGATTTACCCCGCTAGTGTGCAGGGCGCTCAAGCTCCGCAAGAACTGCGTCAGGCCCTGCGCACCGCCTGGCAACGGGCCGAGGTGGATGTGCTGCTGCTGGTGCGAGGCGGTGGTGCGCTGGAGGACCTTTGGGCGTTTAATGATGAGCAGTTGGCCCGCGCGCTGGTTGAGTCGCCTTTGCCGGTGATTTGCGGTGTGGGGCATGAAACCGATTTCACGATCGCCGACTTCTGCGCCGATGTGCGCGCCCCCACGCCGACGGCAGCGGCGGAGATGTGTGTGGAGGCGCAAAAAGCCGGGCTGGACGCCTTATCCGATGTGCAGCGGCGTTTGCAGCGCAGCGTTGAGAGGCAATTGCAGGCCAATGCCCAGCGGCTCGACTGGGCCGCGTCGCGCGTCAGTCGCCCCTCCCATCTGGTGACCCGCCAGCAGGGCAGGCTTGAAAGTGTGGCTCAACGCTTGCGGCACGGGCTCGGTAAACGTCTTCAGCGGGAATCAAATCGCCTGCAGGGGCTGGAGAATGCCTTTCCCCAGGCGTTGTCGCAATCGCTTGCGTTTGCGCACAGAAAGCTTGAGCGCGCCCAGTTGCGTCTTGAGCCCTTGGACCCGGGGCTTGTACTCCAGCGTGGGTACGCATGGCTTGCGGACATGCAAGGCCGCCCCGTTACGAGCGTCATGGCAACAAAACCGGGGCAGGCCTTGCGCGCTACCCTTGCCGACGGAGAGGTCGATTTAACGGTGTCTGCGCCTCGACTTATTTAGTTTTTACAATGGTTGTTGAAAATCGCTTTCCAATCTGCTTTTTTTAACCATCACAACACCCACGAGGAAGAAAACATGGAACACAAACTGCCCGCACTGCCATACGCCATTGATGCGCTGGCCCCTCATTACAGCCAGGAGGCTTTTGAATACCACCATGGCAAGCACCACAACGCGTACGTGGTGAACCTCAACAACCTGCAAAAAGGCACGGAGTTCGAGGCGATGACGCTGGAAGAGATCGTCAAAAAATCCAGCGGTGGTATTTACAACAACGCGGCCCAAATCTGGAACCACACTTTTTTCTGGAGCTGCATGAAACCCGCTGGTGGCGGTGAGCCCAGTGGCGCGTTGGCCGAAGCCATCAATGCCAAATTTGGCTCCTACGCCGCGTTCAAGGAAGCCTTCGTCAAGTCCGCCGTTGGCAACTTCGGTTCAGGCTGGACCTGGCTGGTCAAAAAGGCAGACGGTACGGTTGACATCGTCAACACAGGTCCGGCCGGCACGCCGCTGACGAGCGCCGACAAGGCCTTGCTGACAGTTGATGTGTGGGAGCACGCCTATTACATCGACTATCGCAACATGCGTCCCAAGTTTGTCGAGACTTTCCTGTCCAACCTGGTGAACTGGTCCTTTGCCGAAGCCAATTTCGCTTAATCAAAGCTGCGCATAAAAAAAGCCGACTTTCATGTCGGCTTTTTTGTGGTCCTCGTTAAAGCTGCGACTAGAGCGACTTCTGGAACGGCTGGCCCGAGAGTTTGCTGCCAGCCTTGATTCCGTTCTTTGCAAACCAGCCCGCATTCATCTCCAGCACGTAGCGCACCGGTTTATCCGAGCAGTGCGAGTCCGTCGTCCTGGGTTTCATGTCGGCCAGGTTCACGATGGTTCCGTCGTCGGCAACAAAGGCTGCCGTCAGGGGAAGGGGCGTGTTTTTCATCCAGAAGCACTGCTTGTTGGCTTCCTCAAACACAAACAGCATCCCTTCATTACGCGGCATCTCCGTGCGAAACATCAGGCCAATCTGTCGCTGTTCGGGAGTTGATGCCACTTGTGCGTCAATCCTGTGCATGCCGGCCGCGAGTGGCACCCGCTGAAGCTTGAGTTGCGGACCTTCCTGGGCCAGCACGGCGGTGGTGAGAACGGCGAGGAGCAGACTTGCGGCTGATTTTTTCAACATGGCATGAATATGGGTTGTGCTGGGTTCCAGCATAAACGACGGCCATAAAAAATGCCCGCGGAGCGGGCATTTTCAGACTGATGCCGGGAATTACTTCTTGGCGGCAGCAGCAGTAGCAGCGGCTGCAGCTTTGTCTTCTTTAGCTTTTTTGGCGGCAGCAGCCTTGTCTTCCTTGGCTTTCTTGGCAGCAGCAGCCTTGTCTTCTTTAGCTTTCTTGGCAGCGGCGGCCTTTTCAGCTTTTTCAATCTTGGCGGCAGCGGCTTTGTCTTCCTTGGCTTTCTTGGCAGCGGCGGCTTTTTCCGCCTTGGCGGCTTTGGCATCAGCCTTGGCATCTTTAGCAGCTGGCACCGCAGGTGTTGCTGGAGTAGCAGGTGTTGCCGGAGTAGCAGGCGTTGCTGGCATTGCAGGCATAGCTGGCTTGGCCGGCTGTGCTGGCTGCGCAGGCGTGCCGGCCATAGGGGCACCAGCGTGTGAAGCGGCAAACGTGGACGCGGCGAACAGGCCAGTGATCAGGGCAGCGAGGATCTTGTTCATTTGAATTTTCCTAGGTAATGATTATTTGAAAAGCTACCCCGAGTTCGTCGGAGGCCCTACCGTAACGAGGGTCGTTCGCTCGCGGTTGACAGGCCGCTTGCAAAAACTTCTTTGAGCATGTTTTGCGGCTAGAATTTAGGGGTTTTTACCTAAACCGCGCCGGGCAGCACGCCTGCCTTTTCAAGCGCATACCGGAGACTTCACTACATGTACCAGCACATCAAGGTGCCCGCCCAGGGTCAGAAAATCACGGTCAATGCCGACAATTCGCTGAATGTTCCGGACGAGCCGGTCATTCCGTTCATTGAAGGTGACGGTACGGGCGCAGACATCACGCCGGTCATGCTCAAGGTGGTTGATGCTGCTGTGGCCAAGGCCTACGGTGGCAAGAAAAAAATTCACTGGATGGAAGTTTATGCCGGTGAAAAATCAACCAAGGTTTACGGTCCTGACGTGTGGCTGCCAGAAGAAACGCTGCACGCAGTCAAAGACTACGTGGTCTCCATCAAGGGCCCTTTGACAACGCCGGTCGGCGGCGGTATCCGTTCGCTGAACGTTGCATTGCGTCAGGAACTGGACTTGTATGTCTGCTTGCGCCCCATTCAGTACTTTGCCGGCGTGCCATCGCCCGTGAAAGAGCCGCACAAAACCAACATGGTTATCTTCCGCGAAAACTCGGAAGACATCTACGCCGGTATTGAGTTCGAAGCCGAGTCCGACAAGGCCAAAAAACTCATCAAGTTCCTGCAGGACGAGATGGGTGTCAAAAAGATTCGTTTCCCCAACACCTCCGGCATCGGTATCAAGCCAGTATCACGCGAAGGTACCGAGCGTTTGGTGCGCAAGGCCATCCAGTACGCCGTTGACAATGACAAGCCAAGTGTGACGATTGTCCACAAAGGCAACATCATGAAGTTCACCGAAGGTGGTTTCCGTGACTGGGCGTACGCGTTGGCTGGCAAGGAGTTTGGCGCAGAGCTGATCGACGGCGGTCCGTGGATGAAGTTCAAGAACCCCAAGACCGGCAAGGAAATCACCATCAAGGATTCCATTGCTGACGCTTTCCTGCAGCAGATCCTGTTGCGTCCCGCCGAGTACAGCGTGATTGCCACGCTCAACCTCAATGGCGACTATGTTTCTGACGCGCTTGCTGCGCAGGTTGGCGGCATCGGCATTGCACCCGGCGCCAACCTCAGCGACACCATCGCCATGTTTGAAGCGACGCACGGTACGGCTCCCAAATATGCAGGTAAAGATTACGTGAACCCGGGTTCCGAAATCCTGTCGGCTGAGATGATGCTGCGTCACATGGGCTGGATCGAAGCCGCCGACCTGATCATCAGCTCGATGGAAAAGTCGATCGAGTCCAAAAAGGTCACCTACGACTTTGCGCGATTGATGGAAGGCGCAACGCAAGTGAGCTGCTCAGGCTTCGGCCAGGTGATGATCGATCACATGTAAGCGGACTTCTCCCCTCGCTTCACAAGGCGAGGCTTGCCGCACAACCGCCCGGGTCTCGGCCCTGGCGGTTTTTTCTTGTGCATTCGCAAAGCGTGCCAAAAGTCAATCAGCAGCGTCCTGATGTGGCGTTCAAGCCACCAATTTCCCTACCGGCCGCATTGCCCAATCCGGGTGGCTAGAATGAAATCCATGGCAACCCCACCCCCGAAGCTACCCGTACCGCCCAAGGCCCCTGTATTCAAGCCCGACGATGGCATGGGAGGCGATTCGGCTGTGATGGAGCGCCGCCCCAAGCGGGCCAAAACTGTGCCGCCACAGATGTACCAGGTAGCGCTGCTCAATGATGACTACACCCCCATGGAGTTTGTGGTCGTGGTGATCCAGGAGTTTTTTGGCAAAGACCGCGAGACCGCAACCCAGATCATGCTGAAGATCCATCTGGATGGTAAAGGTGTCTGCGGCGTGTTCTCCAAAGACGTAGCTTCTACCAAAGTGGACCAGGTCACGGAAGCTGCGAGAAAAAATGGTCATCCCTTGCAGTGTGTGTGTGAGCCCATTGAATAATGAAAACGGCGCCCATATCTCCTACAGTGATTCAATGATTCAGTCAGATAGCCAAGCAGCAAGCCGAAAGGAAACGCAATGATTGCCCAGGAACTAGAAGTCAGCTTGCACATGGCCTTTGTTGAAGCCCGGCAGCAACGCCACGAGTTCATCACTGTTGAACATCTGTTGCTTGCCTTGCTCGACAACCCAAGCGCCGCGGAAGTGCTGCGCGCATGCTCCGCCAACATCGATGATCTGCGCAAGTCGCTTGCCAACTTCATCAAGGACAACACACCGCAGGTCGCGGGTAGTGATGACGTGGACACGCAGCCCACGCTGGGTTTTCAACGCGTGATCCAGCGCGCCATCATGCACGTGCAATCCACCGGCAATGGCAAGAAAGAAGTCACTGGCGCCAATGTGCTGGTTGCCATCTTCGGCGAGAAAGATTCCCACGCGGTGTACTACCTCCACCAGCAGGGCGTGACGCGTCTGGACGTTGTCAACTTCATTGCCCATGGCATTAAGAAGAGTGACCCGCCCGAGCCGACCAAGGCTGGCGAGAGCGCGGCCGAAAACGAAGAGGGCGGCGAAAAGAATGAAAAAACTTCGCCACTTGAGCAGTACACCCAGAACCTGAACCAGCTTGCCAAAGACGGCAAGATCGATCCGCTGATCGGTCGGCAGTACGAAGTTGAGCGTGTGATCCAGATTCTCTGCCGCCGACGCAAAAACAACCCCTTGCTGGTGGGAGAAGCCGGTGTTGGCAAGACCGCCATTGCCGAGGGCCTGGCCTGGCGCATCACGCAAAAAGACGTGCCTGAAATTTTGGCCGAGGCGCAGGTCTACTCGCTGGACATGGGCGCTTTGTTGGCGGGCACCAAATACCGCGGCGATTTCGAGCAGCGCCTCAAAGGCGTGCTCAAGGCGTTGAAAGACAAGCCCAATGGTATTTTGTTCATCGACGAAATTCATACGCTGATCGGTGCGGGTGCGGCTTCGGGCGGCACGCTGGATGCGTCCAATTTGCTCAAACCCGCGCTCAGCTCGGGCCAGCTCAAATGTATTGGCGCCACCACCTTCACCGAGTACCGTGGCATCTTCGAAAAAGACGCAGCCCTGTCACGCCGCTTCCAGAAAGTCGACGTTGTCGAGCCGACCGTGCAGGAAACAGTGGAAATACTCAAGGGGCTTAAATCCCGCTTTGAAGAGCACCACAGCGTCAAGTACGCCGTCGCGGCTCTGCAAGCCGCGGCCGAACTCAGCGCCAAGTACATCAACGACCGCCATCTGCCCGACAAGGCGATTGACGTGATCGACGAGGCGGGTGCTGCGCAGCGCATCCTGCCGCCGTCCAAACGCAAGAAAACCATCACCAAGGCCGAGGTCGAAGAGATTGTGGCCAAGATAGCGCGCATTCCGCCCGCCAACGTGTCCAACGACGACCGCGGCAAACTCAAAACGCTGGAACGCGATTTGAAAAGCGTGGTGTTTGGCCAGGACAAGGCGCTTGACGTGCTGGCGTCTGCGGTCAAGATGGCGCGCTCCGGCCTGGGCCGCGACGACAAGCCGATTGGTTCCTTCCTGTTCTCCGGCCCCACCGGCGTTGGTAAAACAGAAGCGGCCAAACAGCTGGCCTACATCATGGGCATTGAGCTGATTCGCTTCGATATGTCCGAGTACATGGAGCGCCATGCCGTGAGCCGGTTGATTGGCGCGCCTCCGGGTTATGTCGGGTTTGACCAGGGCGGTTTGCTGACCGAGGCTGTCACCAAGAAGCCGCATTGCGTGCTGCTGCTGGACGAGATCGAAAAGGCTCATCCGGACATCTTCAATGTGCTGCTTCAGGTCATGGACCATGGCACGCTGACGGACAACAACGGACGCAAGGCGGATTTCCGCAACGTGATCATTGTCATGACGACCAACGCTGGCGCCGAGACCATGAACAAGGCGACGATTGGCTTTACGAATCCGCGCGAGGCGGGCGACGAGATGGCTGACATCAAGCGTCTGTTCACGCCTGAGTTCCGCAACCGGCTGGACGCGACTGTCAGCTTCAAGGCGCTGGACGAAACCGTCATCCTGCGCGTGGTCGACAAGTTCCTGCTGCAGCTGGAGACTCAGCTTGCCGAGAAGAAAGTGGAGGTTACTTTCACCGACGGCCTGCGCAAGTACCTGGGCAAGAAAGGCTTTGACCCGCTGATGGGTGCACGTCCCATGCAGCGCCTGATTCAGGACACGATTCGCCGCGCGCTGGCGGACGAGTTGCTCTTTGGCCGCCTGATGGACGGTGGACGACTGACAGTGGATATCAAACTGACCACCGATGAAAAAGGCGTCGAGACCGGCGATGTGGTTCTGGATATCCTGCCTCTGCCCAAGAAAGAGGGCAAGGCGAAACCCGAGGCTGAAGAAGCGACCACCGATTAAGTGTTGCCTGTGTCGTAAAAAAGCCCGCTGGCAGGAGCCAGCGGGCTTTTTCATTGTCAAATTGCCCGTCTGCCCTTTGTTCACGGACAAACATTGCTATTGAAATTATAGCGATTGCTTTTCGGGGAATCGGATGCCTGGCTCGCCCGGCACCCATTGGCTGTACTTCTGCATAACCATCTTGTAAAGCGCTGAGCTGACAAAAGCCTCCAGCCAGGCTGTCAAGGCCGGCCATGGCTGCGCGTCAAACCACGCTTTGTCTGTTTGAGCGAATTGCCGCACAAAGGGTGCAATGGCCATGTCTGCCATCGACACGCGGGCGCCGAACAGATGCGAATTGACCTGGAGTCGATCTTCGAGTTGCTTGAGATAGCCAGACCCTCCGACGCGAGCGCTCTCAGCGGTCGAATCGACGTAGCGCCCTGGGTATTTGTACCGGTCCAGATGCGGCTTGAAGCCTTCATCAAATTGCGCGATGAGCGCCATCATGGATGCTGTTGATTCTGTCTCCGGAGCCATCCATCCAGCGGGGTCGCTGCGCTTGAGCGCCCACAACATGATGTTCAGGCTCTGGTCAATGACGACGTCATCCGGTAGCACCAGCACGGGCACGGTAGCTTTGGGTGATGTGGCAATTAATTCAGCTGGCTTGTCGCGCAAGACCACCTCGCGCAGCTCCACAGTCTGCCCACTGCTTGCGAGCGCAAGACGCGCCCGCATGGCATATGGGCAACGGCGAAACGAATAGAGCACGGGCAGGGCGGCGTCCATGATTCAGTCCTCTGTGTCGCTCAAAGGCGCTGGAACTTGCCGCATGCCGATGTGCGGTTGACGGCGCCGATTCGCATAGTCCACCTGTTTTTGCCGCTCGATGAAGCCACGCTTTTGCTCCGCGGTTTTCTTGTCGTGGCAAGACGGGCAACTGACGCCCGGCACATAGAGCGGGGAAGCCTTGTCGGCCTCGCTGATCGGGTCGCGGCAGGCGCGGCACAGGTCGTAATGCCCGGTGGCCAGGCCGTGCACGACGGAGACGCGCTCGTCAAACACAAAACATTCGCCGTGCCACAGGCTTTCGTTCTCGGGCACGGTTTCCAGGTATTTGAGAATGCCGCCTTCCAGGTGGTAAACCTCGTCAAAGCCCTTGGTGCGCATGAAGGCGGTGGATTTTTCACAGCGGATGCCGCCTGTGCAAAACATCGCCACCCTGGGCTTCTTGCCATCCTTTTCGGCCAGCACACCCCCCGGGGCGGACTGCGCTTCCACCCACGCGGGGAGCTCTGAGAAGCTTTTGGTGTGCGGATCGACAGCGCCTTCAAAGGTGCCTATGCCAACTTCGTAGTCGTTGCGTGTGTCCACCACCACAACGTCGGGGTCGGCAATCAGTGCGTTCCATGCTTCGGGCTTAACGTACTGGCCGGCCATCTCGTTCGGGTTGATTCCGGGAACGCCAAGCGTGACGATTTCACGCTTCAGGCGCACCTTCATTCGGTAGAACGGCAGCTTGTGCGACCAGGACTCCTTGTGAGTCAGGTCAGCCAGACGCTTGTCAGTGCGCAAATAGGCCAGCACCGCATGCACCCCCTCGGCAGGGCCGGCAATGGTGCCGTTGATGCCTTCTTCAGCCAGCAGCAGGGTGCCGCGGACGTCATGGACCTCGCAAAACGCCTGCAAGGGTACTTGCAAGGCCGCAAAGTCATGCAGTTCGACGAATTTATAGAGGGCAGCAGTGAGGAATTGGGGCATGGGATGGAAATAGCGGGGCGCTTCAGGGCGTCACAGCATCAATCGTAACGGGTTCGTTTTCGACGCCTAGGCAAGTTCCTACGTCTTTCGTCGGACGACAGGCTTTTTATGCTGCAGCGCAGCAATTATCGACTATGCTGATTTAAGGCCAGCCCGCATCCATGCTGATTCATGACACTCCTTTCTAAAATTTCCGTGAGCACTCTCCATGGCTAAAAGCCTGAGCAGCCTCTGGCTGAAAAGTATCAAGCGCCTGAGCAAATCACAGCAAACGCAGGGGCGCAAGCTCCTCAAGAGCATGCTGCCCAAACCGGTGCGCGCACCGGTTACGCGCCGGCCGAAAGCGCCCCAACTTGCCAGAGTCGTCCTGCCTCCCGCCAAAACCGTCACCGCCAAACGAAAGACAGCAGCGACACCAGCGCAAGCTGACCGGGGGCTGCCCGGGACTTGGCAAAAGTTCACTTTTCCGCCACCGGGTGCGGGGCGACCATCTGCAGCTCGACGCCTTCTTTACTGGTTGTACTTGCCAGCCAGTGCGCGGTCTGATACTGCTACACAGCGTCCGGTGGTTGTGATGTTGCATGGCTGTCAGCAAACGGCACTGGACTTTGCCACCTCCACACGCATGAACAAACTGGCGGAGCGCAAGGGTTTTGCCGTGCTTTACCCGCAGCAATCTGCAACCAAAGACTCTCACCGTTGCTGGCACTGGTACCAGCGTACAACTCAGCAAGGGCAGGGCGAGGCCAAATTAATTGCAGAGATGACCATTTACGTGCAGCACAAACACGGTCTGGACGCATCGCGCACCTATATCGCGGGGCTGTCGGCTGGCGCAGCGCTTGCAACCATCGTGGCCTTGCGCTACCCCAGGCTGTTCGCAGCGGTGGGCTTGCACTCGGCCCCGGTTTTCGGGACCACGGACTCCGCCATGAATGCCTATCGGGCCATGCAACATGGCTCGGCTTTGTCGCACATGGAGACAGCCCGCGCACTGGGTCGTGCGCTTCCGCAATTTCCCGGCATGCCCGCCATCCTGATTCATGGGGTGCGCGACGATGTGGTGCGGCGCATCAACGTGGAGCAATTGACAAAACAACTGGCGATTGTGAATGCCGCATACATCACTCGCTCCGAGCCCGTGCACCGCAAATACACCGCGCGCACCGATGGGCGAAGCCCGCACCATGCCTGGCAAACCGAGACGTATTACGCGGGGCGAAAGCCGCAACTTGTGCGCTGTGACATTTCCACGCTGGGTCATGCATGGAGCGGGGGCGACAGCGGCGTTGCATTCAGCGTGCGCGAGGGCCCCAACGCGACATTGATGATGTGGAACTTTTTTGCCTTGCACCATCGGCGCCCGACGGATGCGGCAAGCTGAGCCGTCGACGAATGTTTTGTGTGTCATTGCGGGCCTGATCCACAATCCTTACCGCGTGAACAGTCTGTCTTGGTGAAACCAGCATGGGTCCCGGATCGAGTCCGGGATGACATGTCGATTGCTGTCAGCTTACCCCGAGCTCCGCCAGAATTTGCTCTTTCAGTTGCTGCACTGCAGGGCTTGAGAGCTTGCGCGGATGTGCAAAAGGCACTGCAAACGTCGCCTGTATGCGGGCGGGCCGCGGGGACAACACGAGGATGCGATCGGCCATGAAGAGAGCTTCTTCCACGTCGTGTGTGATCAGCAGCACGGTGTGGCGCTCTTCAGACAGGATGCGCATCAACTCCGTGCGCATGCGCAGGTTCATCAACGCATCCAGCGCAGAAAACGGCTCATCCATGTACAGGATTTCGGGCTTGACGACCAGGGCGCGCGCCAGCTCCACGCGCTTGAGCATGCCGCCGGACAGTTCGTGCGGATAACTCTTTTCAAAGCCCTTCAGGCCCACCATGTCGGCATAGTGATCGGCCAGCGCGGCCTTGTCGCCGTGGCCGTCGCCATTCAGGCCAAACATCAGGTTCTGTTGTACGGTGAGCCACGGGAAAACAGAGCCGTGCTGCGAAATGACGATGCCTTTGGGGCTGGGTCCGTCGCGCTGCACGCCGTCAATGTTGACCGAACCCGAGTCGGCGCGCTCAAAGCCGGCAACAATGTTCATCAGGGTGGATTTGCCGCAACCCGATGGCCCGACGATGGCGACGAACTCGCCATCGGCCACAGAAAGGCTGACGCCGTTCACTACTGGCAAGGCCTCCTTGCCGGACGCAAAACTCTTGCGGATGTTGTCGAGTGAAATCTTAGCGACCATAGCGCCACCTGATAAATTTGAAACCTTCCAGACGGCGCATGCTGCCGTCCAGCAAAAGGCCGATAAGTCCGATGATCACCATGCCCGCAATGACCAGGTCATAACGGTTGCCCGCATTGCGTGAATCCATGATGAGGTAGCCCAGGCCGGATCGCAGCGCAATCATCTCGGCCGCCACCACCACCAGCCAGGCCACACCCAGGCCAATGCGCATGCCCACAATGATTTCTGGCAGCACTGCAGGGATGATCACCTGCCTGAACAGCGCGTAGCGCGATACGCCAAAGTTATCCGCTGCACGCAAGTAACGCTTTTCAATGGTGTGCACGCCAGCTGCCGTCTGCACAATCATCGGAAAAACCGAGGCCAGAAAAATCAGGAAGATGGGCGACACATTGCCCACGCCAAACCACAAAATGGCCAGGGGAATCCATGCAATCGGCGATATCGGCCGCAAGATCTGAAAAATCGGGTTGAGCGTGCGGTAGGCGCCAGCCACCCGGCCCATCCACAGGCCCAGCGGCAACGCAACCAGCGTGGCAATCAAGAAGCCCGTGCCGACCCTGAACAGGGATGCGCCTATGTGTTCCCATAGCGTTCCGTCTTCTACCAGCTCCATGGTGCCAGTCACAACCTGCAACGGGGTCGGAAAGATCACGCTTTCGGTCTGCACCACCACCACCCACCAGCAGGCGACCAACGCCACCAGCACGGACAGTGGCGCAAGAATGTTTTTCATTTTTTCCACTCAAACCTTTCACTCATCACAGTTCACTCATCAAAATTGTTTCTTCAAGGCTGCGTAGGCTGCATCGGCACGCCAGCGAAGCCGCTCAACCGGGGTGGCGGGCATGGGCGCCACGAGCACGCTCATCTCCCCGCTGGCATGCGCACTGCATGCGAAATCGTAGCGCGACGCCACGTCAAAGGGCAGGCGAAAGCTTTGTCCCGGCATGATCAGCGTTGGGCCAAAGATCTGCGGCACTTCGTCCAGGTTTCGCAGCAAAAGCACGTCTTTCACGCCGAGGGTCAGGCGCACTTCAGACGGCAGAATTTCCACCTTGTCGCCCGCCATGCGCCGGGCCCAGGTGCCTTTGGGGATTTCAAACAGTTCGTCTCTGGATTCAGCGCTCAGCGGCGCGAAGGCCGCCCAGCCCATCGTGCCCAGCGCGGACAAGGTGGCAACCAAAAGAAGGACATGCCAGAAGCGGCGCAAGGACATCAGCAAACCACCGCTTATTTTTTGAGCAGGATTCTGGCGTCGTACGCAATGTCGTCGGCGGTGCGCCCGAAGGGCATCAGAGCGCGCAGACTTCCCTTGCTGTCCACAAAATACAGGTAGGAGGAGTGGTGCACCGTGTAAGCGGTTTTGCTGCCCTCGACCATTTTTTTGGTCGCGGTGATGCCGTAGTCCTTGCGCACCTTTTCAAGCTGCGCCGGTGTGCCAGTCGCGCCGATGAAAGTGGGGTCAAAGGCCGCCAGAAACTTGCGCATGTGCTCTGCAGTGTCGCGTTCCGGGTCCACCGTCACGTAAATTACTTGCATATCCGCAGCCAGCGGGCCCAGCTTTTTGCGCGCTTCGGCCAGCATGGCCAGCGACACGGGGCAGACGTCGGGGCAGAAGGTGTAGCCAAACTCCAGCACCACAAGTTTGCCGCGAAAGCGGCTCAGCTTCAGCTCGGTACCGTCTGAACCACGCAGGTTGAAATCGGGGGCTGCGCGCGGTGGGTCAAAAGCGCCCGACTTGAGGCCGGCGTTTGATGGCGGGGCGGCGGCGCTTGCCAGGCCCACACACATGACCAGCGAAAAAAATGCAGAAAGTGCGCGTTTCAAAGTGAATCCTGGAATCAAAGGGTGATGTTGACGGGCTTGATGCCCTTGACGAAGCTTTCGTCAACATAAGTTTCATAGGCGACGGGCCGCTTGAGAGTGCCGGCCTCTATGGAAAGCTTCATCAGTTCGTCGAACTCGGCGCGGATCATGCGCAGATCGCCGTACGTGACCCGGTCCGCCGGATTTTCCATCACGAAGCGGATGATGTTGGGGTCCTGGTTGAAAAACTTCCGGCCTGATGCAATTTCCACCGCCTTGTTGCGGCTGGCTGGGCCTTTGTCAAGCCATGTGCCTGCTGCCTGAACGTGGTTGACCAGGTCCTGCACCAGCGGGCGGTTGTCACGGATCAGTTCCTCGCGCACGGTGAGCACACAGCAGATGTAGTTGCGCCACTCGTCACGCGTCATGGACAGGGGCCGGGCGTAACCTGCGCGCTGCGCCGCCGCGCCAAAAGGCTCGCCGGTGCAATAACCATCGACAGCCTTGGCATACAGCGCGGCTGGCATGTCGGGCGGCGCCATTTCGATGATCTCGATGTCCTTGGGCGTCATGCCTTCGCGCGCCAGCATCTTGCGCAAGAAGAGAAAGTCGACCGCAAAACGACTTGGAATGGCGATGCGTTTGCCTTTCAGGTCGGCAAAACGCTTGTGGGTGGAGTCGGTCCGTACCATGATGACCGCCCCCGAGCGGTGCCCGAGCGAGACAATTTTGAGCGGTATCTTTTTGTCCGTCAGGTCCATCACCAGCGGGGCAAGCATGTAGGCCGCCTGTATGCGGCCGGTCATGAGCGACTCCTTGATTTCCGGCCAGCCGTTGTACTTGCTGTATTCGTAGTCGACCGTTGTAATGCCCGCCCTGGCATTGGCAGCGGCTTTGGCTACACACGCCACCGGAAGGGTGAGGTTGCAGGTGACAGGCAGGCCGCCCACCAGGATGGGTTTCGGCGACGCGGCGGTAGCAATGCCGGTTACACCTGGCAGAACGGCGGCCATGGCCGCGCCCAGCACATGCCGACGCTGCAGCTGCTTTGGAATGGCGTGACGATCTGTGGGCATTGCAGCATCTTACCGGCTACGCCCCAGCGTCTGGGGTTAAATACAGGCATGCAAATGACTGATCAAGACGATCTCGACCAAAAAATCAACGAAGCCCGCATGTGGCGGGACAACGGCTGGACCGCACGCGTTATCAAGAACGATGACGACGATGGCTGGGCGGTGGCCATGACGCCACATGGCCAGACGGAGCCGGCGCTGGTGGGGCCCTGGACCATGGGTCGCGACAAGAAAAATCCCAAACCGCTGGACTCATCGGCCTTCAGCACTTTGGTTAAAACGGCAGCAGAGTTTGTGCGCCGCCATGAGCAACAACTGCATGCCACCTTGCACCAGAGCGTGGATATTGCCAACAGCAGCGGGCACTTCAGCGTCTCGCTGGACATCGAACCCGACGAGGACAACCCGTCCGCCATGCTGCGCGCCAGGGACTCAGCAGGCGCGTTGCTGGCAGAGGTCCGCGTGGCGCCGTCGTTCAAGCTCACGCGCGCAAGTGCCACCGCGTGGGGTGAGGCCGGCTTTGCGGCATCCACCGTACGCAAAGGCCTGTCCGCATGAACAAACCTTCACTTGTTGGCGCGCCTCTGAAGGTCGCCGTCATGGGCGCTGGCGCGGTGGGGAGCTATTTTGGCGGCATGTTGGCGCGCGCCGGTCACGACGTCGTGTTGATCACCCGGGCGCAGCATGTGGAGGCCATTGCTAAAGATGGACTGCGCATGCAAACCACCAGCTTCGACGAGCAAGTGCCCGTGCAGGCCAGTGCTGAGGCCAGTGCAGTGCAGGGCGCACAGGTGGTCTTGTTCTGCGTCAAGTCAACGGACACCGAAACCGCAGGCGAACTGATGCGCCCGCACCTGGCGCCAGACGCATTGATTCTGACGCTGCAAAATGGCGTGGATAACGCCGTGCGTCTACGCAGGGCGTTACCTCGTCACGCTATAGCCGCCGCTGTTGTGTACGTTGCCACCGAAATGGCGGGCCCCGGCCACGTACTGCACCATGGCCGCGGAGATCTGGTCATAGAGCCCGCGGGTGGCAGCGAAGCCGCCGCCAAGGCCCTGATTGCAGCGGGCGTGCCTACGGAAATCTCGGACAACGTGCGCGGTGCGTTGTGGTCCAAGCTGATTTTGAACTGTGCCTACAACGCGGTATCGGCCATCACCCAGCTGCCTTACGGCAAAACGGTGGACGGAGAGGGCGTGAGAGACCTGATGGGCGACGTGGTGGCTGAATGCCTGGCTGTCGCCAAAGCCGAAGGTGTGCAGGTGGCTGGCGATGTCCACGCAGCGGTAGACAAGCTGGCGGCCAGTATGCCCAATCAGTTTTCATCCACCGCGCAAGACCTCGCGCGCGGCAAGCGCAGTGAGATTGACTACCTCAATGGGCTGATCGTTACGCGCGGAAAAGCGCTTGGTATCACAACACCGGCCAACCGCGTGTTGTGGGCGTTGGTAAAGCTGCTTGAGAGCAAGAGTCTTTAAAGTCTCGTTGCAGCTTATGCCTCACTCAGGGCGGGATGTGAGCAAAAATGGCCATTTGCCTTTTATCGGCGGGCATAGTTTGCTATGATAGTTATAGCAAAATACCACTCTGGATAATTTCCATATGGAGTCAGGTTGCGGCGGGCAGGGCGCCAGCCGACTGTAAAAACGCTTGCAGAACCGAAAAATCCAGCGGCTTGGTCAGGTGGGTATCAAATCCGGCGGCTTTGGTCCGGGTTTTGTCTTCATCGGTGCCAAAGCCTGTGAGCGCAGCCACCGTCACCCGCTCCGCGCCGGGCATGGCGCGCAGGGCGGCAATGACTTCGTAGCCGTTCATGCCGGGCATGCCGATGTCCAGCAACATGACCTGGGGCAGTTGCTTGCGTACTATCTCCAGCGCAGCGGGGCCGTCGTACGCCACCTTCACCTGGCAATCCATCAGGCGCAGGACTTCTGCCAGGCTGTTGGCGGCGTCACGGTTGTCGTCAACGATCAGGATTTGGGGTGCGGGCGGCCCGGCCGGGCTTTCGTCGGTGCTGCTTTGCGCCACGCCCGCGTTGGGAAGGAAAAATCGGAAGGTGCTGCCCAGACCCGGACCGTCGCTGGTGGCGGTAAGGACCCCCCCGTGCATTTCAACCAGCGAGCGGGCCAGCGTCAGGCCAATACCGAGGCCGCTTTCTTTGGCAGCTGTCTGGGCATCGCCCTGCGCAAACAACTCAAAAATGTCCCGGATCGCCT
This sequence comes from Polaromonas sp., assembly GCF_035638815.1. Taxonomy (GTDB): domain Bacteria; phylum Pseudomonadota; class Gammaproteobacteria; order Burkholderiales; family Burkholderiaceae_C; genus Polaromonas. The sequence continues at coordinate 25,567 of NZ_DASQZG010000029.1, forward strand.
GTTTGGAAAGGCCCACGCCGTTGTCCCGCACAGACGTGTGAAGATCGCCACCATCCTGCCAGACCTTCAACTCAATCTCGCCCCCTTCGGGTGTGTATTTGGCCGCATTGGTAAGCAGGTTTTGCAAAACCTGCGTCAGCCGGGTGGAGTCACCCTGCACCCAGAAACCGGCATCCGGCATGCTGACCGTGAGCTGGTGCCGGCGCGCGTCCATCAGCGGGCGCACAGCCTCTACCGACCGTGACACCACCTGGGCGTAAGCCACCTGCTCAGCCTTGAATCGAATCTTGCCCGTGGTGAGGCGCCCCACATCCAGCAGGTCGTCGACCAGCCGCGTCATGTGGGAAAGTTGCCTGTCAATCATGTCGCGGCTGCTGCGCACCATCGGGCTGGGGGAGGGTTCCAGCTGCAGGATGGTGACGGCATTGCGAATGGGCGCCAGTGGGTTGCGCAGCTCATGTGCCAGCATCGCCAAAAATTCGCTGATTCGCTTGCTGGAGCTTTCAAGCTCGTGGAGCCGGCGCCTTTCGGTCATGTCGCGTGTCACTTTGGCAAACCCACGGAGTTGCTTTGCCGCGTCGTACACGGGCGAAATGACCACGTTGGCCCAAAATGCCGAGCCGTCCCTGCGCACACGCCAGTCTTCCATTTCGGCGCGGCCCGCCGCAAGGGCCGACTTGAGTTGCGCCTCAGGCGTGCCGGCTTCCTGATCTTCCGGCCGGTAGAGCATCCGGAAATGCCGGCCAATCGCTTCCTCGGCGCTGAAACCCTTGATCAGTTGGGCGCCGCTTTTCCAGCTTTCGATGATGCCCTGTGGATTGAGCATAAAGATCGCATAGTCCCGCACGCTTTCAACCAGCAGCCTGAAGCGCTGCTCGCTTTCGCGAACCGCTTCCTCCGCCTGGCGGCGTTCTGTCAGGTCGCGCGTCACCTTGCCATAACCTGTCAACGTACCGTCGGGGTCGCGCAGGGCGGTGATGATCACATTGGCCCAAAAGCGTGTACCGTCCTTGCGCAGGCGCCAACCTTCTTCCTCAAACCGTCCGTCACGCGCTGCACGCCGCAACTCCTCGGTGGGCCACTCCGCGTCGACGGCTTCCTTGGGATAGAAAAGGGAAAAATGCCGGCCAATTACCTCGTCGGGCCGGTACTGCTTGATACGCTGCGCGCCAATATTCCATGACACCACCACACCCGTGGGGTCGAGCATGAAAATGCCGTAATCCTGAACTGCGTCTACCAGCAAACGGAAGCGGTCGGTCGATGCCTGTTCCCGGGCAGGAGGTGACGAAATTGACATGAAAGAATGATAGCGAGTGAAGCTCGAAATCCGTAAAGGCAGTCGCCCCGATGCTGCAAATCGCTCCCTTGTCCTACAAATGGCGGCGGTCGCGTCGCTTGTCAGTCGGCCACAAACAACCCGCAGATAAGGCGCCAGTGCCTGGGCTCCACTGGTGTGATGGACAGGCGGTTGCCCTTGCGCAAAATCAGCAGGTCTTCAAGCGCTGGCGTCGCACGCAGCTCAGGCAAGGTCAGGTTCCGGGTTTTCTTCAAAACCTTCACATCCACCAGCAGCCAGCGCGGCTCTGCTGGTTTTGACTTGGCGTCGTGGTAGTGCGAATTTGGATCAAACTGGGTTGGATCCGGGTAGGCTGTGGAAGCCACTTCCGCGATACCGACGATGCCCGGCTCAGCACAACTGGAGTGGTAGAACAGCACGCCGTCCCCGACCTGCATGCCGTCGCGCATGAAGTTACGCGCCTGGTAACTGCGCACGCCGACCCAGGGGACGGTTGATTTCTTCGCCGCAAGGGCATCGTCAACCGAACATTCTTCGGGTTCGGACTTCATGAGCCAGTAGTTCATTCAGCCGATTTTATGGGCGGGCCTTCAAAACCGCAGCCCGAACCCGATGAATCAGCTCGACGAGCTTGTCACCATCGCCGCCACCAGCTGTCCCACCTCTGCAATCGCGCGGTCGCGCACCGGCAACTCGGCTTTGGTTTGCGTCAGGTAGGCCGTCACCAGAATCGGCGCCCGACCCGGTGGCCAGAAAATGCCGATGTCGTTGTTGCTGCCGTGGTTGCCGCCGCCGGTTTTGTCGCCCACCCTCCAGCCTGCGGGCAGCAGCGCACGCAATTTACGGTCACCGGTTTTGTTGTCCTGCAGCCAGCGCGTGATCTGTGCCCGCGATGATGCCGTCAGCGCCGTGCCCAGCACAATTCTTTGCATGCTCTGCAGCATGGCCTCGGGCGTGGTCGTGTCGCGCGGGTCGCCGGGCGTGGATTCGTTCAGCTCTGGCTCGAATCGGTCCAGCCGGGTAATGTCGTCGCCCAGGCTGCGCATGTAGGCCGTCAGCCCCAGCGGGCCGCCCATCTCTTTCAGCATCAGATTCGCGGCTGCGTTGTCGCTCAAGGTTATGGTGGCTTCGCACAGCTCTGCCAGGGTCATCGGCACACCGCCCACCCGTGGCTTTGTGGCAGGCGAGTGTTCAATGATGTCAGAGGCACGCACGAGAATGCGCCTGTCCAGTTGCTCCTGCCCCTTGTCCACTCGGGACAGCACCTGGGCTGCCGCGAGAAATTTGAATGTGCTGCACATCGGGAAGCGCTCTGTGCCCCTGTAAGCGTAGGAGGCACCGGTTTGGGTATCAAGCATGGCCGCGCCCAGCCGGCCACCGCTGGCTGCTTCGATCTGTCGCAAAGTCTGTTGAAAACGGTTTGCCTGCGAAGCGTTCGTTGCCGCTCCCAGGGTCTGGGCGCACCCGCCGGCCAACAGGGCTGAGGTGACCACACCGGCTGATCGAATAAATTGACGTCTATGCATTTTCTTGGGGATTGGAGTTGAAGGGACCTCATGATCCATTTGTAGAGCCGGCGGCACAAACGGTAATATTCAGGCTTAAACCCAAGAAAAACTTGGCCTCATTGCTATCGATTGCTATTGATTCACTGCCATGCATCTGCCCTTGAACGCCCTGCGCGCTTTTGAAGTTTCAGCCCGACATCTCAGTTTTACCCGAGCAGGGCTTGAGCTCAATGTCTCGCAGGCGGCGGTAAGCCAGCAGGTCAAGAACCTGGAAGATCGCCTCCAGGTGCCGCTGTTTCGCCGGCTCCCGCGCGGCCTGGCACTGACAGACGAGGGCCTGGCGCTGTTGCCGGTGTTGGCCCAGTCTTTCGAGCGCATAGGCCAATTGCTGGACCAGTTTGGCGACGGGCGAGCCCGCGAGGTGCTGACCGTGGGCGTCGTGGGTACCTTTGCCGTAGGCTGGCTGATTCCGCGGCTGCGCGACTTTCAGCAGCGACACCCGTTTGTAGATTTCCGTCTTTTCACCAACAACAACCGGGTTGACATTGCCGGGGAAGGCCTGGACTACGCCATCCGTTTTGGTGACGGCGCCTGGCATGGCACCGATGCCCAGGCCCTGCTGGCGGCGCCGCTCTCACCCATGTGTACGCCGGCGATGGGCAAGGCCTTGAACACCCCTGATGACCTGGCCGGCCAGGTGCTGCTGCGTTCTTACCGCGCTGACGATTGGGTGGACTGGTTTGCGGCGGCGGGGACCCCAAGCCCCTTGCTGCGGGGCGCAGTGTTCGACTCCTCGTTAACCATGGCAGAAGCCGCCGCGCAAGGAGCGGGCATTGCGCTGTTGCCGGTACGCATGTTTACGCGGGAGCTGCAACAGGGCCGGCTGGTGCGGCCCTTCGAGGTGGAGGTCAGCAACGGCCGCTATTGGCTGACCCGGCTGAAGTCGCGCCCGGTGACTGTGGCCATGCTGGCGTTCAAGGCTTGGTTGCTGGAGAACGGCGCGCGGTAAAGGGCGGCTGCCGGATTAGCCAGCGCGCTGGGTTGCTTCCTGTTTCAGTTCGGGCGGCAGGCGCTTAAGCAGGGCGCGGATGGCCATCGGAACCAGCACCAGATCGTCTGCAATGCCAAAAAACGGCAGCATGTCGGGAATCAGGTCTATGGGCGAAAACAAGTAGACCGCAACGGCTGCCGTGCCCCATTTCAGCCAACTCGGTGCCTGGGGGTGGCGAAGCGCAAACCACAGCTGACGCGCGTCGCCGCGTAGCAATACCCACAGCAGGGTCAGGCGTTTGAACATGGTGGCTCCTTAATAGAGGGAAGGGGAAGCCCGGCGGGCCAACTCATGCGCAGATGGCGATGGCGGCGCGTTGTGCAAGGGGCTTTCACAGGGCGTTACATTCGCCCGCTCCTCCAGGTTTGGCTTTAGCCTTGACAGGTCTTCAATGTTTGAATAAAGTCATTAACAAATAAGTTAATAATTAAATGACTGCATCTCTAGACAAAATATTTGAAGCCCTGGCCTCGGGCCCGCGGCGCCAGATTCTGGCCTATCTCACCGAAAAGGAGCTCAGCACCACCGAGTTGGCGGAGCGCTTTGCCATGAGCACCCCCGCCATTTCACGCCACTTATCGGTGCTTGAAAACGCGGGCTTGGTGACCAGTGAGCGCAGCGGTCAGTTTGTGCTTTACAAGCTCAACGGCGACAGCCTGGTCAACAGCCTCACGGGCTACGCATTTGAACTCTGCCCGGTGGCTCGCCCCCTGAAACGGGATCGCGTGGCCGCCAGAACACATAAAGTCAAGTAAAGAAGGAGGACGCAATGCGCAATCTCACACAGGTCGTCGAAACGTTTCCGTCGGTTCGCATCCCATCTGAATCGGGTGGGCTGGCCGTGGAGGTGTCGCTGATTGCCCAAATCGGCCATGGTGCTGGCAATCATTTGTTTGCCAGCGTGGCGTCGAGGCAGCGTCAGCACAGTGCCTTTGTCGATGAACTTGATGAGCCGTCTGCCAAATTGGGCGGCACCGATTTCTCCAAGGGTGACGCCACCTCGCTGTATTCTTTCGTAGTTGGTCCCAAGGGGCATCCGTTTCATCGCCACGCAGGGCATCGTATCTTTACAGCGGTGTCGGGCAGCGGCGGGGCGCAGTTGCGTTTCTCTAGCGTGTCTGAACAGCAGATTCAGGAAGATCCTGAAAATTTCATACGCGCCCTTCGCTTCGTGAACATACCGCCGGACTGCCTGTTCACCGTGCGGTTTGGCGGAGAAACCTGGCACCAGTTTTCTGCTCTTGCGCGCAACTCTTTGCATCCGGTCTTTTTTGCGCTGTCCTGCCATACCAACGAGTTGGGCGGCAACCTCTCAGAAGCCTTGAAGGAAGAGGTGCTGAGCAACGAAGCCAGTATTCCGGCGTTGACAGAGCTGCTGCCCGATTCGGTGAAACAGCTTCTTCAGGCAAAAGATTTCAAAGCAGACGCTGTTCCGACCACGACCTTGTCGCTGGACGCACCTCCCGGGACCTTTCATCGGGTGGTCTGCAACACCGTTCGATGCGGTGCGGGCTTGGTACGCGGCTGGTGGGGTTCCTGGAAAGGGGCGTCAGGCTTTCTTTCACATGGTGGTTCCGCCCGAAGCGTGAAGGAACTCGCCAGTCCACCAGTTGATTCATTGTTGCTTCGGCAGTTGTCGGAGGTACGCGCCCACCATGAGGACACCTTTAGTCTGCGTGTGACCGGCACCAGTTTTGGGCATGCCAGCGCCACGAACTTATTGGCCGCAGTGCTGGAAGGATTTTTGCTCAATGCTCCAAGCGGTGTATCCAATCTCATGGCACTGCGCAACGTGCTGGTTAAACCTCTGGGCTTGCGCACATCGCCACTGGGTTGCCCGGTTTCGTCATTGTTGTCGCCGGACACCAGCAACCTGTTTGCCAATCGTTACCCCGTGCTTGACCAAAGCATCAACGCCACCGACACCAAAGCCCAGGTCATTCTTGGTGCCAACGACAAGCACCTGCTGTTCAGGTCCTGCGTGAGTGTGGAAATTGTCGATAACCACCATGTGGATGTCATGCTGGGTACTCGCGTTCATTGCAAAAACCTGTTTGGCCGCTTTTATATGGCCGCGATTGACTACGTGCACCGCCACTACGTTACGCCCACGATGCTGCGGCTCTCAGTGGAATATGCGATTGTTCAGGAAAGAGATTTGCCCGTGTCTTCGAAGTTGGCCACCGCCTAAGTTGCTTCATTAAGTTTGAGCGGATCGGGTCAGGCCGGTTCAAAGTCGATAAAACTCTTTTCAGCATCCACCGCTACCAAACGCACCCGCAAGGTGTCACCCACGTCCAGCCCTTCAAAAGCCCGCACCACGCGCCCCTCCAGCAGCGGGCTGTTGATGCGCACAAACGTGCCCTTGGGTGCGGCGCCGGTAACGATGGCGTCAAACACATCGCCTATACGACCATGGAGCAAATACGCACCGGCCGCTTTGAGCACCTGGCGCTCGACCTTGCTGGCGTTGTCCTCCTGCAGTGTGCAGTGTTTGGCAATGTCGGCAAGCTGTTCAGCGGAGTAGGGGGGCGCTTCGCGGGCCAATGCTGCTTTGAGCAGGCGTTGTGTCACAAGATCCGGAAAGCGGCGATTGGGCGCCGTGGAATGGGCGTAATCGTTGATGGCCAGACCGAAGTGGCCGGCCTCGTCGCCGTTTGATACTGCGCCTTTGGCTCTTGCGGGCGCAGCTGCGTACTCGCCTGAGCCCAGCAGCTTCACCACCGCCAGCGACAGGTCCGCAAATCCGCTGGGGTCGGCGCTGCGCCGAGCGGTCAAAAATCGGTCAAGCGCCAGTGCGTCCGGCAGCGCGGGCAAGGCCACGCCATGGCCTGCAGCAAGCGCCACGATGCGATCCCAGCGGCGGGGCGACTGTAAAAAGCGGCGTATGGACGGGAAGCCCTGGTCCACCAGAAAACGCGCCGTCGCGCCGTTGGTGGCAATCATCAGGTCGGCAATCAAATCCTTGGCGCGGTTTTTCTCGTCAGGGCGCAGGTCTGTCAACTGCCCGTTTTTGAACACCGGCCGCGCCGCGATGGTGTTGACGTTCAGCGCACCGCGGGACTGGCGCCATTGCCGCAGCTTGCCAGCCAGCACGTCGTGCAAACGCACCTGTTCTTCAAGGCCAGTCACGCTTGCGATTTGCGGGGGCGGCGCTGCTTCGCCGTCCAGCCACGCCGACACGGCGTCATAAGTGAGCTTGGCACGGTTCAAGACCAGTGCGCGGTAGATGTCTGATTCAGCCACCGTGCCGTCTGCGGCGACCAGCATGTCCACCACGACGGCCAGTCGCTCCTGGCCTTCGTGTAGCGAAGTCAGGTCGGTAGACAGCACCTCGGGCAGCATGGGGAAAATGCCAGCTGCTGTGTACACCGAGGTGGTATTGGCAGCCGCATGGTCGTCCACCGCACCGCCTTGCTGCACCAGCCAGTCAACATCCGCCACCGCCACCAGCAGGCGCGCGGTGCCATCCGCCAACGGTTCGGCCACGCTCGACTGGTCCAGGTCGCGTGTGTCGTCGTTGTCAATTGAGAACCAGGTCAGATGCCGCAAGTCGCGGATGTCTGCACTGCGCTCAGGGGCGGTGTGGCGTGCCGCCTCCGCTTCTTGTAAGGCATGTGGGGAAAAGGCGGGCAGCAGGCCGCGGGAGCGCATGGCTTCTACGGCGATCTGGTGGAGGTGGGTGGGGTTCATTGAAAGGTGAAATTGAGTGATGCTGCGGTCGCTATCGATTTGATAGCCATCTGCGCCCGTGTGAAAAGGGCTGCTGGCACATTTGGCTTACAAAGTCCCAGCAAGGCATCAGATTCATGATTGGACAGACTGATTCGACTCCAGAGGATGTTGCGCGTTTGCCTGCGAAGCAACTTCCGACAGCGGAAGGTAAACGGTGAACTCGCTCCCATGACCTATGCCTTCGCTATAGCCCTGCACGGTCCCGCCATGCAGCTCCACCAGCCCGCGCACCAGCGCCAGGCCAATGCCCAGACCGCCTTGTGTGCGCTCCAGCGCGGAATCGACCTGGGAGAACATCTCGAAAATACTTTGCGCGTTGTCCCCGGTCAGGCCAACGCCGTTGTCGCGCACCCAAATTTTTGCCATCTGGCCCTGACGCATCGCGCCTATCGATATCCTGCCACCGGGGGGCGTGAATTTGACGGCGTTGCTGAGCAGGTTAAAAAGCGCCTGGCTGATGCGCGTGGCGTCGGCATTCATTTCCAGTGACTCGGCGGGCAGCGATACCTCCAGCTCGTGCCCTGCGGCATCTACGAGTGACCTGACCGCATCGACCGCATCACGCAGGGGAGTCAGCAGCGATATCTGCTTTCTCTGGAGGTTGATCTTGCCCTGGGTAATACGCGAGACATCCAGCAAATCGTCCACCAGCCGTGCGAGGTGCCTGGACTGCCGGTCGATGATCTGCAGGGCCCAGTCGGCACGCTCTGGAAGCGGCGATACACGCGCCATCACGGCGACTGCATTGCGTATGGGGGCGAGCGGGTTGCGAAGTTCGTGGGCCAGCGTTGCCAGAAACTCGTCCTTGCGGCGGTCTTGCACGCGCAGTACCTCTTCGGCGTCGCGCTGGGCCGTGATGTCGGTGTTGGTGCCAAACCAGTGCATGACAGCGCCGCTGGCATCCTTGAGCGGGGACGCCCGGGTCAGAAACGGCCTGAACACCCCGTCCACACCTCGCAAGGGAAAAACCATTTCAAACTGCTCGCCTGTGGCAATGGCGCGTTGCCACTCAGCCATCACGGCCGGCAGCATGTCGGGGTCGTGCAGCGACTGCCACCCCCAGCCTTCCATGTCTTTTTCGGTGGTGCCGCTGTAGGCATACCAGCGCTTGTTGTACCAGTGGATCCATCCGTCAGGGCTTGCCATCCATGCCAGCTGCGGCATGCCGTCGGCCATGACGCGAAAGCGGCTCTCAATGTCCCGGGCTGCCTCCTCGCCGCGTTTGCGCGCCGTGATGTCCACGCCTATGCCCAGCAGCATCAGGGCCTGGCCGTCGTCCCCGTAGGCCGCGCGGCCGCGCCAGTCCATCCAGCGCCATTCACCCGACGCGTGTTGAAAGCGGAACTCAACACCAAAGTCCTGGCGGGCAGACAGGGCATTTGCCACCGATTGTTTGATGCCGACACGGTCTTCGGGGTGTACGAACGCCAGGTAGTCCTCTTCAGTTCCCGGCGCGCCGCCCGGCGACAGACCAAAGATCTCTTCAAGCTCCGTGCTCCACCACACGCCATTGCCCGGGTAGTGATACGTCCAGGCCCCCATGCGTCCAGCCTGCATGGCCAGACTGAGAACGTCCCGGCTTTCCCGCAAGGCGGACTCGGACAGCGCGGTGGCATGCGCTGAGAGAAGGCTGGCGTACAGCCGGGATTGCTCGGTGAGCAGAACAATCAGAACGAGGCTGGAGGCAAGCAGCGCATAAACCCGGCCGGCGTAAAACCCCAGGTCATATCGGCCCGCATTAAAGATGGCAACCAAACCGATTTCAAAAAACCAGCCGCACAACACCACCAGAATCCACAGGTCAAGAATCGAGTGCGGTTTGCGCCGCCACAACACAGCGACGGCCAAAGCGGCGATAAACCACTGGCCATAACGCGCGATGTCAAAGGCTGTGGAGTACTGATTACCGGTCAGAACGGCTGGCAGCAGGTCATGGCCGGCAGATGCCAGGGTGGTCAGGAGCGCGACCACAAGCACAACTGCGAGGATGGATCCGGGAACCAGAAAACTGGATACAGGTGACACAGCCCGATGTCTGCGAAGGGCGAAAGCCATTACAGCCAGGGGAAAGCCGGTATGCCAGAAGATGAAGAGGTAAGCCGTTGTCTGCGGGCCGGTAGTCAGCAAGCCCTTGGGTGAAAACACACCGGGAAAGCTGAGCATGTGCATGAAGGCCATCAGCGCTGCGAAAACATACCCGCAGGCCAGCACCAACAGAGCCCGGCTTTGCGTGACCCGCATTTGACCAATCAGGAGCGTGGCCGTGACGATGCTGTTGATGATCAGCGCCGTCTGCACCATCGGGATGAACATGGGATGCTGCGCAAGCGGCACCTTGGCGTAAACGGCCAGCGCCAGGAATAGTCCCAGCGACACGAGCATCACGGTGAGGGTCGCCCTCCGCGTGCGCTGGTCGGCGGGGAGTACCGACAAAACAAAGGGCTGGGCCGGGAGAGCCGTGGGTTGACCCGCAGCTTGGGCTGGGGCGGTTGTAACTTCGTGCAGGCTGGTCATTGTTCAGTCGGCTACAGGGCTGAGCATGGGTTCAGGGCGAGGCGTAAAGCTTACCTGATGGCACGCCGGTTTTTAAGCGCGGAATCGAATCGCCTGACTGTCATGCTGATAGTCTCTGCCTCTCTGCCTTGCAGATCGGTGGCTGAGCGCTGAGTACTGCTCAATCCTTGAGGTCCACCTTCAGCGCGGCGAGTTTTTTCGCATACGCATCCCTGCGCTTTGCTGCTTTTTTTGCTGTCTCGACGGCCATCTGAATCGCCCTGGGTCCCTTTGTCGCAACAGCTTTGATCAATCCGAATTTGTGCGCCGCCTCTGCCTCCGCCCGCCTGAAAGTGGCGATGAGCTCGGCATGGGCAATGGGTGATTTCACAAGTACCTCCCCGACGTCAAGTCATAAAACGGGTGGTGGATGGGCGCCTCGGCAACCGCAAATTCGCCGCGACTTCTGGCGTTTCGGCGGCTAACATGCCGTTCTTCCAAACCTTCAACCGATTCGCCCGCAAGCGAATTGCCTCCACCACGTCCCGCGCCTGCAGCAGCACAAAACTTGCATCACAGCCAGCTTCCAGCCCGTAGCCTTCGAGGTGCATCACCTTCGCCGCATTGACCGTCACCGCATCAAAACAATCACGAATGCCTTTCTGGCTCGTCATTTGCGCAACATGCAAACCCATGTGCGCAACTTCGAGCATGTCGCCGCTGCCCATTCCGTACCAGGGGTCCATCACGCAGTCGTGGCCGAAGGCGACATTGACGCCTGCCGCCATCAGCTCAGGCACGCGGGTCATGCCGCGGCGCTTCGGGTAGGTGTCGTGGCGGCCTTGCAGGGTGATGTTGATCAGCGGGTTGGCGATGACGCTGACGCTGACGCCTGATTCGGCAATCAGCGGCAGCAGCTTGCTCACGTAGTAGTTGTCCATGCTGTGCATGGAGGTGCAGTGGCTGCCGTTGACGCGGCCTTGCAGTCCGAGACGCTGCGCTTCAAACGCCAGGGTTTCGATGTGGCGGCTCATCGGGTCATCGGTTTCGTCGCAATGCATGTCGACCAACTTGCCGCGTTCGGCGGCTATTTCGCACAGCAGCTTCACGCTGGCTGCGCCTTCAGCCATGGTGCGTTCAAAGTGCGGAATGCCGCCGACCACGTCTACGCCTTTGTCGAGTGCGCGTTGGAGGTTGTCGACACCGCCTTTGCTGCGCAGTACGCCGTCTTGCGGGAAGGCCACGAGTTGCAGATCGATGTAGGGTGCGACTTGTTTCTTCACTTCCAGCAGTGCGTCCACCGCCAGCAGGCTGGCGTCACTGGTGTCTACATGGCTGCGAATGGCGAGCAGGCCCTTGGCCACGGCCCAGTCGCAATAGGTGAGGGCGCGATCGATGATGGCGTCGGCTTTGAGTGTCGGTTTGAGTTCTCCCCAGACCGCGATGCCTTCCAGCAGGGTGCCGCTCTCGTTGACGCGTGGCAGGCCGTAGCTGAGCGTGGCGTCCATGTGGAAGTGCGGGTCCACAAAAGGCGGGCTCAGCAGGTAGCCGTTGGCGTCCACCGTCACGTGGGCGGGGGCGTCCAGGCTGGCTTGTACGTTGACGATTTTTCCGTTCTGCACGGCAACGGACATGTGGGTTCTGCCGTCGGGCAAGCTGGCGTTTTTGATGAGTAGGTCAAGCATGAGGCTGTTTCCTGCTATTGAATCGATAGCGAACTCTTCCCGTCTTTATTTGGCGAGATGGCAATTTTGTTCATTAGGCCGTGGCTTGGGCAAGGCTGTCATCCCGGGCCATAGTGCTCATCCCCGGACTTTAGTCGTCATCCCGGACTAGATCCGGGATCCATGCCCGCATGCCGCCATACGTGCAAAAAGCAGGAGAGTTGGAATGCCAGATATGCGCCAATCTACAAATCAAACAGCCGCTGCACAAGCCACCATCCTGCCAGTATCGCCACCCAGATGGACCCACCCTTGAGTATCCCCAAGCGGTAGAACCTTGTTGCGCGCAGCCAGAAGGCCACCGGCAGAAACGCGGCGACGATGGCCAGTTGACCGAGCTCGACGCCGACGTTAAAGCCCACCAGTGCCAGTACCAGCGCGTCTTTGGGCAAGCCCAGGTCTGCCAGCACCGATGCAAAACCAAAGCCATGGATCAGGCCAAACACAAAGGCCATGACCCAGCGCCGGTTCTCCAGCGTGCCGCGCAGGTTGTTGAGTGCGGCGACGATGACGGAGGCCGCGATGGCCGACTCGACCAGGCGCGAGGGCAGGGTGACAATTTCCAGCGCTGCCAAGCTCAGCGTGATGGAGTGCGCCAGCGTAAACGCGGTGACAACCTTGAAAACTTCCTTGACCGCACCGCCCAGCTGAGGCGCGGGCTCCCAACGCCCTTCACGCCGCACCAGCACCGCCGGCAGCAGCAGGGCCAGCAGAAAAAGGATGTGGTCATACCCGATCCAGATGTGCCACACACCCTCCACCACGTACTGGCGCAGGGTTTCCCAGACGCCGGTGGGCTGCAGTGCCAGAAACTGACTGGCCGACTCGGTGCCGAAGACGAGCGCCTGAGCCTTGTCGCTGCCGGGAGCTATCCACTGCACCAGGCCGCGGTGCGTAGGGTCTACGTCAAAAAACATTGAGTAGGCGGCTTTGACTTCCTTAGCCAGGCCTTCGCACTGCGCGCTGAGGCTGAGCACCGCGTAGTTGCCGTCGCTGTGTTTGTCCAGCATCAGCGGGCCGGTGCTGGTCAGGGTGCAGGCTTTGTCGGCAGAGCTGAGGGCCAGGCGGCCCGTGGCCAGCTTGGTGATGTCGTCACTGCGTTGGCGTACTTCGCCCCAGTTCAGCTCGCCATTGCCATCGCGGTCAAGTTGCAGCACGTAATCCACGTCACGCAGGGCAATGTCCCAGCGCACGGCGATGTTGTTGCTACCCTGGGTTGCGCGCAGGGTGAGGTAGCTGTCGCTGGGCTTGTGCGCCCAGGCGGTGGTGGACAGCAGCAGTGCCAGCAGGAAGAGGGCGCAGCGTTTCATCGGGCGGCCCCGGGCGTGGACAGCTTTTCTGAAAGGCCAGTTAGCACCGGGTCTTCATATTTACTGGTGCGCAGCCAGTCCAGCGCAGGCACGGCGGCGCGCGGCTGCTTGGCGGCCAGTGCCGCGCGCATCAATACCTCGGCGTCGCGGGGTTCTTTCTGATCCGCGTAGTTGCGGGTGGCCAGGTCCAGCGCTTTGGCGGGCTGGCCTTCGATGTCAAGCTCAAATCGCGCGGCTTCCTGCTCGTGTAATTTGTCACCGCGCAGGGCGGCTGCCTGAAAGCGCTCGCGCAGCTGTGTGGCCCAGTCGGCTGCGCGTGGGTCTTTGGCAGCACGGCCTGCGAGCGCCAGGCGCAGCAGCAGGATGTCGGATCTTTCCCAGCCCGCCAGCAGCGTCAGCACCTCGGCGGGGCGTTGCCTGGCCAGCAGAAAGTCTGCATAGGCGCCCAGCAAAAATTGGTCTGTTACCCCTTGTTTAAGCGCGCTGCGGAAATGGGTTTCTGCGGCATCGAGACGTTGCAGGCGAACGGCCATCTCGGCCAGGCGTGTGTTGAGCCACAGCAGCATCTCCGGCGATGCTTTGGAGGCACTGGCCACGGCTTTGGCGAGCGATTCAAACGCGGGCAACAACTGGCCAGACGACGCGCGGGCGTAGGCGCTGCAGCCGGCACCCAGCAGCGGGTCGGCAAGTGGGGTCAGATGATCGCACTCTGCCTGCGCCTCCGCATAACGCGCTTGCACCATGTAGATGGCGGCGCGCCAGGACAGAGGCTCGGGCGATGTGGGGTTGAGCTGGCTGGATTTGGCAAGGCTGGTCAGCGCGGCTTCAAACTCATGGCTGTATTGCTGGATCAGCCCGCGCAGCAGCCAGTAGTCGGCGTTGTTTGCGGCGGAGGTGGCAAGCGGTGCCAGCGCGGCAGAGGCATAACCCACGTAACGCGGGTCGCCCTGGGCCATGGCCAGGTCAAAGTAACGGCGGGCAATTTCAAGCCGCAGGGCGGTGTCTTCAGGGCGTGCCGCAAGTTGTTTGCGCAGCGACTCCACCCGGCCGATGGCCGGGTCGCTAGCCCTGCCGGGCAGGCGCTCAACCACTTCGCTGTCGCTGGCGGGTGTGTAGGGTGCTGAGTGCGCTGTTCCCAGAAAGACAAGCAGGGCGAGGCCGATGGTTCTCATGTCAAACCCGAAGACTATTAAATTGATAGCAAACTTCGCTTGCTATTAAAGGGCAGAGTGGCTATTTTGTTCCGAAGATGCGGTCACCGGCATCCCCCAAGCCTGGCAGGATGTAGCCGTGCTCATTGAGCTCTCGGTCTATGGCTGCGGTGTAAATGGGCACGTCGGGGTGGGCCTGCTGCAGGGCGGCGATGCCTTCGGGGCAGGTCAGCAGGCAGACAAACTTGATGGACTTGGGGTTGAGTTCTTTCAGACGGTCCACCGCCGCAATGGCGGAGTTGCCAGTGGCCAACATCGGGTCTACCACCACGATGTCGCGCTCCTGCATGTCGTGCGGCATCTTGAAGTAATACTCCACCGCAGTGAGTGTTTTCGGGTCGCGATACAGGCCCACATGGCCCACGCGCGCGCCGGGCACCACGCTGAGCATGCCTTCCAGAATGCCGTTGCCAGCGCGCAGGATGGAGACAAACACCAGTTTTTTGCCGTCGATCATCTTTTGCGTGGTTTTTTCCAGCGGCGTTTCGATTTCGATGTCCTGCGTGGGCATGTCGCGCGTGACCTCGTAGGCCATCAGCATGCTGACCTCGTTGAGTAGCGTGCGAAAGGTGTTGGTTGACGCATCTTTGCGCCGCATCAAGGTGAGCTTGTGCTGGACCAGCGGGTGGTCGATTAGGTGGACTTTGTCACTGCGGGTGGTCATGGTGTATGCCTCAAAGTTCAAAAAACGGTGCCGTCACTGCGGATGTTCAGCGGCGGCTTGCCTTCACGCAATTGCTGGGCCAGCGCGCGGCCCGCCGCCCAGGTGCCGCCCTCCAGCACACAGGCCAGCGGCATTTGCTCGGCGCTCAATCCTAACTGTGCACGTACCAGCGGCGCGATCTCGTCGAGCAGAGCCACGGTCAGTGCGCGCCACTCGACGATCAGTTCATCACCGGCCTCCAACGAGCGATCTGCCTGTTGTGCGTCTTTGAGCTTGAGGACGCCCGCGTCTAAAAACAGGCCTCCGTTGCGGTACTCCGGCAGGCCGGTCAGCGCGTCCAGACCGTCCACTCGCACGCCAGCCCATTCAAAGGGCTCAAGCAATGAGTAAGTCAGCCATTGCGACAGCTTGTGAAAAGGCATCCAGCCCGCGCTGGCGTCATTGGCATCGGCACCCGCTGCGGGGTGGCGCCAGCAGTCGCCAAGGGCGACGCCGTCGATCGCGTTTTGCGCCGGCCAGATGGGAGCCAGGCCCGTCAGCAGCAGAGTCAGCAAATCATGCGCCCGTATGGCATTGGTACCTGGCGGTGCAAGCCGGTCGAAGAGGTGTCCCGGCCGACCGGGCTGTCCAAAAAGTGCGGCGTCGTCCTGCAACGCTTTGCCCAGGCTGCGCAGCAACGCAGCGCGGCCGTCCAGGCCCACCAGTGGATTGTCAGAGCTGACTTGAAAAGCCTGAGCCAGCTTGTCAGTTGTGACGGCCTGCAACCCGGCAGCATCAGCCTGCAGAGGGTGCTGCGGGTCGCTGGAGAAAAGTCCGGCCATGAAGGCATGAAAACTCGCCACGCCCAGTCCTTCAGAGCGGGTGTAGGCCTGCTCTGCGTTGTGGCCTTTCGCTGCCTCAAGGTAGCGCCAGTCCGGTCCGGCACCCGCGTCGAGCAACACGCTCACAAGCGCCAAGTCAATCTGTGCACGGGCACGTTCAACCGGCGTGGCTGAGGCAAGTGCGTGATTGAATCGCGCGAGCCGGTCCACGCCACCCGCTTCAAAATGCCGCCAGCGGCTGTGATACGGAATCTTCAAGTCCGGGTAGCGCTGCTGGGTCAGGGTGGCAACCTGGGCTGCGGCCTGTGTCATGGCGCTGTCATGCACCGTAAACCATGACGACTCGCCACGGCGCGCACGGGCCAGCAGCGCTGCAGCGCGGGAACGGATGGTGGTGGTTAAGCGCAGGTGTGTGGCGGCCTCAGACATCCAGCCCCCGCCCCTTGGCTTTTTTCAATTCGTCCGACGTGGGCACCGCGCCGGGCGTGAAGTAGCCGGCCGCCATCTTGGCGTCCATCTCCACTTGAGCGTCGGCGGGAATCAAATCATCCGGAATGTTGACGCGCTCCACCACCTCAATACCGGCGCGGGTGATGGCGTCGTATTTCATGTTGCTCATGGACACCAGGTGGTGAATTTTCTTGATGCCCAGCCAGTTGAGCACGTCGGGCATCAGCTCCTGAAAGCGCATATCTTGCACACCCGCCACACATTCGGTGCGGTTGAAGTACTGGTCTGCGGTGTCGCCACCGACTTGCCGTTTGCGCGCGTTGTACACCAGGAACTTGGTGACTTCACCCAGCGCCCGGCCTTCTTTGCGGAAGTAAGACACCAGGCCTACGCCGCCACGCTGCGCGCCGCGTATGCATTCTTCGATGGCGTGGGTGAGGTAAGGGCGGCAGGTGCAGATGTCCGAGCCGAATACGTCAGAGCCATTGCATTCATCATGAACACGGGCTGTGAGTTCAATGTCCGGGTTGGCCAGATCACGCGGCTTGCCGAAAATATAAGCAGTGAGGCCACCGATGGGCGGCAGAAACACTTCCAGGTCGCTGCGGGTTACCAGCTCCGGATACATGCCGCCGGTTTCCTCGAACAACACGCGGCGCAAGTCGGCCTCGGTGCAGCCGAAACGTTTGGCCACCTCGGGCAAGAACCACACCGGCTCCACCGCCACCTTGGTCACCATAGCCGCGCCGCCGGCTGTCAGGTACTTGCCGTCGGCCTTGAGCCTGCCGGATTGCAGCGCCTCAATCACCTCGGGCAGGATCACATGCGCTTGCGTGACGGCAATGGTGGGGCGAATGTCATAACCCGCTGCCAGCTCTGTGGCAAAAACGTCGGCCACCGTGGCGCCCCAGGGATCCATGGCGACGATGCGACCGGGCTCGCTCCATTGCGGGTAGGGACCAATGATGTCGGTCGGCGAGGTATTGGTCAGGTCGGCCTTGTGATTGGCCGACAGCGCGCCCGATGCCACAGCCAGCGCACGGTAAACGCTGTAAGAGCCGCTGTGTGTGCCGATGACGTTGCGGTGGCTGCGGGTGGTGGTGGTGCCAACGACCGGAGCGCGCTCTGCAGCGGTGGCGGCCGCCCAGTGGAGGGGCAGGGCGCCGTAGCCTCCGGCGTGTGAGGTCAGGCGGATATGGCGGGGCGGGGTGTCGGCAGACATGCAGCTACCTTTTCTTGCCGCCGAAGATGGTACCCAGCGCGCCGCGCAGCACCTGCCGCCCCAGTGCGCGGGCTTCAGACTTGAGCACGGACTGCACCAACCCATCCCGTTGTCCGCCACGCGGACCCGTGGAGCCGAAGAGCACGTCGCTCAGTCCGCCCATGAAACCGCCGGAAGCTTCGGCGGTTTTGGCGGTTTCGGTTTGCACGGCTTCGGTGCGCGCCTTCAGCATTTCGTAGGCCGACTCGCGGTTCACTTCCTTTTCATACACGCCCGCCACCAGCGAGCCCGCCAGCAGGGCTTGCCGCTGCTGCGGCGTGATCGGGCCCAGCTGGCTGCCCGGCGGCAGCACGAACACCCGCTCCGTGACGCTGGGCCGCCCTTTGCTATCAAGCAGGCTCACAAGAGCCTCGCCGACAGCCAATTCTGTGATGGCGGTTTCGATGTCCAGCCCGGGTTTTTGCCGCATGGTCTCAGCCGTGGCCTTGACGGCTTTCTGGTCACGCGGTGTGAAGGCCCGTAGCGCGTGTTGAACCCGGTTGCCTAATTGGGCCAACACCGAATCAGGAATGTCCAGCGGGTTTTGGGTGACGAAATACACGCCGACGCCCTTTGAGCGCACCAACCGAACGACCAACTCGATGCGCTCAATCAACGCCTTGGGTGCGTCGTTGAACAGCAAATGAGCCTCGTCAAAGAAAAACACCAGCTTGGGTTTGTCAGGGTCGCCAATTTCCGGCAACTGTTCAAACAGTTCGGACAGCATCCACAACAAAAAGGTGGCGTACAGGCGCGGCGAGTTCATCAATTTGTCAGCAGCCAGCACATTGATGACGCCATGGCCCGCGCCGTCGGTTTGCATGAAGTCGCTGATATTGAGCATGGGCTCGCCGAAAAACTTGTCGCCGCCCTGGGTTTCGATTTGCATCAAACCGCGCTGGATGGCTCCCACGCTGGCGGCGCTGATGTTGCCGTATTCAGTCGTGAACTTGCTGGCGTTGTCGCCCACGTGCTGCAGCATGGCGCGCAGGTCCTTCAGGTCCAGCAGCAGCATGCCCGCATCGTCTGCAATTTTGAACACCAGGTTGATGACGCCCGCCTGCGTCTCATTGAGGTTGAGCATGCGGCCCAGCAGCAGCGGGCCCATGTCTGTCACCGTGGCGCGCACCGGGTGGCCCTGCTCGCCAAACACGTCCCACAGCGTGGTCGGGCAGGCGCGTGACTCAACGGGCTCAATGCCGCGTTCTTTCAGGACCGCAGCCAGTTTAGCGCCTACGGTGCCCGCCTGGCTGATGCCGGTCAGATCGCCCTTGACGTCGGCCATGAAAACCGGGACGCCGATTTTGGAAAAGTTCTCGGCCATGGTCTGCAAGGTGACCGTCTTGCCGGTACCGGTGGCGCCGGTGATGAGACCGTGGCGATTGGCCAAGCCGGGGAGAAGCTCACACTGGACCGACGCGTTTTTTGCAATCAATAAGGGTTCGGCCATGGGGTTCCCGTGATGAAAAAGTAAAATGAAGAGGTAGATTAAAGCAATAACCAAGGATTTCCGTGGCCGGTCACAGTAAATGGGCGAATATTCAGCACCGCAAAGGGCGCCAGGACGAAAAGCGCCAGCGCATCTGGACGCGGGTGATGCGCGAGATCATGGTGGCCGCACGCATGGGCGGCGGCGACATGGGCACCAACCCGCGCCTGCGTCTGGCCGCTGAAAAAGCCAAGGCGGCCAACATGCCGCTGGAAAACGTCAAGTACGGCATTGCCAAAGCCACAGGCAGCCTGGAAGGCGTGCACTATGAAGAAGTGCGTTATGAGGGTTATGGCATTGGCGGCGCTGCGATCATTGTGGATTGCATGACCGACAACAAGGTGCGCACGGTGGCCGAGGTGCGGCACGCTTTTTCCAAGCACGGTGGCAACATGGGCACGGAAGGCTCGGTTGCTTTCCAGTTCAAGCATTGCGGACAGTTCATTTTTGCGCCCGGCACCAGTGAAGACAAGCTCATGGAGGTTGCGTTGGAAGCCGGAGCCGACGATGTCATCACGCATGAGGACGGCGCCATTGAAGTGTTGACGCCATATGCGGATTTTGAAGCCGTCAAACACGCGCTGGAGGCGGCGGGCCTGAAAGCTGAAATGGCAGAAGTCACGATGCGCGCGGAGAACCCCATTGAATTGGCAGGAAACGATGCGCAGAAGATGCAGCGATTGCTGGATGTGCTGGAAGACCTGGACGACACGCAGGACGTATTCCACAACGCCGCCATCTCGGAATAAGAATCAAATCATGAAAGTTTTTGCATGAAAGTTTTAGTGGTTGGCGGCGGTGGCCGTGAACATGCCTTGGCCTGGAAGCTGGCGCAATCGCCCAAGGTGCAGGCTGTGTACGTGGCGCCAGGCAACGGCGGTACAGCGCTTGATGCCCGTCTTGAGAACATCAATATCACGGATGTCGAGGCGTTGCGGTCGTGGGCTGCTATTGAAAAGATAGCGTTGACGGTGGTGGGGCCAGAGCAGCCGCTGGCCGCGGGCATTGTGGACGAATTCCGCGCGCATGGATTGCGCGTGTTTGGCCCCACGCAGGCAGCAGCGCAACTGGAAAGCTCCAAGGCTTTTTCCAAGGCCTTTATGAAGCGCCACGGCATCCCGACCGCGGAGTACGAAACCTTTACCGATGCGGTTGCAGCCCACGCGTATGTGGACGAAAAAGGAGCTCCAATCGTCGTCAAGGCCGATGGGCTGGCGGCAGGCAAGGGCGTGGTGGTGGCGATGACGCTGCACGAGGCGCATGAAGCGATTGAGTTCATGCTGGCTCCTGATCCGGATTTCAACCCGCTAGGCGTCAAGCACAACGCGGGCGGTGCGCGGGTGGTGATTGAGGAATTTTTGCAGGGCGAGGAAGCCAGCTTCATCGTCATGTGTGATAGCAAAAACGTGACGGCGATGGCGACCAGCCAGGACCACAAGCGCTTGCTGGATGGTGACCAGGGCCCCAACACCGGCGGCATGGGCGCCTATTCGCCAGCACCCATCGTCACCCCCGACATTCACGCCCGCGCCATGCGCGAGATCATCATGCCGACCGTGCGCGGCATGGAAAAAGACGGCATTCCTTTCACGGGTTTTTTGTACGCCGGCCTGATGATTGATGCCCAGGGCAAATGCAAAACGCTGGAGTTCAATTGCCGCATGGGCGACCCTGAAACCCAACCAATCATGCTGCGCCTCAAGTCAGACCTTTTTGACGTGATGATGGCCGCCACATCTGGCAAGCTTGACCAAGTGGAGCTGGAATGGGACCGTCGCGTGGCGCTGGGTGTGGTCATGGCCGCACACGGCTACCCGCTGAACCCGCGCAAGGGCGATACAGTCAACGGCTTGCCCCCGGTCAACTCAATCAATCCGGATCAGGACGACGTGATGGTTTTTCATGCCGGCACTGCTTCAGGACCGGCAGGCAGCAAAACAGTGGCTACCAGCGGAGGCCGTGTGCTCTGCGTCACGGCGCTGGCCAGTTCGGTCAAAGAGGCGCAGCACCGCGCTTACGACGTGGCGCAGTCCATCTCTTTTGACGGTGCCCAGTACCGCAAAGACATCGGTTATCGGGCGATCAAGCCCTGATGGGCATGGATTTTCGGCCCCCGTACTCCGTGCAGTTTCGCGGGAGCAGGGTAGCCCGCTGGCTGCTGCGAGTGATCGGCTGGCGTGTGGACTTCCAGGGCCTGCCGACGCAGCAGGGCGTGATTGTGGTCTATCCGCACACCTCGAACTGGGACTTTCCCGTCGCCCTCTTGCTGAAATGGGCGGTTGGGATTCCTGTGATGTTTTGGGGCAAGGACACTCTGTTCAAAATTCCGCTGTTCGGCGCCTGGATGGCCTGGCTGGGCGGCGTGCCGGTCAGCCGTTCGTCACCGCAAGGGGTAGTCGAACAAATGACCGCGCTGATAAAACAGAAAAAGGCCTTGGGCCAGTATTTCTGGCTGGCCCTTTCGCCGGAAGGGACGCGTCGGCTCACGGGCGGCTGGCGCAGCGGCTTTTACCGCCTTGCGCTGCAGGCCGATGTGCCCGTTGGACTAGCCGGACTCGACTACTCGCACAAACGCCTCGTGTTTCGCGATTTTGTACGGCTCAGCGGCAACGAAGATCAGGACCTTGAACGCATCGCGGCAGCCCTGCAGGATGTTCGCGGCTTGCATGCCAGCGCTGCAGCACCTGTGCGCTTGATCAAATCGGCGCGTGTACAGGCCGATACCATTGCGAAATGACGACCATGATTGATTCATCCTCCGTTCGCAGCTACCTGCTGGGTCTGCAACAGCGCATTACCGGCAGCATTGCTGCCATCGACGGCGGCGTGTTTGCTTCGGATCCCTGGGAGAAGGAGCCCGATGAGCCGCTGCAGGGCAATGGCATCACCATGATTCTGGAGCAGGGTGAGGTGTTTGAGCGCGCCGGTTGCGGGTTTTCGCATGTGCGCGGGCCCAAACTGCCGCCCTCCGCCACACAGCACCGGCCGGAGCTCGCAGGCGCACCTTTTGAGGCCATGGGTGTGTCGCTGGTGTTTCACCCGCGCAATCCGTATGTGCCGACGGTGCACATGAATGTGCGCATGCTGGTTGCCACGCCGGCTTCGGGCGCCAAAGCTTGCTGGTTCGGCGGCGGCATGGACCTGACGCCTTATTACGGCTTCGAAGAAGACGCCGTGCATTTTCACCAGACTTGCAAAGCTGCATTGACGCCTTTTGGAGAAGACAAGTACCCGCGTTTCAAAAAATGGTGCGATGAGTACTTCTATCTCAAACACCGCAACGAGCAGCGCGGTGTAGGTGGTGTGTTTTTTGACGATTTTCAGGAGCTGGGATTTGAGGGCAGTCTGGACATGATGCGTTCGGTGGCCGACTCGTTTCTGGCAGCTTATCTGCCCATCGTCGAGCGCCGCAAAGACACACCGTATGGCGAGCGGGAGCGCGACTTTCAGCTTTACCGGCGTGGCCGCTATGTCGAGTTCAACCTGGTCTGGGACCGGGGCACCCACTTTGGCCTGCAGTCCGGCGGACGCACGGAGTCCATCCTGATGTCCATGCCGCCACTGGCGAGCTGGTCTTATCAGCGTCCCGTCGAAGCGGATTCTGCCGAGGCGCGGCTGACCAGCGAATTTTTGGTGCGACGGGACTGGCTTTGAGCGCACCCGCCGCTAGGGGCAAAAAACGCATGGGCGAGGGCCCGCAAAAACGCATTGGCGTTTTTGGCGGCTCCTTTGACCCGCCGCACAAAGCGCATGTGGCGCTGGCCGAGGCCGCTGTTGAGCAGCTGGAGCTGGCCGCCCTTTACATCGTCCCAACTGGGCAGGCCTGGCACAAGGCGAGGGTGCTTAGTGCGCCTGAGCACCGCCTGGCCATGACCCAACTGGCTTTTGCCGACCTTCCCGGCGTTGTGGTTGATGACCGGGAGCTCAGGCGTGAAGGACCAAGCTTCACCATCGACACCCTGGAGGCCCTGCAGGCGGACCATCCGGGCGCGCAGATCTACCTGATCATTGGCGCCGACCAGTTTGCGGCTCTGGAGAATTGGCACCGCTGGGAAGACATTCTGGACATAGCTATAATTTGTATAGCAAACCGTGTCCATCCTGAAAGGGCAAACCCCGGTTTTGACCCTGCATCCCGGGCCAGGCATGCTGTTTTGACCCTGCATTTGCCGCTGATGGCGGTGAGCGCCACCAACATTCGGCGACAAATTGGCTCAGGCGACGCGGACCCGGAAGAGATTGCCCAGTTGGTGTCAGAGCCGGTTGCGCGTTATATTGAGCGCCACAGGCTGTACCTTTCCCGTTAATTCCCTTTATTTTTAAGCAAACCCACTGCATGACCTCTACCCCCGCCAACACCACAAGCACCGCTGCCAAAAAAGACGTCCAGAAACTGCAGCGGGCCATCATCGATGGACTGGAAGATGTGAAAGGGGTGGATATCCAGGTGTTTGACACCGAGCACATCACCTCGTTGTTTGAGCGGGTCATCATTGCTTCGGGCAGCTCCAACCGCCAAACCAAAGCCTTGGCCGCCAGCGTGCGTGACGCCGTGCGCGACGCAGGTTTTGCCAAGCCACGTATCGAAGGCGAAGACAACGGCGAGTGGATCATTGTGGATTGCGGCGCCGCTGTGGCGCACATCATGCAACCCGTGATTCGCCAGTATTACCACCTCGAAGAGTTGTGGGGCGACAAGCCCGTGAAGCTGAAACTGGGTGCGCCTGCGCCACTGGTTAAGGCGGCAAAACCTGAGGTAGATGAGGACGCGAAGCCGTCCAAGCCTTCCAGGGCCCGCGCCGGTGCCAAGTCTGCTGTCAAGCCAGCCAAAGACCCCGCGAAACCAGCTGCCAAAAAAGCCGCGCGTACTGACGACGGTACCTATGTGGGCCGGGTCGGCAAAACCAACGACTGGACTGCCAAGCGCAACGCCACCGCGCCGGCTGCAGAGCCTGCTGCCCGCCCAGCCAGGGCAGCGGCCAAAAAAACGCCGGCCAAAACACCGATTGTCAAAATCCCTGTGGCCAAAAAAGTGGCTGCCAGCAAAACGGCCGCTAAAACCGCAGCCAAAACTGCTGCCAAGAAACCCGCCGCGAAGAAAACAACAACCCGGAGCAAATGAGGCTGACGATCGTAGCCGTCGGCCAGAAGGTGCCCGACTGGGCGCAGACTGCCTACGACGACTACGCCAAACGCTTCCCGCCCGAGCTCAAGGTCGAGCTCAAGGCCGTCAAGACCGAGCCCCGCGCCTCCAAAACACTGGAGAACCTGCTCGCCGCAGAGCGCCAGCGCATCGAAGCCGTGCTGCCCAGGGGTACGCGTATCGTGGCGCTGGATGAGCGGGGAACGGCAGTCACCACGGTGGCACTGTCGACAAAACTCACAGGCTGGCAGCTTGAAGGTGACGACGTCGCCATCATCATTGGCGGCCCGGACGGGCTGGACCCCTCTTTCAAGCAGGCAGCCCATGAGCGGCTGCGCCTGTCGGATCTGACCCTGCCGCATGCCATGGTGCGTGTGTTGCTGATCGAGCAGCTCTACCGCGCCTGGAGCATCACGGTGAACCATCCGTATCACAGAGAATGATGAAAAGGGTGTCATCCCCGACTCGATCGGGGATCCATGCTTCGCAAGAAGTGATGTCACAGGCTAGCCACCATGGATCCCGGCTCGGAGGCCGGGATGACAGCCTGCGTGCGTGTGCTGCTGATCGAGCTCTATTGCGCTTGACGCTTTACCGTCAATCACCCCCACCACAGAGAATGATGACAATAAAAGCGTCATACCGAACTAGATCCGGGATCCATGCCTTGCAAAAAGTGATGTCAGGAGCTCGCCAAGATGGATCCCGGCTCGGTGGCCGGGATGACAGCCTGCGTGAGTGTGCTGCTGATCGAGCAGCTCTAGTGTGCTTGGAGCATCACGGTGAACCATCCGTATCACAGAGAATGATGAAAAGGGTGTCATCCCCGACTCGATCGGGGATCCATGCTTCGCAAGAAGTGAGGTCACGGGATAGCCACCATGGATCCCGGCTCGGAGGCCGGGATGACAACCTGACCAGATTGATCCTTTCTCATGCCTGAATTCATATACCTCGCCTCCCAAAGCCCGCGCCGCCGCCAACTGCTTGAACAGCTCAGTGTGGATTGCCAGTTGCTGCTGCCAGATGCCTCTGAAGACAGCGAAGCGCTGGAAGCCGTGCATATCAAAGAGGCGCCTACCACTTATGTCCGGCGCGTCACCGGGCTAAAGCTAGACGCAGCAGCGGCACGATTGAAGCTACGGGACTTGCCAAACGCGCCGATTCTTTGCTCGGACACCACCGTGGCCAAGGGTCGCCGCATTTACGGCAAGCCAGAAGATGCCGCCGATGCTCAGCGCATGCTGGCCGAACTGGCAGGCAGCACGCACCGGGTGTTGACTTCCGTAGCCGTGCAGTACGGCCGCAAACGCGTGCAGGCATTGAGTGTGTCGCGCGTCACCTTTGCCCCCATGAGCAGGTCGGAGATAGCAGCCTACGTGGCATCAGGAGAGCCTCTGGGCAAGGCTGGTGCCTATGCGATACAGGGCAGGGTGGCGATGTTTGTGTCGCATATCAGCGGCAGCTACTCTGGCATCATGGGTTTGCCTCTACACGAGACGGCGCTTTTACTCAGGGCTGCTGGCCTGAAAATTTAGTTCCCGAGACAAAACATGCAACAAGACATTTTGATCAACTGGTCGCCCCAGGAAACGCGTGTGGCCGTGGTGGAACACGGCGCGGTGCAAGAGCTGCATGTAGAACGTACGCTGGAGCGCGGCCTGGTTGGCAATGTCTACCTGGGCAAGGTCGTCAGGGTGCTGCCGGGCATGCAATCGGCCTTTATCGACATTGGTCTGGAGCGTGCTGCGTTTTTGCATGTCGCCGACCTGATGAGCAGCATCAACAACCGGCATGCCGATGCTGACAACGGATCTGTGCCTTCACAACCGATTGAAAAGCAGTTGTTTGAAGGTCAGGCCATGATGGTGCAGGTTCTCAAGGACCCGATAGGCACGAAGGGAGCCAGGCTCACCGCGCAGGTCAGCATTGCCGGCCGCTTGCTGGTTTTTCTTCCGCAGGACAACCACATCGGCGTGTCGCAAAAAATCCCGCCAGCACAGCGCGAAGAGTTACGCAGGCGCCTGCAGACCCTTGCCGGCGACATGGGTGGCGGTTTTATCCTGCGCACCAATGGCGAAGAGGCCACTGACGCAGAGTTGGGTGAAGACATCGCCTATCTGCGAAAGACCTGGAAGCGCATCAAGGAAGCGGCGCTGCGCTTGCCGCCCACCTCGGTGTTGCACCAGGACTTGAGCTTGTTGCAGCGCGTGCTGCGAGATATGGTTGTGGAGGACACGCAGACCATACGCCTCGATTCGCGCGAGCAATTTGAAAAGCTCAAAACCTTCGCCACTGAATTCATGCCCGCTACGCTGCAACGGCTGCAGCTGCACAGTGGCGAGCGGCCGATTTTTGACCTTTTCAACATCGACGAGGAAATCGCCAAGGCGCTGGGCCGGCGCGTGGACCTGAAGTCGGGCGGCTACTTGATCATTGATCAGACTGAAGCCCTGACCACAGTGGACGTCAACACCGGCGGCTTTGTTGGCGCGCGCAATTTTGACGACACCATTTTCAAAACCAACCTGGAAGCCGCGCAGGCGATTGCGCGGCAACTGCGGCTGCGCAACCTGGGCGGCATTGTGATCGTTGACTTCATAGACATGGTCAAGGACAACCACCGCGACGCGGTGCTGGCTGAGTTTCAAAAGCAGTTGGGGCGCGACCGCATCAAGACCAGCGTGAACGGCTTTTCTGCCCTGGGCTTGCTGGAGATGACGCGCAAGCGCACCCGCGAATCGCTGGCCCACCAGCTGTGCGAGCCCTGCAGTGCCTGCATGGGCAAAGGCGTGGTCAAGACCGCGCGCAGCATTGGCTATGACATCCTGCGCGAGATTCTGCGCGAGGCACGGCAGTTCAATCCCAAAGAGTTCCGGGTGATTGCTTCACCCAAAGTCATTGAGTTGTTTTTGGATGAGGAAAGCCATCATTTGGCCGGCCTCAGCGACTTCATTGGCAAGCCGATCTTGTTGCAATCCGAAGCCGCAATGGCGCAAGAGCAATACGATATCGTGCTGCTCTGAAGCGCAACAACTTTCATGCCCTCTGTCAGCCAGCCGTCAATTCCCATCCTGGTCTACCACCAGATTAGCGAGGCTCCGCGCAAAGGCGCGCCGTTTCGCGGGCTGTACGTTGCACCCGCGTCTTTTGCACGCCAGATGGCTTTGCTCAAACTGCTCGGTTATCAGGGTCTGTCCATGAGTGGTTTGCTCCCCTATCTCCAAGGAATAAAAACAGGCAAGGTCGTCGGCATCACGTTTGACGATGGGTATCTGAACAACCTGACCCATGCCCTCCCGGTTTTGCAGCGCAACGGGTTTTCATCAACCTGTTATGCGGTCAGCAGTTTGTTAGGCAAAACCAATATCTGGGACCAGGGCATTGGCATTGCGCAGGTGCCGCTCATGAACGCCGATCAACTCCGCCAGTGGGTGAGGGGTAGACAGGAGGTTGGCTCGCACACCCAGAACCACGTGCGGCTGTTGCAATGCGATGCGCCCACCGCGCTGGCTGAAATGACTCAGGACAAGGCTGCGCTGCAGGGCCTGCTAGGCGCGCCGGTGCAGCATTTTTGTTATCCCTATGGCGAATACGCACCAGAACATGTGGCAATGGCGCGGCAGGTTGGCTTTCAAACCGTCACAACGACGCGGCGCGGGCGCAGTGCGGTGCAGGGCGATTTGATGGAACTGCCGCGCGTGCCTGTGGTGCGCTCCACCAGTCTGCCGGTCTTCTGGCTCAAGGTAGCAACCGGATACGAAGACCGCAAGCGCACATGAATTCGCCGTCGCCCAGACTTCGCATTGCGGTGCTGAACCGGGTCTTTGAGACCACCGGCGGCGGGGCAGAGCGGTACTCTATTGCGCTGGTCGAGCACCTGTCGCAGCGCCATGAGGTGCATGTGTTTGCGCAGCAGATCAAACATGACTTTCCGGGCGTCTCGTATCACAAGGTGAGCATGCCAATGCGCAAGCCGCGCTGGATCAACCAGCTCTGGTACGCCTGGTCCACCTGGCGAGCCACTCGCAGCGGTTTTGACATCGTTCACTCACACGAGAACACCTGGCACGGCCAGGTTCAGACCGTGCATGTTCTGCCGGTCAAACACAACCTCTTTCACGGGCGAACCGGCATCACGCGCGTGTTGCGATGGGTCAAGGTGCTGACCAGCCCGCGCCTGCTTGCCTATCTGTGGCTGGAGCGCGTGCGTTTCAAAAGCCAGCCTGAGCGCCGGGTGGTGGTGACCTCACCCAGTTTGCAGGGGACCATGGCAGCAACCTATCCCGCATCGGCGGCCGCGACCAGCGTCATCACCCCGGGCGTGCATTTGCCGGATATGGTCACTGACCTGGACAAGAGCACCGCCCGCCAGCAACTGGGTCTGCCCGAAGCTGGCCCCTGCCTGCTGTTTGTCGGCAACGACTACAAGAAGAAGGGGCTGGACACCTTGCTGCAAGCCATGACCAGCCTGCCCGATGATGTGGTTCTGGCCGTGGTTGGGAGCGCCTCACATATCGCTGCTTATAAAACGCAGGCGGAAGCAGCGGGTCTCGGCAAACGGGTATTTTTTCTGGGCGCGCTGCCCGA
Organism: Polaromonas sp.; assembly: GCF_035638815.1. Classification (GTDB taxonomy): domain Bacteria; phylum Pseudomonadota; class Gammaproteobacteria; order Burkholderiales; family Burkholderiaceae_C; genus Polaromonas. The sequence continues at coordinate 54,317 of NZ_DASQZG010000029.1, forward strand.
CGTGATGTCTGCCTACCGGGCCGCCAATATGTTGGTGCATCCGACGCTGGAAGACACCTTTGCCATGGTGGTGCTGGAGGCCATGGCGCACGGCCTGCCGGTGGTGGTCAGCAGCGCGGCCTATTGCGGCATCTCAGGTTTGCTAAGCCCCGGGCAGAACGCGTTCATTCTTGAGAATCCGCAAGATGCGCAGCAAATGGGCTTGGTACTTAATCAGCTTTCAGGGGACGCCGCGCTGAGGCAGCAATTGGGTCAACAAGCCCGAACATTTGCCAGCCAGTACCGGTGGGCTGATATCGCACAGCAGCAGGAAGCGGTATACCTCTCCCTGCTCAAGCGACCAGCTTGAAATGCTTGCGACTGAAGTCGCGTCCGGTCAATAGCTCGATTTTCCGGATCAGGTGGTATTTGTTTTCTTTGGATGTGGGCTTGTAGGCCGGGTCTATGCGCAGTTCCTGCTCAGCACCAGTTTTCAGCCATTCCTGCACTGCTGCAGGGTGGGTTCCCGTGAAAGGCTCCAGCGCCCGCGCATCAAACTGGCTGTACTGAATCTGTAGCGGTGCAGTCGCCCAGTATTTGCTGACCTGATCCAGCTTTTTCTGCATGTCTTCGTTGCGGCGGATCCAGCCGTAGTGAAAGATGTGCGCGTTGGCCAGCGCCGCCTTGGGATTACGTGGACGTTTGTGTTCTGTGGTGACCAGCCAGTACTGGCCATCGGGCGCGTAGGAGCGAATCGTGTTGCGAATCATCCGGCATTCGCGTCGGTACCAGCCCGGGCTGATGGACACCCATTGCGCAGAGCCATAAAAGTGGTGGTAGTCAAAAACCAGCGCTTCGACTTCCGGGTTGCCGTGGTGACGCTCGACGCTTGCGCGTATGGCTGCCAGCTCACCTTCATGCACCACTTCGTCGCCTTCAAGGTAAAACGCCCAGTCGCCGGTGCAGGCGTATTGCGCCATCATTTTCTGCTGGGCATACACAAAGCCGCGGTCAGCCATGCGTTCGTTCCAGCGTGTCTCGATCACGCGAATCTTCGGATCACCTATCGCCAGGACTCGGGCGAGTGTGTCGTCGCTCCCTTCGCCCACGGCCACCACAAACTCATCCACCAGCGGCAGCAGGGAGCGGATCGAAGCCTCAAACGGAAAGCCCAGCTCAACGCCATTGCGGATAAAGGTAAAACCACTGATGGAAGCTGTCATGAGGCCTGCGTGGCTGTTGCGGCTGCGGTTGAAGATAAATCGGCGTCGTACAAACCGAGTTTGTACAGGCGCGAGTAAGGGCCACCGCGCTCAATCAGTTCGGTGTGGGTGCCGGTTTCGACGATACGTCCGCTGTCCATGACGACGATGCGGCTGGCGTGCTGAACTGTGGAGAGCCGGTGCGCAATCACCAGCGTCGTGCGATTGCGCATGAGGCGCAGCAAGGCCTCTTGCACCGCGCGTTCAGACTCTGTGTCCAGTGCCGAGGTTGCTTCGTCCAGGATCAGCACCGGTGCGTCTTTGTAGAGCGCTCTGGCGATGGCCAGACGTTGACGCTGACCACCCGACAGCTGGGTGGCGTTATGTCCGGTCAGGGTGTCAATGCCGCGCGGCAAGTCTTCGACAAAACGTGCCAGGTTGGCGGCCTTCAAACACGCAAGCACCTTCTCGCGATCAAGCGGCATGCCCAGCGCCACATTGGCGGCCACGGTGTCGTTCAACATCACCACGTGCTGGCTCACCAGTGCAAACTGGCTGCGCAGGGAGTCGATCTTCCAATCACGCAGCGCGTGACCGTCGAGTTCAATCGTTCCCGAGGTGGGCTCAACAAAGCGCGGCAGCAAATTCACCAGGGTGGTTTTGCCTGCGCCTGAAGCGCCTACCAGCGCAACGGTTTCGCCCGGAAGAATGTTCAGGTTAACGTTATCAACGGCCAAGGCGCTGCCGTCGCCGTAGGCCACCCGGGTGTCAGTGAAGCGGATGTTGCCGTCGGCTCGCGGTTTGGTGAATGAGCCGCCCAGTTCATCAGGTATTTTTTCCATCAGGTCCAACCCGCGCTCCAGGGCCGCCAGGCCGCGCGTGATCGGGCTGGCCACTTCAGACAGATGTTTGATGGGCGCAATCAGCATCAGCATGGCGGTGACAAACGCCACGAAGGAGCCGACCGACGTGCCATCCGTTGCGCTTTGGAGCAGCGCGATCGAAATCACCGCCGAGAGGGCCACTGCAGCCAGCATTTGTGTCGTGGGAGTCATGGCCGCCGATGCAGCGATCGACTTCATCGAGAGGCGGCGCAGGGCGTCGCTCAGCTGGGCAAAACGTTCTGCCTGCGCGGGCTGTGCCGCATGCAGACGGATGTCGCGGTGCGCCATGACGTTTTCTTCGACCACATAGGCCAGTGAATCAGTAGCGGCCTGGCTGGCTCGGGTCAGGCGGTAGAGCCGGGTAGACAACACACGCATCACCCAGGCAATCGCCGGAATCAGCAGGGTGACAATGAGTGTCAGCTTCCAGTTCAGGTAAAGCAGGTAGCCTGACAAAGCCAGGAGTGTCATGCTGTCACGCGTAAGGCCCATAACCGAAGTGACCAGCATGGACGAGCCGCTTTGCACCTCATACACCACGGTGTTGGCCAGGGCGCTGGCGGACTGGTTTGAAAACAGGTCAAGCCGCGCGCTCAGCAGTTTGTTAAACATGGCTCGGCGCAGCGTCAGCAGGCCCAGGTTGGTCACCTTGGCCAGTGCAATTTGCGCCAGAAACCCGGCGAAGCCGCGCACGCCGAATAACAACAGAAGCGCCGCCGGCACCTTCCAGAGGTCTATGTTTCCCTTGCCGAAACCTTTGTCCAGCAGTGGCTGAAGCAGGGCGGGTATCAAAGGCTCGGTGGCAGAGGCCACGACCGTTGCACCGACTGCGATGACCCAGGCGCTGGGAGACTGGCTGAAGTACGGCCAGATTCGTCGCAGGCGCTGCCCTATGGGTGCTGGTAAGCCAGCCGCTGGATCCGGGCTGGCGGTGGGAGTCGTCGTCAAACTAGAGCCTTGTTGAAAATGCGCAGGAAGCTGCCCTGCATTATCGTGGAACAATTGAAGGCCAATTCCTACAAACAGGGGAGGGCCCGGCACCCACAATATCTGCTTGAGCGCAGCAGGTTATAAACCGGGTGTCCCGTCGGGACTCGTCCACCACACCTGAGCGCCATGAGCCTGTCCGTCATCATCATCACCAAAAACGAAGAGGCCAATTTGCAGGCATGCCTGGAGTCCGTCCGTTTTGCCGACCAATGGGTGGTTGTTGATAGTGCGAGCACCGACAACACGCGCGCGATTGCCACGGCCTTTGGAGCCGAGGTGACCAACACGGCGGTGTGGCCGGGTTATGGGCCACAAAAAAATCTGGCTCTGAGTCTGGCCACGAAGGACTGGATTCTGTCCATTGATGCGGATGAACGTATTCCCCCCGAACTGGCTGCAGAAATCCAGGCCGCCATGCAAATGTCTGATGCCAACGCGTTTGAGATTCCCCGCCTGACCCAGTTTTGCGGAAAGTGGATTCACCACTGCGGCTGGACGCCCGACCGTGTCTTGCGGCTGTTTCGCCGCGGGCAGGCTGAATTCAGTGCGGACCTGGTTCATGAGCGCGTGATCCTGAAGTCCGGCACCCTGTTTCAACTTAAATCCCGGATCCTGCACTACAGCTACCCAACCCCTGCCCATTACTGGCGCAAGCTGGAGCAGTACAGCATGGCCTGGGCCCAGCAGTCGCATGCGCGCGGCAAGACCAGCTCCATGCCCCGGGCGGTAATATCCGGCCTGATGGCCTTTGTCAAGAGTTATGTCTTTCGGCTTGGCATCCTTGATGGCAGCATGGGCTTTGCCGTGTGCGCCATGCAGGCCCAAGCCGCTTTTGGCAAATACTTCACTTTGTATTGTTTAAACCAGCAAGATGCATCCAAAAAAACCTGACCTTTCCGCGCAGCAATTTCTGTTGGCGAAGCGCCGCACTTTTATAGCCGGCCTTGGCACCTTTGCGGCATTACCAACATGGGCGCAGTTCCGGGTAGAGGTCTCCGGCGTAGGTCTGACCCAGCTGCCGATTGCTATTGCCACCTTCAAAGGCGACGCTCAAGCGCCACAGAAAATCGCCGCCATTGTGCAGGCTGATCTGGAGCGCAGCGGGCAGTTCCGGGCGGTTGACGCGAGCGGGGCCAACCTGGACGAAAGCGCAAGACCCGATCTCTCGATCTGGCGCCAGCGCGCAGCCGACTCCCTGCTGACCGGGAGCACCACACGACTGGCCGACGGCCGTTTTGACGTGCGATGCCGGCTGTGGGACGTGGTCCGGGGGCAGGATCTGGGTGGGCAGAGTTTTGTGGTGCCCCAGGGCGATTTGCGTTTGTCCGCGCACCGCATTGCCGACTTCGTTTACGAAAAGCTCACCGGCGAGAAGGGAATTTTTTCCACTCGTATTGCCTATGTGACGAAAGCCGCCCACCGCTACAACTTGTGGGTGGCTGATTCCGACGGAGAGGGTGCACAGTCGGCGCTGGCCAGCCCCGAGCCGATTATCTCGCCATCGTGGTCGCCCAATGGCTCGCAGCTGGCCTACGTGTCATTTGAATCGCGCAAGCCAGTCATTTATGCCCACGATGTGGCGGGCGGCAAACGCCGCTTGCTGGCCAATTTTCGCGGTTCCAACAGCGCACCGACCTGGGCGCCTGATGGCAACCAGCTGGTTGCAACATTGAGCCGTGACGGTGGCTCCCAGCTTTACGCCATTTCCGCTGCAGGGGGGGAGCCGCGACGGCTGACACAGTCATCCAGCATCGACACCGAACCGGCTTTTTCCCCAGACGGAAAATTCATTTACTTTGTCAGTGACCGCGGCGGCTCGCCACAGGTTTACCGCATGGGAGCAGGTGGGGGCAATCCGGAGCGTGTGACCTTTACGGGGAGTTACAACATATCGCCCGCGGTCAGCCCGGACGGCCGCTGGCTGGCCTATATTTCCCGCATAGGCGGCGCGTTCAAGTTGCATCTGATGGAGCTTGGCAAGGGCACTTCAGTCGCCATCACCGATACCAGTGCCGACGAAAGCCCGAGTTTTGCGCCAAACAGCCGCCTGATCGTTTACGCCACGCAGCAGCAGGGTAAAGAAGCCCTGCTCACCACCACTCTGGACGGCAAGATCAAGGCCAGACTGACGGGAGCTGTTGGAGACATTCGTGAGCCTGACTGGGGACCTTTTTCTAGGTAAACCATTCAATCTGATTACTGACCCCTATTATTTTTATCGAAGGTATTTATGAAACGCATCCTGATCTCGTTAGCAAGCACCCTCGCCCTGACCGCCGCCTTGGTGGGTTGCGGCTCCAACGTCAAACTCAACGATGTTCCTGTCGAAAACAGAACGCCCACGGCCAGTACCGCAACAGATCCCAATGCCGCCGCCAGCCGCGTGGCACCGGTGCAGATTGGCGCGTCTGACCTTTCTGCCGCTGGCCCGATCGGGACTGCCAAGGTCATTTACTTCGACTACGACAGCTTCGTCATCAAACCAGAGTTCCAGGGCACCGTTGAGGCCCATGCGCGCTTCCTCGGCGCCAACAAGACCCGTAAGATGGCCATTGAAGGCCACACCGATGAGCGTGGTGGACGCGAATACAACCTCGCCCTGGGACAAAAGCGTGCTGAAGCCGTACGCCGCGCCATGGGCTTGCTCGGCGTCACTGACGCTCAGGTTGAGGCCGTGAGCTTTGGCAAGGAAAAACCAGCGGCCGCCGGCTCCGACGAAGAGGCCTATGCCAAAAATCGCCGCGCCGAGATTTTTTACCGTTAAGCTGGAGCGATGGTGTTGAAATCCCTGCGAAACGTTCTGCTTGCTGCGGGTTGCACGTTGGCCCTGGTGTTGCCGTTCGGTGCCAGCGCCGGCCTGTTTGAGGACGATGAAGCCCGCAAAGCCATTCTGGACATACGTCAGCGGCTAGATTTATCCCAGCAACGTACGACAGAAGAGCTGCGCAAGGCCAATGAAGACAACGCACAACTGCGCCGCAGTCTTCTTGATTTATCCGGCCAGATTGACACCCTGCGTACCGAAATGGCCAAAATCCGCGGACAAGAGGAGCTGATGGCGCGGGAACTGGCCGAAATTCAGCGCCGACAGAAAGACCTTTCTCAAGGGGTGAACGACCGGTTGAGCAAGTTTGAGCCGTCCAAGGTGACGGTTGACGGGAAAGAGTTTGTAGCCGACCCTGCTGAAAAGCAGGAGTTTGAAGCGGCACTGGCGGTTTTGCGCAAAGGCGAGTTTGCGCCTGCCCAGACTTCTTTTGCCAATTTTCTCAAGCGTTATCCGCAAACCGGCTACAAGCCGATGGCCTTGTTCTGGCTCGGCAATGCCCAGTACGCTCTGCGCAACTACCGGGATGCGGTTGTCAACTTCCGCGCATTGGTGGCAGCGGACCCAGAGCATGTGCGCGCCCCCGAGGCGGTGCTGGCCATTGCCAACTGTCAGGTCGAACTCAAGGACGTCAAATCGGCTCGCAAGACGCTTGAAGACCTGGTGAAAGCCTATCCACAGTCAGAAGCTGCATCGGTGGCTAAAGAGCGACTGAGCAAGTTGAAATAGCCCCCACGGTTGCTCGCTTCGCGTAGCGTCCTGCCCCCCGAGGGGGCCGCTGCGCCTGCAGACTGGCGAAGCCAGATCCGCGGCCCCGGCTGAACTGGATGGGGGAAAGGGGGGGCGAGTGGGTGTGCGAGGCATCCACGATAGACAGCCCTAAAATCAGGGGATGGACATCTCCCAACTCAATGCACTCACCACCCAGGTTCTCTGGGCGGCCTTCATCCTTGCCGCAGTGTTTGGCGCCATTGCGCAGCGCACACACTTTTGCACCATGGGCGCAGTAAGCGACGTTATCAACATGGGTGACTGGACCCGCATGCGCATGTGGGGCATGGCCATAGGCGTGGCGATGATCGGCTTTTACGGCATGGCCGCAGCTGGAGTGATTGACCCTTCAAAGACGCTCTACGCATCAAACCGTTTCATCTGGCTGTCCGCACTGGTCGGCGGACTGATGTTTGGCTTTGGCATGGTGCTGGCGTCAGGCTGCGGCAGCAAGACGCTGGTGCGCATCGGGGGCGGAAACCTCAAGTCATTGGTGGTGTTTCTGGTCATGGGCGTTGCGGCGTTTGCGACGCTTAAAGGCATTACTGCAGTGGTGCGTGTTGCCACAGTAGACCGCGTGGCCATCGACTTCACCAGCAATGCCGCTTTGTCCAACTGGGCGGCAGGTATGGCTGCCACCTCTCCCGCCATGGCCGGCCTGGTGATTGCCCTCATGCTTGGTGGTGGGCTTATCGTCTGGGCGCTTGTCGGACCTGACTTTCGGCGTTTTGACAATCTGCTGGCAGGCCTCGGCATAGGCGCGGTGATCGCCGCCATGTGGTGGGTCAGCGGCAGGCTGGGCTACATTGCCGAGCACCCTGACACCTTGCAGGAGGCCTTTCTGGCAACCAATTCAGGCCGCATGGAAGCGCTGAGCTTTGTGTCTCCCATGGCTTACACCCTGGACTGGCTCATGTTTTTCAGCGACAAGGCCAAGCTGCTCACGATTGGCATCGTCGCCGTGTTTGGCGTTGTGGTGGGTTCTGCTCTTTACTCTCTGCTGACGCGCAGTTTCCGCTGGGAAGGCTTTCGTGACGCAGAGGACACGGGCAATCATCTGGCTGGCGCGGTGCTTATGGGGGTAGGTGGGGTGGCCGCCATGGGTTGCACCATCGGGCAGGGACTCTCCGGCATCTCCACTTTGAGTGCGACTAGTTTTGTGGCGGTGGCGGCCATCATTGTGGGATGCATCGCGGGTGTTCGCTACCAGATCTGGCGGTTAGAGAAAGCCGCTTAGTGGATGCCGATCTGGAGCGCCGCTTCGGTGGTCTGGCGCGGCTTTACGGCGCTGCAGGCGCACAAAGAATTCGTTCGGCCCATGTCGTGGTGGTTGGCCTGGGTGGCGTTGGCTCGTGGGCGGCTGAAGCCCTGGCGCGCAGTGGCGTGCCGCGGCTGACCTTGATTGATCTGGACCACGTCGCTGAATCCAATATCAACCGCCAGGTCCATGCGCTGGACACGACCTTGGGACAGGCCAAGGTGCAAGCCATGCGTGAGCGCATAGCGCACATCAACCCCGCGTGTGATGTGCGCTGTGTAGAAGAGTTTGTAGACGCCGCTAATTGGCCCGTCATTGCAGGGCTTGATGGCGAGGTCTCTGTGATTGATGCCTGCGATCAGGTGCGGGCCAAAACGACGATGGCTGCCTGGGCTGTTCAACACAACATCAATTTCATCAGCGTTGGCGCAGCGGGCGGCAAACGTCATGCGCACAAGGTCGATATTGAAGACCTGGCGCTGGTCACGCACGACCCCTTGCTTGCGCAACTGCGTTATCGCCTGCGCAGAGAGCACAGCGCAGCGCGCAAGGGAAAAATCGGTGTGGCTTGCGTATTCAGCCGCGAGGCGGTGATGCAACCCGCAGCCGTGGCTGCCGGGCAATCCGATGCGTCAAATCAGAGCGATGAGCAGCTTGCCTGCAATGTGCAGAACGACGCGAACATGGACGCACAGAGTGATGGAAGCCTGAACTGTCACGGCTACGGATCTGTCGTCAGTGTGACCTCGACCTTCGGCCTGTGTGCGGCAGGATGGGTTCTCGATAAAATTGCAAAGTGAGTTTGCGGAGGGGTAAAAAATAACGCTATAATTCAAGGCTTTGCTGCACACGATGCAGCAAAAACCCGGGAGCATCGCAAGATGCAACCTTGGGGCCTTAGCTCAGTTGGTAGAGCAGCGGACTTTTAATCCGTTTGTCGTGGGTTCGACCCCCGCAGGCCCCACCAGATATTGAAAGCGCCTGACTGAAAAGTCAGGCGCTTTTTCTTTTGGCGGGCTCGAAAAATCGAAACCAGCCACCACCCATACCGTCGCGTTATTTTGGCGCGCTCCACAGGGAGCGTTAGTGCGTTTTGCGGACGCGGACGCAACTGGGGAAAACAGCGAACCCGGGGCGGCGCAACCCGGTGCAAAATCAGAGCCGAAAGGCGCATGCTCAGAAACCGCTCAATGACGCTGCGGTATATCGCATGACCAACCATGCACACTCCCATCATCAGGCTCCTCTACATCAGTGACGCAACTGAAGGCCTTGGCGAAGAAGCCGTCACGGCGATTCTCAAGAGCGCCGGAAAGAACAATCCGCCGCTCGGCATCACCGGAATGCTCGTTTTCGGAGGCGGCGTGTTTGCGCAGGTACTTGAGGGGCCCGAGGGTGGGGTTCTCAAAAAATATGTGCAGGTCATGAGCGACGAGCGGCACCGTAATTGCCGGGTTGTCTACATCACCACTGCCGTCGAGCGTTTGTTCGAGGGCGTGTCCATGGCCGCGCTGCAGGCGCTTCCAGTGGAACTGGCACATATCGCCGAGCTCGACGCGCACCGCAAGGAAACTGTTCCGCCCGAGGCATTTGGAAACCTCATGAACCTGTTTTTTTCCCGTCTGCAGGCTGTTCCGTGAACCTGCTCCGGTAGGGCGGGCGGGTGGCGCTTCTCAGGCTGTGTAACCCAGCAGAGGCACCTCAAGGTGCGCCTGTTTGGCGACACGTATGCAGTCCTTCATGTGCTCCTCGCCCAAATAGCGGATAGCGGCATAACCGACGGCTGCTGAAACAATCTGCCCCGCAAAGGGCACGTACTTGGCCAGTTGTTTGGTGGTCAGGCGCATACCGATTTTGGTGGCAGCCTTGATCACCAGGTCGCGGCTGATGAGTTTGCCGATCAGCACCGAACCAACCATGGTCACGGCTTTTTGAACCTGGTCGCGCTTTTTGGGGTCGAGCTTGTCGAGTTGTTCGGGGGTCAGGCCAAACTCTTTGTTGATTTCGGGAATCAGTTTGGACAGCATGGCCGCGTCAACTGCCCAGTCCAGACCAGGCACCGGGACGGCGCTGGCGGCAGCGGCCACCATGGCACGCTTGTTGAGCAGTTTGCGGCTGCGGGTGACAGCCGCGGTCAAAGCGGCGTCGTGGGCGGCAAGGTTCAGTGCAGAGGGCATGAAGACACTCTAGCGCCAATTGACCGGGCGCGGTAGAGGCGCAGATCCAGGCTTGCGGGCTTTTTCAGGCCGTTGCGGTTTCAATCTGTTCGGTCAACTCCAGCCAGCGTTCTTCCAGCGCGCCCAGTTCAGCGTCTATGGCCTTCAGGCGCTTGCCGGATTGGGCCATTTCTGCCGGTGTGGACGTTGCCGTTAGTGCTGCCTGCAAAGTGTCGCGCTCGGCAGTCAAAGCCTGCATCTGCTGGTCCGTCTTTTCCAGCTCTTTGCGCAGTGGTTTGGTGGTATCTGATTGCTGCTGGCGCTTCAGGGCGTCTTCTTTCTTGTTGCCTGGCTTTTTGGCATCCAAACTGGCCGTTGGCCCAGCAGACACGGCGGGAGTAGCTATTGTTTTGGTAGCAGAAGCGGAAACACCTGAGGTGGCGGCATTGTTCGATTTTTTGGCTTCTTCGCGCTGGCGCTTGGCTTCGTCCAGCAGATAACGCTGGTAGTCGTCCAGGTCGCCGTCGAACGGTGCGACGCCGCCACGCGAGACCATCCAGAACTCGTCACACACCGCGCGCAGCAGTGCGCGGTCGTGGCTCACCAGCATGACGGTGCCTTCAAACTCGTTAAGGGCCATGGACAGCGCCTCGCGCGTCGCCAGGTCCAGGTGATTGGTTGGCTCATCGAGCAGCAAGAGGTTGGGGCGCTGCCAGACGATCATGCACAGCACCAGGCGGGCTTTTTCGCCACCGCTCATGCTGCCCACGGCCTGCTTGACCATGTCGCCGCCGAAGTTGAAGTTACCCAGAAAGCTGCGCAAATCCTGTTCGCGCGTGGGCTGGCTGCCCAGCTTGCCGGCGGCCGTCATTTCCTTGACCAGACGAATCATGTGCTCAAGCGGGTTGTCCGCCGGGCGAAGAACGTCGAGCTCTTGCTGGGCGAAGTAACCAATGTTCAGGCCCTTGCCTTCGGTCATGTCGCCACTGATGGGGGCGAGGGCGCGGGCAACGGTTTTGACCAGGGTCGATTTACCCTGACCGTTGGCGCCCAGAATTCCGATGCGCTGACCGGCCAGCACCGACTTGCTGACGTTTTGCACGATGACGATGGGCGGTGTGCCTTCGGGCGCGTCTTCTGGCGCGGGGTAGCCAAAAAATGCGTTCTGCATCGACAACATCGGGTTGGGCAGGTTGGCCGGTTCCTTGAATTCAAAGGTGAAGTCGGCCTCTGCCAGAAGGGGCGCAATTTTCTCCATCCGGTCCAGCGCCTTGACCCGGCTTTGCGCCTGCTTGGCTTTGCTGGCCTTGGCCTTGAAGCGCGCAATGAACTTCTGCAGGTGAGCAATCTTGTCCTGCTGCTTGTTGAATGCGCCTTGTTGCAGCGCCATTTGTTCGGCGCGCAGGTCTTCAAACTTGCTGTAGTTGCCGCCGTAGCGTGTGAGCTTGGCGCGTTCGATATGCACGGTGACGTCGGTCACCGCATCCAAAAACTCGCGGTCATGGCTGATGACCAGCATGGTGCCCTGATAGCGCTGCAGCCAGGCCTCCAGCCAGACCAATGCGTCCAAATCCAGATGGTTTGTCGGTTCGTCAAGCAGCAGGAGGTCTGACGGACACATCAGCGCGCGCGCCAATTGCAAACGCATGCGCCAGCCGCCGGAAAAGCTATTGACCGGGTTGTCGAGTTCACTGACTTTGAAGCCCAGGCCCAGGATCAGCGCCTGCGCGCGTGCCTGCGCGTCGTGTGCGCCCGAATCATAAAGGTCCATGTAGGCGTGCGCCATGCGGTCGCCGTCGCCGCTTTCTTCAGAGGCGGTGACCTCGGCTTGAGCAGCCAGGAGCACCACGTCGCCCTCGATCACATAGTCGGTGGCGCTTTGTTCGGTCTCTGGCATGTCCTGAGCGACCTGCGCCATGCGCCATTGCTGCGGAATGTAGAACTCGCCGCCGTCTTCATGCAAGGTGCCGTTGAGCATGGCAAACAGCGAAGATTTGCCCGCGCCATTACGCCCCACAAGGCCGATTTTTTCGCCAGGGTTGAGGGTGACAGACGCGCTGTCGAGAATCACTTTGGCGCCGCGACGCAGCACCACGTTTTTAAGGGTAATCATTTAAAACAGACAAACTCGGGAAAATAAGCAGTACAGGGCCTGCTCACACTATTTATGCAAGTGCGAAGGTGGATAAAACAGCGCCAATCTAGGCGCGCGACGACGCTCAGCCTGGTGGGCTGGGCTAGGAGTGCAACAACGAGTGGCGTTGTTTTACCCACCTTCCCTGCGGGTTGCGGCCAAAAAGGCCATGCGCAGCGTTGCAAAGCCTTGCCGGGCTTCAGCCCGGCTGCATTTTGCGCCTCGCGCATGACCTTTTTGACTCGCAACGCATCTTGCATAAATAGTGTGAACAGGCCCTAAGACCGCGACGCAGGTTTCAGGCCAATTGCTGGCGCGTAAGCAGTAAAACCTGGTCAGCGCCTGCGCTGGTTTCAAACCACAGGGGTTCAAGCTCGGGAAAGGCGCGTTCAAAGTTCTTGCGCTCATTGCCGATTTCCAGCACCAAAACAGCATTTTCGCTCATATGGCGGGCTGCGTTTAGAAAAAGACTTCTGATGAAGTCCATACCGTCTTCCCCACCAGCCAGCGCCAGGGCCGGTTCGGCACGAAATTCAGGTGGCAAACCGGCCATGGTGCTGGCGTTGACATAGGGCGGATTGCACAAAATCAGGTCATAGGGCCCGGGGCAGGCAGTCAGACCATCAGATTCAATCAGCGTGATGCGGTCCTGCAACTCATGGACGTCCACATTGATACGCGCCACCGCCAATGCATCCGAGCTGATGTCGGCCGCGTCGACAGCGATGTCCGGATAGGCCATGGCCGCAAGCACCGCCAGGCTGCCGTTGCCGGTACACAGATCCAGCACGCGGTGCGTTGCTTCGCTGAGCCACGGGTCTATGCTTTCGTCGACCAGCAACTCGGCAATCAGTGAGCGCGGAATGATCACGCGTTCATCGACATAAAAGGGCACGCCTTGCAGCCAGGCCTCCCGAGTCAGGTAGGCGGCGGGCTTGCGGGTGCTGATGCGTGCTTCCAAAAGAGTAGCAACCTGCGCAATGGCGTCGCTGGCTACAGTCTGATTTTCCACCTCATCCAGCTCGTCCAGGGGCAAGCCAAGTCGCCACAGCACCAGCCAGGCGGCCTCGTCGAACGCGGTGAGGGTGCCCTGGCCGAAGCCGTCGGCCTGGGTCAGGCCAGCAGCTTCCAGGCGGTCTGCCCAGTATTCGACCAGACCCAGAACAGTCTGCACTTGCGCGTCGCTCACAGCGCAGCCAGGCGCTCCAGAACGCCTTTGTAGATATTTTTTAGCGGGTCCAGCGAGCTGACGAGGACATGCTCGTCAATCTTGTGAATAGAGGCGTTGATTGGCCCGAACTCAATGAGCTGCGGGCAGATGCTGGCGATAAAACGCCCGTCGCTGGTGCCGCCCGTGGTGGACAGCTCGGTGGTGAGACCCGTTTCAGCCTGGATGGATTCGCTGACCGCTTTTACCAGTGCGCCCGGCGTGGTCAGAAAGGGCATGCCGCCCAGTGTCCAGCGCAGGGCGTAGTCAAGCTTGTGCTTGGTCAGAATGCCCTCAACCCGTGCCTTCAGGCTGTCTGCGGTCGATTCCGTGGAAAAGCGGAAATTGAAGTCCACCACCAGTTCACCCGGAATGATGTTGGACGCCCCGGTGCCGCCGTGAATGTTGGAAACCTGCCAGCTGGTGGCCGGGAAAAATTCGTTGCCAGCGTCCCATTCGGTTGCCACCAGTTCGGCCAACGCGGGTGCAAAACGGTGAATGGGGTTGTCAGCCAGATGCGGGTAGGCGATGTGACCCTGCACGCCCTTGATGCTGAGCTTTCCGCTGAGCGTGCCGCGCCTGCCGTTCTTGATCATGTCGCCGAGTTGATTCACCGAGGTCGGCTCCCCGACGATGCAATAGTCCAGCACCGCGCCGCGCTCTTTCAATTGCTGGCAGACCACCACGGTGCCGTCGACTGAAGGGCCTTCTTCGTCGCTGGTGATCAGAAATGCAATGGACAGGTGAGGCTTGGGATTGGCAGCCAAAAACTCTTCGACCGCCACCACCATGGCTGCGATCGAGGTTTTCATGTCGGCAGCGCCGCGCCCATAAAGCACGCCATCCCGGTGGGTGGGGGTGAAGGGGTGGCTGGACCACTGCTCCAGCGGACCGGTGGGGACCACGTCGGTATGGCCCGCAAAGACCAGAGTTTTGGGTGCTATGGATTCAGTAGCGCCTTGCGCCCGTCCTGCCTGGGCAGAAGCCTCAAAACCCTTGAATTTCGCCCACAGGTTGGTCACGCGAAAGTTTTCAGGGCCACTGACGATGGTTTCGCAAACAAAGCCGAGTGGCTCAAGTCGTGCAGCCAAAATGGCCTGGCAGCCGGCGTCATCTGGCGTGACGGAGGGGCGGGAGATCAGCTGTTCAGCAAGACGCAGGGTGTGGGACATCAGACGGGCGCTTTTTCCGGGGAATCACAAATTGCCATAACCGGTGTTACCGGTTTTGCCATCGTGGCGAATATCGAGTGTGATTTCGGTGAAAGACGCTTCGTCGTCCGGGTCGTCCTCAGGCTCGGCTGCAGCCTTGGCTGCCACCGCAAAGTCATTTTCCAGGCGCCACATCAGGTTGGTTGGCGAGTCGGAGTGCAGCAACCCTTCCTTGCGGGTGACGGTGCCGTCGATGATCAGTTTGGCGATGTCCTGCTCAAACGTCTGCGAGCCCTCAGCCATGGATTTTTCCATGGCTTCCTTGACGCCTGAGAAGTCGCCTTTTTCAATCAGTTCAGAAATCAGCTTGGTGTTGAGCATGACCTCAACCGCAGGTGTACGTCCGCCGGCCTGTGTGCGCAGCAGGCGCTGCGAGACGATGGCCTTCATGGCCGCACCCAGATCGCCGAGCAGGGTGTTGCGCACTTCCACCGGGTAAAAACTCAGGATACGGTTAAGTGCCTGGTAGCTGTTGTTGGCGTGCATGGTGGCGAGGCACAGATGCCCCGACTGCGCATAGGCAATCGCGGCAGACATGGTTTCACGGTCGCGAATCTCGCCGATCAGAATCACATCTGGCGCCTGACGCAGCGCGTTTTTCAGCGCGACCTGCAGCGACTGCGTATCGCTGCCAACCTCGCGCTGATTCACCACCGACCTCTTGTTGGTGAACAAGAACTCCACTGGATCTTCAATCGTCAAAATGTGGCCGGGCGCCGTGGCATTGCGGTGGTCCATCATGGCGGCCAGCGTGGTGCTTTTGCCGGCGCCGGTGGCACCGACCATCAGCAGCAACCCGCGCTTTTCCATGATCAGGTCCGCCAGAATCGGCGGCACCTTGAGGCTTTCAAGCGCCGGGATTTCTGTCGGCACAAAACGGATCACGGCGGCATACGTGCTGCGCTGCTTGAACCCGCTGATACGAAAGTTGCCTACCCCTGCCAGCGGGAGCGCCATGTTGAGTTCACCCAGCTCTTCGAGCTCTTCAATACGCTCGGGCGGAAGCACCTCGGCCAGCAAGTTGCGTGGCGCTTCCGGCGGCAAGATCTGGTTGTTGATGGGGATGGCTTCCCCATTGATCTTGATCAGCGCCGGCGAATGGGCCGACAAGTACACGTCAGAGGCCTTTTTCTCGGCCATCAAACGCAAAATGCGTTCCATTGTGCTCATGGGCGCGCCTTTCGGTGCCGGGGTGGGTGCTTCAGCCATGGGGAATCAATCGCGCAGCAGGTCGTTGAGGCTGGTCGTGGCGCGGGTCTTGGCGTCCACGCGCTTGACGATGACCGCGCAATACAGCGAATACTTGCCGCCAGCTTTGGGCAGGTTGCCAGAGACCACAACCGAGCCCGCAGGAATACGGCCGTAGGTCACGGTGTCGGCTTCACGGTCGTAAATCGGCGTGCTTTGTCCGATGTACACGCCCATGGAAATCACGGAGTTTTCTTCAACAATCACGCCCTCGACGACTTCGGAGCGTGCGCCGATGAAGCAGTTGTCTTCAATGATGGTGGGGCCGGCCTGCACCGGCTCCAGCACACCCCCAATGCCCACACCACCCGAAAGGTGCACGCCCTTGCCGATTTGTGCGCAGCTGCCCACGGTGGCCCAGGTGTCAACCATGGTGCCTTCGTCGACATAGGCGCCAATGTTGACGTAGCTGGGCATCAAAATTGCGCCCTTGGCGATGTAGCTACCGCGGCGCGCCACGGCCGGCGGCACGATGCGCACGCCGCTTGCTTTCATTTCCTGCTCGCTCAGGTGCGAGAACTTGGTTGGCACCTTGTCATAAAAACCCAGCTCGCCGGCGCGCATCAGCACGTTGTCTTTGAGGCGAAAGCTCAGCAGCACTGCTTTTTTGATCCACTGGTGTGTCGTCCACTGGCCCACGCCCTGACGCGTGGCCACGCGCAGGCGACCGGCGTTGAGCTCGGAGATAGTGTGCTCCACCGCGTCCTGCACTTCTTTGGAGGCAGCGCTTGGGGACAGCGTGGCGCGGTCTTCCCAGGCGGCGTTGATGATGCTTTCGAGTTGGTCTTGGTTCATGGTGACTTTGCAGTGGATTGAATAAATTGAACGATTCGGTCGGCAGCCTCAACACATTCCGCGGTTGGCGCCACCAGTGCCATGCGGATACGCCCGGCGCCCGGGTTGCGCCCCTGGGCTTCGCGGGCCAGATAACTGCCCGGCAACACCACCACATTGTAAAAGCCAAGCAGCTCGCGCGAAAACGCGGTGTCCGAGCCCTTGAACTGCTCAGGGATCTGCGCCCACAGGTAAAAACCGGCATCGGGCAGGGCCACGTCCATCACTGCAGACAGCATGGGCGTTACTTTCGCAAATTTTTCGCGATACATCGCGCGGTTTTCAACAACGTGTTGCTCGTCGTTCCACGCCGCAATGCTGGCGCTTTGCACCACCGGGCTCATGGCACTGCCGTGGTAGGTGCGGTACAGCAAAAAGGGCTTGATCAAAGCCGCGTCACCCGCCACAAAACCGCTGCGCAGGCCGGGCACGTTGCTGCGTTTGGACAGGCTGGTCAGCGCGATCAGGTTTTTAAAGTCAGGCCGGCCCAGCCGGGCTGCTGCCTGCAGCCCACCCAAGGGCGGCTCGTCACGGAAGTAAATCTCGCTGTAACACTCGTCCGAGGCAATCACAAAGCCGTATTTGTCGCTTAGCTCAAACAGCAGCTTCCATTCATCCAGACCCATCACCGCGCCGGTCGGGTTGCCCGGCGAGCAGACAAACAGCAGCTGTGTCCTGGCCCAGACTGCGTCTGGCACGCTGTCCCAGTTGACGGCAAAGTTGCGCGCCGGGTCGCTGGGCGCAAACCAGGTCTGGGCACCGGCAAGCAGCGCCGCGCCCTCGTAGATTTGATAAAACGGATTGGGGCAAACCACGGTAGCTTCCGGCTGGGTCGGGTCGATGACGGTCTGCGCCAAAGCAAACAGGGCTTCCCGTGAACCATTGACCGGCAGGATTTGCGTGGCGGGGTCCAGCGCCAGGGCGTAGCGGTGTTGCATCCAGTCAGCCATGGCTTGCCGCAACTTGGGCTCGCCAGCTGTGGCAGGGTAGGCCGCGAGGCCAGCCAGACTGTCTCTCAGGGCGGTTTTGATCAGATCGGGCGTCGCGTGTTTGGGCTCGCCAATGCCGAGGCTGATGGGGCGGTAAGCCGGGTTGGGCGTGACATCTGCGTGGAGCTGCCTCAGGCGCTCAAAGGGGTAGGGCTGCAGGCGTTTCAACAATGGATTCATGCCGCGGATTATCCCGCGTGCGTCAGCGGCGCCGGGTAGGGCTCGCGCAGCGCTCTGCAATGTGGCGTGTGATGCTATAAATAATATAGCAATGTTCGCTCGTGGAATAAGGGCAAAGTGGCAATTTGATTAAGATCGTCGATCGTGAGAGCGGTCTTGAGCCGGTTTCGGATTCGTCCGAGAGGTAGATCACCATTTTTTACAAGGGCGCCCTTGTCAGGCTCGGGTAACATTGCAGGCCATGCCTCGCTTGACGCGGGTTCTGCGCTGGGCAAAAGCGCTATATAAATCAATAAGTTAGCTTCACAGCGCCAAGAATAAAACAGGGTCAGCCGTGCGTCTCAATTCGATCAAGTTATCCGGGTTCAAATCGTTCGCTGAACCGACCAATTTCATTTTGCCGGGCCAACTGGTCGGCGTGGTGGGTCCTAATGGTTGCGGCAAGTCCAACATCATGGACGCGGTGCGCTGGGTCCTCGGCGAGAGCCGCGCCTCCGAGTTGCGTGGCGAGTCCATGCAGGACGTTATTTTCAACGGCACCAATCTGCGCAAACCGGCCAGCCGATCCAGCGTGGAGCTGGTGTTTGACAACGCCGACCACCGCGCTGGCGGGCAGTGGGGCCAGTTTGCCGAAATCGCCGTCAAGCGCGTGCTGACGCGGGACGGCACATCAAGCTACTACATCAACAACCAGCCGGTGCGCCGTCGCGACGTGCAGGACGTTTTCCTCGGCACTGGTCTCGGTCCACGCGCTTACGCCATCATTGGCCAGGGCACCATCAGCCGCATCATTGAGTCCAAACCGGAAGAGCTGCGCCTGTTCCTCGAAGAAGCCGCGGGCGTTTCCAAATACAAAGAGCGCCGGCGCGAAACCGCCAACCGCCTGAGCGACACCCGCGAGAACCTGACCCGCGTCGAAGACATCCTGCGCGAGCTGAATGCCAACCTTGAAAAACTTGAGAAGCAGGCCGAAGTAGCGCTGCGCTACAACACGCTCCACGCCGACGCCACGCTGAAGCAGCAGCAGCTCTGGTTTTTAAAACGTGCCGAGAGCGAGGCCGATCAGGCCAAGGTCAAGCAGGACGCCGAAAAAACCGTCAACGAGCTTGAAAGCCGCATCGCCGATTTGCGCCATATCGAGGCCGACCTTGAAACCATTCGCCAGGCGCATTACGCTGCCGGTGATCACGTCAACCAGGCGCAAGGCAAGTTGTACGAAGCCAGCGCCGAAGTAGGGCGGTTAGAGGCCGAGATCCGTTTTGTGGTTGAAGGACGCCAGCGCGTTGAGCAGCGCCTCTTGCAGCTGAAGGAGCAAACCACGCAGTGGGCAGCCCGCAAGGAAGACGCCGCACTGGAGACCGAAAACCTGGCTGCGCAAGCCCTGCAGGCCGAAGAGCAGGCTGAACTGCTGGCTGCCCAGAGCGAAGACCAGGCCGGCCAGTTGCCCGCACTCGAAGAAGCCCTGCGCACGGCGCAATCAAAGTCCGCCGAGCAACGCGCCAGCGTCGCACAGGTGCAGCAGCAAATTCAGGTGCTGGCCGCCGACCAGCGCAACATCGAGGAGCAATCTCGTGCGCTGGGTTTGCGGCATGAGCGGCTCACGGCCGACAAAAACGCCCTCAACGCGCCCGATGAAGCGCGCCTGCTGAACCTGAACACGCAGTTCACAACCGCGCAGGAAAACCAGGAAATGGTTGAAGCGCGTTTGCACGAGCTGACGGACAGCGTGCCCCAGCTTGACGAAGACCGTCGGGCCAAACAGCAAGCTGTCAACACGGAGTCCGCCAAACAAGCCGACTTGTCTGCTCGCATGGAAGCCCTCAAGGCGCTGCAGGAGAAAGTCAAAACCGACGGCAAGCTCAAACCCTGGCTGGCCAAACACGGCCTGGACAACCTCCAGGGACTGTGGAGCCGAATCCACATTGAACAAGGTTGGGAAAACGCGCTTGAAGCCGCACTGCGCGAGCGCATGGGCGCGCTCGAAGTCTCGCGCCTGGACATGGTGCGCGGCTTTGCCGGCACCGATGGGCGCGATGCGCCGCCAGCCAAACTGTCGTTTTATTCGCCACCGTCTGCCGCAGCGCCCGCGAAGGCCTCCGCCAGCGGATTGAAACCGCTGGCTGATCTGCTGCGCCTGGGTGATGCAGGGCAAGCTGCTTTGCTGGGCGACTGGTTGCAGGGTTGCTTCACGGCCAACACCTTGGACGAGGCGCTGGCCGCTCGCCAGCAACTGCAGGCCGGCGAAGCCATTTATGTGAAAAGCGGCCACGCCGTCACCCACCACAGCGTGAGTTTTTATGCACAAGATTCCGAGCAGGCTGGCTTGCTGGCGCGCGCTCAGGAAATTGAAAACCTTGAGAAGCAGCTGCGCGGGCAAGTGCTGATCAGCGATGAGGCGCGCAGCGCCCTGATTCGCGCCGAGGCTGCATATGCCGACGCCGCCCAGCGCCTGGCAACAGCGCGGCGCGAAGCCGCCGAGGGCCAGAGCCGCACGCATGAGTTGCAAGTGGAAGTTTTGCGTTTGACGCAGTTGGCTGAGCAAACCCGTGCGCGCAGCGAACAAATTGCAGTTGATCTGGGTGAAATCAATGGCCAGATGGATGATCTGCAAGAACGCAAGGTGACGGCTGAGGCGCGTTTTGAAGAGCTCGACATGCAACTGGCAGACAGCCAGGAGCGCCACGCCCAGCTGGACGATCGTGTGATCGAAGCCGAACGCAAATTAAACGAATCGCGTGAGCAGCAGCGCGCCCTGGAGCGCCAGTCGCAAGAGGCGCAGTTTGCCTTGCGCAGCCTGGCCTCACGCCGGGAAGAGTTGGCACGCTCCATCGACATTGCCGCGCAGCAGGCGGCCACCATTGCCAGCGAAGAGCAGCGCGCGCAGGAAGAACTGTCGCGCCTGACCGATGCCGCCGCGCAGGCCGGTCTGCAAAGCGCCTTGGCGGTCAAGCTGGAGCGCGAGGCCGACCTCGGCGCCAAACGCAGCCAATACGACGACCTGACCACCAAACTGCGCGCGAGTGACGAAAGACGGCTGGCGCTTGAGCGCGAGCTGGACCCGCTGCGTCAGCGCATCACAGAGTTCCAGCTCAAAGAGCAGGCCGCGCGCCTTGGCTTTGAGCAATACGCACAACTTCTCACCGATGCGCAGGCTGACCTGGCCGCCGTTGAGCAGTCCATCCAGACCGGTAATGTGCGGCTGACCGGACTGCAAAGCGAGATCGACCGTATCAACCGGGAAATTCAGTCGCTGGGCGCCGTCAACCTGGCCGCGCTGGACGAACTGAGCAGCGCCCGCGAGCGCAAGCAGTTCCTCGATGCCCAGTCGGCCGACCTCAACGAAGCCATGGCCACGCTCGAAGACGCGATCAAGAAGATCGACATGGAAACGCGCGACTTGCTGTCCAGCACGTTTGAGACGGTCAATCGCCACTTTGGCGAAATGTTCCCGCGCCTGTTCGGCGGTGGCAACGCCAAACTGATGATGACCGGCGAAGAAATTCTGGACGCCGGTGTGCAGGTGCTGGCCCAGCCACCCGGCAAGAAAAACCAGACCATCCATTTGCTGTCGGGTGGCGAAAAGGCCCTGACCGCAATTGCACTGGTGTTTGCGATTTTTCAGCTCAACCCCGCCCCTTTCTGCTTGCTGGACGAGGTGGACGCGCCGCTTGACGATGCCAACACCGAGCGTTATGCCAAGCTGGTGGCCAGCATGAGCAAGGAAACCCAGTTCCTGTTCATCAGCCACAACAAGATCGCCATGGAAATGGCGGAGCAACTGATAGGTGTGACCATGCAGGAGCAGGGTGTGTCGCGCATCGTGGCGGTGGACATGGAAGCGGCCCTTGGATTTGCGGAGGCCGCATGATTTTCGCGAGCCTGCGAACCAACTTGGGCAGAATGTTTTTCCGACGGGCCGCCCCCAGGAAAAATGCGCCCCCTCGGGGGGCAGGGAGTTACGCGCGGCGAACGACCGTGGGGGCCACATCCTCATGAGTACTCTGCAAATCTGGTTGGCCATCATCGGCGGGCTTATTTTGGCGGCTGTGGTCGCCCACGGAGCTTGGGCTGCGCGCAAGAATTTGCCCAAACAGGCAACGCCTGAGCCCGTCACTCCGGCCCCCACGACTGATGAAGGTCAGGTCGGCGATGCCGAGCCGGAGCGCCAAGAACCGGACTTTGATCTCGACTCCGGTCTGGCAACGCTGACAGCACTGACCGTGCTCGACAAAAAACCGGGCCTTGACGTATTGATCGACGTGATTGCGCCCATCACCATCGACTCGGTGGTGTCGGGTGAAGCGGCACTGGCGGCCATGCCGGGCACGCGCCGTGCCGGCAGCAAACCGTTTGCCGTCGAAGGCCTCAGCATCGAAACCGGCACCTGGGAGATGCCCACCCCTGGCCAGCGTTACAGCGCTTTTCAGGCCGGTGTGCAATTGGCCAACCGCACCGGGGCGCTCAACCAAATCGAGTTTTCGGAATTTGTCATGAAGGCGCAGGCTTTTGCAGATGCGATTGACGGGCAGCCTGAATTTCCCGACATGCAGGACGAAGTGGCCCGCGCGCGCGAACTGGACCAGTTTGCCAGCGTGCATGACGCCCAACTCAGCTTCACGCTGCGCGCCAACGACACCGCCTGGAGCCCGGGCTATGTGCAGCAACACGCCGGCAAACAGGGGTTTGTGGCGGGTTCCATCCCGGGCCGCATGGTGCTACCGGCCAGCGAGTCTGGCCATGCGCCCATCCTCGGCCTGGCCTTTGACACACAGGCCGCCATGGCTGAAGACCCCGAACAAACCGCCTTGCGGGAAGTGACTTTGACGCTGGACGTGCCCCAAGTCCTTCGCTCCGAGCAGCCCTTTGTGCGCATGTGCGAAGCCGCCATTGGTCTGGCCACGTCCATGGGCGGCGTCATCATCGACGATCAGGGCCAGCCCATTCGGCCCGAAGCCATGGAAGTGATTCACGCCGACCTTGAGAAGCTCTACGACACGCTGGAAGAGCGGGACTTGTCGGCGGGCTCTGTGCTGGGACGGCGTTTGTTTTCTTGAAATGATGTCTCCCCCCCGTAGCGACCTTCGGCCGCTTCCCCCCTGCAGGGGGCGCCACCTGCGGCCCGGCAAAGCCGGTTCCGCGGTGGCCTGGCGAAAAAACTGTGTTCGGAGTTGACGAGGTGGATGAACCCGATCTCTTTGGTGATCTGACACAAGATCCCGGTGACGCAAAGCGAATGGAAGCCTTGCGCTCGCAGTTGCATTCGCACTCGCACAGTTATTACGTTTTGGACAAGCCCGCAGTACCTGACGCGGAGTACGACGTGCTATATCGCGAACTCGAAGCTCTAGAAGCAAAGTATCCTGAATTGGTACCGCCAGATTCACCCACCAAACGCGTGGGCGGAAAGGCGTTGGACCAGTTCGCCAGTGTCCGCCACGCCGTACCCATGCTCAGCATTCGAACTGAAACAGACACCGAGGCGAGCGGCGCGCAGAACTTTGACACACGTGTGCGCAAGGAGTTGGGTCTGGTGGACGGGGAGCCCCCCGTCGAGTACGTCGCCGAACTCAAGTTCGATGGCCTCGCGATGAACCTGCGCTATGAGGACGGCGTCCTAGTCCAGGCAGCCACGCGCGGCGACGGAGAAGTCGGTGAGGACGTGACGCAAAACGTCCGTACCATCCGGCAAATCCCGTTGCGCCTTCCCAGAGACGTGCCGACGGTACTCGAAGTGCGCGGAGAGGTCTACATGCGCCGCGACGACTTCAAGTCGCTCAATGACAAGCAGCGGGAAAAAATTGCAAAGGGCGCGAAGGGCGAAAAAACCTTCGTCAACCCGCGCAACGCCGCCGCTGGCGCGGTGCGGCAACTGGACCCGGCAATAGCAGCCCAGCGACCCCTGAGCTTTTTTGCCTACGGTCTGGGCGAGGTGACACCGGCAGAAGAGGGCGGGCCCCAGTTTGAAACTCACTTCCAGATGCTGCTGACCCTGAAATCATGGGGTTTTCCGGTTGCTGCCCTTACGCAGAGCGCGCAAGGTGCTACTGAATTAATAGCGTTTCATCAGAAAATTGGACGAGAGCGCGACCAGTTGCCCTACGACATTGACGGCGTGGTATACAAGGTCAACAGCCTTGCTCTTCAGAAAAAGATGGGTTTTGTCACGCGTGAACCGCGTTGGGCCGTTGCCCACAAATACCCGGCGCAAGAGCAGATGACCACTGTGCTGGCCATTGACGTGCAAGTCGGCCGTACCGGCAAGCTCACCCCCGTGGCCAAACTGGCGCCCGTGTTTGTCGGCGGTGTCACCGTGACCAACGCCACCCTGCACAACGAGGACGAAGCCCGCCGCAAGGATGTGCGTATCGGCGACACGGTGATCGTACGGCGTGCCGGTGACGTGATTCCTGAAGTTGTCAGCGTGTTGCCCGACAAGCGTGTGCAAGACTCGCCTCAATTCACCATGCCGCGCCAATGCCCCGTCTGTGGCTCAGATGCCGTGCGGGAGGAGGGCGAAGCCGATTACCGCTGCACCGGCGGCCTGTTCTGTGGCGCCCAGCGAAAAGAAGCCATCCTGCATTACGCTCATCGCCGCGCGGTGGAGGTGGAAGGCCTGGGCGACAAATTGGTTGAGCAACTGGTCGATGCCAACGTGATCCGGACTCTGCCTGACCTCTACAAGTTGGGCCTGACCTCGCTTGCCAGTCTGGAGCGCATGGCCGATAAGTCCGCCAACAATCTGCTTGAGGCTCTCGAAAAATCCAAACAGACGACTTTGCCTCGTTTCCTGTTTGGCCTTGGAATTCGCCACGTGGGCGAGGCCACCGCCAAAGAGCTCGCGCGCCATTTCGGAAAACTGGACGCGGTGATCGCAGCATCTGAGGCTCAACTGCTCGAAGTTAGCGACGTGGGTCCCATCGTCGCCAAAAGCATTCGCACCTTTTTCGACCAGGAACACAACCGCGAAGTGGTCGAGCAACTGCGCGCTTGCGGGGTGACCTGGACAGAGGGCGAGCCGGCTGCGCGGGCTCCCCAACCCTTCTCTGGCAAGACCTTTGTGATCACCGGCACCTTGCCAACCCTCAGCCGTGACGAAGCAAAGGACCTGGTGGAAGCAGCGGGTGGCAAGGTCGCCGGTTCAGTCAGCAAAAAAACCGACTATGTGGTGGCTGGAACTGAAGCAGGAAGCAAGTTGACCAAGGCGCAAGAGTTGGGCGTTGCGGTGATTGACGAAGCGCAATTGCTCGCGCTGCTGGACTCCCGCGCCTAACCGGGCTCATCACTGCGGAGGTAACTCTTCCTCGGGGAGGTGTTCAGGCCGGCGCCACAGCCAAATCAACACGCATGCCATGCAGGCGATGACCGCCAGTGCAATCCATTTTGTCGGCACCACGACCAGCATCATCGTTGCGCTTATCCCCATGCCCACCGTAGCCGCCCATTTGGCGCGTCGGCGCACAACACCCCCGCGCCGCCATTCGGTCAGCATGGGCCCGAAGGCGGGGTGCCGCTCCAGCCAGGCCAGCAGGCGCGGCGAGCTGCGCGCAGCGGCCCATGCGGCCAGCAGGACAAAAGGCACCGTCGGTAACACCGGCACAAAAATGCCAACAATCCCCAGCACCAGGCTCAGTACAGCCAAAGCGATGAGTAGCCAGCGCGCCGCTACGGGAAGCGCGGTCGATGTGCTGGCGGGAGGGGCCGTTGGTCGGTGCTCAGGTTCGGACATGCACCCATTCTGCCGTGACCGGGATGCGTGGCCTTCTGTATGCTTGACGCTTTTAATACACGGCACTCAGGGCTTTAATGACCATTCGCGAAATCCTCAAAATGGGCGACCCGCGCCTGCTCCGCATTGCACCCCCGGTGAGCGACTTCGACACCGATGAACTGCATTTGCTGGTGTCGGACATGTTCGACACCATGCGCTCGGTCAACGGCGCGGGGCTGGCGGCGCCCCAGATCGGCGTCGATCTGCAACTGGTGATTTTCGGCACCGACGCGGTCAACCCTCGCTACCCGGACGCGCCCCTGATTCCGCGTACCGTGCTTTTAAATCCCGTCATCACGCCGCTGTCAGATGAAGAGGAAGATGGCTGGGAAGGCTGCCTCTCGGTGCCGGGCCTGCGCGGCGTGGTGCCTCGGTTTTCGCGGATTCGGTACACCGGGTTTGATCCGTACGGCGATGCGATTGACCGCACGGTGGAGGGCTTTCATGCGCGGGTGGTGCAGCATGAGTGTGATCACCTTATTGGCAAGTTGTACCCCATGCGCATCAGGGACTTCACGCAATTCGGCTTCACCGAAATCCTGTTCCCAGGGCTGGATGCCTCGGCCGACGACTGACGGCAATTCAGGAAATGCGGGAGCCCAGCCGGTCAGGCGGTAACTGGATGCCGCCACCCATGACCGATCGCCACCATTGGGCTGAACCATCCGGCGGAACAGGTGGTGCGGCCACGGCGTCCAGCCTCAGGTAGTCAATGGTGACTCGGCGGCGGTAGCGCCCCACGTCTTCGCCAGCCATTTCAATCAGCGGTCGCGCAGCGCCCTGGCTCTGAGCCAACAGCTGCTCTGGCGCAGCGCCCGCTTTGAGCAGAGCCGCGCGCACGGCGATGGCTCGACGGTCGCCCATCAACCAAAAAAAGCGATGGCTGCCTGTGCCGTAGCTGTGGCCCGATATGACGGCGGCCAGCTCGGGGTGACCAGACAGATAGGCCGCGTGCGCCTGCAACAACTGCTCGTATCCCTCAGGCACCAGCCAGTTGTCAGCCTCAAAAAATACCTGGTGCGCCAACGGTCGCCCGTCATCGGCGCAGGCGCCAGACATGCGCAACTCTTCTTCGTGGGCCAGGATGGTCAGTGTTTTGTGCGGCACAAAAAGCTCCTCGTGTTGAGTGCAAGTGAAGCAGCGTCCGGTGTCTGCAGGCAGCAGGTGACGAGTTGTGCCTTGAGACAGAAGATGCATTCTGGGCTTCCGGGAACTCATTGTCTACCTCGGAGTGTGCCGCGCCATGTCTCAAACCATGCTTTCTTGTAACTTTAAGAAAGCTTCATAAGATATTGATTTAAAACAATAATTATGGTTTCGTGTTCAAGACGCGAGTACCTCCAGCAACTCCGTCTCGATCGCAATTTGCGCCTTGTTCTGCTGCAGCTCCGGCCCGTCGATGAGAAAGGTGTCCTCTACCCGCTCGCCCAGGGTGGTGACTTTGGCCAGTTGCAGGTTGATGCGGTGGCGGGCCAGCACACGGGCGATGGAATAGAGCAAACCCACTCGGTCGCTAGCGGACACTGTCAGCAGCCAGCGCTGGGCCTTTTCGTCGGGGCGCAGGTCCACGCGGGGTGCGACCGGGAAGCTCTTTACGCGGCGTGACACGCGGCCTTTGCCTGGCGGGGGCAGGGGGCCGTTTTCTTCGATGGTGCGGTCCAGTTCGGCTTCGACCATGGCGGCCAGTTCGCGGTAATGCTCGGCCAGCGTCGGGCTGACGACCTGAAAAGTGTCAAGTGCGAAACCGGGCGAGCCTTTGAATGGCTTGGCGGTGTGGACCTTGGCGTCAAGGATGCTCAAGCCCGCTTGCTCAAAGTAGCCGCAGATGCGGGCAAAGAGATCGGGCGCGTCGGGTGTGTAGACCAGCACCTGCATGCCTTCACCGGCGACCGAACGCCGCGCCCGCACGATGCAATTAGCGCTTCCCACATGACGGGACAGGTGGCGCGCATGCCAGGCAATGTCGCCGGCCTCATGGCGCATGAAATAACTGACGTCCAGCGTGCTCCACAAGGACTTGTGAGCTTCAAACGGCTCCGAATGCAATGCCAAAATGGTCAGCGCCTCGCGCTTGCGGGCCTCCACCTCTGCATCTGCGTCGGGCGCGCGTCCACCCAACACGCGCAGGGTGTAGCGGTACAGGTCTTCCAGCAGCTTTCCTTTCCAGGCATTCCACACTTTTGGGCTGGTGCCGCGGATGTCGGCCACAGTCAGCAGATATAGCGCGGTGAGGTAGCGCTCGTTGCCCACACGTTTGGCAAAAGCAGCAATGACCTCCGGGTCACTCAAGTCTTCTTTTTGCGCCACGCGGCTCATGGTCAAATGCTGGCCGACCAGGAACTCGATGAGCTTGGCGTCCTCGGACGCAATGCCGTGCTGGCGGCAGAAAACACGCACGTCCCTGCAGCCCAGTTCGGAATGGTCACCCCCGCGGCCCTTGGCAATGTCGTGAAACAGCGCTGCGGTGTAAAGAATCCAGGGCTTGTCCCAACCAGCCGCGAGCTGGGAGCAAGAAGGGTACTCATGCGCATGCTCGGCCATGAAAAACCGGCGCGCATTGCGCAGCACCATCAGGATGTGCTGGTCCACGGTGTACACGTGAAAAAGATCGTGCTGCATTTGCCCGACGATCTTGCGAAACACCCAGAGGTAACGGCCCAGCACCGAGGTCTGGTTCATCAGCCGCATGGCGTGGGTGATGCCCTCGGGCTGCTGCAATATTTGCCGGAAAGTCTCGCGATTGACCGGGTCGCGCCTGAAACCAGCGTCCATCACACCGCGGGCGTTATACAGCGCACGCAGGGTTCGGGCCGAAAGGCCCTTGACCCCCACCGTGGTCTGGTAGACCAGAAAGGTTTCCAGAATGGCATGGGGGTGTTTGAGGTAAAGGTCGTCGCTAGCCACCTCAATCATGCCGGCCTTGTTCAAAAACCTTGGATTGATGGCTTGCGGTTCGTGACCACTCGGGTTGAGGCGCTCGCCGATGTTGAGAAGCAGAATCTGGTTGAGCTGGGTCACTGCCTTGGCTGCCCAGTAAAAACGCTTCATCAACGCTTCGCTGGCCCGGGACACCACGCGCCCCGTCTCTCCCTGCGTGACGGTGCGGTAGCCAAAAGACTCGGCCACAACCGTTTGCAGGTCAAACACCAGACGGTCTTCGCGCCTGTCGGCGAGCAGGTGCAACCGGGCCCGAATCAGGGAGAGCAAGGCCTCGTTGGCCTTGATCTGCCGCACTTCAAACTCCGTTGCCAGTCCGCTTTGGGCGAGGTCGTCCCATGATTTGCCGAAACCCGCCGCGCGCGCTACCCAGAGGATGACTTGCAGGTCACGCAGGCCGCCGGGCGACTCTTTGCAATTGGGCTCCAGCGAGTAGGGCGTGTCTTCAAATTTGTTGTGGCGCTGGCGCAGCTCCAGCGTCTTGGCCACAAAAAATGCCTGCGGGTCCAGCACGGCAGCCAGCTGCTGCATCAACTTGGTGAAAGCTGTACCGGAGCCAGTCAACAGACGCGCTTCCAGCAGGGAAGTCTGCACCGTTACGTCCTTCGCTGCTTCCTCCACGCAATCTGCAATGGTTCGTACGCTGGATCCAATTTCAATGCCGCTGTCCCAGCAGGAGCCTATGAAATTTTCAATACGGGATTTGAGCGCGGTGTCGTGCTCCGGGCCCTCGCTGACCGGCAAGAGCAGCAAAACATCAACATCCGAATGGGGAAACAGCTCGCCCCGGCCAAATCCGCCGACCGCGACCAAAGAACAATCTGCTGGGAAGCCTGCACGACGCCACAGCTGGCAAAGTGTGACGTCGGTATGCCTGGCCAGTTTGTGCAGCAGGCTGCGGATGCCGCGCGTAGATGAGCCGCTGCCGCCCAGCGAGGTCAGCAGCGCCGTCTTGCCGGCGCGGTATTGCTCGCGTAAGTGGGCGGAGTCGCTAAACGGCGTATTTGGGGATGTCAGCGCCGGAAGCATCTGCGAACGCTAACCTGCAGAATCTGCGGTGGATTCGGCGGCCAGTTGCCGCGCAGGAACTGGCTGGGAAGTCTGAGCTGGAACAAACGACGGGATGGCCGGGCTGCCTGCAGACTGGGTCAGCACGTCGTAACCGGTTTCAGTCACCAGGATGGTGTGCTCCCATTGCGCGGACAAAGAGTGGTCGCGTGTCACGATGCTCCAGCCGTCTTTTTCGGGGCCGTCCTTGATGTCGCGCTTGCCAGCATTGATCATGGGCTCGATGGTGAAGGTCATGCCGGTTTTGAGTGTTTCAAGCGTGCCGGGGCGGCCGTAGTGCAGCACCTGCGGCTCCTCGTGAAATTTTTGTCCTATGCCGTGGCCGCAGAACTCGCGCACGATGGAAAAGCCCTGCTTCTCAGCAAAGGTCTGGATCGCATGACCAATGTCGCCCAGCCGCACACCGGGTTTAACGCGCATGATGCCGTGCCACATGGCTTCGTAGGTGATGGTGCAAAGACGCTTGGCGGCGATGGACACATCGCCAACCATGAACATGCGGCTGGTGTCGCCGTGCCAGCCGTCTTTGATGACGGTGACATCGATGTTGACGATGTCGCCTTTTTTCAGAGGCTTGTCATTGGGGATGCCGTGGCACACCTGATGGTTGACCGAGGTGCACAGGGACTTGGGGTAGGCCGAATAACCCGACGGCTGGTAGCCCAACGTCGCCGGAATCGTGCCTTGTACCTGGGTCATGTAGTCATGTGCCAGGCGGTCGATTTCATTGGTGGTGATGCCGGGTTTGACAAACGGGGTCAGGTAATCCAGCACCTCGGAGGCGAGGCGTCCCGCAACACGCATGCCTTCCATGCCCTGGGCGTCTTTATAGGTAATGCTCATGCCGCAATTATCCCACCGGACATTGCGCGGGGCGGCGCCGCAGGGCATCGCTGATAAAATTCAGGGTTAACGAGCACCCCGGCAGCCTCGGAGCCTGTCGGGCTTGGGGTGTCGAAAGCGAAAATTGGCCCCAGCGAGGACAGTTTTTGCCGGATTTGCAGGCCCATAGCCCAGCTATGGGACAAGAAGACGGTGAAAAATGGACCGTTGCGGCCAATTTGCAGCCGACGATCCCCAAGTCCGACAGGCTCCTAGCTGCCAACAACCACAAGGCCGCCGCCACCGTGACCCTGCACCTGACGACCTTTGAGGGCGATTCCCGCGGAATCAGCGCCCTCAGCGACTTCCGAGTCCAGCAACTCCTTCCAACCCTGCAGGCCATTAACGACAAGATCACGGACATCAGCGCCCGTTTTGTCCATCTGGTAGCGACCGAGACACCGCCTTCGGAAGCGCTCAAGGCGCAGCTTCAAGCCCTGTTGACTTATGGGGAACCGTGCGGGCCGGCCAAAGGCAAAGCTGATGAGGCGTTGCGTGTGGTGGTGACACCGCGTTTTGGAACGGTCTCTCCATGGGCGTCCAAGGCGACGGACATTGCGCACAACTGCGGCCTGGCCATCAAACGGATCGAGCGCGTCACCGAGTACCGGCTCACGCTCAAGTCCAGCCTCTTGGGCAAGGTTGCGCTTGACGAGGCGCAATACCAGCAGGTGGCAGCCCTGTTGCACGACCGCATGACCGAAAGCGTGATGCCGGACCTGGCTCAGGCTGGGGGGCTGTTTACCGAACTGCACGGCGCTCCCATGCAAAGCATTGACGTTTTGCAGGGCGGCAAAGCGGCATTAGAGACCGCCAACGTGGAGTTTGGTTTGGCACTGGCTGCCGACGAAATTGATTACCTGGTGAACGCATTCACCCAGCTCAAACGCAACCCCACCGACGTCGAGTTGATGATGTTTGCGCAGGCCAACAGCGAGCATTGCCGGCACAAGATTTTCAATGCCGACTTCACCATCGACGGCGTGGCGCAGGATAAAAGCCTGTTTGCGATGATCCGCAACACGGAAAAGCTGCATCCACAACACACGGTGGTGGCGTACTCTGACAACTCTTCCATCATGGAGGGCAACAGCGTCCAGCGGTTTTATGCCAAATCGGCCTCCAGCCCAGATAGTACGGGCGAAAGCAGCTATCAAAACTATAGCGCCACGGACGACGTTCTGATGCACGTGCTGATGAAGGTGGAGACGCACAACCACCCTACAGCCATCTCCCCATTTCCCGGTGCTTCAACCGGCGCGGGTGGCGAAATCCGTGACGAGGGCGCCACGGGTCGCGGTTCGCGGCCCAAAGCCGGCTTGACGGGTTTTACCGTTTCCCGTCTCTTTGATGGCGGCTATGGAAAGCCCGGCCACATTGCCAGCCCGCTGCAGATCATGACCGAAGGTCCACTGGGTGGCGCCGCTTTCAACAACGAGTTTGGCCGGCCCAACCTGGCCGGGTACTTCCGGGAGTATGAACAGACGATTGGCGGCGAGCGATGGGGCTACCACAAGCCCATCATGATTGCCGGCGGCCTGGGCGCGATTGACGCCCGATTGACCAAAAAAATCCTGTTTCCTGCCGGCACATTGCTGATTCAACTGGGCGGTCCCGGCATGCGTATTGGCATGGGCGGCAGCGCGGCGAGCTCCATGGCCTCTGGCACCAACGCCGCCAGCCTGGACTTTGATTCTGTGCAGCGCGGCAATCCGGAAATCGAGCGTCGCGCGCAAGAGGTGATCAACCAGTGCGCGCAGCTGGGCACGGCCAACCCGATCCTTGCCATTCACGACGTGGGCGCGGGTGGGCTGTCCAACGCCTTCCCGGAACTGGTCAACGATGCAGGGCGGGGCGCGAAGTTTGATTTACGCGCCGTGCCGCTGGAAGAAAGTGGCCTTTCCCCCAAGGAAATCTGGAGCAACGAGAGCCAGGAGCGTTATGTTTTGGCGATTGCGCCAGAGTCGCTGGCGCAGTTTCAGGCGTTTTGTGAGCGGGAGCGTTGTCCGTTTGCCGTGATTGGTGTGGCGACTGAGGAAAAGCAGCTGGTGCTTGCCGACTCATCCGTTCACCCTGAGCCTGTCGAAGGGATGGCTTCGACAAGCTCAGCCCGAACGGAAGCGGTCGACATGCCCATGAATGTGCTGCTCGGCAAGCCGCCGAAAATGCACCGCGATGTCAAAACGGTTGCGCGTCCAGTCAAAGCGCTGGATTTGACCGGTGTCGATTTACAAAAAAGTGCGATCGCCGTCCTCAGCCACCCAACCGTGGCATCCAAACGCTTCCTGATCACTATTGGCGACCGCACCGTGGGCGGCCTGACGCATCGCGACCAGATGGTTGGGCCCTGGCAGGTGCCTGTGGCTGATTGCGCGGTGACGCTGGCCGATTACCAGGGCTTTGCCGGTGAGGCCATGAGCATGGGCGAGCGCACGCCGCTGGCTGTTGTGAATGCAGCAGCGTCTGGCCGAATGGCCGTTGCTGAGGCCATCACCAACCTGCTGGCCGCGCCCATTGAACTGCCGCGCGTCAAACTCTCGGCCAACTGGATGGCCGCTTGCGGCGAACCGGGGCAGGACGCTGCTTTGTACGAAACCGTCAAGGCAGTCGGCATGGAGCTGTGCCCAGCGCTGGGTGTGTCCATTCCGGTCGGCAAGGATTCGCTGTCCATGCGTACCGTGTGGCCGGACGGTGCCGACAACAGGAAGGTGACTTCACCGGTGTCGTTGATCGTCAGCGCCTTTGCCACGTTGGCCGATGTGCGCGGCACGCTGACGCCGCAATTGAATGCAGTTGAAGCCGACACCACGCTGATTTTGATCGACCTGGGCAAGGGCCGCATGCGCATGGGTGGCTCCATCCTGGCGCAAGGCCTGGAGCTGGAGCAAGGCGACGTGCCGGATCTGGATGATCCGAAAGATCTGGTGAGTCTGGTCAACGCCATCAACGCTTTGCGCAAACAGGGCAAGTTGATGGCCTACCACGACCGAAGCGACGGCGGGCTCTTTGCCACCATCTGCGAGATGGCTTTCGCCGGACATGTGGGCGTGTCGCTCAACATTGACATGTTGCTGGTCGAAGGCGATGGTGTTTCCGATAGCCGCATGGACAGCGGCGACAGCAAAAACTGGGCAAGCCAGGTTGGCGCGCGTCGTGAAGAGCTGACCCTCAAAGCCTTGTTTAACGAAGAGCTGGGCGCGGTAATTCAGGTGGCCACCTCGACGCGCAATGAGGTGATGCACACCCTGCGCGAGCATGGCCTGGCCAAGTTCAGCCACTTCATTGGCAAAACCCGTCCGCAGCATGCGTCGCTTGACGTTGGCAAGGGCGAGGTTCAGGTCTGGCGCGACACCAAGGCGGTTTTCAGCGCCAAGCTGCAGGACCTGCATCAGGTCTGGGACAGCGTCAGCTGGAAAGTCTGCGGGCATCGCGACAACCCTGCTTGTGCGGACGCGGAGCATGCCGCCAGCGGCAGCCCGACGGACCCTGGCCTGCATGTGCACCTGAACTTCGACGCGGCCACTGTGCCTGCAGCGCCAGCGCTGCATCTGTCTCGCCCCCGGGTGGCTGTGCTGCGCGAGCAGGGCGTCAATTCCCATGTGGAAATGGCCTATGCGTTCACCCAAGCCGGTTTTGAGGCCAGCGACGTTCATATGACGGATCTGCAAAGCGGACGCGCCAAACTGTCTGACTTCAAAGGCGTCGTGGCCTGTGGCGGTTTCAGCTACGGCGACACGTTGGGCGCGGGAGTGGGCTGGGCCCGGTCCATCACCTTCAACCCCTTGTTGTCGGAGCAGTTCAAGTCATTCTTCGACCGCCAGGACACTTTTGGCCTCGGCGTCTGCAACGGTTGCCAGATGTTTGCCGAGCTGGCCGACATCATCCCGGGCGCGGAGGCCTGGCCACGCTTTACCACCAACCGCAGCGAGCGATTTGAAGCCCGGTTGTCCCAGGTGGAGGTGCTGGACTCACCGAGTCTGTTTTTTGCCGGCATGGCGGGGACCCGCTTGCCGATCGCGGTGGCACACGGCGAGGGTTATGCCAACTTTGCGCACCGTGGCGATGCAGCGAAGGCGATTGCCGCCATGCGTTTCACCGACAACCATGGACAAGCCACCGAAAGCTACCCGGCCAACCCCAACGGCAGCGCAGGCGGTCTGACCGCAGTGACCACCGCTGACGGCCGGTTCACTGCCATGATGCCGCACCCGGAACGCGTGTTTCGCAACGTGCAAATGAGCTGGACAGACCAGGACATCAACGCGTACAGCGGGTGGATGCAGCTCTGGCGCAATGCCCGCAAGTGGGTAGGCTAGGCGGAACCCGGGTTCCAGGCCCATAAAAAAAGCCCGGTCAATCCTGCGATTGACCGGGCTTTTTTGCTGCGGGGCAGCGTGTGCTTATTCGACCTTGGCTTTTTCCATCAGACCCTGTTGAAACGCAGCCTGCCTTTGCTGCTGCATCTGCTGCGAAATTTGTGGCTTGAGCTCTTCAAACCCTGGCAGTTGGGCGGTGCGGATGTCGTCCACGCGAATCACGTGGTATCCGAACTGGGTTTTCACCGGCGCATCGGTCGTCTGGCCCTTGTTCAGTTTGATCATCGCCTCAGAAAACTCGGCAACATAGCTGCTGGGGTTGGCCCAATCCAGATTTCCGCCATTGGCGCCAGAGCCACTGTCTTTTGACGACTTCTTGGCAAGGTCTTCAAACTTGCCGCCCTTTTTCAGGCTGGCGATGATGGTTTTGGCTTCGTCTTCTTTTTCCACCAGAATGTGACGTGCCTTGTATTCCTTGCCGCCGTTGGTGGCGACAAACTTGTCGTACTCGGCTTTCATGTCGGCATCGGTCACCGGGTTTTTCTTTTGATGGTCGGCAAACAATTCGCGGACCAAAATCGCCTGGCGCGCCAGTTCCATTTGAAGTTTGAAGTCCTCAGTGCCTGCCAGGCCGCGTTTTTCAGCTTCCTGCATAAATACTTCGCGGGCAATGACTTCCTGGCGGATCTGCGTTTGCATTTCAGGCGTGACCGGACGGCCTGAACGTGCCAGTTGCTGCGCCAAAGCATCCAGACGCGCTTTGGGAACAGGCTTGCCATTAACAACGGCGACGTTTTGGGCAAAGGTGCCAGATGCGCCCAGAGCCATCAAACCGGCCAGCGCCCCTGTGAGTAGAAGATGTTTTTTCATGAATGTCCTTGAAAGATGTGTGTGGAGGCTGGCCCGGTACGGGCTGGCAGGAATCAGGGGGTTTCGATGATTTCAATGGCCAGCGCATGCAGGCCATCGTCAATGAAATTTTGCATTGCATCATACACAAGCCGGTGACGCGCCACCCGGCTTTTACCTGCAAAGGCCGGGCTCGCGATGCGCACCCGAAAGTGGGAGCCAAAACCCTCGGCATTGGCGCCAGCGTGGCCCGCGTGGGCAGCGCTTTCGTCAATGACTTCCAGGTGGCTTGGGCTCAGACGGCTGCGAAGCTGCTCTTCAATTCGTGCGACATGAACCGGGGCAGGGCTGGATGTTGGCACCACGGTTCAGGCCTTGATGTGTTTGTTCAAAAACACGGCTTGCGCCAGGATGAAGGCGAACATCAAGCCCATGCCCCCAAACAGCTTGAAGTTCACCCAGGTGCCGGTCGAAAAAGTGAAGGCAACCCAGAGGTTGAGAAACCCCATAACAGCGAAAAAACCAACCCAGCTGTAGTTGACCTTGCGCCATATCGGATCCGGCAAAGTCATTTGCGCGCCCATCAGCGATTGAATGCCGTTTTTCTTGAAGACCAGTTGCCCGATCAGGAGTGCGCCACCCATGATCCAGTAAAGCACGGTGGGCTTCCACTTGATAAAACTCTCGCTGTGAAAGTAAATCGTGGCGCCACCCAGCAAAGTGACCAGGCCCAGGCTGATCCACAACATGGGCTCGATCTTGCGGCCACGCGCCACCAGCCAGATGATTTGGGCCATCGTCGCCAGAATGACAACCACCGTGGCCAGCAGCACCGGGGCTTCAGCCGGCCCAACCACACCACCCGACACCATAAAGCCCAGCCATTCCGTAGCGGTAGCGGCAGCCCATTCGGTATTGCCTTCGGCGTACTTGAACATACCGAAGAAGAGAACAATGGGCAGGAAGTCGAAGAGAATTTTCATGAGGTGATTATCGAGGAGAGATTCTTGTCAAGCAGGGGCCGCGGAACCGGCTCCGCCGGGCCGCAGGCGCAGCGCCCCCTCGGGGGGCAGCGCAGTACACGAAGTGACAAGCGTGGGGGCTCTATTTCTTCTTGAAATCCAGCGAAGCTGAGTTCATGCAATAACGCAAGCCGGTATCTGTCGGTCCGTCCGGAAACACGTGTCCCAGATGGGCGCCACAGTTACCGCAAACAGTCTCGGTGCGCACCGTGCCATGGGACCGGTCTACATGTTCTTCAATCGCGCCCTCCCTTATTTCTTGGGAAAAGCTGGGCCAGCCACAGCCGGCGTCAAACTTTGTGGAAGAGTCAAATAGCTCAGCGTCGCAGCAGATGCAGCGGTAGGTCCCATCAGCCGTGTTCTTGTCGTATTTGCCGGTGTAAGGCCGTTCCGTGGCGGCCTGGCGGGTTACTTCGAAGGCGCGGGGTTCGGCCCCTTTCTCAGCCAGCAGGGCTTTCCATTCGGCATCGGTTTTTGTGATTTTTTCGGTCATGGCTCTAGCCTTCTTCATTTTGGTTACGAACTGCAACTGATTTCAATGGACGACGCCCAGTCCGGGGGAAACCCGGCATAGGCTTCGCACCCGCGGTGATCTTCAAATGGGGACTGCAACACAGCCAGCAAGGTGTCGACAGTGGAAAAGTCGTTTAGTTTCGCGGCCCTGATGGCCTGCTCGCCCAAATGGTTGCGAAAGACATAGCGGGCATTGTTTTTATGCATCAAATCGGCCCGCTGCCCTTTATCCACGGGCGCAGTGCGCTCTGAATATTGTAGCGCCCAAGCATCGTAGGCGGCTCGGTCCAGAAACAAGTCACGTACCGCTTCACGGCCTGGCGCCGTGTCAAATCCCCCCAGCCGGTGCCAGAAGATGGTGTAGTCCACCTTGTTGGCCGCCAGCAGCTTGAAGGTGTCTTCAATCAGCGCCGTGTCGCCGGGCTGCCGATCCGGCAGGCCCAGCTTGGCGCGCATGCGGCTTTCAAGTGCGTCCGGGAATACGGTTTTGTAAGACTCCAGCGCGGCTAAGGCCTCGGCCTGATCGTCCATCAGCGGCAGCAAAGCCTGGCCCAGGCAAAACAAATTCCAGTACGCAATATTGGGCTGCTTGTTGTAGGCGTAGCGGCCCTGGGTGTCCGAGTGGTTACAGACATGGCCGGGATCAAACGCATCCAGAAACTGAAAGGGACCGTAATCAATCGTCAACCCCAGAATGCTCATGTTGTCGGTGTTCATCACACCGTGACAAAACCCCACTGCCTGCCACGCCGCCACCATGTGCGCCGTGCGTTCGCTAACCGCCTGCAGCAGAGCAGCGTAGGGCTTGGCGGCGGCGCGGCAGTCGGGGTAGAAGTTGTCAATGACGAAGTCGGCCAGCACTTTGAGCTGATCGTGCTGCTCGCTGTAGCTGAAATGTTCAAAATGCCCGAAGCGTATGAAGCTGGGTGCGGTCCGCGTGACCACTGCCGCAGTCTCGATTTCTTCGCGGCGCACTCGTGCGTCCGATCCTGTCACACACAGCGCGCGTGTTGTGGGTATGCCCAGCCCATGCATGGCCTCAGAGCACAAATACTCGCGGATCGAACTGCGCAGCACGGCGCGTCCATCACCCATGCGAGAGTAGGGCGTCATGCCGGCGCCCTTGAGCTGAATTTCCTGCGGGCCGCCCGGCGTTTCGATCTCGCCCAGCAAAATGGCTCGGCCATCACCCAACTGGCCGGCCCACTGGCCAAACTGGTGGCCGCTGTAGACGCTGGCCAGCGGTTGTGATCCCTCGATCACCGTGTTGCCGGTGAAAACTGACAGTGCATCAGGCGACTCGAACCATTTGGCATCAAGGCCAAGCTCATGGGCCAGAGATGTATTGCGGCTGACCCAGTAGGGCGCCGGCAGCGGCGTTGGCTCAAGTTCGGTATAAAAATCAGGCCCCAATCCTGCGAAGCGGTTGGACCATTTCAAGGGAGCGAGGGAGGCACGCAGATCTTGTACGTGAGAACTCATGCCTCAATTGTCGCGTCTGGCTCGTCTCCTTGTGCCTGTGGGGGCAAGTCCTGCACAGCAGCACGATCTGCATAGGCCGCCAGGGCTTGCTCGTTCAGGATGGTCACCCGCCCGAACTCCAGCGAAACCAGGCCTTCCTGCGCCATGGATTTCAGTGCGCGGTTCACAGTTTGGCGTGACAGACCTGCCAGATGGCCAAGTTCTTCCTGGGACAGGTCCAGCTTGCGCCGGCCCGACCAGAACACCCGGCTTAGATACAGGGCCACCCTTTGCTCCGGCGCGCGCAGTCGACCAGCCTCGATGATGGTCATGGCCTGGCCCAGGCGGCGGTTCATGTGCGCCACCAAAAAGTGATTAAAAGGCAGGCTGGTAGCAAACAGCTCGGCAAATTGCGCGCACGGCAGGCACAGCAGCACAGAGTCCCGCAAGGCGATCACGTCATAACGGCGTTGCTCGGCCTTCAGCGTTGAGCCTTCACCAAACCATTCGCCGTCAGGCACACCGATAAAGGCAGACAAGCGACCCTGAGACGATGTGCTTTGAAGCTTCACCAGGCCCGACAACACCGCGTACCAGCCTTTGACCTCCACACCCGCGTGCAGCAAGACGTCACCCTTTAGTCCTGCAAGTGTGAAGGTGCGATCGGCCACATGCTCTTGCATTTCCATCGGCAGTTGCGAAAACCAGGGCTGCTTTTGGAGAAACTGTGTGGAAGGACGCGAGGTGTCGGTGAACATGGAGGGTATTTTCTGCCAGTCCGATGTCGCAAGGGTAACTACCAAGACTCTGTCCACTGCGCGACATGTTTTGCAGTTTCAGAATAACGGGGGCAGACTTCGCGCTTGTTAACTTCGCTTACCGGTTGCGGGCAATCCCTCGGGAATACCCATTTACCCTGCGCGATACTGAGCCATCACACAACAAAAGGAAACACCCATGCTGGGTTTAATGCAAGGCCAACCGCTGCTGATCTCTTCGCTGATCGAGTTTGCCGATCGTCACCATGGCGATGCAGAAATTGTGTCCCGCCGGGTTGAAGGCGATATTCACCGCTACACCTACAAAGAAGTTGCAAGCCGCTCCCGCCAGGTCGCCAGAGCGCTGGATACGCTCAAGCTCCAGTTCAGCGACCGCGTGGCCACTCTGGCCTGGAACGGCTATCGGCATCTGGAGTTGTACTTTGGTGTCAGCGGTTCTGGGAGAGTGCTGCACACGCTTAACCCGCGTCTGCACCCCGATCAAATTTCCTGGATTGCCAACCACGCCGAAGACCAGGTACTGCTTTTTGACCTGACATTTTTGCCACTGGTGCAGGCCTTTCACAGCAAGTGCACCACCATCAAACACTTCATCGCGCTGTGCGATGCCGACAAGGTGCCCGAGGGCAGTGGCATTCCCAATCTGAGCAGTTACGAGGCCTGGATAGCGCCACACGCGCCGCAATACGATTGGCCCAGTTTTGATGAAAACTCGGCCTCCAGCATGTGCTACACCAGCGGCACCACAGGCAACCCCAAGGCAGCGCTGTACAGCCATCGCTCCACCATCCTGCATGCCTACGCCGCCGCGCTGCCTGATGTGATGTGCCTCAGCGCACGCGATTCCATTCTCCCTGTGGTACCCATGTTCCACGTCAACGCCTGGGGCATTCCGTACTCGGCAGCGCTCACAGGTGCCAAGCTGGTCTTCCCCGGCCCGGGCATGGACGGCAAATCTGTCTATGAACTGATCGAAAACGAGAGGGTCACCTATGCGGCCGGGGTGCCGACCGTCTGGCAAATGATGCTGAGTCACATGAAACCCGACGGCCTGAAGTTCTCAACGCTCAAACGCACCGTTATTGGCGGCTCGGCCTGTCCACCAGCCATGATCCATGCCTTTCAGGAAGACTACGGCGTTGAGGTTCTGCACGCCTGGGGCATGACGGAGATGTCACCGCTGGGAACCCTTTGCACCCTGAAAAACAAGCATCTGGACCTGAACAAAGACGCGCAGATGAAGATCCGGCAGAAGCAGGGCCGAGCGATCTACGGCATGGACATGAAAATTGTGAGCGAGGACGGCAAGGAAGTCTCATGGGACGGCAAAGCCTACGGCGACCTGCTGGTCAAAGGCCCCTGGATCGTTGCCGAATACTTTAAAGGCGAGGGCGGCGATCCGCTGGTGGATGGCTGGTTCCCAACGGGCGACGTGGCCACCATTGATGCCGACGGCTATATGCAGATCACAGACCGCAGCAAGGATGTGATCAAGTCCGGCGGAGAGTGGATCAGCTCCATCGACATTGAAAACATCGCGGTGGCCCACCCGGCGGTTGCCATGGCGGCCTGCATAGGTGTCCAGCACCCCAAATGGGACGAGCGACCCATTGTTGCGGTGGTCAAAAAGCCTGGCTGCGAGGTCACGCGTGAAGAACTCATCCAGTTTTACGAAGGCAAAACCGCGAAATGGCAGATCCCCGATGACGTGGTGTTTGTCGATGCCATTCCGCTGGGCGCCACCGGCAAGATGCTCAAGACACGATTGCGCGAAATGCTGAAGGACTACAAATTGCCGACTTGAGCCTACCGGGTGTCACGTGGGCGATAGAGGGACCCCGTCTTACGGGCAATCCCTGACGCTGCACTGCACAAAAACTTGTACTCTGCCTTATCTGAAAACCAGGAGACTTTTGATGAAATTGACCATGAAAATTGTTGCGGCGGCCGCCATGATGATGGCCGCCAGCCTGTCGTTTGCCCAAAAGGGTGAAACCGTCAAGATGGTCAGGATTGACGCACTGTCTGGCCTGTTGGGCCCCGTGGGTGCCAGCCAGATCAAGGGCTACCAGTTCTTCGCTGAAAAATTCAGCGGTGCGGGCAACCCGGCCGGCGTGAAATTTGAGATCACTGCGATTGACAACAAACTCAGCCCCGCTGAAAGCCTGAACGCGCTGAAGGCTGCCATTGACCAGGGCGCACGCTACATCGTTCAGGGTAACGGATCCTCCGTGGCGCTGGCACTGTCTGACGCGATCACCAAGCACAACGAGCGCAACCCGGGCAAAGAGGTGATGTACCTCAACGATTCGGCCGTTGACCCGGATTTGACCAACAGCAAGTGCAGCTACTGGCACTTCCGCTTTGACGCGGATACGTCCATGAAGATGGAAGCCATGTCCAGCTTCATGACGGACCAGAAAGACATCAAGAAGGTCTATCTGCTGAACCAGAACTATTCACATGGTCATCAGGTCGCCAAATACGCCAAGGAATCGCTGGCACGCAAGCGCCCTGACATCCAGTTCGTCGGCGAGGATCTGCACCCACTGGCGCAAACCCGCGACTTCGCACCCTACATTGCCAAGATCAAGGCCTCGGGCGCCGACACTGTCATCACCGGCAACTGGGGCTCGGACTTGTCCCTGCTGATCAAGGCCGCCAACGAAAACGGCTACAACGGCAAGTTTTTCACCTACTACACGGGTGTGACGGGCACGCCTGCTGCCTTGGGCAACAACGGTGCCGGCCGCATTTATCAAATTGCCTACAACCACTACAACATGGGTGGGCAAATGGATAAATGGATGAAAGAGTTCAAGGCCAAGTACAACGATGACTTCTACACCGGCTCGACCATCCGCATTTATGAAATGCTGGGTGCTGCCATGGCCAAGGCCAAATCGACCGACCCGGTCAAGGTGGCCGCTGCGATGGAAGGCATGAAGGTCAAGAGCTTCAATGGCGAGGTCGAAATGCGCAAGACCGATCACCAGTTGCAGCAGCCGCTGTACATGTCCGTCTGGCAGAAGGCCGATGCCAAATATCCCTACAGCCCTGAAAACACCGGCATGACGCTGGTTCCGCTGAAGGAATACCCCAACTACATTTCAAGCACGCCCACCAGCTGCCAGATGAAGCGCCCATCCTGAGCGCCCCGGCCTGAACAGGAGCCCGAACGGGTCTGCCGTCCGGGCTCTTTTATTTTGTCCACTGAGTCGTAGTCTGAATCAATGAAATTCACTGTCACTCGTCTGCCCCTCGCCGCGCCATGCGGCGTTGCAAATGCTCGCCGGGCCTGTGGGCCCGTCTCCGCTCTGCGCCTTGCCTGGCACGCCGCTTTGCAGCCGCTTGCCAGCGATTTCACTGATTCAGCCTACTAGGAAGGTCACGCGGAATGGAGTTTTTCATCATCTCGATGCTGAACGGGCTGAGCTACGGGCTTTTGCTGTTCATGCTGAGCTCGGGGCTCACGCTGATTTTCAGCATGATGGGCGTGCTCAATTTTGCGCACGCCAGCTTTTACATGCTTGGCGCCTACATTGGCTACACGGTGGCCCAGTTCGTCGGCTTCTGGCCTGCATTGGTGCTTGCGCCCGTGCTCGTGGGTGTGCTGGGATCCGTGTTTGAACGGCTGTGCCTGCGCAAGGTGCACAAGTTTGGCCACGTGCCCGAGCTGCTGATCACCTTTGGCTTGTCCTATGTCATTGTCG
Source organism: Polaromonas sp. (assembly GCF_035638815.1). GTDB lineage: Bacteria > Pseudomonadota > Gammaproteobacteria > Burkholderiales > Burkholderiaceae_C > Polaromonas. The sequence continues at coordinate 97,492 of NZ_DASQZG010000029.1, forward strand.
AGCTGGTGCAACTTGTCTGGGGCCGTATTGCCCTTGAATTCCGTCCACCTGTTTCCCTGCAGGGGCCAGCCTTCACGCTTATCAATGATTCGGTCATGGGCATGAGTCTGGTCTGGGGTGCGGCGCCTGAAGAGCTGTGCCGCGCTGCAGACGCAGCCGTGCGCATCGTCTGTTCGCCGTTCCCGGCCACGCGCGGCTTCATGATGCTGGTGGCGCTGGTGATGCTCGGATCGGTCTGGCTGCTGCTCACCCGGACGCGCATCGGGCTCGTCATTCAGGCGGCGCTGACTCACCCCGAGGCAGTTGAGTCGCTGGGGCACAACGTCCCCCGCGTCTTCATGATGGTTTTCGGCGCCGGCTCTGCGCTGGCCGGATTGGCCGGGGTCATTGGAGGCAGTACCTTTTTGACTGAACCTGCGATGGCGGCCACAGTAGGGTCGGTTATTTTTGTGGTGGTTGTCGTCGGGGGCATGGGGTCGCTCTCTGGCGCATTTCTCGCCTCGCTGTTGATCGGCGTGATCCAGACCTTTGCCGTGGCTTTTGACTATTCCCTGGCCACCCTGGCGCAGCAGGCCGGCGTGCCGCTGAGTGCGGCCCTGGCCAACAACTCGTATATCAAGCTCACCCTGTCCCAGGTGGCGCCGATTCTTCCCTATTTGTTTCTGGTGCTCATCCTGATCTTCAGGCCGCGCGGTTTGCTCGGCAAGCGGGAGGGCTGATGTCATGACCACCCAATACCACCAGTTCAAACCACTCAACATCGGGCGATGGATCGTCTGGGGCCTTTTCGCCCTGGTTCTCGCGATCGCGCCGCTGATGTTTGGCAGCGGGCTTGCACTCACCGTGCTGTCGCAAATGGGCATCGCCATCATTGCCTGCCTGTCCTACAACATCCTTTTGGGGCAAGGCGGCATGCTCAGCTTTGGACATGCGGTGTATACCGGCCTTGGCTCCTACCTGGCCATTCACGCTCTCAACAACATCACCGACGGCTCGCTGCCCATACCCGTCTCGACAGTTCCGCTGGTGGGTGGCCTCGCCGGCGCGGGCTTCGCCATCTTGTTTGGGTATGTCACGACCCGCAAGTCAGGCACCACCTTTGCCATGATCACCCTCGGGCTTGGCGAGTTGGTGTTCGCGATGTCCTTGATGATTCCCGAATTTTTTGGCGGGGAAGGCGGCGTCTCCGGCAACCGCATGGCCGGCAAACCACTCATGGGAATTACCTTCGGTCCACAGATCCAGGTTTATTACCTGATCGCGGTGTACACCTTTGTCGCGGTGGGTTTGATGTTTGCTTTCACACGCACGCCCCTGGGCCGCATGCTCAATGCGGTGCGGGACAACCCCGAACGTGTGGAGTTTGTCGGTTACGACACACAGAGGGTGCGCTACATCGCCTTCATCATTGCCGGATTTTTTGCCGGTATCTCTGGCGGACTCGCGGCACTTAACTTCGAAATCGTCACGGCCGAGGTGGTGGGAGCGGGGCGGTCCGGTGCTTACCTTCTGTTCACCTTCCTGGGCGGCGCCACCTTCTTCTTTGGCCCCATCATTGGCGGCATTCTCATGGTGCTCGCCTTTGTGTTGTTGTCAGAGTTCACCAAAGCCTGGCTGCTGTACCTGGGACTCGTTTTCCTTTTCATGGTGATGTACGCGCCAGGCGGAATCGCCAGCCTTCTCATGATGAATCTGCGCGTGGCCGCTTTCGGCAAACTCAGGCAGCTGTGGGTCAGCTACCTCGCGCTCACGGTCACGGCGCTCGTCTTGCTGGGGGGTGCGGCCGCGATGATCGAGATGGTCTACCACCTGCAGCTCAATACCACGCTGGGTTCCGAGTTGCGTTTTGCCGGTATCCCGCTGGATGCAAAAAGCCTGAACAGCTGGTTTGGCGCCGCCTTTGTTGCGCTCACGGGGCTGGGCTTGTTTGAACTCACGCGCCGACAGTTTCTGGTCGAGTGGGGCGAAATTCAGGAATACATCGAAAAAGAAGCCAAGCGCAGGGAGGCACTATGAGCCCCCAAGTTGATCGCACGGACGTCGGCATGACTTACTCTCTGGAACTCAAAAACCTCCGCAAGAGCTTCGGCAAAACCGAAATCATCCGTGGCGTCAACCTTGCCGTTCACCCTGGTGAGCGAGTTGGCATCATCGGGCCCAACGGCGCGGGTAAATCGACGCTTTTCAACCTGATCAGTGGGCGCTTTGAGCCCAGCAGCGGCGAGGTACTGCTGGAGGGGCAGCGCATTGACGGCAAGAAACCGTTCGAGATCAACCGGGCTGGCCTGAGCCGCAGCTTCCAGATCACCAACATCTTTCCCAAGCTGAGCGTGTTTGAAAACCTGCGCTGCGGGGTGCTCTGGAGCCTTGGGTACAAGTACACCTTTTTGAAATTTCTGGCTGATCTTGACGACGCCAACGATCGAGCCGAGGAGCTCATGCACATGATCAAGCTGGACAGGAAGCGCGATGTGCTGGCAACCAACCTGACTTATGCCGAGCAGCGTGCACTCGAGATCGGCATCACCATAGCCGGAGGCGCCCGGGTGATCCTGCTGGACGAGCCGACTGCGGGCATGAGCCGCAGTGAGACCAGCCGCTTCATCAGTCTCATCAAGGAGGTCACCATCGGCAAGACTCTGCTGACGGTGGAGCACGACATGGGAGTAGTGTTCGGGCTGGCCGACAGGGTCGCCGTGGTGGTTTACGGCGAGGTGCTGGCCTTTGACACGCCCGATACGGTGCGCGCCGATCAGCGGGTGCAGGAAGCCTATCTTGGCTCCCACGTTGCCGACGCTCAGGCAGGGGGTCACTAGAGCTATGGCTGCCAATCTTCAAATCGAAAACCTTCACGCCTACTATGGCAAGAGCCACGTACTGCATGGCGTCAGCTTCGAGGTTCAACCCGGCGAGATCGTTGCCTTGCTGGGGCGCAATGGTTCTGGGCGCTCCACCACGGCCAAGGCCATCATGGGCCTGGTGGATTGCCAGGGGGCGATTGCCTGGAAAGGCCAGCAGATAGCGGGCCGCAAGGCCTATGAAATTGCCCACCTGGGCATTGGCTATGTGCCGGAGAATCGCGACATTTTTCCTACCCTGACCGTGCAGCAAAACCTCATGCTCGGACAAAAGCGGGCGGGCAAGGGCAGCCGCTGGTCTTTTGAAGACATGTACCAGATGTTTCCGCGCCTGAAGGAGCGTCAGCACACCGAGGCCGGTGTCCTGTCCGGCGGGGAGCAGCAGATGTTGACCCTGTGCCGCACGCTGATGGGTGATCCGGACCTGATCATCATTGACGAGCCTACCGAGGGGCTTGCGCCCAAGATTGTGGAGCTGGTTGGGCAATACCTGCAGACACTCAAGGCCAAAGGGATTTCGGTCCTGCTGATAGAGCAAAAACTCACCATCGCCATGGCCATTTCTGACCGCGCCCTGGTCATGGGACACGGCAGCATTGTTTTTCAGGGCACTCCGGAAAGCCTGCGCGCTGATGCGTACACCCGCAAGGAGTGGCTCGAAGTCTGATTAGTGAGCTTCCCCCAGTCATCATGAGCCCTCCGGTACAGACATTGTTGGGCCTGTGATGGGCAGCTCATCCCGAACCAGGGCACCCAAGACTTTGTCGCAACTGGGACAACGCGATACACCACAGTGCCACATAAGCCCCCTACAATCGATAAATAGAACGGTCGTACTATTTTTGCCGGCCTGACCCGAATCGTTCTGCCACCGTCCGGCAAGAATTCCCTGGAACAACCCATAAAGGAAAGCACATGACAGCCAAATACGAAGTCCGCAGCAGCGTCGCGGTGATCACGCTGGACAACCCACCCGTCAATGGCCTGGGTCACGCTACCCGACAGGGCATCACAGACGCGCTGCAAAAAGCCAATGCCGACGCAACAGTCAAATCCATTGTCATCACCGGCGCAGGCAAGGCTTTTTCGGGTGGGGCTGACATCAAGGAATTCGGCACCAGCAAAGCGATGGCAGAGCCCAACCTGCTCAGCGTCATCCTGGCTGTGGAAAACTCTTCCAAGCCCGTGGTCGCAGCCATTCATACGGTGTGCATGGGCGGCGGTCTTGAACTGGCACTGGGTTGCCACTACCGTATCGCCGCGCCAGGTTGCAGCGTCGCGCTTCCTGAAGTCAAGCTCGGCTTGATCCCTGGCGCCGGCGGCACGCAGCGCTTGCCGCGCGCGGTAGGTGTCGAGCCCGCACTGAACATGATTGCCAGCGGCGAGCCGGTCAAGAGTGAGCTGCTGGCCCAGATTCCGGGCCAGAAACTCTTCGACAAGCTGTCCGCCTCGGCTGAATCCCTGGCTGAAGAAGCCCTGGCCTTTGCGCAATCCATCTCTGATACCCGCCCCTTGCCAATGGTGCGCAATCTGCCATGCCGCCACCCCAACGGCGACGCCTACTTTCAGTTTGCGCGCAACATGGTCAAGGGCATGTCCAAAGGCTTTCCTGCGCCCGGCAAGTGTGTCGATGCTGTCGAAGCCGCAACCAAGAAGAAATTTGACGAAGGCATGGCTTTTGAGCGCGAAATTTTCACGGCGCTGATGTTCACGTCTGAAAGCAAGGCCCTGCGCCATATCTTTGCGGCCGAACGCGCCGCCTCCAAAATTCCGGACGTACCTGCAGACACGCCCCAGCGTGAGATCAAATCGATTGCTGTGATTGGCGCGGGCACCATGGGCGGCGGCATTGCCATGAATTTCCTCAACGCCGGCATTGCCGTGAAGATGCTTGAGATGAAGCAGGATGCGCTGGACCGCGGCATCGCGACCATCCGCAAAAACTACGAAGCCCAGGTTAAAAAAGGCAAGCTCAAGCAGGACAAGTACGAGCAGCGCATGAGCCTGCTGAGCACCACTCTGAGTTATGACGACCTGAAAGACGCCGACATGGTGATTGAGGCCGTGTTTGAAGAAATGGGCGTCAAGGAAAAAGTGTTCAAGGAACTCGACCGCGTGATGAAGCCCGGCGCCATCCTCGCGTCCAACACCTCCACACTGGACGTCAACAAGATCGCTTCGTTTACCAAACGTCCGCAAGACGTGGTGGGCATGCATTTCTTCAGCCCTGCCAACATCATGAAGCTGCTGGAAGTGGTGCGCGGCGAAAAAACCGGCAAGGACGTGCTGGCCACCGTGATGGCCGTCAGCAAGAAGATCCGTAAAACGGCAGTGGTGTCAGGCGTGTGTGATGGTTTCATCGGCAACCGCATGATTGAGCAGTACGGCCGTCAAGGCGGCTTTTTGCTGGACGAAGGCTGCACACCCGCGCAGGTGGACAAAGCTATCGAAAAGTTTGGCTTTGCCATGGGTCCATTCCGCATGGGTGACCTGGCCGGCAACGACATTGGCTGGGCCATTCGCAAGCGCCGCTATACCGAAAAGCCGGACATGAAGTACAGCAAGACGGCTGACCTGCTGTGCGAGAAGGGTCGCTTTGGCCAAAAGACAGGCGCTGGCTGGTATGACTATGTGCCCGGCAAGCGTGACGCCATCCCCAATGCCGAGGTGGTGAAGATGATCGAAGATCATCGCGCCGCACTGGGCGTCACGCCACGCAAGATTTCTGATGAAGAGATCGTTCAGCGTCTGGTTTATTCGCTGGTCAATGAAGCTGCTCACATTCTGGAAGAGGGCATTGCGTCCAAGGCCAGCGACATCGACATGGTCTACCTCATGGGTTATGGCTTCCCGATTTACCGCGGCGGCCCCATGAACTATGCCGACCAGGTGGGTCTGTTCAATGTGGTGCAAAGCATGAACCGTTTTGCCCAGAACCCGCTGGATGACGCGGCCTTCTGGAAGCCTGCGCCGCTGCTGGCCCGTCTTGCCGCTGAGGGCAAGAGCTTCAACTGATTGCCGCTGAAAGCAAACTTCAACTAACGTCCCCACACATTTCGGAGAACTCCATGACTTCAGCTGTAATTGTTTCCACCGCACGTACCCCCCTGGCAAAAAGCTGGAAGGGCTCTTTCAACATGACCCACGGTGCCACCCTGGGCGGCCACGCCGTTGAGCACGCCATCAAGCGCGCAGGCATCGAGGCCGCCGAAGTTGACGACGTCATCATGGGCTGCGCCAACCCTGAGGGCGCTACTGGCGCCAACATTGCGCGCCAGATTGCCTTGCGCGCCGGTTGCCCAGTCACCGTGTCAGGCATGACGATCAACCGTTTTTGCTCCTCCGGACTGCAGACCATCGCAACCGCGGCACAACGCGTGATTGCTGGCGAAGCGGACATCTATGTTGCCGGCGGAGTGGAAAGCATTTCGTGCGTGCAGCAGGAGATGAATACCCACATGCTGGCCGATTCTTGGCTCGCAAAGAACAAACCCGAAATCTACTGGAACATGTTGCAGACCGCGGAGCAGGTCGCCAAGCGTTACAGCATCTCGCGCGAGCGTATGGACGAGTACGGCGCGGCCAGCCAGCAAAAAGCCACCGCCGCACTCGCAGGCGGCCTCTTCGATGCCGAGATCGCACCGATCACCGTGACCATGGGTGTGGCCGATGCCGTGATGGGCTTGACCACCAAACAGACGACGGTCAGCAAGGACGAAGGTATTCGCGAAGGCACGACCAAGGAAGGCATCAGCGGCATCAAGCCAGCCATCCCTGGTGGAGTGATCGCAGCTGGCAACGCCAGCCAGTTTTCCGACGGCGGCGGCGCTGTGGTAGTTATGAACGAAACCGTCGCCGAACGTAAAGGCCTCAAGCCACTGGGCCGCTTTCTCGGATTTGCGGTGGCAGGCTGCGAGCCTGACGAGATGGGCATTGGCCCCGTTTTTGCAATCCCGAAGGTGCTGGCCAAGCTGGGCCTGAAGGTCGGTGACATTGACCTCTGGGAACTCAACGAAGCCTTTGCCGTGCAGGTGCTGTATTGCGCAGACAAGCTGGGCATCCCGATGGACAAGCTCAACGTTAACGGCGGCGCCATTGCGGTGGGTCACCCTTACGGCGTCACAGGCCAGCGTTTAACCGGCCACGCTCTGATCGAAGGCAAGCGCCGCGGCGCCAAGCGCGTTTGCGTCACCATGTGTATTGGTGGCGGCATGGGCGCAGCGGGTGTTTTCGAAGTTTTGTAAAAACGGTCTGTCGGCCATCCCAACGCCCGGCTGTCATGCCGGACTTGATCCGGCATCCATGGTGGTGTGACGCGGAATAGCAGTCATCGTGACATGGATCCCGGATCGAGTCCGGGATGACAACTCCCTGGAGATCCTCCCATGTCTTTGCGTCCCACCCTCGACTTCCTCCTGTACAACTGGCTTGAGGCCGAGTCGCTGAACCAGCGCGAACGCTTTGCCGACCACTCGCGCGAAACGTTTGACGCGGTGTTTGACACCTGCGAGCGGATTGCGCGGGAAAAGTACGCGCCATTCAACCGCACAGTGGATACGCAAGAGCCGCATTTCGACGGCGAAAAAGTCATCCTGCCGCAAGCCACGCACGAGGCCCATAAAGCCTACGCGGCATCCGGCATGCTGAGCGCGGCGCAGGACTATGAGATGGGAGGTATGCAACTGCCGTACACGGTGGAGGCCGCCGCCAATGCTTTTTTTGCAATGGCATCGGTCAGCATAGGCTCTGGGCTGCTCACCACGGGCAATGCCAACTTGCTGATGGTGCACGGGACGCCGGCACAACAAGAGGTGTTTGCCAAGAATGAATTTTCGGGCCGCTTTTCTGGAACCATGTGCCTCTCAGAGCCGCAGGCCGGCTCGTCCCTCAGCGATGTGACCACACGTGCCGTGCCGGACGGCGACGATTTTGAAACCGACCCGCTCGGCCCACGCTACCGCCTCAAGGGCAACAAGATGTGGATATCGTCGGGCGAGCATGAGCTGACCGAGAACATCGTTCATCTGGTGCTGGCCAAAATCCCGGGCCCCGATGGCAAGCTGATTCCTGGCACGCGTGGCATTTCGCTTTTCATCGTGCCCAAGAAAATGGTCGACACGCAAGGTGAGCTGACAGGCGTGCGCAATGACGTCGCATTGGCCGGCCTGAACCACAAACTCGGATGGCGTGGCACCACCAACACCCTGCTTAATTTTGGTGAAGGCAAATATCCGGTGGACGGACAAGCGGGAGCAGTGGGTTATCTGGTCGGAAAGCCGCATGAAGGCCTGCGCTGCATGTTCCACATGATGAACGAGGCACGCATTGGCGTAGGCACGGCCGCCACCATGCTGGGCATGGCCGGGTATTACGCCAGCCTCGATTACGCCAAAAATCGGCCGCAGGGCAGGCCGGTCGGGCCAGCGGGAAAAGATTCAGCGCAGCCGCAGGTGCGCATCATTGAACATGCCGACGTCAAGCGCATGCTGCTGGCGCAAAAATCCTATTGCGAAGGCGCACTGGCGCTGGAGCTGTACTGCGCGCGTTTGGTGGACGAGCAGCACACGGCCGAAGCATCCGTCGCCGACGACGCACGCCTGTTGCTGGAAGTGCTGACGCCGATTGCCAAGAGCTGGCCCAGCGAGTGGTGCCTGGAGGCCAACTCACTGGCTATCCAGATCCATGGCGGTTACGGCTACACGCGTGACTTTCCGGTAGAGCAATACTGGCGCGACAACCGCCTGAACATGATTCACGAAGGCACGCACGGCATTCAGGCCACCGACCTGCTGGGCCGCAAGGTGCTGATGGAAGGCGGCAAGGGCCTGGCTTTGCTGGCGGCTCGCATCAACACAACCATCGAACGCGCCAAACAAGCGCCTGAGCTGGCCGCATACGCCAACGCGCTGGGCCAGGCCCTGCAGCAGGTTGGCGCCACAACCAAAGCCGCCTGGGCCACCGGCAACCCGCAGGATGCACTGGCCAACGCCGTGCCCTATATGCAGGGCTTTGGGCATACCGTGCTGGCCTGGATCTGGCTGGATGTTGCCCTCGCAGCGCTGCAGGCAGATGCTACAAAATCAATAGCTGCTACCGCCGGAAAAATGGGGGCGGTGCGGTATTTTTATCACTATGAATTGCCTAAAATCGACGCCTGGCTCAGGGTCGTTGCCAATCGGGATCTGACCTGTGCCGATTTGCCGGAGGAGGCTTTCTGATGGGATTTTTCAAGGACGCAGACAACACCACGTCGAACAAGGCAATTCTTCGCCTGCACAAGCTGATCTGGGCGCTGATCTACGGCGGGCTGCTCACGCTGGCGCTGGGTGTTTCAGTCCAGCGGACCAACGATGCCATCGGCTGGTCCATGGTGGTGGGCGGGGGCATTCTGGCTGCCATCGGCGCCTTCCTGATCTACGTTCGCTCGCGACTCACACCAGGCAACTGAAGCGTCCACAAAGCGACAGCGCCTGAGTGCGCATTGCGCGAAACTGCAGTCATCTTTCCGAAGCTACAAGGACTCAAACCATGACACGCACGATTCAACAACTTTTTGATCTGAGTGGAAAAACCGCACTTGTCACGGGCGGCTCGCGCGGGCTGGGCTTGCAACTGGCGCAAGCACTGGGCGAGGCAGGCGCAAAAATCATGCTGAGCTCGCGCAAGGCCGAAGACTTGGAAGAGTCCGCCGCCACGCTCAAGGCTGCCGGCATTGCCGTCGACTGGATTGCCGCTGACTGCGCGAAGGAGACCGACATCCGCGCGCTAGCCGACGAAACCATCAAGCGCATGGGCCATGTGGATATTCTGGTCAACAATGCTGGCGCCGCCTGGGGCGCGCCCGCTGAAGACCATCCGGTAGAAGCCTGGGACAAGGTCATGAATCTGAACATCCGCGGCTACTTCATCCTGAGCCAGCATATTGCAAAACACAGCATGATCGCGCGCAAAACCGGTCGCATCATCAACGTCGCGTCCATCGCCGGCCTGGGCGGCAACCCGCGTGAAATGACCACGGTGGCCTACAACACATCCAAGGGCGCGGTCATCAACTTCACCCGTGCGCTGGGTTGCGAATGGGGCAAGTACAACATCACCGTCAACGCCATCTGCCCGGGCTTTTTCCCCAGCAAGATGACCATTGGCACTCTGAAAGCACTGGGCGAAGAGGCGCTGGCCGCACACGCGCCCCTGGGTCGTCTGGGCGACGACGGAGACTTGAAGGGTCTGTGCGTGCTCTACGCATCTGACGCCGGCAAACATATCACCGCGCAGTGGATGGCGGTGGACGGCGGCGTTTCATCAGTGACCGGCGGTTGAGCATTTGACCCGAAGCCAGTCGCTTGGCGGTATGCTGACTGAGGTGTTCCGTTGAAACCTGCATGGAGTCTTCGTCATGAAATTCGGCATTGAGATCCCTTTCGTCAACCTTCTTGGCTTTGAGCTGCAGATGTTCGAAGCCGGGCAGTCCGAACTTCATTACGAGCCCAAGCCTGAGCATCTCAATTCGTTTTCTGTCGCGCACGGCGGTGCATTGATGACCTTGCTGGACGTTGCCATGGCCGTGGCAGCGCGCAGTGTCGATAAGGAAATGGGAGTGATCACCGTCGAGATGAAAACCAGCTTCATGCAACCGGCGCGGGGCAAGCTGGTTGCCAAGGGCAGGTTGATGCACCGCACATCCACCATGGGATTTACCGAAGCCTCGGTTTTTGACGAGAGCGGAAAACCCTGCGCCCACGCCACCGGCACCTTCAAGTTTGTGAAACGGCTCGCCGTGGGCCCCAAAAACGTGCACCCGCTCAACACGGGGATTTCGACGGATTAACCGGTTTCGGCTTGTCTGCACGTTCTTATTAGCGAAATCACCACTTTGCCCTTTAATGACGGGCATAGTTAGCTATGAATAGCATAGCAATTGAAAGACTCCACATGCCAAACAATCAACAAGTTTTGTTAGACAACCGCCCCACAGGTGATGCTGTCGCCAGCAACTTCAAACTCTTCAGCGCTGAAACTCCGGCTCTGCAGGATGGCCAGGTGCTGGTGCGCCACCACTTCCTCAGCCTGGACCCTTACATGCGTGGCCGCATGAATGACGCCAAAAGTTATGCCGTGCCGCAACCGCTCGGACAGGTCATGGGCGGCGGCACGGTGGGTGAGGTGGTCGAGTCGAAACATCCGAAGTTCTCCGCCGGCGACAAAGTGGTCGGCATGGGCGGCTGGCAGCAATACAGCGTGGTTGACGCCAGCCAGCCGGGCGCCTTGCGCAAGGTGGATACAGCGCACATTCCTTTGAGCGCCTATTTGGGCGCGGTTGGCATGCCTGGTGTGACGGCCTGGTACGGCTTGAGCAAAATTTGCGAGCCCAAAGCCGGTGAAACCGTGGTGGTCAGCGCAGCCAGTGGCGCTGTGGGCAGTGTGGTAGGCCAGTTGGCAAAAGCGCGCGGGTGCCGGGCCGTTGGCCTGGCCGGTGGACCGGACAAATGCAAGTACGTGGTTGAAGAGCCGGGCTTTGACGCCTGCATCGATTACAAGGCGCATCCGGATGCCAAGTCGCTCTACAACGCATTGAAAGAAGCCACGCCCGACGGCGTGGACTGCTACTTTGAAAACGTGGGCGGTGTGATTTTTGACGCTGTGCTCAGCGGCATGAATGCCTATGGTCGCATTGCTGTGTGCGGCATGATCGCTGGCTATGACGGCCAGCCGCTGCCACTGTTGCAGCCGCAGCTGATTCTGACCAACCGCCTGAAGGTGCAGGGCTTCATCGTCAGTGAACACATGGAACACTGGCCCGCAGCCCTGACAGAGCTGGGGACCCTGGTTGCCACCGGCAAACTCAAGTTCCGAGAGTCGGTGGTTCAGGGCATTGAGAACGCACCTGAGGCTTTTCTGGGTTTGCTCAAGGGCAAAAATTTCGGCAAGCAACTGGTCAAGCTTGTCTGACTGGCAAGCACTTCACTGAAAGACACCTCCCATGGCTGACCTGATTCTTCACCACTACCCGGCATCTCCCTTCTCGGAAAAAGTGCGTTTGATTTTGGGCTACAAAAAGATGGCCTGGAAGTCGGTGATGATCCCCACCCTCATGCCCAAGCCCGATGTGGTGGCACTGACCGGCGGTTATCGCAAAACACCTTTTTTGCAAATTGGCGCTGATATTTATTGCGACAGCGCGTTGATCTGCGACGTGCTGGAGCACCTGCAGCCCAGCCCGTCGATTTACCCCGAGCCGGGCAAAGGCCTGGCCCGCACCGTGGCCCAGTGGGCCGATGGCACGCTGTTCTGGGCGGCCATGGCGCACAACCTGGGGCCCAAAGGTGCGGCCCACATGTTTGCTGGCATGCCGCCCGAAGCAGCCCGCGCCTTTGGCGACGACCGCAAGGCCATGAGTTTTGCCATGACGCGCTTGCGGCCGCCCGACGCCGCTGCGGCTTACAAGTCTTACCTGCGCCGCCTGTCTGACATGCTGGACGGCCAGCCTTTTCTGCTGGGCCAGGCGCCTTGCGTTGCCGACTTTTCGGTCTACCACCCGCTGTGGTTCACCCGTGTGCGCACGCCGGTGGTTGCAGACATTCTGGATCACACCCCCGCCGTCCTTGCCTGGATGGACCGCATGCAGGCCATAGGCCAGGGCATCATGGAAAAGTTTGACTCCACTCGGGCTATTACCGTTGCCGCAGCAGCTGAACCAACGCCAGTGGGGCAGGGCTATCTGAGCGACAGCACTTTTCAGGACGATCACGGTATTCCGCTGGGTAGCCGTGTGGCCATCACTTCCGAGAGTTTTGGCCCGGAGCCCACCGAGGGCGATTTGATTGCTGCCACACGCACACACTTCACGCTGAGCCGCACCGACGAGCGCGCCGGCCACGTGCATGTACATTTCCCGCGCATTGGCTACGTTCTGAAAGCCGTCGCATCCGCATGAGCGCGTTGGTTTGGCGGGCTTTGCCCTTTGCTGCGCTGAGCACTTCCGAGCTCTATGCGGTTTTGCAGTTGCGCACCGAGGTCTTTGTGGTCGAGCAGGCGTGTGTGTTTCAGGACATGGATGGCTCTGACAACAAAGCCGTGCATGTGCTGGGTATGTCCGGCGATGAGCTGGTGGCTTATGCGCGCTGCTTTCCAGCCAGCATCAAGTTTGCCGAAGCCAGCATTGGCCGCGTGATCACCCGAATGAGCGCGCGCGGCACCAGCCTCGGCCATGAGCTGATGCGCCAGGCCATCACGTGTGTCACGCAGCAATGGGGCCCGCAGCCCATACGCATAGGTGCACAGGCGCGGCTTGAAAAGTTTTACCGGCGGCACGGGTTTGTCACAGCCGGTGCGCCTTATATCGAAGACGGCATTCCACATATCGAAATGCTGCGCACCATTTAAAAATCAGGAGTTATTGATGATCACCAACTTTCAAGGAAAAACCGCCGTTCTCACAGGTGCAGGCTCAGGCTTTGGCCTGGAGTGCGCGCGCATCGGCGCCCGCTTGGGCATGAACCTGGTGCTGGCCGATGTGCAGCAGGATGCGCTGGACAAAGCCGTTGCCGAAATTTCTGCCACCGGCGTGCAGGTGCTGCCTTTCCGGCTCGATGTCTCCAAAGCCGCCGAGGTGGAAGCACTGGGTGCAGCAGTGCAAGCGCGTTTCGGCGCGCCGCATTTTGTCTTCAACAACGCAGGCGTGGGAGCAGGGGGCCTGATCTGGGAAAACACGCTCAAGGACTGGGAGTGGGTCATCGGCGTCAACCTGATGGGCGTGGCCCACGGCGTGCGCGTGTTCACCCCGATGATGCTGGAGGCCGCCAAAAAAGACCCAACATGGCAAGGCCACATCGTCAACACCGCCAGCATGGCCGGCTTGCTCAACGCGCCCAACATGGGCATTTACAACGTGAGCAAACATGCAGTCGTCAGCATGAGCGAGACGCTGTACCAGGACCTCTCACTGGTCACCGACCAGATCAGTGCGTCAGTGTTATGTCCGTACTTCGTGCCCACCGGCATCAGCCAGAGCCATCGCAACCGCCCGGGCGATTTGCCCGCCACCAAACCCACTAAAAGCCAGCTCATCGGCCAGGCCATGAGCGACAAGGCAGTGGGCTCGGGCAAGGTCACCGCGGCAGACGTGGCGCAAAAAGTGTTTGACGCCGTGGCAGCCAACCAGTTTTATATCTACAGCCACCCGAAGGCCATTGGCTCGGTGCAAACGCGACTGGAAGACATCATGCAGGCGCGCAACCCGACCAGCCCGTTTTTGCACAAGCCGGAGATTGGTGTGGAGCTGAAAAAAGCGTTGCGCGAGGCTTGATACGCCCCGGGGGCAGTCAATGCCCGACCCGATGTTACGCGGGCCAGTCACGACGTGTAAGGCTTAGATCTGCGATTTGAAGTAGTTGAACGAATGAACAAATGCGTCGCGGATTTTTTCTGTTTCCGCAACCATCTTGTCCCATGAGTCTTCAGAGGCGGCTTTCAACTCTTCGTATTTGGCAACTGCCAATTTGGACTGGTGACGCAGCTTTGCGACCTCGGCCTTGTAAGCGTCGCGCGCATCTGCCTTGGCTTCCTGGGTCTTTGCTTCCAGTGCGTCCATCTTGGCATTCAGCGCATCAAGTTCGTTTTTCAGCTTCTGGGTATATTCTTCGCGTTTGGACATGGTGTCGGTTCCTTTAGGTTGATGAGGGAAGTGCCAAGAGCAACCTTTTCACACTGCGGCCCGGCGCTTGCGCACTGAGCGTCAGTGCCTATTCAATGTAGCGGTAGAAACCCTGAGTATCTGAGGTGGGTGACTCACTCTAACGCGCCATGTTTTGCCCTGAAAGTTCTGCTTTTTGGCGTGTGGCATGGGGTGCGGAGATCACGATCTTGCAGGAACAGTTGATTCGGCGCTTGCGGGTTTGACGGATTTTCGTTTGCCGTCGCTGGATCAGGCAGGTGAGCTGCCTCCGGCTGCAATGAGAGAAGGTTGCAAAGTGCCGCCTAACCCTTCCTACATGGACGCCCTCACAAGCGGAATAACCGACCGATAGATTGGCTGTTGGGGAAGCGCCTGCAGTCGTATATCCGGCAACATCTGTGGGGGACCGTATTTGTCCCGTGTGCGTATTCCGGAAATCACAGACCATTGGTCCGGGAACTTCTGACCAGTCGGCTTGTAAAGACCAGTACCAGTTTGATCTACATAACTGAGGCGTCTGACAGGAATAGATCGTTATTGAGCGACTGCTACCGATCTACAGTGTTTGAGACTCGACGTCTAAAAGCGGACGTTGACTATCGTATGAAGGCTCGGGTGCTGACGTCGGAGTGCCCAACAACACCTGCACCGTGCGAATGTCTGTCCCAGACTGCAACAAATAGACCGCCTATAGGGGGCGTCCGTGTTTCGCAATCAGTTACTGGTATCGTCAGGCATTTTCAAGTGAACAGGAAAGACAAAAATGATGAACTTCGGATACGGCGGCATCGTTGGTCTCCTCATACTCGCTGGAGATATTTGGGCGATTATTAATATCTTCCAAAGCTCCGCTTCGAACGAGAAGAAACTTATTTGGATACTCGCGGTGGTGCTACTGCC
>NZ_DASQZG010000030.1:0-20777 GCF_035638815.1 Polaromonas sp.
ACTCCTTGCAACATGGCAACGCCCCGACAGACCACCTGTCGGGTGCACTGGTGTAGCTCGGCAGACCCCGTGTCCGCAACCTACGGCTTCGCAGGCGTCGGGCCGCCCTTGGCTACAAAGCCATTTTGTCTAGACAACACACTCCACCAGTTTGCTGAATCTGGCACCCATGAATACACAAAAGCTTGTCGTTCTCCTCGTATCCCACGCCTTGGCAGGTGCTGCCGGCTTTGCGGGTGGTATCTACGCGCTGCCTATCCTCATCGCGCCTCCGGCCCCCACTACTGCCGAGATTGCGATCGCTTCTGCTCAGGCGCAGTTCAAGGGGGAGTTCAAACGCGAACTCAAGGACAGCGATGCCCTGCATTGGGGCGAGGGTACTGTTTCCATTTCGGGATCCTCCATCTCATTCGTCGGAAAGCTTGCTGCAGGTCCGGACTACAAGCTCTACCTTTCGCCTGGGTTTGTTGAAACGGAGGCAGACTTCAATCGTCTCAAGAGCCAGATGGTGCGCGTTGGTGACGTCAAGACCTTCGAGAACTTTGTAGTGGCAGTCCCGAGCGGAATTAATCCAGCAACGTACTCGGCGGTGATCGTCTGGTGCGAGTCGTTTGGTCAGTTCATCACTGCCGCAAAGTACAGGTAGCGCGCAGTGCGGCCTGACCCCTCGGCTACGGACGCGCGCCCATAGCGCGAGAGATTGACGGGTGGATTGGCAGTTGAGCAAGCGCCTGCATTCGTTTATCTGCCCTGGGGATGGACTCTGTGGTGGTTCCGCACGGATGCGGCGAGCTCAACCCGTATTGCGCAATCCCGCCGCGATGCCGTTGATCGAGATGTGAATACCGCGTTGAACGCGATCATCAGCCTTGCCTTCGCGATAGCGGCGCACCAGCTCTACCTGCAGGTGATGCAGCGGGTCGATGTAGGGGAAGCGGTGGCGGATGGAGCGCTGCAGTGACGGGTTGTTGGTCAGCCGGTGTTTGTCGCCAGTGATCAATACCAGTGCTTCAGCCGTGCGGTGCCACTCGGCCTCAATGGCTGTGAAAATTTTCTTGCGCAATTTCGCGTCACTGACCAGCTCTGCATAACGGGAGGCCAGCGCCAAATCGCTTTTAGCCAGCACCATGTCCATGTTGCTGAGCAGCGTGCGAAAAAATGGCCACTGCTTGTACATTTTCTGCAGCACGGCCAGCGCTTCCTTGCGGCTCGCGGGGGTGCCGCCCTCGCCAAGCCACTGCTCGATGGCCGAGCCGAAACCATACCAGCCCGGCAGGGTCAGCCGGCACTGGCCCCAGCTGAAGCCCCAGGGAATGGCGCGCAGGTCTTCGATTTTTTGTGACGCCTTGCGGGAAGCTGGACGCGAGCCGATGTTCAGTTCGGCGATTTCGCGAATCGGTGTGGCGCTGAAGAAGTACTCGGTGAAGCCGGGCGTTTCGTAAACCAGTGCGCGGTAAGCATTCATGCTGGCTTGCGACAGCGCTGCAGCTGCCTGCAAAAACGCTTTGCTTGCAGATTTGGTTGGTTGCAGCAGGGTGGCCTCGAGTGTGGCCGCGACCAGGGTTTCAAGATTGCGCCGGCCGATTTCGGGGTTGGCGTATTTGGAGCCAATGACTTCCCCCTGCTCTGTAAGACGGATTTGCCCGCGCACCGTGCCGGGCGGCTGCGCCAGAATGGCCTGGTAGCTGGGACCACCGCCGCGGCCAACCGTGCCGCCGCGGCCGTGAAACATGCGCAGCTGGATGTTGTGTGAGTTGGCGAGTTGGTCAAACAGCTCGACCAGGGCAATCTCGGCCCGGTACAGCTCCCAGTTGCTGGTGAAAATGCCGCCGTCCTTGTTGCTGTCCGAGTAGCCCAGCATGATGTCCTGCTCGGCGCCGCTGCGTTGCACGAGTTTGGCCACACCGGGCTGCGCATAAAAGTCACGCATGATGGGCGCGGCATTGCGCAGGTCTTCGATGGTTTCAAACAGTGGCACCACAATCAGATCGTGGGTGGACGGGCCGTCAAGGGTGCCGTGCATCAGGCCCACTTCTTTTTGCAGCAGCAACACCTCCAGCAGATCGCTGACCGTCTCTGTGTGGCTGATGATGTAGTGGCGAATGGCCTGAACCCCAAAGCGTTCACGCATGACTTTGGCGGACTCAAAAATGGCCAACTCGCCGCGCGCCAGGGCTGAGTAGTCAGTGCCGACCACGCGCAGGGGCCGGGCATCGTTCAGCAGTTTGACCAGCAGGGAGCGCTTGGCCGTTTCATCCAGCGCGGCGTACTTGGGCTCAATACGTGCAACGGCCAGCAGCTCGGCTACAACTTCTTCGTGCTTGTCCGAGCTTTGACGCAGGTCCACCGTGGCAAGGTGAAAGCCAAAAACTTCAACCGCCCGAATCAGCGGATGCAGGCGCTGCGCAACCAGTGCCGCGCCGTGGTTGGCCCGCAGGGATGTTTCGATGGTGCGGAGATCCGCCAGGAAATCTTCTGACTTCAAATACGCGTTTTGCGGCGCCACGGCATGCCGTGCGGCGTCTCCGCCGGTGAGGCTTTTCAGGGTTGCCGCCAGACGCGCATACATCCCTGTCAACGCGCGGCGGTACGGCTCGTCCTGGCGGTGTTCGTTGGTGTCGGGTGAGCTCTCGGCCAGCGCGCGCATGGCGGGGGTGAAGTCCACCAGCATGGCTGACAAGGACAATTCGCCGCCCAGATAGTGAACCTCGGTCAGGTAGTGACGCAGTGCCACCTCGGCCTGACGGCGCAGCGCGTATTCGAGTGTGTGTGCGCTGACATTGGGATTGCCATCGCGGTCACCGCCAATCCATTGACCCATGCGCAAAAAGCTGTGCACCGGCTGGCTGCCCAACGCGCGCTCCAGCTCGCCATACAGCTTGGGAATTTCGCGCAGAAAGGTTGATTCGTAATAACTCAGCGCGTTCTCGATTTCGTCGGCAACGGTGAGTTTGGTGAAACGCAGCAGGCGCGTTTGCCACAGCTGCATCACCCGGGCGCGCAAGCTAGCCTCGTTGGCCGCCAGTTCTCTAGGGGTGAGGGCGTCTTTGGCGGCGTTGGCAGAGGCAGCCCGTGCTTTGGTTTCGTCGCGCGCGGTCAGCAGTTGAGCGATGTCGCGCTCAGCGTCCAGAATGCTTTTACGCTGCACTTCGGTCGGGTGTGCGGTGAGCACCGGGGAGACAAAGGCATGCGCCAGGGTGTTGGAAATGGTTTTCGGGGAAATGCCCGCCCAGCGCAGCCGGGACAAGGCGACCTCAATACTGCCCTCTTGTGTGTCGCCTGCACGCTCATGGATGGCGCGTCGGCGAATGTGGTGGCGGTCTTCGGCCAGGTTGGCCAGGTGGCTGAAGTACGTGAAGGCCCGGATCACGCTGACCGTCTGGTCGCCGCTCAGGCTTTTGAGCAGTTTTTTGAGCGCCTTGTCCGCCTCGTGGTCCGCGTCCCGGCGAAAGGCCACGGACAGTTTGCGCACCTGCTCGATCAACTCATAGGCCGGCACGCCCTCCTGTTCCCGAATCACATCGCCCAGGATCCGGCCCAGCAGGCGAATGTCTTCGACCAGCGGGCGCTCGTTGTCCTTGGCACGGGCGCGTGTGCGATCAGTGTCTTTGGCGGCCCCCGCTGGCTGCTCTTTGGGGGGCTTTGCACGCGCCGTCGTAACCATGGTTTTACCTCTTGTTGGCTCTAGTTTTGTACTGCCGCATGCTAGCATTCACTCACTACCAAAGATTACAAACAGGTTACGAGTGAGCGCAGATTTTTCCAGAGCCCCGGCTGTCGTCATAGCAACTCGTGAAAGCCGGTTGGCCATGTGGCAGGCCGAATATGTCAAAAATCTGCTGGAGACCCGGCTGGGCTGGCAGGTTTCCCTGCTGGGCATGACCACCCAGGGCGATCAGATTCTGGACCGGTCGCTGAGCAAAGTGGGCGGAAAGGGCCTGTTCGTCAAGGAGCTGGAGGTGGCCCTTGCTGAAGGCCGCGCTGACCTGGCGGTGCATTCCCTCAAAGACGTTCCCATGGACTTGCCAGACGGTTTTGCGCTGGCCTGTGTTTTGGAGCGCGAAGACCCGCGCGACGCGCTGGTCTCCAATCATTTTTCTTCACTGAATGAGTTGCCGCCGGGCGCGGTTGTCGGTACCTCAAGCCTTCGTCGACTGGTCTTGCTTAAGTCCATGCGGCCTGACCTGCGTATCGAGCCTCTGCGTGGCAACCTTGACACCCGTTTGCGCAAGCTTGATGAAGGGCAGTACCAGGCCATTGTGCTGGCCGCTGCGGGTTTGAAGCGCCTGGGTCTTGCCACCCGCATTCGCCAGGCGTTTGAACCAGAGCAGATGTTGCCTGCGGCGGGGCAGGGTGCTTTGGGTATCGAGGTGCGCGCTGATCGGCATGACCTGATCAATGCGCTGGCCGGGTTGGCACACATGCCCACCTGGCTGGCGGTAACGGCCGAGCGCACGGTGTCGCGTGCCATGGGCGGCAGCTGCTCCATGCCTCTGGCGGCCTTTATTGCCGAGCCGGTCGCTTCAGGTCCGATGCGGCTGGAGGCCGCATGGGGAGAGCCGGGGCCAGACGGGCAGGGCAGCAGCCAGCCGCTGGTGCGGGCAGAACAGCGTGCAGAAGTACGCAACTTTGCCGAGGCCGAAGCTTTGGGCGAACAGGTGGCGGGCTTGTTACGCGCGGGCGGCGCGGTCTGGGCCGCCAACGCCTCAGCGCCTTGAAATCCGCGCGGGTCATCGTGACCCGGCCTGAGCGGGACGCACGGCGCTGGGTTCGGGACCTGCAAGAGCTCGGGATCACGGCCGAGGCGCTGCCGCTGCTGGAAATTGCACCGCTGCCTCCGTCGGAGCAACTCTCCAGGGTCTGGACTGAAATGAATACCTACGCCGCCCTGATGTTCGTCAGTGGTAACGCGGTGGAATGCTTTTTCGAATCAAATATGCCACTGGCCCAGCACCTGCGGGCGAAGCTAGCTATTTATTTAATAGCAGGCGATGTGCGCTTCCTGGCGCCGGGGCCCGGCACTGTAAAGGCCTTGCGCCACGCCGGGGTGCCGATTGACCGCATTGACGCTCCCGCGGCGGATGCGATCCAGTTCGACTCGGAGGCCTTGTGGGCTGTCGTGGGCAGGCAAGATTGGCAGGGGCGGCGGGTGCTGATCGTGCGCGGACAGGGTGCCGCAAACGCTGATCCTGCGGCGCCCGGTCGTGATTGGTTGGCGCGGCAATTTGCGGCCGCAGGGGCGAGTGTGGATTTTCTGGCGGTGTACCAGCGCCAGGCCCCTGCTTTTTCTGCCTTGCAGTTGAAGCGAATCCAGGCGGCCGCCAGCGACGGCTCGGTCTGGCTGTTCAGCAGCTCTGAGGCCGTGGCGCACTTGCCACCCAGCGACTGGTCTCGCGCGCGGGCGGTGGCCACGCATCCCAGGATTGCGGAGGCGGTGCGCGCGGCGGGCTGGGGTGTTGTTGCAGAGTCACGTCCCGCGCTCAGGGACATCGTGGCGTCGATAGAATCCATGTAACCATGAGCGATAGCGACACCAGCCTTCAGAACCTGCCCTCTACCGACGTTGTACAAGCCTCAGCCCCTGAGGTCGGTCCGGGTGCGCTTGGGCCCAACCGCTGGACACTGCTTGCGCTGGTACTTGCGGTTGCAGCCCTCTCGACAGGCGTCTTGTTGTGGCAAAAGCTCAGCAACATACAGGAAGAACTGGCCAAACGAAGTACCGACTCGACCGCGCAGGCGATTGAAGCACGTACGCTGGCCCGTCAGGCCCAGGAGACCACCCGTGAGGCGACGGCGCGTGTCGCCATTCTCGAAACCCGGCTCAGCGAAGTCAGCCTGCAACGCACGCAACTTGAAGAGCTGATGCAAAGCCTGTCGCGCTCGCGCGATGAAAACCTGGTGGTTGATGTGGAGTCTGCTGTGCGCCTGGCCCAACAGCAGGCTCAACTGACCGGTAGTGCCGAGCCCCTGCTGGCGGCGCTCAAGTCTGCCGACCTCCGGCTGGCGCGCGCCGCGCAGCCGCGGCTGAATCCGTTGCAGCGCGCGATTGCCCGGGATGTCGAACGCATCAAGGCCACCACGGTGACCGATGTGCCCGGCCTGCTGCTCAAGCTGGATGAGCTGACGCGTCTGGTGGACGACCTGCAGCCGGCCAACGCCATGCCGCAGGGCAGTGCCCCGCGGCCAGCCGCCGCAGCATCTACACCGGCTCCGGCGCGGCCTGCCTCGTCCGCGGCATCACTCCCTTTGGCGCTGGACCGGGAAATCCTGAAAGCCTGGTGGCAGCGCGTTGTGCGGGGCATCCTTGACGAAGCCCGCGGCCTGCTGCGTGTCAGCCGTATAGACCAGCCCGACGCGGCCTTGCTGGCACCCGAGCAGTCCCTCTTTTTGCGTGAAAACCTCAAACTCAGATTGCTCAACGCGCGTCTGGGCCTCTTGTCCCGGCAAACCGCTGCTGCCCGGGCGGATCTGGCTGGTGTCAGCGTGCTGCTCGCAAAATACTATGACCCGGCCTCACGCAAGACGCAAACCGTGGTCCAGCTTCTTCAGCAGGTGCAAACCCAGATGAAGTCCAGCGATCTTCCGCGCCTGGACGAAACCCTGGCTGCGCTGTCCACCGCGGCTGCGGGCCGGTAGGCGAGGGAATACGCAATGCGTAGCGCCCTTTGGCTTCTGGCCCTCTTTGGCATCGCCGTGGCGGCAGCCCTGGTAGCGGGCAACAACCAGGCGGTGGTGACGCTTTTTTGGCCACCACATCGCGTGGACATCTCGTTTAACTTGCTGATCCTGTTGCTGGCCGGGCTTTTCACGCTGCTTTATGTGGCCTTGCGTGCGGCATCGGCCGTTTTTTCCTTGCCGGCCGAAGCCAGGCGCTGGCGCGCCCAGCAAAAGGAAAGAGCGATGTACGCGGCCTTCATGGACGCACTGTCACATTTGATGGCCGGCCGCTTCATCCGGGCGGCCAAGCTGGCACAAAACGCGCTGACGCAGGAAAAAAGTTTGAGCCAGCTCGCCGAGACCTCCACCGAGATGGGCGCCTACAGCGCGGGGCGAGCAACCCAGCTGCGTTTGCTGGCGCACCTGCTGGCCGCTGAAAGCGCGCAGGCCCTGCAGAACAAAACCGTACGTGACGAGCAATTGCAGATGGCGCTGGAAACCAGCAACCACCGCAGCGCCCAGGAAACCCGCGAAGGTGTGCAACTGCGCGCGGCGCGCTGGGCGCTGGAGGATCGCGATCCGGCTGGCGCGCTGGAGTTGCTGGGTCAACTGCCGCAAGGCGCTGCGCGGCGCACGCTGGCTCTGCGCATCAAACTTAAAGCCACACGCCAGGCCCGCCAGACTTCACAGGCGCTGGAGACGGCGCGCCTGCTGGCCAAACACCGGGCGTTTTCTGCGCCGGCAGCGCAAAGCCTGATACGCGGCCTGGCGCTGGAATTGTTGGGCGCTGCCCACGATCCGGCGCAGTTGCAGACGGCATGGCAATCACTCGATGCGAACGAGCGTGCCATGCCCGAGCTGGTGGTCCACGCCGCATCGCGGCTGATGGCGCTGCATGGCGATGTTGATCTGGCGCGCAGCTGGCTGATGGGTGTGTGGGAGCCGATCATGCAGTCACGGTCGGAGATCGGGGACAACCTGCGCATCAAGCTGATTCACGTGATCGAATCCGGTCTTGAGTCCATCGATGCGTCCTGGCTGGCACGTATCGAAGCCGCGCATCAGCAGCGCCCGCGCGACGCCAACGTGCAGTACCTGGCCGGCATGGCATGTTTGAAAAGGCAGTTGTGGGGCAAGGCCCAGCAATTGCTGTCGCAGGCCGCGCTCTCCTTGCAGGACGCAACCCTGCACCGCAACGCCTGGCGGGCGCTGGCCTTGCTGGCTGAGCAGCGGGGCGATGATGCTGCGGCTGCCCAGGCCTATAAACGCGCTGCGGAGTTGTAGCCGCATTCCCGCTGGCATCGGCTACTGCATTAGCCGCCGGTTTGCTTTACGCGTTCAGCCAGGTGGGCCAGCGCTTCTTCTACCTGGTCAATCAGGATCAAACACAAATCGCCCGGACGCAGCCGCTCTAAAGCGGTATCAATCGCCAAAAACTCGCCACGGATTTCATCAATGCGGGTGGTACGGCTGGCCTTGTTTGACCCTTCCAGCCCTTCGCGCAGCAGGCGTATCACCTCTCCATCATCCCGTCCACGCTGCGCAGCATCCTCGTAAAGGAGGACCTCGTCAAAAGCGCTGCCCAAAATAATCGTCTGGTCGGTGATGTCACTGTCGCGCCGATCTCCCGCGCCGCTGATGACCACGCTGCGGATCTGGCCCGGCGTGGCCGGCATGGCGTCGACTGCCGCCACCAGCGCCCGCATGGCATCCGGGTTGTGCCCATAGTCCGCGATAACCGTCGCGCCGCGGTAGTCCATCACGTTGAAGCGGCCCGGCGCATTGCTGGCGTCATTGACGAAGCTGGCCAGCCCGCTTTTGAGGATTTCCCACTTCAGGCCCACAGCCCAGGCCGCCGCCAGAGCAGCCATCACGTTTTCAACCTGGAAGCCTATGCTGCCACCCCGTGTGAGAGGAATGTTTTGTAGCGGTACGCGTTCGCGCCAGGCACCTTCAGCTGCCACGATCGCGTTGCCATCGACATAGACCGTGCGTTTGCCCTGGGCCCGGTGCGTGGCCATCAGCGGGTGATGCCGGTCGGCAGCGAAAAAGATGACGTTACCAGGACAGGTGGATGCCATGGCGGCAACGATAGGGTCAGCGGCGTTGAGGACTGCAAAACCAGCGGGCGCCACGTTTTGAACAATCACGCGTTTGAGCACCGCCAGATCTTCAACGGTGGTGATGTAGTTCAATCCCAGGTGGTCGCCACTGCCGACGTTGGTCACCACTGCCACCTGGCAGCGGTCAAACCCCAGACCCTCGCGCAATACGCCACCGCGTGCTACTTCAAAAACCGCCGCATCCACGTCGGGGTGCATCAGCACATTGCGTGCGCTCTTGGGGCCGCTGCAATCGCCGCTGTCGGTCTGGCGGCCGTTGACCCAGACGCCGTCAGTGTTTGTCATGCCGCAACGCAAGCCGCTTGAACTCAGCAGATGCGCGATCAAACGGGTGACCGTGGTTTTACCGTTGGTGCCGGTGACGGCCACCACGGGTACACGGCCGTCCTCACCGGGTGTGAACAGCTCGTTGATCATCGCACCGCCAACCGCGCGGCCCTTGCCGTAGGAAGGGGACAGGTGCATGCGCAACCCAGGCGCTGCGTTGACTTCAACAACACCACCGTTTTGCGCCTCCAGTGGACGCGACACGTTTTCGCAGACCACGTCAACGCCGCAGATATGCAGGCCCACCATCTGGGCCGCGGCCACGGCGCGTGCTGCAACCTCGGGGTGGACATCGTCAGTGACATCCGTGGCTGTACCGCCCGTGCTCAGGTTCGCGTTGTTGCGCAGAATGACGCGCCTTCCGCGCGCGGGGATGGACTCTGGTGTCAGGTCTTGCGCCTCCAGCCGCGCCACGGCGATCTCGTCAAACCGGATTTTCGTGAGGGACGTGGAATGGCCTTCCCCGCGCTTGGGATCCTGGTTGACGATCTCCACCAGTTCACGCACGTTGTTAAGACCGTCGCCCACCACTTGCGGCGGCTCGCGCCGCGAGGCAGCGACCAGTTTGCTGCCAACCACCAGCAAGCGGAAGTCCTTGCCCGGCAAAAACTTTTCCACCATGACGGTGCCGTGTTCTGCTGCGGTCTGAAAGGCTACATCGATCTGCTCACGGGTTGCAATGTTGACCGTGACACCCTTGCCCTGGTTCCCGTCCTGCGGCTTGAGTACCACCGGCAAACCGATCTGCTGGGCCGCTGCCCAGGCCTCGTCGGCGTCGGCGACTGGTCGTCCGATGGGTACTGGTACACCAGCCGCAAGCAGCAGTTTCTTGGTGAGATCCTTGTCCTGAGCAATGGACTCCGACACCGCACTGGACACGTCCAGCTCGGCCGCCTGAATGCGGCGTTGACGTGAGCCCCATCCGAATTGCACCAGACTGCCGGAGGTCAGGCGCTTATATGGAATGCCGCGCGCCACCGCAGCGTCGACGATAGCGCCGGTGCTGGGCCCCAGTCGCTCGTCTTCATCCTGGTCCTGCAGTTGCGCGATGGCGGCCTCAAGGTCAAAGCTGGATTCCTCCAGCGCCGCGTGAATGAGCGCCTG
Source organism: Polaromonas sp. (assembly GCF_035638815.1). Classification (GTDB taxonomy): domain Bacteria; phylum Pseudomonadota; class Gammaproteobacteria; order Burkholderiales; family Burkholderiaceae_C; genus Polaromonas. The sequence goes on from NZ_DASQZG010000030.1 coordinate 10,212, forward strand.
CGCCAGTTCAAGCGCCAGACGGCCGACGGATTCTTCGCTGTACTCAACCACGGTTTGATAAACGCCCGCATCCAGTGTTTGGGATGTCTGGCTGAACGTGACGGGGCAACCCGCCTGTGCCTGTAACGCGAGCGCCGCTGCTTCCAGCACGTGGGCCAGTGAAACAGGGTCGCCATTACCGCCTGGACGCAGCGCGCCGATCGCCGGGAAGAGTGAGCGCACGCGCGGCTCGAAACCAGGCAACGTGTCAATGGAGCGCTCTGCCTCCGCGCAGCTGATGATGGCCTCAAGCGCCGTGTGCCGGCTCCACAAATTGGGGCCGCGCAAGGCTCGTATGCGGGAAACTTTCATCAGCTGCTCTTTCGGGGCTGGAGTTTGCTGGGCTCAAAGGCTTCAATGCCTGCGCCAACCAGGTTAAGCGGAATGCCGAGTGCCCACCCGGTGGCAATGGCAGCAAGCAAGGTTTCTTGGGCGGTTGGGGTGTGACGGCTCTGCCAGGCGGTCAGTTTGTCCATGCCGGGCAAGAAGGCTTCGCTGTGGCCCGTGGCAAGCACAGCCTGATCCTGGCGGACATAAACCGCGCGGCCGCCACTGCCCAGATGCGCGGAGATCGCCGCAAGTGAAGGCTCGGTTGCATACAGGATGACCTCACCGTCGCAGAGGTCCGCCATCTCAACCACACCCGCATGTGCGGCATTCAGCACTGCCACACCGTCGGCAAGCACCGCATCAACCTGCGAACGCATGACCTTGTACATCTGGTCTTCCTGTGCGATGTCGAACTCGCCCAAGGCTGCAGCACCACCCAGATCTGTGACCACACCCACCTGGCAACGGTCGTAGGCCAGACCCGTACGCAAAATGGTGTCAGCGCCGTTTTCAAACACCGCTGCCTGTACAGAGCGGTTGATCAGCAGCCGCTGACCCGCTTCCCAGTTGGCGCTGTCGCTGGTGTCCAGACAGCGGCCGTCAAGAAACAGGCCGTCCCGGCAGGCCAGACCCGTGTACCGGCCTGACAGTTGCAGCAGCCACGCCACCAGACGGGCCACACCCGCGGTGCCGGTTGAGCCAGCAACACCCACCACCGGGATGCGCCCGCTGGGCGAGCCGTCGGGCACCTCGGGGAAGAGGTGTGTGCAAATGGCTCTGCCCACTGGACGCGGTGCACCGACAGCGGGTTTGAGATGCATCAGCAGGCCAGGGCCGGCATTGACTTCGACCACAGCGCCGCCTTGGGCGTGGAGCGGGCGTGAAATGTCCTGGGCCACCACATCAACCCCTGCAATGTCCAGCCCGACCACGCGCGCCGCCAGCGAGACGATGTGGTCAACGTCAGGGTGCACTTCATCGGTGCAATCGATGGAGACATTGCCGTTGCGCTGTATCAGCACCGACTGGCCCTCCGCCGGAACCGACGCCGGGCTCAAGCCCTGTCGCTGCAGGTCCAGCAGGATGGCCGTGTCTGTGTCGATCTTGATCGGATTGAGCGGGAAGTCTTCGGACGCGCCGCGCCGCGGGTCGGTGTTGAGTTGCTGGGCAACCAGATCGGCAACGGTGGAACGGCCGTCCCCGGTAATCGACGCTGTTTCACCGCGCGCAGCGGCAACCACGCGGCCGCCAACAACCAGCATGCGGTGCTCATGGCCGCGCACAAATCGTTCCACCATGACCTCGCTACCGTGCCTTGCGGCAAGGTGGAAAGCGTCTTCAAATTGATCTTGGGTTTTGAGGTCGAGCGATACGCCGCGCCCATGGTTGCCGTCACTGGGCTTGACCACCACCGGCAGGCCGATGTCCTGCGCCGCCTCCCAGGCGGCTTCCGCGCTGTCCACGATTTCGCCCTCGGGAACGGGGACACCGCAGGATGCGAGCAGGCTCTTTGTCAGGTCCTTGTCACTTGCAATGCCTTCGGCGATGGCACTGGTGAATTCGGTTTCAGCGGTCCAGATGCGGCGCTGGCTGGCGCCGTAGCCGAGTTGCACCAGATTGCCATCGTTAAGCCGGATGTGGGGTATGCGTCGCTCGGTGGCGGCGGCAACGATGGCTGCGGTACTGGGCCCCAGATAACACTCGTCGACCTTTGCCCGTATACGTTCAACCGCAGCCTTCTGGTCGGCGGGCCCATAGGGGGCGTCGTTGATCACCGCCATGAGCAGTTGATGGCCTTCAGCCAGGGCGCTGCGGGCGACTTGCTCGTCACGCGCGCGAAAAACCATGCGGTAAACGCCTTTTTGCGAGGTACTGCGGGTCTGACCAAAGCCGGTCGGCATGTCGGCGAGGTTCAGCAACTCAATCACCACGTGCTCCAGGACGTGGCCCAGCCAGGTGCCTTCGTACAGCCGCTCAATAAAACCACCGCGTTCGCCGACCCCGCAATGGTGTTCAACCAGGGCCGGCAGCAATGCGACCAGCCGGTCGCTAAAGCCTGGAAGCAGGTTGGAGGGGAAGTCTTCCAGGGAACCCAGATCCAGCCAGGTTTCAAGTACGGGGCGGTAAGTCCAGATGTTGGGTCCGCGCAGGTAGTTGATGCGCAGCAGCTGGATGTCGTCCTTTTTGCTCATGTTTTTATGATTCGGTCAACCGGCCCGGCCGGCGCAACGTTCTTTTTGTGAAGCCGCCCGGGACGGGTGCTTCGGATTATCAATGGTGGTTTTTCTGGCTGGGGCGCCAAATTAAGATGGCTGCCGGCCCGGCTTAGGCGAAAATCCCTGTTTCGACCCTGACATTTTCAGGGATCCGGCTTACACGGCGTCCTCACAACAATGCAACATTCCCATCCGGTTGATGCCTTCACCGAGGCAGGCCAAGCCCAGGCAGATCTGCGCGCGCAACTTACAGCCAATGAGAACGTTTTATCCACCGTACTGGTTGACCTCGATTCGCAACTTCGATTTTCACGCAGTTTGCTGGTATTGACCGAAAAGCGCCTGCTGGCCCAGGACCCTCGGTCGGGTCATTGGAGCAGCTGGTCCCTGCATGAGCCTGACCGGCTCGGAACCGGCGCGGCGGTGTCCCTGCGCCACTTTGACCATGCCGGCGTCGGTACGCTCGAACTGGTGAGCGGGGATGCGCGTTTGGCCGCCTGGCGCTTCACGCTTGCAGCCAATGTGCAGGTGCTTCGCCTGATCCGGCTTTTCACGCAGCAAATGACGCCGCGCGAGCCCTCCGCGCTTGACGAGGCGGCCCTGTGTCCTCTTTGTGACTCGGTACTGCCGCCCGACAGCGACGACTGCGCCACCTGCGCGCGCGAGCTGCATACGGCGCCGTCGACCTGGGTGTTGCTCCGGCTGTGGCGTTTTGCCAGGCCCTACCGCGGGCAGTTGCTCGCCGGCTTCGCCCTGACGCTGGCCTCCACGGCCGCGACCCTGGTGCCGCCATACCTCACCATTCCGCTCATTGATGACATCCTGATTCCTTTCCAGAACGGCCAGCAGATTGAGTCCTGGAAAGTGCTGGCCATCCTGGGTGCCCTGCTGGCAGCTGCGCTGGTGGGCTGGGGCCTGAACTGGGCACGCACCTACCTGCTGGCGCTGGTGTCGGAACGAATTGGTGCTGATCTGCGCACCGCCACTTTTGATCATTTGCTGGAGCTGTCGCTAGACTACTTTGGCGGCAAGCGTACCGGCGATCTGATGGCTCGCATCGGTTCTGAAACAGACCGTATCAATGTTTTCCTCTCCTTGCATGCGCTGGATTTCGCAACCGACGTGTTGATGATCCTGATGACAGCCGCCATCCTGTTTTCGATCAACCCCTGGCTGGCGCTGGTGACTTTGCTGCCGCTGCCGTTTATTGCGTGGATGATTCACACCGTGCGTGACCGTCTGCGCACCGGGTTTGAAAAAATCGACCGTGTGTGGTCCGAAGTGACCAATGTGCTGGCCGACACCATTCCCGGCATTCGTGTGGTCAAGGCGTTTGCCCAGGAAAAGCGCGAAGCCCAGCGGTTTCGGGACGCCAATGTTCATAACCTGATGGTCAACGACAAGCTCAACAAGGTTTGGTCGTTATTCACGCCCACGGTCTCGCTGCTGACTGAAATTGGTCTGCTGGTGGTGTGGGCTTTTGGCATCTGGCTGGTGTCCAAACAGCAGATCACGGTGGGTGTGCTGACTGCCTTTATTGCCTACATCGGCCGTTTTTACACACGGCTCGATTCCATGAGCCGCATTGTGTCGGTTACGCAAAAAGCGGCGTCCGGCGCCAAACGGATCTTCGACATCCTCGACCATGTTTCCAACGTGCCCGAGCCCGCCAATCCGGTGCCAATGGCGCCACTGGAAGGCCGTATTGAAATGAACGGTCTGGGATTCAGGTACGGCAACCGCGCGGTGATCCGCGGGCTGGACCTGACGATAGCGCCTGGCGAAATGATCGGCCTGGTAGGCCACAGCGGCTCGGGCAAGAGCACGCTGGTCAACCTGATCTGCCGTTTTTACGATGTGACCGACGGCAGCATCAGCGTGGACGGCACCGACATACGCCGTTTTGGCGTGGCTGACTATCGACGCAACATCGGGCTGGTTTTGCAGGAGCCGTTTTTGTTCTTTGGAACCATCGCCGAGAACATCGCCTATGGCAAGCCTGGCGCCAGCCGCGCCGAGATTGTGGCGGCGGCCAGAGCTGCCCACGCGCATGAATTCATCCTGCGCTTGCCCCAAGGTTATGACTCGCTGGTGGGCGAGCGCGGTCAGGGCCTGTCTGGCGGCGAGCGCCAGCGCATTTCCATTGCTCGCGCATTGCTGATCGACCCGCGCATCTTGATTCTGGACGAGGCTACTTCGTCGGTGGACACCGAGACCGAACAAGAGATTCAGAAGGCCTTGGACAATCTGGTTAAAGGTCGCACCACGATTGCGATTGCCCACCGCCTGTCCACACTGCGCAAGGCCGACCGCCTGGTGGTCATGGATCGTGGCCAGGTCGTCGAAGTGGGACCGCACGATGAGTTGATGGCGAAGCAGGGCGCGTACTGGCGGCTGTATGAAGCGCAGGCACGGCAGGTGGACAGCGAGGTTGACGGGGACGCCGAAGAGGGCCGCATTGCGCTCGCTACGTCCCAGGTGACCCATACGGCCCAGCACAGCGCCCAGCTTTGAGGATGGACATGACGACCACAAACAATGCTCTCAATCCCTCGTTTACGCTGGAGCGTCACGCATCCGGACGCCTGCTGCTCACCGATGCGAACGGACGGCAGCACCTGGGCGTGGTGCCCGTGCGCGCCTTCCCAATTGCCGCGCCAGATGAGGGCGTTTCCCTGATTGGCAGCGAGGGTCATGAGCTGGCCTGGCTCGACCACCTCAACACGCTGCCACCAGCGATGCGCGGCTTGATCGACGAGGAGCTGTCGCTGCGCGATTTTGTGCCCGAGATCAAACGTCTGAAGAGTGTTTCCAGTTTCGGCACGCCCAGCACATGGACCGTCGAAACCGACAGAGGTGACACCACGTTTGTTCTCAAGGGGGAGGAAGACATCCGCCGACTGAGTCGCGAGTCTCTGCTGATCGCGGCCGGTCATGGGGTGCATTTCAGCGTGAAGGACATGAATGCGCTGGATCGGGCTTCTCGACGGCTGCTGGAGCGGTTTCTTTAGGCGTTTTACCCCCCCGAACGTCATCCCGGACTTGATCCGGGATCAATGTTCGCTAATTGCTGTCCATTCTTCTTGAGTTGGTGGTTTGCCTACCAGCCGGGGGTTGCCCGGCGGCAAGTAACTTTCTTTTGCTTCGCCAAAAGAAAGTCACCAAAGAAAAGGCGACCCTGCTGCCTGCGTCCCCTGCGCTTCGCTCCGGGGCAACCTGCGGTGCTCGGTTCAGCCGGGGTCTGACACAAACTCGCCTTCGGCTCAAACAAGTGTCAGCCCTTATCCGTCTGAACCTGCGCTCCTCGGCGCATACAGAAGGGGTGGGGGAGCAGAGTCGGGATCAAACGCGGATACGGGGATGGATTCCGGCCTTCGCCGGAATGACAAGCCCTTGCGCGCTTTGCGCGCAAGGGCCTGCACGGGACCGTTATTCATGCACGTGGTCGTGCGCACACGCGGCCAAATGTGGCTCCCCTCCATCGCCCAGCGGGGCGAGGGAGGGGCGGGGGGTGGGAGTGGGGAGTTACGCCTACTGTCCAAGGTGCACCGCCAACGCAGCGTGACGTAGAAGATGCTATTAAATTAATAGCTAATTGCGCCCGATTTATATGGGCAAGGGGCGTATTTGGTATAAAACTCAGGCCCGATACCTGTCAAAAGGCGTGTTTACCCGCCTTGCGATCCCCGATGCGCCCAAGCCGTCGTGTGCTTTTCGATATAGCTGAACAGCTCATACATGATCATGGCCATCGCACCAATGACCACCAGCCCTGCAAAAGCCAGTGCCATCCGTTGCTGCGAGCCGGCGCTGAGCATCAGGTAACCGATGCCGGAATCGCCGGCCGTCATCTCTGCCAGCACCGTGCCGACAAACGCCAGCGTGATGGCGATCTTGAGCGAGCCGTAGAAGTAGGGCATGGAGCGCGGCAGGCCGACCTTGATCAGCACGTCCCAGCGTTTGGCGCCCAGCACGCGCAGCACGTCTTCCAGTTCCGGCTCCAGCGTGGCAAGACCCGTGGCCATGTTCACCGTGATCGGAAAGAAAGAGATCAGAAACGCGGTCAGGATGCCAGGCCCAACACCAATGCCAAACCAGACAATCAGGATGGGCACAATCGCCGCCTTGGGCACGGCGTTAAAGGCCACCAGCAACGGATACACCGCGGCATATGCGAGACGCGAGGAGCCGACCAGAAAGCCCAGCATGACGCCGACCACGATGGAAATGCCGAAGCCGACCATGGTGACCCAGAAAGTTTTCCAGGCGGCTTGCGCTATGGGGCCGGCAAACTCGGCCATCGCCTCTGCTATGGCTAGCGGGGCTGGGAAGATGTATTCGGCAATACCGAATATCGATACCACCGCTTGCCACAGCGCCAGAATGATCAGCAGCAGGACAACAGGAGACCAGCGCTCAATTTGTTTTTTTGTCATGACGCGTTTTCCTTATCCACCAGACCAACGCTGCGGATGGCGCCAATATGGCCGCGCAACTCGTGCACGATATCGCCAAAGGCCTGCGTGTAAGTCACCTCAAGGTCACGCGGACGCGGCAGGTCGATCTCGCGCTTGACGACAAAACGCCCAGGGCTTTTGCTCATCACGTACACCGTGTCGGCCAGAAAGACCGACTCGCGAAGATCATGCGTGACCAGGATGACGTTGAAGCGTTGCTCGGTCCAGAGGTCGCGCAAGATGCACCACAACTCCTCGCGCGTGAAGGCATCAAGCGCACCGAAGGGCTCGTCGAGCAGCAGCATCTTGGGCTCATGGATTAGCGCACGACAAATGCTCACGCGTTGCTGCATGCCACCCGACAACTGCCACGGAAACTTGTCTTCATAACCGCCCAGGCCAACTTTCTGCAACAGCTTGCGGGCGCGTTCTTCAAATTCCTTGCGCTTGGATTTGAACTGACTGCGAAAGGGTTCGACGATCTCCAGTGGAAGCAACACGTTGTCCACTGTGGTGCGCCAGGGCAGTAGCGAGGGCGCCTGAAAAGCCATGCCAGAAATCTTGAGCGGCCCGGTTACCGGTTGCCCGTCAATCAGGATGCGTCCTCTGGACGGCATCTTCAGGCCCGTGGTCAGCTTCATGAAGGTGGACTTGCCGCAACCCGAAGGGCCGACGATGGCAATGAATTCGCCCTCCCGCACCTTGAGGTCAATCGCCTCCACCGCGAAGTGGTTTTGCGCCAGCAGCTCCTCGTTGTAGGCGAGCCAGACATCGCTGAAATCAACAAAATGGCCGTCGGGAAGGGATTGCATTGTCAGGTGGGTTTCAGAAGTTGCTGAGGGCATTCAAAACTACGGCCAGCATTTCATGAAAAAGCTGGCCGCGCATCGCAGTCTTGCCGGCTTTGCGGCCGGCAAGCGGTTGTTTACTTTTTCGGAACGGGGAGAATGTTCAGTTCGGCCGCATTGGGCAGGAAGGATCCATTCCACACGCTGTCAGCGTTGACGCGGGTCTTGGTGGCGAAGGCATCCGACACCTGCGAAGCCATAAGTGACAAGCGCGGTCCTTTGACTTGACCAAAACCTTCTGCGCGGGCGTCGGGGCTGTTGACCACGGTGTCCATGGCCAGCTGAAGCCTGCGGGTCTCAAGTGCAACGTTGATGATGCCATCACGGGCCTTGACGTCGTCAATCGCGGCAGCGGGCTTGGCAATCACGTCCTTCACACCTTTGGTGAAGGCCAGCAAAAAGGCCTTGATGGCCGCCGGATTTTCCTTGATCATTTTTGGCGATGCAATGATGACGTTGCCATACAGTTTGACGCCGTGGTCCGCATAGGGCAGTACCACCACGTCTTCGGCTTTCACGCCGCGCACTTCAAGGTTTAGCAGCGAAGTAAAGGTGAAGCCGGTGATGGCATCCACATCGCCGCGTGCCAGCATGGTCTCGCGCAGCGGCGGGTCCATTGCGGTCCATTGCACGCCGGTGATGTTGTTTGCCTTTGCGAATATCGGGAAGGCGCGGCGGCCTGCGTCAAATACCGGCGCACCAAATTTTTTGCCGCTCAGATCGGCCACGGTTTTGATTCCGGCTTTTTTCAGCGCCATCACCGAGGCCGGCGTGTTGTTGTAAACCATCATCACGGCGATGGGCTTGTTCGGCGCATCCGGGTTGTTGGCGTGAAACTCCATCAGGGCGGCCAGATCGGCAAAACCCATGTCGTAACTGCCTGAGGCCACGCGGGTGACGGTGCCGCCCGAGCCGTTGCCAGCGTCAATAGTGACGTCCAGCTTGGCGTCCTTGAAATAACCTTTCGCAGCTGGCGTCAGAAACAGTGCGGCAGGGCCTTCAAAACGCCAGTCCAGCTGAAACTTGATGGGGGTGTTTTGCGCTTGCGCGCTGGTGGCCAAAGCCGTTGCAGCGGTGACCGCCAGAGCGGCAAGGGTTTTGATGAACACGCGTTTTGTCATGGAAGCTCCGGAAATAATGGGAAGGTGTGTAAATCAAGCAAAAACAGTGCCCAGCACTGGCTTGGCGCGCGGGGGCGTGCCTGATTGTCGGCGACGCTGCCCCCCAAACTATCGGGATATTCCCCTGAAGTAGCCCTGACGGCGGAAATCACGGGGCGGTTGACTGCTGCGGAGCAGCAAGAAGCTCCCGCAAAGTGCGCGCAATAACCTTGGTCGCGCGGCGCAAATCTTCCAGCGCCAGGCGCTCATCGGCGCGTTTGGCATGGGACTCCAGCACCGTGCGCGGCCCGGCGCCGTAGATGACACCTGGTATCCCCGCCTCGGCATACAGGCGCACGTCGGTGTAAAGAGGGGTGCCCATGGCTGGAATGGCTTCGCCAAACACTTCTGACCCATGCTTTTGAATGGCATCAACCAAAGGCTGGCTTGCATTGGTGGGTTTCATGGAGCGGGCCAGTAACAGGCGCCTGATGTCGACGGTGATGCCGGGGGTTTGCGCCACCGCTGCGGCTATCACCGCGCGGATGCTGGTTTCAACCTCGATGGGGTTTTCTTCGGGGATCATGCGCCGGTCCAGTTTGAAGGTGACCCTGCCAGGCACCACGTTGGTGTTTGTGCCGCCCTCAATGCGCCCCACGTTCAGATAGGGATGGTTGATGCCCTGAACCTGGGAGGTGATCTTTTTGTAGCTTGCGTTTTGGGTATACAGGGCATTGAGAATCTTCACTGCACCCTGCAGCGCATCAACGCCCGTGTCGGGAATGGCGGCATGCGCCATCTTGCCATGCACCGTCACTTCCATCTGCAAACAGCCGTTGTGCGCCGTGACGACCTCGTAAGAAAATCCCGCCGCAATCATCAGGTCCGGCTTGGTGAGATTGTTTTTTAGCAGCCACCCTGGCCCCATTTCCCCGCCAAATTCCTCGTCGTACGTGAAGTGGAGCTCTACGCATCCGTGCAGGGGAATGCCCAGAGACTCCAGCGCCCTCACTGCAAAAGTAAAAGTGGCGAAGTCAGATTTGCTGACCGCGGAAGCGCGGCCGTAGATGTTGCCGTCTTCGATGGCGGCGCCGTAGGGGTCATGTGTCCAGCCTTCACCGGGTGGCACCACGTCGCCGTGGGCGTTGAGGGCGATGGTTTTCCCCTCACCGTAGCGCCGACGCACGATCAGGTTGGTCAGGGACTCCAGGCCGTAGGCCTTCACGTCATCTGCGGGCACGGGGTGTTTTTCTGCGTCAAAACCAAATGCCTTGAGCAACTCTGCTGTGAGTTCTGCGTGTGGCGCGTTGTCGCCGGGTGGGGTGGGCGTGGGGACGCGAATCAGCTCCTGCAGAAAACGAATCTCTTCGTCAAAGTGGGCATCTACCCAGGCGTCAAGCTTGTTGTTGTCAGTCATGCGGCGAGATCATCAAGAAGATATTGAAAAGCCCGAACCGCCAGGTCGATGTCGTCGCTGGTCGTACTTTCAAGCGGGTTGTGGCTGATGCCTGAGTTTTGTCCCCGCACAAACAGCATGGCTTGCGGCATGACCTCGTGCAGCTTCATCGCGTCATGG
>NZ_DASQZG010000031.1:0-103947 GCF_035638815.1 Polaromonas sp.
GGAGACTTCTATCAACAGGCGATCAAAGCCAAAGCCATCGATCAGCGCGCACGGTTCACGGCAACGCAAGGCCTGAGCAACATGGGGCCGCCGCTGGCGCTGGTCCCGCCCCCGTTGGTGGTCGAGCCGATGCCTGAGGCCGAGATGCAGGCGGGGAATCCGGCAAGCACCACAAGCCCCGCGGCACTGCCGGCAGCCTCGGGTGTCTTGAGCCCACCGCCCATCAAATATGTGACGATTCAGTTGCCGGCCGGGGGTGTAACGCCTGCCGCGCGTGAACCACGTGAACCACGTGAAACGCGTGAGCCCCAGCTCATCGTCCTGCCGCCTGCGCCTGCCCCTGTGGAACCCACGCCAGTGCTTCGGATCGAGCGGACGGAGCGGGCGGAGCCGGCGGTGCCGCCCAGCTTTCCGTTGTCAGAGCTGCCGGCGCCTGCAGCTGTGCCAGCACGTTAGGGCCGTCCTGAATGGTTACAGGTGGGGGCGCGGGATGTCCTAGACTACCCGGGTGATCAATACCATCCTCGCCCGACTCAAGCTTTTCGCCGCCCAGGCACTGCACCACGTTCGCAATCCGACGCGGCGTGGTATCGCCTTGTCCATTGCCGCCGTGCCTCTGCTGGTGCTGCTGTATGTGCTAATCCTGATTCCCTTTACGCCCAGCATCTGGGATATCAAAAAGACCAAGCTGGAAAAGCCAGCCAAGGTGATGTCCATTGACGGCAAGGAGCTTGCACTTTTTCAGCGTGCCAACCGCGAGCGGGTCAAGCTGAAGGACATTTCGCCGCATGTGGTGGCGGCCTTGGTGGCCACAGAGGACCACAGGTTTTACGAGCACCACGGCATTGATATCAAACGGTCTTTTTCCGCGGTATTTCACACCGTTACCGGCGACACCCAGGGTGGGTCAACGATCTCGCAGCAGCTGGCCCGCAATCTGTACCCTGAGGAAGTGGGCCGCGCGCGAAGCCTCACCCGCAAGATCAAGGAGGTCATTACCGCGCTCAAGATTGAAGCGGTCTATACCAAAGAAGAGATTCTGGAGACCTACCTCAACACCGTGCCTTTTTTGTACAACGCCTACGGCATTGAAATGGCGGCGCGGACGTATTTTGACAAGTCGGCCGACAAGCTGGATGTGCTGGAAAGCGCGACGCTGATTGGCATGCTCAAGGGCACCAGCTACTACAACCCGGTGATCAACCCTGACCGCGCCAAACAAAGGCGCAACATCGTGCTGGGTCAAATGGTCAAGCATGACAAGCTGGATCCCAAAAGGCTGGACGCGCTTAAAAAGCGCCCACTCAAGGTTGACTTTGAACGCCAGAGCGAGCCCCTTGGCGCGGCGCCGCACGTCACGCAGCAGCTGCGCCGGTGGTTGATTGAGTGGGCGGACCGGCGTGACTACAACATCTATGCTGATGGCCTGGTGATACGCACCACCATAGACTCGCGCCTGCAGAATCTGGCCAACCAGGCTGTTGCCCGTCAGTCTGTGGGTCTGCAGACCCAGGCCAACGCCGACTGGGGGCCACGCGCCTGGGGTGCCCAGCGCGACATGGTGCGCGCCTTTATACGCGAAACAAAAGAGTACAAGGCCGCGCTGGAGGCCGGGCAGACCGAAGAGGAGGCGCTCAAGCAGCTGCAGGCGGATACGGCTTTCATGCTTGCTTTGCGTCAGGAAAAAACGAGGCTGCAGGCTGGTTTTCTGGCGCTGGACCCGCGCAACGGGCATGTGATGGCCTGGGTGGGGAGCCGGGATTTCGCGCGTGATCCGTTTGACCACGTGGCGCAAGCGCGCAGACAGCCGGGTTCAACCTTCAAGCCGTTTGTCTATGGCGCAGCATTTGAAAATGGCGCGCGCCCCAATGACGGATTCGTGGACCAGGAAGTGGCGATTCCCATGGGCGGCGGCGTGGTCTGGAGACCCGGCGATGCAACGCCCCCCAGCGGACAAACCATGTCCATGCGCGATGGACTGGTGTACTCCAAAAATACGATCACTGCGCAGGTGATGCAGACGGTCGGGCCGGCGCGTGTTGCATCACTGGCACGCGCGGCAGGCGTGCGCGAGAGCAAGCTGGAAGAAGTCCCTTCCCTGGCGCTGGGTACCAGCCCGGTCACCCTGAAGGAAATGGTTGCCAGCTACAGCACCCTTGCCAATGACGGGGTTTATATCGAGCCCATCCTGGTACTGAGCGTGGAAGACAAGGACGGCAAGGTATTGGAAACATTTCAGACCAGGGCGCCTGAGCAGGCCTTGTCGGTTGCAACCGCACAGACGCTGGTGGACGCCATGCGCGGCGTTGTGGATCGGGGCACGGGCACCGGCATCCGCAGCCGCTTTGGCATTCAGGCCGATGTGGCCGGCAAAACCGGCACCACCCAGGACAACACCGATGGCTGGTTTATTTTGATGCATCCCCAGCTGGTGGCAGGTGCGTGGGTTGGTTTTAACGACAACCGGATCACCATGGGTGACGGCTGGGGGCAGGGCGCACGCAGCGCCTTGCCGATGGTGGGAGATTTTTTTGCACAGGCGCTTCGCTCACGTGTGGTTGACCCGCAAGCCCGTTTTGCCCAACCGCAAAACACGGGGGGGGCGCTTGAGCCAATATTGGGGCAAGTCAACGACTGGTTCCAGAAACTGTTTCCGCCAAACCCTGCAGGGCAGCCATCGCCGCAGCAGCGCGTCGATCAATGGCCGCCTGAGCCGCCGACCGGGCAACCGGGTGTGGTGATACAGCCGCAGCCCCAACCCGGAGTGGTCATGCCCTCAGGAGGAGCGGCGAATAACGATCCCCGTTTTGTGCCGGTGCCCAGTCGTCCGGCCGATGCTGGGGGAGGCGGAACTTCTAACCGCAAACCGCCACCGATTGACTTTTCAGGCGGCGACCGGTAAGTCCCAAGCGGCCGACTGCCGAATGGCCGGCTCAATGCGCCCGCCTGCGCGGGTGCTCCATAAAAAACCGCATCATCTCGGCGCTGGCGTCGGGTCCGCGGCTGTCGGTGTAGGAGCCTTGGGCACTGCCGCCTGACCAGGCGTGTGCTGAGCCATGCACCAGCCAGTGCTCAGCTGCCACCGTCCCGTCAGCGGCCCGGTGGGTGCTGCGCGTGGCTGTCCTGACGCCGGCGGATTTCACCTGCTGGACTTCGACATGGGCCGCCTTGCCTGTGCTGGCCGAGATGACCTGCTCGCCGTTGAGCGGGTGAACGGTGTTGTCCGCGTCGCCGTGGAAAACGATGGTGGGCATGCCGCTGGCCTGTGCCCGCGTTCTGCTTCCGCCGCCTTTCATGGCACTTAACGCTGAGGGAAGGTCTGTGGCCATGCCCGCAGCAAGACCGGAATGCACGCCTACCGCTGCAAACAAGTCGGGGTAGCTCTCGCCCAGAATGGCCGCCATGGCGCCACCTGCAGACAGGCCGGCGACATACACCCTGTCCGGGTCAATGGCGTGTTGGGACATCACCTCGCGCGTCATGCCGGCCAGCAGGCCGGGCTCCCCACGTCCGCGTGTCTGGTGGCTGTGTTTGAACCAGTTCCAGCAGCGCTGCGGATTCATTTGCGTGGACTGTTGGGGGTATAGAACAAAAAAGCCCTGCGCTCGCGCTGCCTCGTTCATGGTGGTGCCGGCTGCAAAGTCATCCGGGTTCTGGGTGCAGCCATGCAGCATGACCACCAGGGGCAGGGGTTTGTCGCCCGCTGTAGGTGGAATGTAGAGTTTGAAGTCGCGGCTGCCGGCAGCATCGCGGTGGCTTCCCGAGATGAAACGGCCAGCGGCAGGAGTGCTGCTTTCTGATCGTGGCGGAACACTGGCTTCGCTTTCAGGTCCGGTGCCAGGCACCTCACGCGCTGTGACGTCAATAACGTCTGATTCGGATCGTGCCGGCATGTTCGCTGCTGGCGAGGCCTGTGTCTGGTTGCCGAGGGCCGCCTGGATGGCGGCCGTGGCGGCTTGCAGGTTGCCGCTACGTGTGAGCTGCATAGCCTGGCTCATCAGGCTTTTGAGATGGGAGTTCATGTTTTCTTTCATGTGTTCATTCATGTGTGAGGGTTCAGCGCATGCGACTTAGCGAATGCGCGCTATAAGTGCTGTTTTGACGGCTGGACTGGCATGCAGGGCACCCAGTACGGTTAAAGATTCAATGGTGGCAAGGGCCAGGGCAGGGGTGACGTCGGGAGCAATTGAAGCCAGTCCCAATACACGGATCTGAAGTTTCTCGCCCGAGGCCTGCACCGCCAGCAAGTCGGCCCGGGTGTAGTGCTGAATGCCCAGCACCAGTGTTTTTCGCGAAACAACCTCACGCACCACCTCGCTATGGGTGCCTAGCTGGTTGCGTATGGCCGTTCGGATCATGTCGGTGCGGTTGGCGTAGAAACCTTCCTGCACCAGCAGGTCAATCTGGCCCAAGTCCACACAGCCGAGATTGATGGTCAGCTTCTCGTCGGCCGGCTTGGGGGGGGCGATTTGGGATGTTTTGCTGATGTTGGGCATGATGCCATCTTATCACCATCCAAGTAGATGTTTATGGGATGGTTTGAGGATGGTTTGTAAGGATTGGAAACGGGGTTGGACGCTTCCTTGACGCTTCAATCCTGTGCTTCAATCGAAGACTTCGCCCTCTCCACCAAGCAAGCACGCAAGCAAAACACCATGGCATCAGCAAAGGGCATCAGCACCGACGACTACAAGCTTTTTCCGTCTCCACGCAACCGGCATCGCGCGATATTTCTGTACCAGGTCTTTGTGCCTTATCCCTACATGCTGATTGACCTGGAGAGTTACTACTTCAAGGGCAAGTACAGCCTCTTTGCCGCCTGCCGGCTCAGCGACAACAAAATGGGTCAACTGGTGACGCTGGAGTTGCCCGAGGACGAGCTCAAGTTCAAAACCCGGTTTGTTCCCGACTAGGCAGATAGCGCATTCCCGTGGCCAGTGCCGGACCCAAGCCAACGAAGAGTCGAAGCGCGGCAACGCCTCGCAGCCATCACTACCACGTGTATGTGATTGAACTGTCTGACGAGGTGTGGAATGTCGGGCGTTTTCGCCGGGCCAATCCGGATTACATGCTGGGCAAACCGTTTGTTTATGTCGGTATGACGGGCCTGGACCCCGATGTTCGTTTTGACAAACACAAGGCCGGCATCCAGGCCAACATCTATGTGATGAAGTACGGCGTTCGCCTGCTGCCGCAGCTCTACACCATGTACAACCCCATGCCCTATGAAGGCGCGCGTGATATGGAGGTGGAGCTGGGTATCGCGTTGCGGGAGCAAGGCTATGGCGTGTGGCAGGCCTGATTTTCGGATGTGCCCCAAGGCTACCGATTCGATATGCCCACGCCTGTCTACGCCTTTGACCTACACGCTTGCCTCTCCTGTCGCTTAAGGTATAGGTCACGTCTCAAAAGGACAGACCAGACAGAAAGGGAAAGATAAAGCATGAAAGTTTCCGGGCTTGGCGAAAAAAAAGCTGTCGTTGTCAATCAACGGGCGGCACAGCGGTTTGGCGTGGCGTTGCGCCTGACCATTGCAGGCGGCGAGGGCATTACCCACGATCTGAGCGCGTCCGGCCTCTACTTTGAATCGGACCGGAGCTACGAAGTGGGTAGCGTGATGGAGCTGGTGCTGGAGTTTCCGGGGAGTACCCGCGTGCACCCCTTGCCTTGCGAGGCGGAGGTGGTCAGGGTATCGAATGCAGGTGAAAGTTTTAATGTGGCCGTGCGTCTGATGGAGCCCTTGTTTCCCGAGCAGATTTAGCACGCTGCTGTCTCCGTTGGTACAGGGGTAGCCTGAGACGCCGCATAAACTCGGCGCGCTTATCCAGGTTAACAGTTACTCAGGAGACATCACCATGCTCACGCTTTGCGGCTCCCCGGTTTCGAACTACTACAACAAGGTCAAGCTGGCGCTGCTTGAAAAAGGCGCTCCTTTTGCAGAGGAATACGTCTACACCCACAGCACCGACCCTGCAGTTATCAATGCGTCGCCACTCGCAAAAATCCCTTTCATCCGGACCGGGGACGGCGCGCTTTGCGAGAGCCAGGTCATTCTGGATTATGTGGAGGCCACCTGGCCGCAACCCGCGCTCTTGCCTGCCGACGCATTTGCGGCGGCCAAGGTGCGCGAACTGACCACCTTCATTGACTGGCACCTGGAGATCACCGCTCGCCAACTGTATGGCCAGGCCTTTTTTGGTGGTGCTGCCTTGCCCGAGTCCAGTCAGGTGCGCATTCGAAAACAACTTGAAAACCACATTGCGGCATTCAGGAAACTTGCAAAATTTTCGCCCTATGTGGCTGGCGACGAGTTCACCCAGGCTGACTGCTCTGCCTACGCCAGCTTGCCGCTGGTGGGTATGGCCAGCAAAGTGGTGTTTGGTGAGGATCTGCTGGTGGCAGGCGGTGTGGACTACAAACCCTATTTGAAACTCATTGGCGAGCGTCCTTCCGCCCAGAAGGTGGTAGCTGACCGCAAGGCTGCGCAGACGAAGGCCTGACATGTTGCCCGGCAGGACTTGAATTTTTTTCAGCACGCCGCCGGTTTGTTCAACCCGGCTCACCTTCGTCATGTCACCATTCACCATTCTGCTTTTGGAGCACGATGCATGATGAGTCCGCAAGAGTTGCTTGAACACTTTGACAAGGCCAGCTTGTGGTCTTCGTCAGCCTTGTCAGCACCGGGGTTTGATCTGGCGGCTGCTTATCAGCAGGCCCTGGCGGTCCGTGCGTTGCGCGTGGCGCGCGGCGAACAACCGGCGGGCTACAAAATCGGGTTCACCAACCGCCACATCTGGCAGCGCTACAACGTGTTTGCGCCCATCTGGGGCCCGGTCTGGAGATCTTCTTTGTATCTGTGCGACGGCAACGGGGAGATTGCCCTGGACAATACCTGCCAGCCGCGCATTGAGCCCGAGGCGGTGTTTTGCATGCGCAGCACGCCGCCTGCCGGCGTGACCCTCGAGGGCTTGTTCCACTGTCTGGATTGGGTGGCGCCCGGTTTTGAAATCGTTCAGTCGCACCAGCCTGAATGGAAATTTGCCGCACCCCATGCGGTGGCAGATGGGGCTTTGCACGCCAGCTTGCTGGTAGGCGCCGGTGTACCCGCCCACAAGCTGGCCGGCGATGCCGCGAGCTTGAACAAGATTCTGTCGTCAGCGCGCGTGACGCTGACTTGCGGTGGTCGGCCCGTGGACCAGGGAACGGGTGCCAACGTGCTGGACGGTCCGCTTCACGCGCTGCTGCATTTCCTGAACGAGCTGCGCGCCTGTCCTGGTGCCCCCGACCTGCAAGCCGGTGATGTTGTGACGACGGGGACATGGACAGACGCCTGGCCGGTGGCACCGGGCGAGCAATGGAAGGCGGCCTTTGACCCGCCACTTGCTGATCTGACTGTCAGGTTCACCTGAGGAGGTGCCGCGGCGGTTGTGCCGCGCGCCGGGATTTGTTGATATGCATCAAGTAGGCTGCGCGGAGGGCGGACTACATTGATCGCATGACCACCTCTGTCGCCCCGTCCGGTAAGGGCTATTCCAGCGAACCGCTGACCAGCTTCTCGCAGTGCCATTTGGGCATCCTGTCGAAGCTTGAGGCTTTCATGGAACTGCCCGGGCTGCAGGCCGCTGCAGCCCAGGCCCGAACAGTGGCCAACCAGACGCTGGCCTTGTTTCGGGACGCTGTCATCGAACACCATGCGGATGAGGAGCGCGAGTTGTTCCCGGCCGTGTTGCGCAGCGCCACCCGAGGCAAGGAGTTCGATGTTGCTGAGGCCATGGTATTTCGCCTGACCGGTGAGCACCGCCAGATTGAGGCCTTGTGGAGAAAGATCGAGCCGGACGTCCGGGCGGTTGCAAAGTTGCGCGGGGGTGATCTTGACCTGGCCGCCGTGGAAGCGCTGGTACAAGCCTACAACGCACACGCGCGTTATGAGGAAGATCACTTTCTTCCGATGGCGCAAAGGGTCCTCGGGCGGAATCGCAACCACATGGAGGCACTGGATCTGTCGCTGCATTTGCGGCATACACCGGTGCCGCCAGGTCACATCTAGTAGCCCGTAAAGCTGACCCCGGACGCGAAGGAGCGTGAACACGGGGTGCGACGCAAGCCTGGCGCAACGAAAGCCGTCGATGCCACCGCCATGCGGCGTCCCTGGGGGCTAAAGGCGGGCTTTGAAAAAAGCAACCGTGCGCTCCCACGCCAGTTTGGCTGCTGCTGCGTCATATCGCGGCGTCGTGTCGTTGTTGAATCCGTGCTGTGTTCCTGCGTACTGATGGGCGGTATAAGGCACCGAGGCGGCTTTCAATGCAGCCTCGTAGGCCGGCCAGGCCGCGTTGATGCGCTCATCAACCGCCGCAAAATGAATCAAGAGCGGCGCCTTGACCCTGGCCGCGTCTTCCGGTTTGGGGTGGTTGCCGTAGAAGGGAACTGCGGCTTTCAAGTCGGTCAAGCGTATGGACAGGGTGTGCGAGACGCCTCCGCCATAACAAAATCCCACCACGCCGTAATTGCCCGTGCACTCGGGTCGACTCTTGAGGACGCCGGCTGCGGCCACAAAATCCTCAATGGTTTTGGACTGATCCAGCCTGGCGAAGAGTTCGCGGGCTTTGTCTTCATCGCCCGGGTAGCCGCCGAGCGGTGTGAGTGCGTCAGGCGCGAAGGCGACGAAGTTGTCCAGCGCCAGTCGGCGCGTGATGTCTTCTATGTGCGGGTTAAGGCCCCGGTTTTCATGGATGACGAGGACGCCGGGCAGGCGGCTGCCGGCATTGGCGGGCCTGGCCAGGTAACCCTTCATGGTTCCAGAGCCGTTGGGAGAGGCGAACTGCAGTGTTTCCGTCTTGATGCGGGGATCGTCTTTTGGAACAACCTGCGCCGCTGCGAAGTTGGGACTGAGCGCCGTGAGCAACATGCCTGCAGTCATGCCGCCAACCGCGAACTTTTGCGCACGGTCCAGAAAGGCGCGCCTGTCAATGGTGCCGTGGACATATGCGTCAAACAGGATCAGCAGGTCCTGGTCAAAATCCTGGGCGGTTTTGCGCTGCATGGGGTGCTCCTTGAAAAAAGCCAGCATAGCGACAGAACAGCGATCTGGCAAAACGCAGCGGAAAGCCCGCGAACCGGGTCGCTGGTTTATGGTGGGTTTCGCTATAAAAGTAATAGCTGGAGGCGCATGTAAAACAAGGGCAGAAGGGCGATTTGATGCTTTTTTTTCGCCGGATGCTGCGTTTGGGCCGGCGGGCGCAGCCGGCGGATGCGCCGCCTTGTTCGTTGCCGTGTCCACCGGGGTTACATTATTCGCCAGGAGGGCGCGCCATGCACCTATCCACAAAAACAACGAGGAGCTTTATGACCGATTCAGTTGCCCACGACCACCGGGGACATCACCTGAGAGTCGAATTCACGGGGTCCGGGAGCGAGTATTTCAGAATCTGGATTGTCAACTTGCTGCTGTTGCTGGTGACTCTGGGCATCTACTTCCCGTGGGCCAAGGTGCGCCGCCTGCGCTACTTTTACGGCAACACGCTGGTTGATGGTGAACCGCTGGGATTTCATGGCGACCCCAAAAAGATGCTGAAGGGCTATTTTCTGGTGGGCGTGTTGTTCACGCTGTATTCAGCTGCAGGAAAATTCTCAGCCACCGCAGGGTTTGTGGCCTTTCTGATCCTGGTGGCCATTTGGCCCGCACTCCTGAAGTCTTCGATGCAGTTTCGTCTGGCCAACACCAGCTGGCGCGGTTTGCGTTTTGGTTTCAGGGGTTCTCTGGGTGACGCGTATCGGGCCGTGGTCCCCATGTTTCTTCCGGGTCTGGTTATTTTGGGGGCTGTCATCGGAGTGGTCGATCCCGACAAACCGCCAAACTGGTATGTCTATACGGTGCTGGCGGTGATGGGGGTAAGCATGGCGGTGGCGCCCTGGCTGCTGTGGAGTCTCAAGCAGTACCAGCACAACCATTACGCACTGGCGTCACTTCAAACCACCTTCAAGGCGACGGTGGGCTCTTTTTATAAAGTTTTCTTCAAAACTTTTGGCGTGATGCTGGTTGCTGCGACGCTGACTGCAGCGCTGCTTGTCGGGACTTTCTTTGCAGTCAAATCCGGAGGCCTTTCGGGGAAAGCGGTTGGCTTTGCGATGATTGCCGGACTTCTCGGATCCCTGGCCGCCGTGCTTGCGATGCTGGTGGTGGTCAAGCCCTATGTGGTTTCGCGAATGCAAAACCTCGTGTGGACACGCACCGGCAATGCCTCGCTGCGTTTTCGCAGCGAACTCGGCTTCAGGGCGATGCTGTGGCTCACGATCAAGAACTGGCTGCTTGTGATTGTGACTCTCGGTTTTTATTGGCCATTTGCGGCCGTGGCCATGGCGCGCCTCCGGCTGGAAGCGGTCACTGTCAAGACGCGTGTCAGTCCGGATACCCTGGTAACGCAGGTGAAGGCCGTTGAGGGCGACGCAGCCGGGGAAGCAGCCGGCGACCTGTTTGGTCTCGACATCGGGTTTTGAGTGACCTGTATGGATGCCACGCGTTCACCCCAGCTCAACGCCAATTATTTTGATGGTGTCAGTGCGCGCGCCCATCCCGTCACGCTTGAACTTGACAAGGACGCGCTGAATATCAGCGGCGAGGGTGTGAATCGCGTCGTGACGCTTGGCGACGTGCAGTGGCCAGAGCGCACCCGGCATGGGATGCGGGTCGCGCATTTCAGGACAGGAGGCTCCGTGCAATGCGCCAATCCCGTGGCGTGGGATGAGTGGTGCGCGGCCAGCGGCCAGCGTGAACCGCTGGTCGTGCGAATGCAGCAAAGCTGGCGTTGGGTGGTGGCCAGTATGGTGATGCTGCTTGTCCTGGGTGTTGCGTTACAGCGGTGGGGCCTGCCGGTGGCTTCACGAGCACTCGTTGCCGTGACGCCCTCGACAGTGGACGCCTCCCTCGGTGAGGCGTCACTTGCGCTGGTTGACGAACATCTGATGCGTCCGAGCGAGCTTCCTGCGGCCGAGCAGGCGCGCCTTCGGGCTGCGCTGGAGCAGGCCGTCAGCGCCATGCCGTCTGGCGCCTTTCCCGCGTGGCGGCTGGAGTTTCGCCAGAGTCGCATGGGTCCCAACGCACTGGCCCTGCCTGGCGGCACGCTCATCATGACCGATGAACTGGTCGAACTGGTGGGCCGGGACGAGAAGGTGATCACGGCGGTTCTGGCGCACGAACTTGGGCACGTAAAGCATCGCCACGGAGTGCGCGCCATCGTTCAGGTCACCATCCTGAGTGCGCTTTCTGCGGTGGTACTTGGAGATTTCAGCACCCTGCTGGCCAGCGTGCCTGTGTTGCTGGGTCAAGCCAGCTATTCGCGCGATGCGGAGCACGAGGCTGATGTTGAAGCCGTCCGCGTTTTGAGAGCTGCAAACATATCACCAGATGTCATGGTCGCCCTGTTTGACAAGCTGGAGGAACAGCGGATCAAGGAAGATCCGGAGCGAAAAAAGGCGGGGCAGCAGGAAGGCAAGCACAACGACAAGGCGGAAAATGATGGGCCACCAAAGAGCCCAGGCGCCAGCGACTCATGGCTGGGGATGGCTTTTGCCTCCCATCCACCTGACGCGGAACGGGTGCGCTTTTTCAGGGAGGCCGCAGCCGCGCGTTAAGCACACGGCGCGACACTTTCATGGATGACTCATCGGATCGCCTGGATGAAGCAGATCCCCGGCGCTGGCTGGGGGATACGCCCGTGCTTAACCTGCGGGACGACAAATTGCGCCTGCGGGTCAAGACCGTGACGCAATTCAGCAGGAACGACGCCGAGAAGCTTAAATGCATTTGCAACTACGTCGCGTCCATCCCCTTCAACGTTCCCGCTTTCGCCGGCATACGCAAGACGCGCAAGACCCTGACGCACAGGCCTGCCGTGGGCTGGTACAGCAAGGCAGGGTTGTTTTTGGCGATGCTGCGTGTGGCCGGCTTCCCGGCACGCATTCGGATGTTTCAGGTCGAGCCCGGGTTTTTTCAGGGCATGGCCAAAACGCGCCAGCAATTCGTGTTGCCCGTGGTGGAAATCTGGATACGGGAAAAATGGGTGATCACGGATAACTATGTCTACGATCCGCCTTATCTTGCAACAGCTCTGGAAGCGGTTTCGCGCCGGGGGTGGCGTGCCGGCTTCGGAGTTCATCTCGATGGACAAACGACATGGAACGGGATCGACGACGCACTGATCATGTTTGTGCCCGACCGCTCCAAAGGTCCAACGCCATCCCAATACCTGGGCGTGTACGACGATCCGCTTGAGTATTTGCGGCAGCTCAAGCAGGCATCACTGTCGGGATGGATATGGGCATTGATGCGAAACCGGATCATGTCCATACGGCTGAATCGCAAGGTGCGGCAACTGCGTGTGGAAGCTGGAGGCTAGGTAACTGGAAAAGCCATGAGAAAAGATAAATCGAGCGGGGGTCTTGTTTATTCGACCGAGACAGGCCGGATGTGCCCAGCTTGTCGCCAGCCCGTCGCGCAATGTATTTGCGGCAAAGTCAGGTCACCGGCTTCGGGCGACGGCATCGTGCGTGTGTCGCGTGAAACAAAAGGGCGGGGCGGCAAGTGCGTCACGCTTGTCAAAGGCCTTGCGCTGGACGAGGGTGAACTGACCGCGCTGGGCAAGCAACTCAAGGCGGCCTGTGGGTCGGGTGGCACGGTCAAGGAAGGCGTGATTGAGGTGCAGGGCGACCATCTGGTGCTGATCATGGATGTCCTGAAGAAGCAGGGGCGGACCGTCAAGCAGGCCGGAGGCTGATCACCCTTGGCGGGAGCCTTGTTTCCCCGGGGCAAGAGGGCTACCATGGACCTTTGCTGACGCTGCCTGGGGGCCTTTATGCCGCAACTCATTGCTTCGGTTGAGGGGGTTGAAATCAAGCGGGTATACCTGCACAAGGATCGCACCACGCTTGGGCGCAGGGCAGAAAATGACATCGTCTTCAACAACATGGTGGTTAGCGGCCAGCATTGTGTGTTTGAACTTCAGGGCCTGGCCGATGTGTACGTTGAAGATCTGGGCAGTACCAACGGCACCTGCGTCAATGGCAAGATGATCAAGGCGCGTCAGCTGCTTCACGATAACGACGTCATTGTGATTGGCAGTTTCAGGATTCAATACCTGAGTGCTTCTGAAGAGTCCGGTTATCACGAGACGTCTGCCATGAAGCTCGATCCACTCGCCCGGCCCGGCGCCGGGGCGGCAATGCACGGCAGTTTCAGGTTGTTGTCGGGCTCGTCAGCCGGCCTGGAAGTGCCCGTGCTCAAAGCGGTCAATGCCTTCGGGAATCCGGATGTCTGTCTCGTATCGGTCTCCCACCGCCGGTATGGTTTTCACGTTGCCCACATCAAGGGCCGCGTGCCTCCCACCCTCAACGGCAAGGTGGTCGACGCCGAAGGCCTGCCACTTGCCCACAATGATGTGCTGGAGCTTGGCGGGACTGCCATGCAGTTTTTGCTGGCTCCCTGATGACGC
This sequence comes from Polaromonas sp., assembly GCF_035638815.1. GTDB lineage: Bacteria > Pseudomonadota > Gammaproteobacteria > Burkholderiales > Burkholderiaceae_C > Polaromonas. The sequence continues at coordinate 13,485 of NZ_DASQZG010000031.1, forward strand.
CGGGGAAGCGCACTTTGCGTGTGTGTTGTCAAAGAGCTTCATTTTGTAACCAACCGGGAGGCAGTTTTCGGGCCCGGCGTGCCTTTGTGATTTATGCTCCGGCAGCGCCTGCGACTCCGGGCAACGTTTTGATACGAGGATGACACATGGAAAATGCAATCACTGGGCTGATGTTGATACTCGCCGTAGGCCTTGGGTTTGGCTTGCATTGGGGATGGCTTCGTTTTCGTGCAGAAGAAAAACAGCGTATCCCGTCGCGCTGGCTGTTGAATGCCCGAGGCCTGGTGACGACGGAAGAGCTCGAAGTATGGAAGTGGCTTCGTCAGGCCTTTGCGGACCATGTGGTGATGGTCAAGGTCCCGGTGATGCGTTTTACGGTCCCCAGTACAAGGGATCAGGCGCAAAACAAAAAGCAAAACTGGCACGAGTTGCTCAATGGTGTGTATTGCACTTTCACGGTTAGCAATCTCGACGGCAAGGTCGTGGGCTGTGTGGACGTACCCGGCAAGCGTGGATTGACACGCGCCCAGCGGGAGATGAAGGAAGGCCTTTTGCAGGAGTGCGGCATTGGCTACACCACAGTTCGGGGCGGTAGCCTGCCCGCCGGTAGCGCCATGCGCACCGCATTTTTGGGCGAGCCCGCAGTGGTAGAGAACGACGCGGAAGAAACGCGTGGCGGCGACAGCAGCTTTCACGCCGCGCTCAATGAATTCACGAGCGAAAAGGTCAAGGCGGCAAAAGAAGCAGCGATCAGGGAGCTCAGGGCCAAAGAGGCGCCAGACGCAGAGTCGCGTACAAAGACGCGCGACGTGGGTTTCAATCCCGACGGAACTGGCTCGTTCATGACGCGCGAGAAGTCGCGTTATCCGGTTCAGTTTGAAGATTCCTTCACCATGGGCAACGACAGCAGGCCTGCCAAATTGTCCTGAATGATCGGCCCCAGGGCTGGCTGATGCAATTTGTTGCAAATTGTCGCCACCTTGTCTTGGCCGAAGCCTAAAGTGGTCCTCCGCTCCAAGGGGTTCACATGGCATCCGCTCATTACCGAATCGAGAGCAATCGCCCGTTAACGAGCCGGCTGTTGCCGCTGTCCAAGCTTCCCGATATGTTTGAGGACAGAGCTTTGGCTGTGGCGATTGCCGCCAAAAGTGTGGCTCGAGCGGCAGGGCAGGAGGTTCGGGTCGTTCATGTGCCTAGCGGCGAAATTGTGTTTCGTACATGTTCGTCGGATGCACCGGCCCGATACGGATTCGATGACTTCGACGCCTGATTGGCGACCTCACTTTCTCCAGTTCATACTGGCAGCGCCGTTCACTGAAAGTACTGTCCTACAGGCACTCGGGACCTGCGGCCCGCGTGTCAGGGCGTGACGTCCCGCAGCTTAGCGTGAGCGTGCTTTTTAGACTTGGTCATCTTCAAAGCTCAGGAGTCCAGCATGACTACATTCAGTTCCTTTCAACTTCGCCGCACCGTTTCTGGTTTCGGCCTCTCCCTGTTGTTGGCGGCGACGGCTGCCATGGCCCAAACGCCTATCACGACCCCGGGCAATACGGGTATCGACAATTCCGGCGATTCACAAAAAGAGCGCGCAGCCTGCATGACTGGCCGTACCCAGCAAGACCAGGCCACTTGCTTGAGAGAAGTTAACAATTCCGCCGCTGAAAAGCGCCGCGGCCGCCTCGACAACCAGACAGGTCAGTTCGATGCCAACGCTCGCCAGCGTTGTGAGGTGCTGACAGGGGAAGATCGCGTTGCCTGCGAAGCCCGCGTGACAGGTTATGGCAATGCCAGCGGAAGCGTGGCTGGCGGCGGCGTCATTCGCCAGGTGGAAACGGTGGTGGTGCCCGCGGGCGCAGACACCGTCCGCATTGAACCCAAAACCGAGGCGCCGGTCCTTCTCATTGAGGTTCCCAAGCAGTAAGCAGCGCGTTTAGGCGTGATGAGCGCCTGACGGTCTTCCAAATCAACAGGATAAACGCCAGTGTCCGAAGCCCCCAAACATTTTTCCATGCTGCGGGGTTTTCACCTGGCGGATTTTTTAACGCTTTGCAATGCTGCTTGCGGCGTCGCGGGAGTCTTTCTGGCCATGCTTTACATGGCAGAGGGAGACCTCAGCTATTTTTATGGCGCCGCGGCCATGGCGCCAGCGGCTTTCATTTTTGATGTGCTTGACGGCCGCGTTGCGCGCTGGCGGCGCCAGCATTCAGCGTTGGGCCGCGAACTCGACTCCCTTGCCGACATCATTTCGTTTGGCGTGGCGCCCGCTGCACTTGCCTTTGCTGCTGGTCTGAGAGGTGGCTGGGACTGGGTGGCGCTGATCTATTTCGTATGCTGCGGGGTGAGTCGACTGGCGCGTTACAATGTGACCGCAGAGGCATTGTCGGAAGGCGCAGACAAAGTTGCGTATTTCGAGGGAACGCCGATTCCGACAAGCGTGTTGCTGACGGCCATTTTGACCTTCGCGGCTTGGCAAGGCCGTTTGAATGAGCAGATTTATGGTGGCGCTTGGGTGATTGGTACCTGGACCTTGCATCCGCTGGTACTCCTGTTTGTTCTGTCGGGCAGCTTGATGCTGAGCAAGACACTCCGAATCCCCAAGCCGTAAGCGCGCGTTTGCGTCATCCGGTTGACCGGGACTGTCAGCCGGTGCTCACAGCGGGACGGTCTGTTCCCTGATGTCTTTTCTGCCATACGAGGTCCATGATTAATGTATTACCTTCCAAAGCCCAGGACAGCACCATGACCGCACATCAATCACCACAGCAAGCATTTATTTCGCCTCCGCGTCGCTGGACCGCCCGGCGGGTCGCGGTTGCTGTGATGGTTTATTGCTCGGTTGTTTCCGGCAGCGTTGCTGCGGCTGCAGCCCTGGTGAGTGCAGACGTGCCGCTTGCGGTCTTTGTCACTGTGTTCTGAAAAGTGCATCATGACCAGACCGTCAAGCCACACACAACCCCTGCCGGCACAGTCGCCAGGCACGGAGCCAGAGTCCAATCCCAACAACCTGCCGGTCGAGCCCGACCTGGGTCCCGTTCCGCCGCTGGCTCAGCCAGATGAGCCAGGTCCTGCGAAACCAGTCATTTAAATCGGCGAGGAATTGATATGGCTGTCGACCAATCCGTTGTTCAATCGGCGCTTGCTGACTATGACCAGGCGAGAGCGGATTACATGAAATTTCTGAGCATGGATCCGCCTGACTTCAACGCAGTCAATGCAGCCATGGTCGCCATGGATGAAGCGCACACCCGATTCAAACATGCGATGGGTGATCACGATTCACCTACTCGGTTGCGCCCCCTGTGAACCTTGCCTGCTACCGGTCGGAGGGTAGGCATACGCCGACACGCGCTGACCCGGTTGGCCTATGTCTCGACGTCAATAGCTTCAGAAAATGAGTCGCAAGGTTTCAAAATATCTGGAGCCGGCGACAGCAAGTGAAACAACCAACCGGGAGATGTGAATGCAGGCACAAGTTTTTACTTCACACGTTCGGCCTACCAGCGCATTGGCCGACTACGATTTTTTGAGAGCAACGTATGACATGCTGCTGCGTGCACCCGTCCCCAACCCGGCTGCCATCGACGCCGCCTTCGATGCACTGGACGCCGCGCATGCGCGCCTCAAGGCAGCCCATCTTCAGCTGCGTACGGGTCATTTGAACTGAACCGGTCACCCGGTTCACCCACTATCAAGCTGTTTAGCGAATCCAGACCTTTAACCATGGAACATCACGTGCCACTTATTACCTACCTCGTGGAAGACAACCAGACCATTCTGGAAAATCTGATCGAAACGCTGGAGGAGGTTGCGCTGGTGAAAGTGGTGGGACACGCGGCCACGGAGGCTGAAGCAACCCGCTGGCTGTCTGTTCATGATGGGGACTGGCATCTGGCCGTCGTGGACATGTTCCTGCAAGAGGGAAGTGGGCTTGGCGTGCTGGCCGGCTGCCAGCAGCGCGAGTCTTATCAAAAAGTCGTGGTACTGACCAACTACGCCACGCCGGAGGTTCGCACGCGCAGCATGGCCATGGGCGCGGACGCCGTGTTTGACAAGTCCAATGAGCTGGACGAGTTCTTTGCGTACTGCGTTGCGGAGACGGCCAAGGTGCAGCCGGGCAACGACAAGTTGCTGACCGGCTAAAGGGTCGCTCAGACGCTATTGGTGTAGCAGGACGGTGACCAACAAGGATGTCGCCGTTTTGGCCTCCAGGCCATGTGGCGCATTGGCGGGCACGACAACTACCTCTCCGCCGCCGAGACAGACGCGGCGCCCCGGCGTGGTCACAAACACCTCTCCCTCAAGACATTGAACGGTGATATCGCCTGACACATGGTGCTCGGGCATGGTTTGGCCTGCCGCCAGAACCACACGCATCAACTGCAGCTTTTCGGTCTTGAGCAAGCTATGTGTCTTCACGTCGCCCAACTGGTGAGCCAGTGGCTTTATGTCGATCACATCGAGTGGTTGGGCATGAATGAGGGCCATTGAATTCCATTCCTGAAAGTGTTGCCGCAAGCGTACCGACCCTTGGGAAGCTTGTCCAGCGTCAAGCCAGCGGTCTCCACTGTCCGGGGGATAATGGCTGCAACAACAGGCACCATTCCGCAATGCTTCATCTCCAGCGCTTTCTTTCAGCAGGCTGCATGCGGACCTGGTGTACCAAATTTCTGGCGCTGCTTGTTTTTTGCGCATCACCGGCCCTGTTGGCACAAAACGGTACTCTCAGCATTGGTCTGCAAGACAGCTACAAGCTGTCGTCAGCCTTCACGGTGCTTGAAGACGTCAGCGGTCAGATGTCGCTCGAAGATGTCTTGTTGCCCGCCCAGCAGGCGCGCTTCAAAGAGGTCGCACAAGGCGGCTCGTCCACCAACTTTGGGCTAACCCGCTCAGCCTACTGGTTGAAGGTTCAGCTTCCCACACTGGCTGGCACGCCAGAAGCGTGGTTGCTGGAGATTGCGTACCCCGCGCTGGATCAGCTCGACCTCTACACGTCGAATCCCAACGGGCATTTTGACCATCAGAGCGGTGGTGACCTCAGGCCATTCGACAGCCGCGTCATTCCGCATCGCAACCACGTTCTGCCCGTCGTGCTGACCGCTGGTCAGGTGAATACGCTTTATCTGCGGGTGCAGTCGCAGGGGACGCTGTCGGTGCCCACACGGCTCTGGCAGGCCCCGGCCTTGTGGCTCAATGATCAGGCTGAATACTCGCTCTTGAGCCTGTACTTCGGCCTGTTGGTAGGCCTGCTGCTTTACAACCTGCTGCTCTTTCTTTCGGTGCGTGATGCGGCCTATCTGATTTATGCCGCTTTTGCAGGCTCCATGGCACTGGCGCAAGCGGCGCTGACGGGACTGGGCGGGCAATTTCTCTGGTCCGGACAACTCTGGTGGAACAGCGTGTCGCCCCCGGTCGGCATGTCGCTGTCAGCTATTTTTGGACTTCTGTTCGCACGCAATTTCCTGGACAGCGCCAGCCATATGCCCTGGATGAACCGCAGCATGCTGACACTGGTCGGCGGCTGGCTATTGACACTGCTTGCGGCGGTGTCGCTGCCTTACCGTGCCTCGTCAATGATGGTGACCGTGTTGGCCGTGATCAGCGTCACTACCGTGGTGCTGTCGGGGGTTCTCAGTGTCCGGCACCGGCATCCCGGCGCCCGTTACTTCCTCACAGCCTGGGCTGTACTGCTGCTGGGCGTTGTAACACTTGTCATGCACAACACGGGCGTCCTTCCGTCCAACCTGTTGACAGCCAATGCCCTGCTGATTGGTTCGGCCCTGGAGATGGTGTTGCTGTCGTTTGCACTGGCCGACCGGATCAATGTTGCACGTGCCGAAAAGGAGCTGGCGCAGGCTGCGAGCCGGGCAGAGCATGAAATGGTGGAGGCGCTCAGCCAGTCGCAGGAGCAGTATCGCAAGGTGCTGCTTGAGCGCGAAACCATTCTTGAGAGCTCCATGGTGGGCATTGCGTTCCTCTCGGCAAACGGCCGCTTTCGCTGGGCCAATCGGACCATGCTGGAAATTTTTGGTGCGGACGATCAGCCCCAGACGTCCATGGAGCCGTTTTACCTGTCACGTGAGGAGTACCTGCGTGTTGGTGGCGAGGTGGCGGCCAGCACCCGTGAAGGGCAGGCCTACCAAACAGAGATCCAGATGCGTCGATGCGACGGTTCGCTCATCTGGATTGCGCTGTCGGGCAGGGCGGTTAACCAGGGCGATCTGAGTGAGGGCACGGTCTGGGTATTGACCGACATCACGCGCCGCAAGGAGCTGGAGGCGGAACTGGTACGTACGTCATCGGAGCGCGAGGCGATTCTCAACAGTGCGCTGGTCGGCATTGTGTTGTCGGTGGCACGGCGGCACGAGTGGGTCAACGAAAAATTTGCGGAAATGATGGGTTATCCGCGGGACGAGCTGATTGGACGTTCGTCTGCCTACATTCACCCCGATAGCGCTGCGTGGGAAGAGTTTGGGCGGGTTGCTCGCGCTGCACTGCAGCAGTTGGGTACCTTTGTCCACGAGCGTCAGCTACGGCGAAGGGATGGTGAGTTGTTCTGGGTTCAGATGGGCGGTAGTTGCCTGCGTCCACGCGACCCCGATTCCGGTGTGATCTGGACTTTTCTGGACATCACAGAGCGCAAGAAATCTGAAGAAGATACCCGGCTGGCCCTGCAGCGGCAGCAGGAGCTCAACGAGTTGCGCAGCCGCTTTGTGGCGATGACCAGTCATGAGTTCCGTACACCTCTCGCGACCATCCTGTCGTCCGGAGAAATTCTCAAGCACTATGGCGATCGCCTTCCGGAGTCGGAGAAGGAGGAGACGCTGGACACCATCGCCTCCGCCGTGCAGCGCATGATGCGCATGCTGGACCGTGTGTTGCTGATCGGCAAGGCGGACGCACAAATGCTGGAGTTCAACCCCGAGCGGGTTGATTTGAAATCACTGTGTCTGGAAATCATCACGGAGGCTTCGCACCAGATGCCTTTGGGCACCTGCCGGATTGCCACTGAATTTTCAGACGACCTCCGCCCGGGTGTCTACGACGAAAAACTGCTCCGCCATATTTTCAGCAATCTCTTGTCCAACGCGGTCAAATATTCCCCGGCGGGCGGTACGGTGCTTTTACGCGTGTTTCCGGAGCAAACAGAATTGGGCAGCGGTACGGTGTTTGAAGTGACGGACCAGGGCATCGGCATACCCCCCGAGGAGCTGGACCATCTGTTCGAATCCTTTCACCGCGCGAGCAATGTGGGCAACATTCAGGGTACGGGCCTGGGACTTGCCATCGTGAAAAATGCGGTGGACGTGCATGGGGGCACCATCGAAGTAGTCAGCACGGTGGGCCACGGAACGTGTTTCTGCGTTCGCCTGCCGCAACCCCTTCAGACACTCGCCGTTTGAGGTGAAGGGTTTAGGCCGACCTGGCAGCGTCAGGAAGCTTTAAGTACTTCAAGCAGTCGGTCCAGACCGCCTTCATTGATGGCGACCATGGCCTGCTCGCGCACTTTAGGCTTTGCGTGGTAGGCCACCGAGAGGCCTGCAACACCCATCATGGGCAAATCGTTGGCGCCATCACCCATTGCAATGGCTTGTGATGGCTCGATGTTCAGCATGTCGCAGGTTTGCAGCAGCATGGTGCGCTTTTCAGCACCGTCGCAGATGTCGCCCCAGGGCTGATCGATCATTTTTCCTGTCAGCAGCCCGTCCTTGATTTCCAGCACGTTGGAGCGGGTGTAATCAATTCCGAGCTCATCACGCACCCTGTCCGTGAAAAACGTAAACCCGCCGCTGACCAGAAGCACCTTCATGCCCGCCGCCTTACAGGCATGAACCAGCTCTGCCGCGCCGGGGTTGAGTTGCAGCCTCTGGTGATAGACCTCTTCCATGCTGTCAACACTGACCCCGGCGAGCAGGGCCACACGCTGACGCAGACTTTCCTTGTAATCGGTGATGTCACCGCGCATGGCAGCTTCAGTGATGGCGGCCACCTCTGTCTTGCGCCCGGCGGCGTCGGCGATTTCATCGACGCATTCGATGTTGATCAGCGTGGAGTCCATGTCAAAGGCGATTAACTTGAAATCGCTGAGCCGCAGTTCAGGTGTGGCGATGTTGACAACAAGCCCGGGAGAGATTTCGGTGGGGGTCATGCAGCAGTTTTTTCCGTGGTGGTGGGTTGTCCGAGAGAGCGCAAAACATCGCGCACCATTTGCGCCCGGTCTTTCGGTTCTTTCAGTTCGCGTTCAACGCGCAGCTTGTCGTTGCCTGCCAGTTTGATGTGTTTGTTTTTCTGGATCAGATGCATGATAGCCATCGAGTCGATGGGCGGATCTTTTTTGAAGGTGATGTTGATCAGTGTTGGCGCGGCATCAACCTTGACCACACCGTATGGCTTGGCGATCACGCGCAGACGGTGAACGTCGATCAGGGTCTGCGCCTGCGACGGAAGTTTACCGAAGCGGTCCACAATTTCTTCAAGCAGGGCATCAATCTGGTCCGTGGTCTTTGCGGTAGCCAGCTTTTTGTAAAAGCTCAGCCGCAAATGAACGTCGCCGCAGTAGTCGCTGGGCAAAAGGGCAGGGGCGTGCAGGTTGATCTCGGTGCTGACGTTCAGTGGCGCCAGGAGGTCCGGCTCGCGCCCAGCTTTCAGGGATGACACGGCTTCGTTGAGCATCTCGTTATAGAGCTGAAAACCGATCTCCATCATGTTGCCGCTCTGGTTTTCGCCCAGCACCTCTCCGGTGCCGCGTATTTCCAGATCGTGCATGGCCAGGTAAAAACCGGAACCCAGTTCTTCCATCTGCTGAATCGCTTCCAGCCGTTGGCTCGCCTGCTTGGTCAGGCCTTCAATGTCGGGCACCATCAGATAGGCGTAGGCCTGGTGGTGGCTGCGGCCGACCCGGCCGCGCAACTGGTGCAACTGGGCCAGGCCAAACTTGTCTGCGCGGCTCATGACAATGGTGTTGGCGGTGGGTACGTCAATGCCGGTTTCGATGATGGTGGAGCACAGCAGCAGGTTGAAGCGCTGCGCGACAAAGTCTTTCATGACTTTTTCGAGTTCGCGTTCGGGCATTTGCCCATGCGCCACGGCAATCCGTGCCTCGGGCAACAACGCTTCCAGCTTTTCGCGCCGGTTCTGGATGGTTTCCACCTCGTTGTGCAGAAAATAAACCTGTCCACCGCGTTTGAGTTCACGCAGCACGGCCTCGCGAATCACGCCATTGCTTTCGCTGCGCACGAAGGTCTTGATGGCCAGCCGCCGTTGCGGTGCCGTCGCGATCACGCTGAGGTCGCGCAGCCCTTCCAACGCCATGCCCAGCGTGCGTGGAATCGGTGTGGCGGTCAGCGTCAACACATCCACCTCGGCACGCATCGCCTTCATGGCTTCCTTGTGGCGCACGCCAAACCGGTGCTCTTCATCGATGATGAGCAGACCCAGTCGCTGAAACTTCACATCCTGGCTCAGCAGCTTGTGGGTCCCGACCACGATGTCAATACTCCCGTCGGCAATGCCCTTGATCGCCGCCGTAATTTCTTTGGGCGAACGAAAGCGGCTCATCTCGGCCACTTTGACCGGCCATTTGCCAAAGCGATCCACCAGCGTCTGGTAATGCTGCTCGGCCAGCAAGGTGGTGGGCGCCAGCAGCGCGACCTGTTTGCCGCCAGTCATGGCAATAAAAGCGGCGCGCAGCGCAACCTCGGTCTTGCCGAATCCGACATCGCCGCAAACCAGCCGGTCCATGGGGCGCGGACTGATCATGTCCTGAATGACGGCATGAATGGCGGCGCGCTGGTCTGCCGTTTCCTCGAAACCGAAGTCGTTGGCAAAGGTTTCGTAGTCGTCCGGTGAATAACGGAAAGCATGGCCCTCACGCGCAGCGCGGCGCGCGTAGATGTTGAGCAGTTCCGCGGCGGAATCGCGCACCTGTTCGGCGGCCTTGCGTTTGGCCTTTTCCCACTGGCCGCTGCCCAGCCGATGCAGAGGCGCCTCGGAGGCCGAGACCCCGGTGTAGCGGCTGATCTGCTGCAACTGACTGACGGGTACGTAAAGAGTCGCGTCATCCGCGTACTGCAGATGCAAAAACTCGGTGATGCCCTGACCCAGATCCATATTGACCAAGCCTTTGTAGCGGCCAATGCCATGGGCACTGTGCACCACGGGGTCGCCGACATTGAGCTCGGACAAGTCCTTGATCAGCGCCTCAACATCGCTGACCTGTTCCTGCTTTTTGTTGCGCCGCCGGGTGACCACGCCTGCAGCAAACAGCTCAGTTTCAGTGACGAAATCAATATCGCCGGCCAGCCAGCTGAAACCCGTGTTCAGTGCTGCGGTTGCAATCCCGATTTTTTCGCGGCTGAGCTGAAATTCTTCGAGTGAATCAAATGCAGGTGGACTGACGCTGCTGGCGCGCAAAAAGTCGAGCAGGCTCTCGCGCCTGCCATCACTCTCGGCCAGCAGCAAAACACGCTGCGGCGTGTTGCGTATGTGGGCCTTGAGACGGGCGAGGGGATCTTCGGCCCCGCGCACCACGGACATTTCGCCCAGCTTCTGAAAGTGCGCGTTGTCGGCGACATCTTCAATGGCCGGTCGGATCGCCAGCTGCGCATAGCCATTGGCGCGGGCGTAAAACTGCTCAGTCCCCAGAAACAGCGATTCGGGTGGCAAAGCGGGGCGGTCGGGTGCGTCCTTGACCAGACGGTAGCGATCTTTGGTGTCCTGCCAAAAGCGCTGAAAGGCCGGATCCAGATCACCGTGCAGCACCACAGTGGCTTCCGTGCCGAGGTAGTCAAAGACCGTGGCCGTTTCTTCAAAAAAGAGGGGCAGGTAGTACTCGATACCGGCTGTGGCCACGCCGTTGCCCATGTCCTTGTAGATGCGGCTTTTGGTTGGGTCACCGTCCAATAGCTCGCGCCAGCGGTTTCTGAAGCGGGCCCTGGCATCGTCGTCCATCGGAAATTCGCGGCCTGGCAACAGCCTGACCTCGGGCACGGGGTAGAGGCTGCGCTGGCTGTCCGGGTCAAATGTGCGAATGCTGTCGATCTCGTCGTCAAACAGGTCAACCCGGTAAGGCACGGGAGAGCCCATGGGGAAAAGATCGATCAGCCCACCGCGTACCGCATATTCCCCCGGGCTGACCACCTGCGTGACGTGGCTGTAGCCGGCCAGCGTGAGCTGGCTCTTGAGCCGGGCTTCGTCCAGCTTTTGCTTGACCTTGAAGTGAAAGGTGTAGCCAGCCAGAAAAGCTGGCGGCGCCAGACGGTAAAGCGCTGTTGTGGCCGGGACGATGACCAGATCGGCCCCACTGTCCTTGTCACGCTGGCTGATGCGCCACAGGGTCGCCAGCCGCTCGCTGATCAGGTCCTGGTGCGGAGAAAAGGTGTCGTAGGGCAGGGTTTCCCAGTCAGGAAACAGGGCGCAGCGCAAGGCCGGTGCAAAAAAGGCAATCTCGTCGAGAAGGCGCTGGGCGGTGGTGGCGTCGGCTGTAACGATGGCGGTTAGCCGCCCGGCGGATTTTTCGCGCAATCCCAATTGGGCCAGCAACATGGCGTCGGCGGAACCTGCAGGTTGCGGCAGGGTGTAGCGTTTGCCGGGAATCAGTTTGGGTAGGTCCATGAACAGTCGGAAAAGGTAAGGAGTAGCAGCAGAACCGGCGAGCCAAAAGGTAAACACCCCAAATCTGAAAGAGTGGGGTGTGAGCAATACGAGAAGCCCTGATTTTAGAATCTATGATGAACCCATGACCACAAACAGCGCCAAATCCCTGATTCCCCGGTTTTTCGCGCTGATTCCATGCGCAGGCCTGGGCAGCAGGGCCTTGGGTCAAGGGGCAAGTCTTGAGGGCGCTGTGCAACTGCCGAAGCAGTACCAGCCCATTGCGGGCATGCCGATGGTGCAACACACGCTCGCGGCGTTTGCGGCGGTAACACGCATCACCTCCTGCCTGGTGGTTGTGGCGCCTGGGGACGATTTTTTCGCCCGGCAGAATACCACCACCTTTAAGGTTGCAGCGTGCGGCGGTGCCAGCCGCGCCGCTAGCGTGCTGGGCGGGCTGGATCAACTGGCGCGTGATGGCGCCGAGCCTGACGACTGGGTGTTGGTCCACGACGCCGCGCGATGCCTGATCACGCCAGCGCTGATTGAGGACTTGATAGACGCTTGCCACAGCGACCCGGTTGGCGGCCTGCTGGCGCAACCCTTGCCCGATACCCTAAAGCAAGCTGCGGGCGACCGCGTGCAGGCGACCGTGGAGCGTGCCAACAAGTGGCTGGCACAAACTCCGCAGATGTTTCGCCTTGGTGCGCTGGTGCAGGCTTTAAGAATGGCTGAAACCCTGGGCGATGCAATCACTGACGAAGCCAGTGCCATGGAGGCCGCAGGGCTTGCGCCCAAGCTGGTGCGCGGCAGCGCACACAACTTCAAGGTCACGTATCCGGAAGATTTTCTTCTTGCCGAAGCGCTGATCAAAATCAGATTAACCCGTGAATCCGAACCCTTTCCACTGAAGGCGCCTTACTGATGACCGACCCAGACACCTCCGCTGCATCATTACCATTTCGAGTTGGTGAGGGCTGGGACACACATGCGCTGGTGTCCGGACGTCCGCTCATCATCGGCGGCGTCACGGTGCCGTACCACCTGGGTCTTTTGGGGCATTCAGACGCGGACGTCCTGGTTCACGCCATCATCGACGCGCTGTTGGGGGCGGCGGGGCTGGGCGACATAGGTGCCCACTTTCCGGATACCGACGAGCGGTTCAAGGGCGCGGATTCCATCGTTCTCTTGCGCGAGACCGGCGTGCTTCTGGCTGCGCGGGCGCTGCGCATCGGCAATATCGACAGCACGGTCATCGCCCAGGCACCCAAGCTGGCCAGCCATATCCCTGCGATGCGAGAGCGGATTGCGCAAACTCTTGGCCTGCAAGTGAGCCAGGTCAATGTGAAAGCCAAGACAGCCGAGAAGATGGGCCCGGTGGGAGAAGGCCGGAGCATGGAGGCCAGAGCCGTGGCGCTACTGTTTTAATAGCGAACTGTGCCCACCCTTAAATGGCGAAGTGCCGATTTCGCTTACATGTTCCAGTAAAACACCTCCGCAAAGGCTTTGAGCCGCTTTTAGGGCTTCTCCTCACCCATCCTTCGACAAGCTCAGGACGAACGGGGTTAGCGACCGTGGGGGTCAACCCCTTCGCAACTTGATATGCGCGGCGAGCCCACCAGAGCCGGTGTTGGCCAGCGCAAACACGCCGCCCATGCGGTGCATGGTTTTTTCAACAATCGCCAGGCCCAGACCGGCGCCAGTAGCCGCCGTGCGGGCCGCATCACCGCGGAAAAATGGCTTGGTCAGGTTGTTGAGTGCCTGGGGTGAAACGCCCGAGCCATGGTCACGCACCTTGATCAAAACCCATTGGTCACGCTCTTTGGCCGCGATGTCCACCACCGCGATACCGGTCTCCGCCGTCTTGCCGTAACGCCGCGCGTTTTCCAGCAGGTTGGCAAACACGCGGGACAGTTCAACCTCGTCGGCCAGCACCAGAATCTCGTGCGGCAGGTTGATGTTGACTTTCATGTCGGTGTACTCGGCCACCGCATAAACAGCTGCATCGACGATGGTGTTGAGTGACAGCGGAAACAGTTTGGGTGGATCAGGGCGCGCGTAGTCCAGAAACTTGTCAATGATGGCGTCGAGCTGACTGATGTCCGCCGCCATGTGCGCTCTGGCCTCGGGGTCGGCCACGCTCATCTCGGTCTCAAGCCGCAGACGCGCCAGGGGCGTGCGCAAGTCGTGGGAGATGCCTGCCAGCATGATGACGCGGTCTTCCTCTATTTTTGAGAGCTGCTCGGCCATCCGGTTAAAACCGATGTTGACCTCGCGGATTTCGCTGGTGGCGACCTGCTCATCCAGCAGGCTGGCATCAAAGTCACCATCGCGCATGCGGCTGGCCGCAAATGAGAGCTGTTTGAGGGGGCGGTTGATCAGGCGGGCAATCAGCGCGGCGCCCAGCAAGGACAAAATGGCCGCCGTGATCAGCCAGATCAGCCAGGTGCCGCCCTGTAAAGAGCCGAGGCGAGAGGGGTCGGTCAGCAACCAGTAGGAGTCGCCGTCGATGGCAAATCCCACCCACAGCCCTTTGACGCCATTGACCGACTTGGCGACGACTGTCCCGGGCCCCATGCGTGCGGTCAGTTCGTTGCCAATACGCTCGCTGAAAGGGTCGTTGACGAACAGCTCGAACTTGTCCTTGGGCTCACGCGGCGAGATACGCACGCCTTCCTCGTCGGCCAGTGTCTTGATCAGCCAGACGCGGGTAATGGAATCTGAGTATTTGAGTGCGGCCCGGCTCAAGTTGACCAGAGAGGCCAGCTGCTGGGCGCTTTGCATCGCGCGGGGTTCAAACTCCAGCGCCCTGAAGGTCTGCAACCAGGCCACGATGCAGCCCAATAGCAAAATGGCCAGAAAGAGAAAGGTCCGCCAGAACAGGCTTAAGCCCACGCGCGGCCGCATTTCCAGCGGCGCGGGGGCAGTTTCCAATTGGGCGGGGCTGGTACCTTGCATGACGAAAGCGGCTCGGCTGGTTGGCAGCTCCTGTTAACTGGAGGAGCCGCAAGATGTCGGACCGATTATCGGGCCCCGCAGGGCCGTCCTGAAAGGCTAGTTTGTCCCGTCCGGAACAAACACGTAACCAATGCCCCAGACCGTCTGGATGTAGCGCGGCACCGCTGCGTCTGTTTCGATGAGCTTTCGCAGGCGCGAGACCTGCACATCCAGGCTGCGGTCAAACGGCTCGAACTCGCGACCACGCGCCAACTGAGCCAGTTTTTCGCGCGACAGCGGCTGGCGCGGATGGCGTACAAGGGTTTTCAGCATGGCGAACTCGCCCGTTGTCAGGGGCAATTCTTCACCGTTTTTCTGCAGGGTGCGCAGTCCCATATCAAAGCTGAACGGTCCGAAAGTCACTACTTCCTGGTCGCTCGATGGCGCACCCGGCACCTCGGCGGCAGGGCGGCGCCGCAGCACGGCGTGAATACGGGCCAGCAACTCGCGAGGGTTAAAGGGTTTGGCGAGGTAGTCATCGGCGCCGACTTCCAGGCCAACGATCCGGTCCACATCTTCGCCTTTGGCGGTGAGCATGATGATGGGGGTGCGGTCATTGGCAGCGCGCAGGCGGCGGCAAATTGAAAGGCCGTCTTCCCCGGGCATCATCAAGTCCAGAACGATCAGGTCCACCGCGTCGCGCATCATGATGCGGTTGAGGGCCTTGCTGTCTTCCGCCAGAATGACTTCAAAGCCCTCTTGGGCCAGGTAACGGCGGAGCAGATCCCGGATCCGGGCATCGTCGTCAAGAATCAGGATTTTGTCGGCACGAGGTGTGTTGCTTGCTTGTGTCATAGGACCATCGTAATTTGTAACAGAGCAATTTTGAGGGCTAAAACCGACATTTCCAGTTTTTCTGTGCACTTTGACAGACTGTTACAGGACTTGCGGGTGCAGACAGGGCTCGAAGCGGCCAGTGCAGCTGGATGAGGATTTGGGATGACAAGCGGACGAGCTTAAGGAGGACAGACAGATTGCTCTGGACTCTCTATGCTGCCCGGCACTGGGAGGTTTTTACCACCCGCATTTCTCAACCTTAATGATCGAAAGCCAGACTTGAACACCACTTATAAATTGATGGCAGCCTGCACCTTGATGCTTGCAGCAAACGGCCTGTGGGCGCAGAACGTGCAGGCTGTTCCGATGCACGCGCCGCTGCAAAACGTCGCGCAACTTTCGGCCAGCGGCTCGGTAGAGGCGCAGCAGGATCTGCTGTCCATCACCATGAACACCACACGCGACGGAACCGACGCGGCCGCTGTTCAGAACCAGCTGAAGCTTGCGCTCGACGCGGCCCTTGCCGAAGCCAAAAAAACCGCCCAACCCGGATTGATGGACGTGCGTACCGGCAACTTCAGCCTTTACCCGCGCCACGGCAAAGACGGCAAGATCAACGGCTGGCAGGGCTCAACAGAGCTGGTTCTTGAAGGTCGCGATTTCCCGCGCATCACGGCGGCCGCCGGCAAGATCCAGACCCTCACCCTTGGTAATGTTGGTTTTGCCTTGAGCCGCGAGCAACGCACCAAGGTGGAAGCGGAAGCTCAGGCTATCGCCATCGAGCGCTTCAAGGCCAAGGCGACCGAAATTTCCAAAAGCTTTGGCTTTGGCAGCTATACCTTGCGTGAAGTGTCCATCAATGCCAATGACCAGGGCTACACGCCACGTCCCCGCATGATGGCCATGCAGGCCAAGGCTGAAATGGGGGACTCTTCCATTCCGGTTGAAGCAGGTAAAAGCACCGTGCTGGTCAACGTATCAGGGTCAGTCCAGATGAGGTAAGTCGCGAGCGCGCAGTGTTGTCACCGCGGTCGGCGCAAAAGCGACCTTGACTGACATACCGCGCAGCCCGTGCTCTTTATGCTTGACGCATGACATCTTCAGAAGAACAGGCGCAGACCGCTGCGCGCCGTGGACCGCTTTTTATCGTCCACAACGCTGGCGCTGGTGCCAAAGATGCCCAGGAAGAGCACAAGCTCATTGCCGAGGTTTTCACAGAAGCCGGACGCGAGTTCGAGTTTTTGCCCGTCGCGGACCCGAGCCAGATCACGCAGGTCGCTCATCGCGCTGTTGAGTTGGCCAGGGCGCGTGGTGGGGTTGTGGTGGCTGCCGGCGGTGACGGCACCATCAACGCCGTTGCCGGTGCAGTGCTCGGAAGCGGTTGCCCATTTGGCGTGCTGCCGCAGGGAACCTTTAATTACTTTGGCCGTGCCAACGCGATTCCGCAGGATGCTCGCGCCGCGGCCACGGCCCTGCTTGGTGCCAGTATTTCGCCGGTTCAGGTCGGACAGGTGAACGGGCGGTCGTTTCTCGTTAATGCCAGTCTCGGTCTTTACCCCCAGTTGCTGGAAGACCGGGAAGCATGGAAGGCGCAGTGGGGCCGCAGCCGCTTCGTGGCGTTTATCTCTGGCATCGCAACCCTGCTTCAGTGGGGGCAGCAGCTTCGCCTGCGCATCGAATCGGGTGACAAGGTTGCCGAATTCAAAACCCCCACTCTTTTCATCGGTAACAACCATCTACAGCTGGACAGGGTCGGGATCGAAGAGGCGCATGTCAACGCGTTGGAGCATGGCCGGTTGACGGGTGTTGCGGTCAGGCCTATCGGCACGCTGGCACTGTTCGGGTTGCTGGTGCGCGGCCTGCTTGGGCGGCTGGGCGATGCAGAAAATGTTGACAGTTTCACGTTCCGGCGTCTGACGGTGACGCCTCGTGGTCTGCGGCGCGTCAAGGTTGCAACCGATGGCGAAATCGTATGGATGCAGTCGCCTCTGGTTTTTCAGGTGGCTGATGAACCCCTGCTCTTGCTGGTTCCGGCTCCAGCCGACCGGGCGGAGGTTGCATGACCCGATTGCTGCAGATTTCAGACCCGCACTTTGGCACCGCGCAAGTACCGGTGATGGATGCGCTGGTGCAAATGGCGCGAGAGCAACGCCCTGAAGTGCTGGTGTTGTCCGGTGACATTACCCAGCGGGCGGGGGTAGAGCAATTCAGGCAGGCGAGGGCGTTTTGTGATCGGCTGGAGATTCCCCGCATGCTCACCTTGCCGGGTAACCACGACATACCGCTCTACAACCTGTATCAGCGCGCTTTCAAGCCCTACAGCCGCTACCTGCAGTTTTTTGGCCCGGAGGTTGAGACCTCTCTTGAGACGCCCTGGCTGAGCCTGATTGGTGTCAAGACCACAAGGCGCTGGCGGCACAAAAACGGCGAGGTTTCCAGCGACCAGATCGAGCGCGTGGTGGCCCACCTTCAAAAGGCCAGGCCCGAACAGTTGCGCGTGGTGGTGGTGCACCAGCCTGTGCATGTCCAGCGTGAAGAAGACGAGCACGACCGCTTGCGTGGTTCACACACCGCCGTACGCGCGTGGTCCGAGGCGGGCGCTGATGTGGTGATGGGAGGACATATCCACCTGCCCTACGTCTGCGACCTGGCGGGGCTTGTAGGGGGTATCGGCCGACGGATATGGTGCGTGCAGGCCGGCACGGCACTATCGTCACGAATTCGCGAGGAGGCGCCCAACTCGGTGAACCTCTTGCACGTCGATGCGGTCAACGGAGCTGCTCATTGCCGCGTAGATCGCTGGGACTTCCACGCCGGAACCGGGACTTTTGTGGTGGCGAAGACCCACGATTTGCAACTCGACAGAAGCGCGGCAGATCGGGCGTAGCAGCCAGTCCTGAAGGCTGCCTGGCGCTTTCAGAAGGTTGGTGACTCTTGTGGACAAGGCGGACAGGCGCAGGGCGGCTGACACGTTCACAATAAGCGCATGACCTCCCTTTTTCGCTATTTGCCCGGCGCCACAGCGCTGGTGCTTGATTCGCCGCATAGCGGCACTGCCTACCCTGATGACTTTGCCTACGCGTGCGAGCTGCCCACCCTGCGCCGCGCAGAGGACACGCATGTCGACAAGCTTTACGACTTTGCGCCCGGGCTGGGTGTGGGCTGGGTAGAGGCCTTCTTTCCGCGCAGCTATCTGGACGTTAACCGCGACACCACCGAGATTGATGTCGGGTTGTTTGACGATGCCTGGCCGGATGCTGTGGCGACGGATCCAGGGGTGCTGTCCAAGGTGCGGCTGGGCAAGGGCCTGATCTGGCGGGTCACTGACGACGGCGTGCTGATTTACAACCGCAAGCTGAGTGTTGCCGAGGTGCAGGCGCGCATCGCCCGGTGCTGGCAGCCGTACCACGCTGCGGTGGCGCAGGCCATTGATGCAGCCCATGCCCGGCACGGCTACAGCATTCACATCAACTGCCACTCCATGCCGGCCATAGCATCGAGTCATGCGACCGAATTTCCGGGCGAGGCACATGCTGATTTTGTGGTTGGCAATCGGGACGAGTCCACATCCAGCGCGCCACTTGCCCTGCTGATTTGCGAGCATTTGAAAAGTCTGGGCTACAGCGTGGCATACAACCACCCGTACAAAGGCGTGGAACTGGTGCGCCGCTACGGTGACCCGGCAAAAGACCGGCACAGCATCCAGCTGGAGATCAACCGCAAGCTGTACATGAACGAGGCATCGCTGGAGATGACCGAAGGGTTTGTGCCGCTGAAAGCAAGCCTGCAGTCACTGGTGGAGCGCTTGCTTCAGACCGATCCACGGAAGTTGTAAAACATTCCGACGCCTGTCTGGTGTTCATCTTTTCCCTGACCCATGATTTCTCTCTACAGCGACCTTCACGAAAACCACGCCCCGGTCTTTGAATTTTTTCGCGGCGAACGCGTGCCCTGTTTTGAAACACCGGCGCGTGCC
This sequence comes from Polaromonas sp., assembly GCF_035638815.1. Lineage (GTDB taxonomy): Bacteria > Pseudomonadota > Gammaproteobacteria > Burkholderiales > Burkholderiaceae_C > Polaromonas. The sequence continues at coordinate 32,824 of NZ_DASQZG010000031.1, forward strand.
GCTTTTGTGAAAGCGCGCCTGCTACAAGCCGGCCACGAGTTGCGCCCGCCGCACGTCGACAGCCAAGCGGTATTGAATCAAGTGCACAGCGCGCGTTACCTCGCGTTTCTGGAAAGCGCCTGGAGCAACTGGCTGGCACTGGCGCCAGGCAATGCTGCGCAGCAGCCTTTCCCCTCGGTGTGGCCTGTGCGCACATTGCGCAGCGATGTGGAGCCCGCCAACTTTGTGGCCCGGCTCGGTCTTTATTCGATGGACAACGGTTCTCCGTTGTCCGCAGGCACCTGGGCAGCGGCCAAGGCCGGAGCCGATGCTGCAGCCAGCGCGGCGGCCTTGCTGGGCGAAGGCGCGCGTGCTGTTTTTTGCTGCAGCCGCCCGCCTGGCCACCACGCGGGTGCCGACTTCATGGGCGGCTACTGTTTTTTGAACAACGCCGCCGTGGCGGCTCAGGCCCTGCGCAACAACGGTCTTGAGCGCGTGGCAGTTCTGGACGTTGACTACCACCATGGCAACGGCACGCAAAGCATTTTTTATGACCGGCCTGACGTGTTATTTGTCAGCCTGCACGGCGATCCGCGTACCGAATACCCGTTTTACCTGGGCCATGCCGATGAAACCGGCGAGGGCGCGGGGGCGGGTTTCAACCTCAACCTGCCGCTGCCTGCGGGCGCCACGGTCGGCGCCTGGTTTCATGCGCTGGAGAAGGCCTGTCAACGCATCACGCAATACGGCGCCCAGGCACTGGTGGTGTCGCTGGGGCTGGACACCTTTGAGGATGACCCGATTTCCACCTTTGCACTGAAGCTTGCCGACTTCCGGCGGCTCGGGCAGCACTTGACGGCGCTTGGATTGCCGACGGTGTTTGTTCTGGAAGGCGGTTACGCGGCCGAGGCCCTGGGTATCAACGCGGTCGAAGTGCTGGATGGGTTCGAGGCGGGCAAGTGATGGAGCACGTCGATGTGGTGGTGATCGGGGCCGGTGTGGTTGGCTTGGCCGTTGCGCGTGCGCTGGCCTTGCAGGGCCGTGAGGTGATGGTGCTGGAAGCAGCCGACGCCATAGGCACGGGTACCAGCTCGCGCAACAGCGAGGTGATTCACGCCGGCATTTATTACCCGCAGGGCTCGCTGAAAGCTGCGCTCTGTGTGCAGGGCAAGCAGATGCTGTACGACTACTGTGCCGAGCGCGGCATAGGCCACAGCCGTTGCGGCAAATTGATTGTTGCCACCAGTTCGGCGCAGGTCGCCCAGTTGCAAGCCATCATCGCCAAGGCGGCGGCCAATGGCGTGGACGATTTGGTGCTGCTGACGCGTGAGCAGGCCATGGCCATGGAGCCGAACCTGGCCTGCGAAGCCGCCGTCTTGTCGCCCAGCACGGGTATTGTGGACAGCCACGCCTTGATGCTGGCTTTGCAGGGTGATCTGGAGAATGCGGGCGGTCTTGTGGCATTAAATTCGCCGCTTGCCCACGCTGTATGTGCGGGTTCTGCTATTACTCTTGTAGCAGAAGACGGCACCGAACTGGTCGCGCAGACGGTGGTTAACGCCGCCGGTTTGCAGGCGCAGGCGCTTGCGCGGCGTTTTGCAGGCTTGGCGCCACAGCACGTGCCCCCCAGCTTTTATGCCAAGGGTAACTACTTCACCTTGTCGGGGCGCTCACCGTTCAAACGGTTGATCTACCCGGTGCCCGAGGCGGCAGGTCTTGGCGTGCACCTGACCCTGGACCTGGGCGGCCAAGCCAAGTTTGGCCCCGATGTGCAATGGGTCGATTCGCCCGAAGACATGGTGGTTGACCCAGCGCGCGGAGACGCCTTTTACGCCGAAGTCCGCAAGTACTGGCCGGGCCTGCAGGATGGGGCGCTGATTCCCGGCTATGCCGGCATCAGGCCCAAAATCCAGGCACCGCACGAATCCGCCAAGGACTTTTTGATCCAGGGCCCTGCCGATCACGGCGTGCCGGGGCTGGTCAACCTGTTTGGCATCGAGTCGCCGGGCCTCACCAGCTCGCTGGCGATAGGCGAGCGGGTAAGCAGTATGCTACTAAAAAGATAGCTGTTTGCGCCCGTCAAACAAGGGCAGAAGGCCAATTCGGCTTAAATTCTGGCCGCCAGACGTGTCCCCTGATCAATGGCCCGCTTGGCGTCCAGCTCGGACGCTTCGTCGGCGCCGCCAATCAAATGTGTCTGCACACCTGCCGCGCGCAGCGGCTCCAGCAATTCGCGCAGAGGCTCCTGCCCGGCGCACAACACGACGTTGTCGACGGCCAGCACGGTGCCGTTCTGGCGCTTCTCGCCAAAGGTGATGAACAGGCCGAGGTCTGAGCCTTCGCCATTCATGGGGCCTATGCGTTCATAGTTCACACCCGAGAGCATCTCCACGTTTTTCATCTTCAGCGCGGCGCGGTGAATCCAGCCCGTGGTTTTGCCCAGGCTGTGCCCAAGCTTGCCGGGTTTGCGCTGCAGCAGCGTGACCTGGCGCGCAGGCGGGGTGCTCACGGGGCGCACAACGCCGCCGCGCACCTCACCCGGATCAGCCACGCCCCATTCGGCCAGCCACGCGGGCAGATCCAGCGCGGTGGAGTGCCCCGAGGGCGTGACCAGAAACTCGGCTAGGTCAAAACCAATGCCACCCGCGCCTATCAGCGCCACACGCTGACCCACGGGCTGACGGCCCAGCAAAACGTCGATGTAACTGAGCACCTTGGGATGCTCCTGCCCCGGGATGCGCGGATTGCGCGGCGTGACGCCCGTGGCCAGAATCACCTCGTCAAATTGTCCGCCGATGAGGTCAGCGGCCTTGATGCGCGTGTTCAGGTGCAAGGTAACGCCGGTGCGCGGGATGCGCTGGCCAAAGTACCGCAGGGTCTCCTCAAACTCTTCCTTGCCGGGCACACGTTTGGCCAGGTTGAACTGGCCGCCGATCTTGTCCGCAGAGTCATACAGATGCACCGTGTGGCCGCGTTCTGCCAGTGTGGTAGCGGCAGCCAGGCCGGCAGGGCCTGCGCCAATCACAGCCACGCGTTTTTTCGCAGAAGCGATTTTGATGACGAGATCGGTCTCATGCCCGGCACGCGGGTTGACCAGGCAACTGGCCAGCTTGGCCTTGAAGGCGTGGTCCAGGCAGGCCTGGTTGCAGGCGATGCAGGTGTTGATCTCTTTGCTGCGGCCCTGCGCAGCCTTGTTGACAAACTCCGGGTCGGCCAGAAAGGGCCGGGCCATGCTGACCATGTCGGCGCTGCCATCTGCCAGCACCTGTTCGGCCACTTCTGGCATGTTGAGCCGGTTGCTGGTGATCACCGGAATCATCACGCCGGCTGCGCGCAGCTCGGTGCGGAGTTTTTTAGTCACCCACGTAAACGCACCGCGCGGCACGGAGGTCGCAATGGTTGGCACGCGCGCCTCGTGCCATCCGATACCGCTGTTGATCAGGGTGGCGCCAGCGGCTTCCACCGCCTTGGCCAGCAGCACAACTTCTTCCCAGCTGCTGCCGTCCGGAATCAGGTCAATGATGGACAGGCGGTAGATGATGATGAAATCTGGCCCCACGGCCTCGCGCGTGCGCCGCACAATCTCGACCGCCAGGCGCATGCGGTTGGCGTAGCTGCCGCCCCAGTCGTCCGTGCGCTGGTTGGTGTGGGTGACCAGAAACTGGTTGATGAAATAGCCTTCGCTGCCCATGATCTCAACGCCGTCGTAACCCGCGTCGCGCGCCAGTTTGGCGCAGCGGATAAAGGCACGGATCTGCCGCTCAATGCCGCCAACACTCAGTTCGCGCGGGGTAAAAGGCGAAATCGGGCTCTGGATGCGAGAGGGCGCAACACACAGCGGGTGATAACCGTAGCGGCCGGTGTGCAAAATTTGCAGCGCGATCTTGCCGCCCTCAATGTGCACGGCATCGGTCACCTGCTTGTGGCGTCGCGCTGCCCCTGAGCTGGCCAGCATGCCGGCAAAAGGTTTGGTCCAGCCGGCGATGTTGGGCGCAAAGCCGCCCGTCACCATCAGCCCTACGCCGCCACGCGCGCGTTCAGCAAAATACGCCGCCATGGCCGGGAAGTGTTTGCGACCGTCCTCCAGCCCGGTGTGCATGCTGCCCATCAACACCCGGTTTTTAAGGGTGGTGAAACCCAGGTCCAGCGGGGCCAGCAGGTGAGGGTAAGGGGACGATTCGGGAGAAGATGTGTAGGCCACTGGCAGGTCCGAGAGTCAAAACTGCCTGCATGGTAGCTGCCAGATGCGGCGCCACGCGGTGCTCTAGGGGACAAGCTCTACCGGGGCCTCGGGCAAACCCTGAAACCGGGGCGCTATTAAAAGAATAGCAATTCTTGCCCGTCATTCCTGGGCGCACTGCGGATTTGTTCAAGAAACGGTGGCTGGAGCGGCACGTGGAGCCCTTGGGCAGGCCTTTGAGGCTTTGTCCGACAGCCCCGCTTTTGCGCCGCTGCTATGTTGGCCTTTTGCTTCACGAAAGCCAGCCATGACTCGCAACAGCAACAGCCCCACCCAGGCCAAAACCGGCGACGGCCCGACCGAACCCAACCGGTCCAGCCCGGTCCCGCATGAAGACGTGGAGAACACTGCCAGCACCCTGATTGAAGCGCCCGTGAAACCGGGTGCAGCACGTGGCCCCAAGCAGCATGATTTTCCCGATGGCGGCGGCAGCGGCGGTGCCGAAGCCTTCCGCGCTCGCAAGAATTAAGCGGCCTGACTCATCCCATGAAGCTGGCAACTTTTAACGTCAACGGGATCAAGACCAGGCTGCCGCAACTGCTGGCCTGGCTGGAAAAAGAAGCGCCCGATATCGTCTGTCTGCAGGAGCTCAAAGCCCTGGACGGAGCTTTTCCTCAGGCGGAGTTGCTCGCCGCCGGCTACTCGGCCATATGGAAGGGCCAGCGTTCATGGAATGGCGTGGCGATTCTGTCAAAAGGGGCGCCACCACTCGAAATCCGCCGCGAGTTGCCGGGCGACCCCTCGGATGAGCAGAGCCGGTACATAGAAGCGGCGGTGGACGGCATCATCGTGGCCGGTCTGTATTTGCCCAACGGTAATCCCCGGCCGGGACCGAAGTTTGATTACAAGCTGGATTGGTTCAAGCGGCTGCACGTACATGCACAAAGCCTGTTTGATTCGGGCCACCCGGTGGTGCTGGCGGGGGACTTCAATGTCATTCCGACCGACCTGGATGTCTACAACCCCAAATCATGGCAAAAGGATGCCTTGATACAGCCGGAGGTGCGTAGCGCTTATGAGGAGCTGCTGGCGCAGGGCTGGCTAGACAGCCTGCGGCACACACATCCCGAAGAGCGCATCTACACCTTCTGGGACTATTTTCGCCAGCACTGGCAGCGCAATGCCGGCCTGCGCATCGATCACATCCTGCTCAATGCCGAGCTCGCGCCAAGGCTGAAATCTGCGGGCGTGCACAGTTGGGTGCGAGGCGAAGAACACGCCAGCGATCATGCGCCGGTCTGGGTAGAGCTGGGGGCCGCGCGCAAGGCGCCGGTTCGCAAGAAACCCAAGGCGGCGTGAACAGCCATGCTGACCATTTGAAGCGCTGGCGTTTTCTTGGTAACCCATCTACAGGGAAGTCTCGGCTACCGGTGGTGCAGTGCCTTGGTCCGTAAGTAGAGTGAGACTTCTGCGCTTCGGCAATATCCAAAGCAGAAAATATGCACCTGTCATGAGCAGCGCTAGCCCGAATACCCATAGCCCGATGACTGTTTTGCTGATTAATAAATTGAGAAGCTCCTCCTCTTTAGTCGCGGGGGAGTGAAGAAGTCGATCAAATTCAAGATACCTTATGTAGCGAGAGACATCGTTCCTCATAGCGCCATACGCCAGCTTGTTGGCAACCTCATTCACGTGATCTTGTAGCTGTTCGGTCGATACTTGCTTGTATTCCACGATAGCTTTTTGACAGTACCAAACTTGAAGTTGTTGTTTCTCTTTCTTCGAGTCTGTGCATAACGTTATCGAATCCAGTGCTGCCTTGTATCGATGCTCTTTCGAAAGACTTTCAGTTTCTCGTGCTCGATTTTCTCCACTCTTCTTCGTTGCGTTGAGTAGGTGAGTTAAGTACAGGTATTGTGCAGTTAGCAAAAAAGCGCCCAAAAGAGAGAGCAAGATTAAGCGCTTTACAGCTGACGAAGATGCCCACACGAGGATGGAAGTGACTTTTTCTATGATGAAACGTGTTTCTTCGAAGGTGTTCTTGAAAGTTGCCAATTTGCTTAATCCTTATGACGCATGAACGTTAGCTGATTTGTGAACGGGCCGGTCGTTTGCCTGTGGCCAGCACTGAGACGGTCACCCGCGCCAGCCTTCTCCCTCGCGCCGGGCGCGGCCCAGGGCTTCCAGCGTTTCCAGAATCCGGGGCAGGCTTCGTTTCCACGGACCGCGGCCTTTGAAGCGGGCTTCTATGTCGGCAATGCTCAGCGCGCCTGGTTGGCCCGCCAGCACCTGGGCAAGGGCTCGTACCTGCTCGGGCAGAGCACTTGGCCAGGGCTGAGTACCGTCGTTTTTTGCGGTTTTGGACGCGGTTGGCTCGGATTCAAGTGCTATTTCAGCCTGTAGCCCTTTAACCACGGGCGCCAGTAGCTCCTGATTTGATAGCGATGTGCTTGCAGCCGGGTTTTGAAAGGCCGGGCGCAGCCAGCGGATGTGGCCGGCTTTTTCTTCCGCTGCGCGCCGGGCGTTCAGCGCGACCAGGCGCGTGAGCAGTTCGTCCTGACCCCCTTCGCTTTGACCCCGTTCGCCCTGAGCTTGTTGAAGGGCTTGCGCCAAATCATCCCACCCGTAGGCCTGCAGCACAGCGGCGTCCAGTTCGTCGTGCAGGTCTTTGAGCACGGCCACCAGACCTTGCGTGTGAATGGTTTTTTCCTTGGCTGTCAGCTCGCGCCCATTACGCAGCGCTTCCAGCACGTTGTACATGCCGGTCAGGGTCAGGCCTGTGTGCGTTGCTTGCTGGCGCTTGCGGTGGGCGTCGATTTGCTCGGCGAGCGAGGCGACGCGCTCGCGCAGTTCTGGCGTCAGGCCAGTGTCTTCGTCGGGGAAGGGGAAGGTTTCGAAGCAGCGGGATTTGACGTACACCGGATCATTTCCAACGCCAAGCCAACTGCCGGTCGCCAGCGACCACTCGACGTGAACACGACTGGACAAGACTCCCAGACTGAAGGAGTCGCCCAGCGCGATTGCAATGAGCTTGTTGTCGGGCAGGATGCTGGCGTCGAGAAACTGGAAGGTCCGGTGCTTAGCCGTCTCGACCGTGGCGATGTAGCGGGGTAGGCCAAGCAGTCCGGCGCGTAGCTCGGTGTTCTTTCGACCGAAAAGCCACCAATTTGTCCGGCGGTATTCTTCGCGGTTCAAATCCCGCTCAGGCTTAACGCGATCCCACACCCACTGGTAAATAGACGGGAAACGCTGCCTCACTTCATTGGCGCTCAGTCCAGCCAAATCAATCACCATGACGCCGCGCGGTTCCGCGGTTAGGTCGCGCCCGTTTCGATAGGCTCGAATGTGAAGTTCCACACCCGGTTGAGTGCCCAACCCCAACATTGCAGCTTCGTTGGGAGTGACAATGAAGCCGGCTCCATGAAGTTTTACGCCTGTATTTGAAATCTGCCCATTCGACTGCAACGGGTTTGCGGACGCCACGTGCGCGCCCACACTCAGATCGGCATGAATGACGCCGGAATACTCGGCCAGTTTGACGTTCACTTCACCGAATTCGCCAGTCTGTTCTTCCATGACGGTGAGCAGGCGGGAGGCGTAGGCGGCTTCGACAGGCTCAGCCCGAACGGGGGAGGGTAGCGGGGCGGTCACCGGGGAGGTGCGGGGGCCGCTTTCCCCGACAGTCATCGCGATTCGTACGGCCGCGCCGTTGGTGCTGTCCACCCACGGATGGTCGGGGATGGCGAAAACGAGTCTGATTGGCAGCGTCGCCTCGGTTGTTGTTTTCTTGATGGGCGGCGACATGTGCGCCTCCACCAACCGCCGGTTAAATGTCTGGCGAAGGCTGTTGGTGGTGATAAAGCCAAAGCGCCTGGCCTGGCCCGCACGCGTGGTGTGCGCTGCACGGCTCCACCAATACATCACAAAGTCCGCGCTTTCGGGCACCTCTGGCCAAGCGCCGCGCAGCGCCTGCACGTAGCCGTCGCCCAAGGCGGCGCGCATGGTGCTGGCGCCAATAAAGGGCGGGTTTCCGACGATGAAATCAGTTGTGGGCCATTCAGCCTGGCGTGGTTTGATGTACTTCCACTCCGGCACTTGCGCCGTTTCGTCGGGTACCTGTGCACCGGTGACAGGGTGCGCCTTGAAAGTCACGCCATCCCAGCGGCTGAGCAACTGTCCATCCGCGTCGTAGGCCAGGTCGGTGTCGTCCCAGGCCAGCACGGCGTCGCGGCACTCGATGTTGCCGTAGTCATGCACCACCGGTTCGGCCACGGCTTTGTTGTTGCGTGTGCGAATGTGCCACTGCAGGTAACCAATCCACAGCACCAGCTCGGCCAGCGCGGCGGCGCGCTCGTTCAGCTCAATGCCCAGCAGTTGCTGCGGGGTGACGGTTTCGCCTTCAAAGCCGAGCTTGTCCTGGTTTTCGCCCAGGTCGCTCAGCTGGTTCAGCACCTCGCCTTCCAGGCGCTTCAAATGCTCCAGCGTCACATACAAAAAATTGCCGCTGCCGCAGGCCGGGTCGAGCACGCGTGTGGTGCAAAGCTGGTGGTGAAATTTGCGCACCTCGGCTCTGGCTTCTTCCATCTTCTGCTCATGGGCCTTGCCTGACAGTTCGACGGCTTCCTTTGCAAGCACCAGCGCGGCGGCCTGGGCGTTGGCCCAGTCGGCGCGCAGGGGCTCGACCACGGTAGGGAGCACCAGGCGCTCTACATAGGCGCGCGGCGTGTAGTGCGCGCCCAGCGCGTGGCGCTCGGTGGGGTCAAGTGCGCGCTCCAGCAGGGTTCCAAAAATGGCTGGTTCAACTTCGCGCCAGTTGGCTTTGGCGGCGTTGATCAGGCGCTCAATCTGATCGGGATTGAGCAGCAGTGAATAGCCGGTGGAGCCGGACTCCTTGAATAATTTCCCATTGAATTTGAGGACCTGCGTGGCCAGTGCGGCTGAAAAGCCGCCACGGTCCATGTCGGCCCAGAGCACGCGCAACATTTGCTGCAAATTGGCCGGGTGCTCGCGGTGGGTTTGCAGCAGGTTCAAAAATCCACCTTTGCCATCAAACTTGGGCAGCAGCTCCACGTCTTCCGCAAACATCGAAAACAGGCAGCGCGTAAGGAACGCCGCCACATGGTCGGCGCGGTGGCCCGATTGTTCAAGTGACTTGGCCAGCTCGGCCAGTTGCGTGGCCACCTGGCGCGTGACGCGGGCACTGGCGCGCGTGGGGTTCAGGCTCTCAGGGTCGGTCCAGATGCTTTGGAGGCGCTGACGCACCGCTGGCTCAAGCAGGCTGCTCAGGGCAATGCGGTGGCTGCGCGGATCAGGAAAGGGCGTGTAGGTGGCGCCGCTGCGGGTGAACTCGGCATACAGCTCAATGACGTTGCCAACATCCACCACCAGCAGGAAAGGCGGGCGGCCTTCTTCTGATGGCAAGGCGCGGGCGTAGCTTTCGGCCTGGGAGCGGGCGAGCAGCAAGGCGTCGTCAAACCCTTTGGTGTGCGAGGCCGCCCTGAGCTTTTTGGCCTCCAGCACAAAGTGGCCGCGGCGGTAGCAGTCAATGCGGCCCGCGCTGCTGGTGCCGTCGCCGTGGCGGAAGGTGATGGGCCGCTCAAACATGTAGTTTTGTTCGGGCGTGGCGTGTGGCACATCAACACCGAGCAAGTCACACAGTTCGCGCACAAAGCTTTGCGCTGTGGACAGTTCGCTGGCGGTGACGCCCTGCCAGCGTTCTACAAAAGCGGCGGCTTGAACAGTAGCGTCGGTGGCAGTGCGGTCAGCTTCGTGCATCGCATGGATGATAGCGGGTGGGCTTTGATTGGCTGGAAACGCGTTTGCTATCAAATAAATAGCTTCTTGCGCCCGTATTTATTGGGCTAATGACTCTTTTTGATCGCAAGTGCGGCCTGCGGCACCAAATCCGGCCCCTGATAGATAAGCCCGGTGTAGATCTGCACCAGGTCTGCACCAGCCTTGATTTTGGAGACCGCATCCTCGCCGCTCATGATGCCGCCCACACCAATGATGGGAAAGCCCTTGCCCAAAGCCGCACGCAACTGGCTGATCACCCGGTTGCTGGCTTGCAAGACAGGGGCGCCGCTCAGGCCACCCGCTTCATCAGCGTGGGGCTGGCCCTGAACCGCTTCACGGCTGAGGGTGGTGTTGGTGGCAACCACACCGTCCATGCCGTGGCGTTTAAGGGTGGCGGCAATCACCTCTACCTGCGCCTCGTCCAGATCGGGGGCTATTTTTACAAAGAGGGGAACGCGTTTGCCGTGCTGGGCAACCAGCGTTTCGCGGCGCTCGGCGATGCGGCCCAGAAGAGCATCCAGCGCGTCGTCGCTTTGCAGCGCGCGCAGATTTTTGGTGTTGGGGCTGGAAATATTGACCGTGACGTAATCAGCATGTGGATAGACACCGTCCAGGCAGATCAGGTAGTCATCGACCGCGTTTTCGATCGGCGTTGCGGCGTTTTTTCCGATGTTCAGACCGAGCAGCAGGGGGTTTTTGACCTGCTGGCGGCGAAACTTGGAGGTCTGGACGTTGGTGAGGAAGGCATCGAGGCCGTCATTGTTGAAGCCAAGTCGGTTAATGAGGGCCTTTGATTGGGGCAGCCGGAACATGCGCGGTTTGGGGTTGCCCGGCTGTGCCTTGGGGGTCACTGTGCCGACTTCCACGAAGCCAAAACCCATGGCAGCCAGGCCATCGATGCAGCGCGCGTTTTTGTCCAGCCCTGCGGCAAGGCCTACCCGGTTAGCAAAGGTCAGGCCTGCAATCTCAACCGGGTCGTCCACCCGGCCCGAGCAATACACCAGCGACAGCGGCGTGCGCTGGCTCCCTGCCAGCGCCGCCATGGTCACTTCGTGAGCGGTTTCTGCATCAAGACCAAATAAAAAAGGGCGGGCGAGGGCGTAGGGGAGCAGGGACATTGGATAATTTGGGTTGTTCTGTGCGACGTCTCATTGTCGCAAACCTCCATTCATAGCCCTCCGCTTCCTTACCCACCGGACCATCATGACCCAAGACGAACTTAAAACACTGGTCGGCCAGGCCGCTTTGCATTACGTGGAGCCAGGCAGCGTCGTCGGCGTGGGCACCGGTTCAACCGTCAACAAATTTATTGATGCACTTGCCGCCATCAAACACACGATCAAGGGCGCGGTGTCCAGCTCGGTCGCATCGACCGAACGCCTGAAGGCGCTGGGCATTGAGGTGTTTGAAGCGGGGGACGTGCAAGAGCTCGCGGTGTACATCGATGGCGCCGACGAGATTGATCACGCGGGGCATATGGTCAAGGGCGGCGGCGCGGCCCTCACCCGCGAAAAAATTGTGGCCGCCCAATCACGCAAATTTGTCTGCATTGCGGACGAGAGCAAATTGGTGGAAGCGCTGGGGCAGTTTCCCTTGCCTGTGGAAGTCGTCCCCATGGCCACCCAGCGGCTGATCCGGCAGTTTGCCGCCATGGGTGGCCTGGCCACCATACGCCTGAAGGATGGGCAGCCGCTGATCACCGACAACGGTCAGCACATTCTGGATGTGACCGGCTTGAGAATCACCGACCCTCTGGCTTTTGAAAACCAGGTCAGCCAGTGGCCCGGCGTGGTAACGGTCGGCGTGTTTGCCGTGCAAAAAGCCAACGTGTGCCTGCTGGGCACTGCCAGCGGCGTGAAGACGCTGACTTTCTAAAAAACGGTTTTAGAAGCGCTTTAGAACCGAATCCCGGCTGGGTTCTGGGCGGCAGGGGCGGGGGCCGCTGGTGCCGCAGCCGCAGGGCGCGCCGCCGGGCGTTCAGCCGGTGCAGGCTGGGCCGCGACGGCAACCAGCGGTGTTGCAGGCTCGCGGCGGTAGTTGGGTGGCAGGGCCGAAGTTTTGGGATAACCCGCCGCATCCAGAAATTGCGTCCACTCGGAATCGGAAAAACCTTTGAGCTGCTGGCCGCCAATCGTCAGAAACGGAAGCGAGCTGTCTCCGCTCAGACGTTGCAGGGCCTGAATGTCATCGTTGGAACTGACTGTTTTTTCCGAAAAGGGAATGCCGCGCGCAGCGAGCAGGGAACGGGCTGAGCCGCAGGGGACACAATTTTCACCGGTGTACAGGGTGACAGGGTATTGACCCACGACTTTGCGCAGTTCAAACGGCAAAGAAGCATTCGACGCAGCTCTTGCCGACTCCGACGAACCGGCAGTGACTTTGGCATTGGATGCGGCCGGTGGCGGTTGATCGGAGAAGGTTATTTTTCCGTCGGGACCGACGATACGGTAGACCTGCTGCGCATGGCTGGCAGTTGAGAGCATGCTGGCCGCCAGCACAAGGCCAGCGGGCAGTGTCAAAAATTTCAGCGTGGTCGAAGTCATGTGTTTCTCCAGTCTCAATCTCAAACGTTCAAGCCATGCCCTGGTGGCGCAGCAATGCATCAATCGAAGGCTCGCGGCCCCTGAAGGCTTTGAACGATTCCATGGCCGGTCGGCTCCCGCCAGCCTCCAGAATAGCCTCGCGGTATTTTCTGCCTGTTTCTACTGCAACGGTGCTGGTCCCGGTTTCGTTACTGGTAGTTATACCGGTGCCGTGTGAAGCACGTGTGAAGGCGCTTTCCTCGAAGGCGGCATAGGCGTCCGCTGACAGCACCTCGGCCCACTTGTAGCTGTAATAGCCCGCTGCATAGCCGCCAGAAAAAATGTGACTGAATGTATGTGCGGTCCGGCTGTAGGGCGGCGGGGTCACCACTGCAAACTGTTTACGCACCTCCCCCAGCAGAGCCATCACGTCGTCGCCTGGCCGGTATTGCGTGTGCAGCAGGATGTCGAAGAGCGAAAACTCGATCTGGCGCAGGGTCTGCATGCCGCTCTGGAAGTTTTTGGCAGCCAGCATCTTGTCAAACAGGGCGCGCGGCAGGGGCTCACCCGTGTCCACATGAGAGGTCATGTGTTTGAGTACATCCCACTCCCAGCAAAAGTTTTCCATGAACTGGCTGGGCAGCTCTACCGCGTCCCACTCCACGCCGCTGATGCCGGACACATCGCGCTCGTTGACCTGGGTCAGCATGTGGTGCAAACCGTGGCCAAACTCATGGAACAAAGTCGTCACGTCGTCGTGCGTCAACAGGGCTGGCTTGCCGCCTACGCCGTCAGCAAAGTTGCACACCAGATGGGCAATCGGCGTCTGCAGCTTGCCCGTATCCGGACGCAGCCAGCGGGCGCGAACATCGTCCATCCAGGCTCCGCCGCGTTTGCCGGTGCGGGCTGGTTGGTCCAGGTAGAACTGCCCGACAAGTTCGTTGTTTCGTTCAATGCGGAAAAACTCCACGCCTGGCTTCCACACCGGCGCGGTGTCGGGGCGTATGGCCACTTCAAACAGGGTTTCAACAATCTTGAACAGGCCGGCCAGCACCTTGGGCGCGGTGAAATACTGTTTGACTTCCTGCTCGCTGAAGGCGTAACGAGCTTCCTTTAACTTTTCACTGACGTAGGCATAGTCCCAGGGCTGCAGGTCTTTCAGGCCCAACTGGCTGGCTGCAAATTCGCGCAGGTCGGCCACATCCTTGACGCCGTAAGGTCTGGCGCGCTGGCCCAGGTCGCGCAGAAAGCTGATCACCTGCTCGGGCGAGTCGGCCATCTTGGCGACCACCGACACCTCGCCAAAATTTCGGTAGCCCAGCAACTGTGCCTCTTCCAGCCGCAGGGCAAGGATTTCCTGCATCACGGCGCTGTTGTCAAACCGGCTGAACTCTGGGGGCGACTGGTCGCTGGCGCGCGTGCTGTACGCCCGGTACAGGGTTTCGCGCAGGGCAGAGCTGTCTGCAAACTGCATCACCGGGAGGTAGCTCGGCATTTTCAGCGTGAGTTTGTAGCCTTCTTTGGTTTCTGCCTCGGCCAGTGCGCGTGCGGTTTCAATCACGTCGGCGGGTACGCCGGCCAGTTCATCAAAGGTGGCGTAGTACGTCCAGGCGTCGGTCGCATCAAGCGCGTTTTCGCTGAACTTCTGGCTCAGTTCTGCCTGACGCTCCTGAATGGCTGCGAATCGTTCTTTGGCGGCGCCCTGCAGCTCGGCGCCAGACAGTACGAAGTTGCGCACGGCGTTTTTATGCGCCTGACGCTGCTCGGCATTCAGCGTGGACACATCAATGGCCTTGTATTTGGCATACAGCCGCTCGTCGGCGCCCAGGCGTGTCCAGAATTCGGTGACCCGCGGCAGGGCCGCGTTGTAGGCTGCGCGCAGCTCGGGTGTGTCCGCCACGCCGTTCAGGTGGCTGACGGAGCCCCAGGCCCGGCTCAGTTTCTCCGTTGCCACATCCAGCACGCCGGCAATGGCGACCCAACTCGATGGAAAGGAAGCCTCTGTCACTTGTGTCAGCGCGGCTTCGGCCCGCGCAAGCAACTCATCAACAGCTGGCCCCACATGGTCCGGCGTGATGCGGTCAAAGAGAGGCAGGTCGGAAAAATCGAGGAGAGGGTTGGCTTGGGTCATGGCACGCAGTTGTGGGCGAAGATGGTGAATCTAAAGGCCGAATCTATTTCGGTGCAAAAATTTCCTGCACCTGCGGGGCCATGGCGGCCCCCCGGTGTAAAGCCCTCAGTCCTGCGCCCTTTTCTTGACGCTTTGAAGGCGCGGTTTCTTGGCCCGCTTGACGGTGCCGCCCGGCGTCAGTCGCTGGTTGCCCAGCACGCGCAGGGTTTTGACTTCAGGGCGCTGGCCGTAGCGGGAGCTGTTTTTCAGCACTTTCACGTCGCGGGGGCCGGGCATGCGGTCTTCGTTGATTTTCTTTTCCTTGTCGGGCTTTGGCCGCCAGAAAACCAGCAACTTGCCGATGTGCTGGATGGGTGCAGCGTTCAGTTCGTCCGCCAGCGCCTGGAACATCGCCTCGCGGCCAGTGCGGTCGTCCGACTGCACGCGCACCTTGATGAGTCCGTGCGCCTTCAGGGCAGCGTCTATTTCTTTTTTGACCGCATCGGTCAGACCGTCTGAACCGACCATGACAACGGCGTCCAGATGGTGCGCCTCGGCCCGGTGGTCTTTGCGCTGGGAGGGGGTAAGTAGTATTTGAGCCATGTACCGATTATCGGTGAGAGGACAATACGGCCATGAAAGTAAAAACCCAAAGCAAAAAGGTCAACAAGGCGTGGCTGAACGACCACGTGAACGATACCTATGTAAAGCTGGCCAAAAAAGAGGGTTTTCGCGCCAGGGCTGCCTACAAGCTCAAGGAAATTGACGACTCGTTTGGATTGATACGCCCCGGCGATTGCGTGGTGGACCTGGGCAGTGTGCCCGGCGCCTGGAGCCAGTACGTGCGCCGCAAGTTGTCCCCATCGGGCGCGGCTGCCGGTGCCCTGAACGGGCGCATTGTGGCCCTGGACATCTTGCCCATGGAGCCGGTGGAGGGGGTCGCCTTCATTCTGGGTGACTTCCGGGAGCCGGACGTGCTACAAGTTCTGGAGCAGACTTTGGCGTCAGACAAGGGTTTCACCAAGGTTGATGTGGTGATTTCTGACATGGCGCCGAATCTCTCGGGCATTGACTCGGCCGACGCGGCCCGCATTGCCCACCTGGTGGAGCTGGCGGTTGAGTTTTCGGTCAACCACCTCAAGGCCGACGGCGCCCTGGTGGTCAAACTTTTTCACGGGGGCGCTTACAGCCCGCTGGTCAAGCTGTTCAAGGAGACCTTCAAGGTGGTCAAGCCGTTCAAGCCAAAAGCTTCACGGCCAAACTCGTCCGAAACCTTTTTGATCGGCAGAGGTCTGAAAGTGCAGGGCGCCAAACCGGTTGAAGTCGCCTGAAACGGGTAAAAATACCTCAATCCCCGGCAAACCAAGGGATGTCCCTTTCGGCAAATGAGGTTCCGGCGCTTGAAACGCCTAAAATCAGGCCCATGTGCCTTTTGTTCCCCTAACGGAGTCATCCTTGAACAATCAGTGGTTTTCCAAAATTGCAATCTGGCTTGTTATAGGCATGGTGCTCTTCACCGTGTTCAAGCAATTTGATACGCGCGGCGCCGCTGGTAGCAGCTACCTTGGATACTCCGAGTTTCTTGACGAGGTCAAGAGCAAGCGAATCAAGTCCGCAACCATCGCCGAAGGTCAGGGAGGCACGGAAATCGTTGCCACCACCACCGACGACCGGAAAATTCGCACCACAGCGACTTATCTGGACCGCGGCCTCGTTGGCGACCTGATCGCCAACGATGTGAAGTTTGACGTCAAACCGCGCGAAGAAGGCTCGCTGCTGATGACCCTGTTGGTCAGCTGGGGCCCGATGCTGTTGCTGATCGGCGTGTGGATCTACTTCATGCGGCAGATGCAGGGCGGCGGCAAGGGCGGGGCTTTCAGCTTCGGCAAGTCCAAGGCGAGACTGCTCGATGAATCCACCAATCCCGTGACCTTTGCCGACGTGGCCGGTTGCGACGAAGCCAAGGAAGAGGTCAAGGAAGTCGTCGACTTCCTGAAAGATCCCAGCAAGTTCCAGAAGCTGGGCGGGCGCATTCCGCGCGGCCTGCTGCTGGTCGGCCCTCCGGGCACCGGCAAGACACTCCTGGCAAAAAGCATAGCCGGCGAAGCCAAGGTACCGTTTTTCTCGATCTCCGGTTCTGACTTTGTAGAGATGTTTGTGGGCGTGGGTGCATCCCGTGTGCGTGACATGTTTGACAACGCCAAGAAAAACGCGCCCTGCATTATCTTTATTGACGAGATTGACGCCGTAGGCCGTCAGCGTGGCGCAGGCCTGGGCGGTGGCAATGACGAGCGCGAGCAGACGCTGAACCAGATGCTGGTCGAGATGGATGGTTTTGAAACCAACGTCGGCGTGATCGTGGTGGCTGCCACCAACCGCCCGGACATCCTCGATGCTGCCTTGCTGCGCCCCGGCCGATTTGACCGCCAGGTTTACGTGACGCTGCCCGATATTCGCGGCCGCGAGCAGATTCTCAATGTGCACATGCGCAAGGTTCCATTGGGCCAGGACGTCAGCCCGATGGTGATTGCCCGCGGCACGCCAGGCATGTCCGGCGCCGACCTGGCCAACCTTTGCAACGAAGCTGCCCTGATGGCCGCGCGCCGCAATGCTCGCACGGTCGAGATGCAGGACTTTGAAAAAGCCAAGGACAAAATCCTCATGGGCCCCGAGCGCAAGAGCATGGTCATGCCCGAAGAAGAGCGCCGCAACACGGCCTATCACGAGTCCGGCCACGCGCTGCTTGGCAAGATGCTTCCCAAGTGCGACCCGGTGCACAAGGTCACCATCATTCCACGTGGCCGCGCCCTCGGTGTGACCATGAGCCTGCCGGCCCAAGACCGCTACAGCTATGACCGCGAGTACATGCTGAGTCAGATCAGCATGTTGTTTGGTGGCCGGATCGCTGAAGAAGTCTTTATGAACCAGATGACCACTGGCGCCAGCAACGACTTTGAGCGTGCGACAGCTCTGGCCCGTGACATGGTCACGCGTTACGGCATGACCGATGCGCTGGGCCCCATGGTGTATGCCGAGAACGAAGGCGAAGTGTTTTTGGGCCGTTCGGTCACCAAGACCAACAACGTGAGCGAGTCCACCATGCAGAAGGTCGACACCGAGGTGCGCCGCATCATCGACCAGCAATATGGCGTGGCGCGCAAGTTGATTGAGGACAATCAGGACAAGATTCACGCCATGGCCAAGGCGCTGCTTGAGTGGGAAACCATTGATGGCGATCAGCTCGACGACATCATCGCCGGCAAGGAGCCACGTCCTCCCAAGGACTGGACGCCGCGTAATTCGTCAGTCGGTGGCGGCGGCTCCAGCGGTGGGACACCCGCCGTCAACACTGACCCGGCGCCAAACGTCGCTTGAAGAATCAGGGAATCTGACACAAAACAACCGGGGCCTGTCCCCGGTTTTTTATGAGCAACCCGATTCCGGCATCCTTTTCAGGAGCATTTGATTGATCTGGCAAACCTCCCGCTTTTCCATCGACCTGAACCAGCCCCGTGTCATGGGTATCGTCAACGTCACACCGGACTCGTTTTCCGATGGAGGCAGGTACTTCTCTGTCGGCGGCGGCCAGCAGGCGGCACTGGAGCATAGTGAACAGATGCTGAAAGACGGGGCCGACATACTGGATATTGGGGGCGAATCATCACGCCCCGGTGCCTTGCCGCTGCCGCTGGACGAAGAGCTGGCTCGCGTGCTGCCCGTGGTGCGCCACGCGGTCACCCTTGGTGTGCCGGTATCAGTCGATACCTACAAACCGGAGGTCATGCAGGCCGCACTGGACCTGGGCGCGGACATCATCAACGACATCTGGGCCTTGCGTCAGCCCGGTGCCGCAGAGCTGGTTGCCGCGCACCCCAACTGCGGCGTCTGCCTGATGCATATGCACCGCGAGCCGCAGACAATGCAGGCTGCACCCATGGAGGGCGACGTGGTGCCGCAGGTGCTGGCTTTCCTGCAGCAAATCGCCAGGGGCTTGCAGGGGCAGGGGGTTGCCGCCAGCCGCATCGTTCTGGACCCCGGAGTTGGTTTCGGAAAAACCGTGGCTCAAAACTTTACATTGCTGGCGCGTCAGCGTGAATTGCTTGCGGCGGGCTATCCCTTGCTCGCCGGATGGTCGCGAAAATCATCACTGGCAGCAGTTTGTGCTACCTCGCTGGCAAGTGTTGCGCAGCTTGATGTGGTGGACCGCATGGTGCCCAGCGTCACGGCTGCCGTGATGGCCGTAGATCGCGGCGCCCGTGTGGTCCGCGTGCACGATGTACGTCAGACGGTCCAGGCTCTTAAAGTGTGGTCTGCTGCGATGGCGTGATCGCCTACAAGGCTTGCCCTTGGCGAGCCTTAGAATTCCCCGGACACAAAAATCAGCCTTTCCACAGGCATGCCAGACGAGGGAATAAAACATGACACGACAATATTTTGGTACCGACGGCATTCGCGGCACCGTGGGCCAGGCGCCTATCACCCCTGATTTCATACTGCGTCTGGCGCATGCCGTTGGCCGCGTACTCAAGAGAACAGAATCCCGCCCCACCGTGGTGATCGGCAAGGACACCCGCATCTCGGGTTACATGCTGGAAAGCGCGCTGGAGTCCGGTTTTAACTCAGCCGGAGTTGACGTTGTGCTGTTAGGTCCCTTGCCAACACCAGGCGTTGCCTACCTCACACGCACCCAGCGTGCCAGCCTTGGTGTGGTCATCAGCGCGAGCCACAACCCGTTCGCCGATAACGGAATCAAGTTCTTCAGCTCACAGGGCACCAAGCTGTCTGATGCGTGGGA
The DNA here is from genome assembly GCF_035638815.1 of Polaromonas sp. Lineage (GTDB taxonomy): Bacteria > Pseudomonadota > Gammaproteobacteria > Burkholderiales > Burkholderiaceae_C > Polaromonas. The sequence continues at coordinate 52,206 of NZ_DASQZG010000031.1, forward strand.
GAAGGAAGTTGAAGCTACGCTGGACGAGCCGCCGATGTGGGCCGACTCGCCCAACCTTGGGCGAACGCGCCGGCTTGAAGATGCAGCGGGCCGATACATTGAATTTTGCAAAAGCACCTACGCCAACGATCTGACGCTCAAGGGAATGAAAATTGTGGTCGATGCCGCGCACGGCGCGGCCTATCACATTGCGCCTGAAGTTTTCCACGAGCTGGGTGCAGATGTGATCTGCATCGGCTGCAAACCCGATGGTCTGAATATCAACCACGAGGTGGGTGCCACCCATCCTGAGGCGCTTATCAAGGCGGTAAAAGACTACGACGCGGACTATGGCGTGGCCCTGGATGGTGATGCTGACCGCCTGCAGCTGGTGGATGCGCAAGGACGTCTGTTCAATGGCGATGAAGTGCTGTATCTGATGGTGGCCGAGCGGCTGGAGCGCGGTGAGAAAGTCCCCGGTGCGGTTGGCACCCTGATGACCAACATGGCCGTGGAAGTTGCCTTGAAAGCCCGCGGTGTTGAATTTGTACGCGCCAAGGTCGGCGACCGTTATGTGCTGGAAGAGCTTGAGAAAAATGGCTGGCTGCTGGGCGGCGAAGGCTCGGGCCACTTGCTGGCGCTGGATAAACACACCACGGGCGATGGCCTGATCAGCGCTCTGCAGGTGCTTCAAGCCTGCGTACGCAGCAAGAAGACTTTGTCGCAATTGTTGGCAGATGTCACGCTGTTTCCCCAAACCCTCATCAATGTGCGCTTGCAACCCGGACAGGACTGGACGAGCAACACCTTGTTGACGTCCGAGACGAAAGCGGTTGAGCAAGAGCTTGGCAACGAGGGACGCGTCTTGATCCGCGCCAGCGGCACCGAGCCGCTGCTCCGGGTGATGGTGGAAGCACGTGTGGCCGCGCAGGCGCAGGCAACCGCCGAGCGACTGGCTACGGCGGTAAGAACGGGCTGATCCGGAACGGACAGCGCTGACGAATGCGTAACCCCGTTTGCCGAACACCGCTCCGACGATCGGAGCGGGCCGTTTATCACATCTACTCAAGCGTGTTGGCGGGCTGATTCCATCCGCAGCAGCATCAGCGCGGCAAAGCCCAAGGCACCCAACCCTGCTGAAAACCACAAGGCGTCTGCACCAAACCGGTCAATAGCCAGGCCAAATAACCATGGCGCCAAAGCCTGCGCAAAACGGGCTGGCACCATCAGTAATCCCTGCCGCTGGCCGTAGTTGGCGCTGCCAAAAAGCGCCAGCGGCAAGGTGCCTTTGGCAATCGTCAGCACACCGTTGCCAGCACCATGCAGGACGGTGAAGGCCGCACCCGCCGGCACACCCAGAAAGAGGAACAGCACCGCACCGAGCGTGTGCATGCCGCCCGCAATCCTGGCCGACACAAGCGGATGGATATTGCGCAGGAAGCCAAACTCCAGCAAGCGCCCGCCCACTTGCGCCGGACCAACCAGCCCCGCAAACACCAGCGCGGCAGCCAGCGGCACGCCATGGGCCTGCAGCAAGCGCGGTAAATGTGCCGCCATGGCCGTGCTGATGAACCAGGTGATGGCAAACACAAATGCGAGCAGGCTCGCAGTACGCAGGGCGTTGTGAGGTGACACCTGCGGTTCTGCGCTGGTGGGGGTCTTCGCCGACGAAAGCGCGTCGACTTCGGGGACTGAAGATGCCGCAGCAACTGGCGAGCCCGGAAGCGTCCAGTTCAAGGGCAATGCTACGACCAGATGCAGACCAGCCCAGACCAGGCAAGCCGCACGCCAGCCCCATTGCAGCTCCAGCCATGCAGACAAGGGCCAGCCCACAGTACTTGCAAAGCCAGCGAGCAAGGTGATGCCCGTGATCGCATTGCGTGCGTCCTTTCCATACAGATGAACCAGCGCAGCGAAAGCCGACTCATACAGTCCTCCGGCCATCGCCACGCCCAGAATGGCCCAACCCAAAAACAGGCCGGTTGGCCCGCGCGCTGTGGCGAGCACCGCCAGACCCAGCGCAAAAATAAAACTGGAGGCAGTGAGCACAGGCCTGCCACCATACAGATCGATGGCTTTGCCCGCGATGGGGCCCAGCAAGGCGCACACTACCAGGGCCAGCGAGAACGCCAGAAACACCGTAGGGGTGCTGACGCCGAGGTCGCGCGCCATCGATGTTGCCAGCATGGCAGGCAGGTAGTAGCTTGACGCCCAGGCCAGGGTTTGGGCAAGGCCCAGGCGAATTACGATGCCGCTGCGGCGGCTGTAGCTCATGCGTGCGCTCCGGGCTACGCGGGGTTTTTGTCTTTGCCGAGGCAACGATCCAGCACTACGCCGAGTGTTGCGCCTGCCACCTGGGCCAGTACAAAGCCCGGGGCACTGCTGGGAGCGATGCCCGCAAAGCTGTCCGACAACATGCGCCCCAGCACCGCAGCCGGGTTGGCAAACGAGGTGCTGGCGGTGAACCAGTATGCCGCGCCGATGTAGCAGGCTACCAGTGCTGACGCTTTGCCCGGTGGTGATCGAAGAACCACCAGAATCAGTCCGGCTGTGGCAACGCCTTCAGCCAGCCACTGGCCAGCGCCGTCCCGCAGTTTGCTGCTGACCTGCAGTAGATTCAAATCAAACATGGCGTGTGCCAGCCAGGCGCCCGCCACTGCACCCAGCAGCTGGGATGCTATAAAAAACATAGCTGTCTGCGCCCGTCCTTCTTGGGTTAGATGGCTTTTTGACCATAAAGTCAGGGTCACAACCGGGTTGAAGTGCGCTCCGCTGACCGGTCCGAGCACTTCGATCAGGACGTAGAGCGCAAACACCGTGGCGAATGTGTTGGCCAGAAGGGCAACACCGGCGTTGCCCGCACTCAGCCGGTCGGCCATGATGCCCGAGCCAATGACCGCGCACAGCAGCGCAGCCGTGCCGAGAAATTCAGCGAATGGGGCGCGCCATGCTGGAATGTGTGAGTTGGAGTTGCTCATGCCTTGCAGCACGCCGGGCCAAACATCGACAGCACCTGCGCCAAGTAAGGCCGGCGCGCGGGGTACTTGCTGGTGGCAAACAGTCCGATAGATTCAGGCCCTGTGGCTCCGCGCGGATAGTGAAAAGTGCCAAACACCACATCCCAGACGATCAACGCGCTGCCGTAGTTGTTGTTGCCTTCTTCGGGTCGGGTTGAGTGGTGCCAGCGGTGCAACTCATTGGTGCTGAACACATAGTTCATCCAGCCATGGCGCAACGGCAAATTGACGTGCTGCAGCATCTGCACCGGCTGGGTGAGGGCGATGTAGCCCAGCAGGACCTCTGCGGGTGCGCCTAGCAGCATCAAGGGCAGCATGCTCAGGGCGTGTTTGAGTGCGTACTCAAGCGGATGAACGCGGAAATTGTTGATGGAATACAGCCGCTCGCTGCCATGGTGCAAGGCATGCAGCCACCACAGAGCCGTCTGCGTGTGGTGCCAGCGGTGAACCCAGTATTTGCCCAACTCGGAGAGGAGCGTCACGACCAACACCTGAACCAGAAATGGCCAATCGCCGCCAAACCACTCGCCACTTGGCTCCAACCATCCATACACGGCAACCACGGCCAGGGGCGACAGCCACTTCAGCACGGGTTGCACGACGCCAGCCAGCAAGCCAAAACTCAGCCAGTCGGTTAGCCGGTCGCCGCGCGGTGCGTTCCATTCAGCGTGATGCGGCATGTAGCGCTCCAGCAGCATGGCCAGGCCGAGCGCACCGAGGCTGCTGAGAAGAATGGCTGGTTCCAGGTTGCCTCCGGTGCTGCGGGCATAAAGAAAACTGCCAACGCTGACCAGCAGCGCGCCCGGCAAAAGTCCAATGGAGATGATGAATTTCATGAATAGAGATAAAAGTTGGAAGAAAGAATCAGTTGGATGCGGATAACTCACGCGCCGAGCGTCCAACCATGGCCCGCTCCAGTTTTTCCGCCGGCAGGTTGATCAGCAGCTCCAGCCGATGCCGAATGGCGACCAGGGTTTGCCGAAAGGCCTTGAGCTTTTGCGCATCGTCCCCGTCGCCCTCGGACGGGTCGGCATAACCCCAGTGGGCGGTAGCCGGCTGGCCTGGCCAGTAGGGGCAGACCTCGCCGGCGGCGTTGTCGCACACAGTGATGATCAAATCCATGTGAGGGGCGCCCGTTGCTGCAAACTCGTCCCAGCTTTTACTGCGCAGCCCGTCAGTGGCAATGCCGGCTTCAGTCAGTACCTGCAGACCCAGCGGATTGGGCTGCTGTTTGTCGCGGGGGCTGCTGCCGGCCGAAAAAGCCTTGAAGCGGCCCTGGCCAATGTGGTTGAGCACGGCTTCAGCGAGGACGCTGCGCGCTGAATTGTGGGTGCACAAAAAGAGAACGTTGATGGGGTTGGTGGGCAAGGTGGTTCCTTTCAGCAGCAGGCTTTGATTGATGTTCGTCCGCAAGCAGCACGCAGTCTCAGCGCGTTTGCTACGTTTTTAGTAGCAATGAGGGCGCAGCAAGACTGGGCGAGAGACGCTTTTGGTTTGGCAATTGCCGTGCTGAACACTGGAACGCTGTCCAGCATATGGAATTGCTCCCAGGGGATCCCTTGGGGATCCGTCAGCCAGTATTTGTCGCTCCGCGCGTAGGTGCGGTTCGTCTCGCCGTAGTCGACCAAGGTCATGTCGGCCCGCTGCGCGTTGGCCTTGAGTGCGGCTAGCTCGCCGCCCCATTCAACCTGGATGCCCATGTGATCCACGCCGGTGCTGGCGCCACGGGTGGAGATCGCAAAGTTGACCGGAGGGTCTTCCAGCATCCACTTGGCGTAATCCGATTCGGTACGAGTTGGTTGCTGGTCAAACATGGCGGAGTAAAACGCAATGTTCTTCCCGAGATCTTCAACGTGCATGTGAACATGAAAATGTTTCAACGGCGAACTCCAGGTTGATGTTTCAGACAGGAACAACAAGAGGAACAGCAACAGGAGCAGGAACAGGCGCCGGGACCGGAACCGCAGGACAGGCGTTCGCGAGGGGGCTCGCCGTTGGCACCACGACGACCGGTGAAAACCCGCCACCGGCGGTGCGGAGATTCGTCGTCTGGCCTGAGTAGGTGCGTGCCGCCAGCAGCTGCACCTGGCCGCGATAGGTATAGGCGCGCAAGTCCAGCTTCAGCAGGGTAGGCGCACCATCCACATCAACCAGGCGCTCGCTGGGCGGCACCAGTGCCTGCGCAACAAAGCCGCCAGCCAGAATGTCAGACCAAACCCCGCGGGTGAGTTTGTCGCCGCGGTAGGCCGCCTTGGCGCCATAACCCGCAACGGGTTTGAAGAACAGCTGTCTGCGTCTGGCCCACAGCGCGTCCGCGTGGTTTTCGGTGACCAGCTCAGTGCGCGGGATGATTGCTTGCAGCAGTTTCCGGTCTTCGGCGCTGACGCCCCAGCTTTCAAGCAATGCCACATCGCCCAGCGTGATGAGGTTGCGCTTGTCTGCGTAGAGCGCATGTGCTCGAGGGTGCGGCGTGACCACGGTTGCCCCGGCAACGTAGGCGTTTCTCAGTGCGGCATGGCTTGGCTCGGACAGGCTGAAATCCGTCAACCGGTTGTAGACCAGGTCTACCGGCTGGCCGGCGGGCAGGGCAGGATGCCACAGGGCGCCATCCTTCCATTGCAACTCGCGCGCGTCCGCAACCGCAGCCGTCACGCCGTGGCGCAGCAACAGCTGGCGGACCAGCGCAAATTCCGGCGCCAGGTATTGCGCCTCGGGCGCGTCGTCAACAATCAGCACCGTGCGCAGGGGCTGCTCACCGCGTTGGGCGCTCCACTCTGACCGAAACATGCTCACAAAAGTCTCGTCAAGCTGCGTCAGATCAAACGACGCATCCATCAGGCCCTGCATGGACGTGCAGCAGTCGCGATGCGCGCGCGCAAGCGCGCCGTTAAGAAGGGCACCACCGGCGTTGGTGTTGATTTCGATGAGGCGTGGACCATCTGCACCCAGATGAAAGTCATAAGCCATGAAGACGCCTGCTGGGCCGAAATCATGGCGTGCGATGTCGGGTGCGTTTTGCAACGTGTACTGCCGGTAGGCGGGCAGGGCGAGCACGCGCTCCATGGCAGCAATCGCCTGGTCCAGCACGGTGCGAATGGCCGGGTCCAGAAAGACCGCGGTTTGGGAAAACAGGTGGGGGTGGGTGGTGGTCATACCGCTGACCATGCCCTTCAGGCTGGGGTCGGTTTCCAGCTGCTGTTGCAGGCGGCCAGCGTCCAGCGTGCGGCAAAGGCACCCCAGATTCAGGGTTTCAGCGATGTTCATGGCGAGCTTTGTGAGCGGTTTAGCAGGCTGCGCAGGAAGCCGTGTCAGCCGCTTCGCAGGCCTCACCCTGGCAGCAATGTTTGGTCAAGTAGTTCATGAGCTCCACCATGTGGGCGAAATTGGCGCGGTAAATCAGGTTGCGCCCGCGCGGCTCGCTGCTGACCAGGCCGGAGTGCGCCAGTTCCTTGAGGTGAAAAGACAGCGCGCTCGGCGCTACTTCCAGCTGCTCGGCGATCGCGCCGGGCGTCAGGCCGTCGGGCCCGGCAACCACCAGCGCGCGGAAGGTGCGCAGGCGCTGCGCCTGGGCCAGTGCCGCGAGGGCTTTGACGGCGCTGGTTTCATCAAGAGGTGTTGATTTCATAATTCAAATATAATTGAATTATCGAATTAAAGCAATCTCAGCAATCTCCGTTTTTGAATTACCCCAGGAAACAACCCATGGCCGACATCACGATTTACCACAACCCCCAGTGCGGAACCTCGCGCAACACCCTGGCGCTGATTCGAAACAGCGGGGTCGAACCAGAAGTCATCGAGTACCTGCAAACCCCGCCCACGCGCAAGACCCTGCACCAACTGGCGGCGCAGACAGGGCAGCCACTGCGTGAGCTGATCCGCAGCAAAGAAAAGCTGTATGCCGAACTCGAGCTCGACAATCCCGCGCTCAGCGATGAGCAGTTGATAGCCGCCATGCTGACGCATCCCATTCTGATCAACCGCCCCATCGTTGTGACGCCGCTGGGCACGCGCCTGTGCCGGCCATCCGAAGCCGTTCTGGACATCCTTCCCAAGCGGCAGCAGGGCGCTTTCGCCAAGGAAGATGGCGAGCGCGTCGTCAATGACAAAGGAGAACGTGTTGCCGGCGCTTGAAGACCTCCCAAACCTCGACAAAGAACTGTTTGCGCCGCCAACCGCCAGCGCGCTGCAGGCCTTCCGCCCCTCTGCCCATGCACCGCGCATTCTGTTGCTGTATGGCTCGGTGCGCGAGCGCTCCTACAGCCGATTGCTGAGCGAGGAGGCCGCACGCCTGCTCCAGGCCATGGGCGCGGAAACCAAAACCTTCGACCCGCGCGGCCTGCCGCTGCCCGACGACGCACCCGACAGCCATCCCAAGGTGCAGGAGCTGCGGCAACTGGCGCAGTGGGCTGAGGGCATGGTCTGGACCTCACCCGAACGCCACGGCGCCATGACCGGCATCATGAAGTCGCAGATCGACTGGATTCCGCTGAGCGACGGCGCGGTGCGTCCGACGCAGGGCAAAGCTCTGGCCGTCATGCAGGTCAGCGGCGGCTCGCAGTCATTTAACGCCGTCAACCAGCTGCGTGTGCTGGGCCGCTGGATGCGCATGCTGACCATTCCGAATCAATCGTCAGTTGCCAAGGCCTTCCTTGAGTTTGACGAAGCAGGGCTCATGAAACCGTCTGCGTTTTACGACCGTGTGGTGGATGTGATGGAAGAACTCGTCAAGTTCACGCTGCTGACACGCGATGTGTCGCCTTATCTGGTGGACCGCTACAGCGAGCGCAAGGAAAGTGCGGAGGCGCTGGCGAAGCGGGTGAATCAGCGTAGCTTGTGAGTTTGCCGGAGAAATTGGGCTTTGGCCCTTTATACATGGGCGCTGATAGCTATAGAATTGATAGCAATTCAAGCATTGGCGCTACAGCTTGGGAGGTGGAGTGGTGGCGATCTCTCTTGCAACGCGCGCTATGAGTCATAATAGGGGTATATGGGTGTTAATTCACCCATATTGTTTGGTGATCGGTCAGTTTCGCGCGCTACGGCGGTACTTCTTGGATTTGTTGTGCTTCGGGACTCCATCGCTTTTGTTTTTATGTATCTTTAGGAGTCCCCATGGGCAATAAACTTTACGTCGGCAATCTGCCATACACGGTTCGTGACGAAGACCTGCAACAATCTTTCGGCCAGTACGGCTCTGTCACCAGTGCCAAAGTCATGATGGAACGTGACACCGGTCGCTCCAAAGGTTTCGGCTTTGTCGAAATGGGCAACGATGCCGAAGCTCAAGCCGCAATCGCCGGCATGAACGGTCAGTCGCTCGGCGGCCGCAGCATCACTGTGAATGAAGCCCGTCCGATGGAGGCACGTCCTCCACGTAGCGGTGGTTACGGCGGCGGCGGTGGTGGTGGCGGCTACGGTGGTGGCGATCGCTCTGGCGGTGGCGGCTACGGTGGCGGCGGTGACCGTTCCGGTGGCGGCGGCTACGGCGGCGGCGGTGGTCGCGGCGGCTACTAAGCCCTGCATCCCAGCCGTCTCAGCCTTGCGCTGAGACAAGCCAGAAAGGCTTCAGAACTTCGGTTTTGAAGCCTTTTTTGTTGACTAAGCCTGAAACGACCTGCAAGCCATGGCGTGCCGAGTTCCCCCCGGCTCTTGCATGCAGATCGTAGCGTAGGCCTTATAAGGACGTCAGGGCCAGCTATCTATTCAATAGCATTTGCCCGCCGATCCTGGCCGGTCAGGTACCGATCCGGCCGCCGTCCGCTTTAGTGATCACGATTGTGGCTGACCGTGGGCGCTTGCCAGCGCCGTATCCGGCGTTGGCAGGCCATTGGCTCTGGTACTTGGCTGGATCCGAAATCGCAGCCATGGCAGTGCCTTCCCCGGGGTGCTGAATGTTGATGAACAGCGACTTGCCGTCCGGGGTTTCACACACGCCGGTGATTTCACAACCTGCAGGGCCAACCAGGAAACGCTTGAGCGTACTGGCGGTTGGCGCCTTGCCAATCTGCGTCTGAACGGCCAGATTGCCATTGGCGCCGGGGTAGTTCAGGGTGACCTGTTTGCCATCACCTACTTGCCCTGGCAGGGCGGCCAACATCATGCAATTTGTTTTGTCGGTGTAGGCGCCGTCGTCGGTCTGGATCCAGCAGATGCCGGTGTATGGGCTGAACCACAGGCCGTCTGGGCTGGACATGTCCTGGTCGTCGGTCAGGTTGGACAGATTGACTGGATTGGCGGCGGCACCTGCCTCTGCGCCAAAAACGTAAATATCCCAGGTGAGCGTGGTGGCCGCTGGGGAGTTGCCTGCTTCCCGCAGCCGCAGGATGTGGCCATTGGGGTTGCCGCTTTGTGGCTTGCCGTCTTTCATGTCGGTGTACACGCGCGGATTGCTTGCATCAGGCAGCAGCTGCGACGAGCCGGTGGGTGTGAGGCTGCGGTTGCTGTTGTTGGTCAGCGTGAAGTAGACCTCGCCGTTTTTCGGGTTGACGGCGCACCATTCAGGCCTGTCCATCTTGGTGGCGCCCACTGCGTCAGCGGCCAGGCGTGTGTTGACGGCGATGTCGGCCTGATCTGCAAAAGGATAGGTCGTGTAGTTTTTGACAGCCGGGGTGTTGAGTGACAGCTCGATCCACTGACCGGTGCCGTCGGCGTTGAACTTGGCGGTGTATAGCTTGCCGTTGTCCAGGTACTTGTCGCCTGCGTTCATGCGGTTGGCAGGGTTGGCGTCAGCTGGATCCCAATTGGCATTGGATACATATTTGTAGATGTACTCGTTACGCGCATCGTCGCCCATGTACACGGCCAGTGGCTGGCCGGCTACTGCCTTGCTGAACACCGCGCTTTCATGGGCGTAACGGCCCAATGCGGTGCGCTTTTTAGCCAATTTGGTGGCGTCATAAACGTCCATCTCAACCACATAACCCTGGCCGTTCATTTCATTGCGGTAGTCGTCGCTGCCGTCGGCCGACGTACCGATCTTGCTGTTGTTCCAGCGGGCGTATTTGTCTTCTGTGCCACCGGTTTCCCAGCCGTGGCGTGAGGCTGCACCCTGGCCGCGGCCATAACGGCGGAGCGACGTGGCGGACTTGTCGTTGTTGCGGCGCGCATCGTCACCAGCGGTGCGGTGGAAATAGCCCGCAAAGTTTTCTTCACCGGTCAAAAATGTGCCCCATGGTGTCAGGCCGGTGCCGCAGTTGTTAAGTGTGCCGCGTGTTTTGGTTCCGGTAGGAGAGTACTTGGTGACCATCAGGCGGTTGCCGCGAGCCGGACCAGCGATTTCAATATCGCTCTGCTGTGTCAGGCGGCGGTTGAATGACGAGTTGGCCAGATAGGCCCATTTGTCGCCAGTTTTGCGCACCTCGACCACTGAGATACCGTGAAGGGCTGTTTCCTTGTCCACTTCAGCGGCAGGGCGCGGCAGGGTGGATTTGCCACCATCGGTATGAATGAAAAACGAGCTGAGTTTTTCGTCGGTCGTGGCTTCGTGGTTGACGGCCAGCAGGCCGCGGTTTACCGAGGTACGTGAAGGTTGACCGTTTTCGCTCAGGCCAAACCACTCCATGCCGTCGTGATGGTCGCCAGCACGCTTGTCGAAATCCGCATCGGAGCCGTCGTTTTTGAAAGGCGTCGCATTGCCCAGAATCGGGTCACCCAGTGCGTAAATGATGTCCACTTTGTAGCCGGGCGGCACGCTGACGACGTCAGCCAGGCTCTTGGCCACTGCCGGGAAGCCAAGAAGTTTTTCGCCAGGCAGTGCCATCGAGTAAGTCGATGCATCGCCCGCGCCCGTCGCGCAACCCGTTACTGCGGCGCCACCCAGGACAGCAGATGCCGCAACGCTGGCACCGCCGCGCAGCATGTTGCGACGGCTCAGGCGGGCGCCCAGCACCGAGTCAAACGTGGGGTTGTCGGTGGTATTGGAGTCTTCGTTGTTGAAGAAATCGATTGGGCGTGGGGTTTCTTGCGTCATTTTTTATATTTCAAAAGGGTTGGAAAAAGAGAAGGGCTGCAAGCCGTCAAGGCGTCGACAGTCTGATGCATGGGTGTGACAAATTGGTGACAAAGAAGGGAGGGCTCCCTTGCTTTCAGGGTGCGGTGCCGTGTCATGGAAATGCCTTCCAAATGACATGGCCACGTCACTTGCGCTGCGCAGAATCACCGCCATGGCATGACCTGGAGTGCGCAATGGCATTTGATTTCGACCGAGACACCCCTACCGACAACAACATCGATACCGACATCCATGCGGGCATCGAAACCCAAGTTGCTGAAATGACTGCCCCTGTCGGCGAGAACGATTTTGATGCCCAGTGTTTACGAATTTTGCGGTGCACAGCCAGGGCGATGGCTGCAAGTCCGGGTGGGTTGAGGTATAGGCCGGGCGCACGCCCCTGGCTTGATGGTCTGCCTGACGCCGACATGTTGGCCACCCCGCAGCGACGGCTCGGTCAGGCGAATTACTCAACTGCCCGTGACTGAAATTTGGTCTTCCAACAGCCCCTGCAACGGGGCTTTTTTACAGCGTTGCTTCGTCAGTCGAAAGAGATAAATCAAAGGAGTCATCATGAAAGAACTGCCCAATCCCACATTTGATCTGTCGCCAGTCGCCCCGGCGCATTTTTCACGGGGGTTACTTCATCAAAGCTCTCATGCTTCCATTCCAGCCGCTGTTCAAAGGCCTGCCGTGGGGAAAATCCAGGTCGGCTGGGCCAGGCACCAGGACGAGGTCCGGCAAGCGCAGCGTCTGAGGTACCAGGTTTTTGCGGTCGAGATGGGCGCAACGCTGCCCAACACCTTGCCTGGTCATGACATTGATCTGTTTGATGACTACTGCGAACATCTGCTGGTGCGCGATGAGGAGAGCCAGGAAGTCATAGGCACCTACCGCGTGCTCACACCCACCCAGGCCAAGCGCGCTGGCAGCACTTACAGCGACACCGAATTTGACCTCACACGACTGCGCTTTTTACGCTCGCGCATGGTGGAACTGGGCCGCAGCTGTGTGCATGCAGAGCATCGTCACGGCGGCGTGATTCTGGCCCTGTGGGGCGCTCTGGCCGAATTTATGGCGCGCAACCAACTGGACACCATGATTGGCTGCGCCAGCATTCCGATGCAGCACACGGGTGCTTCAAGCGGACAGGCGGCCGCCAGCATCTGGCGCCAGGTTCGTCAATCGCATCTGGCTCCTATTGATTACCACGTCACGCCGCGTCTGGCGCTGCCAGTCGACCGCCTTGATGATTCGCTGAATGTTGAGCCACCTGCACTAATCAAGGGTTATCTGCGCCTTGGCGCCAAGGTACTGGGCGCGCCAGCCTGGGACCCTGACTTCAACTCCGCCGACCTGCCCATGATGATGCGCATTGCAGACTTGCCGCCGCGTTATCGCAAGCACTTTTCAGCCAAGGCTGACTGATGCGGACGCTGTTTGACAAGCTCGGCGCCATGGACAACGGCTACCCATCACAAGGGGACGATGACCACGACGACGCAGATGTGCGCAAGCGTTATCGCAGCATTTTCATATCTGATCTACACCTGGGTACGCCGGGCTGTCAGGCCGGCGAGTTGCTGGACTTTTTGAAGGCTCACCCCAGCGAACATCTTTATCTGGTAGGGGACATCGTGGACGGCTGGCAGTTGCGCCGCAAATGGTTCTGGCCGCAGTCGCACAACGATGTGGTGCAAAAGCTGCTGCGGCGCGCCCGCAAGGGCTGCCGAATCATCTACGTGCCCGGCAATCATGATGAGTTTGCGCGTGAATTTATTGGCCACCAGTTCGGCGGCATCGAAGTCATGGAGGAAGCGGTCCACACCACTGCGGACGGCCGCAATCTGTGGATCATTCATGGTGATTACTTCGATGCAGTTGTCCAGTGTGCCAAGTGGCTCGCTATCGTGGGGGACAACCTGTATGAATTCACGCTCAAACTCAATCGCTACCTCAACGGCCTGCGTGCACGCATGGGCCTGCCGTACTGGTCGCTTTCGGCTTACCTCAAACAAAAGGTCAAGACCGCTCTGAACTACGTGACGGACTTTGAAGTGGCTGTTGCCAACGAAGCACGCCGCAGGGGCCATCAGGGCGTGGTCTGCGGGCACATCCACCGAGCCGAGATGCGCGACATCAATGGCACCCTTTATTGCAATGATGGTGACTGGGTCGAAAGTCGAACCGCTCTTGTTGAAAATTTTGATGGCACGCTGGAGTTGTTGCACTGGGCACCTGATGTCGCCCCTGTTGGTCGGGCCCCGACTGTCAGCGCGGTGAATGCATGAAGATCGCCTTGATTACCGACGCATGGAAGCCCCAGATCAATGGTGTTGTCACAACCCTGGTCGAGCTTGTTCTGGAGCTTGAAAAGCTGGGGCACCAGGTTGACGTTATTCACCCTGGGCTGTTTAAAACACGGCCTTGCCCCGGGTATGCCGGCATTGACCTGGCCATCAAGCCCAAAGCCGTGCTCACGCAAAGACTCACGGAGATGCAACCGGATGCGATCCATATCGCGACAGAAGGCCCGCTGGGCTGGGCTGCCAGGAGTTATTGCCTGAAGCGGGGCTTGAGTTTTACCACCGCTTTTCACACCAAGTTTCCAGAGATCCTGCACGCTGCGTTGAAAATCCCGCTGTCCTGGGGCTATGCGCTGTTTCGCTACTTCCACAAGCCGTCGTCAGGCGTGATGGTGCCCACCAATGGTGTGCTGGGCATGCTGAAGCAGCGGGGCTTTCGCAACCTGCGCAGCTGGACCCATGGCGTGGATACGGAGCTTTTTCCATTCGGTGCGCAGCCCCGGCTGTACCCACCTGTGGGCGTATTGGCCCGCCCGGTGTCGTTGTTCGTGGGCCGGGTGTCTTACGAAAAAAACATCGATGCATTTCTGCAGATGGATATTCCGGGGACCAAGATTGTGTGCGGTGTCGGGCCGCTGGAAGAGACTTTGAAGGCGCGTTTTCCGCAGGTCCGATGGCTGGGGGTGCTTCCCCGGTCTGAACTGGCCAAGGTGTATGCCTCGGCGGATGTCTTTGTCTTTCCAAGCAAATCCGAAACCTTTGGGCTGGTGATGCTGGAAGCGATGGCAACCGGTACGCCCGTAGCGGCCTATCCGGTGGACGGGCCGCTGGAGGTGCTGGGCACGCCAGATGGCGCTTGTCACGGTGGGGTGATGGACGACGACCTGAAGCGCGCTTGTTATAGTGCACTGGCCGTCCCCCGGCAGGAGGCCCGCAACCGTGCGCTGGCTTTCAGCTGGGCCCATGCGGCCCGGCTGTTTGAGGGGCATCTGGTGCCCGCCCGGCAAAAAACCAATTCGAAGTTGATCGTCGCAAACGCGCTTTAGCAAATCGGCTTGTCACGGTTTTGTCATCTAACTGGGCAATACTAAAAGTCAGTTTTATTACAAATACATTTCAAATCGATGTCCCATTCTTCAGCGCCCACGTCGGCGGACACAGCAAACGTCAAGTTTCTGGATCGCGACCACAGCATCCTCGCCTTCAATGAAAGGGTGCTAGACGGCGCTAAACGGGCAGACGTGCCGCTGCTGGAGCGCCTTCGGTTTCTCTGCATTGTTTCGTCCAATCTGGATGAGTTTTTTGAAGTCCGTGCCGCCTTGCATTTGACGGCTGCGCAAAACGAAGAGCAAAAGGGCTCTTACAGCGCCGCGTCGTTCAAGGAGCTGTCAGCTGCCACGCATGACATCGTGGCGCGTCAATATTCGCTTTACAACGACGAGTTGATGCCCGCTTTTGAGAAGCATGGCATCAAGATTGTTTCCCACGGTGACCGCAACGCGGCTCAAAGGGCCTGGGTCAAGGCCTACTTTGAACGGGAGGTCAGGCCTTTGTTGATTCCTGTCGGACTTGATCCTTCCCACCCCTTTCCGCAGGTGGCCAACAAGTCGCTTAATTTCATCGTTCGCCTGGGTGGACGCGATGCATTTGGCCGCGAAAACGACATTGCCATCGTCAAGGTGCCCCGGGTATTGCCGCGCCTGATTCGCATGCCGGAAAAGGTGTCGGGCAAGCTCCGATGTTTTGTCTCCTTGTCCAGCGTCATCCGGGCGCATCTGGATGAGCTGTTTCCTGGAC
Organism: Polaromonas sp.; assembly: GCF_035638815.1. GTDB lineage: Bacteria > Pseudomonadota > Gammaproteobacteria > Burkholderiales > Burkholderiaceae_C > Polaromonas. The sequence continues at coordinate 67,298 of NZ_DASQZG010000031.1, forward strand.
GCGAAGTGGGGCAGTTTTCACAATTCCGCGTGACGCGCCACTCGGACCTGGCAGTTGACGAAGACGACGTGAAGAATCTCCGCACGGCCCTGCGTCTCGGGCTGGAGCAACGTCACTACGGGCAGGCGGTGCGGCTTGAGGTGTCGGCAGGTTGTTCGGAGCATCTCTCCGGATTTCTGCTCACGCAGTTCAACCTGCCGCCCGAGTCGCTGTACCGGGTGCATGGGCCGGTCAACCTGTACCGACTGACCCAATTGGTAGACCTGGTCAATGATCCCAAGCTGCTGTTCCCGCCTTACAAAGCCTGCTATCCGATCCAGCTGACGCCTGGCCAATCATTTTTTGAACGACTCAAGCAGGGCGATGTCTCTGTCCATCAACCGTTCGAGAGCTTTGACGGCGTGCTCGATTTTCTGCGTGAGGCCGTGAACGACCCGCAGGTGCTGGCCATCAAGCAAACCATTTACCGTACCGGGTCAGACTCCGAGTTGATGGTCCTGCTGCGCGAGGCCGTGCGCCGCGGCAAAGAGGTCATGGTGGTGCTGGAGCTGAAAGCCCGGTTTGACGAAGAAGCCAACATCAACTGGGCCGAGATGCTGGAATCCATAGGCGCACAGGTGGTCTATGGCGTAGTAGGCCTCAAGACGCACGCCAAGATGCTGCTGGTCACCCGGCGGGAGGGGCATCACCTGCGTCGTTACGCGCATTTGTCCACCGGCAACTACAACCCCCGAACCGCCCGCCTGTATACCGATGTGAGTTATCTGACCGCCGATGCTGCATTGACGGCCGACATTGACAACGTGTTTGTGCACCTGGCAAGCCAGAGCAAGTTGCCCAAGCTGCATCGCCTGCTCATGGCGCCGTTTCAATTGCACCGCAAGTTGATTGAACAGATTGATGCCTTGGGTGAAGCGGCTGCGCAGGGCAAAGACACGCGCATCGTCGCCAAGATGAATGCGCTGACCGATGAGGCGATGATGCTGGCGCTGGTGCGGGCAGGGCAGCGGGGCGTGAAGATTGATCTGGTGGTGCGGGGCGCATGCATGCTGCCAGCCCAGCTTCCGGGGGTGACTGATAACATCCGCGTCCGCTCAATCATTGGCCGTTTTCTGGAGCATTCCCGCGTTTTCTACTTTCGCTGTGCCGGCGAAGAAACGCTGTACCTGTCCAGTGCAGACTGGATGAACCGCAACATGCTCAGGCGTGTGGAACTGGCCTGGACCGTAACCGATCCGGTCATCCGTCAGCGCATCGTCGACGAATGTCTGGTTGCCTACCTGCATGACGGCAAGGACGCCTGGGATTTACAGGCCGACGGAAGCTACTTGCGCGTTGACAGTTCGGGTCCAGGTGAACACCATAGCGCTCAAATTGCGTTGATGGCCCGCTACACCGCGAACAGCGAAACCACGGAGCGCTGAGATGGACCTGATTCTCTGGCGTCATGCGGAAGCCGAAGACTGGCAACCTGGGGACGCCAGCGGCGTTAGCGACCTCGACAGATCCCTCACCGCACGCGGCGAAAAGCAGGCCGCGCGCATGGCTGTATGGCTGGACCGGCAATTGCCCGAAGGTGCGCGCATCCTGGTAAGCCCCGCGCGCCGCTGCGAACAAACAGCACTCGCCCTGGGACGCAAATACAAAATTCGTGCGGAGCTGGGCCCCGACGCGCCGCCGTCGCAACTTCTGGAACTGGTCCAGTGGCCGTCCAATAAGCTGCCCATCCTGGTGATTGGCCATCAGCCCACGCTAGGCCAGGTCATCGCCCAGTTGCTGAATTTGCAGGAAAGCGACTGTGCTGTGAAGAAGGGCGCCCTCTGGTGGCTGCGTAACCGCGAGCGTTTGGGCGGTGCTCAGACAGTGGTCGTTACGGTGCAGTCGCCTGAAGTACTTTGAAGTGTCAGAACTCTATTTTTTGATTAAAACCGGCGTCCCTCCCTTTCGTAATGGGCGACTTGTGCTATGAAAATCATAGTAATTCATCTGTTTGACGCTCCCTTGACCGCGCGACCACATATGGTGCCATGACCGCAACGGTCAGGGCTGACCGCCTTCACCCGCGTCAGCTTCAACTGGAGCTGCGCCAGAGCGGGCGCGAGCTTGCGGTGTTTTTGCTCGTTGTGCTGATCATTGTGGGTGCGGTGTTTCTTCTGGTACCGCAGGCCAGACAAATGCCTGTGGTGCTGCTGGGTGCGGTCGGCGTTGCCTTTGGGTGGTGCGCCTACGCGATGACCTGCCGGGAGCACTACACATTCGATCAGCAGACGAACGCGGTGAGCGTCAAGCGCATGTCGGTGCTGGGAGGTTCATCGACGGCGCTGGACCTTGCGGGAGTTTGCGCAGTCCAGCAGTCGTGGAGCGGCGTGGACGAAGATCGCCGCGTCGTCGAGCTGGTGACAACAAGTGGCGCAACCAAGCTGCGCATTCCACGCAGGCTTACCACCTTGAGTGCGCAAGAGCAGGACCTTGTTGGCCGTGCAATTGCCGGCCATTTGGGAGTCCCTCTGCGTTCGGTCCCTTCCTAGCCGGTATTTATGAGACGCGGTTGCTTGGGGTAGCCTGCGCGACTCATCCAGCGAGCGTGGGGCGGCCTGTCTTGATGGCGGGGACGTTGTTGAGGGCAGTCAGAAATGCCGCGTCCTGCATGGCTGCAATGGCCTTTATGCCCGCGCGCAGCAGCTCACTTTTTTTGACGGGGCGGGCCAGCTTGGCAGCACGCTGTTTGAGTTCTTCCAGCACGACGAATTCGGCCTTCGGAATGGTGAAACTGTCGCGAACCAGTTTTGGTTTCTTGGCTTTAGGCGCTTTCTCAAGCTTGACCGCCGGTTTGGCAGAGACCTTCTTTGGTGCAACCGGTTTTGCGCCGGTTTTTTTCACGATGGGCGCCGTGCCACTGTTCGCGGTTTTGGCTGCCTTGCTGGGGGCGGTTGGCCGCTTTGTCACAGCTTTTTTGGTACTGGTGCCTGACTTGCGGGGTGTTGTTGTCACTGGTTTTGTCGCAGTTGCCATGAGAATTTCCTTCTTCAAATAAACGGTGTATATAGTTTATACCGTTTAGCATCCGCGAGTCAACGCAACCTGTCTAGATCCCTGTCAGCGCCAGCGTCCACGGTGTTTTCTGCCAGGCCAGCACTTCTTCACGCAGGAGGTGCGCCGACTGTGGATAGGCGGTGCTCCAGCCTGGCGGGCAGGTGAGCACAAAGCGTTGATGGCCTGCCACACAGCCAAGCTGAATTGACTTGAACTCCGGGTCGCGCCGGGCGTGGCAGAGGATGACCGCGAGCCGCAAGCACAGCAGTTGCTGAATAAAAACGGTATCTTCGAAATCAGCGTCAAGCTTGCGCAACTTGCCGCGGTGGCCCAACACCAGCAGACCGAGGCGGTGCAGTTCCGGCAGTGCAAAGCCGGGCGCATCAGCGTTGTCGAGGATGTAGGCCCCATGCTTGTGATAATCACTGTGCGAGATGTGACTGCCAATCTCATGCAGTTGTGCTGCCCAATCCAGTTTGCGCTGAAAACGGTCCAGGTCTACAGGCAGCAGCCCGCTGCTGATTTGTTGAAAAAGAAATCGGGCGATCTTGCTCACGCGCTGGGCCTGGGCGGTTTCCACGGCAAATTTCTGCGCCAGACGCAACACCGTGGTCGAGCGCAGGTCGGTGGTTTCCTGTTCACGGTCCAGCAGGTCATACAGCACGCCGTGCCGCAGGGCGCCTTGGGCCGCGTGCATTTCCTCAATACCAAGTAATTCAAACACCGCACGCAACACGCTGACACCACCGCCAATAACGGCGCGACGGTCGTCCTTCATGCCCTCAATCTTGAGCCGGTCTACGCTTTGCGCCTTGAGCAGCCGGTCCAGCAGCCAGTCCAGCCCCTCACGTGTGACCAGGCCCGCAGGCATGCCTGCAGCCACAAGCACGTCGCCGACGGCCCCTATGGTGCCCGATGACCCGTACGCTACCTCCCAACTCCCAGCGCGATAGACGTTGGTCGCTTCCTCCAGGACAGCCTTGGCGGCTACTTCGGCCGTCTGGAAGGCCTTGGCGGTGAATTGCCCCTCGGGAAAGTATTTCATTGACCAGGCCACGCTTCCCACCCGGTAGGACTCCATGGTCAGCGCGGTAAGGCCCTGGCCCAGAATCATCTCAGTGGACCGCCCGCCGATGTCGACCACCAGCCGATGCTCATCAGACTGCGGAAGCATGTGGGCGACCCCCTGGTAGATCAAGCGGGCTTCTTCGCGCCCCGAGATCACGTCGATGGGAAAGCCCAATACCTCATGGGCGCGGCGCAAAAAAGCGTCGCGGTTGCGGGCTTCACGCAGCGTTTGAGTGGCCACCGCGCGCACCTCGCCTTTTTTGAATCCAGCCAGGCGTTCGCCAAAACGCGCCAGGCAATCCCAGCCACGTTGCATGGCGTCGGGGGTCAGGTTGCGGTCTTTGTCGAGTCCGTTGCCCTGTCGGACAGTTTCCTTGAGGTATTCGGTGCGGTGAATCTGCCCGTGATCGAGGCGGCCTATTTCGAGGCGAAAGCTGTTGGAGCCGAGGTCCACGGCAGCAAGGCGGGTTCCATTTTGCATGTGCGAGCGATTGTTTTTTCAAACCCAGCATAGCATCCGTGCCGAGCAGTCACGCACTGTTGCTCATCACATGGGATGTTTCTTCTGGTTTCCCCGCTTGTCATAGGCACGTCATGTGGGAATTGCAAGATAGTGTTCTGCAATTTTATGAACAACAACAAACTATGAAATCTTCTCTGGGCTTGGGCAAATACCGCGATCTGCTCTTCGCCATCCTGCTTTTTATTGTTCTCGATCTCGGGATTTTGTTCTTCAATTTTTACGCGTCCATTCAGCTTGAGCGTGATGCCAGCCGAATGAATGCATCTGGTGAGTTGCGCATGTTGACGCAGCAAATCACCAAGTCGCTGTTGACTTTGCAGATCGAGAAGAAGGGCGAACTGCCGATCCAGACCAGCATGGCGCAACTGAACCAGGGTACAGCCGCATTTGTTCAGGGCTTGAGCTCGCTGAAAAGCTCAATGACCCAGGACACAGAGTTCACCGTTTTCGGTTTGAATCCCGACGAGTTGCGGGACATGCTCAAGAAACTGGAGCGCGAGTGGGTGCCGCTGGAGGAGTCTATCCGCCCGGTGATTGCTGCAGCCGAACCAACGCTGGAGGATATTGAAATTGCAGCCACCAAAGCGGTGGCACGAAATATCCGCCTGATGGCGCTGACCAACGATCTGGCTGTGGGTGTCGAAGCCGCTGCCAATACCAAAACCGAACGAATGCGCCAGATTCAGATCGCCGCCATTGTTCTGGCGTTGATCAATTTTGTTTACATCGTTTTCAAGTTTTTGCGGCGTTTGAATGCGAGCGACCGTGTGGCGGAAGTGGCCCGCCAGGAGACGGACGACATTTTGCGGACAGTTTCGGAAGGGCTGTTGCTGGTCAAGGCGGATGGCACCATCGGAAGTCAGTTGTCCGCGTCTGTGCACCGCCTCTTTATGCGCGACGTTTTGCCCGGAGAGAGTTTTCGGGGTCTGCTTCAGGGCATGCTGACAAAAGAGCGGGCTGAAGAGGCGGACAGTTTTCTCGATCTGATGTTTGATCCCAAAGTCAAGCCAGGTCTGCTGGCTCAGCTTGATCCCCTGAGAGAGGTGCAGATCAAGGCGCCGGGGGACGGGTCTGCCAAGTCGCGATTTGTGACTTTTCAGATGACGCAGGTGCGGGAGGGCGGCCTGGTCGTGGAGCTCTTGGTGACGGTATTTGATGTCACGCAAAAGGTGCAGCTGGAGCGCGAACTGGCCGCCACACAGGAAGCGGCCAAAAGCGACGTGGATGACCTCATTCGTGTGCTGGAGCAGGAGCCCGTGTTGCTTCAGGACTTTCTGCTCGACGCGCGCGCAAAACTTTCCGACCTCAACCAGTCCATGCGTTCGGTTGGCCGGCGGCCAGAAGCCTACCAGGCACTTGTTGATGAGGCGGCCAGGCTCGTGCACGGCATCAAGGGCGAGGGCGCGGCCCTCAGCCTGACAGCTGTTGCACGCCAGGCTCACTTGATGGAAAACGCGCTGGCCCCCTTGCTCAAGCGACGCGATCTTTCCGGGGAGGACCTGATTCCCATCGTTTTTGAGCTGTCCCGCGTGCAGGATCAGGTTGACCGCCTGTTCCGGGTTTTCTCACGTATTGGTCGCCCCGCTTCAAACGCGTCACTCGATGAGCCGCGCAAGCTCGACGCCATGGTGGGCAATCTCCGGTCCCTGTCTGAGCGGGTGGCCCAATCTCTTGGCAAGCAGGTCCGTCTGACTGCCTATGTGGATGAAAAACCACTGCCGGAGCACGTGGAGCGCGTGTTGCGCGAGGCTTTGCCTCAGCTGGTACGAAACGCCGTGGTGCATGGCATTGAGCTGCCATCGGAGCGCGCCAAGCTCAGCAAGCCCCCTGTGGGTGAACTCCGCCTTGATATTGGCCGAGCCGCTGACGGCCTGATTGAGGTCACCGTAAGCGACGACGGACGGGGCATTGTGGTGCCAGAAGTCAGACGCCGCATGGCACAGCTGCGATCCGACTCTGAGCAATTTACTGATTCCCAAGTGCTTGGATTTATCTTCGACCCTCATTTTTCAACTGCCACGGAAGTGACCGAGCACGCCGGGCGTGGCGTGGGCTTGTCCCTTGTGCGGCAAATAGCCGAAAAAGCCGGCGCGAAATTGCGGGTGATGACGCAGCCCAATATCTCGACCCATTTCGTCCTGAAGTTCGGGGTGGCGTGATGAAGACAAGAAGCTTGATGGTCGTGGATGACTCCATGATCTTCCGCAACCGGATATCCCGTCTGGCCATGGATCAACGTCTGGCGGGCGTCAAGGTTGTCGCAACGGCCGAAGACGGAGAGCAGGCCATTCAACAGGCCAAGGTTCACAAACCCGACTTTGTCACGATGGACCTGACGATGCCGGTGATGGACGGGCCAGCTTGTCTTGAAGCATTGCGCACTCTCCTGCCCGATGCGCGTGTTCTGGTGGTTTCGGCCCTGAGCGACAGGGCCACCGCCCTGAAAGCCATGAGGAAGGGCGCCCATGGTTTCTTGCTTAAACCCTTTTCTGACGAGCAACTCGTCGAATCCCTTCAGGAGTTGATGGTATGAGCACGACCCGACTGAAAGTGGAAGACATCAAGATCTTTTCGGATGCGGCCATGGCCTTTTTTGCGCAAACCACCGGGCACAAGGCCGCGGTACGCACGGCATACATGCTCGACGGTACTGAGACCGTCGTGTGGAATGATTTTCAGGGTCGAATCGATTTGAGTGGGCATTACCGCGGCAGCGTCACCTTTTCTGCGCCGCGCGGTTTGCTGACCCACGTGTTGCTCAAAATGGGCGAGAGCAGCTACACCGATGCGAGCCACCGCGACATCGTGGGCGAAATTACCAACCAGATGTCTGGTTATGCACGTCGCCATTTTGGCGAAGCCATGGATATTTCGCCGCCCCGTGTCATCAACCAGACGGATGGCGTGACCCCACCCGGCTTTGAAGCAGCGCCTTTTGTGATTCCCATGATGTGGGACCGTTACGAGGCGCATCTGGTCGTGCGCATGGGGAAAGCTGGCGGGGTTTAAGGCCGCGCCGTGTGCAACAGTCCGTGGCGTTGATATTTCACGGATTTGTCACTCCCTTGTCACATACAGCCTCGAAACTACATTTTGTTATCAACCTTTGTCGGAGAACTCCACATGAAATTTGTTTTTACCGCACCCCTTGTCGCTATCACGCTTTTGGCAGGCTGCGCCTTTAACCCATCGGTGCCTGCCGGAATGAGCGCTGGAAAGTTTGTCAGCTTCTCCTGCGAAGGTGGAAAAACCTTCAGCGCACGTGCGGCTCAAGACAGCAAGACCGTTCGCGTGCGTGGGCACCATGGCAGCGCAGAGCTCGACATGAAAAGTGATGGCGTGTACGAAGGAGAGGGTTACACGTTGATGACCAAAGGCGCGGGCGGCGTCACCCTGATGCACTCCGGGAAAGCCGAAGGCCAAAACTGCAAACCCGCCTAAGTGTCATTGAATTGTCATATTTATGACATAAAGTAGTTCAAGTTAGTTAATAAATCCGAAAGGAATCTCCATGAAATCTCTCCCAATCAAATCCCTGCTCGCGACGTCAGCGCTGGCGCTCCTGGGCGCCATGCCCGTGGCCAGCTTCGCCCAGGTCGTCAAGATCGACGGCTCCAGCACCGTTTACCCTGTTACTGAGGCTGTGGCCGAAGAGTTCCAGAAAGCCAACAAGGGTCTGAAAGTGACCGTTGGTGTGTCTGGTACCGGCGGTGGTTTCAAAAAGTTTTGCCGCGGCGAAACTGACATCTCCAATGCATCACGCCCAATCACAGCTTCCGAAATGGCTGATTGCAAGAAGACTGGTGTTGAGTATTTCGAGCTGCCAGTTGCATTTGATGCCCTGACCGTTGTTATCAACCCAAAAAACACCTGGCTCAAGCAAGCCACCGTGGCTGAGTTGAAAAAAATGTGGGAACCAGCCGCGCAGGGCAAAGTCATGCGCTGGAACCAGATCAACCCAACCTGGCCTGACCAGCCAATGAAGCTGTTTGGCGCTGGCTCGGACTCCGGTACGTTTGACTATTTCACTGAAGCCATTGTCGGCAAGTCCAAGTCTAGCCGCGGCGACTTCACGGCATCGGAAGATGACAATGTGCTGGTGCAAGGCGTTGCCGGCGATGTCAATGCCCTCGGCTACTTCGGTTTTGCGTACTACGCAGAAAACACCAGCAAACTCAAGGCTCTGCCTATCGTTGAAAAGGATGGCAAACCTGCTGTGTCGCCAAGCGCCGAGACTGTTATCGCCGGCACCTACCAGCCACTGGCTCGCCCGATTTTCATCTACATCAATGCCAAATCGCTGGCCAAGCCTGAAGTCAAGAAGTTTGTTGATTTCTACATGACCCAGGGCGCCAAGATGGCCAAGGAAGTCAAATACGTTCCGCTGCCAGCTGCCATTTACACCTCCAATGTCAAACACATTGCTGACAACAAAAGAGGCACAATTTTCGGCGGCAAGAACGAAGTGGGCATCAGCATCGAAGAGCTGGTCAAGCGCGAAGCCAAACTGTAAGCTGTTAGATATCAAGGCTTGAACATCGTCTGCCTGCAAACTTGTCGGAAGTTGCAGGCAGATTTTTTTGTTGAGCCGCTTTTTACAGAAATGAATCCTTAATGAGTGCTTCCACTACCCCGGATCGCATTGTGATTGCCGAGCGACTGACGGGCGCAGCCCGCCTTGCCGAACTGGCGGACATCAAAGCCGCACGCAAACGCACTGATCGGATCATTGAATTTGTCCTTCTCATGGCGGCATGTGTGTCTGTATTCACCACGCTGGCCATTGTTTACATTCTTCTCAAAGAGTCCCTGGTCTTCTTCAGCAATGTTCCTTTGTGGACATTCCTGACCGATACGCAGTGGACTCCCTTGTTTGACGATGCGCATTTCGGCATCATCGTGCTGCTGTCGGGCACCTTGTCGAGCTCACTGGTGGCCCTGTGCATCGCCATACCGCTGGGTACCATCATCGCCATTTACCTGTCGGAGTTCGCCGAGCATAGATTGCGGGAGATTCTGAAGCCGGTGCTGGAGCTTCTGTCTGGCGTACCGACGATTATTTACGGGTTCTTTGCGTTGCTGGTCATCACGCCATTGCTTCAAAAAATCTATCCCGGTTTGCCGACGTTTAACGTGCTGTCCGCCGGTATCGTGATGGGGATCATGATCATCCCTTACGTGTCTTCCCTGTCAGAAGATGCCATGCGCGCCGTGCCCATGAGTCTTCGGGAGGGCTCATACGCCATGGGAGCCACTCGTTTTCAGACCGCCACGCGGGTCGTCGTGCCGGCAGCATTTTCCGGAATCGCTTCGGCTTACATCCTGGGCATTTCACGCGCGGTGGGTGAGACGATGATTCTGGCTGTAGCAGCGGGCATGCAACCGAATCTGTCGCTCAATCCGCTGGAACCTGCAGCGACGATCACATCGTTCATTGTGCAAGTCGCACTGGGTGACTTGCCTCATGGCAGTGTTGGCTACCAGACGATTTTTGCCGCTGGTTTGACGCTGCTGCTGATCACACTGATGTTCAATCTTCTAGGCCACTGGCTGCGCCGCAAATATCGGGAGGCTTATTGATGGACCGCAACACAAAACGCACGGAAGAGCTCCGTGCCATCATCAAGTCGCATCGCCGCTGGGACGTCATTTTCGGCCTGGCAGGCCTGGCGTCCATCGCCCTGGCGATTCTGACCCTTGTTGCCTTGTTCGTGGAAATGGTCATCGACGGTGCGCCCCGTATCACGTCTGAATTTTTCACCAGTTTCCCTTCGCGCCGGGCTGGACAAGCCGGCATTCTTTCGGCCTGGGTCGGATCATTTTTCGTCATGATCGTGACCGCCTTGTTTGCAATTCCCGTGGGGATTGCCAGCGCGATTTATCTTGAGGAATATGCCCGCAAGAACTGGTTCACGGACGTGATCGAGATCAACATCAGCAATCTGGCAGGTGTGCCTTCCATCGTCTACGGCTTGCTGGCTCTGGGCCTGTTTGTCTACACCTTCGGCTTTGGCCAGAGCATTCTGTCGGCCGGCTTGACCTTGGCGCTGCTGATTTTGCCCATTGTGATCGTGACCACCCGCGAAGCGCTGCGGGCGATCCCACAGACGGTGCGTGAAGGTGCTTATGCCTGCGGTGCCACCAAGTGGCAGGTTGTCAGCGACCATCTGGTTCCTTATGGCATGCCCGGCATTCTGACCGGCGTGATCATTGGTTTGTCGCGCGCCATCGGCGAGACGGCTCCCATCATCACCATTGGCGCCCTGACCTTTATTGCGTTCCTGCCGCCCATGCCCTTTACCGGCGAGACGCCTGCCGGTTTGTTTGACTGGCTGTTTTCACCGTTCACTGTGATGCCCATCCAGATTTTCAACTGGACTTCCCGGCCTGACCCGGCGTTTCATGCCAATGCGGCAGCCGCGAGTCTTGTGCTGGTGTTCCTGACGGTTGGAATGAACGCGCTCGCCATCTGGCTTCGCTACCGCCTTCGCAAAAATATCAAGTGGTAATCCTTCAAGAGATCAAAAACACCATGCCATCTACCATTACGCTTCCCGACAACGCGCCTGCGCTCAAGGCCCAGTCGAAGAACCTCGACTTCTATTACGGTGCCTTCAAAGCCCTCAAGGGCGTCACCATGCCGATTTACGAAAACAAGGTGACGGCTCTGATCGGCCCCAGCGGCTGCGGTAAGTCAACTTATTTGCGCTGCTTCAACCGCATGCACGACCTGTATCCGGGTCACCGCTATGACGGAAAAATCGAGCTCTACCCCGATGACGTGGATATTCTTGACCACGCCGTCGACCCCATTGAAGTGCGCATGCGCATCTCCATGGTGTTCCAGAAGCCGAACCCATTCCCAAAGTCGATCTTCGAAAATGTCGCCTACGGCCTGCGCGTGCGTGGGGAAAAGTCAGAAAGCTATCTGGAAGACAAGGTAGAGGCGGCTCTGAAAGCTGCCGCAATCTGGAACGAGGTCAAGGACCGCATGATGGAGTCTGCGACCAATTTGTCGGGCGGACAGCAGCAGCGCCTGTGCATTGCCCGTTCACTGGCTACCGATCCCGAAATCATTCTGTTTGACGAACCGACCTCTGCGCTTGATCCGATTGCCACCGGCAGCATCGAAGAGCTGATTGGCGAAATCAAGAACCAGGTCACCATTTTGATCGTGACGCACAACATGCAGCAAGCAGCCCGTGTATCCGACTACGTGTCTTACATGTATCTGGGTGAGATGGTTGAATACGGCGTGACGGGGGACATTTTCATGAAGCCCAAGCGCCAGGAAACTGAAGATTACATCACCGGGAGGTTTGGCTAAATCATGACCGATAAACATTTGTCCAGTCAGTTTGACAGTGAATTGAGCGGTGTATCTTCGCGCGTCATGGAGATGGGCGGCCTGGTTGAATCGCAGATTCGTACCGCGGTTTACGCGCTGGCCCAGTTCAGCAGCGAGGCTGCTGACCAGGTGACCGACATGGAGACCCGGGTCAACACCATGGAAGTGGATATTGACCGGGAGCTCTCATCCATCATCGCGCGTCGTCAACCGACGGCACGGGATCTGCGTTTGCTGATCGCCATTTCAAAGACCACCGCCAATCTTGAGCGTGCTGGTGACGAGGCAGAAAAAATCGCACGCATGGTTCGTTCCATCATCGAAAGTGGCTCTGCCCGCGCGCTCCCCGCTTCCGAGTTGCGCGTCGCTGCCGACCTGGCCTCCGGCTTGCTCCGCAAGGCGCTTGACGCATTTGCGCGACTGGACGCCAACTCGGCGGTTTCCATCCTCAAGGAAGACAACGCGATCGACAAGGAGTTTGACGGCTTTGTGCGCAAGCTGATCACTTACATGATGGAAGATCCGCGGACCATTTCTCCAAGCCTTGATCTGCTCTTCCTGGCCAAAGCCATCGAGCGCATTGGTGACCATGCCAAGAACATTGCCGAGTTCACCATCTATGTGGTCAAGGGCGCGGATGTCCGCCACACCTCGATGGAAGCCATTGAGTCCGTTGTTCGTTAACCAGAAATAATTGCAATGAAAACCGTTCCCCGGGTCCTCGTCGTTGAAGATGAGCCAGCCATTGCGGAGTTGATTGCTGTCAACCTTCGGCACAACGGCTTTCAACCCATCTGGGCTATCGATGGTGACGCCGCCCAGCGTGAGCTGGATGCGGTGCTGCCCGACGTCATCTTGCTGGACTGGATGCTCCCGGGTCAGAGCGGGCTGACGCTTGCCAAAAAATGGCGCGCTCACGCACGGACCAAACCAGTTCCGATTTTGATGATCACTGCACGTGGTGACGAGCCCGACAAGATTGCGGGTCTTGATGCCGGCGCGGATGACTACATCACCAAGCCGTTTTCCACGCAGGAACTGCTGGCCCGCATACGCGCAGTTCTGCGCAGGCGCTCACCAGAGCAGGGTAATGACAGCGTGACGCTGGATGCCCTGGAACTTGATGCGGCTACGTATCGTGTCTCGTATCAGGGTCAGAACCTGAAACTGGGTCCTACCGAGTTCAAGCTCCTGCACTATTTCATGAAACATGCGGAGCGGGTTCATAGCCGCGGGCAACTGCTCGACAAAGTTTGGGGCGACCATGTTTTCATCGAAGAGCGTACGGTTGACGTCCACGTCAAACGCCTGCGGGAGGCCCTGGGTGCTGCCGGTGCGATGGTGGAAACGGTTCGCGGCGCTGGTTATCGCATGACTGCCCATCCTTCGGCCTGACGCTCTCAGCGTCAGCCCTTTCCTGCACAATCGCTGCATGGTCTGGCGAGTTTTCCGTTTTTTCCTCTTCCAGCTGACAGGCGCGCTTTTGGGCGGGTTCCTGCCCCTGGATAACCACTTTCACGGGGTTCTTCTGGGGATTGGTCTGGCCAGTGCGCTGTGGGTGTTGCTGGATTTGCGGCGCGGGATGGTGTTGTTGAACTGGTTGAAAACCGGGGATACGAGTAACCGGGTGAGGGCCAGTGGCCTGTGGGGTGAGGTCGCCGACCGGACCTGGCGTTTGACCAAAAACCAGGAGCGAAAGATTGAGGAAAGCCGCAGCCGCCTGAATGAGTTTTTGGCGGCGATACAGGCGTCACCCAATGGCGTCGTGCTGCTCGACGCGCAGGGTTGCATCGAGTGGTGCAATGAAACCGCAGCTGATCATTTCGGCTTTGACCCGCAACGTGATGTGTTGCAGCACATAGGTAACCTGCTGCGTGATCCGGGCTTTGTGGGCTACCTCAATAGCGAGGACTATGCACGTGATCTGGTCATCCCCGGGGCGCGCAGCACGTCCAGCCGGCCGGTTCAGCTGGCGGTTCATCTGCATCGCTATGGTGAAGGGCGCAAACTTTTGCTGTCGCGCGACGTCACCTCCATGGAGCAGGCGGATGTGATGCGGCGCGATTTTGTCGCCAACGTCTCGCACGAAATTCGCACGCCGCTCACGGTCATGAGCGGCTTTGTTGAAACCTTGCAAACCCTCCCGTTGAATGAAGACGAACGCGCCAGATATCTGGAACTGATGGCCCAACAGGCGCGGCGCATGCAGACGCTGGTGAGTGACCTGCTGACACTTTCCAAGCTGGAAGGGAGTCCTCCACCCAGCGCGACAGAGTGGGTCACCGCTGCCGAGCTGATGCTCCTGTGCGAACAGGACGGTCGGGATCTGTCAAAAATGCTGGTCGCCCAAAGTCACGATCTGCGATTCAGCATGGTCGGAAATTGCGAGATTGCCGGGTCGCACTCCGAGTTGCTCAGCGCCATGTCCAATCTTGTGAGCAACGCGGTGCGGTATACGCCTGCGGGTGAGTCGATTGATGTCCGGTGGCAAAAATTGCCAGATGGGCGGGCAGTGTTTTCGGTCAAGGACTCAGGGCCCGGCATCGCACCAGAGCATATTCCGCGCCTGACGGAGCGTTTTTACCGTATCGACCGGAGCCGCTCGCGTGAAACCGGCGGTACCGGTCTGGGTCTGGCGATTGTCAAACACGTCACCCAGCGCCACGGTGCCGAGTTGCAAATTGAAAGCCAGCCGGGCCAGGGCTCGCGATTTTCGATCATTTTTCCGGCCACGCGCCTTAGGCAGTCTCAGCCGGAGGCGCGCGTGGCCTGACCTCGCGGCATGCCTTCGTGCCCGGCTTTTCGAACCGCCCTCCACAGCAGCGCTGAAAAGCAAATGGCGACGAGCGCAAGGGCCGCCGTGCTGGCAGTCCAGAAACTCACGGCTGATTGGGTCGCGCCTTCGCCCGTCCAGTTTTCATACGCCAGACCGTAGCCGCCAAAGAGGCCGATGCCCCAGAGCAGCGCGCCATACAGAACCAGTGGGACCAGTGTGATGCGGTAGCAACGCAGCAGAAAAGATGAAACGGCCTGAATCGCGTCGGCAAGGTGATAAAAAGCCACCCATGTCAAAAGGGCGGCTCCCAAACTGACGACCGCGGGATTGGGCGAATACAGACTCGCCAGCCAGTGGCTTGCTATCAAAACAGTAGCTGCACACGCGCATGCTGAAAGGGCAGCAAGCCTGAATCCTATCCAGGCCACGCGCCCCGCCTGCAAAGGATGCCCGGCACCGATCCAGAACGACACCCGCGCACTGCAGGCAATGGCGATCGACAGCGGCACCATATATAGCACGGACGTGACGCTCGCGGCAATCTGGTGGCTGGCTGAGGCGACGGTGCCTAGCCTGGCAATGAAGACCGCCATCAAGGTGAAGGACGTGACTTCCACCAGGTAGGACAGGCCGCCCGGGATTCCCAGGCGTGCAAACTCCCTGATCTCACGCCAGTTGGGTGCCTCCATGCGCACCCACAGCTGATAGGGTTGATACAGGTCTTGTGTGCGCAGCATCGTCAAAGCCAGTGCCAGCAAGCCATAGTTGACCACCAGGGTGGCCCAGGCGCAGCCCGCCACACCCATGGGCTGAAGGCCCGCCCCTCCAGCCACAAACCAGATCGACAGGGGAATCTTGACCAGCAACGCTGCCACCTGTAGCCAGGTGACCAGCAGGGGGCGTCCCAGCGCCTGGTTAAAGCTGCTGTAGATGCGAAACAGCAGGGAGGGCACGAGGGCCGCTGCCAGTACGGCCAGATAGGTGTGAATCTCTCCTTGCATGACTGCGGGTACCTGAGCCCAACGCAGCAAGGGACCGGGGAAGAGCAGGGCGGTGATACCAACGGCCGCGATGCAGGCGCAGAGGTACAGGCTTTGCCGCAGCGAGCGTCCCAGCGCCGCATGCTGACGCCCGCCCTGAAGCTCGGCCCAAATGGGTAGCAGCGCCTGAACAATGCCGATAAGCGCTACAAACACGCTGATGTAGATGGCGGAACCCACCGACAAGGCTGCCAGGGCCTCGTCACTGTAGCGACCGGCGATAACGGTATCAGAGACGCCAAAGGCCATCACGGCCAGCTGGCCGACCAGCACTGTGCCGGCATGCTGGCCGATGATTTTCAGTTCGTTCACGGAGCCTGGCGACCCGGGCGCGCCGGCGCTGCAGTGGAATCAGCAGCGGGAATACTGACTCTTTTGTACAGCGCCACGTTTTCGTTTTTGTCGGTTGGCCGACGCAGGGTTGCCAGATAGGCCCACTCGGGCATGTCCACCGCGTTGCTTAGCGTTGCTTGAGACTCGGTGTCCACCACCAGATACGGGCAACTCGCCTTGATCCCGGCCTGCCGCAAATCAAGCCTGCCGTGGTACTGAAAGGCCGCGACCTGAGCGCTGTTCAAGCCATAGACCTCAACACAGGATTTGGGGTCCACTCGTGCAGCAACCTGCCGCGACAAAGGCGCGTAGCTGCGTGCATAGTCAAGCAGCGGAAGCCAGAGCGTCATCAGCAGCAGCCAGCAGAGGGTCGCGCCACCGGCCGGTAGCACCATTGATTTCCAGACTGCAGCGCGTTGCCGACCGGCGCGCCATTTGACCAGCCATGCCCAGGCCAGCGTGGCCAGCACCGCAGCGAAAAAGGCCAGCCATGAAAAGCTGGGCTCAAAACCTGGCGCCAGCTTTGCGACGTTGGCTGCAGGTTGCCGGGGCATACCGGTTTGCATCGCTATCCAGATTACCCAGATGATGAACGCGCAGCCGGTGAAAAAAATCAGGGTGAACCAGTCAATCAGCGAGGCCACGCTGCGCTTGAGCGTGGGCAGAGCAAAAGCGGCCAGAGCGGCAAGAGGCGGCAGACTGAGCAGCAGACTGCGGTCTGAAGCGATGGTGGTAACCGTGGCCGCAAGCGCCACAAGGGCAAACCACAGCGGGAGCGCGACGTGCCGGCTGGTCAGATGCCGGCGCCAGCGGTAAAGCGTCCAGGCCGCCAGGGGCCAGGTAGGCCAGGTAAACCAGATCAGCAGTCGGGCCAGACTGCGCCACTCCTTCCGGTCTGCGGACGTATCCAGGCCCGGGATCTCTATACGCCAGCGCCACAGGTCCAGTACATGGGACAGGGCCGCGACGCCAATCGTGAGTGCCGACGTGAGCAGCACCCAGCGCCAAACAGGCGCCTGATTTTTTTCGGAGGAGGCCTTTTGCAAATTGTTCAGCGCGATCAGGATGCTGCCTGTGCCCAACAGGGCTGCCACGGTGGGTGCGCCACTCAAGGCCAGTCCGGCCAGTCCCACTGCCAAGCCGAGCGCCGGCCCGATGACGGCATAGGCGTTGCGAAAAGCACTGGCCGCCATGGCGTAAAACACCAGGGCGGTGAACCCCAGCTGCGCCAGCGCGGGCGTCGTCTCGTGCGACAACTGTGCAAGACCCAGGCTCGCAATCAAAGCCAGCAGGCCGGCGTCTGCAATCGCGCGGGCATAGTCCACCGGATCGGCTTCGCCACCAAATGCAAAGGCGACGGGCTGGGCTTGTGGGCTGCGGGCCAGGTAATAAATGGCGTACCAGGTTGCCAGCAAGGTCAGCGTTAGCAGGAGCACAAAAGGGATGCGCACCGCCAGGGCTGGGTCCAGAAAGGGGAAAAGTTTGATGGCCAATGCACCCATCCACAAGGGTGCCAGGGCTTCAAATTGCCCGGATTGCCCCAGGAGCTGCGGATGCAGCCAGCTGGTTTGCCCGCCGGCCAGCGCCCGCATTTCGCCAAAGGCGGCAAGGTCGGCATTTTTCCACGGACCGCGGCCCAAAAAGCCGGGCAACACGTATGCCAGGCAAAACAGCAGCAGCGCGAGCCGGGGTAGCCGGCGAACCGCAGACTGGGCAATGATGGCTGGGGAAGGCTTGTTCAATGGATATCAACGCTCAACGGGAGAATGCCCGATTTTGGGGCAAAAAAAAGCAGCCTGAATTTCAGGCTGCTTTTTCTGTGTGGCTACAGAGAGTGTCTCAGCTCACTCGGCAGCAGCAGGAGCTGCAGCTTCTTTGGCAGTCGTCTTGCCGAAGCGGTTGCGGAATTTCTCAACGCGGCCACCCATGTTGTCCACGGATTTCTGTGTGCCGGTATAAAAAGGGTGCGACTCGCTGGAGGTGTCCAGCTTGTACAGAGGCAGTTCGCGACCGTCGTCCATGGTCACCATTTCTTTGGTGTTCACGCAGGAGCGTGTGACGAACTTGAAGTTGTTGGACAAGTCCATAAAACAAACTTCGCGATAGTTGGGGTGAATGCCTTCTTTCATGATCTTTCCTTATTCGTTTCGGGAGCCACTCAAACCAGTTCTGAGCACTTTCCGTGAAGCCTTACATTATGCCATGGAATCAACCACTTAGCGCAATTTTGGAGGCTTTATGCCAGCCGGGGCCGCGGAACCGGCTTCGCCGGGCCGCAGGCGCAGCGCCCCCTCGGGGGGCAGCGCAGTACACGAAGTGACAAGCGTGGGGGCTTGATCAACCACCCCTTCGCATCATGTCGAAGAACTCGTGGTTGTTCTTGGTGGCTTTCATGTTCTTAAGCATCAGCTCCATGGACTCGATTTCGTCCATGTTGTACATGAACTGGCGCAAAATCCGCGACTTTTGCAGGATTTCGGGTGCGAGAAGCAGTTCTTCCTTGCGGGTGCCGCTGCGGTTCAGATGAATCGCGGGGAACACGCGTTTTTCGTACAGGCGTCGATCCAGGTGAATTTCGCAATTGCCGGTACCTTTAAATTCCTCAAAAATCACCTCGTCCATGCGGCTGCCGGTGTCAACCAGCGCGGTGCCGATGATGGTCAGGCTGCCGCCTTCTTCAATCTTGCGGGCTGCGCCAAAGAAGCGCTTAGGGCGCTGCAGGGCGTTGGCGTCAACACCACCGGTCAGGACTTTGCCTGACGATGGCAAAACGTTGTTATAGGCACGGGCCAGGCGTGTGATGGAGTCCAGCAGAATCACAACGTCTTTGCCGAGCTCAACCAGACGCTTGGCGCGCTCGATCACCATTTCGGCAACGTGTACGTGGCGGGCAGCGGGTTCGTCAAAGGTAGAGGAGATGACTTCGCCGCGTACGCTGCGCTGCATCTCCGTCACCTCTTCAGGACGCTCATCCACCAGCAAAACCATCATGACGACGTCTGGATAGTTGGCGGTGATGGCGTGGGCAATGTGCTGCATCATCACGGTCTTGCCGGACTTGGGGGGCGCTACCAGCAGGGCGCGCTGGCCTTTGCCGATGGGAGCAATGATGTCAATAATCCGGCTGGTCAGGTTCTCTTCACCCTTGATGTCGCGCTCAAGCTTGAACTGCTCGCGCGGGAACAGCGGCGTCAAGTTCTCGAACATCACCTTGTGTTTGTTGTCTTCAGGCGCGCCGTCGTTGACCTTGTCGAGCTTGTTCAGTGCAAAGTAGCGCTCGCCGTCTTTCGGGGTGCGCACTTCGCCTTCAATCATGTCGCCGGTGTGCAGGTTGAAGCGGCGGATCTGGCTTGGGCTGATGTAGATGTCATCGGTCGAAGCGGTGTAGCTGGAGTCCGGCGCACGGAGGAAACCAAAGCCGTCGGGCAACACTTCCAGCACGCCATCGGCAACGATGGTTTCACCGGTTTTGGAGCGCTTTTTGATGATGGCAAACATCAGCTCCTGCTTGCGCATCCGGCCAACGTTTTCAATCTCAAGGGCTTCGGCCTGCTTGAGGACTTCAGACACATGCAGTGCCTTGAGTTCGTTTAAGTGCATGGAATTACTCCTTGGCGGAGTTCATTGATGGAAACGGGGGAGGTTTGAAAAGAAGCCGTGCCAGAAAAGCAGGCTTACAAACCGGGAACTCGAACCGACTGGCAGCGGCCAGTCAGCGAACAAGGTCATTATGACAGGAAAAACAGGGGGTTTATCAAGGGGTGCCGGGTGCAAGCCACAGGGCTTGGGCTCGAAAAGCTGGGGTGCAAAGAACCTGGCCGGGGGCGGGGTTCTTTGCGTGCTTCATGTGGCCGGAATTAGGCCAGTTGCTGGTCGATAAATGCGGTGAGCTGAGCCTTGCTCATGGCACCGACTTTGGTGGCGGCCAACTGGCCGTCCTTGAACAGCATCAGGGTCGGGATGCCGCGGATACCGAACTTGGCCGGGATGTCGCGGTTTTCATCCACGTTCATCTTGGCGATTTGCAGGCGGCCGTCGTAACCGGTGGCAACTTCGTCAAGAATAGGGGCAATCATCTTGCAGGGACCGCACCATTCGGCCCAGTAGTCCACCAGCACCGGCTTGGTTGCTTGCAGTACGTCGGCCTCGAAGGTGGCATCGGTGGTATGTTTGATCAGTTCGCTGGCCATGGCGTGTCCTTAGGAAGGGGTTCGGGAAATTTTTACGATGAAGGCTAAAGTTGCAGGCATTGTGGCAGAAAGCAAGTCCCCCCGTCGGATACCAAATCCCCAGACTTGCCTATGACAGCCATAGTTAATGTCATTGACCGGTCGTCCGGCCCGGCAGCGATCTGCTGGCACCACGTCACCACCCAGCTCCTTGCCTTGCTGCAAACGCGCGGGGTGCATGCTTCGCGGGCGGTTGTCTTGTTGCCCTATGCACAGCTGATGCAGGAAGCCAAAGCCGCCTGGACCAGCCTGGCCGGGGACGCGCACTTTGTACCGCGCTTCGAAACCACCATGAACTGGGCTACCCGCCTGGGTGCCTTTGAGGCGTCCGACACCGACATCCGTCTGGATGCGGCCCGTGACATGCTGACCGCCACCTCACTGATCGTGCAAGCCGGTCTGGGTGCGCAGAAAGATACGCTCTCAGCCCGGGTGGTGGAGGCCGCCTGGTCACTGGCGCGGCTGGCGGCAGCCGTCCCGCCTGATCAGCGTGCGTCCTGGGGCGCCCGCATGGGCGTCTTGCTCGGCGCGGGTGGGGATTCACCTCTACTCAGACTGGAGGCTGCGCTGGGCCAGATCGCGCTGGCATGGGCGGCCAATTCGAGTTATCCCTCGGATGTTCTGTTTTCGCAGCAGGCCGGGGAGCACCTGGACTTGCTGGTGACGATTGAAGGTTATCAAACCGAGGCAATGACCGCAGCACTCAAAGCGGAGTTTGCTTCCAAAGCCGTGTCACTGACTCTCTACTTACCCGGCGAAACGTTGATCCCGGCCTTGCATGCAGCGCAGGATTTTGAAGACGAGGCCGAGCGCGCAGCCGCCTGCGTGCTCGCGCATCTGGCCGAGGGGCGAAGCCCGGTCGGGTTGATTGCGCAAGACCGTGAGCTAACCCGCCGGGTGCGCGCGCTGTTGGGTGAGAGGGGCGTGGCCCTGCGCGACGAGACCGGGTGGAAGCTATCCACCACCCGAGCCGCCGCCACGCTTATGGGTTTGCTGCGCGCCCTGAGCTGGAACGCGGCCACAGACGCTGTGCTGGACTGGTTGAAGAACGCCCCGGCCTTTGATGCGGCGACCTTGACCGCTGCAGAAAAAGAATTACGCCGCGCCGGCGTGCGGGACTGGCGCGGGCTGACTCCTTCGCTGGTAGCAAGCGCTGCTATTGGGACGCGGGTACAAGATATGCGCGACGGCCTTCAACGCCCTCGCGCCCTGATGACGTGGCTGCGCGACCTGCGTGGCGTTCTGCAGACGGCGGGGCAGTGGGATGGCCTGCTGCGTGACGTCGCAGGCCAGGCCGTGCTGGATGCCCTGCGTTTGCAGGAAGGCGCAGAAGCTGAGTTTTTAGATGCCGACGGGCGTATGGATTTGTCCGCATTTACCAGCTGGGTCAATCAGACGCTTGAAGCGGCCAGTTTCTCCCCGCCACATCCAGATCATGCGCAGGTGATCATTTTGCCGCTGAGCCAGTTGTTGGGCCGGACCTTGCAGGCGGTGGTGCTACCGGGTTGTGACGAACAACACCTGCCAGTGTCGCCGGAGCCTCCTGGCCAGTGGACGCCAGCGCAGCGTGAGTTGCTGGGCCTGCCGTCTCGTGAGGTTCTGGCGGATGCGGAGCGCGCTGCCTGGCTGTATGCCTTGCGGTTTACGCATATGGACCTGTTGTGGCGCACGAGTGAAAACGGTGAGCGCCTGATGCCCAGCGGATTTGTGCAAGAGCTTTTGCTGCAACACCGAGAGACCGCCGCGCCCGACCCGCGCGATCAACGCATGCTGGAGCTGAAACCCACGCCGCGTCCTGCGCCGACCGGCGAAGCGCTCCCGGTGAAGCGCCTCTCAGCCAGCGCATATGAAGATTTGCGGCGTTGCCCTTATCGCTTTTTTGCGCTGCGCCAGTTGAAGTTGCAAGAGGCCGATGAGCTGGACACCGAGTTGGGCAAGCGTGATTTTGGGAATTGGCTGCACACAGTGCTCAAGATTTTTCACGATGCGTTAAAAAGCACGCCCACCACCGATTGGCAGGCGCGAATAGCCTTGATAGACGAGGCTGCAGAGGCGGCTGCGAGAGAGCTAGCCCTCAGCGACAGCGAATTTTTGCCCTTTAGTGCCAGCTGGCCGCGAGTGCGGGCGGCTTATCTCGAGTGGCTAGGCAAACATGAGGCCGAAGGGGCAACATTTGACGCCGGTGAAGTTGCCAGAGAGGTGGGCTTGGGCACGTTGACCTTGATCGGGAAAATTGACCGTATCGACCGGTTGCCTGACGGCGGCACCTTGGTGATTGACTATAAAACCGAAGCCAGTGGTATCACCAAAGACCGGTTGAAGCAGCCGCAGGAAGACACGCAGCTGGCGTTCTACGCGGGACTGCTGGAAGACGACACGCTGGCCGCCGCCTATGTGAACCTCGGGGAAAAGGAAGCCACGCGCACCTATCAGCAGCTGGACATCGTGTCTCTGCGTGACGAGTTGCTGGATAGCATCCTCACGGACATGTCGCGCATTGATCACGGCGCCACGATGCCGGCTATCGGCGAAGGCAAGGCATGTGCGTACTGTTCTGCAAGGGGCTTGTGCAGAAAGGATTTCTGGTGACGGCAGCCTACGAACACAACGGTCAGCCGGTGTCGGCCGAGACCTTTTACGCCATTGCCTGCGACCCGCGCCGTAGCGTGGCGGTGGAGGCTTGTGCGGGCGCCGGCAAAACCTGGATGCTGGTCTCGCGCATTGTGCGGGCCTTGCTGGCGGGCGCGCAGCCGCACGAAATTTTGGCAATTACGTTCACCAAACGTGCCGCTGGCGAGATGCGGGAGCGGCTGTACGAGTGGCTTGAGAAATTTGCCCACGCTGATGACGCCACGCTGGCCCAAGAGCTGTCAATACGCGGCATTTCATATCAAAATGGCTCCCAGTCCGCTTTGGACGGGCGCAAGCAGCTATCAGATTTGTATCTGCGCATGCTGGAGACGCGCCGCTCTGTGCAGATCCGCACCTTTCACGGCTGGTTTGCCACCTTGCTGCGCAACGCGCCGATTGCCTTGTTGCAGCAACAAGGCCTGCCGCTCAACTACGAGTTGCTTGAAGACGACGCGCCAGCCAAGGCGTTGGTCTGGCGGCGGTTTTATGCGGCTTTGTTGACCCACCCTGAACTGAAGGCTGACTTTGAAGCGGAAGTTTTTGCGCATGGCCGTTTTCTGACTGACAAGGCCTTGCAGACCGCGCTCGACAAACGAACCGAGTTTGCGCTGGCAGACGCGAAGGGTGCTGTTGATCTGTCGGTAGCCCACTTCACCGCCCAGTTTCCGGCGTTTGACGGGCTGGACGAGCCTGAGGAACTCCTCACGGGTAACGAGTCTGTATGGCAAACCCTGCAGGGTGCTGCAACGATGCTGGGCCGTGCCAGCGCTGCCAGTTTCTCAGCCTGCGGCGTGGCGCTGGAACAGGCCCTGAGCGCAGGCGACATAGGCGCAGTTTTTTCCGCGCTGCTGACTGAAAAAGGCACGGCCCGCAAATTCAGCGAAAAGATTGTCGGTATTGAGCAGGTGCGCGTCGCCCAAGAATTGGTGCTGCGCGTGCTGGCCGCGCGCCAGCAACACGACGCCTGGTTGCACCAGCAACGCATGGCCCGCCTGACCCGCGTGTTGATCGCCGCGTTCACGGCGCTCAAACGGGAGCGCGGCTGGGTTGACATGAACGATATCGAGCTTGCGGCCAAGGCGCTGTTGAGCGATGAAGTCATGTCGGGCTGGGTGCAGGAGCGGCTGGACGCACGCATCCGTCATTTGCTGATAGACGAATTTCAGGACACCAACCCGCTGCAATGGCAAGCGCTGCTGTCCTGGCTCAGCGCTTACGGCGGTGCCGGACATGCGCCCAGCGTGTTTATCGTGGGCGACCCCAAGCAAAGCATTTACCGCTTCCGGCGAGCGGAGCCGCAGGTGTTCAGGGCCGCACAGGCTTTTGTGAAAGATGGCCTGGATGGTGAAATCCTCAGCTGTGACCACACGCGGCGAAATGCCCCACAAGTCATTGCCACCGTGAACGCCGTGATGGGCGCCGCGCAAGACAGCGGTGCGTATCAGGGTTACCGCCAGCACACCACCGAGGTGGACGAAGGCGGCGCAACAGGCCGCCTGCCGCCGATTCCGCGATCTCGGGAGGTAGATGAGGATGCCGCCGTACCGCTGGGCGGCTGGCGCGACAGCCTGACCACCCCGCGCGAAGTGCCAGAGGAAACCTTGCGCACGCTGGAGGCCCGCCAGTCCGCCGCCTGGATTTCTGCGCAGGTTGCCGAAGGTCTCAGGCCAGCTGAGATCATGGTTCTGTCCCGCAAGCGCGCCGGCTTGCTCACCATGCAGGACGAGCTGCGCGCGCTGCACATTCCGGCACTGGTGGGTGAAAAAACAGAGCTGATTGATTGCTGCGAGGTGCTGGACATTGTTGCGTTGCTGGACGTGCTGGTCTCACCCCAGCATGACCTGTCACTCGCCCGTGCCCTGAAGTCACCGCTGTTTGGCCTTGGCGACGAAGCGCTTGTTCAGATCGCTTTGGCGAAGGGAAACTCCGCGCGATCCTGGTATGAGGTGCTTCTGAATTCAGAGCAAACTATTCCCGCGATCATTGGGCTGGGTGCCGTTTTTATTCAATACAAGAGCTGGCTGGACACCTTGCCACCGCATGACGCGCTGCAGGCTATTTATCACCACTGCGATGTGTTGGCACGTTTTGCCGCCGCTGCGCCTGGTGCGCAGCGCGCCAGCGTCCTGGCCAATCTGCGTGCCGTGCTGGCAGCTGCACTGCGCCTGGATGGCGGCAGGTACGCGACACCCTACGCTTTTGTGCGGGCCTTGAAAGCCGGTGGCCTGCAGGCACCCGCCACGGTGGACAGCGAGGCTGTGCGCTTGTTGACCGTTCACGGCGCGAAAGGGCTGGAAGCGAAAGCTGTTTTGCTGCTTGACACCGACACAGCGGAGCGCAACGCGGACAGCATGGGTGTACTGGTTAACTGGCCGGGTGAAGCGGCCGCGCCCGAAAAGTTTGTATTTTTAATCAGCGAAAGCCGGCCGCCCGCCTGCGCGCAGGCGCTGCTGCTGGACGAGCAGGAGGCGCGCCGGCGGGAGGAGCTTAATGCGCTGTATGTGGCGCTGACGCGGGCCCGCCAGACCCTCGTGTTGTCGTCGATCACACCCTACCGCGAAGCACCGCAAAGCTGGTGGCAGCGTTTGGCCGCTCAACTTGAAGAATGGCCAGCTCCCCAGTCGCAAGTTCTCGCCGGTGCCGAGTTTCTGGTTCAGGACTGCCTGCTGCAACTACCTGCCGCTCCGGCTGCGCCCGAGCTGGCGGTTATTGCGAAAGCGGTTGACGCAGACACCGACCAGTCGCGCATTGGCAAGGCCATGCACCGATTGCTGGAGTGGGGCAGCTTGTCCGAATCGCAAATCCGCGCCGTGCAACGCGAGTTTCGATTGACCCCGGCACAGGGTCGGCAGGCGGCGGACATGGCCAGGCGCGTGCTGTCCGGTGCGGGCGCCTGGGCCTGGGACGCACATGTGCTGGCCTGGCAAGGTAATGAAGTTGAACTCGTTCACCAGGGCCAAACCCTGCGCCTGGACCGGCTGGTGCAGAGACAGGACGCCGGGCATGAGGGCCACTGGTGGGTGCTTGACTACAAATCGGCAGGCACCCCGCAGGACCAGCCCGAGCTGGTGAGCCAGATGCATCGCTACCGCGCAGCATTGCAGGCACTCTACAAAGGGCAAACCGTCAAGGCGGCGTTTTTAACCGCGCAGGGGGCTGTGGTGGAACTGGTCTGACAGCGATGGAGCGTGCGAGACCGCATAATGGTCTGAAACCGGGTCATTGGAAGATCTTTCAAGCCATTTTGGCTGTTAACCCTTTCAAAACGGCAATAGTTTGCTATCAAAAATATAGTGTTCGGTGCTACGCAAACCGGCACTGCGCTTTTCAGGAAATTTTTTTTGAACGATTCGATGTCTCCTTCCACGTCCCAATCAGCGCCCGCTGGTCACTCCCGGCGCGTTGCCGTCATTGGCGGCGGGCCCGCAGGCCTGATGGCTGCAGAAGTACTGGCGGCAGCGGGCGTGCCCGGCTTGCAGGTGCAGTTGTACGACACCATGCCTTCTGTGGGACGCAAATTTTTGCTGGCTGGCAAGGGCGGGCTCAACCTCACGCACTCCGAAGCGCCTGAGCCTTTTCTCAGCCGCTACGGTGAGCGCAGCGCGCAGCTGCAGCCCATGCTCGCGGCGTTTAGCCCGGCTGAGCTTCGCGCCTGGGCCGGCGAGCTGGGCGTGGAAACATTTGTCGGCAGCTCGGGAAGGGTGTTCCCAAAAGACATGAAGGCGGCGCCCTTGCTGCGTGCCTGGCTTCATCGGTTGCGCGCAGCTGGTGTGCAGTTCAACATGCGCCATCGCTGGGTGGGCTGGGATGAGCAGGGCGCATTGAAGTTTTCCGTCCCCACCGGTGAGTTGTCGATTCAAGTCGATGCCGTGGTGCTGGCGCTCGGCGGGGCAAGCTGGGCGCGGCTGGGCTCGGATGGCGCATGGGTGCCACTGCTGGCTGAGCGCGGCGTGGCGGTCGCGCCTTTGCAACCCTCCAATTGCGGCTTTGACGTGGGTAGCGAGCCACACGCAGTCGCCACCGCAGAGCAGGGTGAAACCCGCCGGGAGTTTTTCCGTGAGCTGATTGGGCAGGGGCCTTCGCAGAAGCCAGGCTGGACTGAACATTTTTCAACCCGGTTTGCAGGCCAGCCTTTCAAGTCGGTGGCCATCCATTTCACGGATTCCAAGGGCCGCAGCTTCAGCCGCAAGGGCGAATTCATCGCAACGGCCACAGGCGTGGAAGGAAGCCTGATTTACGCCGCGTCCAGCTTGCTGCGGGACGAAATTGCAGCCCACGGCAGTGCTACGTTTATGCTTGACTTGCTGCCAGACAAGACACCAGAGCAGGTGCTGGTGGAGGTGCGACATCCGCGTGGCTCACGTTCGCTTTCCAGTCACCTCAAAAGCCGATTGAGTCTGGATGGCATCAAGGCCGCCATGCTCCATGAGCTGCTGGGCAAGGAAGAGATGAACGATCCCGTGCGGCTGGCCCGAGCCATCAAGGCATTGCCGCTGCGGGTCACGGCCGCCGGGCCGATTGACGAGGCCATCAGCAGTGCGGGAGGCGTGATGTTTGAAGCGCTGGATGCGCACTTGCAGATCAAGGCGACTGAGGGCCTCAAACACCCGGTTTTTTGCGCAGGTGAGATGCTGGACTGGGAAGCGCCTACGGGTGGCTACCTGTTGACGGCAAGTTTCGCAAGCGGTCGCCTGGCCGCCAGCGGCGCTTTGGCTCAACTGGGTTTTGCGTCTGTATTTCAGGGCAACAATTCCGGTTCAGTTTAGGAGGCAGCGCCCGGTGTGGCGCGGGTCAATCCTGTGTATTGTCGATAGCCAAACTGCAGTATTCGGACCGCCCTCTTTGACATTTGGAAGCTCAGCAGTATGGGTGCATACTTTGGAGTACCTGCAAGGCCCTATTTTTGAAATCAGTCCAAGCTCCCACCATCCGCTCTCAACTTGTCCTGCTGACAGTTTTGTGCATGGTCCCTGCATTCCTGATGGCGGCACTGACGCTGATGTACAGCTACCGCCAGCAGCAAAACGACCTGGTCAGGGAGTCGGTGAGTGTGGTCAGAAATTTGAGCCGGGTCATTGACAGCGAACTGGGCTCAGCCGAGGTGTCGCTAAATGTCCTCAGCGCTTCCCCCTCTTTGCAGACGCCCGACTATGTAGCCTTTCGGGGGCAGGCGCAGGAGGTCCTCAAGCGTGGCCTTATCAACAATGTTGCGCTGATTGATGCGACGGGGCAGCAGCTGGTTAACACCGCTGTTCCCTACGGCCAGCCCTTGCCGAAAACCGCGTTGATAGACCTGGTCCCGCGTGTGTTGCAGACCGGGAAGCCGTTGGTTTCGGGCTTGGTAATGGGCGCTGCTCTGAAGCGGCCACTGATAAGCGTGATGGTTCCCGTAATTTCCCGGGAAACGGGTACCCACACACGGGTACTCTCGGCAGTTGTTCTTCCCGCCCATTTTGAAAAACTACTCACAGGCTACGGCTTGCCGCCCGACCGGATATCGGTGATTTTTGACCAGACTGGCACAGTGGTGGCCCGCTCCCACGAGCTGGAGCGTTTTCTTGGAAAACCGATTGCCCCCGGCTTGAGCGACGGGCTCAAAGAATCCCAGGAGGGCGCGATTGATTTGAAGACCCTGGAGGGCGTGCAGGTCCTGAGTTCCTTTTCCCGCTCGGCGGCAACCGGGTGGGGTGTGGCTGTGGGCATTCCTCAGGATTCGTTGACGCGGGAGTTACGTCACGGGATGGCCCTGCTGCTTGCGGTCATGTTGCTGCTGATCTGCCTGGGCGTGTTTGGCTCGTGGTGGATGGGCGGGCGCATTGCGGGTGCCATAGGGAAATTGATTGAGCCTGCCTTTGATATCTCGAGGGGTAAATCCGTCACCATTCCGGAGCTCAATATCAGAGAGGTCAACGAAGTGGGGCGCGCCATGATGCTCACGTCGGCCGTGCTGGAAACAACCAGCAGCTCGCTGCGCAGCAGTGAAACGCGCATGCGGAGTATCCTGCAATCAGCCATGGACGCCATCATCACTGTCGACGACAGGCAGGTGATCGTGCTGTTCAATGCGGCCGCAGCGGGCATGTTCGGTTGTCCACCAGAACACGCGGTAGGTCAGCCACTGGTGCGGTTTATCCCCGAGCGCTTTCATGAACGTCATGCCGCCTATATCAAGCGCCAGCGGGATCAAGCTGCTGCGGCCGACGCCTACGGTGTGGCCGGCGTGGCCGTTGGCGTGCGCAGCGGCGGCGAAGAGTTTCCGGTGGAGGTGTCTTACTCCAGTGTGAGGGAGGGCGACTCCGTCTTTCATACCCTGATTATTCGGGACGTCACAGCCCGTGTCCGCGCGCAAGAGGCTTTGGAGCGCAGCAACACCGACCTGCAGCAGTTTGCCTATGTGGCTTCGCATGATTTGAAAACACCGTTGCGTTCGATCGCCGGGTTTGTACAGCTGCTGGAAAAAAACTACGCGAGCAAGCTTGACGCCAAAGCGGTGGACCTGGTGCGCCGTACGGCTGCCGCAGCAACGCGACTTGAGCAAATCACGGACGATCTGTTGGCCTACGCCCGGGTCGGGTCCGAAACCAAGCCATTTGTTCCGGTGGATTTTCAGGAGGTTTTCGCCGAGGTGCTCCAATTGCTGGACGCCGCGCTGAATAACGTCAATGCCGTGGTAACCGCCGGCCCCTTGCCGACCGTTCAGGGCGACAAAACACAACTGGTTCGTTTGATGCTCAATCTCATCGGAAACGGCATTAAATATTGTGCTGGGACCCCTCAGGTGCATGTGACTGCGCTGCGACACGATGGCGCCTGGCTTTTTTCTGTCAAGGACAACGGCATCGGCATAGACCCAAAGCATTACGAACGTGTATTTGAGCCGTTCAAGCGTTTGCATACCCAGCAGGAGTATGCGGGGACCGGTATCGGGCTGGCAATTTGCCGCCGCATTGTGACGGGACACAAGGGCAGGATCTGGATAGAGTCGGAATCCGGCCAGGGCAGTGCCTTTTGCTTCACAATCCCCGATATTGCTACAGAACAAGGCGCCTGATGACACCTGCCGTGACCAACAAAAAAGCGATCAATGTCCTGCTCGTTGAAGACAATGAAAATGACGCTTTTTTTACCCGTGAAGCCTTTGATGCGGGCGGTCAGGTCGTGAATTTGCATCACGTCGACAACGGCGCGAAATGTCTGGAGTTTCTTCGCGCTCAGGGTGCGTATGGCGACGCACCCCGGCCTGATCTGATTTTGCTGGACATCAACATGCCGGTGATGGACGGGCGCGAGGTGCTCAGGGAAATCGTGCGAGACAACAAGCTCAAAAATTTGCCTGTGGTGGTCCTGACCACTTCAAGTGCTGCGACTGACATCCAGAGCATGTATGACATGCGCTGCACTTCCTACCTCGTTAAGCCAATCGATTTTGATTATTTTGTCGAAATGATCAGGGAGCTGAAGGAGTACTGGTTTGACCTGGTCGCCTTGCCGGCTCCCGCCTAGCCGGAGCGGCCCCGCGTCTATGCAGAGGCAAATGAATTTGCATGGAATTTGTTACAACCGTCTGGGCGATGTTCGTTCAGAAATCTCCAGAAAGCTCCCTTCATGAACAAGTCGCTCGCTCAAAGCAGAGTCGCCGAGGTGTTACTCGTCGAAGACAACGAAGACGACGTTTTTTTGATCCGCGAGGCCTTCGAAGCTGTCAAGTTTCGGGTGAATCTTCATCATGTCAATGATGGGGAGAAGTGCCTCAAGTTTCTGCGCAACCAGGGTGACTACGTTGCGGCGCCAAGTCCCGATGTCATTTTGCTGGATCTGCACATGCCCTTGATGGACGGGCGGGAGGTGTTGGCAGAGATCGTCAAGGACGAAAAGCTGAAACATCTGCCCGTCATCGTGCTGACGACCTCGCATGAAGCAAAGGACATTGAGCGCATGTACAGCCTGCGCTGCAACTCTTACATCACGAAACCGGTCGATTTCAATAACTTCGTTACAGCGGTGAGCCAGATCGCCGGGTATTGGCTGACTTTGGTGGTCTTGCCCGATGCGGCAAAACATTCAGACGGCGCCTGAAATTGCAAGGTTGAGGTATGTTGGAGCGCTGCCAGCGCCACATTCAACCGCTAATAAAGGCACAAACGAAAACAGGGCATACCTCGATGCCCTGTTTAAAAGAATAGGTGACGAGCCTTGACCCCGGCACTGGCTCCACAGTTAGGGCTGCTTGGTTCCCCATCTGACCCGGTTGGCCGCTTTACCATGCGGGAAGGCCCGTCGCTTTGTATTGTAAGGGCGCATGACAGGACTTAAAGACCCAGCCTCTTAAAAACCCGAAAGACCGCCCCTTAGAATCGATCCATGTCCTATCTCGTGCTTGCCCGTAAATACCGCCCCAGAAATTTTTCTGAAATGGTCGGGCAGTCACATGTGGTGCAAGCCCTTGGCAACGCACTGCGCACCCAGCGCCTGCATCATGCCTACCTGTTTACGGGCACACGGGGCGTTGGCAAGACGACGATTTCTCGCATTCTGGCAAAGTCACTCAATTGCCTGGGCGCGGACGGGCAGGGCGGCATTACCGACCAGCCTTGCGGCGTGTGCCAGGCCTGTACCGACATCGACAGCGGCCGCTTTGTGGACTACACCGAGCTCGATGCGGCGTCCAATCGAGGGGTGGACGAAATCGCCCAGCTGCTGGAGCAGGCGGTTTACAAACCGGTCGTAGGCCGCTTCAAGGTCTTCATGATCGACGAGGTTCACATGCTGACGAACACGGCGTTTAACGCCATGCTCAAGACGCTGGAGGAGCCTCCTGAGTACCTCAAATTTGTGCTGGCCACCACGGACCCGCAAAAAGTACCAGCCACTGTTTTGTCGCGCTGCCTGCAGTTCAACCTGCGGCCCATGGCGCCCGAAACCATTCACGAACATTTGACGCAGGTGTTGCAGACCGAAAGCGTGGCGTCGGAGCCGCAGGCCTTGCGGCTGCTGGCGCGCGCAGCACGCGGGTCCATGCGGGATGCCCTGTCGCTCACGGACCAGGCCATTGCGTTTGGCTCTGGCCAATTGCAGGAAGCCAGCGTGCGCCAGATGCTGGGCAGCGTGGATCGAAGTTATGTCTTTCAGCTGCTGGATGCGCTGGCGCGTGGTGACGGCAAGGCCGTTGTCGAGACGTCTGAAGTGCTGCGTCTCAACGGCTTGAGCGCGGCATCCACCCTGGAAGAGATGGCCACTGTCCTGCAGCGCATGGCGGTATTGCAGGCAGTGCCTGAGTTGGCCTCGGGTGATGACGACTCGGATCCCGAAATCGCAGCGACGGCCCGCCTGGCGCAAACCCTGCCCGCGGACGAAACACAATTGCTCTACAGCCTTTGCCTGCACGGCCGTGCCGAGCTGGGCCTTGCGCCGGATGACTACGCAGCGTTGACCATGGTGCTGCTGCGCCTGCTGGCGTTCAAGCCTGCGGCGAAGTCGGACGTGACGACTGCAGCCGTGGGGAGCGCCGTCGAGCCCCCAAAAAAGCCACAGCCTGAGGAGAGGCCAGTCGCGGTGGCTGCCCCGCCGACGCCCGCTGTGCGCCCTCTGCCCACTGTTGCTGCTGCGGTTGCGGTTGCGGTTGCGGTTCCGGCGCATGTCTCTCCCCAAAATAATGAAGCAAATCAGCCTCCTGCCCAAATAGAACGGGCGAAGGTTGCTCCTGAAATAATAGCAAATCTGCCCCCGGCTGCCAGCGTTGAGGCGGAAGTTCCTGCTACAGACGACGCATTCTCAGGGCCTCTTGGCCACACATGGACAGCCATCGTGAATGGTCTGGTTGCTGCAGAAGCCATTTCGGCACTCACGCGCGAGCTGGCCTTGCAGTCCGAACTGCGCTCGCAGCTTGATGGGGTCTGGACGCTGCGAGTTGAGCGTGAGTCGTTGAATCAGGCCGCCGCCCGGGAAAAACTCCAGCTTGCGCTCCAGTCGGCGGCACCAGCGGATGACCAGCCGATCAGGCTGGTTGTGGAGCTGGGGCCGGTTGCCGATTCACCTGCCCGTCGCAACGCCGCCGCCCAGCAGGAGAGGCAGCGCGTGGCCGAAGAAACCATTCACAACGACCCGTTTGTGCAGGACATGATGCGCGACTGGGGAGCCAAAATTGTGCCGGGCAGCATCAAGCCCGTGGCAAGCAAGCCGATATGATCAACCACAGGTTTTAAAGGAAAGAAATCATGTTCAACAAAGGACAACTCGCCGGCCTGATGAAGCAGGCTCAGGCCATGCAGGACAACTTAAAAAAAGCGCAGGACGAGCTGGCATTTATCGAAGTCACGGCGGAGTCCGGCGGCGGCATGGTCAAAGTCACCATGACCTGCAAACACGATGTCAAGCGTGTCGAGATCGACCCCAGCTTGCTGGGCGACGACAAGGACATGCTGGAAGACCTGGTGGCTGCAGCTTTCAATGCGGCGGTGCGCAAGGCTGAAGAGCTGAGCCAGGAAAAAATGGGCAAGCTCACAGCCGGCATGCCAGGTTTGCCCGGTGGCATGAAACTTCCGTTTTGATAAGTTCCGTTCGCATTGAGCTTGTCGAAATGCAGGCTTCGACAGGCTCAGCCCGAACGGTGAAATACATCCACCATGGCTGACTCCAACGCGCTTGAAGGCCTGACTCAGGCGCTGCGCCGATTGCCGGGTGTGGGCGCCAAATCCGCCGCACGTATGGCGTTTCACCTGCTGCAGCACGACAAGCCGGGCGCCTTGCAGATTGCGCGAGCCATGGAGCATGCGGTGCACAGCGTTAAACATTGCACACTGTGCAACACCCTGACCGAGCTGGAGTTGTGCAGCACCTGCGCCAATCCGTCCCGCGACCAGACCAAGCTCTGTGTGGTCGAAACGCCCGCCGACCAGGCCGCCCTTGAGCGCACGCTGGCCTACCGCGGTCTCTACTTTGTGCTGATGGGCAAGCTCAGTCCGCTTGACGGTATCGGCCCCAATGACATCGGCCTGCAAAAACTGTTTGACCGTGTGCTCCCCAAAGACGCGCAGGGCGCAGCGGTGCCTGTTGCGGCGCGCGGCGTGGAAGAAGTTATTTTGGCTACCAATTTCACGGCGGAAGGCGAAGCCACTGCACACGTGATTGGGCAAGCCTTGCGGAGCAGAGGTGTGCAGGTCACGCGTCTGGCCCGCGGCGTACCCGTGGGAAGCGAACTGGAATATGTCGACCTGGGCACGATTGCGCATGCGCTGGTTGATCGCCGCTGACGCCAGGATTTGGTCGGTGTTACTCACAACTCAGAGCCTGAAGGGCCACTAAAAATGACTTACGCACGTTTTACCGTGGCTTACGGCTGTCTCCTGGTCGCAGCTCTCCTGCCCATCATCTGCGCAGCGATTGCGAAGTTCGCGTCTGCCGGACCGGGGGGGCGCCGCGACAGCTTTGACAACAACAATCCACGCGACTGGTTTGCACGGCAGACCGGATGGAAGGCACGGGCCAACCATGCCCAAGCCAATACTTTCGAAGCGCTTCCATTTTTCTTTGCTGCAGTGATTATTGCGCACCAGCTGCAGGCCTCCCAGATCAGGCTGGACGTGTTTGCCTTTGTTTTTGTTGTTTTGCGAATCGCCTACATCATCATGTACATCGCTGATATGGCCAATACCCGTAGCGTGATCTGGTTTCTGGCCCTGCTGGTCAACATCGGGATTCTGTTTCTGGGCTATCGGTAAGCCTTACCCCATCCGTTCCGTACAAACCCGCACGGGATGATACCGATGTGGGTTTTTTCATCGCTGGCTATGCTGTTTTCAATCAATAAAAATCAGCGAAATACCCAGCATGACCTCCACCTGCAACCTTACCCGTAGAGCTTTTGCTGCTGCCTGCGCGGGTGCCGCTTCTGCGCTGGCCTTGCCGGCGCTGCACGCTCAGGGCAAGCCCGAGAAAACAAAAGTCGCACTGGCCGTCGGGGGCAAGGCTGCCTTTTATTACCTGCCGCTGACCATCAGCGAGCAACTGGGTTACTTCAAGGCTGAGGGCCTGGAAGTGGAGATCAGCGACTTTGCCGGCGGCGCGCGCGCTTTGCAGGCGGTGGTGGGCGGCTCCGCCGATGTGGTCTCGGGCGCTTACGAACACACCATCAACCTGCAGTCCAAAAACCAGATGTTTCAGGCATTTGTGTTGCAGGGCAGGGCACCCCAAATCGCTTTTGGTGTGTCCACCAAAAACATGCCCGGCTACAAGACGGTGGCTGACCTCAAAGGCAAAAGAATCGGCATATCTGCTCCCGGCTCATCAACCAACATGATGGCCAATCTGGTGTTGTCCCGCGCCGGGCTCAAACCCAGCGATGTCAGTTTTATCGGTGTGGGCACAGCAGCCGGCGCGTTGGCCGCACTGCGGTCAGGGCAGATCGATGCAATGAGCAACACCGACCCGGTGATGACCATGCTGGAGCAAAAAGGCGAAGTGAAAATCATTTCTGACACACGCACGCTTAAAGGCACGGTTGATGTTTTTGGCGGGCCCATGCCCGCAGCATGTCTGTACGCCCCTATGGAATTCATCCAGAAAAATCCCAACACCTGCCAGGCGCTGACGAACGCCATCGTGCACGGGTTGAAGTGGCTACAGACCGCCGGCCCAAGCGACCTCATCAAAACCGTTCCCGACAGTTATCTGCTGGGTGATCGGGCGCTGTACCTGGCCTCGTTCAGCAAGGTTCGCGATGCAATTGCACTTGATGGGCTTATTCCTGAGGAGGGTGCAAAAACGGCGCTCAAGGCGCTGGCCAGTTTTGACCCCAGCATCAAGGCAGACAAGATCAATCTTGCCAAGACCTACACCAACGAGTTTGCACGGCGTGCCAAGGAAAAGTACAAGGCCTGAGTCCGCAGCCTGCTGAGCTTCTGGCAGATTTTTCATGGTGGAAAACCCCGCAGTCACTTCCGACTACGCCATTGAACTGCTCGGTGTAACCTGCACCTTCAGATCGCGAGACGATGCAGGGGCAAGTTATACAGCCGTGGGCGAGACCACCTTGCGCGTACGTGCGGGTGAATTTGTCTCCGTGGTCGGCCCCACCGGTTGCGGAAAGTCCACGCTGCTCAACATCGGTGCGGGTTTGCTGGAGCCTTCATCGGGAGCCGTCAGGGTTTTTGGGAAGACACTGCAAGGCATCAACACACGCGCTGGCTACATGTTTCAGACTGAAGCGCTCATGCCCTGGCGCAACGCCATCGACAACGTCATGGTGGGTCTTCAATACCGGGGCATCCCTGACGATCAGGCAAGGGATCAGGCCCAGGCCTGGCTGGACCGTGTGGGGCTCAGCGAGTTTGGCGACCGTTATCCGCACCAGTTGTCCGGTGGCATGCGTAAACGGACAGCTTTGGCGCAAGTCCTGGCGCTGGACCCGGACATCATCCTGATGGACGAGCCTTTTTCAGCGCTGGACATCCAGACTCGGCAGTTGATGGAAAACGAAGTTCTGGAATTGTGGGCAGCCAAAAAGAAAGCCGTCATTTTCATCACTCATGATCTGGACGAAGCCATTGCGATGAGTGACCGTGTTGTCGTGTTGTCGGCAACACGGTCACTCATCGCAATGGCTTCGTCCAGATCATGAGTGATGAAAATGACGGCTTTCTTTTTGGCTGCCCACAATTCCAGAACTTCGTTT
>NZ_DASQZG010000032.1:0-11396 GCF_035638815.1 Polaromonas sp.
ACACCAACAACACCACAGCCAGCACCAGCGCCGACATCACCCAACGCGCCCTGACAGTGGCCGCTGCGGGCAGCAACAAAGTCTATGACGGCAACACCACGGCAACCGTCAGCCTGAGCGACAACCGCGTCGCCGGCGACACCCTGACGGCCAGCAGCACGGCGGCGAACTTTGCTGACAAGAACGCAGGCCTGGCCAAAGCGGTCAGCGTTACGGGCATCAGCATCAGCGGCACAGACGCGGCCAACTACACGAACAACACCACCGCCAGCACCAGCGCAGACATCACACGGGCGCCGATTACCAATGTGACCGGCATCACTGCCGATAACAAGGTGATCGACGGAACCACGGCAGCAACGCTGAATACCGGCGGCGCTGGTTACGCGGGCATCATCGCCGGTGATGTGCTCAACGTTGCTTCAGCCACTGGCAACTTTGACACGCCGGCAGTGGGCTCGGCCAAGACTGTTTTCATCTCAGACATCGCGCTTGGGGGCGTTGACGCGGGTAACTACACGGTTGTGAACAACACAGCTACAACGACGGCCGACATCATCAACGTGAGTGCCCAGATTCCGCTACCGCCGCGCAGCACTTTCCAGGCTGCCGGACTGGCCGTCAGGCC
Organism: Polaromonas sp.; assembly: GCF_035638815.1. Lineage (GTDB taxonomy): Bacteria > Pseudomonadota > Gammaproteobacteria > Burkholderiales > Burkholderiaceae_C > Polaromonas. Next base: position 629 of record NZ_DASQZG010000032.1, read on the forward strand.
AAACATCAGCGCCTCGGGATTAAATGTGGCAGACGCCAATGCCCTGCTTGAAAGCGCCCCCACCGCCTCCGGCGGATGCGAGGCCGCGGTTGCAACCGGTGAAAAGGCCGCTAGTGACTGTGTTTCGGTCACGACGGTTCGCGAGGCTACTGATCAAGAGCGGGGCGTCGTTTCGGTGGCCCTTGCGGGTGCAGTCACAAAGGGCGGGATGGGGTTCCAGTTCTCTCTGCCCGCCGGGTTGCTGGCCTTGGTTGCCGCAAGCGATGCGCCGGTGCAAGCCACCACGCTAGTCGGCAAACCATTGCCCGCGTGGTTACGCTACGACCCCGGTAGCCGGAGTTTTGTAGCGACTGCGGTGCCCGCGGGTGCGCTTCCCTTGCAAATTCTGGTGAATGTCGGTTCACGCTCCGCTGTGGTGACCATCTCCGCCATGCCGGGGGACGCCCAGCCGCAGCGCCGGGTGATCGTGGATCGCTCGCCAGCCAACCGGTCGGGCAAGGCGGGCTGAGCGGCGGGTTGCGAAGAGAGGCAAAATGGCGCAAAATGTGCCAACAAGGAGCCCGCTATGGCCGCACCCAGTAACTTTGCTTCCGTCAAACTTCCCGCCACGCTGGTGCAAGAAGCGCGCGAGGCGGCCCAGCCACTGCGTCGTTCGGCTGCAGGCCAGATTGAATACTGGGCCACGCTGGGTCGGGTGGTTGAGCATTCAGGCCTGACCGCGCAAGAGGCCCAGACCGCTATCGAAGGCTACGAGGCGGCGGCGCGCAAGTCGCAGCAAGCGCGGGCTGTTTCCGACCTCACCAGTCGTTTGCTGGCGGCCGAGGTCAGCGGCTCGCTGGCCCGCCGCGTCCGTGAAGTCGTTGAAGACAACCGCAAACTTGCCAGTTGAGGGCGCAGCCGGTTTTCCATCTGTTGGCCGGCCCCAATGGGGCAGGCAAATCCACCCTGTACCGCGCCCTTGTGCGCGATGAAATCATCAGCGCCGACATGGCGTTTGTGAACGCCGACCTTTTCGAACGCGACCATCTGCAGCACATCACCGACGCTGCGCAACGCTCTGAAGCGGCACGGCACTGGGCCGAGGCCCAACGAGCGGCCAAGCTAGGCAGCGAAGAGTCATTTGTCAGTGAAACGGTTTTCTCCCACGAGTCCAAGCTGGCCCTGATTCAGGATGCCATCGCGCAAGACTTTGTGGTCGCGCTGTATGTTGTTGCGCTTGACGACCCACAGCGCCTCCTTGCCCGCGTGCAACGCCGCATCAGTGAAGGCGGCCATCCCGTGCCGCCAGACAAAATTCTGTCGCGCTACCCTCGCACGCTGACGAACCTTTCGAAGGCCGTTAGCCTGGCGTCGGTGGCCTATCTGTATGAAGCGCGTGAGCTGGAAGAAGGCGGGCCTTACATGGTGGCCATGTGCCAGGGCCCCAAGGTAACGGTGTTTGTTGATCGTTTGCCGCAGTGGACAAAAACGGTGCTGGGCGAAGAAGAGCCGGACTGATAGCCGGCATTGGCAACGCGAAGCATCACCCCCGCATCAGCGCTTCGATCTCATCCGCGTTCACTGGCACGCCGCGCGTCATCAGCTCGCAACCCTTGGCTGTGACCAGCGCGTCGTCTTCAATGCGTATGCCGATGTTCCAGAATTCTTTGGGCACACCCTTGGCCGGCCGCACGTAAATGCCCGGCTCAATGGTGGTCACCATGCCGGGTCGCAGAATGCGTGAGCCCTTGCGCATCACGCTCTGGCCCAGCGCATCTTTTTCTTCACGAGGCTTGCTGCCCGGCTCGGTGTAATCGCCGCAATCGTGCACATCCATACCCATCCAGTGGCCGGTGCGGTGCATGTAAAACTGCCGATAAGCGCCAGATGCCAGCACGTCGTCCACATTGCCGTGTTTGCTTTTCGCCAGCAAGCCGGTGTCCAGCATGCCCTGGACCAATACGCGGGTTGCTGCCTCATGGGGGTCCATGAAGCGCTTGCCGGGCCGGGTCACTCTGACTGCAGCTTCCTGCGCGGCCAGCACGATGTCGTACAAGGTGCGCTGCGCTGGTGTGAACTTGCCGTTGGCCGGGAAGGTGCGCGTGATGTCGCTGGCGTATCCGTCCAGCTCACAACCCGCGTCAATCAGACATAAATCACCCGCCTTAAGCTCGGCATCGCCCGCACGGTAGTGCAGCACGCAGGCATTTGCGCCTGCCGCAACGATGCTGGTGTAAGCCGGCGATTGCGAGCCGTGGCGACGAAACTCATGCAGCAACTCGGCCTCCAGGTGGTACTCGCGCAGCCCGCCCTTGACGCCTGCCCGCAACATGGCTGCCGAGGTTTGCATGGCACGCACATGGGCACCCGCAGAAATTTTGCCGGCGCGGCGCAATATCGCAACCTCATGCGAGTCCTTGACCAAACGCATCTCATCGAGCACCTTGCACAAGTCATGCTGACTTTGCGGGCACTCGGCGCCAAAACGAATGCGTGCACGCACCTTGCTCAGCCAGCCGTCTACCTGCGTCTCCAGCCCCTTGTGGGTTGCGAATGGAAACCACACGGCGTTTTGGCCCGTCAGCAGCGCGGGCATTTTGTCGTCCAGGTCGTCTGAGCTGTAGGCAAGCGCAACGCCCAAAGCAGCCGGTGCCGCTTTTGGGCCGAGGCGGATGCCGTCCCAGATTTCACGCTCGAGATCTTTGGGTCTGCAAAACAGTGTGCTTTTGCCGCTGGCCTCAATGGTGAGCCATGCACCCGGCTCGCTGAAGCCGGTCAGATAATAAAAATAGCTGTCATGCCGGTAGGCATAGTCGCTGTCCCGGTTTCGTGCCACCTCGGGTGCGGTTGGCAGTATGGCCATGCCACCGCCGGCAGCTTTCAGGGCGCGCGCTACTGCAGCGCGCCGCTTCTCATAAATTGTTGTCATGTTCAGAACGCTTTCTCAGCAAGGGGTGTTCAGCTCTGCCAAACGTGCGGGTGTCCCCACGTCGGTCCATGGGCCTGAATATAGCGCCGCAGTGACAAGACCGCTTTGCATGGCCTGCCGCAGCAACGGGGCCAGCGCGGCTTTCTCTCCAGCCGGCGTACTTTCAAAAAGAGCGGGGCGATACAAACCAACGGTGCTGTATGTGAAAAGCTCATCCGCCTTTGAGAGCGCAAGGCCTTCGGCATCGATACCAAAGTCGCCCTTTGGGTTGTGCGGCGGGTTGGGCACCAGATAAATGTGCGCCAGTGCGCCCGAGGCAGCGAAGCGTTGTGCGTCGGCGTTCGGAAATTCAAAACCCGGCATAAACACGTCGCCGGCCACCAGCCAGAACGGCGCATCTGCCATCTGCGGCAAGGCGGTGGCAATGCCGCCCGCGGTTTCAAGTGCGCCACCGTAAAGCGCGCCTTCGTGCGAGTAGCGAATGCGCAATCCATAGACCTGCCCGTCACCCAGCAACGCGGGAAATTGATCTTCCAGCCACGCCGTGTTGATGACGACGTCTGTCACGCTGGCGCGCGCCAGGTTTTCCAGGTGCCAGACGATCAGCGGCTTGCCCTGCACCTGCAGCAAGGGTTTGGGGCATTGGTCCGTCAGTGGTCGCATGCGTTCGCCGCGGCCGGCGGCCAGAATCAGGGCTTGAGTGGTCATAAACGGATGGTTAAGGTCATTTTCTAGACAAAAATCGGGTTTTGCCCAGCATTCATGGGCGAGTGTTGCTATTAATACTATAGCATTTCCTGTTTGCGTAGATGCCAGCACTGGACAGTACATGGGTGCTGAGGGGCAGTCCTTGCACAAGGACTCATTAAAACATTGGCCACCCCCGATCGGGTGACGCTCCCCCAAACCGGGGGAAACCCGTAGCCCCGGTAAAATAGCGGATTAAGCGTTTTTCCCCCCTCGATTTTCTGAACCTCCCGGAGCTCTGCCAGATGGCCACTACTCAATTAATGGCGAATGCCATACGCGCGCTCGCAATGGACGCGGTACAACAGGCCAACTCCGGCCACCCCGGCGCGCCCATGGGCATGGCCGATATGGCGGTGGCACTCTGGGGTGAGCACCTCAAGCACAGTCCGCATAACCCACAGTGGTTCAACCGCGACCGCTTTGTGCTGTCCAATGGCCACGCCTCCATGCTGCTGTATGCGCTGCTGCACCTGACCGGTTATCCCCTCCCCATCAGTGAGCTGAAGAACTTCCGCCAGTTGCACAGTAAAACTCCGGGCCATCCAGAATTCGGCTACACCGCTGGCGTTGAAACCACCACCGGGCCGCTGGGCCAGGGCATCAGCAACGCCGTGGGCATGGCACTGGCTGAAAAGTTGCTCGCCGCCGAGTTCAACCAGGCCGACCACGCCATTGTTGACCACCACACCTATGTCTTCATGGGTGACGGTTGCCTGATGGAAGGCATCAGCCACGAAGCCTGTGCGCTGGCCGGCGCCTGGAAGCTCAACAAGCTCGTTGCGCTGTACGACGACAACGGCATCTCCATTGACGGCCAGGTTGCGCCGTGGTTCATCGACAACACGGCCTTGCGTTTTGCGGCCTACGGCTGGAATGTGATCGGCCCGATTGACGGCCACGACATCCCTGCTGTGTCGCGCGCCCTGGCAGACGCCAAGAACAGCGCCGACAAGCCAACCCTCATCATTTGCAAAACCCACATCGGCAAAGGCTCACCCAACCGCGCCAACACCGCCAAGGCCCACGGCGAGCCATTGGGCGCTGACGAAATCGCACTGACCCGCACAGCGCTGGACTGGGCGCACACGCCCTTTGAGCTGCCCAAAGAGGTTTATGAAGAATGGGACGCCAAAGCCAGGGGCCTTGCGGTCGAAGCAGCGTGGGACGCCAAATTTGCCGCCTACAAAGTGGCTCACCCTGAACTGGCGGCAGAATTTACCCGCCGCATGAAGGGCGACCTGCCCAAGTCCTTCTCGCAACTTGCGGTGGATACCGTGGTTGGCGCGCACACCAAGTCGGAAACCGTTGCCTCGCGCAAAGCTTCGCAAATCGCCCTCGAGTCCTTTACAGCCGGCCTGCCTGAAATGCTGGGCGGCTCTGCGGACTTGACCGGCTCCAACCTGACCAACACCAAGAGCACACCTGCGCTGCGTTTTGATCTGGCTGGCGACGTTGTCATGACGGAAGCAGCTGAAGGCGGCAAGGTCATCGGCCGCCACGTCAACTACGGCGTGCGTGAGTTCGGCATGGCGGCCATCATGAATGGCGTTGCCGTGCATGGCGGCTACATTCCCTACGGCGGCACCTTCCTCACCTTCAGCGACTACAGCCGCAACGCCATCCGCATGGCCGCGCTGATGAAGTTGCGCGTGGTGCACGTCTTCACGCATGACTCCATCGGTCTTGGTGAAGACGGCCCGACACACCAGTCCATCGAACACGCCGCCAGCCTGCGCCTGATCCCCAATCTCGACGTCTGGCGTCCGGGTGATACCGCTGAGACAGCGGTGGCCTGGGCCGTGGCTCTGCAAAACAAAAACAAACCGACAGCCCTGCTGCTCAGCCGCCAGAACCTGCCCTACGCGCCCAAAAGCGACCTGGGTGAAATCAGCAAAGGCGCCTACGTGCTGGCCGAGCCTGCCGAAGTGGGTCTGAACAAAAAAGCGCAAGCCGTCATCATTGCTACCGGCTCCGAAGTGCAGCTGGCGCTGAAGGCGCAAGAGCTGCTTGCTGCAAAAAAGATAGCTGTTCGCGTCGTCTCCATGCCGAGCAACACGACTTTTGACAAACAAAGCGTGGCTTACAAAAGTGCTGTACTGCCCGCCGGTATCCCCCGCATCGCGGTTGAGATGGGCGTCACAGACGGCTGGTGGAAATACGGCTGCGCCGCAGTGGTCGGCATCGACACCTACGGTGAGTCGGCCCCCGCCCCGGTGCTGTTCAAACACTTTGGTTTCACGCCAGAAAACGTGGCCGACACCGTGCGCAAGGTGCTGTCGAAAAAATAAAGGCCGTGGGATCACCAGACCTCGCGGCAACCCGTTTTTAACTTTCAGGAGCAAAGCAGATGACGATCAAACTAGGTATCAACGGCTTCGGCCGCATTGGCCGCAACGTGTTGCGCGCCGCCGTGCAAAACTTCAGCGACATCGAAATCGTTGGCATCAACGACCTGCTGGAGCCGGAATATCTGATGTACATGTTGCAGTACGACTCTGTACATGGCCGCTTCAAGGGCGATGTCTCGGTTGAAGGCAATACCCTCATCGTCAACGGCAAAAAAATCCGCCTGACCCAAGAGCGTGACCCCGCCGCGCTGAAATGGAACGAGGTCGGTGCCGACGTCGTGCTGGAAGCGACGGGCCTTTTCCTGGACAAAGCCTCTGGTGAAAAACACCTAGCCGCGGGCGCCAAAAAAGTCATCTTCTCGGCGCCGTCAAAAGATGACACCCCGATGTTTGTGTTTGGCGTGAACTGCAAAACTTATGCCGGTCAGGCCATCATCAGCAACGCCAGCTGCACCACCAACTGCTTGGCCCCGGTTGCCAAGGTTTTGAATGACAAGTGGGGCATCAAGCGCGGCCTGATGACCACCGTGCACGCTGCCACCGCCACACAAAAAACCGTGGACGGCCCCAGCAACAAGGACTGGCGCGGCGGCCGCGGCATCCTGGAAAACATCATTCCTTCGAGCACCGGCGCAGCCAAAGCTGTGGGCGTGGTGATCCCCGAGCTGAACAAAAAGTTGACCGGCATGTCTTTCCGCGTGCCAACTTCCGATGTGTCGGTGGTTGACCTGACCTGTGAGCTGAACAAGGAAGCGACGCTGAAAGAAATCTGCGCCGAAATGAAAGCGCAAAGCGAAGGCGCGCTCAAGGGCGTGCTGGGCTACACCGAAGACAAAGTAGTTGCCACTGACTTCCGAGGCGATGCCCGCACCTCAATTTTTGACGCCGACGCCAGCATCGCGCTGGACGGCACCTTCGTCAAAATCGTTGCCTGGTATGACAACGAATGGGGCTACTCCAACAAGTGCCTGGAGATGGTCCGCGTCGTCGCCAAGTAATTTGCGGTCATCCAGAAAAAAAGCGCCTTCGGGCGCTTTTTTATTGCCTGCGCGTACACCGGCCTACGCTGGCTGCTCTTCCCGCCCATTCGGGTGTTTGGCAAATCGCTGCGGCTCGCGCCCGTGCACCGGTGCTTCGCTCTCAAACGGCCAACCGCCAAACTGCGTGCGTTGGTAGTCGGACATGGTCTGCGCAATTTCGGCCTGGGTGTTCATCACAAACGGCCCGTACTGCACCACGGGCTCTCCAATGGGTCGGCCCTGCAGCATCAGCATTTCCGCGTCGTCGCTGCCCGTGTTGACCAGTTCGACCGCTTCGCTGGCGAGCAGTTCAATAGCCGCGTGGCTGTCCACGGCCTGACCTGCAAGGCTGATACCTGTGCCTTTGAAAAAGTAGACATTGCGCCGGGTGTCTTTTCCCGCGGCGGCGGGCAAGGTCCAGCGCGCGCCCGGTGCCATGCGTATCGTCCAGATCGCCACATCGGCCTCGGGCTGTGCAGCCCATGAATCGGGTGGAGGTGACAACGGTTTCGTCGCCTCGCTGAGCCGCCCAGCAACCACCGCAACCTCGGTCGTGAGGCCTGCAGCATCGGTAAACACCTGCCGCGGAATGTCTTGCGACCAGAGCATGGTGAAGTGCGGCTCAACCATCTTGTTGCGGGCTGGCAGATTGAGCCAGATCTGAAACAGCTCCAGCGGGTTGGGTGCGGCGCTGTCGAGCAGCGGAAACATCTCCGAGTGCACCACACCTTTGCCCGCGGTCAGCCATTGCACATCGCCCTGACCAAAACGTGCAGTGGCGCCAAGGGAGTCGGAGTGGTCAATCAAACCCTTGCGCACAACCGTTACCGTTTCAAAGCCGCGGTGGGGATGAGATGGAAAGCCTGGCACGCTGCTGCCGTGGTACATGCTCCAGCCGTCCTTGCGGCTGAAGTCCTGCCCGATGGCGCGGCCCGCCAGTGAGGCGTTGGGACCCATCTGTTCGTTGCTCTGAGGATAAGCGTCGTCGTGGTACGCGCAAAACAAAAATGGATCAACAGTCTCCCAGGGGAATCCGAGGGGCTTGATCTGCAGAATGGGGCTGACGGACATGGGCGGGCCTTTCAGGCGTGGGGCTGGTCAATCACAACAGATTACGGGCCCGCGCGAGTTTTCAAGTGCAGCGCCACGCTGGGCGCAACACGTCAGGCTTTCAGCTTCCAGCCAGTACGGAAAATCCACCACACAGCCGTCAGGCACAAGCCCAAAAATCCCACGATGGCCGCAACGCTGATGCCCACATTGACGTCGGCCACGCCGTAAAAGCTCCAGCGGAATCCGCTGATCAGGTACACCACGGGGTTAAACAGGGCTATTTTTTGCCACAGCGGCGGCAGCATGTTGATGGAGTAAAACGCGCCGCCCAAAAAGGTTAGCGGTGTCACCACCATCAGAGGCACGATTTGCAGCTTCTGGAAGTTGTCTGCCCAGAGCCCGATGATGAAGCCGAACAGACTGAAGGTCACAGCTGTCAGTAGCAGGAAGCACAGCATCCAGAACGGATGCGCGATCTCGTACGGAACAAAAATGCGCGCTGTCGCCAAAATCAACAAGCCCAGCATGACTGACTTGCTGGCCGCTGCGCCCACGTAGCCCATGACAACTTCAATGGTTGACACCGGGGCCGACAGCAGCTCATAAATCGTCCCTGACCATTTGGGCATGTAGATACCAAACGCCGCATTGGAAATGCTCTCGTTCAGCAGCGACAACATGATCAGCCCGGGGATAATGAAGGCGCCGTAGCTGATGCCATCAATATCACCCATGCGTGAGCCGATGGCTGCACCAAACACCACAAAATACAGCGAAGTCGATAACACCGGCGCAGCGATGGACTGGGTCAGTGTGCGAAAGGTGCGCGCCATTTCAAAACGGTAAATAGCGCGGATGGCGTTCCAGTTCATGCGGCCTCCTTCGGGGCGGCATTCGCGGCGCTGCCTTCAGGTTTGCCTGCATGCACCAGGCTGACAAAGATTTCTTCCAGTGAGCTCTCGCTCGAGTGCAGGTCCTTGAAGTCGATGCCTGCTTCCGCCAGACGCTTGAGAAGCTCCGCGATGCCGGTTTCTTCCTGCTGGGTGTCAAAGGTGTAGACCAGTGTGTGGCCGCCCTCCGCCAACTCCAGAGGCAGCCCGGCCAGCACGGCAGGAATACTCGTCAGCGGTGCGCGCAATTGCAGCGTCAGTTGTTTTTTGCCCAGCTTGCGCATCAGCACGTCCTTGTCTTCCACCACAATCAGTTCGCCCTTGCTGATGACGCCGATGCGGTCTGCCATTTCTTCGGCTTCTTCAATGTAGTGCGTGGTCAGGATGATGGTGACGCCGCTGTTGCGCAACGTGCGCACCATTTCCCACATGCCCTGACGCAGCTCAACATCCACGCCGGCCGTCGGTTCATCCAGAAACAGGATTTGCGGCTCGTGTGCCAGCGCCTTGGCAATCAGCACACGGCGTTTCATGCCGCCTGACAGCGCCATGATCTTGCTGTCCTTCTTGTCCCACAGGGACAAATCGCGCAGTACTTTTTCGATGTGCGCGGGATTGGCCGGCTTGCCAAACAAACCGCGGCTGAAGCTCACGGTAGACCACACGCTTTCAAACGCGTCGGTGGACGGTTCCTGAGGTACCAGGCCAATCTTGGCGCGGGCGGCGCGGTAGTCTTTCACAATGTCGTGACCATCTGCTGTGACGCTGCCCGAGCTGGGCGTGACAATGCCGCACACAATGTTGATCAGCGTTGTCTTGCCCGCGCCGTTGGGCCCCAGCAGCGCGAAGATTTCGCCCTTCTGGATGTCCAGACTGACCGAGCGCAGGGCGTGAAACCCCGAGGCATAGGTTTTACTAAGCTGTTGAATGGAAATAATGGCTGGCAAGTCGATGGTCCAGTTGGTCGGGGATTGTGCGGAGGCAGAGCGCCGCCACGTCGAAGTGCGCAACTTTAACTGGATCGCGGGAAAGTTGCTTGGCCCTACAGCAGGCTTGGCTTGTGGCTCTTGTGGCATGGATCCCGGATCGAGTCCGGGATGACAGCCAAAGACGTTGGAGGGGGATCTACACCCGCCGATAGGTCGCCGTCATAAAGCGCTTCCAGCTTCCGTCCGGCTGCAGGGTTTGAGAGTGCAGTGTCCTCTCATCCTTGCTTTTGATCGTGATCACGTCCTGGTAGCGCGCTGTCGTTCCATCGCCGGTGAAGCTCGGGCCTTCGGTATCCAGGGTCAGCACCTTCTTCGCGGCGTCAAGCTGGCCTTCATAAAAAAACATGCCGGGCATCATGGAGCCGGCCCAGCTGCCAACAAACTTCTTGTTGGCAATGTCATAACCCAGTGTCATCAGCATGTAGCCGGTGTCTTCGCTGCCGGGCATCTCGCCCTCGCCTTCACACACCACAAAAAAGCCGCCCATTGCGCGCACGTGTTCCTTGGCCCTGGTGCGGCTGGCGGGCTGGCCGGGGCCCATGTCGCACTCGCCTTCCATCGTCCAGTCGCCCAGCATCTGCTGTAGCCATGCGTGTTCCTGTTGGGGTTTCGCGTCGATCATGAATAGTTTCCTTGGGTTGTTTATGAGAGTTCCGGCTGTTTACAGGTAGCCGGTTATGGCGGGCGGGTTGGCCCAATCGTCGGATCTGAATCAGCAGTGCTTCGGGAACTAGGCCGATTCGGTCATGACCATCCACGCCACACCAAACTTGTCGCGCAGCATGCCGAATGATGAGGTCCAGAAGGTTTT